>NZ_JBWKTO010000003.1:0-357245 GCF_059420365.1 Chryseobacterium sp. GW821-FHT04C04 | reverse complement strand
GTTTTGGCGGCGGCGGAGCCCCCCCCAAAACTCAGAAAAGAGCTCAAACATACCGCTCAATCAGGGCTAAATCGGTTGAAAATTTCTACTTTTGCCCCATGTTAGAAATTCTTTATCGCGACGAACATCTTATTGCCATTAATAAACCCAGTGGATTATTGGTTCATAAATCTTATTATGCAGGAGAAGCCGATACCTATGCTATTCAGGAATTAAGAGATCAGATCGGACAGTATGTTTATCCTGCGCATCGTTTAGACCGGAAAACTTCGGGTGTTTTGCTGTTTACTTTAGATAAAGATACATTGAGAGTAATGAACGATCGATTTGCAACACGGCAAGTTGAAAAAAAATACTTAGTCATTCTTCGGGGTTGGGCAAAAGAAGAAGAAACAATTGATTATGATTTAGTCAATGAGGATGGAACCCAGCAAAATGCCATTACTTATTATCACCGTTTGCAGACTTCGGAAATAGATTTAGCTTTTGGAAAACATCAGACTTCGCGGTACTGCCTGGTAGAAGCCATACCGGAAACGGGCAGAATGCATCAGCTGAGAAAGCATTTTAAACATATCTTACACCCTATTTTGGGATGTCGTCCTTACGGCTGTAATAAACAAAATAAACTGTGGCTGGAAACTTTTGATATGAGCAAACTGATGCTTCACGCCCATCAATTGGTCTTTAATCATCCCATTACCAACGAAAAAATAACACTGAATGCTACAGTAAATGAAGAGTTCAAAAGGGTAGGGAATATTTTAAATTTCGATTTGAGTTCGTATTCTTAATTTAAACCAAACGATTCTTCACCTGGTCCACCTTGACAAGGTAATATTTTCCAATTATTCTACCCATTTAAGAGATAATGGAGGTATTTCTCTGTACCTATTGTTTTAACACAATGCTCGCAAAGTTTATTGATAAATAACTTTTATTTCCGATCGCAAGAGCACTTCGTTCAGCAAAGACTGATAGCGTATACTTCGCTTAGTGAAACACCCTTGCGAACCAAAATGTTTTCAGGATGGTGATATTTCTTTGCAATCATAGCGTTAAAAAATCTCTCTGATTTATAGAATATATAGTTGTTTTCCAACTTATAGATACTATAGATCAGACATTTTGATAAAATATCATACATCAATCTGGCATTAATTTTAAAATGAGTAATTTTGTAAAACTTTTTTTCAATGTACAAATCGCTCATTCGTCCAATTCTTTTCAAATTTGATCCCGAAGAAGTTCATCACTTTACTTTTTCGATGCTTAAGAATTTTGGATTTCTTACCCAATTATTTTTCCCAAAACCTATTGAAGATAAACGTCTTGAAAGAGAAGTTTTCGGATTGAAATTTAAGAATCCTGTAGGACTGGCTGCCGGTTTTGATAAAAATGCAGTTTTGTTCAATGAATTGGGTGATCTTGGTTTTGGATTTGTAGAAATTGGAACCGTAACCCCTAGAGCCCAGGCAGGAAATCCTAAGAAAAGGCTGTTCCGTTTAATAGAAGACGGGGGAATTATCAACAGAATGGGGTTCAACAACGACGGTCTTGAAGCGGCTATTGAAAAACTGAAATCCAACAAAGGAAAGATCATCATCGGTGGAAACATCGGAAAAAATACAGATACAAGCCCGGAAAATTATACCCAGGACTATCTGGACTGTTTTGAAGGTCTTCATCCTCATGTAGACTACTTTGTACTGAATGTAAGCTGCCCGAATGTAGGAAGCCACGCTAAACTTGAAGATGTGGAATATCTGAGAGAGCTGATTACAGAAGTGAAGAAGATCAATCAGTCAAAATCTGTACAGAAGCCTATATTACTGAAAATAGCTCCGGATCTTAATAACAATCAACTGGACGAAATTGTTGATTTGATTGCAGAAACAAAGATCGATGGTATCGTAGTTTCCAATACCTCCGTCAACAGAGAGGGTTTGAAGACTTCTCCGGAAGTTTTGGAACAAATAGGAAATGGCGGACTAAGCGGAAAGCCTATCCGTGAGAGAAGTACAAAAATGATCAGATATATTTCCGATAAAAGCAACAGAGCTTTCCCAATCATTGGAGTAGGAGGAATACATTCTGCAAAAGATGCTATAGAGAAATTAGATGCAGGCGCCAGTTTAATCCAGCTTTATACAGGATTTATTTATGAAGGGCCACAACTGATCAACGAGATCAATCAGGAGCTTCTGAAAAGAGTAAGCAGATTACCAAGATAAAAATAAAAATAGATTGTCTCAAAAGTCAAATAATTTGGCTTTTGTCATTCTGACGAAGGAAGAATCTCATTAATAACCAAATACATGAGATTCTTCACTACATTTCTGAACTACGTTCGCAAACTTTCAGTCTGTGTTCAGAATGACACTTTTAAGACAGCCTCTTTTTTATTTTGACTTTACAACTGATGCATTCTTAAGGTCTACGGTAAGGGTATGGGCAGGAGTAGTGTCAGATTTACCTATTTTATATCGTATTGTTTGCCTGTCTTTGGATTTCGTTTTGGTAACGTCATAGATGTTCTCCAGACAACTTTCTATTAGGAATTCCTCATAGTTTTTATAATTCCAGTCTTTTGTAAAATAAAGAACCCGATAGCCTTTTTCACCTTCACTAGCCCCACATCTTCCACACGCATTAAGATTTGAGGAATGTTCAAAATACAGCAAAACCCGGTTCTTATTTTCCCCCGATGTATAGGAGACCAGCTCATTTCCTCCATATTGATTGATAAAGTCGAATGTATTGATCTTTTTATTATTGGGTAAGATCAGATAATTGTTGTAGCGGTAAATCATATCATTACCGGTAAAAAGTCTGGCTGGGTGAGTTTTTTTATCCAGATCAATATTTCCCTGAATTGTATTTTCTTTAGCTTCGTCCTGGTTAAAGGTAATATATTCTTTGGGAGCCAATAACTGTGCTGTTTCATTTGTTTTTTCTACCGCTTTTGGTGATGTGATCTTTTCTTTAAATATTTTGGAATTTATTTTCTGCTTAGCACCAAAGTTATACAATGAGAGTTTACCATAATCATAAACCCCCGTTAGCGGAATTTTCTTCTGATATTTATCGTAATAATACCATCCATCTACAAAATACTGATAGAGACTGCAATCTGCAATTACTGCGAAATGAAGCTGCATGGTAATAGGAACTCCTGCGATTTCTCCTTTGAAAATCTGCGAAGAATCTGTTACTTTCTTCAATTCAACTTTTTGGCAGAGAAAAAATGTGAGGGATAAGAAAAAGAATACGGTAAAAATTTTTTTCATGGTTGGGGTATCATTAGTTTTAGTTTTTTCAGATAAAGAAATGGGATATGGTATAGATGATTAGTCCGACCAGACCTCCAACCAGCGTTCCGTTTACCCGGATAAACTGTAGATCTTTTCCTACTTCCAGTTCCAGTTTTTCGCTAAGTTCTTTTCCCTGCCAATTCCCAACAGTAGTGCTGATGAGGTTCCCGAACTGATGGGTGTTTTTAAGAATGTATTTATAAGCCGTTACCCGAACCCAGTGGTCAATTTTGTTTTGAAGACTTTCGTCGGTCTTTAAGTTTTGTGCAAACTCATTCAGATTTTTAGAAAGATAGCTTTTCAATGCGGAATGCTCTTCCTGCAGTTCTTTCATGAGTGTTTTTTTGATAGAAACCCAGATGTCATTAGAATATTCATCAAGTTTATCATTTCGGAGAAGTCCGTTTTTGATGGTTTTAAACTCGTCATCCCACTTCGGATCTTCTTTCAGATCAACAGCAAATTCATGGATTTTCTGAGTAATTAGCCCTCTTACTCCATGCTGGAGATCTTCTTCTATTTCTTTGAAAAAATCAGCAAGTCCGTCTGCAATTTTATCTGCGATTTTGTTATCTACAAAAGATGGAATGAACGTGTAACTGCCTTTTTTTACACGGTCTTTGATCATTTCGTCGTTTTCAATGATGTATTCTTTGATCTGTTTGGAAAGGTTGGTGATAATTCTCTGGTGGTCATTTTTTTCCAGAATATAGCCGATTCCGTTTCCTACGACTTTATTAAGCTTAATATCATCCGTCATTTCAGAAACCTTTTTGCTGATAAATTGGCTTACGGTAGAATCATCAAGTTTATTAAGAATATCAAGAACAATATCTGAAAGATTTTTAATCAAAATCTCCTGGCTCTTTTCTTTACCCAGCCATTCTCCGACAAAGTTTGAAACTTTAAGCTTTTGAATATAAGGGCGTATATTCTGAGGAGAAAGGAAGTTACCCACCACAAAACTGCCCAGATTGTCTCCCAATCTCTGTTTGCTGTTTTCAATCAGGTTGGTGTGAGGAATAGGAAGCCCAAGAGGATGGCGGAATAATGCGGTTACAGCAAACCAGTCAGCCAGCGCACCTACCATCGCAGCTTCGGCAAAAGCCCGCACATAGCCAATCCAATGAGAGGGGGTAGACTTCTGTACAATAGTGGTAACGATGAAAATAATAGCCATCAGGACAAATAATCCTGTGGCAAATGCTTTATATTTTCTGAGCTGTTTTCTTTTTGCTTCGTCATTCATATTCTCAAATTTACTAAATTTGGTTATGAAACCGTTTAATCTTAATAAAAGCTTTTACACCACAAAAAATTTTATGGTTAAAGAATAAAATTTACGATGAAATTTTTAGTTTCAATCACCTTATTATTTTTTCTGCAGGCTTGTACGCAGAAATATCAACCCATTAAAAACTCTCCTATGGAAAATACAGAAGCAAAAAACAATCCATACTATTCCAGAACCGATACTGCAAAACTTACTATTTCCAATGAAGAATGGAAAAAAATTCTTGCTCCGGACTTGTATGCAATCGCCAGAGAAGCTGCAACAGAAAGAGCTTTTACAGGAAAATATAACGAGTTTGATGAAGTGGGTGACTATTATTGTGCGGTGTGTGGACATCACCTTTTCCGTTCCACCTCAAAATTTTCCAGCAGCTGTGGCTGGCCGAGTTTCTTTGAGGCCGATAAAGAAGGAGTCTATTATGTAAGAGATCAGTCCTATGGAATGGATAGAGTAGAAGTGCTTTGCAAAAGATGTGATTCCCATCTGGGGCATGTTTTTGATGATGGTCCCAAGCCTACAGGGCTGAGATACTGTATGAATTCTGTGAGCCTGGAATTTGTTTCCGATTCTCAGAAGTAAATATTATATGAACGAACTCGAATTTTTGGATGAAAGGAAGGAAGTCTGGTATGCGCTTTCTGACTTATACCTGGATACAGAACTTCAGGAATCGGATTTGCAGTATATGACCCGGATTTTCCTTGAAAGTCCTTTTAGCCTTGAGAATATTAAAAAAATAGATCAGTACGAAGTTTTCCCTGTTCTCTTCTCCAATCTGCTGGATCCGGCGGGAGAATGGGCTGGATTTGAAGAAAAGAGATTAGTTAAAAATATTATGAACTGGCTGGAATCCAGAAATCAACTGGATATTTTTGCAATCAAATGTATTTACTGCCTCTATGAACCAATGAACAAGAACTATTGGAAAAGAGTGGAAGAGATCTATAATCAGGCAGGTGTATGACTTTTTCGATAGATACTTTTATTGGAAAATGGAACGAATGTATGAACCCTGAAATTTTCTCTGGTTTTCAAAAATAAGTGCTTTAATTCACAGAATCAGGACGTTAAAATTTCTTAAATAGCGTTAAACTTTTTAGAGTTATAACCCCTTGGTAATTATGTTTTTATAATTTTGCCCCACTAATTTGGATTTATATAGTATTGAATGAAAGGATTTTATAGCGTATTAGGCCTTGTTTACATGGTGACGACTTCATTCTACATTTCCCCAAGAGTGGCGGCGAAAAGTGAGAATGTCAAAACAACGAAAACTGAAAAAGTTGCTGAAACGAAATCTGAGAAGGGTACAACAGCCGTATCTGCATCAGAAGTACTGTACCAATCAATAGCATTTGACCCGGAGCATGAACTTAATTATGAAGTGTTCTCAAAAGCATTGACAGGATATGAAAACTTAAAGAAAGCAGGATTGCTTACTCAGGACTCGCATTTATTAACGATCTGCGATTTTTCTATGTCTTCCAATACCAAAAGACTTTGGATTATTGATCTTGAAGACAAAAAAGTTCTGTTCAACTCATTGGTTGCCCACGGTAAAAATACAGGCGAAGAATTTGCGACGAATTTTTCTAACAGGGAAAGTTCGTTGCAGAGCAGCTTAGGATTTTATATCACCGATGCAACTTATCAGGGAGACAACGGATATTCTCTGAAACTATTGGGAATGGATAAAGGTTTTAATGATGCGGCTTACAGAAGAGCAATTGTAATGCACGGTGCAGACTATGTAAGTGATGCATTCGCTGCAATGCACAAAAGAATCGGAAGAAGCTGGGGATGCCCTGCCGTACCAAGAGATTTGATACAGCCAATTGTCAACACAATTAAAGGTAAAAATTGTCTGTTCATCTATTACCCCGATCAGAATTATCTTTCTTCCTCAGAATGGTTGAAAGCATAAAGATAAAAAGAGCAGTCAGACTTGACTGCTCTTTTTCTTTTATTTTTTGACAGGAAATACGATTGTAAATAGGCTTCCTTTTGAAACCTCAGAATCTACGTAAAGCATTCCCTGGTGAATTTCTACAATTCTTTTGACAATAGAAAGACCAATCCCATTTCCTTTTTCAAAATTTTTATTAGAACCCCGGAAGAACAGCTCGAAAATTTTTGAAAGATCTTGTTCCGAAATCCCAATACCATGGTCAATAAACCGGATTTTTATATGGTGAGAATTGGTTTCAATCTCTACATGGCAGCTTTTGTCTCCGGAATATTTACAGGCGTTTTCCAAAAGGTTTGAAAAAGCAACCTGCAGCAGATATGGATTTCCATGAAAATCATAATTATTTTCGTCCTCATCATCTGTATTCCCCACATAATTGATCCCGATTTTGTAATGGGTATTTTTCTGGATCAGAGCAAGTTTGGCTTCTGCCAGAATTTCATCCAGACGTAGATTAGAAAGACTGATCTGGGATACATCATAACTGGCCCGCGCAAAATCTAAAAGAGCTGACGAAAGTTCCGAAGCATCATTAGCATCCTGTAAAGCATTGTCTATAGAAAGTTTATAATCTTCTAAGGTTACATTAAGCTCTTTTGCCAGTTCAAGCTCAGCAATTAAAGTAGAAAGCGGAGTACGGAACTCATGGGAGATGGTGGTGACAAACTGTTTATGGTTGTTAAAAGATTTCTCCAGCCTGTTAAATGTAGAATTGAAGGTTTCTGTCAGTTCATAAATTTCATCTTTTGCTTTGGGAATATCAAGACGTTTATTCAGGTTGTGTTCTGAAATGTCACGGATCTGAAGGATGATGTCTTTTAATGGCTTTAAAGTATAATAGGAAAAAAGAAACCCGATGATAAAAATAATGACGATACAGCTGATATAAATGATGATGATATCTTTTTTAAACTCTGCAATATGAGCTTTCCCGGTTACATCTTCTGCACTTCCTATGATGTAGAACTTCTCTCCACCTGATTCAAATTGAATGGCAGTATACTGACGGTCCCCTTGTTGCCAGAATATTTTACTTTTATTCAATGTGATCATTTTATTCAGATACTTTTCATTGCTTTTTGAAGGGGGAATATCGGTGAATGTCAGTTCTTTATTACTGTTATAAACACTAATATCGGCCTCATTCAGCAGTTTTTGATTGCGTTGATGAAGCTCTCGGATCTTTTCATCACTGATTCTGGCATCGAAAATAAATTCAGAACGCCAGATGACTTTATATCCAAGGCGGTCATTAAACTCATCTTCCCTGTTTTTTTCGGATACGAAATAAAGAACATAGGCAAACAAAAAAAGAATACCTGCTGTAAGTATAGCATATATTAATGCTGTTCTGGTAGCTATTTTCATAACTGTGAGGCGAAAATAAACCCTACGCCCGGTTTGGTATGGATAAGCTTCTGTTCAAAATCTTTATCAATCTTTTTTCGCAGATAGGCGATGTAAACATCAATATAATTGGTTCCGGTGTCAAAATGATTTCCCCAGACATTTTCTGCAATCTCTTCACGGGTCAGAATTCTTTCGGCATTGCTTACCAGGAATACTAAAAGCTTAAATTCTTTGGGAGTGAGTTCTATTTCTTTTCCGTTTCTGAATACCCTGTTGATTTTCTTATCAATCTTCAGCTCATGATAGGCTAAATCTGTCAGATATGCTTCTTTATTTTTGATTGATCTTCGCTGTAAAATAGCTTTTATTCTGACATACAGTTCCCTGATTTCAAAAGGTTTTACCATATAATCATCTGCTCCGGCATCAAATCCTTCAATTTTCTCATCAATTGTTCCCAAAGCAGTCAGCATAATAATCGGCAGATCAGGGTATTTCTGTTTGATCATTTTGCAAAGATCTATCCCACTCATTTTGGGAAGCATAATGTCTGTAATGGCCAGATCGAATGTAATTTTATTCAACATGACAATAGCATCCTCCGCATCTTCGGAAATATAAACCTGATATTCCTGACTTTCCAACCCTCTCTTTAAAAGGCTTGAAACGCGTGAATTATCTTCTATAATTAAAACTTTCATAAGAAAATACTAATGGGATAAAGGCTTGAATTTTCAACTCTGATTTTGTTTTCAAAAGATTGATTATCAGATGACCTCAAAGCCTTGTACAAAGGTATTTCATATTTTTCTTTTATCAGAAAAGATTAACCTTTTTAATAGTTTTCTATAAGGTTTCTAATAGATTTCTAATACCAGTCCCGGCTTTCCCGATCTAATTTTGTCCCGTTGAAATCAACAAAAAGATAAGAATAGAAAAATATGAAGACTACCTCTTTCAGAACCGGACTTGCTTTATTTTCCCTGTTGGGAATCATGGGAAAATTGGAAGCTCAGAAGAAAAATGATTTTAATAACCCGGGATTGACCCATTATTTCAATGATGAACATTCACGATATATTTCCTTGAGTGGATATGCGGAACTGTGGGCCAGATATACCCAGCTGAATCCGGGAAGCCTTGTTAATAACGAGGCAAAATCTGATCTGTCTGACCTTTCCCTCCGAAGAGTTCGTGTGAAAATGACTTATAAACCTACTGAAAAACTAATGTTTGTATTACAGGGAGGAACCACCAACGTGAATGTAAATGCTAAAGGAAGTAATTATTTTGATTTGCTGGATGCCTATGCTGAATATTCCTTTAATGACAAAATAGCCTTTGGGGCTGGTCGTTCTACTTGGCGGGGGCTTTCAAGGTTTACAACGGGACCTTTGAATACGCTGTTATATGACCTTCCGGCTTATGCTACTTCCAATGCAGGAGCTACAGATTATACAGTGAGAGAGCTAAGTGCCTATATTAAAGGTCAGCTGGGAAAATTTGATTACCGTCTTGTAGTAGCAGATCCTTATACGATGACGACAGCAGATCCGAAATTTAATGTAGCCTCTTTCAGTAAAAACTCTCCTGGGAAAGACTTTTCCGGGTATTTCAGATATGCTTTTTTAGATAAAGAAAATATCTCAACTCCTTTTAACTCGGGAACATATGTCGGGAAGAAAAATGTATTGAGTCTGGGGGCTGGTTTTGATTATATCCACAATGCACTATGGCATCTGGATGCCGGGAAGAATACAGTGAATGATGATATGAAGAGTTTTGCAGTAGACTTATTCTATGATGCTCCGCTCAATAAAGAAAAAGGAACATCAATAAGTGCTTATGGGATGGCAATGCACAATGACTATGGCCCGAACTATATCCGATATGTAGGAACCAACAACCCTGCGACTTCTGTGGATGTTGCCCAGGCCAGTCTTAATGGTGCAGGGAATGCAATGCCTGTCATCGGAACCGGGAATACCTATTATGTACAATTGGGAGGAACTCTTCCTTATTTGAATAAAGAAAAGAAAAACCTTCAGTTACAGCCCGCTGTCGGAATGCAGATTTCCGATCTGAAAGGGCTTCATGATAATGCGGTGATTTATGACGCTGGAATCTCTCTTCTGATGAACGGGATGTCTTCCAGGCTAACCTTTGATGCACAGAACAGACCTGTTTATGCCAATGAGCCTTCCAATAATGCCATAGTCTCTGACAGAAAATGGCAGTTTGTCCTTAAATACAGAATCGATTTTAACTAAAATAAGATACTATGGAAAGAAGAAAATTTTTATTCCGATCCGTTCAGGCTTCTGCCCTGCTTCTGGTTTCGGGAAATATGTTTGCCTCTGCTTTACCCATGTTTAACCCTTTAAAAAAGAAAAAAGTGTACTTCCATTATTTATTGTTCTGGCTGAGAAAAGATATCTCTGCGTCAGAAGTAAAAGAATTTGAGAATTTTTTCGAAGGTCTTAAAAAGCTTCCTTATCAGAAAAATCTCCGTTACGGAAAACCGGCAGCATCCAGCCCGAGAAGTGTTTTAGACAGCACATTTACCTATAATGCCTCTATGGAATTTGAGAGCCTGGAAGAACTGGAAGCGTACGGAAAACTTCCCGAGCATCTGGCACTGGTTCAAAAGTATAAACCATTCTTTGACAGAATGTTGGTTTATGATACTGTATATAATTAAAAATAAAGAATTAAATTTATAATGAAAAATTTCATGAAAGGCCTTAGCCTTGTTTTAGTAGTAAGTACTGTAGGATTTATGAATGCACAGCATAAAAACCACAAAAATGTGAGTGTAACTCCGGAAATTTCCACAGAGTTTATTCCAGCCATAAGATTAATTAATAATCCTGATGGATCATGTTCTTTTGAGAAAGGAAAAATTCCAACCCTTAAGCACATGAATACAACCACTTTCTGGATGAGTAATAAAACCGAAGAATGGGAGAAAAATGCTCATCCTGCACCCAGAAGACAATATGTAATTACCATCAAAGGTAATATTAAGTTTAAAGTAACGGATGGTTCTACTTTTATGATTAAGCCGGGAGTTGTTCTTCTTGCGGAAGATATTAAAGGAACCGGACACAGCTGGGATATGGTGAAAAGTAAAGAATGGGAGAGGCTTTACATCCCGATTTCGGAAGATGCCAATGACTTTTTTATCCCTGATGCCCAATAATTTTTACTAGAAATCTCTTTCTGAGAGAATATATAGAATCGTTATGTTTTGAAGCAGTCAGTTTTGGCTGCTTTTCCTTTTGAAGAAATTATTCTAAATACTTTTTAATAACAGTTCTGGCTTCCTCAATACTATTGCTGATTCGGGCAATTATTTTTCCGTTTTCATCGATGATAAAGTGAAGGGGATAGCTTGTAGCATTCACTTTCTTTTGGAAGTCTTTGTTGGCATCAAAGAAATTCATCCAGTTGGCATTGTTTTTCTTTAAAATATTCTTTGCAATCTCCATTCTATTGGGTTTTTGCTCGTCTGTGATCGTGATGAAATTTACATTTTGATCTTTATATTCATGATACAGCTTCACAATTTCAGGCATACTTTTTATACAGGGAGCGCATGTGGTTGACCAATAGTCAATAAAGGTTAATTTATATTTCTTAAAGTCTTCCGAAGTCAATTTATTCTGCTTGTCAAAATAAATATCAGGTATTTTTTGTCCGATGGATGTAGATTGTTCTGCTTTTAAACGAGCTTCAACACCTTTGTATAATTTGTTTTGTTTAAATTTTGCTGAAAATAAATTTAAGTTTTTCAAATAAGCAGGGTGATAATCCTCAAGAGTATAATCATTCACAATCTCCCATAATGCGACATATGAATTTGGTTTTTTCCTGATATATTCTCCTAAAAATTCCTGTTTCTTGTTCATGTTGATCAAACTGTCACGATGGTGAGGACTTTTTGATTTTATATAAAACTGTTCCAATGATCTTTGTAAAGCCTTATATTCTTTATTGGCCGGTGAATCTATATTAAGTTCTAGATTGTTAATGTGTTGAGGTAAATCAATTTTATATTTTCCTTTTTCTAAGAAAAATATTTTTGTATTATAAATGGGCTCTCCTTTCTTTCCTATATAGCCAAACGCTACAGGTTGAGGATATTCTATAAAACCATTGACAATATTTTTCTTTTGAATTTTAAAATAATAAATTGAATGAGCTATCTTGATCTTTTTACCAAAATCAGAAATATTATCATTCGTTTGTATTTTGAATGTATAAAGATCTCCAAATCCGTTTCTCGTCATTGGAGCACCCAACATGAGGCTGTCACTAATGTATGAATCTGAACTGAGATCAATTTCAAAATTATTCTGAGAATAAATAAAATTTGAAATGAGAATCAATAATGCATAGAGAAGTTTCTTCATAAAATATTTTGTAATGGAACTAACTTACAAAAAGTTTTATACATAAAAAATCCTTGTGCAAAAAACACAAGGATTACAATTTATTTTGATTTCAGGATTAGCTGAACTTCTTGAAAATTAAAGTCGCGTTATGACCTCCAAAACCAAAGGCATTACTTAAAGCATACGTAATATCTTTTTCCTTCGCCTCTCCAAATACAATATTGATATCCTGTGGAATATTCTCATCAATAGAATGAAGATTAATCGTTGGTGGAATAATCCCGTTTTGAATGGCTTTGATAGAAAGAATTGCTTCAACAGCACCTGCTGCTCCTAGTAAATGACCTGTCATGGATTTTGTGGCACTGATGTCAAGGTTTTTACTTCCTTTAAATAATTTATTGATACCATTCAGTTCAACCAGATCTCCAAGTGGAGTAGAGGTAGCATGTGGATTAATATAATCAATATCATCTACGTTAATTCCTGCCTCATTAAGGGCTAATTGCATTGCTTTGATAGCTCCAACGCCATCAGGATGAGGTGCTGTCATGTGATAAGCATCGGCTGTCATTGCAGCGCCTACTAATTCTGCGTAGATTTTTGCTCCTCTTGCTTTAGCATGTTCATATTCTTCCAGAATCAAAGTTCCGGAACCTTCACCCATTACAAAACCGTCTCTTTCTGCATCGTAAGGACGACTGGCTGTAGCAAAATCGTCATTTCTTGTAGACATCGCTTTCATAATGGAAAAGCCACCGATAGAAGCTGGAGAGATTGCTGCTTCAGAACCTCCGCTGACAATCACCTTTGCTTTTCCCAGACGAATATAATTGAATGCATCCATCAATGCCGTATTTCCGGTTGCACATGCAGAAACTGTTGTATAGTTGATACCCTGAAGACCATATTTCATAGAGATCATTCCCGATGCCATGTTCGCAATGAATTTCGGTACAAAGAAAGGATTGAATCTTGGAGTTCCGTCACCGGCTGCAAAATTCATGACCTCACTTTCGAAAGTCCACATTCCACCTTGTCCTGTTCCCCAGATAACACCTACATCAAATGGATCCATATTTTCCAGCTCTAGCCCGGAATCTTTTAATGCCTCCGCGGTGGAGTACATTGCATATTGTGAAAATAAATCACTTCTTTTGATTTCGTTGTGTGTTAAATGGAGTTTTGGATCAAAATTTTTAACCTCACAAGCGAAATGTACTTTAAATTTTTCTGTGTCGAAATGGGTGATTATATTAGCACCACTCACTCCATTGATACTATTTTGCCAAAATTCTTCGACATTATTTCCCAAAGGCGTCAAAGCGCCAAGACCTGTAATGACAACTCTTTTCATACTTAGTTATTGATTTTGAATAAATTAGAGGTTCCTCTTGCGATTAAGCGTGTTTTGTCTGCATTCCATATTTCGCATTGTGCATTTACAAATTGCTTACCTCTTTTAATGATTTTAGTTTCAGCTACAATATTATCATTTTCTTTTGCAGTTGAAAAATAATCAATGACATTATTTATAGTAGTGATGAAAGAATTTTCATTTAAAGAAAACATCGTGGCTCCAATGATATCATCTACAATAGCCGCTGTAACTCCACCGTGAAGATTTCCTATAGGATTCAGCCATTCCGGTCTTACTATATATTGAAATGCCAATTGTCCTTCTTCTACAGAAATAACGATGGGATTGAGCCATTTCATAAAAGGAGATGGTGACTGGTCAAATTCTTTTCCGATGAATTGTTTTAATTGTGCTAATCTATCCATACTTTCAATTTTTATTTTTCTAAAATCATGGTTATTCCCTGTCCACGGGCTGCGCAGATGGATATAAAACCTTTTCCGCTGCCTTTTTCATGAAGTAATTTGGCTAAGGTTGCAATAATTCTTCCCCCTGTTGCAGCAAAAGGATGAGCAGCAGCAAGGCTTCCTCCCCTTACATTCAATTTGCTCCTGTCAATCGTTCCAAGGGCTTTTTCCAATCCGAACTTTTTAGCAAGTTCATCATTTTCCCAGATTTTTATGGTGGCTAAAACCTGTGCTGCAAATGCCTCATGAATTTCATAGTAATCAAATTCTGACAGACTCATGTCTGCTTTTTTCAGCATTCTTTCTGCCGCAAATACCGGAGCAAGAAGTAAATCTTGTTTATTTTCAACATATTCTATTCCTGCCAATTCTGAAAAAGTGATATACGCTAAAATAGGTAAATTATTAGCTTTTGCCCATTCTTCACTGGCCAATAAAACGGCTGAAGCTCCATCTGTAAATGGTGTTGAGTTACCTGCTGTTAAAGTTCCATTTTGTTTATCAAAAGCTGGTTTCAGCTGTGAAAGCTTTTCAATGCTGCTGTCACGTCTTAGATTATTATCTTTATCTAAGCCAAAAGCAGGAGTGATCATATCATCAAAGAATCCTTCATCATACGCTTTTGCCATATTCTGATGACTTTTTAAAGCCAGTTCATCCTGTTCCTGTCTGGGAATATTGTAATATTTTGCGGTAATTTCTGTGTGTTCACCCATTACAAGGCCCGTTTTGGGCTCCTGTCCTTTATAAGGAATGGGCATCCAGTCTTTTAGTTTTGGGCTTAACAGCTGTTTTAATTTTCCAAATGCTGATTTTTCTTTATTGGCCTTTAAAAGGGCTTTTCTTAATCTTGGAGAAGACTCAAACGGAATGTTGCTCATGGCTTCTACCCCGCATGCGATACCACTTTCAATTTGCCCTAAAGCTATTTTATTCCCAATGTAAATAGCGGCTTCAATTCCTGTATCGCAGGCCTGTTGAAGATCACAGGCAGGAGTAGCAGGGTCTAGTGTCGTATTCATCACGGTTTCCCTGATGAGGTTACTTTCGGAAATGTGTTTGATAACTGCTCCGCCGGCCACTTCTCCAAGTCTTTTTCCTTTGAGATGATAACGGTCTATCAGCCCATTCAGAGAAGCAAGTAAAAGATCCTGGTTTCCCTGCTCTGAATAAGCGGTATTCATTCTGGCAAAAGGAATTCTGTTGTATCCTACAATAGCCACTTTTTTTGTTTCCATATTATATAATTTATGATGGAAGAATATTGAGTTCATGATCAATCATGCTGGTGATTTTATCTAAAGCGTGGTTTAGAAAACTTTGGTCACCCATCGTTTTTGAAAGTAGAATTCCGCCTTCAATAAGCATGATGAATAGGGATGCGAATTGCTCAGCATTTACCTTTTTATTAATTTCACCTTTCTTTTGTCCTTCAATAATAGCGGCCGATATCTTTGACATCCATTGTTCAAAAGACTTTTTAACCTGGTTTTTTAAAGCTGGGAAAGAGTCGTCAGCTTCCGTTGCTGCATTCATTATAGGGCAGCCTCCGTTTGAGAACACAAACTTCCAGTTTTTCCGGTAAAAATCTACAAAAGCACGCAGCTTATCCAGGGAAGTAGGGAACTCATCACTAAAAGAGCGACTGAGTGTTTTACCCAATAATCCGGCATTGTATTTATAAACCTCGATAGCGACTTCATCTTTGTTTTCAAAATTTCCATAGATACTGCCTTTCGTCAGTCCTGTTGCCTGAGTAATGTCAGATAATGAAGTAGAAATATAGCCCTTCGTATTAAAAAGAGTGGCTGTTTTCTCAATGATGTGCTGTTTTGTTTTTTCTGCCTTCGACATTTAAATGCTTAATTATATGCAAATATACAAAAATATACCATTCGGTATATTTGTTTGAGGATTTACTTGATGCATCTATTTTGTGGCTTTAAGTTTTGGCTAAAGCCAATCGAATTTTTTTTAAAATAAAAAACGGGCTAAAGCCCGTTCCTATTGATATTGAAATTAAGATTTTTAATTTTCTAAAGTAGCATTCAATGTAATTTCAAAATTGAATGCTGCACTTACAGGACATCCTTCTTCAGCGATTTTGGCAAATTTCTGGAATTCTTCTTCTGATATTCCCGGAACTTTAGCGGTTAAAGTCAGTTCAGATTTTGTAATCTTTCCAATATTAGGATCAAGAGTGATTACAGAAGTTGTTTTTAACTCTTCAGGATTGTATCCGGCTTGTGAAAGTTCTGCGTCCAGTTTCATGGTGAAACATCCAGCGTGAGCTGCTGCCAGTAATTCTTCAGGGTTTGTCCCAACACCATCCGCAAAACGGCTGTTGAAAGAATATTGAGTTTCATTTAAAGTTGTACTTTGAGTAGTTAGGTGCCCTTTTCCTTCTTTGATAGTTCCGTTCCAAACGGCTGTTGCGTTACGTCTCATAATGTTTTGTTTTTTTGTTTTTAATATTGTTTGATTTTGATGATACAAAGATAGAGTGGTAGTTAGTCTGATTCAATAGATAAAAAGACTTAAATATTGTACTTTTTTCCCGAGGAGTAATTTTTTTTAAAATTTGAAGGAGTGCTTCCTGTTTTATTGGTAAAAAGTCTGTTAAAATAAGCCGGATCTTCATACCCCAGATCATAGGAAATTTCTTTCACAGGCTTATCTGTATAGAACAATAATCTTTTAGCTTCTAATAAAATTCTGTTGATGATAAGCTGATTGGGTGAATCGATATTTAGATTTTTAAATTTATGCGTTAAAGTTTTTGGAGCGATATGAAGAAGTTCTGCATAATCTGCAACATTGTGTTTTTCTCTGAAATGAATTTCCAGGTATCTGCTGAAATCTCTGAAAATATCCAGCTCACTACCCGGTATTTTGAGCGTGTCATTGTCTAAATTCTGCTTTTTCCATTTCCGGGTAGCACGTATGATGATCTGTTTTACATACGTTCTGATCATTTCCTCCGCAGACGAATCTTTCCATTCAAGTTCATCCTGAATGTTCAGGAATAATCCTTTTATAAGAGCAGTTTCAGAATCATCAAGCTCCACGAAAGGAATTTCAAATACATTATGAAAGAGAAGCCCGTCACAAGCCACTTCTTTATCATGGATCTGGATGCAATAGAAATCCCTGTTGTAGAAAAGGAGGATAAATTCTTCTTTTCCTTTTTCTATATTCAGATGTTGATTGGTCAAAAAAAACAGAGAAGGTTTCTTTGTTTTATATTCATGAAAATCAACAGTAAGTTCATACCCTGCAGGAATGAAAAATACTTTGATATCTGTTCTGAACCGATTTCCGTTGAAGCTACTCAGAGTTTCTTCCGAAAAAATTTCCAGTCCAAGTCTTTTATAGTGATCTTCAAAAATAAGCGGTTGCGACATATTTTAACTTTAGTTTAAAGATACAAAAAAGCAGGGTTTGAGCCGTATTAAATTATCCGAAACCCCAGTTTCTGATGCCGGCATACAGAATGGTAATAAAATAAATCGTAATTATGTTTTTACATTGATTTTATTTTATCATTTTTACAAATATTTGTACTGCAACCCCATATTATTAACCTTTTTCCAAAACAGCCTGTATGAGCGAACTAGAAAATATTCTTAGAGAAATAACTCCACTATCTCCTGAGGACAGTTTTCTGGTGTTTGACAGGATCAAAGCATCATTTGATTTTCCATACCATTATCATCCGGAAATAGAAATCAATTTTGTGTACAAAGGAAAAGGCTATCGCAGGATGATAGGTGATCACACGGGAGAGATAGGGAATATAGAACTGGTATTGGTAGGTCCCAATCTGCCGCATTGCTGGGCCAATTACAGATGTAAAAACAGGAAAACCCACGAAATTACCATACAGTTCAATCAGGATTTCTTTCACCAGTCACTGATGGAAAAAAACATTCTGAAGCCCATTAATAACCTGATGAAAGATTCCATCAGAGGAATTCTATTCTCAACGGAGACGGCCGAAAAACTAAAAGATTCGTTTCTAAATCTGTCAAAAATGAACAGTTTTGAGTCTTTTATAGAAATTATGAAAATTTTGAATGAACTTGCCGTTGCGGAAAATAAGACCCTTTTGTCATCGTATAGCATAGAGCTTGAATCTTTTGCAGATAATGATAAAATGAAGATCATCCATGATTTTGTCCATAAAAATTTTGAGAATAAAATTACGCTGGATAATGTGGCTTCAATGGTGAATATGAGCAATGTGACATTCAATCGATTTATTAAAAAAAGAACAGGGAAAACATTCATCAATTATCTTAACGAAATACGGATCAGCTATGCTGCACGCTGGCTGATGGAAAAGAATCTTACTGTTTTTGAAATTGCTTTTGAGGCCGGCTTCAATAATATTGCCAACTTCAATAAGGTATTTAAGTCAATCAAAAAGACAACTCCCACAGAATTTAAAGAACAGTTTAAAGGAGTTAAAAAGATAGAATAATACCTTTCTGAAATTCACTTTTTACTCTTTTTTACGATAAATCTTAAGTCGATTTCTAAGTAAAAAAATTCATTTTTTCTGTCAAAATATCTGAATAAATCCCCTTTTTTCAATTGTTTGGAAAGTGTTGTATTTTGTTGATATTTAGTGCTTTAATGGCTTTTAAATTTAAAGACTGAAAAAATAATATCGTTTTATGATAAAATAGTATTATATCAGACTGGTTACAAAATTTAGATTTGTGAATGTGAATTAAATCTTAACAAAACTTTAAATAATTTAATACATAAACGTTAAAATTTTGCTGAAAAAACAATAATTTTTTTTGTATTGAAAAATAAAGTGATGTGATTGATTCTCAATTAAATCTAACGAATCTAAACCTTATGAGAAAAGCAGTTATACCTGTTCTGTTCGTTTTTTCAATTTCTGCGAATGCACAGGAGAAAAAATCGGCCGACACTACGAAGACAAACAGTATTGAGGAGGTCGTAGTCACCTCTTTGGGGATAAAAAGGCAGGCCCGCTCTTTGACGTATTCCAGTCAGCAGATTGGTGGAGATGAGCTTACTGAAGTGAAAACTCCCAATCTATTAAATTCGATCAATGGAAAAGTTTCCAATGTACAGATCAACAGAACCAATGGTGTAGGAAGCTCCGTAAGGGTTATTATGAGAGGGAATAAGTCTGTATCAAACAGCCAGCCCTTGTATGTAGTCGATGGAATTCCTATCATCAATGGAACAGGAAAATCTGCAGATATAAGCCAATATTCCAATATGCCGGATCCGGGAGATGTACTGAGTTCCATCAATCCTGATGATATTGAGAGTATCAACTTCCTTAAGGGAGCGTCGGCATCAGCATTATATGGTTCTGCAGGTGGAAACGGAGCTATTTTGATTACCACAAGAAAAGGGAAAATAGGTAAGAGTTCTATCTCTTATAGCTCGAGCTTAACAGTAGAAAGAGCTTATAGTCTACCCAAACTGCAACATAGTTATTTATCTTATGATCCATCCGATCCTACTCAATCTCCTGGAAATAATATTGAGAGCTGGGGAGCAAAAGGAAGCTCGAAGGACTACCTTAAAGATTTTCTGCAAACCGGAACAACATGGGTAAACAGTCTTTCTTTCCAGTCAGGAAATGAAAAATCAACCAACTATTTTTCCGTTGGAAATACAACCAATAAAGGGGTTATTCCTATGTCTTATTTTGATCAGTATAATGTATCATTCAGAAATTCAAGCAAGTTTCTTGATGATAAACTGACATTGGATGCAAACTTCATTGGTTCCTTACAAGATAGTAAAAACAGACAGACTCCGGGGGCATCTTTCTCTCCTTTAGCAAGTTTATACTGGCTGCCGAGAGGGGTAGATTTCGATCAATATGGACCGGATAACTATTCTTTCATAGATAAAAAAAGACTTTTACCTGCACAAAACTGGTGGGAAGTAAAGCCTGACGGAGGTTTCAAAGGAAACCCGGAAACGCAAAACCCATATTGGATTTTAAACAGAAACGCAGTAACGGTTAAAAATAAAAATGCATACAGCGCTGTTTCATTGTCTTATGAGATTAATCCATGGTTAACTGCACGAGTAAGGGGTAATTATAGCTGGAACAGTTCAGACAGTCAGCGTGATATTTCAGCTTATTCAGCACCAAGTTTATTAGCAGGAGGACAAAATGGAAGAATCCTTAAAAACGTATATGAAAATTCGTCTACTTATGGGGATGTTTTATTAATTGGTAGCCCAAAATTAAGCGAATCGATTTCTTTAGACTTTACCGTTGGAGGAAGTGTGAATACCACAAGTAATAAAGTAACACAGATTGATAATGCTTATTTGTCCAATCCTAATTTGTTTGCAATAAACAACCTTCAATGGAATGTTGACCGAAGCCCGGGAGATGGATATCATAATATCTACTGGAACCTGAAAAAGCAGGTGCGTTCGGTCTTTGCAAGTGCTTCAGTAGGCTATAAGAATATGTTTTATGTAGATATGACCTTTAGAAATGACTGGGATTCTACTTTGGCATTAACAGGAAGAAGCGGGTTTGATTATGAGTCTGTAGGAGCAAATGCAATCTTATCTTCTATTTTTAAACTTCCGGAAGTGATTAATTTCTGGAAAGTAAGAGGTTCTTATGCAACTGTAGGGTTAGGATTGCCAGCCAATATTTCTAATGCAATGGTTGCCTATTATAACGCGTATTCTTATGGAGTAGATGCAGGAACTATTGTATATCCGAAAAGTTCATTTGTAACCAGCCGACCAGACCTTATTCCTCGTCCGGAACTGAATAAAACTTTTGAAGCAGGAACTGAGTTGAGAATGTTTAGCAACAGATTAAATTTTGATCTTACCTATTATAATTCTAATGCCAGCAATCAGCTGTTGGAGACTACTATAGGCTCTAATTTTGGAGGAATTCCATCAGGTTCATACTATATTAATGCGGGTAAAATACGCAATACAGGTTTTGAAGCGTCTTTATCATACAAAGTTTTCGGTACAGAAAAATTTGGCTGGACAACTACAGTAAATGCTTCAGCAAACAAAAATACAATTGTTGAATTATTTCCATCAAGCCTGCCAATATCAGAAAACCAGCTTTTCTCATTAACTGGTGGTGGAGATTTTACAAAACTGAGATTGGGAGGATCTTTTGGAGATCTTTATGGAGTTAAATTCAAAAGAGATGATCAGGGACGTGTTTTGGTAGATGAAAATGGAGTTCCATTAGGTACTACAGGTGATCCTCAATATTTGGGTAATCCAAACCCTAAGTTTATTATAGGCTTTAATAACTCTTTTAATATTGGGAAACTGGGAATATCTTTCCTTATCGATGGTAAATTTGGAGGAAAAGTATTGTCTCTTACCGAAAAAGCAAACGATTTATATGGAGTAAGCCAGGCGACTGCTGATGCAAGGGATGCTGGCGGAGTATCCATTCCAAACGCAGTATATGCTCCGGGGACACCTTTGGCAGGACAGGCTTATAATGGAGTTACTGATGCAAAAGCATATTATAAAAGAACAGGTGGTGCCGGTGGTATCGGGACAGGAATTGATGAGGCTTATTTGTACAGTGCAACAACTGTACGCTTACGTCAGGCATCCATTTCATACAGCTTTGATATCCAATCAAAATATATGAGAAATGCAACGGTAAGCTTAGTGGGAACCAATTTGTTTTTCTTCTATAAAAAAGCACCATTTGATCCGGAGCAAGTATCAGGAAATACACCCGGTGGGGTTGGGGTAGATTCATTCGGATTACCGGTTACCCGATCAATCGGACTATCATTAAAGGCTAACTTCTAATTTTAAGAAAATGAAATTCAATAATATTAAAACACTGGTATTCGGCGCAGTAGTCTTGATGACTGCTTCTGGATGCGGTGATCTAGATCAGTATAATCAGGAAAAGCTAGGGAATCCTGAAAACATGTATGCGGATTACAACGCGGTTGTTAATCCTTTAAAATCCCTGCAAAGAGGTCTTCAGTCAGATTACCAGCTGTATCCCAATCTAAGTGCGGATATGTTCAGTGGGATGTTCAGTACTGCAAGCCAGTTTAATGGTGGCAAGAACAATATGACCTATTTTATGATGGATGGGTGGAATAACAGGATTATCGCAAGACAGCAGGATATTTTCAATTATTCTATCATCATCGATAATGCTGCTAAAAACTTCTATCCGGGAATAGACTTTACAGGAACATTTGCCGTTAAAAAGATCTTAAAGATAATCACAGCAGCAAGAGTATCAGACAATCACGGTCCGGTAGTATACAGTAAATATGAAACCCCCAATGCAAACGGGGTAACCGATTTTGATTCTCAGCAACAAGCCTATCAAAACTTTATCAATGACCTTACTGTGGCTATTACGGATTTGCAAAAAGTGCAGAGTATGCCTGCTACCGGAAATGAAGGTGATAAAGCAGCATTGAAAAGAGCTGACTTGGTGTACGGCGGAAATATGGCACAATGGGCAAAATTGGCTAATTCACTAAAGTTGAGATTAGCCATGAGAATGAGCTATGCTGATCCTGTAAAATCAAAACAATATGCAGAAGAAGCATTAGCTTCATCTGCAGGATTGATTACTGATAATGCAGATAATGCTTTAATCAGCGTAGGGCAGTCAGAATTAAGCTTTATCATTTATTCATGGGGAGACTGTTTAATTGGAGCACCTTTGATGGCTTATATGAACGGATATAACGACCCGAGACTTCCGGCATATGCTATTCCGGCATCTGATCCAGGTCTTCAGGGGAAATATATAGGAATACGTCAGGGAATTGATTTGTTAAATGGTAAAACAACGTACGGAGGATTCTCACAGCCGCAGGCAAAATCTGCAACCGGAGATTATTTCTCTGGTACTGATGGTAAAATGAAATTATTCACCGCGGCAGAAACCTGGTTCCTGAAAGCGGAAGCTGCTTTGAGAGGGTACGCAGGAGCAGGAGATATTCAAGCCAACTATACTACCGGAGTTCAACAGTCTTTCGGGGAATGGGGGAAAAGTGCTAATGTCACTGCTTATCTTGCTGATACTACTTCTACAGAAGCTCCTTATGTGGATCCGAAAAATGCAGATAATAACGTCGCTTTAGGAAATCCTGAGCTTAGTACCATTACTATTGCATGGAATAATGGAGATACCAACGAAAGAAAATTAGAAAGAATTATTACCCAAAAATGGCTTTCCCTGTATCCAAACGGACCGGAAGCATGGGCTGAGCAGAGAAGAACAGGATATCCTATTCTTTTCAAAGTAAGAAAAAATGATAGTGGCGGGGCAATCAGTACAGAAGGAATGATCAGAAGAATTCCTTTTACTGTTGATACCAAAACTTCATTGTACAATTATCAGCAAGCTTCCCAAATGCTTAACGGACCGGATACCGGAGGCACTAAGCTATGGTGGGATAAGAAATAAAAAATATTCAGAATCACTCATTAATAAAGAGGCATCTCAAAATCAGATTTTTATTTGATCTGTTCATTAAGGCAGGAGAGTAAAATCTCCAAAAAATTTATAGTTTCGTTTTTAGCCTGGATGAACTTTTGAGATGCTCTCTTTTATTTAGAATTTTATTTTCAATATGGGAAAAAACAACTCCGGAACCCGTCGGATTCAGCCAATTCTCTGGATTTCCACACTATACTTTGCAATGGGTGTTCCCTTTGTAACCATTAATGCGGTTTCAGGAATTATGTATAAAGATATGGGAGTTTCGGATTCGAAGATCACATTCTGGACAGCGCTTATCCTATTCTCCTGGACATTAAAGCCTCTTTGGAGTCCTTTTTTAGAAATCTATAAAACAAAAAAATTCTTTGTCGTTTTTACCCAGTTTGCCATTGGAATTCTGTTTGCTCTGATTGCACTAAGTCTGCCATTGAATGACTTTTTCAAATACAGTATCGCTCTTTTTGCAGTCGTTGCATTTTGTGGTGCAACGCATGACGTAGTAGCAGACGGAACCTATATTGGTTTTCTTACCAATAAAGAACAGGCGCAATATATTGGCTGGCAGGGTGCTTTTTACAACCTGGCCAAGATTATCAGCAGTGGAGCATTGGTTTATTTTGCGGGATTTTTAGAAAAAACAAAAGGCGTTACTCATGCCTGGATGATCATTATGGTGATCTATGCATTATTATTTTTTGTGCTGGGCATTTATCATTATCTGATTCTGCCTAAAGAAAACAAAGAAGAACATAAAGGTGAGAAAACTGCTGGAAATGTTCGTAAGGAATTGTTAGAAGTGATTACCTCTTTCTTTACCAAAAAGAAGATTTTATGGTGTATCCTCTTCATTATTCTGTACCGTTTTGCAGAAGGATTTGCAATCAAAATAGCTCCATTATTTTTTAAAGCTCCAAGGACATTAGGAGGATTAGGACTATCCACTTCAGATATCGGACTTATTTACGGAACATACGGTTCTGCAGCATTTATTTTAGGATCCGTACTGGCAGGGTATTTTATCTCAGCCCGTGGATTGAAAAAATCTTTGATATGGCTGTGCTGTGCATTCAATATTCCGTTTGTGGTTTATGCATTGTTGGCTCACTATCAGCCAGCTGACCTTTTACCGGTAGGAATTGCCGTGGTAGTAGAATATTTCGGCTATGGATTTGGCTTTGTAGGATTAATGTTATACATGATGCAGCAGATTGCTCCCGGAAAACACAAAACGGCCCATTACGCATTTGCCACAGGCATTATGAACCTTGGAGTGATGATTCCCGGAATGTTCAGTGGAATGATCAGTGACTGGATTGGATATAAAATGTTCTTTATCTGGGTCCTGGTTGCTACAATTCCTGCATTTTTGGTGACTTTATTCGTCCCTTTCCCTTATTTAGAAAATCAAAAAGAACAACAAATCAGTTAGTAATAATTTAAAATAAAAAGTAAAAAATACTTTATGACAGCTCAATCAGTAATGATCCCTTGGCAGGATCGCCCGGAAGGTTGCAATGATATCATGTGGAGGTTTTCCGAAAACCCGATCATTAACAGATACGCGATACCAACATCCAACAGTATATTCAACAGTGCGGTGATTCCTTTTGAAGATGGCTTCGCTGGAGTATTCCGTTGTGATAACAAGGCAGTACAGATGAATATTTTTGCTGGTTTCAGTAAAGATGGAATCAATTGGGATATTAATCATGATCCTATTGAAATGCAGGCAGGAAATACCGATATGATTGAATCCGATTACAAATATGACCCACGTGTTACTTTTATAGAAGACCGCTATTGGATCACTTGGTGCAACGGATATAACGGACCTACCATCGGAATTGGGTATACATTTGATTTTAAAGAATTTTTTCAGTGTGAAAATGCTTTTCTTCCCTTCAATAGAAACGGAGTTCTTTTCCCTGAAAAAATCAATGGTAAATATGCTATGTTGAGCCGTCCTAGTGATAACGGGCATACGCCCTTCGGTGATATTTATATCAGCTACAGCCCTGATATGAAGTACTGGGGAGAACACCGTTGCGTGATGAAAGTAACTCCTTTTGAAGACAGTGCATGGCAGTGTACAAAGATCGGAGGCGGGCCGGTTCCTATTAAAACAGAAGAAGGATGGCTGCTTTTCTATCATGGAGTGATCAATACCTGCAGAGGATTCAGATATTCAATGGGAGCAGCTTTGCTTGATCTTGAAGATCCTACCAAAGTATTGTACAGAACGAAGCCTTATCTGTTGGCTCCGGCTGAATTGTATGAACTGACAGGTGATGTGCCGAATGTGGTCTTCCCTTGTGCAGCATTGACGGAAGGAGATAAAGTAACAGTATATTACGGTGCAGCTGATACCGTGGTTGCTATTGCTTTTGGATATATCTCAGAAATCATTGATTTTATGAAAAAGAATTCAATTTAATACAGTAATATAAAGTTTAGGAAAATAGGTTAACCATCTTAATTTTTTCCCGTTTTCTGGGAATTTTATAATGGTTTTCCTATTTTTAAACCAACTTTTAAACAAAAAAATCTCCGATACCTCTCTTATCATGAAAAAAGAACTGCTTATCTGCTTTTTTACCACTCTGATTTCTGTAGCCAATGCACAGCAAAATAAAAATGATGTCTTATCCTGGGTAGATCCCTTCATAGGCACAGGAGGACATGGGCATACGTTTCCGGGGGCAACCACTCCATTCGGGATGATACAGCTAAGTCCGGATCAGAATACGAAAAGCGGTGATTGGGACTGGTGTTCCGGATATCACTACAGCAGTAAGACGATCATGGGATTCAGTCATAACCATTTGAGCGGAACAGGATGGGCAGACCTTGGAGATATTCTGGTAATGCCTACCGTAGGACAGGTGAAGATGGTTCCAGGAACTGAAGAGAATCCTGAAACTGGTTACCGTTCAAAATTTACGCATGATAAGGAAATAGCATCTCCGGGATACTATTCCGTAATGCTGGACAGTTATGGAATTAAAGCAGAACTTACTGCTTCCCCAAGAGTAGGATTTCATAAATATACTTTTCCAAAGAGTAGTGAAGCCAATATCATTATTGATCCTACCAATAAAATCTTCGGAAACATCTACCATACTTTAGTAAGTGTGGAAGGCAATAATAAAATCAAAGGGTACTGTTACAGCAATGGCTGGGGAGGTAAACGATTTGCTTACTTCGTGATGGAGTTTTCCAAACCGTTTAAGTCTTACGGCGTTTATGCTGACGGAAAAATCAAAAATGATGAAAAAATTGCCCTTGCCAAAGATGCTAAAGCATTCGTAAGATTTTCAACTGAGGATCAGGAAAGCATTGAAGTAAAAGTATCATTATCTCCGGTGAGTACAGAAAACGCACAGGAAAACTTCGATACAGAAGCAACAAATGTTGACTTTGCAAAAGCGAAAGAAACTGCTCAAAAGACCTGGAGAGATCTGATCGGAAGATTCCAGGTAACAGGAGGAACCGACAGCCAGAGAAAAATTTTCTATACCGGAGTTTACCATACCTTCATTGCACCCAACCTATACATGGACGTGAATGGAGACTATGTTGCTGCTCAGGAAAACATGAATACCAAATGGTTCACCAACTACAGCACGTATTCTTACTGGGACGGATTCAGAGCAACACATCCGCTATTAACCATTATGGATCAGAAACATACAAAAGAATTTGCCAACTCTTTGATCAGCAGATATACAGATCGTAAAGACCACATGCCGATCTGGGAATTGTGCGGATATGATAATTTCTGTATGCTGGGTTATCATAGTGCATCGGTAATCTGGGATGCCATTTCAAAAGGAGTTCCCGGTATTGATGGAGAAAAAGCATTTGCTGCAATGAAAGATGCTTCTTTAACAGATAAAATGAGCAGCAGTGATGGTGGCGGAGGTCTGAATGATTATATTAAACTAGGTTATACCCCATCAGAAAACGGAGCTTCCGTTTCTGCAACACTGGAATATTCATACGATGACTGGTGTATTCAGCAGCTTGCTGAAAAATTAGGGAAGAAAGAAGAATCAGAAGTGTATAAAAAACGTTCTATGAACTTCCTGAATACCTTCAATAAAGAAAATAATCACTTCTGGCCAAGACAGAAAGACGGGAAATTCTTAGCAGATTTTACCCTTAACGACTGGAAAAAACTACAGCCACATTGGGTTTCAGGAAATATCTGGGCGTATGATTTCTTTGTGCCACATCAGATTGACGAAATGATGAATCTGTACGGTGGTAAAAAAGGATTTGAAGAAAAACTGGATAAAACTTTTACAGAAGCGCTTCATATGGAAGGAGAACAGCACGTAGATATCTCAGGATTCATCGGATCTTTAGGATTCGGGGATGAACCAGGACATCATGTTCCATACCTGTACAAC
Source organism: Chryseobacterium sp. GW821-FHT04C04 (assembly GCF_059420365.1). Lineage (NCBI taxonomy): Bacteria > Pseudomonadati > Bacteroidota > Flavobacteriia > Flavobacteriales > Weeksellaceae > Chryseobacterium > Chryseobacterium sp. GW821-FHT04C04. Next base: position 329,186 of record NZ_JBWKTO010000003.1, on the reverse strand, counting down.
TATGCGGGAAGTCCTTACAAGACTCAGAAAATGGTAAAATATATCCGCGACAATATGTACGCTGCTAAGCCAGATGGAATTGTTAACAATGAAGACTGCGGTCAAATGTCAGCATGGTATATCTTCTCATCATTAGGATTCTATCCTGTGACACCGGGGAAACCAGTTTATGCCATCGGAGCTCCACAATTCCCGAAAGCTTCTTTAAAGCTTGAAAATGGAAAGACTTTTACCGTGATCGCTGACAAGATATCCGACAAGAATATCTATGTACAGAAAATGTTCCTTAACGGAAAAGAATACAAAAGCTGGGAGTTGAATCATAGCGATATCATGAACGGTGGTGAATTGAGATTCGTCATGGGTAGCAAACCGGTAAAATAAGACTCATAAAAATAAACGAAACAAAAGTATCAATGGAAAGGAGAAATTTTATTAAAACAAGTGCACTGGCAGGAGCCGGATTGCTGTTTACTCAGAATGTTTTTGCTAAAAATTTAGTACTGGACGATTTTCCTGTTGTCCGTGTTCCTAAAGATAAAAGACATTTTACCAGCGAATCCGTAGAAAGTGCTATTGCAGCGTTTAAAAAGAAAGTAAAAAACAAAGAACTAAGCTGGCTCTTTGAAAACTGCTTCCCAAATACATTAGATACTACTGTTTACTATACAGAAACCGGCGGAACACCGGATACCTATGTGATCACTGGGGATATTGATGCGATGTGGCTTCGTGACAGTTCCGCACAGGTTTTTCCTTATCTGCAGTTCTCGAAAAAAGATGAAAAACTGCATAAGCTGATCTCAGGAGTTATTCATAAACAGACCACTTTCATCCTTAAAGATCCTTATGCCAATGCTTTCTACAACGATGATCAGAAGATCAGTAAATGGAAAGAATACGACCATACCGATATGAAACCGGGCACCCATGAAAGAAAATGGGAAATTGATTCTCTTTGCTATCCTATCCGTCTGGCATACCATTTCTGGAAAACAACAGGAGATACAAAACCTTTCGATGCCAACTGGCTGAAGGGAATTAAACTTACGCTGCAGACTTTCACAGAACAGCAGAGAAAACATGATCTGGGACCTTACAAATTCGAGCGTACAACAGCTTGGGCTACAGATGGAGTTCCTATGGGAGGATATGGCTATCCGACAAAACCTGTAGGATTGATCAGCTCTATGTTCCGTCCAAGTGATGATGCTACCATCTATGGATTCCTGATCCCTTCCAACTTATTTGCCGTGGTAAGCTTACGTCAGGCTGCGGAAATGGTTGCTCAGATTAAAAATGAAAAAACATTGGCTCAACAACTGAACAGCCTTGCTGATGAGGTAGAGACAGCCATTAAAAAATACGGAATTTACAATCATCCTGAATTCGGAAAAATATATGCTTTTGAAGTAAATGGCTTCGGAAGTTATAACCTGATGGATGATGCAAACTGTCCTAGTTTACTGGGATTACCTTATCTGGATGCGGTGAAAGCAGATGATCCTGTTTACTTGAATACAAGAAAATTTGTGTGGTCAGAAAATAATCCGTTCTTCTTCAAAGGTAAGCTGGCAGAAGGGATAGGTGGTCCACATATCGGACTAGACATGATCTGGCCAATGAGTATCATTATGAAGGCACTCACTACAAAAGACAAAAGTGAGATCAAATGGAGCATAGATACCTTACAGAAAACGCACGGCGGGACAGGCTTTATGCATGAATCCTTCCATAAAGACGACTCCAAAAAGTTCACCAGAGAATGGTTTGCATGGGCCAATACCTTATTTGGAGAATTGTTATGGAAAACCTTTAACGAAAACCCAGAGCTACTGACATAGCACACCCTTTTATATAGCTTTTTCATCATTGATTCCTTCCCAAAAAAGAAGGTGTCAGGGGATTGCTATATAAAAATCACACACCAAAACACCTTAAAAAAATTATACAATGAAAAAAAAATCCATCTTTACCGCGCTGATGGCAGTGATGCTTCAGTCAGGTTCTCTGATTAACGCACAACAGCTTAGTCCTACAGGAATATGCTATGTGGAAGTGAATAACAACAACCTCCTGAACGCAGGAGCGTATAAACTGCAGACATCGAACAGCTATCTGTTTAATGTGGTGAATATTTTTGCGGCCAATATTAATTATGATACTAGCCGTGGAAGAGCTTATCTGTATTCCAATAACAACGTAACCAAGGTTCTTACCAATGCAGATACTTACATAAAGCCACTTCAGCAAAAAGGAATGAAAGTAGTACTGACTATTTTGGGAAATCACCAGGGAGCAGGAATTTGTAATTTTCCTACTCGTGAAGCTGCAAAAGACTTTGCATTACAGTTGGCCAATACAGTGAATACCTATGGTCTTGATGGAATTGATTTTGATGATGAATATTCAGAATATGGAAAGAACGGAACAGGGCAGCCTAATGACAGCTCTTTTGTTATGCTTGTTCAGGAGCTGAAGGCATTGTTGCCCGATAAAATTATTTCATTCTATTATTATGGCGATGCCGCTTCAAGGCTTTCCTGGAATGGATTAAGAGTGGGAGATTATGTAAACTACAGCTGGAACGCGATGTATGGAACATTCTCCGCTCCGAATGTACCCCCACTTACCAAAGCACAAATCTCTCCGGCAGCCGTATGGATGGGAAATACTTCCAATTCTACAACAACCAGTCTGGCAACTCAGACCAAAAATGGAGGATACGGCGTATTTATGTGGTATGATCTCCACGGAACGAATGAAACAGCACAACTTTCAGCAGGAACTCAAACATTATATGGACAGCCAACGGTTTTGAGTGGAACTCTACAATCGTGGACACAAGGTACCAATTGTGATGCTCCTATCGGATTATATACAAGCAATCTTACAGGAACAAGTGCAAAGCTGAACTGGTCAGCCGTAGGAACCAATACCTATGATATTGATTATAAATCAGCTTCTTCAACCACATGGACCAACGCGGTATCAGCAACCAGCTCCACTTCAGTAACGGTTTCCGGCTTAACAGCCAATACCGAATATGACTGGAGAATCAGAACCAACTGCAGCGTGAAAAGTGCCTATATGTTTGCCCCAAGATTTAAAAGTACTTCAGGAACAACCCCTACAGGGTCTTACGCATTATCTCTGGATGGAACCAGTGAATCAGGAGCTGCCGGAAACCTTACACTGAGCGGATCTGCATTATCTTTTGAAGGCTGGATCAAACCTTCATCATTCAAATCGGCGTCTCCGTATATTTCTTCTATCATGGGAACAGAAGTAAGCGATAGCAATTCTGCATTCTTACGATTAGGAGATGCTGGCCTGGCTAATAATAAACTCCAGTTTGTTGTAAGTATTAATAATGTACAGCAAAAACTGGCTTCTGCAACTGCCTTGAATGCCAACACATGGTATCATGTAGCAGCTACCTATGATGGAGCCAATATGAAATTGTATATCAACGGAGTTCTGGATGCCACTAAAGCGCAGACTGGAAGTGTGAATTCAACAGGAGCATTCAATGTAGGATATTTATATAATACTTCCAGAAACTTCAATGGGAAAATAGATGAGGTAAGAGTTTGGAAACGTGCTTTGAGCCAGGCGGAAATCAGTCAGAATATGTGTAATGTATCCGTTCCGGCTACTTCACTGGCTGCCTACTGGAAATTTAACGAAGGCAGCGGTTCTACGGTTCAGGATACTTCCGGAAACGGAGCAACTTTGACATTAACAGGTGTTGATGCTTCCAATTGGGGAACAGATCTACCATGTACAACAGGAAGTTCTCTCTTGGCAAGAATTGTGGGTCAAAAGGCGATCAATACGGGAGAGACCAACATTAAAAATCAAATAAAATTATATCCTAATCCGGTAAGCAAATCTTCATCATTGACAGTTTCTGTTCCGGATGAATACAGCAAAGGGAAATTGATGGTTTATGATTTTAACGGAAGAATCGTAGACACAAAATCACTGAACCCAGGAGAGAATCAATATGAATTAAGCAGAATTTCAGCAGGAAACTACATCGTTCAGTTTGAATCTCATGATGGAAGCCTAAAACAATCCGAAAAACTAATTGTAAAATAATAACCCCTGTCATTGGGCTTCGGCCCAATGATTTTTCTACTACAAAATTGATATACTATGAGAAAAAAATCCTTTTTTATTCCCTTAATGGCTCTGATGCTTCAATCAGCTCCAACACTCAAAGCACAGCAGCTTGATCCTTTGGGAGTCTGCTATGTGGAAGTGAACAATAACAATATGCTGAATGCAGGTTCCTATACTTTGCAGAATACCAACCGACAGCTTTTTGATGTAGCCATTATTTTTGCAGCGAATATCAACTATGATGTTTCCAAAAACCGTGCTTATATTTCAAATAATAACAACGTTACCAAAGTCCTGAATGATGTCAATACCTATGTAAAACCTTTACAGCAAAAAGGAATTAAAGTATTGCTGGATCTTTTAGGAAATCACCAGGGAGCCGGAATTTCTAATTTTCCAAACCGTGAAGCAGCAAAAGACTTTGCTCTACAGGTGGCTCATACCGTTTATACCTATGGTTTGGATGGAGTGGATCTGGATGATGAATATGCAGGATATGGAAATAACGGAACCGGGCAGCCTAATAACAGTTCTTTTGTAATGTTATTACAGGAATTGAAAGCAGCAATGCCCGATAAACTGATTACGTTCTATTATTATGGCCCAGCTACGACAAGACAAACTTATAATGGAGATTTAGCAGGAAATTATATCAATTACACCTGGAATGCGATGTATAGTACGTACAATGCTCCTGTTGTTCCTCCTCTTGATAAATCCAAAATTTCTGCAGCTGCAACCTGGGTACAAAACTCGAATCCAAGCTCTACATCTGCCACTACACTGGCAAGCTTAGCAACCAGTACAAAGAATGACCAATATGGCGTTTTCATGTGGTACGACCTGCCGGGAACTAATGTTGCCAGCTATCTGAGTACAGGTTCCAATATTCTTTACAACGAAAATACACTCTTAAGCGGACCATTATATTCATGGTCTCAGGGACAAAGCTGTGATCCACCATTGGGACTGGACATTTCCAATGTAACGGGAACTTCAGCGAAACTAAACTGGACGTCGAATGCTTCCCAGTCTTATAATATTGATTACAAACCTGCGAATTCAACAGTATGGACGAACGCAGCCAATAATTATTCAGGAAATAATATTGTGATCAACAATCTTACTCTGAATACAGATTATGATTGGAGAATACAATCTAACTGTTCTCCTACATTAACAAGTACTTATATTTTTGCACCAAGGTTTAACTCCGGAAGTGGCTGCACTACGCCATCAGGATTAACTTCCGGAAGTTTCCTTGGTAATACGGCTCAGTTATCATGGGATGCAGGAAATGCAACTTCATATACGCTGCAATATAAAACAACAGCAGCAACAACTTGGTCTGAAATTCCGAATATTACAACCAACTCTTATTCATTACAAAACCTTACGCCTAATACAGGCTATGTGTGGAAAGTACAGGCTACATGTGCGGGAGGAACTACAAGTACCTATTCGGGAGAAGGGGCATTCAACAGCGGTTTTACTCCTGTTACAAGTCCTGGAGCAAGATCTCTTTCTTTCAATGGAAGTACCCACTATCTTAATGCAGGGCAATTTAATTTAAGCGGAAATGCGATGACATTCGAAGGATGGGTAAAAGTAAATGCTTTCAAAACTGGCTTCCCTTATATTTCCTCAGTAATGGGTGTTGAAGTAGGAGATAATAACTCAGCAATACTTAGATTCGGGGACGGAAACCTGGCGAACAACAAACTTCAGTTTATTCTGAGCTTCGGTTCATCACAGGTGAAGCTTAACACGAATACAGCATTCAATACCAATACATGGTATCATATTGCAGCGACTTATGATGGGGCAGCAATGAAAATTTATGTCAATGGAACCCTTGATGCAAGCTTTGCAGTGACGGGTAATTTTACTGCAAACGGTATTCTTTATCTGGGTAGAAATTATGACAATTCCCGTACAATCAATGGTTTCCTAGATGAATTCAGAGTTTGGAAAAAAGCATTGACACCACAGGAAATATTGAGCAATAGCTGTAATGTTCCTGCCAACTCTACGGGCCTTGAAGCCAACTGGAAAATGGATGAAGGAAGTGGCTTAGGAGCATTAGACGCTACGGCAAACACTCATTTTGCAACCTTGGTCAATATGACAGATGCCAACTGGAGAACAGATGTTGCTTGTGCGTCATCTCTTGCCGTAAAAGATGTTGAAGCCGTAAAAGAGAGCAGTTCTGTTTACCCGAATCCTGTGAAACGAGGAAATGATATTCATTTTGCCATCAGCGACAACTCTGCCAGTGAAGTGGCGTTGTATGATGCATCAGGAAAACTATTCAAAAAACAGAACATTAATCAAAATAATAACGCAGTCAATACACAGGATTTAATCAGTGGTACTTATATTTACAAGATTACATCCACAAATAGTAAAGTAATATCGACGGGTAAAATTATTGTTAAGTAAAATTCAGATAATAAGATCGTTATCAGAATTAATAATATAAAGTCTGAGATACAAAGCAGACAGACAGGATATGTACTCCTGTTTGTCTGTTTTTTCAGTCACAGGGATGTCTTGAATTTAAAATAAAAAATAATGCAGAATATAGTAGGAATCGATATTGGAGGGTCACACATCACGCTGGCTCAGGTAGATCCTGAAAAACGTGAAATCATTTCTTCAACCTATGTAAGAGAACATGTAGATGCTTTTGAAAATAAAGAGGTTATTTTCGCTGCATGGGTATCAGCCATTGATAAAGTGGCTCATGATCTGGTAAAAGAAGATCTTTTAATCGGTATCGCAATGCCGGGACCTTTCGATTATGAAAAAGGAATATCATTAATGCAGCAGGGAAAGTTCATTGATATCTATCAGGTGAATATCAAAGAAGAACTGGCAAAAAGATTGTCTGTTTCTCAGGAGCAGATTCATTTTGTAAATGATGCGGCTGCCTTTATGGAAGGAGAAGTATTCGGAGGATGTGCTCAGGGATTCGACAGTGCTTTTGGAGTGACTCTCGGTACAGGATTGGGAACGACTTTCTTCAACGGAGAATTTGCTGCCGATGAAGACTTATGGGATTCTCCTTTTAAAGATTCTATCAGTGAAGATTATCTGGCAACACGCTGGTTTGTAAACCGCTACAAAGATTTGACTGGAGAAGAAATTTCAGGGACCAAAGATTTGTTGGATAAGCCAGCTGAAATACAAACCAGAATATTTGATGAATATGCAGATTCTTTCTCAGAATTTATTGTGAAATATGTAAATCATTACAAACCGGAAGTTTTAGTTATAGGAGGTAATATTGCGAAAGCGTATCATCACTTTGAGCAAAGATTTATTCAGAATTTAACAAAGAATAATATTAACTTGCAGGTTAAAATTTCTGCCATATTTGAAGATGCAGCCATTCTTGGAGCTGCCAGCTATGCATTAAAAAAGCGTATATAAATTAACAAACGAAACGATACAATGAAGTTTATATTTTCTACTTGCTTACTGCTATTACAGGCCTGGGCCTTTGGTCAGAACATATCTCCCGTAGATTATGTGAATCCTTTGATGGGAACGCAGTCAAAACCTTCCTTATCCAATGGAAATACCTATCCGGCAGTCGGACTTCCATGGGGAATGAATATCTGGACCCCACAGACCGGTAAGATGGGTGACGGATGGGCGTATAGTTATGATGCAGATAAAATAAAAGGATTTAAACAGACGCATCAGCCTTCTCCATGGATGAATGATTATGGCGCATTTGCCATCATGCCGGGAGTAGGGAAAGTAAAATTTAAAGAAGACGACAGAGCGAGCTGGTTCAGCCATAAAGCTGAGGTTACCACTCCTTATTTCTACAGTGTATATCTTGCGGACATCAATGTAACCACAGAATTTACCCCTACGGAAAGAGCCTCTTATTTTAAATTTGATTTTCCAAAAACAGACAGCGCTTACATCGTTGTGGATGCATTGAACAAAGGTTCTTACATCAAGATTTTACCTAAAGAAAGAAAAATCCTGGGCTATACCACAAAATATTCTACCGGGAAATATGATAATTTTAAAAACTACTTCGTCGTTCTGTTTGATAAAGATTTTGAATTGACAAAAACCTGGAAAGATGATAAACTGGTTAATGACCAATTAGAAATTACCAGCGATCATACAGGAGCTGTCGTAGGATTTAAGCTTAAAAATAAAGAGACGGTGTATGCAAAAGTGGCTTCATCATTCATCAGCTTTGAACAGGCAGAACTGAATTTGAAAAGAGAAATCGGAACCAAAAATTTTGAACAGGTAAAAACCGATGCTAAAAATATCTGGAATAAAACTTTAGGAAAAATAGACGTAAAAGGAGGAACTGATCAACAGATGAGAACTTTTTATTCCTCTTTGTACAGGACTTTATTCTTCCCACAAAAGTTATATGAAGTAGATGCTCAAAACAAAATAAAACACTGGAGTCCTTACAACGGGAAAATTGTTGACGGAAGAATGTTTGCAGGAACCGGTTTTTGGGATACTTTCCGTGCTTTATATCCTTTTCTGAATCTTGTTTATCCAAGTATTAATGTAGAAATGCAGGAAGGATTGGCGAATGCTTACAAAGAAGGAGGCTTCTTACCGGAGTGGAGCAGCCCAGGATATTCTGATATTATGATTGGAAACAATTCTGCCTCTGTAGTAGCAGATGCTTACATCAAGGGCCTTCGCGGATATGATACGGAAGCGCTTTGGCAGGCAGTAAAACACGGAGCGAATAACGAAGGTCCTATAGAAGCGGTAGGCCGTGCAGGCGTAGAATATTACAATAGATTAGGCTATGTTCCTTACGATGTAAAAATCAATGAAAATGCAGCAAGAACATTGGAGTATGCATATGATGACTTTTCAATTTATCAGTTAGGGAAAGCATTGGGAAAACCCGCTTCAGAGATTGATATTTATAAGAAAAGAGCCTATAATTACAAAAATGTATTCGATAAGGAAACAGGCTTAATGCGTGGTAAAAATAAAGACGGTAACTTCCAGAAACCTTTCAATCCTTTCAAATGGGGTGATGCATTTACAGAAGGAAACAGCTGGCATTATACATGGTCTGTTTTCCAGGACATCGACGGTTTGTCAGAATTGATGGGAGGGAAAAAGAAATTTGAAGCCAAATTAGATGAAGTGTTCTCATTACCTCCGGTTTTTGATGACAGTTATTATGGAGGTGTCATCCACGAGATCAGAGAAATGCAGATCATGAATATGGGACAGTATGCCCACGGAAACCAGCCTATTCAGCACATGATCTATCTGTATAACTATGCAGGGTCACCTTATAAAACTCAATATTGGGCAAGACAAGTGATGAATAAATTGTATCACGCTACTCCTGACGGATATTGCGGTGATGAAGATAACGGACAGACTTCTGCATGGTATATTTTCTCAGCCCTTGGATTTTATCCGGTAACGCCGGCAACAGATCAGTATGTATTAGGTGCACCTTTATTTAAAGAAGCTACCATTCACCTTGAAAATGGTAAGAAAATTGAAATAAAAGCTCCGGAAAACAATGCCGAAAATCTATATGTAAAATCATTGAACGTAAACCAACAGCCTTACTCCAAAAACTGGTTGAGCCATAAAGAACTGATGAAAGGAACTGTTTTAGACTTTAAAATGGATAACAAACCTAATAAAGAAAGAGGTTCACAGGAAAAAGATTTTCCATATTCAATGTCAAAAGAAGAATCAAATAAATAATTTTTAATTTAGAAATAGAAGCTGTATGAGTACAGAAAAAAAAGAAATATTCGACAGAGTAGAAAGCATGCTGCAGACACAGGGTTTTAACATCGCAGCAAAAGATGATAAAAGACCATGGGGAGGTTTCTTTGTGATTGATGAAACGCAGGCACAGGATTTTGCTAACCAATATTTTGATGGGATTGATGTAGACAACCTGAGAATAGGAGGGAAGCTAAGCCCGAAAATTCTTATCGTAGCTCCGGAAGCAAGATTAAGCTGGCAGTATCACCACAGAAGAGCCGAAATCTGGCAGGTAGTGGAAGGAACTGTTGGCATCAAAAGAAGCAATACTGATGAAGAAGGAGAGTTAGGAGAATATGGACCGAAAGATCAGGTGAAACTTCAGCAGGGAGAAAGACACAGATTGATAGGTCTTACAGGCTGGGGAATCGTAGCTGAAATCTGGCAGCATACCGATGCATCCAATCCTTCAGACGAAGATGATATCGTAAGAGTACAGGATGACTTTGGAAGATAACCCAAAATAAGTAAATAATACAAATCCCATTTTAGTGTCTGCTAAAATGGGATTTTTTATGGATTAGAAAATGAGAAATTATTTCTTGTTTTCCCAGGTTCCTTCTATTTCTTCCAGTGTTTTTCCTTTGGTCTCCGGAATCATTTTCCAGATAAAGAGGAAAGCAAGTACAGCGATCATCATATAAATCCAGAATGTAAAGGCATTTCCAACAGATCCTATAAGAACAGGAAAGGTTTGAGATACCAGAAATACGGCAAGCCAAAGAAAAAAAGTAGCCACAGACATCGCCGTAGCACGGGCTTTTGTAGGGAAAATTTCCGCGATCACAACAAATGTTAAGGGGCCTAATGACATAGCAAAGCAGGCGATATAACCAAGGATTGCGATAAGCACCAGATACCCCTGTTGCCCGGTATAGAAAGCCCAACCTACAATCAACAAGCAGATGGCCATACCGGAAATTCCCAGAAGAAGAAGCCTTTTCCGGCCCCAGAGATCTACATATTTTATAGCAACAAAAGTGAAGATGAGGTTAATAACCCCTACCAGAATAGTTTGCATAAATGCAGAATCTGACCCTACACCTGTTGATTTGAAAATTTCCGGAGCATAATACATGATTGCATTGATTCCCGTGATCTGTGAAAATACAGCAAGAAAAACACCAATGATAAGAGCCCGTTGTAATGTAGGCTCCTTTATATCAGAAAAAGAGAAAGGAGTTTCGTCTGTTAGGGATTCATTGATAGCTTCCAGTTCCTGCTGAGCCGCTGCTGATCCATTTATTAGGGTAAGAATACTCAATGCTTCAGTATTTCTTTTCTGTTTTGCAAGCCAGCGGGGGCTTTCAGGTACGGTGAACAATAGCAGAATAAAAATTATTGACGGAATAACTCCCGATCCAAACATCCAGCGCCATCCTGTAGAAATATTCCAGCTTTCATTATGGATGCCGGCGATATAAGCATTCACAAAATAGATAACAAGAATACCGGTTACAATTCCCAGCTGAAAGATAGATATCAAACGACCGCGAATTGCTGCAGGCGCCATTTCTGAAATATACATCGGAGAAAGCATAGATGCGATTCCGATTCCCATCCCGCCAATAATCCGGAAGAGGACAAAAATCCAAAGATTGGGAGCGAATCCTGTTCCTATAGAAGAAATGGTGAATAACAGAGCTGAGAGCATTAATACTTTTTTTCTTCCAACCTGGTCACTGAGCTTGCCTGAATACATAGCTCCGATGATACATCCCAATAAAGCACAGGAAGCCACCCAGCCGGTCATGATATCAGAAAGCTGGTAATAGATTTTCATAAAACCGATAGCTCCCGAAATGACAGCCGTATCATAACCGAATAGTAAGCCACCTACAGAAGCTACGAGAGTCGATTTATAAATAATATTGGATGAGGTGTTTGACATACCTTTTATTTTAAAACTTTACTTGCAATCATTTCTGTACGGATACTGGCTTTGATCGTTACGCATTCCTTACCTGCACTTTCACCATGCGGGGTAATGGTATAAGCTCCCACATGGGCAGGCACAATAAAGGTTTCAGCATAATGAACAATATAGGGTTCAAAGCTCTTATCCGGACTTTCAATAATCACTTCACGGCCTTCCACAAGATTGAGTACATTCACAACATCTTGCGTATGATGATGAACTTTTTGAGAAAACCAATGCCTTCTGGTTTCAATAAATGACCAGGCATCCAGCCCGGTGCGTTCTTCGCGCCAGCCTTCTCCTTCAGCAACAGGTTCTGTAAGATTGAGGATATGCTGTTGACTCCATGAAGCAGTACGGTCCCATTGTATTACATTTTTTCCATGCCCGAGGGATATTGGGCGGGGTTTACCATCTAGTCCCATTCTTCCCCAATCCCAGAGTTTAAAAGTAAAAATATAAGGTGTAGCACTTATTTCGAGTACTACAGAATTTGCCCCGGAGCAATGTACAGTTCCGGCAGGAATAGATACGTGATCATGTTTATGGACGGGCCATTTTTGTACATACTGCTCTGCATCAAAAGGATGATGATTATTTTGTGCTTCGGAAAGAGCTTTCATCATTTGATCAGGATCTGTATTTTCTTTAAGACCAAGATAAACAAAAGCATCGTCTCCGGTATCTAGCATATAATAGCTTTCGTCCTGAGTATAAGACATGCCGAACTTTTCTCTGATGTATTCTTTTAATGGATGTACCTGCAGGCTTAAATTTCCACCTTCCATGGTATCCAGAAAATCAAAACGGATAGGAAACTCATCCCCGAATCCTTCATAGACCTCTTTTCCAAGTAAAGCATCCGGCTGAAAAAACACAAGATTGATAGATGGAATTTCCACAACCTGATCTCCAAATTCTAACAGCAAACTGTTTTCTTCAGGTACACAGTCAAAACCCCAGGCAAAATTGGGAGTATTTCTGTCCAGATCGCAGACTTCTTTGAGCCATTGACCACCCCACGGTCCCGGGTCAAAGAAAGGCACTACCCTGAATGGCTGTTGTACAGTCTGCTGCAGAGCATCAAACAAAGCATCAGTACTTATCATTTTAGGCTGATGGGGGATGGTGGTATCCCAAACAAAATGACAGGTATTAAGGATTCTTTTTTTATAACGGTCACACACGCGCCAGTCTACAAAATAAGCATGTTTGTATTGATAGGAAAAAGGATCTGCATAATTTGTTCTGCCCAGATTACAGGCGGTATTGTTTCGGAAACGCATCTGTATTTCCCATCGCGGCATATCTGCATAGAGGGAAAGGTCAGGCTTTGAGGCAAGTAAAGTTGCTCCCGGACCTATAACCACTGTACAGTCTTTGACGGTATTAATCTTTTGTTGAAGTTCCAGTACTTTTGAAGAATCAAAATAATCTTCCAGTTCCAATGGAGTAATATAGCCAAATACAGGGTCATCTGTAACGTATTCCTGTACCATTGCAGCAACGTCATCTTCAGGTTTCATCGCTTCTGAAGTATCAATGATCATTCCTGGGTTTAAAAGTTCCTGTACAACTCCTATGATTTCTTTGATGAAAACACCGGGGTAGCATTCAATGGCAACTGTTGTGAGTTTATTTTTTTTAATTTCTCTGAAAATATTTTCCCAGCCTGTTATGCAGTGATGGTTGGGTATTCTAATGACAGGAAACTTATTGAAATTTGATTTCATCCGTTTATTTTTTTATGGTCGAATGGGGTAGGCTTATTATCGTCGTTCTTCACTTCAGGAAAATTGAGCTGCCTTACTTCATTCTTTTTTTATTAATGATTGATAAGATGTGCGATGCCGAGCAAAGCTGCAGTACCGGGGAATACTCCTTCTTCGATAGGTAGTTCTCCCCATGGAGTCCAGGCGTGAGTTTCTACATATTGCTTGATATAGGGGATAATTTGTGAACTGCTGGCCATAATGCCGCCCGTCAATACAAGAACTTCCGGGTCATAGGCATGAATAAGATTAATGGCAGCTGCTGACCATACCTCTAAACTTTGATCACGAAGATATAAAGCAGTGATATCCCCTTCTTCAGCGAGTCTGAAAACGAGTTCATAATCAATGACAGGGTAGGCAGACAGTTTACTTCCGGTAAAACTTTTGTGCGATTCTGCCATGCCCGGAAGGTTCCAGGTAGACGCTTCAGTTTCTACACAACCTTTGTTTCCACAATTGCAGGAAGTTCCTTTATAGTTGATAACAGAATGTCCTCCCAATATGCCGGCTGTGAAATGTCTGCCTCTAAGCAATTGTCCTTCTATAGCGGCAGCGCTTCCGACTCCGGTTCCCAATGTCATCAAAACAATATTATCATAATGTTGGACATTACCGTATTTCCATTCTCCCAACAATGCGGAACGGGCGTCATTTTCTATTGTGAAAGGCAGATTGAAGGTCTGGAGACACCATTCTTCAAGATCGATATCAGGAGCATCTCCAAATTTTTTATCAATGGAAAGAATTCTTTTTTGAATAGGGTCTACAATACCCGGAGAAGCGATTCCTAACCCGGCGATATCAGTGGTAGAAAGCCGCTGCTGATTGAGCATATTTTCTACCGTTTCCTTTATGAAGGGCAATCTCTGTCTGAGACCTTTGCCGGAATTCGCATCAATAGATACAGAAGATAGGATAGTACCCTCTTTTATGATTCCTATTTTAATTCTGGTTCCACCCATATCTATGGCAAGTACTGGTTTTGACATTTGCTTTAAGTAGTTTTAAAATAATATAACCTCTTCCGTAGTCCCAAAAATTAAGGAACTATTCTGATTTCCATCACATCCATTCCGGATAAACGAATCTCTTCGGTAGGAGACCATATATTTCCGGTTTTAGTCTCAATAATTTTTGAGGGCTTGATCTGATCCCATAAAAAGGAAGTTGCCTGTTCATTCTCAGAAGGATTGTAAAGCCTGATCAGGAAACTCTTGTCTTCCTGTGGGGTTACGCTTGTCACCACAATATGGTCATTATGGATACGGAAAAGGCTTTTTCCAGCAGATGATTTTTCTTTCACAGGAATTGCGATAAGAGGCTGGGTAAAAGCTGCAGCATATTTTTCATTTTCCACTGCATTAAAACCAGAATGAGGGCGGAGCGTATAATGATAATGTACAGGCCCTTCCTGATCTGCTTTATAATTGGTGTGCCAGTAGTTGTTCATTGCATAACTGAACCAGTGAGTTGTTCCGGGAGTTCCCTGGTCTTTCCATTTTTTGTGGCTGTTGTCAATAGTCATTCTTTCATCGATCATTTCTGCTGCCTCAATCAATGGAGTTTCCAGCATCATCCACTGCATTCCTTTTTGCCCGGAAGATGCATCTACCCAGCGGCGGCTGTATCCATAATCCATGTTGGAACCGGGAAGCTGATCTGTAAGGTATTTCATCGTTCCATACCCTGCATCTATGGTGATGTTTTTAAAGTCAGCATTGAAAGGAAAACCAAAATGCACAGATTCTTTTGTGCGGACAGGTTTTTTATCTACAATATTCTCCAGCGCAACTTCATCACTTCCGGCTGTCAGTGTAATGATTCTTTCCAATTTTTTAGCTCCCGGAGCTTCTGATGTAATGGAAACTTTGGCGATCAGTGGACCGTTTTCCAATACTTTTACCATTACATCAGCATTTGAGACCGCTTCTTTAGGATCAGACCCCGGGACATACCAATAACTGTTCAATCCCTGATTATTAAAACTTCCCGCATAATTCGTTGAACTGTTGTCTGTAAAACGGGTAATACTTCCTGTTTTGCGATCCCATGCGAGTGTTACTTTTCCATTGGAAATTCCGGTGTCTGTAATCGTAAAGGGATGAGAATCTATTGTTTTATGTTTGGTAATAGTGTAAACACTGGATCCTAATGCAGGAACATCTTTGGCAAAGAATACCATTGTTCCGTTCTGTAGTTTCTGAAGAGGTATTTTATTTCCGGCAATATCCTGAATGGCATTTCCCAGAGTCGTTTCCGGAATTGTAACCACTCCGCTTCTTGCCCATGATGAGGTATTGAAGACAGCGATTGTTTTGGAGGAGAGATCTGTTAATGGCTGCAACAGTTCATTTTCCAATTTTTCCGAAAGAGAATTTCCGTCAAGTGAAAACTGTCTTTTCACTTTCCATTGGTCTGCCACGAATGGAAGATCGGGAGCTGTAATACTATTGAATGCCCCCCATGTATGTTCATGAAATAGAATCACATTTCTCCAGGCTTCATAAAATCGCTGACTGTTATATTGAGAAGGTTTCAGCATAGCGTAAAGTGTAGTAAGCTGCTGCAATTTCAGACTGCTGTTCCTGTTGATTCCTTCTTCTCTGGCTGTAGACATGGCACCGTCTTCCCAATAAGGGCTGATATCACCTTTTACTACAGGAATCTGATCACCATATTTTTTTTCAAATACTTCAAACATTTTTTCATTCGTGCTCAGAATGATCTTAGGCGAAGTATATTTTTTATTCCATTCATCTACAAACCTTGATATTGAAGGATCTATAGGCCCGTTGTCTGCTACGATGTTATAACGCCATTGTACCATATCATATGGATAATTTGCTTTGGTAAGATCATCCAGATATTCTGCAATTTTTTTCTGACCGGTTTCGAATACCGCTCCGGGATGTACGCCGTGCCATGAAGAATATCCTCTTCCTGCTGTCCAGAATAATATTTTCTCTTTTCCGGAAGGAGACTGCCACCATACAGGTTTATCGCCCCAGTTTTTTACAAAATTCCCAACACGATCCCCCAGATATGGATTGGTTTTTCCTAAATAATTAGGTCCGCTGGAAAAATATTTTACTCCGGATGATGTTAAGGCCGGGACTAATGCCCAGGCAAATCCAGGTACGTCTGACATCATTGCACTGTTGATTTTCAACCCATATTCTTTTTCGAGTTTCTGTGCATATTCTGTGTAATGGTAAAGTTCTTCCGGCTGGCTCAGACCCGTTAAGATATTGCCATACATGGCAGAAAGTCCGATTCCCCCTTCTTTTACTGCTTTTACAAACGATTTTTTGTCGTCTGCAGTAGCATTTTTCATGAAGTTTTCAACGTCCCAGAGCGCTTCCACATTCCATTTGAAACGGGCTTCTTCCGGGAGGTTTTTCGTTTCTTCAACCATTTTGATAGCGTCATAGATATTTTGAGTATGGATCTTTTCTACTTCAGCCTGAAGATGAGAATACCCCACATCAGTATGGGAATGATGGATAAAATAAAGGGTGCGTAGAACTACTTTTCCAGCCTCAATATTTTTTCGGAAAAGTTCTTTTTTTCCTGAAGTAACCAGCAGTTGTACCACACCTCCTTCCGGAGACAAAGTAACAGGGATATCAAAAGTTTTGATTCCATCCGGCATAGTAAAAGAATGATGGTCTTTGCCGTCTATTGTGGCTGTTATTTTCTGATCCGGCCCAAAATGTAGAGTAGTAAGAGTGATCAGGCGCTTTCCATCTTTCAGGATAAAAGGAGTAGAAGCTGCGTCTATTTTTTCTTCAAAAGTAAATTTATAAGTCATAAACCAGTCCCGGCTGCCCTGGGCCTGTCCTATCAGTTTTAAGCGGACAGGTTTACCCGGAGTTATTTTACTGACCGGAACCCGTAAATAGGCAATTCCATAAGAGTCTTTCAGACCGTCCGTTTTAGTTTGATGAAATACAAATGCAGTACTGTCTGCCGCTTTGGAAATCCAATCTGGACGTTGGTTAGCAGGATAGGTGCTGAGGGTTAATGCCTTCTGATCATCAATATACAGATCAAAATTACGAATTCCTCCACTGGTACCTGATGAATGTGAAACCAACCAGTTGAAATATACATAAGGACCGGTATTTCTTTGTGGTACAGGGGCTGTTTCCCATTCTATAACCTTCGCTCCATCTGTGGTGCGGGTAAGTAATGCACGGGTGGCATGATCCGGAAATGCGGAGAAATAATCAATGTTTTCACCGGCTATTTCACGGCTATATCCGTTAATAGGCTGTACATTACCAAAATAAGGTGCTGTTTTCTGACCATATGCAATATTGCTTATCAGGAAAGATACCAGCAAAAGAAAATACCTGTTATACATAAGCTTAGTTTTTATAATTATATGTTAGAATGTTTGAACATATTAAATTTTAAAAAAGGGATTAATTTCCCGGAGATTTATTAATATCTATTGTATAAGTAAATTTATCAGAACGGTAGTATCCTACATTATATTCTACAGGTTTTCCGTTGATATCATATACAAAGCGCTCCCGTTTCAATACAGGAAAAGAGGCAGAGACTTTCAGTTTTTTCCCTATTACAGCTCCAGCCTGGCAAGCACTTATATTTTCCCTGGAACGATGTACGGTTACCCCGTGATGCTCCTGCAGCATACTGTATAATGGCATATTGAAGTCATCACCTTTGTCCAGACCTATTCTTGGGTGAAAATAGCTTTCAAAATAAACGATCGGGTCTCCCGAGCTTTCCCCTTTTAACTTGGATAGCTTGAATATTTTTTTATCCGGTGTGCAATGAAAGAAATTACAGATCTCCTCATTAGGCTGTACCATAGTTGTTTTTAATAACTGATTGATGACGTGGATTCCCTTTTCCTGCATCTCTCTGGTAAAACTGTACCAGTGATCCAGACCGGTTACCAGGCTTTTCTTTTCAGCAACACGGGTTCCGATCCCTTTTTTGCGAAGGATCAAACCTTCATTCTCAAGCTTGTTAGTCGCCTGACGAATGGTGTTCCTGGAAACTCCCCACAGATTGGCAAGATCAACTTCTTTAGGTAATAAAGCCCCTTTTTTATAAACCTCCATTTGGATTAGTTTACGGAAAAGCTCCTCTACCTGTACATGCAGAGGGAGTTTGCTGTTATGATCAATTGTAAAATCCTGATTAGGTATGTTCATACATATAAGAAAGTGTAAATATAGTATTTTTTTGATTTGATGATGATTTTTTTTAATAAAAATGAAAAAACAGTATCAATCTGATACTGTTTTCTACTATTTAAAATCTGATGTGAACTTTATTGGTTGCATAAGCCTATAAGGCTTTGTTTCTTCTATTCAGGGATTTAAAACGTCACATCCAGTCCCACATAGAAGTTAGCCTTCATAATGGGTGCATAGACCATTCCTCCATCAAAATAATTTCCGAAAGGATTTTTAAAATCAACAATCGCATTTTTCTGATAATAAGAAGTCAGGTTTTCTCCTCCTACATAAGCTCTGATTTTTTTATTGAAATTTCTTGAGATCTGAGCATTAAGAACCGCGTAAGATTCAGAATACGTTGGTAACTGAAACTCTGCCGGATTAGTTGATGTATCGGGAAGTCTTTGCTTTCCAACCCAGTTTAAAGTCGTATCAAAGCTCCAGAATCCTCCATTGTTATTCTTGTTGGTTGAATAGGCTAAATTCACAAATCCTCTGTGCTTAGCCATAAAAGGAACTTCTCTTCTTCCTCCGATATAATCAGCCTGTACATCATAATACTTATAAGCTAGCCTTACATCAAAATTTTTGAAAGGAGTAAAATCCCACTGCGTTTGGAATGAATTAGCAAAGGATTTTCCTTCCAGGTTATAGAATGTCAACTGTTGAGGAGATTTATCTAAATCTACCAATACCTGATCCTGGAAATCTGTTCTGAAGAAGTCGGCAATAATGCTGGATTTTCTTCCGAATAACTTAAATTCCTGTTGTAAGCTTGCCCCATAATTCCATGCAATTTCAGGTCTTAATCCATAAATATTTCCTCCGTTGGATACAATATTAATTGCTCTGTTCGATGCAAAATACTGCTGGCTTTCCGCAAATACATTCGCTGTTCTGAATCCTCTTCCCGCAGAAAGTCTTAAAATAGTCTGGGGCGTAAAATCATACTTGAAATTTAGTCTTGGTGTAAACTGAGTGCCTGCCAGATTATGAAAATCTACTCTCGTTCCTGCTACCAATGTATATTTTAAGCCTGTTAAAGTATATTCGGCAAAGATTCCCGGGACAATTTCATTTCTTCTCAGGTCGTTCGTTAAATATGTTTCTTTATAACCATCATATAAGAAACTTGCACCAGCTTTATACTTATGATTGGTATTTCCAATGATGCTTTCAAAAATTAAATTGGAATAATACGTGTGCTGCTGTCCTGCATAATTTCTCAATCCAAAGAAGCTGTCCTGTTGGTGATATACATACTGGTTCATCCAGCCAATACTCTGGTAAGGCTTTCCTTTAAAAACATACCCTGTTTTATTCCAAACCTGGAATCTTGAAATATCAATTCCTACCCCATAAAAAGGCTGCTTGTCCTGACCAAGTTTTTTATCAAAACTAACCTGTCCTGCAGTTCTTTCATCTCTGATAAAATTAATTCCGAAATGAGATCCGAAGCCTGACTTTTCAAGATCATTATAATTCAGCAAATAAGCTGCATTGATCTGTGTTCCTTTCGGTCTGTCCAGAAAACCGTCATCATTCATATCCGTGTTTCCGAATGTTCCGTTTCCGTGAAGAAGGAAAGTTTGTGACCATTTATCGTTAATAGGAGAAACATTGGTAATATTTATCTCTGCTCTTCCATTGAAGTCAGAAAAAAGATTCAATGACGTTTCAGGAGTCTTTGCATTCTTCAAAAGTTCGGTATTGATCTGTCCTGTGATACTTTCATAACCGTTCGTTACAGTACTTCCTCCTTTAGTAAGCTGAATGCTTTCAATCCATCTTCCCGGAATAAAATTTAAACCATAGGCAGAAGCCAATCCTCTGATTTCAGGTAATTGTTCTTTTGTTAGGCTGGTATATTTTTGATCCAGACCAAGCATTTTCAGCTGTTTTGTTCCTGTAACGGCATTGCTGAAAGAAACGTCAACGGTGGCATTGGTTTCGAAACTTTCAGACAGGTTACAACAAGCGGCCTTTAATAGCTCTTTTTTATCAATATTAAAAACAAGTCCGGCTTCTTTTTTACTCAAAGCTGTTGCTGCCTTAGAACCTGTTACGACAACACCGTCAATATTTTTTTCATGTTGAGAATGATCCTCTTTAGCGGGTGAAATTTCATGGTCTTTATGATCTTCATGTTTCGCTCCTTCTTCATAATGTACTTTGGGATTAGCCTCACCAAAAGTAAAGTCTCTGTCATACAGACAACACCCCGGAAGCCCATTGTATACAGAATCTGAAGCCTTATATTTTTCATTATCATGACCCGCATCAGCAATTGCTTTTAAAATCTTATCCGATGAGGTTTTTGACGGGTCAAAATTTAAGGTAACTATTTGTTTCTCTGCATTCCATTCTGCAGTGTTGGCACCAGCATCTTTTGATGCTTTTTCAATTCTGGCTTTACATGAAGCACAGTTTCCTCTTACGTAGAATTCATTTTCTTTTTTAGCGGAAACATTAGCATCTGCATGGTGCTCATGATGAGGTTCTGCTTGTGAAAGCTGTGCATCTCTGTCGTAATGGCAACATCCCGGAAGTCCTTCATAGGTGCTGTCAGAAGCTTTGAATTTTTCGTTATCATGACCTGCTTCAGCTACTTTTTTTAGAATGTCATCGGTAGATACATCGTCCGTTTCTAAAGTTAATGTCTGAAGATCAACAGAGTATACTGCTGTTTTTGCACCTGCTTTTTTAGCTGCACTTTCAATTCTTGTTTTGCACATTTCGCAGTTCCCTTTTACCTTGAACTGGTTTTTTGAAAGTGTTTGAGCAGATATAAATTGTGTAAATAGGAATAATGCACCAAGTATAAACCTGGAAATATGTAATTTCATTTTGTTTAAAGTTTAAATTAATTAAAAAACAATCCATTAAGTAGTATAATGAACGCGCGATATTTTAATTAACCTATTTTGGGCGGCTGCCAGATTTCCTTTAAACTATCTGAAAGATAAGGATCTGAATATTGAAACTGAGGATTCTTATTCGCTTTGTAATAAGACAGTTCCAGACGTAAGTTTTTTGAGAAAGGAGTTTCAATAAAGGTATAGCAGGCAACACATGATGAACAGCAGTCGTCATTGCATGATTTTGTTTTGTCATCTTTGCTTCCTTCTTTTGAAGAATGATTTTTGCAACAGTCACTTTTTTTTGAAGATTCTGCTTTACAGCATGTTTCCTGCATCCCTTGCGCATAGAAGTTATCCTTGGGAATTAAAAAAACTCCCAAGCAAAACACGATTGCAAGTATGTGAAACAGCTTCATTTCTGCAAAAATACAAAATTTATGGCAAAGGATCACCAACTTTTAGAGAACAGCTGTGCCATGGTGCTCCATGTGCTGGGTTTAATTTCGGTTTTTCACCCATAGCAAGGTTCTGTGCAGCAGGTGCAGGAGCTGGGGTTGTCTGTATTACATTCTGAGCTGGCTGAGCGGCTGGAGCCGGTTTACTGCTTAATGGCTGTCCTACCGCAATATCACATCGGTGTCCCGGCTGCCCGTGTGGAGGGTTCATTCCTGGAGCTGTCTTTACTTGTTTTCCGGAGTTGTCAATTGTGACTTTTCCTGGTGACATTGCATTAGGATCAATCTGGATGACTTTATTTCCGCCTGTGTTTATATTTTGTGGCGCAGGAGTGGCTGCAGGAGCACTATTTAAGGGTTGTCCCACCTGAATATCGCATCGGTGTCCGGGTTGTCCGTGTGGAGGATTCATGCCGGGTGCAGTAGCCATTGGAGATGGAGCGGGGGTAGATTGAATACCTGCCTGGTCCATCAGAGCTGTTTTTGAGGTGGTATTAAGGGCTACGCTGGGCTGTCCAGCGTTGGCTTCTTCTTTTAAATAAGTTGCTCTTTCATCCTTTTTACAGGATGTAGCTAATAGTGATACGGTGATCAAACCTATAAATGTATTCTTCATATCCATGGGTATGAAACAAAATTAGCAAAACATTTTCAAATGTTTTGCTAATTTTATATTTATAATTCGATTTTCGGATTAATTTTTTACCAAAAGTCTGAATCCTTCTCCGTGAACGTTGATAATTTCCAATCCTTCGTCATCTTTTAATAATTTACGAAGCTTTGCAATATACACGTCCATACTTCTTGCTGTAAAGTAATTTTCTTTTTTCCAGATCTTTCTTAAAGCAAGATCTCTAGGCATGAAATCATTTCTATGAATACAAAGAAGCTTCAATAATTCATTTTCTTTAGGAGAAAGCTTGTATTCTTTATCACCCACTTTCAATTGTCTCAACATAGAGTCAAAGAAAATATTGCTGATCTTGAACTGCTCCTGCTCCTCATTTTCCAATGTAGAACTTCTCTGAAGAATAGCCTTTATTTTGTATAAAAGAAGCTCAGTATCAAAAGGCTTGGTGATATAATCATCAGCGCCCAACTGATAGCCCTTCAAAATATCTTCTCTCATATTTCTTGCGGTAAGGAATATGATTGGGGTATTTTTATCAATCTTTTTTACATCTTCAGCCAATGAAAATCCGTCTTTTTTTGGCATCATTACGTCGAATATGCAGATGTCGAATTCATTTTCTGTGAATTCTTTAAGTCCCTGCTCTCCATCAATGGCAAGTGTTACTTCAAAATTATTGATTGTCAAATAATCTTTAAGCACCGCCCCGAAACTCTGATCGTCCTCTACTAATAATATTCTGTTGCTCATAACTTTTAATAATTAATAATTAACAATTAAGAATGAACTTTCTCACTCTATCTTCTATATTTTGATATTTGGTTTAATTTCTCATAATTGATGATTGATGAATGATAAATGATAATTGATTTTGAAATCGGCCTTTTATCATTTATGGTTTATCATCGATCATTGATATTCTTTTCTAGCTCATCGGTAGTTTTATCGTGAACGTACTCCCTTTTCCTTTATGAGATTCTACGATAATCTCGCCTTTGTGCAGTTCTACAATTTTCTTTACGTAGGAAAGCCCTAATCCCTGTCCTTTTACATTGTGAATATTTCCGGTTTCCTCTCTGAAGAATTTTTCGAAAATTTTGGTTTTATTCTGAGTATCCATTCCCATTCCTTTATCGGAAATCTGAATGACATACCAATGACCTTCATTTTTGGTTTCCACATGTATTTCCGGTGCTTCTGGAGAATACTTATTGGCATTATCCAGCAGGTTGACCAGCATATTTGAGATATGGAATTCGTCTATTTTAAAAATATAATGAGTCGCATTGAATTTCTGTGTAAGGGTTCCGTTTCTTTGCTGTACAATCAGATTGAAAGATTCCGTTGTTTTTTTAATCAGTTCTCTTACATTGGCTTCTTTTAAAAACAATTCGACTTCATTTCTTTCAAGCTTAGACATATTCAGAATGTTTTCCACCTGCTTTTTCATCCTTAAGTTCTCCTGCTTGATCAGCTCCGAATAATACTTTACCTTATCCGGGTTGGTGGCAATCTTATCATTAGCTAAAGAATCTGTGGCTACAGAAATGGTGGCTAATGGTGTTTTAAATTCGTGGGACATATTGTTGATGAAGTCTGTTTTTACTTCAGCAAGCTTTTTCTGCCTCATCATATAATTGATGGAAATAATATAAATCCCAAGAATAGTAAGAAGAGAAAGGAATGTTCCTAGCAGCATCGGCCAGTTGTTCATCGCCAGAGAATATTCTTTTTTAGGGAAAACCAATGCGAGACTGTATAGCGTATTTTTTTTATCAGCAAAAAGAGGAAAACTATAGATATTGCTGTCCTTTTTCTCCTTGTATGCCTTATTTACAATGCTTGTCAGTTTATTGCTGCGGTCTAAGACTCCATATCCGAACTTGGCAGTGATGCCTCTTATTTTAAGTTCTTTAGCAATGACGGAATCAAGTGTTTTGGGATCTACTCTTTTGGTGATGGGAAGGTTGTTTCCATATACTTTCACAAACTCTTTCATGGAGTAGTCTCCAGTTTCAATCTCCTGATTGATGTCTGTGGTAAGAAGTTCACGATTGGTAGTGTCTCTTTTTATTTTGTAGGCCGCTTCGTCTGTATATAAAGTAGTCAGCTTGATAGAATCTCCTTTTTGGGAAATCGGAAGCTGAGTATTTTCAATAATATTTTTGGAATAAATAATTTGTCTCTGAGTACCAGAGTCTGCTACCTGCTGAATTGTAGTTAAAGACGGCTGCTTGCTGTTGGCAAGAATATTTTTCCTGAAATCTTTATAATCCTGATTCAGGTATTTGTCAGCTTCAATCTCTTCAATATTTTTTGAAGTACTTTCCAAAACTGCATATACTTTATTCGAAAAATCCTGTTCCAGTACGCCGTAATAGCCTTTCAACCAATAAAATTGGAGCGTTACAAAGACAATCAGTGAGATTGTCATAAACACTGAAATTATTGGGATGAATTTGTTATTCATTATTTAATTATATATGTTTTCGGAAGATGAATGTTAAAATTAATTGTTTTAAGACTACATAAACAAAAAACGAGCCAAAAAATTGTTTTATTTTTCTTAAAAGAGTGTTTTTTAACAATTATTTATGAATTATCTTTTACTTGTCATATGAAAAGTCCCACTCAGTAAATAAAATGCTAACTTTATTAAAAATAATTATTTATGGAATCTAATATCATTTTCAACAAAGATTTTGAAGAGCTCAGTATTTATGTCATGAAGATTTACAAAGCTGATCCTTCAACGGTATGGAATTATTTTACCAAAGCTGAATTATTGGATCAATGGTGGGGCCCAAAACCCTGGAAATGTGAAACGATACATCAGGATTTCAGAGAAGGAGGAGTCTGGATGTATACCATGATAGGTCCAAACGGAGAAAAAGGTCCCATGTATTCTCAATCTGAGTACGGAGAAATTAGAGAACACAGAAGTCTTGACTGGATGAGTGCTTTCTGCGATGAAAAAGGAAATATCAATGAAGATTTTCCAAGGTCAAAATGGCTGATCGGCTTTACGGGAGTGGAAGAGGGGACCAAAGTGACCATTAATATCCATTATCATTCTCAGGAAGTTATGAAAAAGATATTGGATATGGGATTTGAAGGTGGTTTTAGTATGGGTTTGAATCAGCTTGAGGAAATCTTACAATCATAAGATGATGAAGCTAAGAATAGTAAATGTAAATCCAGTAGTGTAAAATATAAAAGCTTGGACAATATCCAAGCTTTATTTTTATATCAGTTCTTCTTCCTGAAAATACTGAATAATTGCCTTTTTCATAAGCAATGACTGCTCATTGGGCTTCAATTCCGGAAGTCCTTCCAGTTTATCAAACTGAGGCCATCCGTCTTCATAATGTGTGAATTTATAATATCCAAAAGGCTCAAGTAACCTGCAGACTGCAATGTGAATCAGGTTCACTTTGTCTTCTTTTGTATATTTCTGCTGGCCGCTTCCCAGTTCTTGTAACCCAATCAGAAATAAAAGGGTTTCAATGGGAGGGTTCTTTTCAGTCTGGAAGTTGTCTTCGAAAAACTGTTCTATTTTTTTCCAATATTCGGACTCGTTCATATAATTGATAAATGATGATTAATAATTGATATTTTTAACGCTTTAATTCTTCACCTAATTTCCTTTTATAGGCAGAGGTTACTTTCAAAATTTCACTGGCTTCGTTAATAAGAATATCTAAATTTTCTTTTTTTTAGTATATGGAGTTCATCTATTAATTCCAGCCAGAATAAAGTTTCATCAGCTTCTTCTACAACAATGCATATTTTGGAATATTTTTCTTTGGTAGATCTGGCTCTGCACATTGCTCTATAGTTGCTTGCTGTGGATGAAACAGATCTGAAAACTTGTTTCCTTATATTTGATATTTTATCAGAATATGAAATATCAGACAATTCATTAATGATTGCAATGGTTAAAGATTTTGTCTTTTGTGCAAACATCTGATTGTAATTGTTGTCTGTATTCATATCATTTATCATTTATGAATTATCATTTATCTTTAAAAGAAATGCATACTCTAAAGCATCTTCTTTCAATGATTCAAATCTTCCGCTGGCACCCCCATGCCCGGAGCTCATGTCAGTTTTAAAAACTAAGATATTATCGTTTGTTTTTAGTTCTCTCAGTTTTGCAGTCCATTTTGCAGGCTCCCAATACTGTACCTGAGAATCGTGGAATCCCGTCGTGATCAGCATATGTGGATAATCTTTTGCCTCTACATTATCATAAGGAGAGTAGTCTTTCATATAATGATAATATTCTTTATCATTTGGATTTCCCCATTCGTCATATTCTCCTGTTGTCAAAGGAATAGTGTCATCCAGCATTGTACTCACAACATCCACGAAAGGAACCTGTGCTACAATTCCGTTGAATAACTGAGGCTCATAATTAACTACAGCTCCTACCAATAATCCTCCGGCACTTCCTCCCATCGCATATAAATGCTTTGATGAAGTGTAATTTTCTTTGATTAAATATTTCCCTGCATCTATAAAGTCGAAGAACGTATTTTTCTTGAACAACATTTTTCCATCCTCATACCATTCTCTTCCCAAATATTCTCCACCACGGATGTGAGCGATAGCGTAAATAAATCCTCTGTCCAGAATAGATAACCTTACATTTGAAAAACTAGCATCTACAGTATGTCCATAACTTCCATATCCATAGAGAAGAAGTGGAGTGTCAGCAGATTTTTTGGTGTCTTTGTGATAGACTAATGAGATTGGGATTTTTGTTTCCCCATCTCTGGAGTCGGCCCATATTCTTTCTGAAATATAATTTTCAGGAAAAAATTGTCCACCCAGTACTTCCTGTTGTTTTAGAAGTTTGGTGGTCTTTTCCTTCATGTTGTACTCGTAAGTGGAGCTAGGCTGTGTAAGAGAGGTATAGCCGTAACGTAAAATCTCAGTATCAAATTCCAGGTTGATTCCTATATACGAAGTATAAGTAGGGTCAGAGAAAGGTAAATAATAAGATTCCTGAGTTTTTTCATCAATGATTTTGATCTGAAGCAGTCCTCTTTCCCTTTCCTCTAGTACCAGATAATCTTTGAAAATTTCAAAACCTTCCAATAAAACTTCTGCACGGTGCGGGATAACATCTACCCAGTTTTCCATACCACAGTTGTTGATCTTGGTTTTTACGATCTTGAAATTGATCGCATCATCAGCATTGGTGATAATGTAGAATTCATCTTCGTAATGCTCTACAGAATATTCAAGGTCGTCTATTCTTGGCTGGATCACTTTCCATTCTGCAAATACATTGTCAGAAGGAATAAAGTGATGCTCATCAGAAATCGTACTTGAACTTGCAATAAAAATATATTGCATTGATTTTGTTTTGAATACATTGACGTCAAAAGTATCGTCCTTTTCATGAAAGATTAAAACATCTTCCGAAGAATCTGTTCCCAGCTGATGTCTGTATACCTGAAACGCGCGAAGACTTTTGTCTTTTCTGATATAAAAAACGTGTTGATTATCATTGGCCCAAACCGCTTTTCCTGTTGTATTAGGAATTGTATCCTGAAGTATTTCCCCTGTCTTTAAATTTTTAAAGTTGAGTGTATAAATTCTTCTTCCTACATTGTCTGAAGAAAAAGAGGCCAATTCATTATTAGGACTTACGGCTAGACTTCCTACTTCAAAGAAATCTTGACCGTCTGCTAAAATATTCACGTCAAGTACAATTTCCTCTTCGTTGTCTAGGCTTTTGTGTTTTCTGCAGAAAATAGGATATTCTTTCCCTTCTTCATAGCGTACAATATACCAATAACCATTAAAGAAATAGGGAAGAGACTCATCATCCTTTTTATAACGGGCTTTCATCTCTTCGAAAAGCTCTTCCTGAAGAGTTTCCGTATCTTTCATGATGAATTCTTCGTAGGCATTTTCTTCTTCAATATACTTGATGACTTCGGGGTTTTCCCTTTCGTTCAGCCAAAAGTAATTATCAACTCTTTTATCGCCGTGTATTTCTAATATTTTCTCTATTTTTTTTGCCTGTGGAGCTTTCATCCGTATATTTTAATTTTTTATTGAGTAGGATCTGTCTTTATACTTTTTTTCTGAAAGTAAGTGATTTACACAGAGATCTCATTCAATGTTAATTTTCGTTCAAATTTAGGTAAAAAAAAACCATCTTTCCTTTATTGAAAAGACGGTTGATAGTATTTTTTATAGTAAAGACTATTTGTGAAGCGCTTTAATATACTTTTCAAGGGCCATGGTCATGGAAGGAGTTTCCTTCGTAGGCGCCATTAAATCTACTTTTAATCCTGCTTCTTCTGCAGCTGCCAAAGTCGTGTTTCCAAAAACACCGATCTTTGTCTCTTCTTGCTTGAAGTCAGGGAAGTTTTGTTGTAGCGATTTGATTCCTTGCGGGCTGAAGAAGATCAACATGTCATAATCTTTGGCATTGATATCAGTAAGGTCGCTGCATACAGTACGGTACATAATTGCTCTTGTCCAGTCTACATTAGATGCATCCATGGTTTTTACAGTATCCGAACTTAGAACATCTGAAGATGGCAACAGATATTTTTCAGTTGGGAATTTTTTGAAAAGAGGAAGCAGGTCTGAGAAGTTTTTCTCCCCAAAGCTGATTTTTCTTTTTCTGTATACAATATGTTTTTGAAGGTAGTTGGCAATTGCTTCCGACTGGCAGATATATCTCATTGTATCTGGAACGGCAAAACGCAGTTCTTCTGCTAGTCTGAAGTAATGGTCAATCGCATTTTTACTGGTAAAAATAATACCGGTATACTGCGTCAGATCTATTTTCTGTGTTCTGAGCTCTTTATTGTCAACCCCTTCGACGTGGATAAAAGGACGGAAATCAATCTTTATTTTTTCCTTCTTCGCTATATCCAAGTATGGAGAAGACTCACTAGGCGCTGGTTGAGAAACCAATATAGACTTTATTCTCATCATTGACATTTATTAAAAAAATAACAACTTCCAAAGCAATAATAATGGTGTGATTTGGAGGGTGCAAATATACAAAAATTTATAATACCATTTCTCGGGAAGAATCTTGTTCTTGTGAAATAAGTAGAAAAAAACTTTGAAAATGAATACAAAGGAAAAGAAGCATAAATAATAAAAAAACATTTTATTTCTGTCTATGGGGAAGTAATAGTGGGCTACACAAAGAATTATTAGTAAAAAAGAAAGAATGAAATAAAATTTTGTGGAGGTAAAATAAAAAATAGTCCATTTTTTTCCATCCCCTATACTTTGATAAAATAAAAACCCTAATGTTGATTTTATTAAATAAAAAAACAGTACAGCCAGCAAAGTATACCCGAATTTATTAAGCTGATACCCGAAAAGCTGGAGATCGGCAATATACTTCGGAACAATAGGAATATACTGTGAAATTAATATAGACAGCGTAAGCGTAGTCACACATGAAGTGATAATCCAGCTGGGAAGGTTGTTGCTGGCATCAAAATATTTCTGAAGCAGAAAATCTTTGAGACTGGCATCCCTTTCTATGATGTTCATCATAAAAACATATAAAAATATACAGCCCACGAGGATAAAAATTACCCAGTCATTATTCTCAGGTATTCTTACATGATTGATGAAGTGTTGTGATGATGGCAAAATTTAAGTTTTTTTATTTATTATTTAACTTCAGATAACACAACCCGGCACAGATTTTCCTATCACCTGATCTATGAATTTGCAGCTAAAATACCTACTCTTATTGATTTTACGTATTGTTCAGATCTGTTGAATACAAGTTTCTGGTCCATCCGCTTAATCCGCGATAAGTATTTTTGCAAAATTATAGATTATTTTGTATAAAATAAAAAGGTTAAATAAACTATCTTTGCAAACTGAAATGAAAAAGCTCGTCATTATCCCAACATATAACGAAAAGGAAAATATTAAAAATATTATTTCCGCGGTTTTTGCAATGGACGACGACTTTCATGTCTTGGTAGTAGATGATACTTCTCCGGATGGAACAGCAGAGATTGTAAAAGAATTGCAGAAGAAACATCCACACTATCTGCACCTGTCCATAAGACATGTGAAAGATGGACTGGGAAAGGCATATATCCATGGATTTAAGTGGGCACTCGAAAATAAATACGATTATATTTTTGAGATGGATGCCGACTTTTCCCATAATCCAACTGATCTCCCCAAATTGTTTGAAGCCTGTATCAATGCTGACATGGCCATCGGTTCCCGTTACTCAAAAGGAGTCAATGTTGTCAACTGGCCTATGGGAAGGGTATTGCTGTCCTATTTTGCATCAAAATATGTAAGATTTGTTCTAGGTCTTCCTATTCACGATACTACCGCAGGATTTGTCTGCTTTTCAAGAAAAGTATTGGAAGAAATAGGACTGGATAATGTGAAATTGAAAGGCTATGGATTTCAGATAGAAATGAAATTCAGAACTTTTAAAAAAGGGTTCAGAATTGTAGAAGTTCCTATTATATTTACCAATAGGATTTTAGGAGAAAGCAAAATGAACGGTGGAATTATCCATGAAGCAGTTTTTGGAGTATTAAACCTAAAATGGAAATCAATTATCAATAGACTATGAAAAAGCTGATCTTTATTTTCGTTTTGATAAGTCTGTTTTCGTGCGGCGATTATATTGATAAGCCTAAAAATCTGATCGATAAAAACGTGATGGCGGAAATTATTGCAGATCTTGCGATCAACGATCAGGCTATCTATGTGTATCCTGAAAAAAATATGGAAGCAGGGACAAGAGCTGTTCTGAAATCACATAAAGTAAAACCTGATGATTTCGTTGGAAGTTTCAAATACTATGTAATTAAAGAAGAAATGGACGGGATCGCCAACGATGCACAGGAAATATTGGTGAAAAAAGATCCTAAAGCAGATAAATATATAAAGGATAAACTGAAACAGAATGGCGTTGCAATACCTTTAGTAAGGTAAAAACGATATGAAGCTGTTATCAGAATAGAAATCACTGATAAAAGCAGTGAATTAAAAAAGTAGAGAGATGAAATTTTTTAATATAGAAAAAACCTCTGAAGGAAAAGCAAGAGCAGGGGAAATTACCACAGATCATGGGAAGATTCAAACCCCTATTTTTATGCCTGTGGGAACTGTAGCAAGTGTGAAAACAGTTCATCAGAGAGAATTAAAAGAAGACATTAAAGCTCAGATTATTCTGGGAAATACTTATCACCTTTACCTTCGTCCGGGAATGGAGACGATGCAGGCTGCAGGTGGTTTACATAAATTCATGAACTGGGATCTTCCTATTCTTACCGATTCAGGAGGGTTTCAGGTATTTTCACTAGCCAGCAGCAGAAAAATGACGGAAGAAGGTGCGAGATTCAAATCTCATATTGACGGAAGTTATCACATGTTCTCTCCAGAAAGATCAATGGAGATTCAAAGACAGATCGGAGCGGATATTTTCATGGCTTTTGACGAGTGTACTCCTTATCCTTGTGAATATAACCAGGCAAAATCATCTATGGAGCTTACCCACCGTTGGCTGAAAAGATGTATTGAATGGACAAATGATAATCCTGAATTATACGGGTACAAGCAAAGACTTTTCCCAATTGTTCAGGGATCAACCTATTCTGACCTTAGAAAAATTTCTGCAGAAGTAATTTCTGAAGCAGGAGCAGAAGGAAATGCTATTGGAGGACTTTCCGTTGGAGAGCCTGAAGAAGAAATGTACAGAATCACTGATGAAGTTACTGATATCCTTCCGAAAGATAAGCCAAGATATCTGATGGGAGTGGGAACACCATGGAATATCCTTGAAACGATCGGACTGGGAATTGATATGATGGATTGCGTAATGCCAACAAGAAATGCAAGAAATGCAATGCTTTTCACATGGCAGGGAGTGATGAATCTTAAAAATGAAAAATGGAAGCGCGACTTTTCGCCTTTGGATGAATTTGGGACCAGTTTTGTAGACCGTGAATATTCAAAAGCGTATCTTCGTCACCTGTTTGTATCTAAAGAATATCTGGCAAAACAGATTGCTTCGATTCATAATCTTGCATTCTATCTTGATTTAGTAAAAGTAGCCAGAGAACATATCATTGCAGGAGATTTCTACGAATGGAAAAAATCTGTAGTGCCGGTTCTTAGACAAAGACTATAATAGACTATGCTTAAAATTGTAGACAGATATATCATTAAAAAATACCTTGGAACTTTCAGTTTCATGTTGGTGCTATTGTCTATAGTCGTATTGGTAATCGATGTTCAGCAGAAGATCCCAAGGATAGAAAATGCCAAAGCCATAGATCCGAAGCTGGATCTGATGTATTTTCTTGTTCATTTTTATCCTTTCTGGATTATTAATCTTGTGGTGACCTTCCTTTCCATTCTGGTATTTATTTCTGTAATTTATTTTACCTCCAGGATGGCAAATAACACAGAAATTGTTGCTATTATCAGTAGTGGAGCTAGTTTTCACAGATTTTCCAAACCCTATCTGTTTACATCCATTTTTATTGGTTTGATTGCTCTTGTGGTATATCATATGGTGCTGCCATGGGCCAATATTAAGAAAAATGAATTGGAAGCATATACCTATAACGCTGCCAACAAAGAAAAGATCTTAGGAACAGCACCAGCCTCTTCACAGCTGAGTAAAACAGAATATATCTTTGTCGATTCCTGGAATAAACGAGAAAAAAGAGGGTCAAGCTTTGTCTATCAGAAATTTGATAAAGACAGAAAAATGGTTTATGAGCTGAAAGCAAGTGAAGTATATTGGGATAAGCTCAAAAAACAGTTTGTCTTAAATAACTATTTAGAAAAAACCATCAATAAAGACAATACCGAAAAGCTAAATAACGGAATAGAATTAAGGAAAAATTACGGGCATTCACCCGAAGAGCTTTTCCCGAATGAGCTTTTGGGACAAAATAAAACCACACCTGAACTTCTGAAATTTATTGAAAGAGAAAAGGCAAGAGGAAACAGCAACCTGAACTCTTATCTGAACGAGCTTCACCAAAGAACATCAATGCCTGCTTCCATCATTATTCTGACATTTCTGGCACTTTCCCTGTCATCACAAAAGAAAAGAGGAGGATTGGGAGTCAATCTTGCGATAGGGATCTCATTGGCCTTTATTTTCGTCTTTTCATTTGAAGCCCTGAAAGTGGTTTCGGAAAATAAAAGTTTGTCTCCAGCGGTGGCAATGTGGCTGCCTAATATGGTGTTCTTGCCGCTTACCCTATATCTTTATATCAAAAGAGCCAATCAATAAAATCAGTAGAGTAATTTTACTTCTTTGTGATAAAAGGAATGCATCCCGTCTTCCAGTTCTATCCAAAGCTTCCCTTGCTCATCTACATTTCGAATGATGCCATTTTGTCGTGCTTTTTCAATTTCAAATACAGAGATCAGATCCTTTCTGAAAAGATTTTCATTGAATCCATTCAGAATTTCCTTGTCGGAAGGAATGTTTTTTAGTTTTTCAGACAAAAACTCATGAAGATTTAATGCAACATCTTCAAGGTCGAATAAGATGCCTGTCTGTGTGAAAAGTGAGCCAGCATTGGATATTTCATCAAAATTTTCCTGAAGAATATTGATTCCGGCTCCTATGATGAAATAATTATTTTGATTAATCTTTTTCTTTTCTATTAAAATTCCAACGATTTTTTTACCTTTAAGGATAATATCATTCGGCCACTTAATTTTTACCTCTGAGTCAGACAATTTGGCAAGGAAATCCCGGACAACCATTGCGGTATAATAATTGAGCATAAAATCAGAGCATAAGATGTCCTGAGTATTCACTGCCAGCGTATAAGCCAGGTTTTTTCCGGCAGTCGGAGTCCAGACATTACCATACTGACCACGGCCTTTAGTTTGATTAAAAGTATGCAATCCTAAAAAATTTGAATTTTCATAAAGTAAAAACTTTGATATTTCGTCATTAGTAGAAGAACATTCTTTCAGGTAGAAGAGTTGACTCATTTAAGAAAACTTTAAGACATTAAGAGGGTAAAAGTAAGGTTAAAGTAAAGAAAAAACAATAAATTTGCAGATTATAGTATTTTTTTAATGAATAAGACAGCAGAAAAACAAGCATTAATAGATAAAATCGTTGAAGCTATCCAGGATGTAAAAGGAGAAGACATTATGATCTTCGATCTTTCAAACATCGAAAACTCCGTAGCAGAAACGTTCGTGATATGTAGTGGAAACTCGAATACACAGGTAGCTGCACTCGCAGGAAGTGTTGAGAAAAAAGTAAGAAACGAACTGCAAGACAGACCTTGGCACGTAGAAGGTACTGAAAATGCAATGTGGGTATTGGTAGATTACGTCTCAGTGGTGGTTCATATATTTCAAAAAGAAGTACGTGAGTACTATGATATAGAAGAGCTTTGGGGTGACGCAGTCATTACCAAAATTGAAAATGAATAATAAAAATTTAAAAAGTCTAAATGAATAATAAAGGGTTCAACTGGTTCTTTCCAATTGCAATCATAGCTCTTTTGCTATTTTTTGGCTCCAATTTCCTTGGAGGTGATAGTGCAAAATCTATTGATGAAGATGGTTTCTTTAGAGAAATGCAGGCGGGGAAAGTCCAGAATGTAATTATATACAAAGACATAGAGAAAGCTGATGTTTTCCTAACAAAAGAAGCAAAATCGGCAATGGTTTCCAAAACCGGGAAAGAAAATAACCCTCTTTCTGCCTTTGAAATGGCTCCTAAAGCAGATTTTTCTGTGAAATATGGAGACCTTCAACTTTTCCTTCAGAAATTTGAACAGATTAAAGTCACAAATCCTGCGATTAAAACAAGCAAAGACTACGGAACGGGCAAAAGCGCGTTGATGGACATCTTAGTGCCTGCGTTAGTTTGGATTACGATTTTGGGATTATTCTACTTCCTGCTTTTCAGAAAGATGGGCGGAGGAGGAGGTCCTGGCGGACAAATCTTTTCTATCGGAAAATCTAAGGCTAAGCTTTTTGACGAAAAAGAAAGAATTCAGGTAACATTCAAAGATGTTGCCGGGTTGGAAGGCGCTAAAGAAGAAGTTCAGGAGGTTGTAGATTTCTTGAAAAACTCTGAAAAGTACACCAAACTGGGAGGTAAAATTCCTAAAGGAGTTCTTTTAGTAGGCCCTCCGGGAACAGGTAAGACGTTGTTGGCAAAAGCTGTTGCAGGTGAAGCCAAAGTTCCGTTCTTCTCCCTTTCAGGTTCTGATTTCGTTGAAATGTTTGTTGGGGTTGGAGCTTCAAGAGTAAGAGACCTTTTTGCTCAGGCTAAAGCAAAATCTCCGGCGATCATCTTTATCGATGAGATTGATGCGATCGGACGTGCAAGAGGAAAAAATAATTTCTCTGGTGGGAACGATGAAAGAGAAAATACCCTGAACCAGCTTCTTACTGAGATGGATGGTTTTGGAACAGACGTCAATGTAATTGTAATGGCTGCTACCAACAGAGCAGATATTCTTGATAAAGCATTAATGAGAGCAGGGCGTTTCGACCGTTCAATCTATGTAGATCTTCCGGAATTGCATGAAAGAAGAGATATCTTTGATGTTCATTTGAAGAAAATCAAGCTTGATGATAATGTAGATAGAGATTTCTTGGCAAAACAAACTCCTGGATTCAGTGGGGCAGATATTGCTAATGTTTGTAATGAAGCAGCTTTGATTGCAGCCAGATATAACCATAATTCTGTTACAAAACAAGATTTCCTGGATGCGGTAGACAGAATCATTGGAGGTCTTGAAAAGAAAAATAT
The DNA here is from genome assembly GCF_059420365.1 of Chryseobacterium sp. GW821-FHT04C04. NCBI lineage: Bacteria > Pseudomonadati > Bacteroidota > Flavobacteriia > Flavobacteriales > Weeksellaceae > Chryseobacterium > Chryseobacterium sp. GW821-FHT04C04. The sequence goes on along the minus strand of NZ_JBWKTO010000003.1, from coordinate 292,611 downwards.
GGCTATCAAACCATCTGAAAAGAAAAGAGTGGCTTATCATGAGGCAGGCCATGCGACAATCTCTTGGTTGGTAGAACATGCATCACCACTTTTAAAGGTAACTATTGTTCCAAGAGGACGTTCTCTAGGGGCAGCATGGTATCTTCCAGAAGAAAGACAGCTTACAACGACTGAGCAGATGCTTGACGAGATGTGTGCAACATTAGGTGGTAGAGCAGCAGAGCAAGTGATTTTCAACAATATTTCTACAGGAGCACTTTCTGATCTTGAAACAGTAACGAAGAGAGCTCAGGCAATGGTTACAATCTACGGATTGAGCCCGAATATTGGGAATATTTCTTACTATGACAGTTCAGGACAGTCTGAATACTCTTTCGGAAAACCTTATTCTGAAGAAACTGCTACAAAAATTGATGTAGAGATCAAATCGATTATCGAAAATCAGTATGAAAGAGCGGTAAGAATTCTTGAAGAAAATAAAGATAAGCTTGATGCTTTAGCGAATAAATTGCTAGAAAAAGAAGTGATCTTCCGTGAAGACCTGGAAGACATATTCGGAAAGAGAGCTTGGGATCCTGAATTGACAGAGAAACCTGTTACCAATACGATTCCTGAAAAAGATCAGCCGGTAGTAGTGGAAACACCTCAGATTAAAGAAAAAGAAGAAGAAAGCGAAATACAGGCTCCAGAAAGTCCGACACAGCTTTAAGACTCTTAAAAAAAAATAGAATTAAAAACCTGACAACTTCAAAATTGTCAGGTTTTTTCATATTTAAAGAGATATTTAGGACACTATTGTAATTTATTTTCTATTTTTGTATAAAGTTGACTAAAAATAGATTAAGTTGAATTTATTCAAGAGGATTGTAAGCAAACTTACCAACCAGCCTGAAGAAGAGGATAAACAGAGCCTGGAGAAGCTAGGGGATTCGCTGAAAAATGCGGATCTTGACTATAAGTTTGCGCAATTATTTACGCATTCGGGGGGATTTTTTAATTATTGTGCAGATGAAGCGGAGGCTCTACAAACTTTAAATCAAATTATCAAAATAGAAGGTGCTCACAACCTTTTCTGCTGGGACAAAGAACTTCAGAACTTTTTAAACGTTGTGAAGACTTCTTATACTCCAGAACTGCAGCAATCTAATGATGCTGCATTCATCACCTGTGAATATCTGATTGCCTATGATGGCAGAATCATGCTTTCACACAATAATATCCTTCATTATCATTCTTCAAGGCTGCCGGATAAGATTATTATCATGGCCAATGTTTCTCAGATTGTCAACAATCTGAATGATGCCATGGGGAAAATAAAAAGAAACGGAAATATCAAGAACCTTACTTCTATCAGCGGAAGCCAGTCAAAAATGGATAGTTCTTCCAATTCCAATACAAAACTGTTTTTATTGCTGCTTGAAGATTAAGCAACCACTTCTAAATTTTAAATTTTGGATAAAAATCTCATTCAAAGAACCCTATCAGGTATCGTCTATATAGCCGTCATTATTCTTTGCTCAACACCGCTGGGAGCTGAACTGCTGAACAGCATTGCACCCGGGCTTATCAAACAACAGTATCTTTATTATGGATTAATAAGTTTGTTGCTGGTGGTGGGAACCTGGGAATGTGTCAAGATCATGAAGTTTGGGAACGGCTATGAAAAATGGGTGGTATTTCCATTGGTCATTTTTATATTCTATATTTTTTCCAAAAGATATTTTAATCATGATTTCTTTTTTGATTTCAGACTTAGCGAAATATTAGCCCTTGCCCTTATTGGAATTGCTGTGGTTACTTTATTCAAATATCCCAACGAATTATACTTCGATAGCGGAAAACTGATTTTTACCGTTATCTACGTGGCTCTTCCGTTCAGTTTTGCCCTTGGGTTACCAAAGTTTTCCAGCTATAATGAAAATTTTTCATTAGAGGTTCTTTTTCTGTTTATCCTGATTTGGAGCAGCGATACCTTTGCTTATTTGGTAGGAAAGTTCTTCGGCAAACATAAAATGGCCCCTAAAATCTCTCCTAAAAAAACATGGGAAGGGTATGCAGGCGGTGTTGTCTTAACGCTGGTTTTATCGTATTTCATTGAACATTATCAGCCAGAGTTAAGAGGAAATTGGATGATTGTAGGATTTTTGGTTGCTGCCTTTGCTCCATTAGGAGATTTGGTAGAAAGCCAATTGAAAAGAAATTTCGGTGTGAAAGACAGTGGAAACATCATTCCAGGACATGGAGGTGTTTTAGATAGGCTGGATAGTTTTATTATCTGCGTTCCTGTCGTATATTTGTACTTTATTTTAGAAAAATTTATTTAGTCTCATGAAATTACATAGAGAATCAAAAGGAACAATTACCGTAGCCACCCTGCTTTTTATCATTCTGGGGATTTTGGCTATTTATTTCCTTAAAATGTGGTCCCTGTTGATCATTATACCTTTGTTGGTTATTTACAGTTTAGTTTTCTGGTTTTTCAGAGTTCCGGATCGTAATGTTTTGGATCACCGAGAAAACGTGATAGCTCCGGTGGACGGAAAAGTAGTAATGATCAAAGAAGTGGAAGAAGATGAGTTTATAAAAGGGAAAGCAATTCAGGTTTCTATTTTTATGTCTCCATTGAATGTACACATCTGTAGATATCCTGTTTCAGGTGAAGTGATTTACAAAAAGTATCACCCTGGAAAATATCTTGTAGCATGGCATGAAAAGTCTTCTACGGAAAACGAAAGAACTACTATGGCGGTACAAACGCTAACCAACCATAAGGTAGTTTTCAGACAGATTGCCGGATACGTGGCCAGAAGGATTGTTTTCTACTGTAATGAAGGCGATAAAGCAAAAGCGGGACATGAGTTCGGATTTATCAAGTTCGGTTCCAGAATGGACGTATTCCTTCCTCTGGATACAGAAATTATCTGTAAGATCGGAGATATTACAAAAGGAGGTTTGGATGTTATTGCCAGATTGAAAGAAAATTAAAATACCTATTTGACATAAAGATAAAAAGAGAGCCTTAGAGCTCTCTTTTTTATTGGGCTAATTTAAAGGTTATTTCATCATTTGAGTTTAACTACGCACGAGTAATATTGCGTATTAGAGGAGTATGGCTTTTTTGTTTGGATCAATATTTTTGTAATCTTAAAAACACAGTTAATCAATCTTTTTAAGTGAGATATGAGAAATGCGTATTAATTTTTATCATAAATGATTTTTCTTTTGATAATTTTAATATTGAATTTTAGTAAATTGTAATTAGAAAAACATCTAAAATCACATTCTTTTTAACGGAAAAAATACAGAAAGACATTTTGTTTTGCGAGTTTTTATCTTGCTTATAAGGCTGTTAATATTGGGAAATTATACTTTTCAGATATACAAATGCCAACTTGGGCTTTGACAAAACATAAAAAACAACACAATGATTTATAAGTTTTTCTTTAAGATGATCAACGATGAAGTGGAGAAAATGGATGATGATTTTGAACGCAGTTATGTGAGTCTTATCAATCGATATCTACTGTTACTCTTCCTCATATTTTTATTTTATTCTATTTTCATTATTATCTTTTTCGGAGATATGTTGGTTTCAACATTTCTTACCGTGATCACATTTTTCTGGTTGCTTTTAATGGCTATAAAGGGAAAAACACAGCGATTCAGAAAAGTTTTAAAGAGTAGTATTATTTCTGTATTTGTCCTGCTTACTTTTATAGTCAGTTTTTTTAATATTTATACCTACAAAAATGCAGGAGTAGAGTATTTTTATTTTTGTCTTTTGTTTGCAGTTCCGTTCTTTTTAAATTATAAAAAAAATTCCTTTTCTATCTTTTTCATTACTTTCATGATCAGTATTAATTTTATCGTATGTCTGTACTTTGATTTTGATTTCCTGCCTAAAAGCAGATTTATAGAAAAAGAGGATTTTAAAACAATACGGTTATTAAATATTTTATTTTCTATTGCTTCTTTTCTCATGGATATTGTTTTTATTACTCAGAAAGATCAGTTGATTCATGGACTCATTACAGATACAAAAGTGAAAGACTCTACCATTAAGGACCTGGTGAAAACAAATACAGAACTGATGAAACACCAGATGCTGATCAATCACCTTTCAGAAGAAAATGTTCAGGAGATTTTAAGTTTGGCAGAAACCAATTCTCCTATGTTTTTTGAAAAATTTCAGGTATTTTTCCCTTTTTTTATCCCGGCTATTTTGAAAATAAACCCTAATCTTATTCATTCTGAACTCTATTTCTGTGCTTTGATGAAACTTGACTTTGATACCAAAAAAATTGCACAATGTACCAATAACAGTATTCGTGCTGTAGAAAGTAAAAAATACAGGATCCGAAAAAAACTGAATATTTCTTCAGAAATAAACATCAACAGCTTCCTGATTAAAATTTAAATATCCACAATACTGAGTTTTACTACTTATGCGTAGCATTAAGTAATGTTGAGTGATGCCTGATAGTATTTATTGTCAATATTTTTACCCAAATATATTTCGATGAATATTAAGAACATTCATATTGGAGGTTTGATCAGGTCCAAAGTGGAAGAGTATCAGATCCCAATAGAAAGAATCTCAAGATTTTTAGACAGGACGGAAGATGATATAGAAAAGATGTATCATGAGCAGAGCATTAATACTGATGTTTTGTTGAAGTGGAGTAAGCTTTTAAAATTCGATTTCTTTAGATTTTATACCGGGCATCTCATTTTATATGCTCCCCAGTCAAGAATGGATCATAAGGAAAGCCAAAAGAAAAGCACAATGGTCTTCAGGAAAAATATCTATACCCAAGAGGTAAAGGATTTTATACTTGAGAAAATAGAAAGTGGAGTGATGACGGCAAATGAGGTGGTTCTAAGGTATAATATTCCTAAAACAACCCTCTATAAATGGATAAAAAAAATATAATATGGCTCCAGATTACAAACAGATTTATACTGATATTCTTAAGGAGAAATTTCCGGAAAAATTAATTGATAGTACCATTAAGCATCGATTGGAAAGATTGCATTCGGCCATAGATGTTCTGAATTTTAATCAATTGATTTTTGGAGAACCGGAATATGCTGTTGGATTTAACAATCAAAGACTTCGTTCTTATGATGAAGAATCTATTTTGAAAATTCTTAGGTATCAGAAAAAAAATAAACTTAATAATCTTCAGATTAGCAATCATTTTAAAATAAGCCGAAATACGATTACCAAATGGAAAGCTATTTTTAAAATATGAAAGGATTGTGCATTTTTGATAGTTCACTTTTTGATTTGTCCTTTTTAAATAGATGAACGATTGGTATTTTGTGAGTTTTATTACGCGTGAGTAGTATTACGTAGGTAGAATTAATTTGTAATGGTCTGAGGATGATAATTTTGTAGCGGTTAAATGACTTAGTTGAAAATTTTAATCATTAAACAAAAACAATTATAATTTATAAATGATGGAAACAAAATTTACGATGCCCTCAATGAAAGTCTTGTTAATAGCAATGCTATTTGTTTTTGGGAAATCTTATTCACAGGCCAATAATGGTGCTGTGGGAATTAATACCACTACGCCTAATACCAATTCTGTTTTGGATGTTGTCTCGGCCAATAATAACAAAGGAATTCTTATTCCAAGGCTCACTGAAGCACAGCGAAATGCCATTGTAATCAACCCATCCAAAGATGATGGTTTGACCATTTACAATACTACAGAAGATTGTTTTAATTACTGGAGTCTTACAGATAACGAATGGAAAAGTGTCTGTGGGCAGATGGGAAAAGCGGTTTTTACAATAGACTGTTCCACTTCCAAAGCAATGGGAAGCTATGTAAAAGGAAAAGAACTTACTAATTCGAATTACCTGAACATCGCTGTGAATGTAACAAAAGTTGGTAACTATACCATTTCAGGAACTACTATCAACGGATATAACTTTTATGGAACCGGAGTATTTCTTAATACCGGAGTACAAACAATACAGATTCCGGGACAGGGAACCCCTCAGAATATCCAGATAGATAATGTGTCACTAGAAGCTAATGGAAATACTGTTACCTGTGCTCCAGCGATCTCTGTTACGGTGTTAAGTCCTGCAGGAACCTATACGATGAGCTGTGGAACTGCAACCGTAAATGGAGTATACAAAGTAGGAACTGCTCTTACAGCTTCCAATACAATTACTTTGCCTGTGAATGTTGCAACATTGGGAAGTTATACCATTATGACCAATAGCGTTGATGGAATTTCTTTCAGCGGGTCAGGAACATTTACTGCTACAGGAAATCAGAATGTTACGCTGCAAGGAACGGGAATACCTTCCTCCACGACAGTGAAAACTATGACGATTACTTCCGACAGCCAGGGAGGAGTATCTACAACATGTTCTGTAAATGTGATTGTAGTTGTTCCAAAGAAAAGACTTTTAACAATCGGGACTGCACCCAACGGTTGTGGATATAATGTATCAGGGACTTCTCCATCGGGTATGGTGACTAAAGCTGCTGCTAATTTTGGAACATTGGCCAACAGTATTGTAAAATACGAAGGATGGGATCAGATCATAGACGGTACAGACAGCCCGAGTGCCACACAGCTAACGACCTGGACAACCGGAGCTAATCCTGTAGATATTATTGTAATAGGATATGCGTGGGGAATGAATGCTGCAGAAGCACAAGTGCTAAGAAATTATCTGGCAAAAGGAGGTGTCATCGTTGCGTATTCTGAAAGTAATAGTGGAATGCAAAACCTGTTCAGGAATGTTTTTGACGGATCTGTAAACACCGGAAGTGTAAACAGTGCAGGAGCTATTTATAAACTGCCAATGACCAATGATGAAATCCTGAATGGTCCTTTTGGAGATATAAGAGGATTGCAATGGGGAGAAGATGCTTCTTCTACAACTTATGCAACAGGGCTTCCTTCAAGTGAAATTACAGTATATTCAGGAGATACAAATATTTCTACAGCTTCACCATCAGGAACGGTAGGTCGTGTAACTGCATTTAAGCATAACACGCTAAACTTCATCTGGGTAGGAGATGGTGGATTCAATTCTCAGTGTGGAACAGTAGCTTCTCCAAATACCTCAGATACCATATGCCCATTCTATGCAGATACAAACTATAAACCAATCGCAAAACCCAATTATGGAAATGGGGCTGCAGCTTATGAAATGAATGTATACAACTCAATATTCTATGCCAACGCTCTTGCCTGGGCGATTAAAAAGGCAGAATTCAGTGGAATAAATACAAAATGATAAAGGGTTTTTAAAAAAGGCTCCGGTACGATTATTCGTACCGGAGCCTTTTATTTTATATATCTTTTAATCTCCTCAGTCAGCTTTAATATAAAGGCTACAGGAAGATCTTTTTCCATATCAATGAGAAGGATTTTAAACTTCTTTCTTCCATCCTGGATCAGTTCCGAATAATCCAGTCTGTCACCATGATAAAAACTCAGATAATGCTTTTCGTATTTTTTGCTGTAATAGAAGTAGCACAGCATTTTCTTTTTGTATTTGATAAACGGAAGCCCAAAGCTAAATGTCTCTGTAATGTTTTCAGGATCTGAGGCTAAGATCGTATCTCGTAAAAATAAAAGAGTACTTCTTTCAGGTTCTTTAATTCTGTAGAAATACTCTTGTATAGGGTTCATTTTTAATTAAATTAAAAAATTAGTCAAAGTTTTGAAGTTCAACAAGCTTGTTGTACATTCCTTTTTTAGCAATCAGGTCATGGTGAGTTCCCTGTTCTACAATATCACCTTTTTCCATCACTACGATCCAGTCTGCTTTCTGAATGGTTGAAAGACGGTGGGCAATCACTAAAGAAGTTCTGTTTTCCATCATTTTCTCCAGGGCATCCTGTACAAATCTTTCAGATTCTGTATCCAGGGCAGAAGTTGCTTCATCCAGGATCATAATGGGTGGGTTTTTCAATACTGCTCTGGCAATAGAAACCCTTTGTTTCTGACCTCCGGAAAGCTTACCGCCATCATCTCCGATATTGGAATCATATCCTTCAGGAAGCCTTGTAATAAATGCATCTGCATTGGCAATTTTTGCGGCAGCAATCACTTCTTCTTTTGTTGCATCAGGTTTACCCATCAGGATATTATTGTAAACGGAATCATTGAATAATACAGATTCCTGTGTTACCATACCTAAAAGCTTGCGATATTCCTGTAATTTTAAATTTTTAATATTGGTCCCGTCAATCAGGATTTCTCCTTCAGAAACATCGTAGAATCTTGCTAAAAGATTGGCAATTGTTGTTTTTCCGCTTCCACTTTGCCCAACCAGAGCAACGGTTTTTCCTTTTGGAATAGAAAGTGAGAAGTTTTTAAGAATCGTATGATCTTTATCGTAGAAAAAGCCAATATTATTAAACTCGATTGAACTATTTAATGTCGATATAGAAACAGGATTTTCTATTTCGTCAATTTTTACATCGGCATCAAGAATTTCTAGAACTCTTTCAAGAGAAGCTTCTCCCTTCTGTACATTTGAAATGGACTGAGACAAACTTTTCACAGGAGGTAAAATCTGGAAGAAAATACCCAGGAAAACCAGGAAATCCGCAGGGGAAATACTTTGTTCTACAATGATTTGTTTTCCACCGTACCAAGCGATAATTAAGAACGTAACCGAACCTAAAAATTCGCTCATTGGAGATGCCAATTCCTTTTTTCTCCCTAAACTTATAGAGCTGTTAATCCATTTCTGCATTGACTGCATAAAACGGTTGTCCATTATTTTTTCTGCACTGAAAATCTTAATCACCTTTGTAGACTTTAATGTTTCGTCTACAATCGAGAAAATATTTCCCATCTCATTTTGAGCTTGGTGAGAGTCTTTTTTCAGGCTTTTTCCTATTAAAGCAATCATAGTTCCCATTACAGGCAATACTAGAAGTGAGAAAAGAGTCATTTCTGTACTTAAAACGAAAAGAGTCACCAGTGTGCTGATCAGCATAAAAGGAGCATTGATTAATTCAACTAAACTTCCCAAAATATTACCTTCAACTTCACCCACATCATTTGACATACGGGACATCAGATCTCCCTTTCTGCTTTCTGTAAAAAAGGAAACTGGTAAAGAAAGAATTTTTCTGTACATGGCTCCACGAAGGTCTTTAGTAACGCCTACACGATAATTGATCAATAAAAATGAACCTAGATATCTGAAAAGGTTTCTCAGTAAAAACATAAAAGCTGTTATCACGCAAAGCCAAGCCAAAACGGTAAGTGCACCATGTTCCGTTACTAAACTCTGAACATAATAATTGGCATATTCTTTCGCGTAAGAGAAAAAATCTAAAAATTCTCCTGAATAAACAGGAGGTTTGCTGTATTTTTTAGACTCAATGGTTCCGAAAAGCATTCCCAACACAGGTAGAATAGTTCCTAAGGAAGCAATCTGAAAAACAGAGTACATAAGGTTGAAAAACAAACTTCCGTAGATGTATTTTTGGTGAGGTTTTGCGAACTTGAGTATTTTAATATATTGGTTCATTCAATGAAAAAATTGGATAGCAAAATTACGTAAAATTAAAAGATAAGACGTTCTTAATCCTGTTTTACTTTAAAGGATATGTTTCAAAAAATGCCTTTTTGTTACAACTCAAAGTTATTATACTTTAACTTTAGAATAAATAAACATGAGTAAAGTCGTAGAATAGGGGATGCGGGCGTATGGCAGGTTAATAAAAAGAACCGCTGAAGCAGCAGTTCTTTTTATGAGGATTTCATTAAAATCTCACTTTATCATTATATTTCGGAGCAAAGTTTTTAGGACTCAGTTTATCCAGTGTTTTTCCGAAGTTATTGATGATTTGAGTCATATTATCAAAATCAACAATGTTGATATCGTCATTTTCGTGGTGATAATGAGATGCCTTCGTCATATCAACGGTAGAAAACGAATGAGCAATGATTTTCTTTTTGACAAAGCTCACATTGTCTGAACGGTAGAAAAGCTGTTGTTTCGCATATGGATCCGCATTAATTTTTAATCCATTGACTGCATTTTGGTTGAACAGTTCATCAAGATCTGATAGTCCGTCCCCAGTCATATACAATGCATTTTTCCCCCATTGAGATTCTGTTGCTACCATTTCAAAGTTGAAAAGTGCGGTCATCTTATTATAGATAGGATCCAGGTTTTTATCTGTTGAAATTGCCATTGATCCCAGCATTCCTTTTTCCTCCCCATTAAACGCCATAAAAACCATAGAGAATTCAGGTTTTTTGTTTTTAAAATAATCGGCAATACCTACCAGAGTAGTAATTCCGCTGGCATCATCATCAGCTCCGTTATAAATATTGTCTCCGCTTTTATCACTGGTTCCAATGTGGTCGAAATGCCCGGAAAATCCCAGATATTGATCTGTTTTTCCTTTTTTGACTCCACAAACATTGTACACGGTTTTCCCATTATAGTCAAATGGCACGAGATAAGAGTTTCCGGTACAGTATTCCAGATTATTTTCTTTAAAAAGCTTAGCAATATAATGGGCTGCATTTTCATTTTCCTGAGTTCCTATTTCGCGGCCTTTCATTTCATCAGATGCTAACGAAGAAAGTACTGTTTGGATTCTTTCTTTTGAAACTTGCTGGGCAAAAATGGATATTGAAAAAAGTGATAAAGTAAGATAAGTTAGCTTTTTCATTGTCTTTAATTAAAAATTATATAATCTGTCGTGCTTTCGACAGAAAAGTTGCAATGAATTTACATAAATTAATTGATGTAAAAGAGGAGTAATATAAACAGGAGTATATAATCAATAAAAAACAGCTCCTTAAAAGAAGCTGTTCTCACTCAAAAAATCGTTGTAAGGCTATCGGAGTCTGTCTACAGATTTTACGAGCCTCTCATCTTTGCGGATGTAAACGTTTGCAATAAGCAGACAGATTACAGCAATCAATGGGAAACCTGGCTCAATACCCTTCTCAGGAAAATGAATTCCTCCGGATAAGTTTAGTAACCAATACGCCAATACACCAATCAACAAAACGTTTATAATGATGCTGATGGTATTCAGCAAAATTTGTCTTTTTCTGTTTTTGAAACTAAAAATACTTAATGCGCCGACAATAACAAGGGCTATACACCCGATATTAAGTAAAGGAATACTGTCGGAAATGACAACATCCTGTCCTGTTATAAAAAGGAAAACAGCAGCTAAAACTGCTAATAATGTCCATATGGTTTGTATTCTCTGTAGCATTGAATATTAAATTCTTGGCAAAAATAACATAAATTTTGCACAATTCAAAAATAAGTGTAGATTTGCATTATACAATGTACTTGAAAACCAAAGTCACCGGACTTACTTTTCTTACTCACAATTAATTACATTTTTACATAAATATGTTTAACATAGAAACGTTAAGGTCAAAATCCGTAACGGAACTGACTAAAATCTTAAAAGATTTGGGCGTTAAAGTTGCAAGAACCAGCAATGAAAATGACAAGATCTTTGCTATTCTTGACTTTCAGGCTTCTAACCCTAAAGTTGCAAAAGATTATTTCAACGCCACAGAACCCGCCAGTGTAAATACTGAAGAGGCCTCAGCAGAAAAACCTGCTAAAGCCCCGGTAAGAAAAGCTGCTCCCAAAAAACCAGCAGCCAAGCCAAAAGCAAATACAAATGCAAAAGCTCCGGAAGAACCTAAAGCAGAAGAAAAGGTTCCCGCTGCTGAAGAAATAAAACAAGAAGAGCCCAAAGCTGAACCTGTTGTAACAGCAACTGTAACTGAAGACACATCAGCCGCCGCTCAAGCTAAAAAGAAAAGAAAAAGAGTTTCTCCCAATACAGGTAATACAGAAGTAACCCAGGAAAAGCCAGAAGCTCTAAAAAACACAGAATCCCAAGAGCCTGCTCAGGCAGAAGAAAAGCCTAACACTCCCCCTCAACAATCACAGGCTAACAGACCTCAAAAAGGAAACAACCATCCACAGAACAGTGGAAACCAACATAAAAATCAAAACCAGAACCAACATCAGCACCAAAACCAAAATCAGAACAGACATTCTGAAAAGGCAGAGGAGCAGCACGACCATAAAAAAGAATTTAATTTCGATGGATTGGTAAGTATTGAAGGTGTTTTGGAAATTTTGCCAGATAACTACGGATTTTTACGTTCCTCAGATTTTAGCTATATCTCTTCTCCGGATGATGTATATGTGTCTACAGCACAGATCAGGAATTATGGTTTGAAAACCGGAGATACCGTTAAAGGAATTGTAAGACTTCCAAAAGAAGGTGAGAAATATTTTTCATTATTAAAACCTACAGAAGTTAACGGACGTGACCTTGCATTCATCAAGGACCGTGTTGCTTTTGAATATCTTACTCCACTTTTCCCGGAAGAAAAATTCAATTTAGCAGGAAACGGATCTACGCTTTCTACGAGAATTGTAGATTTATTCGCACCTATTGGAAAAGGGCAAAGAGCGATGATCGTTGCCCAGCCTAAAACGGGTAAGACTATGTTGCTTAAAGATATTGCCAACTCTATTGCATCCAATCACCCGGAAGTATATATGATGGTTCTTTTGATCGATGAACGTCCGGAAGAGGTTACAGATATGGAAAGAAGTGTAAATGCAGAAGTTATTGCATCTACATTTGATGAAGCAGCAGAAAAACATGTGAAAGTAGCCAACCTTGTTCTTGCAAAAGCACAGAGAATGGTAGAATGTGGTCATGATGTAGTTATTTTACTGGACTCTATTACAAGATTGGCAAGAGCATACAATACAGTGACTCCTGCATCAGGTAAAGTTCTTTCCGGTGGGGTAGATGCCAATGCACTTCACAAACCGAAAAGATTCTTTGGAGCAGCAAGAAAAATTGAAGGAGGAGGTTCTCTTACGATCATTGCAACAGCATTGATTGATACAGGATCTAAAATGGATGAAGTGATCTTTGAAGAATTCAAAGGTACAGGTAATATGGAGCTTCAGTTAGACAGAAAAATTGCTAACAGAAGAATTTATCCAGCTATTGACTTGATTTCTTCCAGTACTCGTAGAGATGACCTTCTATTAGATGAAGTGACTTCTCAGAGAATGTGGATTTTCAGAAAATATCTTTCTGAAATGAATCCTGTAGAAGCTATGGAGTTTGTAAATAAGAACATCAAAGGAACTCTTAATAATGAAGAATTCCTGATGTCTATGAATAAATAAATTTAATATTGTTAAATGAAAGCACGGATCATTTTGGTCCGTGCTTTTTGTTGACTGTAAATAAAAAAATAAAACTTAATTCATTCTAAATCAATGTATCAATGTTAAAGATTTATTAAAGTAATCTTCAATCCTTGATAATCCCTTAAATAATGGCTATTTTTGGGTATAACATTAAAAATAAAGATTATGTCATTTGAATTACCAAAACTAGGATATGCATATGATGCATTAGAGCCGACTATTGATGCAAAAACTATGGAAATCCACCATACAAAGCACCACCAGGCATATATTGACAATTTAAATAAAGCAATTGAAGGAACTGAACTAGCAGGAAAAACGATCGAAGAAATCTGTAAGACAGGTACTGACAAGCCAGCAGTAAGAAATAATGGAGGAGGACACTTCAACCACTCTTTATTCTGGGAGATTTTAACGCCGGGAGGAAGCAAAGAACCTGTAGGAAATGTAAAAGCTGCTATCGAAAATTACGGAGGTCTTGAGAAATTCAAAACTGATTTCTCTGATGCTGCTAAAACAAGATTCGGTTCAGGATGGGCTTGGTTAGTAAAAAATGCTGACGGTTCTGTATCTGTTTCATCTACACCTAACCAGGACAACCCACTAATGCCTGTAGCAGATGTTAAAGGAACTCCGGTTTTAGGATTGGACGTTTGGGAGCACGCTTACTATTTAAACTATCAAAACAGAAGACCTGATTATGTTTCTGCATTCTTTGATGTAGTAAATTGGGATAAAGTAGAGGAATTATTCAATAAATAATTTTCAGCTATTATAAAAATGAAAAGGTTCAGAATTATTCTGAACCTTTTTTTATTGAATGTAACTGTAAAGTTATCTTATTGCATCGCTTCCGGATAATCCGTTCATTTTTAATTTATACTTCCAGTTTACATATACGAAAACCTGGTATAATTTATATTCAAACTTGATTCCGTAATTTTCCTGAGGATCATAATCTATTCCGGATTCTATAATGTTTCTATATCGGCCGGAATTATAATAGCTGTTCCATTCGTTGACCAAAAACGTGTTTTTTGTCTTCAGATAAGATTCTGTATACTGGCTGATAGGTTTGGCAACAGCACTCAGAAAATAATCGAACTGAGTATCAATAACCGTAAGATCCCATTCCCCGTCTTCATTTTTAGAAGGCTTCATCTCAGATTGCTCTTTATCTTTCTTTGTGGTTTCCTGAGAAAAACAGCTGAAAGGAATCAAGGCAATCAATACGAATAAAACAATATTTTTCATGATTGAGGTATTTACATAAAAAAAGCACTCCAATAAGAGTGCCTAACTTTTTTATGGTTCTTTCTGAAGAACTACAAATGCCGGGAAGTGATCACTGTAGCCTCCTGTAAACTGGTCTCCGTTCCAGGATCTGAAAGGGTACCCTTTGTAATTTCCTTCTTTATTGACTAAGTAAGCCGGAGCAAAGATTTCTGCTTTGTAAACAGAATATTCTTTAGTTACCTGATCTGAAATGACATTTTTAGAAACTATAATCTGGTCAAACAGGTTCGGTGCATCCTGATAAGCAAGAGAGGCAACACCTTTCTTATATAAAGGATACATCAGATTAAGATAAGGCGTTTCTTCGCTTAAATCTTTAGGACTAGCCTGAGCTTTCAGATGGTTTTTTAAACTTGGACTTACAGGATCATCGTTAAAGTCTCCCATTGCAAAAAGCTTTGTCGTAGGATCTGCAGCTCTTACACTGTCCATTTGTTGCTTTAATAAAACAGCAGCAGCATTTCTTTTAGGTAAAGAAATCGCTTCACCACCTCTTCTTGAAGGCCAGTGGTTCATGAAAAATGCTACTTTCTCATTATCTAAAAACCCTGTTACAACAAGGATATCTCTTGTATATTCTCTTCTTCCGTTGTCACCGTAGATTACCAATTCTTTTTTCAATGAATTGGTAGGGGTGAATCTTCTTTTCTGATAAATTAATGCAACATCAATTCCTCTGTAGTCATAAGAATTGTAATGAATGATTCCGTAATCATATTTTTTTAGAGCAGGTTCGTTCACAAGATCCTGGATGACCTGTCTGTTTTCAACCTCAATTAAGCCTACTACTGCAGGAGCTGTTTTGGTATATTGTGCTCCCATTTCAGAAATTACCTTAGCTTCGTTGGCCAGTTTTGCTTTATAAATCTTTGTTCCGTAGTTCTTTGCGCTTTTTGGAGTAAATTCTTCGGATCCACTTTGTTCTCTAACTACTTTTTTGCCTTTCAAAGCGCCGTCACTCCATGGTCCATCGTATTTTTCAGATTCCAGAATTTTGATAGAGTCTATAGGAATACTTCTGTGGAAAGCCGGATTCTTAATGTCTTTGGTTCCATCGATATAATCTGCTGAGCGGATAGTGTCCCAAAGGTTTTCTACGTTTAAGAAACCTACGGTAGCTACTTTTCTCAGTTTTCCTTGTTGTGAGAATGCCATGATTGAAATAAGGATGGCAAACAGACTTAAAAATCTCTTCATCTATTTAGAGTTATTATTAATACTATTTAATTTGCAAATTTACTTTTTTTTAATTCACTGTATTTTAAATATTTGTAAATTTAAAAGCAACAATGCTATCATCATTTATATAATGATTCTTAAAAGTTTGCAATGTTAAGAAAAATTTACGTTAAAAAAGTTGTGAATTATAAAATTTAACTAAATTTGTGCCCCCAACTTTTAAACTGTTGAGAATTAACAAGAAAAGTATTAAAAAAATAAATATACTCATGATTAAAAAACTATCATTGATCTCTTTATTTACTTTGCTGCCTGCGTCATATTATTATGCACAGACAACAGTGCATGCGTATCTTAAGGATGCGGATGGCAAGCCTGTTGAGCAAGCAAGTGTAGATTTAAAAGGAGCAGGAAATGATGCAAAGGCAGACAAGATCGGTTATTTCCAATTTACTGACTTGATGCCCGGACATTATCAGATTATGGTTACAAAACCAAATTTCGAAACTAAAATTTTTGAATTTGACGTAACTAGTGATGAGAAAAGAAAAGATCTTGGAGTAATTACTCTTTATTCTGCATTGAACGGTGCAGATCAGGGTTTGGCTATTGTAGAAGATTCCGGAGAAAGTGACAGCGGTGGTGCACAGCAAACTGCAACAGTAGGATTACTACAGTCTTCTCAGGATGTTTTCAACAGAATTGCAAGTTTCGATTTAGGACCATACTGGTTCCGCCCAAGAGGGATTGATAGCAGAACAGGTGAGAATATGATCAACGGGGTTTCTATGGCCGCTGCAGATAATGGAGATGTAGACTTCAGTACCTGGGGAGGATTGAACGAAATTACCCGTTATCCGGAAATTTCCGCTAATCATGCGCCTTCAGAATATGCTTTCGGAGGAACTACCGGTGTATTTTATAAGAATACAAAAGCAAGTGAGTACAGAAAAGGAAGTCAGTTGACGTACTCTCTGACGAACAGAAATTATACGAATAGATTGTCTTACAGGTTCTCTTCCGGAATGAATAAGAACGGATGGGCATTTACAGGAATGATCGCGAGAAGATGGGCACAGGAAGGGATTCAGGATGGTACAGCTTATGATGCATATAGTGGATATGTTGGTATTGAGAAGAAATTCAGCGATAGCCATACGATGACTTTAAATGCTATCGGATCTAAATATGCAAGAAGTTCTTCAAGCCCAAGTACTCAGGAAGTATATGACTTCAGAGGAGTTCATTACAACTCTTACTGGGGATGGCAGAACGGAGATAAAAGAAATGAAAGAGTAAAAAGAGGTTTCCAGCCGATGATTCAATTACAGGATTTCTGGAAAATCAATAAAAACTCTCAATTATGGACGTCTGTTTCTTACCAGTTCGGTAAAGAATACAGTTCAAGATTAGATTGGTATAGAGCGAATAACCCGTCGCCAACGTATTACCGTAATTTACCAAGTTATTGGTTAAACTATAAAAATCCGGCTCCGGAACAAGCTGCCAATGTTGGAATCACAAGAGACTGGTGGACGAATGATGACCAATCACACACACAGATCAACTGGGATAATCTTTATAATGCCAACAGGAATGTAGAATATAATGCTACACTTGGTGGAAGAAGAGCTGCTTATTATCTTGTGGATGATGTGAAAGATGATAAAGTATGGAATTTATCTACGCACTATACTTATAACTTTAATGATACTTCCCGTTTCATTTTAAACTTATCTTACCAGAACTACAGATCTGAACAGTACAGAGAAGTGAATGATCTTTTAGGTGCTGATTTCGCCCTGAATATGGACGCGTTTGCATCTAATACAACTGCAGGAAGCGCTTGGGGGAAATTCAATACAAGAGAAAGTGATACTGATGTTGCCAAAAGAGAAGGTGATAAAATCGGATACAGCTATATTTTCAGAAGACAGGAATTTAAAATAAACCCAGCTTTCAAATTCTCAACAGGGAAATTTGATGTTTTTATTTCCGGATTATTCGGTTATACAACAAACAGCAGAGAAGGATTGTTCCAGCACTATTTGTATGAGTCATCTTACGGAAAAGGGGCAGATCAAAACTTCTGGAATGCAGGGGTGAAAGGTCAGGTTACCTATAAAATCAATGGTAGAAACTTCTTGGTTTATAACGGAGCTTACTTTTCTCAGTCTCCTTTCTTAAATGATATTTATTTTAATACAAGAGTAAGTGGTGTTACCACTCCGGGTATCAAGAACGTTGTTATTGATGCAAACGATTTGAGCTATGTAATCTCTACTCCTATTGTTAAACTTAGATTGACAGGTTACCTTGTTAATACTCAAAACGAAACAAGTGTACAGAGATACTTTGCACAGGGAGTTAAGTTGACTACGCTTACTGAAAGCGGAGATCAGGCTCCTATTCAGGATGGTGCTTTTATTACTCAGGTATTGGCAGGAGCCAACAAGAGAAATATGGGTATTGAACTTGGTGCACAGGTGAAAGTTACTCCTACTTTGACAGCAAGTGGATTATTAAGCTTAGGACAGTATACTTATACTAATAACCCTACTGTTTATTTTGCATCTGATGCTGTTGGAACTTTTAGAGAACTTGATGGAAACGGAAATGTAGTATCACGATCGTATACCAACATGGGTGAAGCTACTCTGAAAAACTACAGACAGGGTGGAACTCCTCAGGAGGCATATACTTTAGGTCTTCGTTACAGCAGCCCTAAATACTGGTGGTTAGGAGCGACATGGAATTACTTTGGACATTCGTTCTTAGATCCGTCTCCGGTAACCAGAACTGCCAGATTCTACACAAACCCCAATACACCGGGAGTACCTTATGACAACGTAACCGATGAAGAGCTTGCAAGAGTTCTTACGCCTACAAAACTACCTTCAGCATTCTTCTTCAATGTGAACGCAGGTAAGTCTTGGATGATTGGTAAGTATTATGTATTGGTGTCTGCCTCTGTAAATAACATCCTTAATAACAGAAACTTTATTACAGGTGGATTTGAGCAGACAAGAAACGTTAACTATACTGACTATGCTAATGATTATGACAGCGGAAACATGGTATTCGCTCCTAAATATTGGTATAACCAGGGTAGATCTTATTTTGTGAACCTTCAATTCAGATTCTAAAAAAATTAAATTAAAAATCGAAAACAATGAAAAATATATATTTTAAAGCGGCGATCTTTACTGCCATTTCAATGCTGGCGTTCTCGTCTTGTGTAAAAACCGATGATTATGACGTGCCGGAAATTAAATGTATCAACAAATTTGCAGCAGCTAACCATCAACTATCTGAGCTTGTATCCATTGCAAAAGCAAAACCTGTTGAAGCTGATATCATTAAAGAAGATTATATCGTTGAAGCGTATGTATCTTCAAGTGATGAGTCTGGAAACATCTACAAAATGATGTTCCTTCAGGATAAGCCTGAAAACCCAACACAAGGTATCGAAATTGATATCGACGGAGGAAACCAATATCTTGATTTCCCAACTGGATCTTTAGTTAGAATCAACCTGAAAGGATTGATCGTTCAGGGGGTTAATGGGAATATTAAAGTAGGTTCTTTTGACCCTAACTATCCTATCGGTAGAATCAACCCCAATAAAGTTTCAAATTACATGGCAAGAGTTTGTGATGGACAAAAAGCTGTAGTAACCGCTATCAAGCCATTAGAATTCAACTCTATTGCTGATGCTCTTAAAAATGGTGCTCACATCAATCAGCTTGTAAAAATTAAAAACGTTCAGTTTGAAGAGCCTGAATTGACAAAAACTTTTGCTGATGAATCAGCTACAGGTGACCGTTATATTACGGATAAAAAAGCAGGTAGACTAGATCTTCGTTTCAGCAACTATGCAACATTTGCGAAGTCTCCTATCTCTCCTAAATATGCAAAAAGTGGTGATATCGTTCTTCTTTTAAGCCGTTTTACAAGTTCAAGCAACACTACAACATATACAGAGCAGGCTTATATCAGAACTCTTGATGATATGAACTTCCCTAACGACAGATTCAACCCGGGTGAGCCGGAAGCTCCGTCTGTAAGTGCTGTCAATCTTTTCGCAGGATCTGATTTTGAAAACTGGGCAACGTTCTTAACAAGTGTAAACACCTTCGGACTTAAGCCTTATGCAACTCAAGGTGTCGGTTTAGGATACAACAATACAAACTCACTTCAGATCAAAGGAACACCTACCGCTAACGATTACGTATTTACATCTATCGCTACTACAGGAATTCCAGCGACTCCTAAGAGAATTACAATGTATATCAAAGGTACTGCAACAGGAAAAACTCTTTCTTTCAACGTGTATAAAGCAGGTGGAGGTTTCTACGTATTTAACTTAGGAACATTCTCTACAGGTGCTACTTTAGGAGTAGAAAGTGCTAACTCTTACACAGGATCGATCAATACGAACGGTCAATGGAGATTAGTTGAGCTTACGCTTACAGGTATTGCTGATATTAACACAACAGCTGGAAAAGATATGTTCGCTATCAAAACAGGAACAAGTGGAAATTACGATCTTCAGATTGATAACATCAAAATTGAGTAATACAGTAGGATAGAATATCGTTCTAATATACTTTATAAAAATCAGGCAGCTTGAAAAGCTGCCTGATTTTATTTTTAATAGTGAATATTAAATTAAATCCACTGAGAATTTTATATTTTTATTTCTGAAAATAATAGTAAAATATAGAACTGATATTTAAAATGGAATATTTCATTTATGCCTTAAATCATACTTATACTGATGAGTCCCATACAGCTACCAAATTTCTTGGTTTTTGCAATAGTGTTGAAGGCTTGGAGAAGTTGAAATCCAAAGCGGTTACTCTGCCTGGATTCAGAGATTATCCTGAATGTTTTGTTACGGATTGTTATATTATGGATAAAGTACATTGGAATGAAGGATTTCAGGAGGTTATTGGGGAAATGGGACGTGATTATATTGAGAAAGGTGATGTGATAGATGAAAACTGTATTTCAGTTAAGGGATTAGGCTTGAATACTGTTTTTAGTGTCAGCCATTATTATACAATACACACCTTTCTGGATGATGAAAGATATATTGGAGTATTTTCATCTTTAGAAAAAGCAGAAAATGCTATTGAGGAACTGAAAAACAAGCCTGGTTTTAAAGATTATCAGAATGATTTTGATATTAGTGAATTAGATCTTGATATCCTTTTCTGGTCTACAGGATTTTAAATTATTTAAAAACAAAAACCACTGCACCGGCAGTGGTTTTTTTATTTTCTTTTATTTAACTGTAATTGTTGGATCCCAGTAAAAGTAACCGTACAGAATCTGTTTGTTACTGTCTTTAGGATCTAAAATATAAAGTCCGAACTGTACATAGAAGTTCTCTTTTCCAGTAGATCTTACTTTTGAATCAATACTGGCAAAGCTGATATCTGCAGAGGTGGCAGGGAGGCCGTTTAAAGAATTTACATCCGGTACAGCAGCTTGCTTTCTTCTAACAGAATTGTATACGAAATTATTAAAAACCTGATCTCCGGACCAATATTTAATATTATAAATAATAACTGCGTCATCCGAATTCTGATAGATTGAAGTTCCTCTGAAAGAAACTACATCTCCGGCTCTTGCACTGAAGTTCAGATCAGCTGAACCTTGTCCTGAGATGGCATTGGCATTCGAAACGATCATATGCTGGCTGTTATGATCAATTCCTACAGGTTTATTAGGATCTGTACTGGGACTTTTATAATTTGCTCGTACATAATCCGTGTCTATTACAATCAGGACATCTATTGCCTGGCTGGATGATTTAAGTTCTATATCTTCCATGATACTTAGTTTTAGTTTGGTGTTTTCTTACTCATTGGCTTTTCAGATTTCGCCCCGTTATTTAAGTGATACGGCTTCACCTGTTTGGTTGTAATTACAATACAAATGTACATTGCTGAAAATGAAAATATTAGAGTGTAAATGCTGAAATTTGAGATTAGGTATTTGTACTTAATTTATCTCTTGGATGTGATTTTTTGTTATTCCAAAAAAAATACCCTGAAAAGTTCAACTTTTCAGGGTATCCATTTTATAATGGTTAAATCTAATTCTCGTTTAAAAAGAAACCTCGTTCACTTCTTTTCCTCTTTGAAAATTCATTGTTTTCTGGCTGCCTTTGTAGGCGATATTCACCAGATTGATCTGCTTAGGAAAAGCGCTCAAAAGGATCGTATTTTTAATCTTTAAGGTGCTGATATCCGAAACGCCTCCGGTCTCAAAATACACCCATACAGTTTCTCCACTGACCTGACTTCCTGTGAAGGTAATCGTTTTAGGAGACCCATTGACAAATACATCAAAACTATTGTTCACATATTTTTTTACCTCTGCTTCAAATCCAGCCGTATTAGGGTTAATTTTAATAGCATCAGAGATATGGCTTGTATTCATTTTTGTGGTAAACTTCAATGTTTTGCTTCCATCAATATAGTCAACTTTGGTCATTGAAGAGAAAAAGTCTACATACATAAAACTCGATAACACAAAAAATGTTAAAATACCTGATATATATAAAAGTTTTTTCATCTTAATTAATAGATTTACAATCATACTTGTTAGTTATAGGTCACAAATAATATGCCAATTAAAAATTTACATTCACAGCATACTTATCATAAAAAGCTTTAATATGTGCTACAGCCTCATCAGCAGTATCTACCACACGATAAAGATCCAAATCATCTTCAGCAATCATCCCTTCTTTCAAGAGCGTTGCCTTGAACCAATCTAATAATCCTCCCCAGAATTCACTTCCTACCAAAACGATTGGAAATTTTCCTATTTTGTTGGTCTGAATCAGAGTCATCGCCTCAGTCAGCTCATCCAATGTTCCGAAACCTCCCGGCATCACCACGAAACCTTGAGAATATTTTACAAACATTACTTTTCTTACGAAAAAGTAATCAAAATTCATAGAATAGGATTTATTGATGTAAGGATTAAAATGCTGCTCAAAAGGTAGATCAATATTAAGTCCGATAGATCTCCCTTTACCATTGAATGCTCCTTTATTTCCAGCTTCCATAATCCCGGGACCACCTCCGGTGATAATTCCGAAACCTAATTTGGTGATCTTTTCAGCAATATCTACAGCCATTTCATAGTATTTGTTCTCCGGCTTCAGTCGTGCTGAACCGAATATAGAAACACATGGGCCAATCTTGGCCAGTTTTTCATAGCCGTCTACAAATTCAGCCATCACCTTGAAAACCATCCAGCTGTCTTTGGTGATGGTTTCGTCCCAGGTTTTTTGTCTGAAGCTATTATGTAGTTTTGTTTCGTTTATGTCAAGTTCTGGATTTACTAAACTTTCATCCCTAGTTCCATCAATTTCCATTGCAAAATTTTATTTAAAATGTTTTTCGGCTTCTGTTACGGATGCCGGTCTTCCGACATCAATAAGGATGCTGTCATGTACAAATCCGTGTATATGCTCGGTTTGCATCAAATCCAGATATTCTTCCATAACAGAAAATTTGCCTGTTCTTTTTATTTTTTCAAAGATGACAGGATTGATACAATGAATTCCGCTGAAAGCAAGAGCTTTAAAACCTTTGTTGAATTCTGCCAGTCTCTGTTCTCCTGATTGTACATTCAGCCAGCCTCTCAAAACCATATCATCATTGAAAAGGAGTTTTCTCGAACTTTCTCTGTCCGAAACCGCTAAAGTAGCAAAATCTTTTATCTTTTTGTGGTATTCTACCAACGCATTGATGTTCAGGTCAGTTAGAATATCCGCATTCAAGATTAAAAAATCTTCTCCGTGATCAAGAAATTTTCTTGCAAAAATCAAGCCGCCACCTGTTTCCAGAAGCTCATTAGTCTCATCAGAGATTTCGATTTTGCAGCCGAAATTATTATTTTTATTTAAAAAATCAACAATCTGATCTCCAAAATGATGGATGTTGATGACAAAATCATTTATTCCGAAACTTTTCAGGTATTTGATATTTCTTTCGAGAAGCGGAACTCCGTTTACTTTGGCCAACGCTTTCGGATGGTGATCTGTAAACGGTTTAAGCCTGGTACCTTTTCCTGCTGCGAAAATTAGAGCTTTCATTTTTTATAATTGATAGATGGTAATTGATGAATGATAATACTTTGTATCATAAATAAATGATAATTAAATCATTTATCAATGATCGCTTATCATTTATTTATTCAGTTGTGGTTGTTCATCATGATGAAGGGTGATCTCAGTTCCTTCAGGATATTTTTCTCTGATAAATTCGGCAATTTTTATTGCGGAATATACCGATCTGTGCTGTCCTCCTGTGCATCCGAAATTGATCTGCAGGTGTTCAAAACCTCTTTCAAGGTAATTGTCAATATTAATAGAAACAAGAGATTTTACCAATTCTAAAAAAGTTGGCATTTCTGTTTTTGTTTCCAGATATTCCTGAACTCCTATATCGTTTCCGGTCTGAATTTTATATTCTTCAATTCTTCCGGGATTTAAAATCCCACGACAGTCAAAAGCAAAGCCGCCGCCGTTTCCTGAATTGTCTTTAGGAATTCCTCCTTTCTTGTATGAAAAACTGTGTATCTCGATGTGTAGCATATTCTTTTTTTAATTTTTAAACCATTAAGGTTTATTTAGTTTTTAAGGTAAGTTAAGATTTTGATAAATCAAAATTTAGTCAGGAAGTTCCTTGAAAAATTCCTTGATAAAAGGCTTCATTGACTTTGTAATATTATTCGTGAAAAAATTAATAAGAAGGCCTTGTGGCTTTTTAAGAACTTTCATGTAAGTGAGTAATTGTGCTTCATGAATTGGTAGTACTTTTTCCACAGCTTTTAACTCTATAATAATTGTATCATTTACAAGTAAGTCTACGACAAGTTTTGTTTCAATTTCTATCCCTTCATAATTGATGGGAATATATAATTGTTGTTTAACATCATAACCATTTTTAACAAGTTCGATTTTTAAGCATTCTTCATAAACACTTTCTAGTAGACCAGGACCAAGAATTTTATGGACTTTAATAGCAAAGCCTGTAATTTCATATGACAGTTGAGTAATTTCTTTTTTGGTCATAACCTTAATATTCTTAATAACTTAAAGCTTTCTTAATGGTTTGAATTTATTATTTCCTCAATTTTTTGTTTTGCTCTCTCTGATGTCAACTGCTGAATTACTTTTTTCAGCTCTGGATAGTTGTTCATCTGTTCCCAGGAGCCGGCAAACTGTGTTATATTTTGAATTCCTTTCTCCAGACTGGTCATGAAGTGTTGTTTCCTCTGAATCAATCCTCTGAATCCATAAGCTCCTAAAACCTGTAAAAATCTCATCATTTGAATAGGCATAACTGCATTTCTTAACTGGGTTCTCGTTTCAGGGTTTTCAAACTGCTGAATATAAAAATCCAGCATTTCCTGTTTAAAATCTTCCGGGAAATTGGCTTTAGCCTGGAAAAGAAAAGAGATGACATCATACATTAATGGTCCCTTCATTGCAGACTGATAATCGATGAAAGAAACCTCATTTTTTTCATCTACCATGATATTTCTTGCCTGAAAATCACGAATCATAATTCCTTTAGGTTCAATATTTTCAATGAGTATTGCAATCTTTTTGAATTCTTTCAGAAGAGTAGACTTGTTGTATTCAAGCTCAAGGACATCGGCTACAAAGTTTTTAAAATAATATAAATCATGAATCACGGGAAGTTCATCATAGCTTTCATATTCAAACGTTCTGGAAAAATCAATTTTTCCCTGAGTTTGTATCTGCATCCGGAAAAGCTTTTCTAATGTCTGCTTTACCAAAGATCTTACGGTGGAAGATAATTGTTCCTTGGCGATCACCTCTGAAAGGGTATGTTGGCCCAAAAACTCCTGGATATACATTTTTCTATCTTCAGAAACAGCAAGAATAGAAGGAGTGTTGAGGCTCAGTTCTGAGAATATTTTGGAATAGTAAAGAAAGCTTTCATTTTCCGGAATATTTTCATTGTAAGTAATGATATATTTTTCAGAAGTGACAGTGGCGAGGAAGTTTACCCTCGCAGAACCGCTTTGAGCTAATGTGACGAATTCGGAAGATTTTTTACCCAAATGGTTTTCAAAAAATCGTTTTGCGTTTTCAGAAGTCATAATATGGAAACAAATATACTAAATTAACATGAGTTGGAAATTATAGTTTAAGGAAGTAAAATATATGAGGAAAAGAATATTATCATTATGATATGAAATGAATTGTTGAACATTAGTTTAACTGCATATTTTTAAGAAAATTTTCAATGTCATATCCCGTAATAATGGTATATTATCCTTGGTTTTTAACTTTCTTGATTCAAATTCAGGATATTACAGTCTAATTTTTATCTTTGTACCATGCTGAAAGACTTTAAACCTGTTTTAGGTATTTTACTGCGTTTTATTATTATTTATCTGGTGCTGCTTTTTGCTTATCAGTTCTACCTGAATAGTGGTAAAGACTCCGGGCTGGATTCTTTTTCAAGACTCATTGCCCATCAGGTAGTTGTTCTGCAGAATGCAATAGGGTATCCTTCGGAACTTTATGATGATGTAAAGAATGAACAGGTTTGGTTTTACGTAAACCAACGCTATGAGACGAGAATGGTAGAGGGCTGCAATGCTGTTTCTGTCATCATTCTATTTGTCTCTTTTGTTTTTGCTTTTTATAAAGGGATGAAGACCTTTGCCTTTGTTGGGATAGGATTGGTTATCCTGTATATAATGAATCTTCTGAGAATCATAGGATTGAATATCGTAATGACAGATTATAAAGAGTATGGTAAAATGTTCCATGATTTTATTTTCCCTGCCATCATTTATGGGAGTGTTGTTGTACTTTGGCTGATCTGGATTAAATTTTTTGCGTTAAAACATGAAAATTCTTAACTGGCTTCTGATTATTGCAGGAATCTGCGGATTGATAAGTGTAAGAGTTCTGGAGGACCGTCTTTTTTATGATCCTTTCCTTACTTACTTTCATGAAGCGAATAAAAATATTGAATTCCCTGCATTTGAATGGGGAAAACTGATTCTTGGACATGTCTTCAGATTTGTTTTAAATCTTTTGTTTTCCTGCTTGATTATCTATGGCTTATTTAAAAGCAAACAATGGCTGGTACAGGGAGCAATGATGATACTAATTGTCTTTGTAATTGCTCTGCCTATTTATCTGTATTGTATTCATGATCAATTTGAAATAGGATATCTTTTTTCTTTCTATATGAGAAGATTTGTGATCCAGCCCTTGATTATCCTGTTGATTGTCCCCATGTTTTATTACAGAAAGCAGATGATTGCTAAAGGCGGCTGAGAATATGAATTGCGTAACCTATTCTGCAGTGTGCTTATCAACGCTGGTTATATTTTCCGGAGTCCATTCTACACGTTTTACGAAATCTTTTTCACGGACAGGACATTCTCTGATCTGGCAGACCGGGCATGAAATAGGTTTACAGTCGTCCATATGAAAATTGAACTCAATATTTCTTTTCATATTTTTAGCAAGAAGGATAATTACTTTTTCCATTTCGCCATGAGCATCCCGAAGATCATAATACCACGGAAGGGTAATATGAGCATCAATATGAAGAGAAGAACCGAACTGCTGAATTTTCATATTGTGTACATCAATCCATTCTATGTGTCTGTTTTCTTCAAGGATTCTGATCACCTGGTTTAGTATTTCTGGATCCTGTTCATCCATAATACCGCTTAACGATTTTCGGACGATTTTATAACCTACAAAGATGATATAAAGCCCAAAAGTTAATGCTACTGCAGAGTCGAGCCAATAGATTTTGGTGAAATAAACGATCACTAAGCTGGCTACCACACCAAGGGTTGTAATGGTATCAGACTGCAGATGCTTTCCTGATGAGATAAGGACCAAAGAATTTTCTCTTTCTCCCTTTTTTATAGAAATATATCCCAGAAGATAATTAATAACGGCAGTGGCAGCAATGATCCATATACCCAGATCTATTTTGCTGAGCGTTTTTCCTACGATAAGACTGTGAATCCCTTCATAGATAATCATAATGCCGGCAATAGCAATCAGGGCGCCCTCAATCCCGGAGGTGACGAATTCTACTTTTCCGTGGCCGTACGGATGGTCTTCATCTTTGGGTTTGGCCGCAAGATGAAGGGAATAGAGTCCCATGAATGCACTGATGACATTGACGATACTTTCCATAGCATCGGAAAATACAGCGTCAGAATTGGTGAGCTTCCAGGCAATAATCTTTCCTACGAAAAGGATGACTCCAAATGCTGCGATCAGCTTTTGAAATCCTATTTTCTCTTTGTGGGTATTTTTCTGGGTATTCATAAAGTGTTTGATAAAAAAAAGAATCTCAATTCTGAGACTCTTTTTTATTTTGTTAGTTTATACTAAGTTGTTTGCTACAAGGTATTCTGCGATTTGTACAGCGTTTGTTGCTGCTCCTTTCCTCAGATTGTCTGCTACGATCCAGAGGTTGAGCGTTTTGGGCTGTGACAGATCTCTTCTTATTCTTCCTACAAAAACTTCATCTTTCCCTTCCGAGTACAGTGGCATCGGGTAATGGTTGTTTTTCACATCATCCATTACGATTACACCTGGCGTTTCAGATAAGATTTTTCTTACTTCATCCAGTTCAAATTCATTTTCGAATTCAATATTTACACTTTCAGAATGTCCTCCCTGTACCGGAACTCTTACAGCAGTTGCTGTTAAGTTGAAGGTATCGTCTCCTAAAATTTTCTTAGGTTCCTTCATCAGTTTGATCTCTTCTTTTGTATAATCATCATCCGCAAATACATCACAGTGTGGTAATGCATTTTTGAATATCTGATAAGGATATACTTTTTCAGTAGAATCATCTCCGCTAATTTCACCATTTAACTGGTCTACAGCAGCTTTACCTGTTCCTGTTACAGACTGGTAAGTAGAAACAACCACTCTTTTTAAATCATATTTCTTGTTCAAAGGTCCAAGGACCATTACCAATTGAATGGTAGAACAATTCGGATTTGCAATGATTTTATCTTCTTTAGTCAAAACATCAGCATTGATCTCGGGAACGACTAATTTTTTATCAGGGTCCATTCTCCATGCAGAAGAATTATCAATTACTGTTGTTCCTGCTTTTGCAAATAACGGAGCGTATTCAAGAGAAGTAGAACCACCTGCAGAGAAGATTGCAATATCCGGTTTGGCAGCTATAGCGTCCTTCATGCTTACAATAGTAAATTCCTTCTGTTTATACTTCACCTTCTTGCCTACAGATCTTTCGGATGCTACCGGGATTAATTCTGTTACAGGGAAGTTTCTCTCCTCCAAAACTTTAAGCATAACTTGTCCAACCATTCCTGTTGAACCTACTACAGCTACTTTCATTGATTTAATTAAAAATTTAAGATTAAACTATTTATAAATTATAACACATATAATTTTTTTATCTATTTTAAGCTCCAAAGACTCTTACCCAAGGGAACGCGAAAGCAAATAAACCTGCTGCGATCAATCCCATAATAACGATTCCCAGAGAGATCGTGTCGTTGGATTTTACTTTTTTGTTGATAATGGTCATCAACACTGCTGCGATTAACATAGAGAAAGGGTGCTCAACAAATGTTTGTCTGCTGTAAGGGTCTTTCATTAATGTTCCTGCATCTAAAGCAGCTTTGAAACC
Organism: Chryseobacterium sp. GW821-FHT04C04; assembly: GCF_059420365.1. Taxonomy (NCBI): domain Bacteria; kingdom Pseudomonadati; phylum Bacteroidota; class Flavobacteriia; order Flavobacteriales; family Weeksellaceae; genus Chryseobacterium; species Chryseobacterium sp. GW821-FHT04C04. The sequence goes on along the minus strand of NZ_JBWKTO010000003.1, from coordinate 263,185 downwards.
TGGAGAAAATATGAATAACAAGCATATTCCTAATAAAAACTGAACGTGGAAGAAAATCATCGTGAAGAGCGTCGTCTTCTTTAGAAATTTGTTCACTTTTCCACTGAAGCCAAACATGGTAGCTAAAAGTGCAATGATAAATAATGCAACCAAAAGAAGTTCTAAATATCCAAATCCTTTGTGTGCACTAAGAAAAATCTTGTAAAAATCCATAATCCTATTTTTTTGTACACAAAGATAACAAAAATCCCGGCTCAAAGCCGGGATTGATATTTATAAAATCTAATATTATGATATTATTAGAAGTTGAATGATAAGGTTGCAGCCCAAGTTCTTCCGAATCCGAAATACACCTGATTCGCTGTTGCAACACCTTTATATAAATTACCTGCTTGTTCGTATGTTTGTGTAGCACCTATTGCTTTATCATCAGCATGAATAGCTGTTAGAGATTCCGCGATGTAAGTTGTATCAAACACATTGTATACATTTCCTCTAATTGTAAAGAACTGTGAAGGGTTTTTTAATTTAATTTTATAAGAAATCCCTAGATCAAACAAATGATAATCAGGAAGCTGAAGAGCTCCTTTAGCAGATGAGCTGCTGTAAGAGTATACATCTAGTGAAGAATATAGCTTGTTAGCATATCTCCAGTTCATATCTACTTTTAAATCTTTAACAGGAGTAACTGTAATACCTAGGGCTGCAGTCATCTGAGCAGATTCTCCTACTTTTACTTTATCTAAATTAAGTGTTAGTTCATTAGAAGTATTTCCTGGAATAATGTATGGTGAATTATCCGTATCGTTGAAAGTGGTAGCATTTGCAGTTCCTTTATAACGCCAGTCTCCTATTGAGAACATACCGTAAGCAGATAAGAATTTGTTAATAACTAGATTAGCATCAAATTCAATACCTTGGTGAATTTCACTTAAGCCATTAATTTCAGCATAATAAGTTGTTCTTACCTTGGTGGCTGGATCTGTATAAGATAATCCTGTCTTTCTTTGATATCTGTCATCCCAAGTAGTTCTGTAGATGTTTACATTAGCATTGAATTTAGAAGATCTAAATCCGTATCCAAGTTCAGCTCCAAAGATTTTTTCATTGGTTGCATCTGGAGAAACCACATTTTCATTACTTCTATAAATAGAGTTAAAGAAAGGTTGTTTTTCATAATATCCTACGTTACCAAATACATTATGGTGCTCGTTGATGTTATAGTTTAATCCCCCTTTGATGTTGTAACCAGTTAGGTTTTTGTAATCAGTTGTTGTAGGCATGATGGTACCATTCTTAGATTTAGTAACATTATCAATGATAAAGTTATCTATTCTCTGGAATCCTTGGTTAGAAACTGATCCCTGTACAAATGCAGAGAAATCATTCTTTGTATACTCCAATTGTCCAAATGCTCCATACCAAAGTACATTAGAATCATTGCTATAACCGATTCTGTTATTGATATCCATTAGCTTACCTCCAAAAGGATTCCATTTTGGATCTGTACTTTCAGTGGCAGTTACAGTATTGTTACCAATGTTTTTATTGTTTTTATCAAGATAACCAGACCCTCCTAATAGATCGCTAACTACCTGATAGTGATATCCTTGGTAGTATCTAGCGTCAACACCAGCACTGATTTTGAAATTTTCATTGAAACGGTGATTGAAAGAAGAGATCAATCCAAACCAGTTGTGAGAATTAATAGAAGAGTTTCTAATTAATATTCCTTTTGTAGGGTTTGAAGCTTGGTTTGCTGCATAAATTGCATCAAAGTTATAAAGTCCAGTATTAGGATCTCTAAAAGTACTTAAAGCTTTACCATTTGCTGTACCTGTTGTATTGGTACCACCACCTCTACCAAAAGAAGCGTAAACAACTGTATTAAGTTTTGATTTTTCACTTATATTCCAATCCCAGTTTAAAGACATTACCGGCTTGTGATAATAATTTACTCTTGCAGAGTATTCTCTACCGTTTAAATATCCCCAGTCAGAGTTGTATTTTCTATCTGGTGTCCCATCGTGGTCCTGATTGTAAAGAATATAGTTGTCAATTGTTGATGCATAAGATCTTTGGTTGTGCCATTGTGGAGCTCCAGTAATTGTGAATTGGAAATCATGGTTACCTCCAGGTTTCTGGTATCCTAATGCAAAATAATAGTTGTATCCTTCAAACTTAGTTCCATCTGCATACATAGAACCAGCTGTTCTACTCATTAAGAATGAAGAAGACCATCCTTTGTCAGATTTACCAGTATTATAAGCAAATAAAGATTTTACATAATCATTATTACCTACTCCTAAAGAAACAATCCCTCCTTGTTTTTTATCAGAAGCTCTTGTCAAAATATTTACGGTACCTCCAATAGATGCAATTGCTAATTTGGAAGAGCCTAGACCTCTTTGAACCTGCATTGCTGAAGTTACATCAGACAATCCTGCCCAGTTAGACCAATAAACAGAACCATTTTCCATGTCATTTACTGGCATACCATTTACCATTACAGCAATGTTGTTTTGACTGAATCCTCTAATATTTAGTTTAGAGTCTCCAAATCCACCACCACCTTTTGTAGCGTATACAGATGGCGTAGTGTTCAGGATTTCAGGAAATTCCTGATTTCCTAATCTTTCAACAATCTGAGCTTCCTTAATTGTTGAAACTGCTACTGGAGTCTTTCTATCTTTTGCGATATCAGCAACGCCAGTTAATACAACTTGTTCAATATCATTGGATTTTGTCTTTACAGTATCCTGAACTTGTTGAGCATAATAGACGCTAGCTGTAGATAAAGTAATAACCGCAGATAACATCGATTTGTTGATTAATTTCATAATCGTTAGTAATAGTTAGATTTAATTTTCTGCAAAATTCGCAAAATAAAATTTAACTATTATTAACTCAATGTTAATTTTTAATCAATCTTAATAATTGTAAGGTATTGATTTTCAATATTATGAATAAAAATTGAATTTTTACATGAAAAAAGTCATGTTGATGAATTTTTAACAAAGTGGGGGTGTTTTTATTAAAAATATAACGCTATTTCACTGCTTTGAGACTCAAATCTATATTCTCAGCAGAGTGTGTAAGGGCTCCTACAGAGATAAATGTTACCCCTGTTGAAGCAATTTCTTTTAGCATATCACGGGTAATTCCACCTGAAGCTTCAGACTCACATGAGCCGTTGATCATTTTTACGGCTTGCTCCATTGTTTTCACATCCATATTGTCAAGCATAATTCTGTCAACCTTTGCTTTGATAGCTTCCTGAACTTCTTCAAGGTTTCTTGTTTCAACCTCTATTTTTAACTTTTTCTTGTTCTTTTTAACATAATCCTTTGCCATTGCCACAGCATTGGTGATACTTCCATTGTAATCAATGTGGTTGTCTTTCAGCATGATCATGTCATAAAGACCATATCTGTGATTGGTTCCACCACCTATTGCAACCGCCCATTTTTCACACATTCTGAAGTTAGGTGTTGTTTTTCTTGTATCTAAAAGTTTAGTTTTTGTCCCTACTAATCTTGAATCCCAGTCATGGGTAAGGGTTGCAATACCGCTCATTCTTTGCATACAATTGAGAACAAATCTCTCTGTAGAAAGGATAGATCTTGCGCTTCCTGTTACAATAAGTGCGACATCCCCGAATTTACATGGAGTTCCGTCTTTAATAAAAACTTCAACTTTTAAATTTTTATCAAAAGTATTAAAAATGATTTCTGCGAGCTCAACACCCGCAAGAATACAATCCTGTTTTACTAAAAGCTTTGCACTTTGTACAAGATCCTGCGGAATGGTAGACAGCGTAGAGTGATCACCATCCTGAATATCTTCTTCAAGCGCATTTTTTATGAATGTCTTTAATGCTTTATCGGTTACGTAGCTTGGTCTTTTCATATTTTTGATTTTAGTAATAAAAGGAAGATCTTTTTCCGAACAATATATCATGAATGATGAAGAGCAAAAGGACTTCATTTTCCTTCGCATCTATTTTTTCAAAATCTATACTGTCTTTTATTTTTATATTATTTTGATTAATACCTTGAAACTCTAATACTTGTTTTTCGTTTCGCCCCTGAGGTATAACTTTATAACTCCATTTAAAATTATCCCAATCATACTCTTGAGTGTAGTAAATGATTTTTTCTCTATTGAATGTTAAAATTGGATATTGAGGATTATTGACATAATAAAGAGTTAAGCGTAGCTTATTATCATTAATTATATTATTTAAATCAAACTTTAAACTTCCATAATAATCTGGTTTTCCTAAACCTTTCATATTGCATAAAAGATTTAAGACTAAAGGATATTTGGATCTGGGAACAATAATTTTTTTTAATAAAGTTACTCCATATAATCCCAAAATCAGTCCTAAAAATAGTATTCCTGCAAGGATGACTATATTTGTAGAATCATCATTTTTTCCATTTTTCACCCAAAAATTTAATAATACAAAACCACAAATTAATGAAAGTATCATTCTTGAATAGAATAATATATTGACTGTTGTAAGGATATTTAAGTTCAGGGTTTTCACTAGTTTAATTAAAATTAAACCAAATCTTTATTATAAAACGCTCCCTTATTCTCTGTCATTTCCATCGACTGGTTAATGATGAGATGGGCTACGGTTGTTAAGTTTCTTAATTCTGACAGTTGAGGAGAAAGAATAGAGTAGTGATAGATCTCGTCTACGGCAGCAGCAATTTCCTGATGTTTCTGCGATGCCATATTCAGACGTCTGTTGCTTCTTACGATACCTACCAGGTCACTCATCATTTCCTGAAGCTGCTTTCTGAGGTAGCTGACGATAACCATTTCATCCATGATTTTCATTCCCTCTTCATTCCATTCCGGAACGGCTTTCAGATCATCAAAGTTGAAGCTGTTTTCATTCAGAAGTGCTACCGTTTTCATGGCAGCATTGTGTCCAAAAACCAACCCTTCAAGCAATGAGTTGGAAGCAAGTCTGTTGGCGCCATGAAGCCCTGAGTTGGTACATTCTCCTACAGCAAAAAGATTTCTGATGGAAGACTGTCCGTCTCTGTCTACTTCAATCCCACCCATTAAGTAGTGGCAGGCAGGTACGACAGGAATCAATTGAGTGAACGGATCAATTCCTTCATCTCTGCACTTCTTGTAAATATTTGGAAAGTGTTCTAAGAATTTTTCATGATTCATTTCCTTACAATCTAAGCCGACAAATTCGTCTCCGGTAATTTTCATTTCGGCGTCGATAGCTCTTGCAACAATATCTCTGGAGGCTAATTCTTCACGCTCGTCATATTTATGCATGAATTTTTCGCCTCTTTTTGTTCTTAATTTGGCGCCGTCTCCACGTACTGCTTCTGAAATTAAGAACAACATCCCATCCATTTTGCTGTACAAAGCCGTTGGGTGGAACTGATAATACTGCATATTGGAAACCTTTCCTTTGGCACGGGCTACGAAAGCAATTCCGTCTCCTGTGGCAATGGTAGGATTGGTTGTGTTTTTATAAACATGCCCGGCGCCTCCTGTAGCAACCAGTGTTATTTTAGAAGTGATTTTTTTGATCGTTTTGGATTTTTCATCCAGAATGTAGGCACCGTAGCAGTGAATGTCTCCTTCATTAAGTTCTTTTCCGGGAACATGGTGCTGTGTAATGATATCAATTACATAATGATGGTCGAGAATTTCAATATTCGGGCTGCTTTTGGCTGTTTCCAATAAAGCTCTTTCAATCTCAAAACCTGTAATATCTTTATGGTGGACGATTCTGTTTTCAGTATGGCCTCCTTCTCTTCCTAAAGCGAATTTGCCGTTTTTCATATCGAACTGAGCACCCCATTCTACAATTTCGTTGAACCTTGCGGGAGCTTCTCTCACCACCATTTCTACAACATCGCGTTTATTTTCTCCGTCACCGGCACGCATGGTATCATCAATGTGTTTTTGAAAATTGTCATTCTGAAAATCTGTAACGACAGCCAGACCACCTTGTGCATACTTGGTGTTACTTTCGTCTTCGTCAGATTTGGTTACAATAATGATTTTGGCATCAGGGAGCTGTTCAGAAACTTTAATGGCATAGGAAAGTCCGGAAATACCGGAACCGATTACTAATACATCCGCTTTTATCATATGCTTACTTTAGGTACAATCGTTTAAAATATTAAATAAATTTAAACAATTTTTCGTTTGGTTTTCTTACTTTTTTCATGTGCTGGAAGTGGTCTTCTTCAGAACGGTAACCTAAAGCTAGGGTAACAGTTACTTTCTCTGTTTCGGAATCAATATTCAGAATTTCTTCTATAAGATCCTGACGGAAGCCTTCCATAGGACAAGAGTCTATACTTTCAATAGCGGCAGCGTACATAAGATTAGCCAATACAATATAAGACTGTTTTTCTGCCCAGTTGAAAATTTCATCCTGTGTCTTTTGGATAATATGCTGATTAATGCTATTTCTGAAAGGGTCCAGTTTTTCTACAGGAGTATTCCTTACTTCAGAAATATGATTAAAATAGCCTCGGATATAATTCTCTTCAATGATTTTCTTTGAAATAATGACAACAAGATGAGAACAGGTGGAAATCTGAGATGGATTATAGAAAGCGGGAATCAATTTCTGCTTCATTTCTTCACTCTCAACAATGACAATTTTATAGGGCTGAAGTCCCAGCGAACTGGCAGACAACTTTCCTGACTCAAGAATGTTGTAAAGAGTTTCCTGAGGAATAATCTGATGATTGAATTTTTTTACAGAATATCTTCTGCTTAAAGCTTCCAAATAATTCATAGGACAAATTTAAGAATTGAATATGAATAAAGAGCCGTTAAAATGAAATATCTCCCGCTTGTTAATACAAAAAATCACCCTGACTGGCGGAGTGATTCTTTTGATGTGATGGAAAGTGTAATTATTCTCTGTTTTTTACAACAATCCAGCCTGAGAATTTTATTGGAGTACTGTTTTTATTATTTTCATTCCATGAAACAGAATACCAGTAATTTCCTGTAGGAACTTTTTTACTTCCATTGGTAGTACCTGCCCATTTGTAGCCATTTGTTTTATCAGCCTGGAACATTTTATAACCATATCTGTCGAAGATGGCTATTTCCAGATTCTGTTTATTGGCAAGAGCAGAGTAATCCACAAAATCATTCATACCATCGTCATTTGGAGTGATCACATTGATCAGATTAGGTACAGTGATGTTGATTTCAACAGGAATACAATTATAACTGTCTCTTACATATATTTTCGCTTCTCCTCTTGCAATATTGGTGAAGATATTAGAATCCTGCCAATTGATATTGTCCATAGAATACTGATAAGGAGGAGTTCCTCCATTCACATATACAGTAACGGTGCTTCCTGAGATATCAATACTTGTAACCACTGGATTGTCGGAAGGGTATACGGTTACTTTTTGTGTAGCAATACAATCTCCCGTTTTAAGTTTTACCCAGTAAGTACCTACCCCCACATTTTTGATGGATTGTGTAGTTGCTCCTGTGCTCCATTCGTAGCTTTTGAAACCGGCACCTGCATCTAATGTGGTTGTATTTTCTATACAAATAGTTTTGTCAAGTAAGGTTCTTGAGTAAACAGGAGCTATTACAGTTAATGTAACTTTAGCGATGGAATAACATCCATTTGCGCTGAATACTTTAATATATGCAACTCCGTTAGGGGCGATGTATGCCGTAGGAGTAGCGATTGCGTTTGTTCCAGTGATAGCATCGGTCAATGATGGGTAATACTCCTTTGTAAGTCCGCCTTGAGAAACTACAGCTGCTACAAGATTAAAAGAAGCCATAGATGGGTTGCTTTCAATAAAGCATGATTTTATTTCGACATCATTGACAACAACAACGGGGTAAATGTTCAGGGTAACTTTAGCTGTACTTACGCAACCTTGAGGAGTGGTTACCTTTACATATATTACCGCTGCTGCAGAAGCATAAGCTGAAGGGTTCGTAATTTTGTTGGTGTCATTATTAAGATCGAATAATGTAGGATAGAATTCCTTGGTTACGCCGGCAACAGTTGTTACAGCGGCAGAGTTAAGATCAAAGGTTGCTGTTCCTGCATTGTTATTATTACATCCGGTAAGGCTGGCATCTGTTGCAGCAAATGGAGTAGGGTTAAGCTGAATGACCCCGTCACCATTATCACAAAGAGTAGAAGTAGGATCTTTTACAACCACTTTAATCGTTGTATTTCCTGAATACTGGAAACTCGTAGGATTGGCGATAGGAGTAGAACTTCCCAATACATAATAAGTGAAAATATAATTTCCTGGATTATTTACAAATTGAGAATTATAAGAAGTAAGGTCTACAGTACCATTTCCCGTAGCGGGATTTGTGCACACGAACGGAGTGAGCGTATTACTTAAGATAGGAACTTTATCTACGAATACCTTAACATCTTTAATAGAATGTCTCGCGCTGGCACCTCCGGTTGCTGCAGAGAAACCAAAATAGCCCTGTGACATTCCTACTGCACCCCCTGAAGGAGCAAAAGACTGATCTGCGATAAGTACACCGTTTATTCTTACTTTGATAATCCAGTTTGTTGGGTTGGTAAGATCTGTTTCTCCATTTACTTCAACATGTCTGTAGGTATCTCCTACAAAAGGCTGAGTGGCAATAAGGTCCGGAGAGTGGAATGTGCTTCCTGGAGTCGTGTTGTATTCGATATTATTACCTGCTGTATTATTGGTGCCATACAGAATATGAACTTTACTCATCTGGCCTTCGGTGGTGTTGTTGAAGATATCAAAACCAACCATCAGCCCGGAAGCATTGGCAGGAATACCCAGTCCTCCTCCCGAAACGAATCCTGTAGGAGGGTTGGCCAGATACCAGAAGGTAAAACCGTCTCCTCTTCCAAATTGTGTAGTCCCGTTTCCGTCAATTCTGAAGTCGAATTCTACTTTCCATTTATCACAATAGCTTAGAGTGATAGGGGTGGATAATTTTACAGCCCCGTATCTGCTGGTCTGATCGGTGGTAAGTCTTACAAAATCTCCGCTTACTATAGCATCAGAGACAAGATCCCAGCCTGTTGTATTTACAGGGTTTCCGGTAAGTTGATAGGTTTGTGAGAGTATTTTTCCCGGCAAGCATAATAAGATAGCCAGCAATAAAATGAGTATATCTTTTTTCATAGTGGATGGATTGTGGTATTATTTGTTCTTAGATATAAAATTGTTTTATGTTTAAATGGATCACAAAAGGCAATGTCAGTTGTCAATCTCTGGCTGAGCAAGGCCTTTATTAATACCGAAACTACCCCAAATGAGGTAGTTTCTGATGGTAAAGTTTATTCTCTGTTTTTAACCAATACCCAGCCCGAGTATTTGGTTTCAGTGTTGTCTTTATTGTTTTCGTTCCATGAGATGGTGTACCAGTAAGTCCCTGTAAGAACTTTTTTCCCGGAAGCTGTTCCGTCCCATGTGAAGTTTCTCATTTTTCCAGCCTCATACAATTTATTTCCGTATCTGTCATACACAATGAATATCAGATTTTTCTTGTAGGCGAGTGCCGAGTAGTCAATGAAATCGTTTACATTATCGCCGTTTGGAGTAATGGCATTAATCAGATTCGGTACAGTGATCTGAATTTCAACAGGAGTACAGTTATAAAAGTCTTTTACATAGACCCTTACTTCTCCTCTTGCAAGTCCAGTGAATACATTGCTGGTCTGCCAATTTGCTCCATCCAGAGAAAACTGATACGGAGGAGTTCCTCCTGATACATTGACAGTAATCTTGTTATTATCAATATCAATGCTGGAAATCACTGGATTGGCAGATGCTTTTACATTGACAATCTGTGTCGTGATACAGTTTCCTGTTTTAAGTTTTACCCAATAAGTACCTACTCCTACATCTTTAATGAATGACGTTGTAGCTCCGGTACTCCATTCATAGCCGTTAAATCCGGGACCTGCATCCAGATCTGTTTTCTCACCGATACAAATGATTTTATCTTTCAGTACAGAAGACTTTACAGGAGGTAATACAATAAGATTGATTTTAGCAATATTGAAACATCCGTTGGCATCCGTTACTTTTGCATATACGGCAGTAGATGTTGATAAATACTGAAGAGGATTCATGATCTCATTGGTTCCGTCCAGAGCATTCGCTATCGATGTGTAATACTTTTTGGTAACACCGGTAGTTAAGGTAGTCACATCTGCTGTGGTCAAATTAAAAATAGCACTGGAAATATTGTTTTCAATGAAACATGATCTTAGTGTAGCTTCTTTCACAGGAGTGTCCGCGTAGAACGCCAATGTGATTTTTGCTGAACCGGTACATCCCTGTGGTGTTGTCACTTTTACATACACAACTCCGGGAGCAGATATATAATTGTCAGGATTTTGAATTTCATTACTATCTGCATTGAGGTCCGCTAACGTTTTATAATATTTTTTAGTAACTCCCGGAACACTTGTAACAGGTGCTGTATTCAGATTGAAAGCGGCAGTTCCTGCCTTGTTATTATTACATACCGTAATGGTTTTATCTTCTGCTTTAAAAGGAGCAAGAACCAATAAAATCTTACCATCGGGGTTATCACAGAGCAGTCCCGCATTATCTTTAATAACAACGGTAACGGTTGCATTCGCATTGAATTGATAATTGGTGGGAGTGGCAATAGGTGTTGAGCTTCCGAATGGATAATAAGTAAATGTATAATTTGAAGGATTACTGACAAATTGCGAATTGAAAGAAGTCAGGTTTACAGATCCGTATCCTGTAGTAGGATTTGGACAGAAAGACTGAGTTGCTGAGTTCTGCAAAATAGGAACTTTATCAGTATATATCTTTACGTTTTTAATAGAATGTCTTGATCTTGCACCTCCTGTAGAAGCCGAAAATCCGAAATATCCTACAGTCATTGCCGCTGCCGTTCCGGAAGGAGCAAACGACTGGTTACAGATTACGTTACCGTCTATTGTTATTTTTAAGATCCAGCTGGTAGGAGCGGCCGGATCTACCTGTGCCGTTACTTCAACGTGCTTGAATGTTGTTCCCTGAAAAGGTTGGGTTGTATTCAGATCCGGAGAATGGAATGAACTTCCCGGAACATTAAAGAATTCAACGTTATTGGTGTCAGAGGTATTTTGGACCTGCCCATAAGCAACGTGTACTTTACTCATCGTAGCAGTCGTAGTGTTGTTGTATGTATCAAGTCCTACGACAAGTCCAACTGCATTCTGGGATACTCCAAGACCTGATCCCAATACACTTGCAACAGGCGGATTGGCCAGATACCAGAAGGCGATACCATCTCCGTTGGAGGTTTGATTGGAATCCATTCTGAAATCAAATTCCACTCTCCATTTATCACAATACTTTAAGTTAATAGGGTCGTTCAGCCTTATGGAACCAGATTGGTTGTTGGTGTCCGGAGTGAGCTGAATAAAATCTGTGTTTACTTGTGTGGGGGAAACCATCGTCCAGCCAGTAGTAGTCACTGGGTTTCCGACAAGCTGATAAGTCTGGGCAAAGGACTTCCCGGCTATACAGAGTAAAAAAACAGATAAATACAATAATAGATTTTTATTCATTTAGATGGGACTTAGATTAATATGTAAAGATATTAAATCCCGATCAAATAATATGTATTTAACGTTAATTCTGTTAAAAGTTTTAATTATATTTTAATAAATAGAACTTCTTCTGATGAAATAATAAATATAGGGCAGGAGCTTTGTATTTGTTTTAATTAAAATTAAAAGAGAGAATTAGTGTCAAGACCTTCAAAATAGGCGTCAATTTCAAGATCTGAAGAAGCGGCTGCAGCTACGGCTAATTTGTCGCAAAGCTCATTTTCAAAGTGTCCGGCATGACCTTTTATCCAGTGCATTTTAGGCGTATGTTTATTGTATAGCTCAACGAATTTTTTCCAGAGATCAGGATTTTTTACATTTTTCCAGCCTCTTTTGATCCAGCCGGCGATCCAGTTTTGGTTGATTGCATCAGAGACATACTTGCTGTCCGTATACACATGGATATCATTTTCTGTGGATTTCAGCTTTTCCAATGCGGTGATGACAGCCAGAAGTTCCATTCTGTTGTTGGTGGTTTTTCGAAAACCTTTGGAAAATGTTTTCTGGTAATTTTTTTCCGGAACACGCATGAGAATTCCATATCCGCCTTTTCCCGGATTTCCGCTGCAAGCCCCATCGGTATAAATTTCGATTCTCAAATCTGCTTTTTAATTGAATTGCTGGTTGTGAAATTAAACTGAATTGTCTTAAACTTCAGCCTTTATTTAAAATGGAAAATCGTCGTCATCATCAAAGTCATTCATTGAGGAACCGGAAAGTTTTGAGCTGTCCGGAAGGTCAAATGCTGCCCCTGGCTGAATCGTTGTCTTGATTTTATCAAAGCCGCTCGGTTCATTAAAGTTAGAAGGGTACCCACCTCCTGCACCTTCGAATGCTGCTTCAATATCAGCAAATTTTGCAAAATGTTTTAAGAAAGATAATCTGACATCTGCTGTAGCACCATTTCTGTGTTTTGCAATAATCAGCTCGGCTTGGTTTTCAGTAGAAGTTTCCTGTCCTTCCTCATCATTATCCCACACGGTAATTTTATAATATTCCGGTCTGAAGATGAAAGATACGATATCCGCATCCTGCTCGATCGCTCCGGATTCCCTTAGATCTGAAAGCTGAGGTCTTTTTCCCGGACGCGCTTCCACACTTCTTGAAAGCTGAGAAAGGGCAATTACCGGAACGTTAAGTTCTTTTGCAATCGCTTTTAATGAACGTGAAATCATAGAGATCTCCTGTTCACGGTTCCCGACTCCTTTTCCGCCGCTGCTTCCTGCTGTCATCAGCTGAAGGTAGTCTACCATGATAATTCTTACTCCATGCTGCATGACAAGTCTTCGGCATTTTGCACGGAAGTCGAATATGGAAAGGGAAGGGGTTTCGTCAATATATAAAGGTGCATTTTCCAACTCAGATACATTGGAGAATAGTCTCTGCCATTCTTCATCATCCAAAGTTCCTTTTCTTAATTTCTCAGAAGAAATCCTTGTTTCGGAAGCAATCATTCTGGTAATCAGCTGTACAGATGCCATCTCGAGAGAGAACAGAGCCATAGGGACTTTGTGTCCTACTGCAATATTTCTTGCCATGGAAAGAAGGAATGCCGTTTTACCCATCGCCGGACGTGCGGCAATAATGATAAGGTCAGAATTCTGCCATCCACCGGTTTCTTTATCTACATCTCGGAATCCTGAAGGAACCCCAGAAAGTCCTTCCTTATCTTTTAAAGATTTAATCGTATCAATAGCCTGTTTTACCAATGAATTGGCGGTATCGAATCCTTTCTTGATTGTTCCGTTGGTAATCTCAAAGAAAGACTGCTCAGCTTTATCCAAAAGTTCAAAAACATCAGTTGACTCTTTGTATGAAGAATCAATAACATTGGCAGAAACATTAATAAGGCTTCTTAAAATATATTTTTCAAGAATAACACGTACATGATATTCAATATGGGCAGATGAACTTACTCCCATTGTCAGATCGATGATATAGTGGTCACCGCCTGCCTGGCTTAGTTTATCTTCTTTTTTTAAATTCTGAATAATGGTCATTAAGTCTACCGGTTGGTTGCCTTCATAAAGCTTTAGGATGGTAGAAAAGATGACCTGATGTCTCGGATCATAAAATACTTCTGGGGTAAGAAGGTCAATGGAATGGTCAAGACCTTTTTTGTCAATCAAAAAAGTTCCGATAACAAGTCTTTCAAAATCCACTGCATTGGGAGGCATTTTTCCATCCGCAATAGACAATTCTTTTGCAAAGTTTCCGTGTGTAAGGGATGATAATGTTTCTTTCTGCGCCATGGTGCAAAGATAGTTTATTTAAAAAATAATAAAAAAATAGTATTCAACAAATTGTTAGCAGTCTTTTGGAAAATACTGTAAACAGGAGATTCGCCCTGTTGATAAAAAAATCACCTCAGTCTGAGGTGATTTTTCAAAAAAGATGTAGTACAACTTATTCTTTATTTTTTACCAATACCCATCCGGAGTACTTGGTTTCGGTACTGTTTTTATTGTTTTCATTCCAAGAGATAGAATACCAGTAAGTTCCGGTTGGAATTTTCTTACCAAAGGCTGTTCCGTCCCATGTGAAATTTTTCATTTTGTTGGCTTCATGAAGTTTGTTTCCATATCTGTCATACACGATGAAGATCAGGTTTTTCTTATATGCCAGTGCTGAATAGTCGATTACATCGTTTACGTTATCTCCGTTTGGAGTAATGGCATTAATAAGATTAGGAACCGTCACGGTCACCTGAACAGGAGTACAGTTGTAAGTATCTTTTACATACACTGTATTCTCACCTCTAGGAAGTCCTGTGAATATATTGGAATCCTGCCATTTTATACCGTCTACAGAATATTTATAAGGAGGAACTCCCCCTGTAGCGGTAACAGTAATATTGTTATTGGTAATTTCTATTCCAGAGATCACAGGCTGAAGACTCGCATGTACGCGTACTTCCTGAAGAGTGAAACATTTTCCGGTCTGAAGTTTTACCCAATATACACCAACTCCTACGTTGCTGATAGATTGTGTAGTTTCACCAGTGCTCCATTCGTAGCTTACAAATCCAGGTCCTGCATCCAAAGTTGTTTTACCTTCAGCACAAATCGTTTTATCTTTTAATACAGTTGATTTTACAGGAGGTAATACTTTCAGGTCTATTTTAGAAATTGAATAGCACTGCTTGTCATTGTCTACTCTTGCATATACCGTTTTACTTTCTGAAAGATAATTAAATGGTGTAGCAATTGGGTTGGTCTGAGTTTTAGCATCAGCTACTGATGTATAATATTTAATGATAATTCCTGTAGGTGTAGGAACGGCTATTCCGATATCTGCCTTAGACAAGTCAAATGTTGAACGCGTAATATCTTTATCAATATAACAGTTTTCAATGACAGCATCTTTTAATACAACCGCTGGGAAGAATAACAGTCTGATTGTAGTAGTTGCTATACATCCGAAAGTAGAAACTACTTTTGCATATACGGTTGTTTCCTGAGAAACATAGTTGGTAGGATCAGTAATTTCATTGATTCCTGCATTCATGTCAGCAACAGTAGCATAATATTTAATAGTTGCTCCGGTTCCTCCAAATACATTGGCTGTTGTCAAATTATATTTTGCAGTACCCGCTCCGTTATTATTACAAGAGTATAAAGTAGCAGCGTTTGCTGAGATGCCTACATTAACAAACTTAAATTTCCCTGTTATGAAACATCCGTTGATCGGGTTGTTCAGGTTATCAGGATCTTTATATACAATTCTGTAATAGTATGTTGTTGTCGCGTCTACAGTTGCTATTGTAAGAGGGTTCTGTCCTGTAAGCGCGTCGTTGGTAGTTTTGTGATAAGTAACCTGGAAGTTAGAGCTGTTACCATTAATGATAGATGCAGAAAGTGTTGAAAAATCAAACTGCGTAGGTAACGCACAAACCATCACCTGGCTAGGATCATTAGGAGTAGCTCCTGGAATTCCCGGAGTGATGAACGGGTAAGGAGAAAGAACTGGATCGTTAAATGCAGAACTTAAGCTTGCAGTACCTGTCCATTCTAGAGAAAAACCATTAACGGATCTACTGAAGTTATCAATGACCAAATAATAGGTCTGGCCTACTAACACATCCATATAAGGGCTCCATTTACCATTGTTCATACTTGCAGTAGTACCGGGAGGATTGGTAGGGAACACTGCTGGTGGAGCAAGAGCAAGATCAAGACCTGTATCTCCTGGAGTACCGCTATAGTTACATCTTATTGGCTGTATGAAAACATGATCCGCGTTCTGTAAAGATGCACATCCGTTTGCAGTTGGCCCGTAGACTGCAAAATCATAATCATCGGTTTGGTCGTTAGGTTTTATTTTAAATGCAAGGGTACCTGGTGTGGATATCGTGAAAGTGTACCAAACGGTATATCTTTCATTGGTACTAAGACACCCTCCATTTTGGTTAAGAATTTCTATAATATTTCCAGGTCCTGAAGGGGTGTAAGAAATGTCAGAGTTACCACAGATGGGAATTGCTGTGACACAATCCGACTGAGAGTAAGCCATTTGTGTTACCAATAAAATAAAAAGAAGTAGTATTTTTTTCATTGTTAAAACTATTTTTGTTAAACAAAATTGAAGATCAATAAATTTTTTATCACAATTTAAAAAAGAAAAAGCCGCCAAAGCGGCTTTTAATATTATATATTATTCTCTGTTTTTTACAACAATCCAACCTGAAAACTTGAAAGGAGTATTCTTTTTGTCATTTTCATTCCATGTTACAGAATACCAATAGGTACCTGTTGGGATTTTCTTACCTGCGATGGTTCCGTCCCATTTGTATCCATTGGATTTATCTCCCTGGTGGATTTTTGTTCCGTATCGGTCGAAAATGCTCAATACAAGACTCTGTTTGTCTGCCATAGCAGAGTAATCTACTACATCATTCACACCGTCTCCGTTTGGCGTAATCATATTGACAAGGTTAGGAACGACTACTGTAACTTCAATGGGCTCACAGTCGTAAGCATCTTTTACATATACTTTGTAAGTTCCTCTTGCTACATTAGAAAATGTATTGGAGGTCTGCCATAGGATTTTATCCATAGAATACTGGTAATCCGGTGTACCTGCTATAACATTAATCGTTAATGTAGTATTGGATACCTCAATGCCAGTTACTACTGGCTGCTCAGAAGGGTAAATCGTAACCTTTTGAGTCGCAATACATTCTCCAGTCTTTAATTTTACCCAGTAAGTTCCTACGCCAACATTTTTGATGGATTGAGTAGTTGCTCCTGTACTCCATTCGTAGCTGGCGAACCCAGGTCCTGCATCAAGAGTTGTAGTATCTTCCATACAGATGATCTTATCTTTCAGAACACTCGATGTCACGGGAGGAATTACCGTTAAACCGATTTTTACAACCACATAACAGCCTCTGGTGTCAGATACTCTTACGTATACTACACCGTTTGGTGCAATATAATTTGCGTTTACAATCTCATTAGTTGAATCTATTGCATCAGTTAATGAAGGGAAGAATTTCTTCGTGATACCAGCTTGTGGTGTGATCACAGCAGCATTGTTAAGGTTGAATAAAGCTGTAGAAGGATTAGTTTCTATAAAGCATGATCTTAACTCAGCATCTTTTGCAATAATTTGTGGATAAAACTTAAGCGTAATTTCTGCAATATCAGAACATCCAAATGCAGAAGTTACTTTTACATATATTTTACCTTCTGCAGAAACAAACTGATAGATGTTTGTAATCTCATTGATTGAGTTGTTCAGATCATATAAAGTATGGTAATATTTTTTTGTGACGGTAGGGTCAGCAATAACATTTGCTGTCGTAAGATCATAAGTTGCAGTTCCTGCATTGTTATTATTACAGCTGGTTAAAGTAACATCTGCCGCTGTGATGGTTCCATCTTTAAACTTAAAGGTGCCCATTTGTCTACACTTGTTGATGGGATTGTTTGCATTCGCCGGATCAGTATAGCTGATACTGTAATAATATATCCCTGTAGTTGTTACAGTCTGTGGCCCGGTGATTGGGTTGTTGGCTGTTAAAGCATCATTTTGGCTTGTGTGGTACGTAACGGTGAAGTTAGGATTACCGTTAAGAATGCCTGTTGATAATGAAGCAAAATCAAAAGTAGCAGGATTTGTACAGATCACGACTTCTCTTGGATCTGCTGGGTTTGCAGCTGGTATTCCTGGCGGAATAAATGGATGCGGCTGTATATTAGGATCAGAGAATGGAGAAGATAACGTAGCGGTTCCACCCCATGACATTTTAAAACCATTTGCAGATTCACTGTGGTTGTTTACAATCAGATAATAGGTTTCTCCGGGTAATACATCGATGTATTTTGCCCATCTGTCTCCACCTACTACATCACATAGGTCGGTAGAAGGCATGTTAAGTCCTGTGATACCAGGGGATACCGCATAAGAACCACGGAGTGGAGTACCTCTGGTGGCACATGTTTTATTAGGACCGAATACTGCGAAGTCATAATCATTGCCCAGATCATTGGGAATAATTTCGAATGTAAGCGTTCCTGCTGTAGCAATGGTAAAAGTATACCATACTGAGTATCTTTCGTTACTAAGACATCCACCAATGGTTTCAAGAGTGTCACCGTAACCATTCGGGGTGTATGAAATATCTGTGTTACCACAGACAGCCATAGCTGTAGCACAGTCAGACTGCGCATATAGAATACGTGAGAATATTATTAAGAAAATGAGTAGTGTTTTTTTCATAGGATAAGGTTTTAAACAAATATTAAAACGTTGATGATTAAATGAGTTTTTATCACGTTTATACCATTTTTGAGAATAGTATGTTGTAATGTCACTCTCTTTTTTATTGGCTAATCACTTGCTTGCCCCAGCTTGGAGAAGTAGATGATGGATTGGCTGCATTAAGTTCATTCGCTGCTTTTTGGTGCAGTTTTACAGCTTCCAGTTTATTGTTAGACAATTCAGCTATTTCAGCTTTCAGGAATGTAAGTCTTGGATTATCCTTAAGTTGAGTATCTGCTTTTGACATATATGCAACAGCAGTTTTCAGAGTCTTCTGAGGTTCTGCAGCAGCTGTTATTCTGATTTTCTGCGTATTGATAAGTCCCAAAAGCGTATTGATTTCTCCGTTGTTTTTTTCTGAAGCAAGAGCCTGTGCCGCAAATTTTCCTGCAGCCTCATTAGATTCAGCCATAGGTTTGTTTGTCGTGTATTTCAACAAATACTGTGTCTTAAGATACATTGCAACAGCAGCGTAGTAATTAGCTTTCCACTTTTCAGAAGTTTTTGTTTCGGAAAATGTTTTAAAAACAGTATCGTAGTCACTGTCTGTCTTTGCATTATCGAGCTGCAAAGCAGTTTGCTGTAAGGTTGGATCTGAAAAAAATTGAGCATTCATTAGTGAACCTGTCACTAAAAAGCTCAAAATTAGTAAAAGTTTATTCATAGGGGATATTTTATGAAGCAAATATAAAAAATTATTAACGTTAAATTAAAGATTTTAAGATATATTTAATGAAACTAATGTATTGGTTTTTAATATTGTATTTTATTTTTTTGGTATAATTATATCAAGATCATAAAGATATTGGTGTTTTATCTGAATATTTAAGATTTAATCCTTAAATACATTTGAAAAAAACACGTATAAAAGAAAAATCAGAATAGAAAACGTTCTATTCTGATTTTAAGTATTTCGAATTATGAATAATTTCAAATAGAATTTGAAACGTATTGTCAATCAATATATTAATATTGCATTTTTCTTAGTTTAGGATTGGTGCTTCCTACAAGTAAAGCCACTAAAACAGTCATGCATCCTCCAAATACAACGGAGCGTACAACACCCAGTAATTTGGCCATGACTCCACTTTCGAACTGTCCCATTTCATTGCTGGACATAATGAATATTGAATTGACACTAAGAACACGTCCTCTTATATGGTCAGGTGTTTTTAGCTGTACAATGGTGCCTCGTATGACCACAGAAATTCCGTCAAGCATTCCACTCATCACCAGGAACATGAATGATAACCAATATAGCTTGGATAAGCCAAATCCAATGATGCAAAACCCAAATCCAGTGACAACGGCGAGAAGAATCTTACCCTGATTTTTTCGAAGAGGAACAATAGACAAAATAGTAATAATACACATGGACCCAATATCAGAAGCCGCATTCAGCAAACCGAAACCTTCAGCTCCTGAACTTAAAATATCCGTAGCAAATACCGGAATCATCGCTACTGCACCACCAAAAAGTACCGCAAACATATCAAGGCATAATGCCCCTAAGATTTCTTTAGTTTTAAAAATATAGGAAATTCCCTCACGCATACTCTCCACAACATTGACTGTTTCTTTTTTGTACTCGGAATACTGCTTGTGAAGCTGCCAGAAAAATAAGGAAGCAACAAATATTAGTGCTAAAATAGCAACCAAGGTCCATTTTACTCCAATATATCCGATAAGGATACCACCTATGGCATGTCCGCATACAGATGATATCAGGAACGTTGCCTGATTGAGCGTTACAGCATTGGGTAGATTTTCCTTTTTTACAATTTTAGGAATCATAGAAGGAACGATGGGTCCTATGAAGGCTCTCGCTATTCCAGTAAAAAAGATAACTCCATAAATATAGTAAGTAATCTGATGTCCGGTGAAATGCATTTTTACATCCAGAAATGCAGGAATCAGCAGGAGTCCGATCAGAAAAATATAAGCATAATTGCAGATAAGAAGCAGCTTCTTTTTTTCATTCATGTCGATAACATGTCCGGCGTACAGCGCGCAGCTTACAGCGGGTATTACCTCCGAAAGCCCGATAAGGCCTATTGAAAAAGGATCTTTTGTTAGTTGATACACCCACCATCCTAATAAAGTGGCCAGCATTCTGAAAGCTAAAACAATGAAAAATCTCCCGGTGAGAAGATTTCTAAATTCAACATTTTGTAATGTTTGTAACGGGGTAAAGGAAATCATGAACAAAAATAGCCCTAAAAATCTATTTAGGACTATTCATATGTTGATTTTTAAAAGATATATTAAATATATCCTGAAAGATAAAATCTATTTTAGTCAGCTCTTGAAGAACTGATTACAATGGCAGCAACACCTGCAGCTCCGATAATTGTAGCTCCAGCAGCAATTCTTGCTTTTCTTCTGTCTTTTACAGCCGCTACATTAGATTTAGGGATAACCACTTCTGTACTGTCTTTTTTACCAGCTGTACCTACAAGATTATCACCAACGACATTTCTGAATAATATGGTCTGTTTCGGAGAACCGTCCCTCATCGTAACCTTATATACCTTGCCGGCTTCCAGATTAGAATAATTGTTTTTTGAAATATCATCGCTGTATTTTGTAGTAGCACAAGATGTAATAACAAATAAAGACGTTAATAAAGATGATTTTAACAGTACAGATGCTTTCATTATTTTCTTTTAGTTTTTCAAATTTATAATTTTTTTTGAATATACGTTTTTGGAATTGAAAAAATATGATTAAAATTTGTAAATTTCTAAGAGATCTGCAATGTTTCTGTCATTAGCCAATCTTGGAGTCTTGTTCTGACCTCCCAATTTTCCCTGGGATTTGGCATATTCATGAAAAGCATTCTTTTTGAGTCTGGAAATCTGCAGTTTCTGTAAAATATTTCCTGAAATCAAATCATCATAATAAGTGTTCCTCGCTCTCAGCTGCTGATCCAGTTCGTCTCTGAATGCTTCTAAATGTTCAGGTTCCTTTTCAAATTCAATCAGCCATTCGTGGTAAGGAAGCCCTTCTCCTGGGTTTACCTGTGGAGCAAGATGGAATTCAGTAATCTGTGCAGAATGCTTTTCAAGGGTTGCTTTCATCGCTTCTTCCACCTCAAAAGCAATCACGTGTTCTCCAAATGCCGAAGTGAAATGTTTAGTCCTGCCGCTTACCAGAACCCTGTACGGATCTTTACTTATAAATCTCACAACGTCTCCGATAGAATAAGCCCAAAGCCCGGAATTGGTCGTAAGAATCAGCGCATAATCTTTATGAAGTTCAATTTCTTTTAAAGTTAATCTTCTTGCTCCTGGCTTGCCATATTCTTCCAGAGGAATAAATTCATAAAAAATTCCATGGTTGGTCAATAATAGAAGTCCTTCCTTTGTATAGTCATCCTGAAAAGCAAAAAAACCTTCAGAAGCCGGAAAAGTTTGAACAATATCCACTTTTCCGCCCAATAAATCTTCCATTTTATCACGATAAGGCTCGTAATTCACTCCTCCGGTTACAATAAGCTGCAGGTTAGGAAACAATTGCTTGATCTTTTTCCCATGTTTTTCGGTCAACTTCTCAAAATACATAATCAGCCATGGCGGGATTCCGGAAATCAGGGTCATATTTTCACGCTCTGTTTCTTCAACGATTCTGTCTACTTTAGCTTCCCAATCTTCAATCATGTTAGTTTCCCAGCTTGGGAGACGATTTTTTTGAAGATAATTGGGGATGTGATGGGCTACAATACCTGATAATCTTCCGGTTTTTACTCCAAAAACTTCTTCCAGCTCAGGGCTTCCCTGCAGAAAAATCATTTTCCCGTTTACGAAATCAGCGTTATCCTTTTTACTGATATAATGAAAAAGAGCACTTTGGGCACCCGCAATCTGAAAAGGCATTCCTTCCTTAGAAATCGGAATGTATTTGGATCCGGAAGTCGTTCCCGAAGTTTTGGCGAAATATTCCGGAGTTTCTGTCCATAGAATATTGGACTGTCCTTTTTTTACTCTTTCAATATAAGGTTTCAGATCTTCATAGTCGGCTACAGGAACTCTGTCCTGGAATTCTTTTACAGAATGGATGTTTTCAAAATCATGTTCCCGCCCAAAAAGTGTCTTTTGAGCTGTATTCACCAGAGAAATTAATAAATCCTCCTGGTTTTTCCCAGCATTTTTTTTGAAGTCCTCCGCTTTCTGAACATGTTTCCTGGCCCAGATAAGCGCTGCATTTTTCTTGAAGAAGTTTAACATGCGTCAAATTTATAAATAAGTAGAGAATCTGGAATCATTTTTTGCGAAGCTTCATAAAAAAAACCAATGGAACAAGTTCCATCGGCTTTTCGAAATTTGATTATGAAAATAACAACTATATGTTAATGTTATGCTTATTTGTTCTCCTTGTATCTTTTATCTGGAGTACCGTCTTTTTTTACGTGTTTGTTTTCTTTATATCTTTTGTCTGGTGTGCCATCTTTTTTCATTTTGGCAGCGGGCTGGGCAGGTTTAGCTGCCTTAGCATCCATCGCTGGTTTTGCAGCTTTTACTTCTGCAGGTTTAGCGGCTTTCACTGTAGTTTTTACAGGAGGTTGAGCTTTGGCGCTTGTAGCGGGAGCAGTCTGCTGAGCAGTTGCAAGTCCTAATCCCAAGATTAATGACATTGCAGATAATAATTTTTTCATAAGAATACTGTTTGTTTTTTTTGCTGAATAAAGATATACAAAAAGCAGGCTAAAAAAATGAGATTTCTAACCTTAACTAAAGTTTATTACAGCTTAAAAAAAAATTAAAACGGTTCATTGACAATAAAAAAGCCCGTCTTCAGTGTGAAAACGGGCTTAGGTAATAATATATAAATAGACATGGCTAGCGTGTACAGTTTGCTGTCCACGTTTTGCCATCTTTTGCAAATAAGATTTTTAAATTATTATTGTCAATTCTGATATACGAGGTTCCTGTAGAACCTATCATTACAAGAGTATGATCACCTTCCTGGTTAAACTCTATTCCGTTAAGATCCGGAATACTGTTGGAGAAAGCGAAATTATACTTGGTACCGCTGGCAATCTTTGTTACAAATACACTTCCGTTATCTGTACTGATATTGGTAGAGCCACCGTCATTATAGGAAACCTTTCCTTTATAAGTTCCTGCAAAGAATTCGTTATTTACAGGGTCGTCATCTTTGCTGCACGACGAAAAAGATAATGCTGTAAATAGGAACAGCATCATAACTCCCAGGATTTTCATTGCTTTTTTCATAATACTTAAATGTTTGGTTAGGTTTAAATGGCCAAACACTATGCCATGGGAAGATTATTGAATTTTTTTAACGAGTTATTAAATAAATTTGTAATAAATTAAGATTATTGAGCTAAGTCATTCATTTTAAATCTGAAAGTCTTTCCCTTTTTTAATCAAAGAAAAAATTATCCGTACCTTTGTATATCATCAACGGTTTCGGAAAACTCCCGAAATCGCTTTTGTCGTTTATACCATTACTATTTATGCAGTTAAAATCCATCAACGAAAAGTTTCTTCCAGATCTTATGCAGAAAGAGTTCGGGAAAGAAATTTTCACCCAGTTAGAAAACAGCCAGCATATTGCCGTAAAAGGAAGTGCCGGATCTTCAGTTTCTATTTTTGTAGCTGAGCTTTTTTTGGTTCAAAAGAAAAATATTCTTTATCTGGTAGATGATAAAGAGGATGCGTTGTATGCCAATACAGAGATGGAAGACCTTCTTGGAAAGGAAAAAGTGTTGTATTTCCCGGCAACCCATCTTGAACCCTATCAGGTTGAGAAAACCCAAAACGCCAATCTTGTTTTAAGGACTGAAGTTTTAAATAAGATCAATTCCGGGAAATCTCCGAAAGTCATTGTAGCCTATGCTGGGGCTCTGTCTGAAAAAGTATTGAAAAAAGAAGACTTTAAAGCCATTTCTCATCATATAAAAGTAGGTGATCAGCTGGATTTTGATTTTGTAGATGAGCTTCTTAATCATTATCATTTTCAACAGGCTGATTTCGTTTCCGAACCTGGAGAGTTCTCTATAAGAGGGGGGATCGTAGATGTATTTTCCTATTCATATGAAAAGCCATATAGAATAACATTCTTTGGTAATGAAGTGGAAAGTATCAAAACCTTTGATATCGAAACTCAGCTTTCTGTAGATAAAGTAAAAGATTTTCAATTGGTTTCCAATATGAACTTTTCCGTGACGGGAAGCAGGGTATCACTGCTGCAGTTATTGCCTGAAGGAAGTTTTGTGATTTCCAAAAACGGAATGGTAGGAATGCAGAAAATCAGGACATTTTATGAGAAATCTCTGGAGAAATATGATACATTAAATAAAGATATTGCCCACAGGACTCCGCAGGAACTTTTCATTTCTGATCAGGAATTTTTATTTGATTATAAAAAATTTAAAACGGTTGATTTTGGAGGAATGGTGATTGAAGGGTTGAAAGAAATCACAGAAGTTAAAATGGAACAACTTCCTCAGCCTTCTTTTCATAAAAACTTTGAGCTGCTGATTGAAGATATTGAAGAGAAGCAGAATGAAGGATTTGATACCTGGATTTCCTTTTCAACAGAAAAACAAAAAGAAAGACTGGAATCTATTTTTGAAGAGCTCGAAAATGAACTGCCTTTTAAGAGTTTTAAGTCTGAACTGCATGAAGGATTTGTAGACAACGGACACAAATTGCTGGTGTATACAGATCACCAGATCTTTGACCGTTATCAGAGGTATAAGGCTAAAAATACTTTTGCTAAATCAGAGCAGCTTACCCTGAAAGACCTGATGTCTTTGAAAATAGGAGATTATATTGCTCATATCGACCATGGAATCGGGAAATTTATGGGATTGGTGAAAGTAAATAATGATGGTAAAATTCAGGAATGTTTTAAATTGACCTATAAAAACGGAGACTTATTATATGTAAGCATTCACTCTTTGCATAAGATTTCGAAATTCAACGGACCGGATGGAAAAGAGATCGTTTTGAGCAAACTGGGATCTCCAAGCTGGAAATCCTTAAAACAGAAAACAAAAGCTAAGGTAAAGCAGATTGCTTTTGACCTTATTCAATTATATGCCCAGAGAAAAACAGCAAAAGGTTTTGCTTATACTCCGGATTCTTATCTGCAGAATGAATTGGAGGCCAGCTTTATTTATGAAGATACTCCGGATCAGGAAAAGGCTACTGTAGATGTTAAGAAAGATATGGAGGCGGAAACGGTCATGGACAGGCTTGTTTGTGGTGATGTTGGTTTCGGTAAAACGGAGGTTGCGATCCGTGCGGCATTTAAAGCCGCTACAGATGGTAAACAGGTTGCCATATTGGTCCCTACAACAATTCTTGCTTTCCAGCATTATAGAAGTTTTAAAGAAAGGCTTAAAGATTTTCCGGTAAATGTTGCCTATGTCAATAGATTCAGAACGGCTAAACAGAAATCAGAAACCTTAAGTGCTCTGAAAGATGGTAAAGTAGATATCATTATTGGGACGCATCAATTGGTAAGCAGTTCTGTTAAATTTAAAGATCTGGGACTACTGGTTATAGATGAAGAGCACAAATTCGGGGTTTCAGTAAAGGATAAGCTGAAAACACTTAAAAATAATGTTGATACGCTTACACTTACGGCAACTCCTATTCCAAGAACTTTACAGTTTTCTTTGATGGCTGCAAGAGATTTATCAGTCATCAAAACACCGCCGCCTAACAGACAGCCTGTGGATACACAGCTGATTGGGTTTAGTGAAGAAATTCTTCGTGATGCCGTTTCTTATGAGCTTCAGAGAGATGGTCAGGTTTATTTTATTAACAACAGGATTGAAAACCTGAAAGATATTGCGGGGCTTATTCAGAGGCTGGTTCCGGATGCAAGAGTCATCACAGGACATGGGCAGATGGAAGGAAAACAGCTGGAAAAGAATGTGCTGGATTTTATGGAAGGAAAATATGATGTTCTTGTTTCTACAACCATTGTAGAAAGTGGAGTGGATGTTCCGAATGCCAATACCATTTTCATTAATGATGCGCAACGATTTGGGATGGCAGACCTGCACCAGATGAGAGGAAGAGTAGGGCGTAGCAACAGAAAAGCCTTTTGTTACCTGATTACTCCTCCTTATGATATGATGACTTCAGATGCCAGAAAACGTCTGGAAGCAATTGAGCAATTTTCTGATTTGGGAAGTGGTTTCCAGATTGCGATGAAAGATCTTGAGATTCGTGGTGCCGGTGACCTTCTGGGAGCTGAACAGAGCGGGTTTATCAATGAAATGGGATTTGAAACCTATCAGAAGCTGATGCAGGAAGCGTTGGAAGAATTGAAAGATGATGCTGATTTTGAAAACCTGTTTGATAATGAAGAAGACAGGCAGAAGCTTTTCAAATCTGTAAAGGATGTGAATATTGATACTGATTTAGAACTGATGTTACCAGACTTCTATATTTCCAATACGGAAGAAAGATTGTTGTTGTATCAGAAAATTGCGGAAATCAATAATGAAGTAGATCTTCATCAATTTGAACTTGAATTAATTGACCGTTTTGGGGCATTACCTAAAGAAGCCGTGAACCTTTTGAAGAGCGTTTCTCTGAAATGGCTTGCAGCAGATATTGGTTTTGAAAAAATTGTGATGAAAAATGGGGTGTTTTTAGGCTACTTCCCGGGAAACCCTCAGGATAAGTTCTATCAGACAGATAGATTCAGGCATATCATTAATTATTTAACCCGAAATCCTGCAGAGGCCCAACTTAAAGAAAAGCCCGGAAAAGAAGGTAACCAATTGATGATGAGGAAGGAAAGGGTGAAAAATGTAGATGAGGTTAATATATTGCTAAAAGCTATTATTGATCATAATTAAATTATAATTTTCTTTTTATTATAAACAAGTTTATAAAAGATGTGAAAAGTCTATGAGAATCTTAAATTTTCATAGACTTTTTTGTGATTGTTATCATGTTTTTATTCAGGAATACTCCTGTTAAAGAGAATTATAGCTCTTTTGAGGGGTGTAAAATCACTTCTTAATGATTAAAAATATTCTGTAAATCCCCGTACAGTAAGGGTTTGAGATGTTAAACTTGTTTTTTTAAATGTAAAAAGTAGAGTTATGTAGAAATAATTCTACTTTTTCGTATTATTTATTCTATCTTCTAATGTGTTTATTTCTATAGGTTTATGAATGTATAACTGGAATTTTTAGGGCATCATTGTGTACCTTTGCAGTCCTTAATTATGAAAAAACTAATATATTGCTGCGTGGCTGGATTTCTTTCATTCTATGCCAACGCTCAGGTGGGAATTGGTACTGCGAAACCGACATCCATTCTTGATGTGAATGGAAAAACCACCTTAAGAAAAGAACTTAGAGTGGGCGGGACTTCAACTGATGTTGGAAACGCCGGGTTAAACGGCCAGGTTTTGGTTTCTCAGGGTGAGGGTTTGCCTCCTGTTTGGAAATCTTTGAATGTTTCATTTGTGGGAGAAGGACAGTACAAATTAATCAATTCGTATTTATCATCAGATCAGGTGGGTATTACAACACTCTCCAGCGGGGTACTAGGAGATGGCATTTATAAAAACAATGTTAGCGACGATATAACGGATACCAGCAAAGGCAAGTGGGTGGAAATTCCGGGCCTTGAAAATAATTTCACAATCAAAAACGGAAAAAACAGACTAACCTATCAGTTTCAGACAGGCGTTGAAATGAAAGCTCCGGCTGCGACGGCGTCCCAGAATATTGGATTTGCATGTGCGGTTTTCAGAAATGAAAAGCTTGTCGCTGTACGTCCGGATAAAATTACTTCCAATAATAATGCTGATAAAGAAGGAATCCAGGATTATATCTTCACGCTTAGTTACACAGAGCAAAATGTGCCTGTAGGAGTACAGAAAGTAAAACTTGCATGCAGAAAGATCGATGTATCCAATGTGTCATCCAATTTTGTCATAGGACGTAATGTATCAAATACCAATACGGTTTCCAATGCATTTACCCTTGAGTCTGTTATGAAAATAGACGTTCTTGAATACGTAACCTACAAAGCCAATTAATCGTGATGAAAAAATTATTATCGACTCTGCTTGTTTCAGCAGGACTTGTATTATCTGCCCAAATCGGAATAAAAACAGAAAGTCCAAAGGCAAAACTGGATGTGAATGGTGATGTGAATTTTAGAAATAAGATCGTAGTGCTTAACACTACAGATAATACCTTATTTCAGGGGAATAATGATCAGCTTTTGGTTTCTCAGGGTGAAGGAAATCCGCCAACATGGAAAACCCTTCTTATTCCTGAATATGAATCCAATAAATTTTATTTGATATTTAACAACTCTTTCTCAGATAAGATCGGAGTTAAATTTAGCAATATAGAACAGTCGGCGATCACTTCACGATCTGCCACGTTTGCGAAAGGCACTGATATCAGTGCGTTTTCAGGGTTTAAAAAAATTGGGGGATTATCCCCTAAGATAAAGGTTTTCAGTTCAGAAAGTAAAACGTATTTCCAGTTTGAAACGGTAGTTCAGGCTACCTTTCCTGCCAATACCTCGCCAGATATCTCCATTGATTATGCCTGCGGTATTTTCGTGGATGATAAATTAGTTAACATGAGACAAAGAAACCTGAAAGCGAGCAGTGCCTCAAATACATTTATCACCCATAATCAGATTGGGGTGGTTTCCAATCTTTCTCAGGGTGAGCATCAAGTAAGTGTGGCGTGTTCTAGATTAAAATCATATAATACCACCAATGATGTTGTGCTGGCTATCGGAATTAATGCCAGTACAAATATTAATGATTTTATTGCCCAGTCTTCTCTTAAAGTAGATGTGTATGAAGTTCCGCAGGTCTTTAATTCTATTACAAACTAAATCAGATCATGAAAAAAATATTTTTTGTTAAATCTTTATTGCTTGCTTTTTTTGCTCATGCGCAAGTGGGTGTGAACACTTCTGCTCCGGTTAATATGCTGGATGTAAATGGAGATCTCAATGTAAGAAAAGAAATCAGAACAGGAGGGACTAATCTCTTGAAGGGTTCTGCAGGTGTAGCAGGGACCATGTTGCACAATAATGCAGAACTTGCCGTTAATGATTGGAAAAGTGTGAAAATTGCAGATGGACAGGGAAGTATGGCGGTATTTTCTATGAACTCCGTTGCGGATCAGACCGGAGCTGTTTTCAATAATGGAAATGGGTCTACAAATCCCTATACTGAAGGAACCACCCTTGGAAGTGCATGGACGGTACTTACAGGCAATAACGATACTTTTTCTATTACCAATAGTACCAATAAAGTGGTATTCAGTTTTCAGACAACCGCTCAAAAGACTGGAAATGGAACCGCTTCTGCAGGTTTTGCTTGTGGTATTTTTGTAGATAATGCGCTTAGAGCAGTGAGAACTGATGTGCTGTTAGGGGATGAAGGAACCTATAAGATTTTTAATCTGAATGCAACACTCACCGATCTTACTCCTAAAAACAATTACATTGTAAAAGTAGCCTGTACAAAACGAAATCTAAATTCAGGAACACTGGGAATAGGAACAGCAGTGAATACTACCTTCCTCAATAGTGAGATGTCGCAGTCTGTTTTGACAACATCTATACTACAACCTTATTAATTTTCATAATAATACAATAATTAAGAATCTAAAAACGTTATGTTTTTAGATTTTTTTTGTTGATTAACTCTATTTCTTGTGAATTTGTTCAGATAAAGTGAAGTGTATTATCGAAAATTGAATTATATTTGGACAAGCTAAAAAATTCTATATGGTAAAAAACTATTTTCTTAAAATGTTTGCCGGTATTGCTTTTCTAGGACTGCTGACAGCATGTAATACTACCTCAGATCCTACAGAATCTATCCCTAATCCGGATGATGGACCTCCCCCTAAAAAAGTTTTAGCAAAGGTCACTGCAAATAATGTTTCTCAGGAAGAATATGTTACTACTGCCGGAACGGGAGATTTACAGACTGCCATATTTAAAGATGAGTCTACTTCCAGCAGTGCTTATTATACAGGAACGGTAACGTACACCAACAAAAATATCACTAAAATTAAATTTGTAAGCTCTGCAACATCCAGTCTAGCTTATGAGTTCAATATTGTTCCGGATGATACAGGTAAAAAGATTTATAATGCGACCTCTACAGCAACCGGGGCAACCCCATCAGCTTCTGTTGTAAGTGATTATGCATTTACCTATGATTCGGTAACGAGTAAACTGACCAAAATTCTGGAGAAAAGAAAAGAAGGGGGAATCAGCGCTTATAACAGGTTTATAGACTATAGCTTTGTGTATAACGGAAACAATGTGATCCAGGTGGTTTGTTCCAAAGGAATATTAGACATCAATGGAAACCCGAATATGACTACAGCAGCAGTAAGCAAGTACAGCTTTCAAAACTATGATGCTCAGAAAAGCCCATATTCTACCCTTCCGTCAGTATATTTTATTGCACGAAGTCTGATCACTCCGTCTAATTTCTACAAAGTTTCTCCAAACAACCCTACGTCAATGTTCATAGAATTGCCGTCACCTGCAACGCCTGTTAATACAGCTCAGAGTTATTCTTATGATAACCAAGGGTATGTAGTGGTTGAGAAAAACAAGAATGTAACTTTTACCTATAAAAATTTATAGGAGAAATAGAGTTATTAATCTTACCGGAATATAAATAATATTACAACTTTTAGGCAAAAAAAAATTATATTTGTCAAAAAAATAATCAATTACAAGGAAATGAAACAAATTTTCTATTTTATTTTACTAATCGCAGGTTTTTCCTCAATACATTCTTGCAAGAGTTTATTGGATGAGGATGGGAATCCATTGTTGGATCTTAATAATACAGGAGGATTAAGCGGTCCCAGAGCATTATACAGAGAAATTACAGATAAAGATACGATCGCAGAATATCGCTACAGCGGGCTTCTTGTAACTAAAGTAATCACAGACAGTGCTTCCATAACTGACATCATGTACAGTGGTGATAAAATCAGCCAGATCAATTTTAACGGCTTCCTGGATCTTGATGGAAACGGAAAGCTGGATAAGGACAGTGTATCATACACCCAGTTATTCACTTATGCAAACAATAACAAGTTGCAGATGATTTCTGAAAACCGCGCGATCTTCAGAAGACCTCCGCCTGTACCACCGGCAACTACTCCGGGTCCACAGACATTACTGAAAAAAGAGAAGAGTCTTTATACTATTAAATACAGCGCTTCTAATGGGAAGCTGGACTCAATTATTATGAAAAATGGTCCTGACGTAACAGGAGTTCCATTGGCTTTCACAGATTTCTCTAAAACAGCTTATACCTATGTAGGAGATAATGTATCTAAAGTGGTAAGACATTATGGTACTATGTCCGGAGGGGCATTCGGTGCTGTTACAGGAAAATATAGCTATGAATATTATGCATATGATGATCAGGTGAGCCCTTTCACATTGTTACCACATGTATATAAGATTTCAAGACTATTGTCTACAGTGATCAATGATAAGGAAAGTCTTATCTTATCTCCAAACAACCCTAAGAGATGGTCGGTGACAGATCTTACACCACCTATTCCAACTCCGATTGTAAAAAGTACGAATTACTCGTATGATCCTCAGACTTACATGACGAAAGGATATGGTGTTAATTACATCTATAAACCACAATAGAAGAATTTTTTTAACAATATTCAAACTCAATCTTTCATAAGATTGAGTTTTTTATTTTTTATCCCTTAATTTTGCAAAAAATTTCTGATGAAATATTTAATTGTCGGGCTTGGTAACAAAGGCTCAGAATATGAAAATACACGACACAATATAGGTTTTAAGGTCGCTGAGAAAATAGCGGAAACTCTTGAGGTATCATTCAATACATCCAACTTTGGCTGGATGGCAGAAGGAAAACACAAAGGGAGAAAAGTTTTTATTCTGAAACCTGACACTTACATGAATCTTTCCGGAAATGCAGTGAAATACTGGATGCAGAAAGAAAATATCCCTTTAGAAAATGTACTGATTGTTACCGATGATCTCGCGCTGCCTTTCGGAACGTTGAGATTGAAAGGAAAAGGCTCTGATGCAGGTCATAACGGACTTAAAAATATTAATGAAGTATTACAGACTCAGAATTACGCAAGGCTTCGTTTCGGGATCTCTGCTGACTTCTCTGCCGGGCGACAGGTAGATTATGTATTAGGAACCTGGAATGAAGAAGAAGCCGAAAAACTGACAGAGAGAATTGAAACCTTTTCCAAGGCGAGTCTTTCTTTCGTATTTGCAGGTTTGAATAATACGATGTCAGCATTTAATGGGAAATAGTAGCAGATTTCAGATAATAGGTAGCAGGCCGTCTGAACCGTAAATTTATACAATAAAAAAAAATAAATGCCATCGGAATTCCGATGGCATTTTCTGTAAATTATAATTGAAATTTAATGAGTTTTACTTTTTATAACCAGCTTACTGCACCTGTTTCAACATCATAGTTGGCCCCAACAATTTTTATTTTACCTTCAGTTTCAAGGTTTCTAAGTGTTGAGCTTTGTTTACGGATATCTTCAATCGCGCTTCTTACGTTCTGCTGATTGAGTCTTTCAAGAAGTGAGCTGTTTTTAGATGAACGCTCTTCATTCTCTTCGATAATATCATTGATGATCGGGTCAAAATGATTGATAAGGTGGTTCAGGTTATCCATTCCCAGACCCTCAATCTGTGCAGCGTCAAGACCTCCTTTTAAGGCTCCGCATTTGGTATGTCCTAAAACTACGATCAGTTTAGAACCAGCAACATTACAGCCAAATTCCATTGATCCAAGAATGTCCTGGTTCACAAAATTACCTGCAATTCTGATACTGAAAACATCTCCTAATCCCTGATCAAAGATAAGTTCTGCAGAAGTACGGCTGTCTATACAACTTAAAACTACGGCAAAAGGCCACTGCCCTTCACGGGTAGCATTCACTTGCTCAAGAAGATCTCTGTTTGCTTTAAGGTTGTTTACAAATCTCTGGTTCCCTTCTTGTAAGAATTCTAAAGCTTTCTCAGGTGTAATGGTAGATTGAGTTTCGTATGTATGTGCTTTCATATAATGTATTGTTTTCGAATTTAAAGTTAAAAAAAATTAATTGATGAATGAGATTACATCGCTCTATTGTGAGTAACTAAAATATGGGAGTCCTCACTTCTTTCGTAATCTCGGTATGAAGTTTTAAAGCCTAGAAGTTCAACATTGATATCCTGTTCTTTTGCCCTGATATTGGCAAAATCCTGAATCATTTCCAGTACATCTGTTGCAATGTATGAAGTGTTTCGTGCATCAATGATAACTGTAGAATTTGGCTTTATATTTTTAAGTGTTTTTTTGATGGCTGCTTTATTTAAAAATGATACTTCTTCAGCCAGCTTGATGTTGATCCCATCTGCATTATCCAGTCTTTCTCTGCTTAGATAATACGCTCTTTTCATATTTCCCTGAAGAATATAGAAAACAGAAATGGCAAGACCAATTCCTACTCCTTTTAATAAGTCTGTTGCTACAACTGCCGCAACTGTTGCAACAAACGGTATAAACTGGAATTTACCCAAATGCCAGAAGTGTTTGAACGTAGCTGGTTTTGCCAGCTTGTACCCAACTAAAATTAATACCGCAGCTAAAGTAGCCAGAGGAATTAAATTTAAAATAACCGGAATAGAAAGTACACAGATCAATAAGAAGACTCCATGAATAATAGCTGATATTTTAGACGTTGCTCCCGCATTAGCATTTGCAGAACTTCTTACCACAACAGAGGTCATTGGAAGACCACCAATAAATGAACTGATAAGATTTCCTATTCCCTGGGCTTTAAGCTCAAGATTGGTATCCGTAATTCTTCTTTGTCGGTCTAATCGGTCTGATGCTTCAATACAAAGTAACGTTTCAATAGATGCTACAATAGCAATCGTAGCTCCTACGATCCATACTTTAGGATTGGTAAAACCATTAAAATCTGGAGTGGTAATCAGGTTTTTAAAATCATCAAAAGTCTTTGGAACAGGTAAAGAAACCAAATGCTGGGTTTCAATAGCCAAAGAACTTCCGGATATTTTAAAAAGTTGATTTAGAAGGATACTTACAATTACTGCAACCAATGCTCCTGGAAGCATTTTCATCCTTTTCAGTACGTGTATTTTATCCCATGCAATAAGAACTGCTACAGAAATCAAAGTGATAACGATGGCTCCCGGATGGATTGCCCCAACTAATTCTGCAAAATATCCGAAATTCAAGCCATTATCAAAAATCGATTCATGACCTTCATAATCTTTATCGAATCCTAAAGCATGCGGAATCTGTTTTAAAATAATAATGATCCCTATGGCAGCAAGCATTCCTTCAATAACGTTGTTGGGGAAATAGTTGGAAATACTTCCAGCCCTTACAAACCCTAAAACCAATTGAATAAGTCCTGCGATGATCCCTGCACAAAGGAAGAGTTCAAATGCGCCAAGATCCGTTATAGCTGTTAAAACAATTGCCGTTAAACCGGCAGCAGGTCCGGAAACTGAAATATTTGAATTACTCAATGTTCCTACTACGAGGCCGCCTACAATACCGGAAATAATACCGGATAATGGGGGAGCACCTGATGCTAAAGCAATTCCTAAACACAACGGAAGTGCTACTAAAAATACCACGAGTCCTGAAGGAAAATTCTCCTTGATTCCTCCTATTAATGATGTCTTTTTCATAATGTGAAGCTGTAAAGTATAACCGGCTTATTTATTTTTAAATAAGTCAATTACAAAGAAGTTGAAAAAAATAATTTTTAAAGTACGTGAGTATCCGATATCAAAAATGATATGGAATAAGTATCAAAAAAATCTAACTATAGGAGTTATGCTTCCGGAGGGGGAGAAAATATAGTAAGTAAAGGTGACAGATGAAAAGAATCATCGATCAGTACAAAAGACCCACCCTGAACATCAGGTTCAGAAAACTTCAGATAATCGAAAACATCCAAAGGCTTCGGAATCGTCTTTTCGTATACAATAAATGAGGATGGGTGAGAATGAGGTTCTTCTTCATTGATTATGATATTCGTTCTTGCAATATTCCAGCCTGCTACCGCAGCAATGCCTGGCAGCGCCGTAAAATTGAGAAAAAACGTTAATACAATAATACTCCAGAATTTCATCTTACCTTCTTTTTAGAAAAACTATTCCGTCTTTCTGCTCATTACCCAATCAGAACCCGTAAGGTTGTAAATCTTTTGGATGTCTTTTAAGATTTTCTCAAAATCAATCTCCAGATCAATGATCTTACCTGTTCTAAGGTCAAATACCCAGCCATGTACAATAGGTTGTTCTTCTAAAATATACCTTTCCTGTACGCAGGCCATTTTGATCACGTTGATGCACTGCTCCTGAACATTAAGTTCTACAAGTCTGTCATAACGCTTGTTTTCGTCCTGAAGAGAATCCAGTTCCGCCTGATGCAGTCTGTAAACGTCACGAATGTTTCTCAGCCATGGATTTAATAATCCTAAATCCTGAGGAGTCATCGCTGCTTTTACACCGCCACAGTTGTAATGCCCGCAAACAATAATGTGTTTTACTTTCAGATGTTCTACAGCATATTGGATAACGGCTGTGGAACTCATATCTAAAGTATTAATAACATTAGCAATGTTTCTGTGAACAAATACTTCTCCAGGCTTTGCTCCCATCAATTCTTCTGCAGTGGCTCTGCTGTCCGAACATCCGATGTACAGATATTCTGGATGTTGAGTTTTTGCAAGTTCCTGAAAGAAGTTGGGATCTTCTGCTACTTTGGACTCTACCCATTTTCTATTGTTTTCAAAAATAACCTCGTACGATTGTGACATAATTTTAAATTTTTAAAAGTTTATAATTATTTATTTCGTTTAAATTATTTCCAAAATCAATAGACTAAATCAATAATTATGCAAAAATATAATATTTGTTAAAGATTCAATCACTTTTAACAAAGTTTAATATTAAAATATGCTTAAAATCATATCTGTATTTCGATATAATTTGCTTTGCAACTATTGAGATCTATATGGCAATCCAAACGGTTAAAAACTAAGATAAAATTACGAAGTATAAATTAAAATTTGAGATTTGAAAATTAAAATATTCTTAATTATTTACCGGATAAAAGATTGGCCTCACGAGAATTAATTAAAAAGGCCGTAGATATGTCGAAAAATCAATAATTTAACAGCCTGATTAATTTATCCATCTAATGTCTGATTTTGGTCTGCAATCTTTATCCTCGGTATTTTATCTGTCAGGAATTTTTATTGCCTGTTTCTCTTCATTTCTGATTATGGGGAAACGCAGAAAAATAATGGCTGATTACGTATTGGCAACATGGTTTCTGATTATAGGACTGCATCTTATCTTATTCATCTTATTTTTTTCGGGCAGCTATGTGAAGTTTCCTTATTTCCTGGGCTATGAAGTTATCTTTCCATTTATCCATGGGCCCATGTTGTATGGATATGTTTTGTGTGTTACGGGAAGAAATCCTGGCAAAAAGATCTGGTTACTGCATTTTATTCCTGTTTTAATTGTCTTTTTGATGCTTTTTAAACTCTTGATTTTATCTCCCTGGGATAGGCTTTCCGTCTATCAAAGCGGAAACAAAGAGTATGTATTCATAAGTAAGGTTCTCAAATACATGATGATCCTATCGGGAATAGTATATGTTGCTTTAAGCCTTTTTGCTGTTAGAAAATACACGAAAAGAATTTCCAATCAATATTCCAACACTGAGAAAATTAACCTTAACTGGTTGTATTATCTTATTGCCGGGATAGCGTTGATATGGCTTGCCGTGATGATTAGAAATGATATTCTTATTTTTTCTATAGTAGTTCTGTTTATTGTAGTGGCTGCTTACTTTGGAATCAGTCGTGTCGGGATTCTGGATTTACCTATTGCAGCAGAGAACATAGATGGAAAAGAAGCTGATGAAGAGATGGTGAAGTATCAGAAGAATTCTCCAGGAGATGAGGCTATAATGGCTATTTATGAAAAGCTTGTAGATAAGATGGAGAAGGAAAAACTCTATAAGGATCCAGAGCTGAATTTGAATTATACTGCGGCACTATTAGACGTGCATCCTAATGTATTGTCTCAGGCAATTAATTCAATAGAAAATAAAAACTTTTATGATTATATCAATCGTCAGCGGATTGATGAATTCAAAAGGATAGCAGTGCTTCCCGAAAATGAAAAGTTTACCATTCTTTCACTGGCATTTGAGAGCGGATTTAATTCAAAAACTTCATTTAACCGGAATTTTAAAAAATACATGAATTGCTCACCAAGAGAATTTCTAAAAAGCCAAAGTATTACTATTGATATGGACTAAATTGTCTTTATGTTTTGTATTTTACTGTATTTTAGTAGTTTATAAATAGGTTCCACCTTTCATATTGGAACAGTTGGAGCTTTTAAAATCCTCATTTTTACAAAAAAATTAATCAGTCACTATGAAAGAATTATTATTTGTAATCATGTGTATTTTGGCATTGCTTATCGGAGCCTATCCTCTTCTTTATGTCTTCGTCGAACATCAATATACTTTTCTGGGTTCAAAATCTGCTGAAATACTTCATAATATCATTTGGAAAACAGCATTTTTTGCGCATATTATTTTTGGAGGGCTGGCACTTTTTATAGGCTGGTGCCAGTTTGGAAGCTCATTTAGAAATAAATACATAAGGATACACCGGAAAATAGGAACTCTTTATGTAATCGCTGTGATCATAAGCTCTATTTCAGCTATTTATATGGGTTTTTATGCCAATGGGGGACTGGTTTCAGCAATCGGGTTTATCTGTTTGGGATGTATCTGGCTCATGACAACTCTTGCCGCAGTGGTACAGATTAGACAAAAGAATATTATTCGGCATCAGCAATTGATGATTTATAGCTATGCCTGTACCTTTGCAGCTGTGACCCTTAGGCTGTGGTATCCTTTACTAAAAAGCATTACCGGAGATCCTGACAACTCTTATATTGCCGTAGCATGGCTGTGTTGGGTTCCTAATCTGCTGTTTGCCTATTTTATCAATAGAAAAACAGCAGAAATGCAAACTTAAAGTCTATTTATTCTGGCAATTTATCGTATTCCATGCTCTTCATTTCTAAGTTTAAATATTTCTTCCCTTCATTTTTATAATGCTGAGGGGGTTCGAGCCCCATATATTTCATGATGAGAGGATACACATATGTTGTTTGGGTCTGCTTGGTTTCATGTCCGGTAATTCGGTACGCTGCCGGTACTTTATCACCATACCATACAAAAAATGGAACCTGGGTAGATTCTTTTGAGTCTATGTGTAATAGTTTGTCTCCTTGTAT
This sequence comes from Chryseobacterium sp. GW821-FHT04C04, assembly GCF_059420365.1. Classification (NCBI taxonomy): domain Bacteria; kingdom Pseudomonadati; phylum Bacteroidota; class Flavobacteriia; order Flavobacteriales; family Weeksellaceae; genus Chryseobacterium; species Chryseobacterium sp. GW821-FHT04C04. The sequence continues at coordinate 224,401 of NZ_JBWKTO010000003.1, read as the reverse complement.
TTTCAGTCCATGATCTGATGCGTAGATGACTACAGAATTGGTGTTTTTCAGTGTGCTGAAAATATTTTTGAAGACATAATCTGTATATTTGATAGAGCTGTCATAGCAGTTCAGGCCTTCAGAATTCCAATTAGGAGGAAGCCTGTTGCAAGGATTGGGGTGGCTTCCCATAATATGAAGAACAACAAATTTATCCCCTTGGTTTTGAATGACTTTTTTAAGTTCAGGAACAATTATTTCATCAAAGCCGTTTACCCATTTTTTATTTTTGGATAGGGAAGCCATAGCAGTTATTCCCCTGGCGCTTGCTTGGGTACTCAGCCAGAAAGAATTGTAGCCGGCCTGATTGGCCATGTTGATAATATTGTCGGAGAGTTTATCGTAGCGGTATCTGAATTCATCCGGATGGATGCTCGACAGCATTAGGGGAACACTTAGATTGGTAATTCCCGCAGGCGAAACAGCATGATCAAAAATCATCATATTTTCAGCTTGTTGATCCGTAAAAGGAGTTGTTTTTTTAGAATATCCATACAATGACATATTCTGTTTTCTTTCTGATTCTCCGATGATCAGAATTACATTTTCTATTCCCGGCTGTATTTTTTTGATGTTGAAAACAGGGATATTCTTTTTAATTTCGTTAATATCTCTCTGTATATTCAATGCAGTATTAAAATCGGATAAATGATAGTATACATTTTTAATCATTTTTCCTCCTCCTTTATTACTTACGTATTTGTGTTTAAGATGATATCCAAATGGTAGAATAAGCCATAATAATGCGATAATGATAAATTTAGCATCGAATTTGACTACCTCTTTTTTAAGGTAATTCACGGAATATAGTAACATTCCCAGAAAAACAAAAAATAAAATACCAGGAAGAATAAACATATAAGACATGCTCATTGCTTCATCTGGATTAGATTCAAGAATACTGATGGCCATTCCTACATTAAACCCGGAATGGTAGATGAGAAAACAGGATGCTGATATCAGAAAGTTAATACTCAATAATAAACAGAGAACAACAGCAATCACAGATGTATATTTATTCTTAAAAAGAAGGGCATTAAATACAAGGAAAGAACAAAACATAATCCCGTATTCAATAATATTTCGGATGCTGTCCAGTTTTTCTGCTCCGAACAGATTATCAAAAATATAAGGGAAAGAAAGAAGGAAACCTGTGAGGTATATTATAATAAGAAAAATAGGAATTATTTTTTTGAACATATTTGTATGTGCTTTCTGTTAAAATAAATTTTTTAAATAATCTTTCCCAAAAGTCCTCCGGATAAGAGCCTGCCGAATATCATAATCACGTATTGCATGAAAAGAATTTATATAAGATAGTCATTCTAAGGGTTGCAGATATGATATCAACTCAAAAAGAAAACTTTTAAAGAGGGGTCTTACAGTTTCATGTGGTGAACTATTTTTTCCGCCAGATTTTAAGTTACTGTAGAAAATCTAATTATAGAGTTGATACTACAGATAAAGAATGGGAGGGGTAAAGATGTATTCTTTTCATCAAAAATTATTTTTTAAAATTAATAATAAGACCTGGGTTGTGTTTTTAATATTAAGTGGTTTTTTTTCAGAAATAGCAGTATTGAGGGATTGATGTCAGCTGAGTTCTAATACATTGTATTTTTCATAAAATCAGATGATTATGTTGCTATTTCATAGCCAAACAATACTTTTTTACAAATGTAAACGAAATTACCGATAAATGCAAGTAGAACTTTTACTATAACTATTGGATTTACTACACTTTACGGTTGATATAATCCATTGTGGCATTCTCTGTAGGAATGATTTTAGCTGGGTTTCCTATGACAACCGAATGGGAAGGAACATCAAAATTGACATAGGAATTGGGAACGATCAATACGTTGTCGCCAATTGTGATACCTCCTACAATTACGGCATTGGTGCCTATCCATACTTCATCGCCAATAACAGGAGAACCTTCATTCTTTCCACGGTTTTGCTGGCCTATAGTGACTCCCTGTGCGATATTACAGTTTTTTCCAATAATGGTTTTTGGGTTGATGACAAGACTTCCCCAGTGGCCCAGATAAAAACCTTCCCCGATTTGGGTCTCAGGATAAATCTGAAATCCATATTTGATTTGGTAATGTCTTAATACAATTCTCCAGAAAATATTCAAAATAGGGCTCTTCTGATATTTCTGAGCCATCCTTAGGACATATACAAAATGAAGATTAGGATTAATGCACTTTTTCCAGATTTCAAACTTTGAAAGCCACTTTCCGCTTTCCCGGTAAAAGTCTTTTTGAATAATAGAATAATTGGCCATCGTAACTATTTTTATACTTCATCAATTATTTTCTGAAGATGCTCTACAGATTTCTCTAAAACAAACGGAAGTTCAGTTTCTGAGATCTCTTTTTTGTACCCTTCAGATATATTTTTATCGGTAAGAAACTTTTTCATTCCTTCATAGATTCCTTCTTCGGAATTCGGGGTGATATTTCCCAGTCTTCCATCCTGCAGAAGATCTCTGATCCCGGAAATATCCGTTGCAGAAATAGGTTTGTTGAGAATAAGTGCTTCGGCAATGATGGTAGGGAACCCTTCATGGCGTGAAGACATAATATAAAAATCTGCTTTTTTCATGTAAGGATACGGATTACTGCTGAAACCAAGCATTTTTGCAGTATCCTGAAGCCCAAGTTGATGAAGCTGATCCTGAATATTGTTAAAATCATAACCGTCACCAATGATCAAAAGCTGATGTTTCAACCCTTCATCAATCAGTTTTTTATGAACATTTAAAAGCCGGTCATAGCCCTTCTGCGGATATACAGTGCCTACCGTTACAAAAGTGGGAAGATCTGTATTGAAGGGGTAATCATTAATTTCAATATCTGCTTTTCTTAAAGTATCATTCTTATCAATCGGATTAAAGATCTTGATGACAGACTCCTTTTCAGCTTCGTTTTTGGCCAGGTTGTGCATGCCTTCCTGAAGTTTGTTGGAAATCACAAGAATCCTGTCAAATTTGAAAAACTGTCTGATGACTTCCGGAGTGTATCCTTTTAGATTGAAAATATCATTCTGTACCCAGATAATTTTTTTGGAATCTTTTTGAGGGCTGGACAGAATTTCCTGATGCATCGCATGAATGGCTGCAATTTCTACATCGTATTTTTTATTTTTTAAAACAAATTTATAAAGAAGAGAAGGAAACCAAAGAAACATTTTCTGATACAGAACCCTGTAAGCTTTCACAGGAATATCCTGCAGCCTGTTGGTTGTTATCATTTCTCCTTTTGTTAAATAGTATAGAGTTACCCATGACGGAACTTCTTTAATATATATTCCGGAATAAAGGTTGACAAGAAGATCTACTTCATATTTATCCGAAGGAAGATTCTTCAAAAAGTTGATTAATACTTTCTCAGCACCACCATGACGTAATGAACCTATACGAATGAGGAGTTTTTTCTTTTTCAATTTGTTTTTTTTCTTTTATGATTTTACAAGATTAAATTTATTTAATTTTTCTTGCTTTTTTATACTTGTGAGGAAGATTTTCTTTGATATAGGCATCCAGCTTTTTTCTGTCTTTCTCCAATTCACGGGGGTATTCCGGATTGTTTTTTAAGACGATATCACCATAATCTTCAATAGTACACAGAAATTGTGCCGGGTTTCCGATAAATACGGTATTGTCCGGCATAGACTGAGATAATACCGAGTTGGCTCCTAAAATACAGTTATTTCCAATCTGTACATCCTGCATGATTACGCAATTGAGCCCGATGGTACAGTTATTTCCGATTTTTATTCTCCCAAGAATTCTGGCATCTTCATATCCGGGAAGTCTTCTAAGCAGAGTAGTGGTTCCACCGTGGTTCACAAACCTTACATCTCCGGCAATATTTACATGGTCGCCAATTTCAATAAGGTAGGGTTCAGTTCCGAAATACACTTTATCAGGCATATTGAAGTTTTTACCCACTTTCATGCCTCTATATTTAGCCACTTCAAGGCTTCCTCTATTCAAAAAAGAATGATAGAGAGAATCTACTTTTAATAGGAATCTGAATATAAAAATCATCACAAGTGTAAATTTGTTTTCGTTACTTTTGCAAAGAAAGAGAATTTATTAATATGATGAAAATTTCAAAAATAGAATATTATCTGCCTCAGCAGGTGTTAACTAATGAGGATCTGGAGAAACAATTTCCCGAATGGAGTTCCGAACGCATCCATGAGAAAGTAGGCATCGCTCAGCGTCATATTTCTTCTGAGAATGAAACGGCGCTGGATATGGCGGTACAATCTTCAGAAAAAATTTTCGAAAACTATGATCGGAACAAAGTAGATTTTATTTTGTTCTGTACCCAAAGTCCGGAATATTTTCTGCCTACAACGGCCTGTATTTTGCAGGACAGACTTGGTCTTAGAAAAAATATTGGAGCCATAGACTTTAATTTGGGCTGTTCTGGGTTTGTGTATGGGTTGGCTTTTGCAAAAGGACTGATCTCGGCAGGAATTGCAAACAGTATTCTTTTGGTGACTTCAGAAACTTATACCAAACATATTCACCCTGATGATAAAGGAAACCGAAGTATATTCGGAGATGCCTCTGCTTCAGCAATTATTGAAAAAGCTGAAGGTAACGATTATCAGTTCTGTCTGGGAACAGATGGAAGCGGTGCTGAAAACCTTATTGTGAAGAAAGGAGGCTTCAAAAGAGACTTTGAGCTGAATCCTGAGCATGAATTCAGCCCTGAAAATATCTATATGAATGGTCCTGAAATTTTTAATTTTACTATTGAAAATATCCCGGGACTGGTAAAAGAAACTTTGGAAGTGAATGGAATGACGATGGATGATATTGATCATTTTGTTTTTCACCAAGCCAATTCTTTCATGCTGAATTATTTAAGAAAGAAAACAAAAATACCGGCAGAAAAGTTCTATATTGATATGGAAAAAACCGGGAATACTGTTTCTGCAACGATTCCTATTGCCCTTAAGAATATGATGGATAAAGGAATGCTGAAGGAAGGTGATAAAGTTTTAATGGCAGGATTTGGAGTAGGATATTCATGGGGTGCCACCATTATGGAAATGTAAGAAAACAAACATTTAAAATTATAAAATATGAAGACATCCGTTTTTTTAGAAAAACTACAAGAGGAATTGGAAGAAGATGAAACATTAACCACTGAAACGAATTTGAAATCTTTGGAGAGCTATGATTCTATCAGTTTACTTTCTGTTATTGCGTTTGTAGACGAAAATTTCAGTAAAAAAATTGATACAAAACACTTTAAAGATATAGAGACTGTTTCAGATCTGATGAATGTTATTGGGAAAGAAAATTTTGAAGATTAATGGACGTTTTCTCATTAAAAAATAAAATTATTCTTATTACAGGAGCTTCTTCCGGCATCGGGAGAAGCTGTTCTGTAGAATGCAGCAGAAGTGGTGCCGATCTGATTCTTGTAGGAAGAAACCATGAGGAACTGATGAAAACCGTTTCCATGCTGAATCCTGAAACGAAAGTGGAGATCATTACCGAAGATATTACCCAATCTGAAAATCTTGAAGGAATTATTTCTGATAAAGTTTCGATTTTAGGTAAGATATCAGGATATATACACTGTGCCGGCATCGAAAAAACATTGCCGTTAAAAAAGCACAATACTCAGCTGTATCAGGATATTTTTGCAGTGAATGTCATTGCCGGACTTGAAATTGCTAAAATTTTATCTCTAAAAAAATATAAAAATGAAACCTCCAGTTTCGTATTTATTTCTTCTGTTGCAGGTATGGTAGGAGAGGCCGGGAAAGCGGCTTATTCTGCTAGTAAAGGAGCTGTTATTTCCGGAGCCCGTTCATTGGCAATGGAGCTTTCCAGAAGTAATATCCGGGTCAATAGCATAAGTCCTGCAATGGTAAATACCCCGATTTTAGAAAAAATGTTTGAAGATATCGGTGAAGAAGCTTCATCAGAAATCAAAAAAAAGCATCCGCTGGGAATAGGTGATCCTAAAGATGTAGCGAATGCTTGTATTTTTCTACTGTCAGATGCCTCAAGATGGGTCACAGGAACCAATCTCGTAGTAGACGGAGGATATTCTGCACAGTAACTTATTTTTTATGCAGCGTTTCTATCATATTTTCTACGCTGTCAAATATTTTCTTATTGTCAAACTGACTTTCAATATTTTTAAGATTCTCTCTGATTTGGAGAACAAGGCTGGGATCGGTAAGAAATGTTTTCATTGCCGAATACATTTCATCTACCTCATAACTGATGAGGTATCCTGTTTCCCGGTCTTTGATCATAAGACCGACATCTCCTACATTTGTGGCAATAATAGGCTTCTGGAGGATTAACGCTTCGGCGATCACCAAAGGCCATGCTTCAGATTCGGAAGAAAGTACGAAATAGTCTGCCTTTTTGATGTAAGGATAAGGATTCATCTTATTCCCGGCCAAAATAAAGGTCTTTTCAACGTTGTTTTTTGCTGCCTGAGCCATCAGATTTTTCATTTCGTCACCATCACCAATAACAATGATGCTGTGATGAAATCCTTCATTGATAAGCCTTGTATGAGCTTCAATAAGTTTATGGTACCCCTTTCTTGAATGAAGTCTTCCGATAGAAGCGAAAACAGGCCCTTCAGGGAAGGAGTCAAGCTTTTCTTCGGCCTTACGCTTGATTTCCTCGATAGGAATAGGATTGATAATAACACTTTCAGCCGGATAATTGAGGTCAGGATAATACTGATGCATCATATCTTTTATCTTGTGAGAGCAGTACACCATATGATCAAACTGTGGAAAACTTTTTAAAATATCAGGGACCAAAGGCTGAAACTTTGGAACATTGACTTCAGAGTGAAACCAGCCGATTTTTCTTGAATTCTTTTGGGTAGAGTTAAGAATAGCATCATAATCCCTGTAATCCATCCCAATTTCTATATCAAAAGTATCATTGATAAGCCGGTCTGCAATGGCGGGGTTATTTTTCAGCTTACGAAGTTTGAGCCTTCTCTTGGCAAGCTGAAGTTTTTGTAAAAGAGAATTGGTGGAAAAATCTTCTTTTCCATCCGTAAGATATATTTTTCTGATATGTTTCGGAAGTTCATCGCGCAATTTACCCTGATTAAGAGTCAGGCATACCGTCATTTCAAATTTGTCAGGATTCAGATTGTTGAGAAGTCCCAGAAGAACTTTTTCTACACCTCCCATTTCCATGGAACGATGCCTGAACAAAATTTTTATTTTTTTTTCTAACATTATCCGAAGATTGATTGTAAAGTAATTTTTATTTTTTTCTTGATACGGAAAGGCAGCTGATGCTGATATTGCAGCAATCCAAATATTTCATCCGCTCCGGTATATTGATCAGGAACTTTCTGGCCGTTGATGGTGGTAAGTCCTCTACGCTTCATGGTATTGAAAATCACCTGGGCAAAATACTCGTGGGATTTCTTTTTATTGTCATTCTGGGAAATTCCACCCTGGTGGGTTCTGTAAAGGTAGTTGGTTTCATCAATGAACTGAACTTTTCCTTTTTCGTACATTTTAAGATAAAGATCCTGATCTTCCCCGATTTTTAAATCCGGATTCATTTTTTCTGTCAGTTCATAAACCGCTTTTCTGAAGGTTACAAAATGAGCAATCTGAATAGGGAAATTAAAAAAATAAGGATCACGATTCGGGACCTGCATGGCCGATCTGAACGGAGAAATAGGTTTCAGGTTCTGATCACAGGTCATAAATCTTGAATAGGTAAGGACAGTATTTTTTTTAGCCTGAAAAATCTCCATGCATTTTTCAATAGCTGTAGGAGTAATGGCATCATCAGGGTCCAGAAAGCCACATATTTCCCCTTCTGCGAGCTCAATCAGTTTACTTTTTGTCACGCCTACACCGGAATTTATTTCATTTTCAAAAAATTTAAATCTTTTATCTTTTGAAATCATTTCCTGGATCATTTTCTTTTCACTTTCAGAAGAGCCGTCATCTAAAATTACAGCTTCCCAGTTTGTGTACGTCTGCTGAAGGATGCTTTCAAAACAGTCTTTGAAAAAATGAGCGTTATTATAATGGGCAATAAGAATCGAAAACTTCATTAGTGTTCCTTGAATATTAAATCCTGATGATTGATTACGGTTGTATTGGGAGGAATATCTTTATGGATGGTACATCCTGCCCCAATAATGCAGTTGTCTCCGATGGTAACCCCTTTTAAGACGGTTACATTGCTCCCGAGCCAGCAGTTGCTCCCTATTTTGATGGGAGCTGTGGTGAACTCAGCGTGAGACAGCTTAAAATCCGGATGTGTCTGATATGCATGGTTATGGTCATACAACTTTACATTTTCCCCGAATAATGTATTGTCACCTATGGAAATACTATCCAGACAATTGATGGAACAGAAATTATTCATGAAAAAATGATTTCCGATTTCTAAAGTAGCATTCTGCTGCACAAGAACGTGTACATAATTTCGGAAACTGACTGAGCTTCCAATGGTAACCTTCTTTAAGTTTTCGTGCAGAACAAAATGATCACTGATCCCAAGTTTTATCCCCTTAAAAGAAACATGAGGGTGTTTTTTGAGACGAGAAATCTGGCTTTTTCGTTGAATTTTTGCTAAAATTTCATATAGCATACTTAAATTTATTTTCACATTTGTAGTCTACAAATATAATTTGTTTTACATAATTATAAGAATAAATCTTATTTTTGTGCCTTAAAATTAACACTTTATATCAAATAAGAACAGCCCTCAGAGTGAAGATCGCTGTGTTTTGATAAAGTAAAGCTTTTTGCGATTCTGTGAAGATAAGTCAGATTACATTTACCAGGTTTGTTGCCGCTATGGCAATTGTCATTTCCCATTTCAATAAAGATCTGTTTTTATATAAGATAGATTACATTTCCAATCTTTTTTTGAGAGCCAATGTAGGAGTGAGCTATTTCTTTATTCTTTCAGGATTTATCATGATCATTGCTTATCATAAGAAGGATAAGATTGACTATCTGGAGTTTTATAAAAACAGGTTTGCAAGGATTTATCCTCTGTATATCGTGGGGCTCTTACTGTTTTTTCTAACGAGATCTGAGATGTTCGATTGGTATAAGCTTGTTTTGTACAGTTTGGGTATTCAGACATGGATACCCGGAGAAGCCATGATCCTGAATTTTCCGGGCTGGTCTATCTCCGTAGAATTCTTCTTCTATCTGCTTTTTCCATTGTTATACAATTATCTTTACGCCAAGAAGAATAAAACAATCTGGGTATTTGCAATCGCGCTCTGGTTGATTACTCAGGTATTTTCAAACCTATATCCGATATATGGAGCGTATGAGGGACCCCATACAAAAAGCCACGAGTTTCTTTATTATTTCCCGTTCTGGCATCTTAATGAATTTCTGATTGGAAATCTGGCAGGAATCTTTTTTGTGAGAAATTATAAACAGAAAAACTACGATCGTCAGGTAATTGCAGTCTTTTTACTTATCCTTGTGTCCCTGATGTTTGTTCCGCTTTTCTATCACAACGGGCTTATGGCTTTACTTTTCGTACCGGCAATATTTATGATATCAGCTAATAACGGATGGATTACCAGGCTTTTTTCAATGAAGCCATTGGAGTATCTTGGAGAAATAAGTTATGGTATTTACATTACCCACATTCCCGTTCTTTATTTGGTAAGGGAACTTTTAAAATGGCAGGAATGTAATTTCAGTATTGATGTGGTATTTGTGATCTACATTATCATTATGCTGCTTAGTTCCGCTCTTTTTTATCAATGTATAGAAAAGCCTATGAGGAATCTTTTAAGAAAGATTCATTTTTCAAAACAATAAAAAATTATAGGAATACTTATTCAACTAAGTATTTAGTTTAATTATATCATCAGAACAAATCTTTTCTGAAATTGATATTGTAAAGTCCTGAACGTATGCTTTTATAATCTGTAAGCATATATTTTGTAATCATTCCCCATTTTTTCAGAAGAGGAGCATTGGCAATCTGGAAACTCCTGTATACTCTTTTGATGTGAAGTTTGATATCATCAGGAATTGTATTTTCATGCGCTGCCCAATTGTTGACTTCTTTCCACAATACAACTCTTGTTGAAGCTGGTTTTACTTCTCTTGAATCTACTTTGGTGATTCTGTTGTTCTCATGGACACCTCTCACGGCTACTGCTTTGTCGAGGATTCCAGGATACAAATTCAGGTAGTAGGAGAGTCTGAATAAAAATTCAGTGTCCTGGTGAAGCTTTAAATGTGTTTTGAAGAAATATTCCATGTTTTTCAAAGAACTTTTTCGGATGGTTAAAGCATCAATGCTGAAAAGCCCGAAAGTTCCTATCATATTAAGCTGTCCCGGAAATACATCTTGAGGAGGATGCTTTTTGTAAACGGTAGTCAGGCGGTCTCCAAAGACTTTGTAATACTGTTCTTTTGCCTTTTCAGAATAATAATGAACACCGATGGCTCCGTACACTCCGTCAACATCTTTATTGGTGAACAGTTCTTTTTCTGCATCAAAACGATTGGGAAGATAGTAATCATCTGCATCCAGAAAAGCCATAAAATCACCTTCTGCCTTTTCCAATCCTAAATTTCTGCTCGCTCCTGCTCCGTGATTTCCTTTGTCAGGATGCTGAAAAAGCTTTACCCTATCGTATTTCTCAGCAAGTTCCTCACATACCTGTAATGCATTGTCCGGAGATTTATCTTCTACCAGCACTACTTCATATACTTCTTCGAATTGAAGAGCAGACTCCACGGCTTGAGAAACATATTTTTGAGCGTTATAGACGGGAATGATTACTGAAATTTTCATTTGTATTATGCTTTTAATTTAATTTTTAAATAATTTGTTACTCTTTTCTCTACAAAATAATACAGAAGTGAGGCCACTATAATAACAAGAACAATTTTAAGTAGAAAAAATGGGATATTGAGATAGCCTTCAACTTTGAATTTTTTTAAGATTATTCCCACAAACGGATGCGATAGATATAGTGAATAAGAAATGTCTCCCAGAAAAATTAAGGCTTTATTTCCTTTACAATGAAATACATAATCAAAAGTTAAGAAAGAAAAGACAAACAGGGAGATGATTACCAGCTTTATCATATCATTATCTATAGGAATAATGCTAAGCAGTACCAATATAAATGATATTATTCCTATTATAGAAATTATGGCCGCCCAATTCTTGGGAATGGTGAACCTATTCAGTAAAAGTGAAAAAAGAATTCCTACAACAAAATAGAGATTCAGGGAGTGGCTTACCATGCGTAGATAAGGGCTCTCAAAGTGGATAAAATATCCTAAAACTGAAGTCAGAATAAAAAATCCTATGATGAAATAATATCTTTTTTCTTTAAAAAATAAAGAGAGTCCAAATATTAAATAAAAGAACATCTCAAAATTTAAAGACCAGCCCAGGAAAAGCACTGGAAATTCTTTTTTGGTGGGAAGAAATAATAAGGAATGGATAAGCTCATAAAGCCCTGCTCCATGAAAATAAAGCAGAAAACTGCCTCCTGGTATCATTGCTGCCAATGTCAAAAGATAATACAACGGAACAATTCTGATTACCCTTCTTTTGTAAAATAAGGTAATCTGCCGAAAAGAGTCTGTAGTGAAATTTATTTTTTGAGTGGTGAAAGCCATGATAAACCCACTGATGATAAAGAAGACAGGAACTCCTATGCTTCCTTTTTTGAACAAAATATCCCCAATCTCTAAACCAGGGAAGTTAATGGTATCACGGAAGTGAAAGCAGCACACTAATAATGCTGAAATCCCTCTTAATATTTGCAGGTTGTTAAGTTTCATGGCTGATAATGAATCTTATCTTTTAAAAACTTTTTTCAGGATAAGACCCATAACAAATGGTACTCTGGCAATATTATGCTTAATTGTCTTGAAACCATCTATGGTAAACTTAGTATCCTCAGTCATTCCATATTCTGAAAAATCGACTTCAGGAACGGCTTTATGTTTAAATGTGATATTCATTAAATTGTACTGGTGGATGATCTGAATGTACATTTCTTTACTATCTTCTACAGAGAAGTTCGGGTAATGGCGATAGCTATTGTGAGCCCTTTCTTTTAGCATGGTTTTGAATGTATCTACACTTTCTGCTAAACTTACAAAAGGATTTACAGCCTCATTATAGACATTCACAACTGCTTTACGGCCCGGGAACATCGTCAGCTGGTAGCCTCTTCTCAGATCTATTACCAGGTCATGAACCGGTTTGAAGTGTTCCTGTACGGTTTTTATGTAATCCTGATGAAGCATGTCATCATTATCCAGTTCGCTGGTGATTACAAATTTTGTGTCAGGAGTGAAAAACTGTGGAATGATCTCTACAGCTTTTGTTTTCATAACATCAAAATCCTCTACAAAAACAGCTCTGAAGACCGGGTACTCTGCTTCAATTTCTTTGATGATATTTCTAAACTTTTCAGATGTATTGACATCAAAAAAGGTAAGCCAGATATAGTTTTGATGGGTTTGATTTTTATAGGAAGGAAGCACATACGTTCTGAATAATCTGAAACGGTCATCCAGCCATTCTTCTGTAAGAGGTTTAAATCCTGAACGTGTTTCGTTCCAGCCTTTTGTTGGAACATTGAATCTTGTCATTATCACGTGTACAAACTGACTCATCTAAATAAATTTATTTAAAGTTATATAATTTTATGGGTTTCCTGCTGTCTATCTGTTTGGCAGTGCCCAACTCATTTGTGTAGTTTTTATGGAAATAGAGTTGTCCGGAATATATTAATCCTAAGTTTAGCCATCTACTTTCTTTCGGAAAAGCTTGTAGTACAATTTTTTGAAAGAAAGATATTTGGCGACAACAGCCAGGGGAATCATTTTTTGAAATTCACGTCTTTGCTGTACAAGCTGGGTGGTGCGAATTTCTATGATATGGTAAGCCAGTTTGTCATGAACCTCTTCACCATACAGTTTCTTTAATGTGGGTAAGATTTTCAGACGCTGCTTCATGATTTTTAGCGGATCTGCAGACATATTATCATTGACGTCTTTTCGGTAATGAGCAAGAGGTTCATTGATCAAAAGCGCATCAGGATGATCTTTGGTAATATAAATCCACATCACCCAATCTTCACAGCTTGTGAGAGTCGTATCAAAAAGAAAACCTTCCAAAAGTTTCTTATGGATCAAAGCACAGTGTATAGGAATGGAAAATTTAAGATCCCAGTCATATACAATACCATCAAAGGTCAGGAAACTCTGCTCAACATCTTTATAGCCCGGAAGATGGGTTTGGTTTCTGTAGATCGTGTATTGACTTACAATCAAAGGATATTCTTTATCCCCGGAAAAGCTTTTGGAAAACTTCTCGCGGTGTATAAGGTCATCAGAATCTAAAAACTGGATATAATCTCCGGTAACGATTTCCAGGGCTGCATTTCTTGCAGAAGATAATCCACCATTTTCTTTATAAAGGTATTGGAAACGGTTGTCTTTTTTTACCCATTTATCGGCTACTTCATCAGTATTATCAGGTGATCCGTCATTGACAATGATGCATTCCCAATTTTCATAGGTCTGGTCCAGTATAGACTGCAGACATTCATCTAAAAACTGAGCCTGTTTATAGCAGGGAACAATTACGGATATTTTGGGATTCATTTTCATTTTTGTTCAATAGGTTTAATGTGTTTTTTATACTTCAGTTGATCATAAATTGATAGTCCATATGCTAGGCTGATGATCGCTGAAGTTTTCTGGCCGAAGGTACAACATTATTTTTTCGGGTACAGAACGGGGTATATCATATTTTGCTGCATCATCACTTACAAATAGGATGTATAAAGCTTTTTTAAATATTCATCAGGTGACAAACCAGCGAAAAAATCTTCTGTAAGGCTGTTGAATTCTATATTATAGAAAGAACCTTCATCTACACTTTCATAATCTGCATTTTTGGCAAGATGATCTTCCAGTTGCGTTAAAATCTCAGGTAACGAATATTGGTAGGGATAGGCGAGATTAACAATCTCATTGTTGAAATTTTTCATGTATTTTCCAACAAATGAGGCGATGTCATCCGTTCCAATCAGAATCCTTCTTGCATTACTGTGGATTGTCAGTTTACTTTTAGATAAAATTGAATTTTTGAGAAAATTGATCAGTGTATTGGGATTTCCTCCCCGGCCTACAGCATTTCCTACCCTGAAAATAATATACCTCGAGCAGTGCTCAGCAATTACGTTTTCAATAGCAAGTTTATGCATCACATAAGGACTGTCGGTTTTACTGGGATCGTAAATACTGCATGTGGAAAAATAGATCATCTTTTTATCTGGATACTGGCTGATCACCAATTTCATGAGAGATATTTCTCTTTCAAATTCAGCTGGATTTTTTTCCAACGAATTGGAAACTCCTGATGCGAAAAAAATAACATCTTCTTTATCATAAAGTCTTACGGCGTTTGCCAGAATTCCATTACCAATAATCATATGTTTCTTGTCTACTTAAGATGTTAGTTGTATATCTTTTAAATCTTTCAAGGGGATCAATAGATTTTAGAGTTTTTTAAAGATTTTAAATAGCCCAATTTTATTTCCCAGTTTTGCCCATCTTGAATTTTTTACATGGTTCAATTGATTGAGCACCTGATCATATTTGTTTTTTGGAACATAACTTTGAAGAAATAGATCTTCAACGCTGATGTTTCTTCTTTCTGCCATTTTTATCAGTGCTACCCAGTGCCAGAACAATGATTTTTCAAAATTTTTGGTCGTAGAGATACCACTGTCATGAATTCGATATAAATATAAATCTTCATCGATATATTTAACAGGGGCTATTTCGCACATTTTCATGTACCAGTCTTTGTCTTCAGCAATTTTCAAAAAAGGATCAATGCCAGATGTCTTTTCGTATATCTTCTTTTTAAAGGTTACAAAATGTGAAATTTCTGCATTGAAATTATAATAGGACTGATCCAGCTCTGTAATTTGTTTTGCTTTGTGAACAGACTGCGGATTGAGGTACTGATCACAAAGGACAAAGTTTGAATACACCAAACCTACTTCAGGATATTTAGAATGTGCCCTTAAAACAAATTCCAAAGCATGAGGCGTTAACCCATCATCAGGGTCTAAAAAACCACATATTTCTGCTTCAGCAAGCTCTATTAATCTTCTTTTTGTATATCCGATTCCTCTGTTTTGATCATTCTGATTGATTGTAAACCGGGAGTCATCACCTATGATTTTTTTTATGACTTCAAGAGAATCATCAGTAGAGCCATCATCAACAATTACCGCTTCCCAGTCTGTTTCAGTCTGAGCAACTAAGCTTTGGTAGCATTTTCCAAAAAAATGACCATTATTATAGTTGGCGATAAGTACACTGAATTTACTCATTTCGACTGTGTTTATTCAAGATTTTTTTTAATGCATTCAAATACCCGAAACCATGTTTTCTATCTGGTTCCAGTATATTTCCTTCCGCCCATTCATTCCAGGATTTTATAATTAAAAACTGTTCCGGATACTCCTTTTTATCTTGAAGATATTCTACAGCTTTTTCTATTTGCTGCTCGAACAGTTCCGGAGAATTGTTAGCCAGAATAATTCCTCTGTAGCCGCTTCTTGGAGTATTGTCCCAATTGGGCAGGATACATGGATAGGTAGGAATATTGCTTTCTTCAAACTTTAAGTCGTTTACGACTGCCTTGGCATCCTGAATTCTAACTTTAGGCTGTTCTTTTTTCTTAATTCCAATTAATCCTTTTATTCTGTTTTTATAATATTGAGAATGAGAGATGTATTCCTTCTTATCAATATGAGGTATCCAGGCTTTCTGAAATGCATTGGAGATCTTACTGTCATATCCCATAGATTTAAAATCGAGATCATCACGGAGTTTATTGGATGCCATGATGTATAGATCATCAAATCCGTTTTTCCTGGCGAGCTCTCTGAATTTTGTAATATAGTGGGGATCCCCTTCATTTAAATGATTGGAATCATAGATAATGAAAAGAGGCTTGTTGTCTATTTTGATATACCTCTCATCTTTGAAGAAAGGCAGAAGATATTCGAAATGAGCAGTTAAGTCCTGCTCATTAGGGTAAACCTGTTTTGCCAGAATTTTTTCCGATAACCCATGCCATATTCCAGACCAGGTTTCGTTGGCCCAGCAGAAGCAAAAAGGAAAATCTGGTTTTCCTGATTGTAATACATCATTTGCCACGCGTTCCAGCAATTGTTTGCCATTGCCAAACCAGTAGTGATAATAGATAAATCCATGTACCCCATAGTCTTTTGCCATCTGAGCCTGCTGTTCTCTTACTTCAGGAACACGCAGGTCATAATACCCCAGATCTCCAGGATATATAGGCTGTTCGTGTCCTTCAAACAGGGGTTGGGCTTTTCCTACATTCGTCCATTCTGTAAATCCTTTTCCCCACCATTCGTCATTTTCGGGGACAGGGTGGTATTGAGGGAGATAAAATGCAAGGGGCTTTATTTTTTTCATAATTGATTTAAGAATAGTTTTACCAACTTTTATAATAAACTTTTTGAAGATAATGTAATGTGTTAAAAGTGAACTTTCCTACATTCTTCAGAATTAATTTTTCTGTAAGTGTTTTATTATTAAGCTCTCTAAGGTATTTTTTGTGACTTTCAGTCAATTTATTTTCTTTATAAGCCTCATGAATAAGTTTTAGGATTTTCTTTTTCATTTCAGGCTGATCTTTGTGTTTTAGATAAATGTCAAAGAAGGACACGTCTAAAAAATTTTTCTTTTTATGAACATTTGTTGCGTGCATTCTATAGCTGCAGGATTTGTAGTCATCATAGATGAAATCATATTTTTGACTTAATCTCAACCACATATCATAATCTTCAAAAGTTAAAGTTTCATCCCAGCCTCCAATCTCTTTTATCAAAGAAGACTTAGTGACACATGACATTGCAGGAATAAAATTATCATTAAGTAATGTTTTGTAAAAGTTTCCCGATTCAATATTCAGATATCTGTGGAAATAAGGAATAAAAGTATTTTGGAAACGTACTGAATTATCACCTATTAAGTGGGCATTGGAAAATACCAATGCTTCGTGAGGAGACGAATTTTCAAGAATAGCCACATGCTTTTCTATTTTATCAGCCTCCATAAGATCATCAAGGGCTATAGTGATAATATATTTACCTTTTGATATATTCAGTAATTCATTCAATGACTTACAGATCCCTATATTCTGCGAATGAGGAATAAATTGGATATTCAGCTCAGGATTGTCTTTGATCCAATGATTGATAACTTCTACAGAATTGTCTTTAGAAAAATCGTCACAAATCAATATTTCGATATTACTATAGTTCTGAGATTTGAAACTTTCCAGAGATTCTACTATAAACCGTTCTTGGTTGTAGCTCAGGCATAAAATCGAAACCAGAGGCAATTCTGTCATGATATTTTACTTTATTGAATTTAAGCTTTTTTAAAGAGTTAAAAACTTTAAAATCCGTTTACAATTTCTATTACTTTTTCAATTTCTTCCTCTGTCATTACAGGGGAGATAGGTAAACTTAATACTTCTTCATGGATTTTTTCACTGATCGGGAAAGACAACTTATTCCATTCTTTATAAGCTTGCTGCTTATGAGGTGGGATAGGATAATGTATCAGTGTCTGAATACCATTTTCAGTTAAATACTTTTGAAGTTCATCACGGTTTTCTGTTCTGATGACAAATAAGTGCCAAACGTGCTCATTTTCATCCGCCGGGTTTGTCGGAAGAATTATTTTTGGATTTGATATTTTTGCGATATATTTTTTCGCAATATTTTTTCTTGTTGTATTTTCTTCATCAATATATTTTAGCTTGACGTCCAGAACTGCTGCCTGAATTTCATCTAATCTTGAGTTGAGACCCTGGTAAATATTGACATATTTCTGATCAGATCCATAATTGGCCAATGCTCTGATTACTTTTGCTAAATTATCATCATTGGTTGTAACAGCTCCAGCATCTCCTAAAGCTCCTAGGTTTTTCCCAGGATAGAAACTAAAGCCGGCTGAATCCCCTATGCTGCCTGTTTTTTTTCCGTTCCATTCTGCACCGATAGCCTGAGCATTATCTTCAATGATTTTTAACTGATGTTTTTCTGCTAAATTTTTAAGCTCATCAGAGAAAAGAGTTCGTCCGTATAGATGAACAATCAGAATCCCTTTTGTTTTTGCCGTAATATTTTCTTCAATTTTTGAGATGTCAACATTATAATTATTGATATCTGGCTCTACGAGAACAGGAACTAAACCGTTATCTGAAATTGCAAGAATGGAAGCAATATAGGTGTTGGATGGCACAAGAATTTCATCCCCACGATCCATAATTCCCATTTCAATATATGCACGAAGAATGAGACGTAACGCATCTAATCCGTTAGCTACACCAATAGCGTGTTTGGCTCCTATATATTGAGAAAGGTTATTTTCAAAAGCGGAAAGTTCCTGCCCCATAAGATACCATCCAGAAAGGAAAACCTGCGAAAGTTTTGTTTCAATTTCTTCCTGATGTTTTAAATTGATTTTTTGAAGATCTAAGAATTTTATCATTTGTTAATTGTTATTAAGTATTATAATTTCAGATGTTATACTTCATTATTTGAATGGTTCTTTTTCAGTATATAAGATACTACTACAAAAACAAGGATAAAAATAACGCCATATATAATCGAGTTATTGGTTGATAGCCATGGTCCTTGAAACTGAAAATATCTTTGAGCAGGAAAGTTAGAGAATTTTTTTTCTAATAACGCTTTAGTTAAAAATCCTTCGGACACATTAATTGTATACCAGAATCTAGACCAAATCAATTGAAATGTAAAAATACCAATTAATTGATATTTGCTAAAATGGATTTTCTTGATCGAATCTAAAAATATAAATATAACAAAAGGGAAAAATTGTAAAAACTGTCTTGTCTCGGTGCCTAAAATGAAAAATACTGAAAATAGTGTTATGATAACTTTAAGAAAAGGATCTGAGTTTTTTATGGCATGGAAAAAAAATGTCTTTCGAAAATATAATATAAAAACAACAAATAATCCATAATAAATAAAATGTGTAATAAGAAATTTCATAGGAAATGAAAAAGCCTGAAACATTAAGTTAAATAAAAATCCGCTTGATGAAAGGACATTGGAGCCTTTAAAATTGACACTGAAAAATTTGCTTGCAAAAGTGAATAGTACTAAAATAACCATTGAAAAAATAGCCAATGGAGATGTGATTCCCTTGAGATTTATGTGGAAATTATTAAATAGTTTTAAAATATACCGAATGGTAAAAAATATAAAGCAATTTAATAATACAAAAGTTATCGGAATTAAAAATAAGTAGGACTGTACAGAATAATCCTTCGTAGATGTGCTCACAAACAGGGTATAGTTTGAATATATATAATATACCTCAAATAAAATACACAACAAAAACACTGAATATAAATATTTATTTAAATTTTTTTCAATATTAATCCCCTTGTCACTAAAAGAAATAAGGCTTGAAACAATAACCGAAATTACTATTAAAGAAGTTGTTGGAAAAACAAACATGGAGATCAATAGTATAATTGAAAACATTATCTTGTTTTTGGCTATATGATAATAGTATAAAGCTATCCCGGAAGTAAAACCAAATAAATCCATCAGGATAGGATAATAGTTTGAAAATTTAAGGACAAAAAAATTGACAAAAAGAAAACAAAAACCAACAATAGTAATGTTTTTGTTATAATTTTTTATCCTTACAATTTTAAAATAATAGTATAGTGAAATGAAAATACTAATCCAATTCAAGATGATGAAAATAATTTCAATATTATTCAGACTAAAAACAATCCCAAACAACCGATGTATAAAATGTGCTATTCCAGGAACAAATAATCTAGAAATATAATATGGATTAAAGCTTTGTTGAAAGAAACTTTTTGAGAAATTTCTAACGATCTCTATATAATATTTTTCATCAAAAATATCTGCATATGTAAATGGTAATCTGTCATTTGAAAGAAGAGAATATTGTAAGCATAATAAAAACACAAATATTATGTAATATATAGGCTGTATTTTTTTTAATATATTAAGCATAATAGATCTTTTTACTGTTTATCAGTATCGTTTTTTTGTTTAATGATGTAACCAGGACGATCTTTAACTTCTTCAAAAATTCGCCAAATATATTCTGCTATGATCCCAAGAGAGAAAAGAATCAGACCCCCAAAAAAAGATATAAATAATATTATACTGGTCCATCCTTTAGGTTGTATGTCATTAAAAAACGGGCTGCCAAAAAACTTAATGTAAATATAGAAGATAATCAGCAGAAACGATATTAAAGACACCCAAAGACCAAGATTAAATATAAATTTTATAGGAAAAGATGAGGATGAAAAGAAAGTGTCTTTTGCTAATGTTAATTTCTTTTTTAAAGTCCATCGGGATTTCTGATTAATACCCAATGGTCTTTTATACCCATAGTGATACGGGGTAAAACCTAACCTTAAAATTTCTGCAACAGATGATGTATTTCTAGGATGTATTTTTTCGTTAAGAATATTGATTATCTCCCTGTCAATAAAAAATAGATCAGCTCCACCTTTGGGAAATTTCACTTCCGTAAGGCTGTTCATTATTTTATAATAAGCTTCTGAAAAAATACTGCTTTTCCAGCTATCATCACGAGTAATTCTATGTGGGATAATGATTTTTTCTCCTTGAAGCCAGATATTATACATTTCTACAATTGTATCGTATGGCTGCTGTTCGTCATCTACAATAGGTAATGCGCATGCTCCCTCCGCCAAAGATAGTCCTGCAAAAATAGAATAATGACTTGTATAATTCCTGCTAAGTTGGTAAGCTCTGACATTTGACTCCTTTTTTTCTAGCTCTAATGCTACTTTATAAGAATTATCTAAAGATCCATCATCTACAATGATAAATTCAAATGGAATATTATTTTTATCTAATAGCTTTTTAACATTTTCATAAACTTTGACAATGCGCTCTTCGCTATAATAAGAAAGAAGAATTAAAGATAATTTTTTCAGCATCATGCGGGAATTTTTTTAGCAAAGATTATGACCGTTTTATTAATTGTGAGTTTTCAAAAAAATATTCATTGCCTGATTCATCTTTCATTTCAAGATCTAGAATTAGTCCAGTTCTGGTTATATAACCTTTCTGTTTTGCAGGATTACCATACCATACTGTATGAGCAGGGACATTTTTTGTAATTACACTTCCAGCTCCTACGAATGCGTTTTCTCCAATTGTATTTCCTGCTATAATAGTAGAGTTTGCTCCAATAGAAGCACCTTCTTTTATTAAAGTTTTGCTAAATTCTAAAGGATATTGTTTAGAACGTGGAACAAGATCATTGGTAAATGTAACGTTTGGACCTATAAATACATTATTCTCAATAGTTACTCCATCCCAGATTTGTACTCCTGGTTTAACAGTAACGTTGTCGCCAATTTTCACGTCATTTTCAATGAAGACGTTACAGTTAATATTACAGTTCTTACCAATTTTTGCATTCTTTAATATAACACAAAATTGCCAAATCATAGTATTTTCACCTATGTTTTCGGTTTGAACATCAGACAAGGGATGAATATTATTTTTCATTTTGTATTTTTAAAAATGTGTGATAATCTCTTATATAGTCATTTTCATTATACGTATGAGATGCCAGTACCAAACAAATGGCTCCCGAAGAAAAATTAACCTCCGAAGCCCAGATTCCAGGTGGAATATGCAGACCTATATTGGGACGGTTCAAAAAAACCTGTCTTTTGAATTTTCCATCATCTAATGAGACCTCAAAACTACCGCTTGCTGCAATCAGAAACTGATGACATTCTTTATGGGAATGCGCCCCTCTGCTTTCTCCTCCTTCAATATCGTATAAATAGAAAACTCTTTTTACACTAAAGGGAAATGATGAATTGTTTTCAACTACGGTGATATTTCCTTCATCAAAACTGATTTTACCTAAATCAATAACATTACAATCAAATACAGAAATACTATTTTTCATTAGTCAATGTTTTAAATTCTTTAAAGTCTCTTATATAATCATCTTCATTGTATGGTTTATCAGAAACAATCAATGCTAATGAATTAGTTGAAAAATTTTCTAGTCGGCGCCAGAACATTTTAGGGATATATAATCCATAATAGGATCTGTTTAAGGAGAATCTCTGTTCTTCTTTCCCATTATGTATTACCACATCAAAACTTCCGGAAAGAGCAATTATAAATTCCTGCTGCACCTTAAAAGCGTGGCTTCCTCTTACTTCACCTCCGGGCACATCATATATCCAATAGGTTCTTTCTATTTCAAAAGGTAATTGATTAGGATGTTCGAAAAAGGATAAATTTCCTCTCTTATCATATATTTTAGGGAGTTCTATTATTTTAGGGATCATGGCGTTTGTAATTTGTATTCAAAAAATGGTCTGGTTATTCCAGGATAAATGTGCATCATTGTTCCAACTTTTACATTTTCTACTTCAAATCCGATAAAGTTATCAATTCCATACAAAAGAATTTGTTGATCTTTTCCAAAGTAAAGTCTAAAATAGTAATTTCCTGCATTTAAAAAACCTGCAGGTATATCAAATTCTACAGTATATTCTCCTGTCTTTGAATCATTATTTTCCGAAACAAGTTTTCCAACGTGAAAAATTACTAATTCATCATAGTTTTTCAGCTCAAATGTTGTATCAAGGTTAATGTTTGGGCAGTAATTATGAAAAACAAGTTTTACATGCACTCCGGAATCAATATCTAATAGATCTCCTTTAATAGGAGACACTGAAAACTCTTTTATTCTGATATTTTCATTACCTACAGCTTCATCCAAATTGCCGTTGTAGTGATAAGAACTTTCTCTCGCACTACTTTTTTGGTATTCTATGATGGTGCTGAGAATATCTCCCTGGTAATCAATTTGCCCCTGATTTAAAAGAATTCCTTTTGTACACAATTCTTTAACGGCAGTCATGTTATGACTTACAAAAAGGATGGTTCGGCCTTCTCCTCTTGTCACATCATTCATTTTACCAAGACATTTTTTCTGAAACTCTGCATCTCCCACTGCCAGTACTTCATCTACAATAAGGATTTCAGATTCTAAGTGAGCTGCTACGGCAAACGCAAGGCGGACATACATTCCTGAAGAGTATCTTTTTACGGGAGTATCTATATACCTTTCAACCCCTGAAAAATCTACGATTTCATCAAACTTTCTCTTGATCTCGTTTCTTGTCATTCCTAAGATTGCTCCATTAAGAAAAACATTTTCCCGCCCTGTCATTTCAGGGTGGAATCCCGTTCCTACTTCCAATAGAGAGGCAATTCTTCCGTTGGTATAAATCTGTCCTGTTGTAGGTTTTGTAACTTTACTCAATACCTTTAACAGTGTTGATTTTCCGGCACCATTTCTTCCGATAATTCCCACAGCATCTCCCTTTTCGATTTCAAAATCGATATCACGGAGAGACCATACATATTCAGAATCTCCCTTGGTAGTTCTGTCATTGGCTTCTCCAATTTTCAGATAAGGATCTTCCTTTCCTCTTATTTTATACCAGAACCTGTTGAGATCATGAGACAGTGTTCCTGTACCAACTTGTCCCAGACGGTATTGTTTAGATATGTTTTCTGCTTTTAAAGCCAGCATGTTTTTTAATTTAAATTTTTAAAAGAAAAATAATTACACCGTATCCATAAAAGTTTTTTCAACTTTATTGAATACAACAATTCCTATCATTAAAAGGATAAAAATAATACCAGTACTGATTCCAAGCATGGCAGGGGAGAAGTCTCCCACACCGATCCATGCATATTTGAAACACTCAAAAATACCTGTCAACGGATTGTAATAAGCTAATTTTTTAAAGAATCCAGGTAATGAAGATACCGGATAAATTACTGGTGTAGCATACATATATAGACTGACCCCAAAACCTAGAAGCATACTCAGATCTTTATATTTTGTGGTAAGTGAAGAAAATATCATTCCAACGCCTAATGCAAAAAGTGCCATCAGGAATATAAGAAACGGGGTTGCAAGAATCCAGATATTAGGATGTGCCTCTCCTTTGTAGTAATAATAAGCCCATACAGCAATGAATAAAACAAACTGTACTCCAAACCTCATAAGGTTAGAGATAACGATGGATAATGGAGTAACCAGCCTTGGGAAATAAACTTTTCCGAAAATTCCGGCATTTCCAGTAAAAGTGGAGGAGGTTGCCATTAAAGAGGAAGAGAAATAATTCCAAAGAGTAACACCAGCCAGATAAAAAAGAAGAGGTGGGGCTCCATCCGTAGGGAGTTTGGCAATTCTTCCAAAAATAACCAGATATACGATGGTTGTTAGAATGGGATTGATAAAAAACCATATAGGTCCTAAAATAGTCTGCTTAAAACTGGATACAAAATCTCTTTTTACAAACATATAAACAAGATCTTTGTATCTCCAGACTTCTTTTAGCTTCAAGTCAAATAACGAATGATCTGCATCAATCGTTTCAGTCCACTTCTGTTGTGGTTCATTCATTTGTGTAAGTTTTTGCAAATTTATAATAATTAATTCTTACCGTATCTCTTAGTTTATGAATTTTCATTGTCAATAAAACTAAAAATCAACAACTAATATATTGATATTTGGTGGTATGAACAAAAACTATTGGCCATAAAGCCAATAGTCTATGATTTTTATAAATTGTATTTGTTATTTACCAATAAGTTGTTTCAGGTATTCACCGTAACCACTTTTACCATATTTAGCAGCAGTTTCAAGAAGCTTTTCTTCGTTAATGAATTTGTTTCTGAATGCAATTTCTTCAATACAGCCAATTTTAAATCCTTGTCTTTTTTCGATAACACTTACAAATTCTGAAGCATCATGAAGAGAGTCGAAAGTTCCTGTATCCAGCCAGGCAGTACCCCTGTCAAGAACAGCGACTTCCAACTTTCCTTTCCTGAGATACACATTGTTGATATCGGTAATTTCCAGCTCACCTCTTGCGGAAGGTTTGATGTTTTTAGCGATGTCCACTACGCTGTTATCATAAAAATAAAGGCCTGGTACGGCATAGTTTGATTTCGGTTTTTCAGGTTTTTCTTCAATAGAGACAGCTTTCAGATCTTTGTCAAACTCTACAACACCATATCTTTCAGGGTCTGCAACGTGATAGGCAAAAACAACTCCTCCATCAGGATTGGTTTTATTTTTCAGTAAAGTTCCCATTTCGGAACCGTAGAAAATATTATCACCCAATACCAGTGCTGCAGAATCATTACCGATAAACTGATCACCTAAAATAAAAGCCTGTGCTAATCCATCAGGACTTGGTTGTACAACGTATTCTATATTACAGCCAATTTGTGAGCCATCGCCCAAAAGTTTGATGAAGCCAGCTTGATCATGTGGCGTGGTAATAATCAGAATATCCTTGATTCCTGCCAAAAGAAGCGTGGAAAGCGGATAATAGATCATGGGTTTATCATAAACAGGCATTAGCTGTTTACTTACGGCTATAGTTAGAGGGTAAAGTCTTGTTCCGGAACCTCCGGCTAATATTATTCCTTTCATGTGTTGGTGAGTATTACGCAAATTTCTTTTGTGTTACTAAGTTGATTTTCTTTTGCTATTTTACGGATTGTTTTTTCCTCAATAGCTGGATGTTTAGCTGTATTGTTTGCTATAGTAATCCTGATAATTTCCAGAAGTCACATTCTCTAGCCATTCTTTATTTTCAAGATACCAGTCTATGGTTTTTCCTAAACCTTCTTCAAAAGTTACTGACGGTTTCCAGCCCAGATCTTTATTTAATTTTGTTGCATCAATGGCATAACGCTTGTCATGACCGGGTCTGTCTTTTACAAAAGTGATCAGTTTTTCAGAATAACCTTCGGGCTTTTCCAGTTTAGCATCCATTTGTTTGATCAGTTCTTTGACAAGATCAATATTCTGCCACTCGTTGAAGCCTCCGATATTGTAAGTTTCTCCGGTTTTTGCATCCTTAAAAATCTGATGAATCGCCTTCGCGTGATCAATGACAAATAACCAGTCTCTGGTGTATTTTCCGTCTCCATAAATAGGAAGAGGCCTTTCATTGATAATATTGGAAATACAAAGAGGAATCAGCTTTTCAGGAAAATGATTGGGACCGTAATTGTTGGAACAGTTCGATACGATGAACGGCATTCCGTATGTATTTCCGTAAGCTCTTACCAAATGGTCAGAAGCTGCTTTTGAAGCAGAATACGGAGATTGAGGGTCATATGATGTTGTCTCTAAAAAGAATCCTGTTTCTCCCAGACTTCCATATACTTCATCTGTAGAAATATGATAGAAAAGGTTTGTTCTTTTTTCATCAGGGAATCTGCCATGAGTATGTTCAGGATTTAATGTCCAGAATTCCTTACAAAGATTCAAAAGATTAGCGGTTCCGTTCACATTGGTGTTGATAAACGCCATAGGATCAGTAATACTTCTATCTACATGACTTTCTGCGGCTAAATGCACTACAGCATCCGGATTGTATTTTTCAAAAACTTTTCTAAGTTCTTCAGGTTGGGTAATGTCTGCCTTCTCGAAAACATAATTGGGCTCATTTTCGATGTCCTTTAAGTTTTCCAGATTTCCGGCATAAGTAAGGGCGTCAAGATTGATAATTGTAATATCCGGATTGTTTTTTACAAATTCTCTTACAACATGGGAGCCGATAAATCCAGCACCTCCTGTAATGATAATATTTTTCATTTATTTATTTTGAGATGGTCTTTCTTCCTATACTTTTATAATGGAATCCGTTTTGTTCCGGGATTTCCAATGGATACATATTTCTGCCGTCAAAAATAACTTTGTTTTTCATCTTTTTTGCCATAAGCTCAAAGTTTGGGTTTTTGAATTCCGGCCATTCTGTAGCAATAAATAGTGCGTCCACATCTTCCAGTGCATCATACATTCCTTTGGCATACTGTATTTTGTCACCCATAAGTTTCTGCACATTATTTTCTGCAACAGCATCATATGCTACAATTTTTGCACCTTTTTCCAGTAAAAGAGCGATGTTGTCCAAAGATGAAGCTTCTCTGATATCATCAGTATTCGCTTTGAAAGCAAGCCCCCACATCGCAATTTTCTTTCCTTTAATATCACCGTCGAAATATTTTTCAATTTCTGAAACTAAAATTACTTTCTGGGTAGTATTGACATTTTCTGTGGCTTCAAGAATCTGAAAGTTGAAATCTTCCTGCTTTCCGGATGTTATAAGAGCTTTTACGTCTTTTGGAAAACAGCTTCCTCCGTATCCGATTCCCGGGAATAGGAATCTGTGGCCTATTCTGTCATCACTACCCATTCCGAGTCTTACCTTATCTACATCTGCACCTACTTTTTCACAGTAGTTGGCAATTTCGTTCATAAAGGTAATTTTTACCGCTAAAAACGAGTTCGCTGCATACTTTGTAAGCTCCGATGATTTCTCATCCATAAAGATGATTGGAATTCCGGTATTGGTAAAAGGCTGGTATATTTTAGACATGATGTCTTTTGATCTTTCCGAGCTGGCACCCACGACTACTCTTGAGGGATTCATAGAGTCTTCAACGGCAAAACCTTCTCTTAAGAATTCAGGATTTGAAACTACGTCAAAAGGGAGGTTTGTTTTGGAAGAGATGGCTTCTCTTACCCTATCTGCAGTTCCTACGGGAACGGTGCTTTTATTGACAATGACTTTATATTCAGTCATCAGCTCACCAATATTATTGGCAACCTGAAGTACATAAGATAAATCTGCAGAACCATCTTCACCAGGAGGAGTAGGCAGTGCCAGATAGATCACTTCGCTTTTGTCTAAGGCTTCTTTAAGGTTCGTAGTGAAAAATAATCTTTCAGATTGAATGTTTCTCAAAAACATTTCTTCAAGGTTCGGCTCATAGATGGGAACAATGCCGTTTTTTAGACCTTCTACTTTTTTTTCATCAATATCAACACAGTATACTGAATTGCCAAGTTCTGCGAGGGTAGTGCCTGTAACTAACCCTACATAACCTGTTCCTACAATCGTTATATTCAAAATGTTTGTTTTAAAATTCTAAAGACAAAAGTAATAAAAATCCGGTAACATATTCCTTTAATTTATTGTAAATGGATCTGACGCTATTTGCTTGATACTTAAGATAATTTTGCATTTTTAGAAAAAAAGCGTATATTTGCATTGGATTTACGGAAAAAATGGGAAGGCTTCGCAAGAAAGCCTTTTTTCGTACTGTAAACCAAGATAAAAAATATATGGAGTTTAGACAAAGAATTGAAGAATTGTTAAATGAATTCCTTGAGACCAGAAAAGATATGTTTCTTATTGATCTTAAATTTTCTGCAGGGGATGATATTACAGTAATTTTAGATGGTGATAACGGAGTTTCTCTGCAGGATTGTCTTGATGCAAGCCGTGCGATAGAATTTAATATGGATCGTGAAGAGCATGACTTTAGCCTTCAGGTGATGTCAGCCGGATTGAGCGAGCCATTATCCACACCCAGACAGTTCGGTAAAAATATCGGGAGAGAGATTGAGGTGATGTTGGAGGATTCTTCCAAGATTGAAGGAGAATTGTCAAAAGTAGACGATGAGAAGATTACACTTATTCTACGTTACCGTAAACCGAAAGAGATCGGGAAAGGGAAAGTAGATGTGGAAGAGGAGAAAGAGATTGCTTACTCTGAGATCAAAAAAGCATTAGTAATAATTAAATTTTAAAAGAAAAAAGAATAGATGGATAATATAGCGTTGATTGAATCCTTTGGTGATTTTAAAGACGAAAAGGGGATCAGTAAGATTGATCTTATGGCAATTATTGAAGATTCACTGAAAACTCTTTTGAGAAAAAGATTTGATTCAGATGATCATTTTGATGTGATTGTAAACCCGGATAAAGGAGATTTTCAGATATTTTTAAATAAAACAATTGTAGAGGACGAAATGTCTGAAGATGATGATTTGGAAATTGAAATTTCTGAAGCAAAGAAGATTGACCCTACTTTCGAAGTAGGTGAGGACTTTACAATGGAAATTCCTGTTGCGCAATTGGGAAGAAGAAATATTCTTACCCTTAAGCAGATTCTGGCTACAAAATTACAGGAGCACAATAATGCAATGCTGTACGAGCAGTTTAGAGATAAAATTGGAGAAATAGTTGTAGGAGAAATCCACCACATCCGTCATAAGCACGTGATTTTGTTGGATGATGAAGGAAATGAATTTATTTTACCAAAAGAAAACCAGATCCAATCCGATTTCTTTAAAAAGGGTGAGAATATCAGAGCTATTGTCGAGACAGTAGATTTTAAAGGTTCTAAACCACAGATTATTATTTCCAGAACTGCACCTAAATTCCTTGAGAAGTTATTGGAGCTGGAAATTCCTGAGATCCAGGATGGAACAATCATGCTGAAAAAGGTAGTGAGAATTCCTGGTGAAAAGGCGAAGATTGCAGTAGATGCTTATGATGATAGAATTGATCCTGTAGGAGCTTGTGTTGGGGTAAAAGGATCCAGAATTCATGGAGTTGTAAGAGAATTGAGAAATGAAAACATCGATGTTATTCAGTGGTCTAAAAACCCTGAAATTTTGGTGAAGAGAGCTTTAGGAAATGTTACCATCAATAAAATTGACATTAACGAGGAACAAAACTATGCATTAGTATATACTCCTGTTGAAGAGATTTCTAAAGTAATTGGAAAACAAGGACAGAATATCAGACTGGCTTCTTGGTTGTCAGGATATGAGATTGATGTATACAGAGAATCCAGCGAGGATGATGACGTTGAATTGAGAGAATTTAACGATGATATCGAGCAGTGGATTTTGGATGAGTTTAAGAAAGTAGGACTTACAACTGCAAAATCAGTATTGGATAAAGAAACTGAAAGTCTTCTTAATATGGTTGACCTTGAAGAAGAAACAATCGAAGACGTTAAGCGTATTCTGAGAGAAGAATTTGAAGATTAAAATTTTAAATAAATTTTAATAAACAGTAAAAAGGAAATACTTTAATTTTAAAAATTAAAAACAGTAAATAATATAGATGCCAAAAATTAGATTAAATAAAGCGGTTAAGGAATTCAATATTTCGATGTCCAGATTAGTAGAATTTTTACAATCAAGGGGGTTCGTGGTTGAAGGCAATCCTAACGCTCAATTGGAAGAATCGGCATATTCTGCATTGGAAGCTGAGTTTGCTAAGGATGGCGAACAACGAAAGGCTTCCCATGAGGTGGTGATCACTAAAGTTCCGGAAGAAAAACTGGAAATTGAAGAAAAGAAAACCCCTGAAGTGATAAGAGCTAAAGCAAATAAACCAGAAACTAGAATTTTAGGTAAAATAGATTTAGAACCTAAGAAGCCTGAAGTTGAAGAAGCTCCTGCAGCTCCTGTAACTCCTGTTGCGGCACCGGTTGAAGAAAAGAAAGACGAAATCGTGAAAGAAGAACAACCGGAAGTAAAAGCAGTTCCTGAAAAACAGGAATTCAAGGTTTTGGATAAAATTGATTTGTCTCAAATAGAATCTAGAAACAGACCTGTAAAAAAAGACAAGCCAAAAATGGAGGAGAAAAAAGAAGACGTTAAACCTGTGGAACCAATAAAAGAAACTCCAAAACCAGCTGTTGTAGTGGAGAAGAAAGTGGAAGCTCCAAAAGTAGAAGCTGAACCTGAATCTCAGGAACCGCAAAAAATTGAGACAGTATATCAAAAACTTGACGGTCCTAAGATCGTTGGAGAAAAGATCGACTTAACTCAGTTTGCGCCAAAACCAGGTGCTGGAGCAAAAAAGAAAAGAAAGAGAATTGAAAAACCTGGCGGCCAGAATAACCAACAAGGTCAAGGGAATAATCAAAACTCAGGAAACAACAATAATAATAACCAAGGTGGACAAGGCCAAGGAAACCGACCTCAGGGTCAAGGTGGACAAGGTGGAAACCGCCAGGGTCAAGGAGGGCAAGGAAACAGACCTCCAGGTCAAGGTGGACAAGGTGGTGGAAACCGTTTTGGAAACAACAATAACCAAAACCGCCCAGGTGGTCAAGGTGGAGGATTCAAAAAAGGACCTCAGAACAACAGACCTGGACAAAGAGTTATGCCCGTTGAACTGACTGACGAACAAGTTAAGAATCAGATCAAGGAAACATTAGAAAAACTGACTAATAAGGGAGGTAAATCTAAATCTGCAAAACACAGAAAAGACAAAAGAACTTATCGTAGAGAGCAGGATGAGCGTCAGCAAGAGCTTGAGGCACAAGACAGAACTCTAAAAGTTACAGAATTTATTACTGTAGGTGAATTAGCGAGCTTAATGAACGTTTCGCCAACAGAAGTAATTTCTGCATGTTTCTCACTTGGGGTAATGGTTACCATGAACCAAAGATTAGAAGCAGATACCTTATTATTGGTAGCAGACGAATTTGGTTATAAAATTGAATTCTCAGATGCTGATCTTGAAGAAAATGACAGCGAAGATATTATTGATTCTGAAGAAGATCTTGTATCAAGAGCTCCGATCGTAACAGTAATGGGTCACGTTGACCACGGTAAAACTTCATTGCTTGACTACATAAGAAAAACAAATGTAATTGCAGGTGAATCTGGAGGAATTACACAGCATATTGGTGCTTACAATGTGAAACTTGAAAACGGACAAAGAATTACATTCTTAGATACACCGGGTCACGAGGCGTTTACAGCGATGAGAGCCAGAGGTGCTCAAATTACGGATATTGCAATTATTGTGATTGCTGCCGATGATGATGTAATGCCTCAAACGAGAGAAGCAATTTCTCACGCACAGGCAGCTGGTGTACCAATGATTATTGCATTAAACAAAGTAGATAGACCAAGTGCAAACCCTGATAATATCCGTCAGCAACTTTCAGGGATGAATATCCTTGTAGAAGAATGGGGAGGAAATGTTCAGGCGCAGGAAATTTCTGCAAAATTTGGTAACAATATGGATGTTCTATTGGAGAAAGTATTACTTCAGGCAGAAATGCTTGATTTAAAAGCTAATCCAGATAGAAATGCTCAGGGAGTTGTTATTGAAGCTTCACTAGATAAAGGTAGAGGATATGTTGCCACAATGTTGGTACAGACTGGTACTTTAAAAGTGGGAGACTATGTGGTTGCAGGTAAAAACCATGGTAAGGTGAAAGCTATGCTTGATGAAAGAGGGAGAAACCTTACAGAAGCAGGCCCATCTATTCCAGTAACTATTTTAGGGCTGGATGGAGCTCCTACAGCAGGTGATAAGTTTAAAGTATATGAAGATGAAAGTGAGGCTAAAACTATCGCTAATAAGAGAGAACAGCTTCAGAGAGAACTTTCCATCAGAACTAAAAAGCATACTACACTTGAAGAATTAGGTAGAAGAATCGCTTTAGGTGATTTCAAAGAACTGAACATTATCCTGAAAGGAGACGTAGATGGTTCAGTGGAAGCATTATCAGATCAGTTACAGAGATTGTCTACTGCTGAGATTAACGTTAATATCCTTCACAAAGGAGTAGGACAGATTACTGAATCTGACGTTAACTTAGCTGCAGCTTCAGATGCAATTATTATTGGATTTAATGTAAGAGCTGGTGCCAATGCTAAAGACCTTGCAGATAGAGAGGAAATTGAGATCAGAAACTATTCTGTAATCTATGCCGCTATCGAAGAAGTGAAGGAAGCTATGGAAGGTATGCTTTCCCCTGAGATTAAAGAACAGGTAATCGGTAATGTTGAGATCAGAGAAGTATTTAAAATTTCTAAGGTTGGAACAATTGCAGGATGTATGGTTCTTTCAGGTAAAGTAGCCAGAAGTTCAAAAGTAAGAGTTCTGAGAGATGGTATTGTTAAATTTGACGGTGAATTGGAAAGCTTGAAGCGTTTCAAGGATGATGTTAAAGAAGTAACAAAAGGCTACGAATGTGGTCTGAACCTAAAAGGCTATAATGATATAGAAATCGGAGATATTCTTGAAGTTTACGAAGAAGTAGCAGTCAAGAAGAAACTGAAATAAATATATCCTAAATATGTGAAAACCACTTTTTTATAAAGTGGTTTTTTTATTTTTTGCAACCTAATAATTTATAATGATTCTAAATAATATTTTTTACATTATTAATAATTTGTTAAAGCGAATCCAGATGGCGAAAAAATTATTTTTTATTGAATAAAAGCCGTTCATCATTAATGAATCTTATTTATTTTGCGTAATTTTTAAATGAAACATTAAAAAAAACAGTAGATTAAACAATAGTTTAATTTGTGGATGTTAATATTTATTAACATATTTGCCCATTAAATATATTAAAATTTGTTAATATGAATGTTAAATTACGTGTACTGAGTGCTGGGGCGCTGTTTTTCTTTGGAGGAATGGTAATTGCGCAGCAGCAGACAACAACTAAGAAAAAAGACACGGTAAAAAAAGAAACATCAATTGATGAAGTAGTTTTGCTAGGTTACTCAAAAAGTATCACAAAACCTAAGTCAACTGTTGCTTCTAATACTGTTGGGGAGGTATTCTTCGAGAACAGACCAAATGTCAATATGTTAACTTCTTTACAAGGGTCAGCTCCAGGGGTGATCATGAACGGTGGTTCTGGTAGCCCGGGTTCTGCTAAGTTTAGCTTATTGATTCGTGGTACGAGTTCTATTAATGGTAATACAGATGCCTTAATTGTTATCGATGATATTCCATCGAATGCTTCAGAATATAGAAACTTGAACCCTAATGATATCGAGTCAACGACTATTTTGAAGGATGCTGCAGCAACTGCCGTATATGGTAACCGTGGTGCTAACGGGGTTGTAGTTATCAGAACAAAAAGAGGTAAATATAACAGTGGGTTTAAACTTTCCTATACAGGAATGACGGGTATGTCACTAAGACCGCTTGATAAATATAATCTTGCCAATACGGAACAGTATATGGGGATTATGAAATTATACGGTTTATCTGATACTAACTCAGAATATATTAAGGCTAAAGAGGCTTTGGCTCAGGGAATAAATACAGATTGGAAAAAACAATTTTTCAAGCCGGAGATGTTCCAGTCTCACGATGTTGCTCTTTCTACAGGTGGAGCGAATGTATCTTCTTATAACTCATTTGGTTATATGGAGCAGGGTGGAGCTGTACCAACTACGGATTTTAAGAGATTTACTGTTAGGTCAAACATTCAGGCTAAGTCTAAAGATAATAAGCTAAATGTTAATTCACAGCTTGCTCTTGCATTCTCAAGAAGAAACGAATTATTAGAAGAAACTACTTCGGGCATTAGTAACAACTCGGTACAGAACCCGCTTCTTGGAGTTCTTATGGGACTACCATATTTGTCTCCGACTAAATATGCAAACGGACAGCAGTTATTTAATTCCATCGGAACCAATTTTAATAATGGTAATAATATCTATGTATTGCAAAACCTTCTGACAAGAGGAAATCTTCCAAATATGGTAGACCAAGTATCTATTGGTGCAAACTTAGGTGCAACTTATGCCATTACCAAAAACTTTACCATCGGTAATAAACTAGGTATTGATTACAGACAAAGTGACAGAATATCCGGTAGAGCTCCTTGGGCATACTTGGCATACGCAACACAAGGAACCGCTAAATATACAGGTAACGAAGATCAGACTACAACAAGAGATTTAACGATCAACAACGTAGTGTCTTTATTATATAGTGGAAAATTAGGTGAGCATTCTGTTGACGCATCCGTGAACATGGAATATAACAAGGTAAACTATAGATCAACAACAAGAAGACAAAACGGATTAGACCCAAGAACGTATGTACCAGGTTCAGGGACAGGATATGTGCCGTTTGATAACACAGCAACATCTCCTTATATTCCTTCAGTGAGCGCTTCGAGAATTACAGCGGGAACGTTGGCTGTTTTTGGAACTGTTAACTATGACTATGCTGGAAGATTTGGTTTCAGTGGTACATTAAGAAGAGATGCTTCTTACCGATTTGTCGGAGAAAACAGATGGGCAACATACTGGTCAGTAGCAGGTAGATGGAATATTGATAAAGAGAGCTTCATGGAAGGATCTACATTCAATACCCTAAAACTTAGAGCTTCTTATGGAACAAATGGTAACCAGAATATTGTTGCAGCGAACCCTGGTGCTAACCCTTTATTGACAGCTAGCCAGGTTATAAGAGATTTGTATACTTCTCCTACAGGATATGGTAACGCTCTTGGATTTGGTTTTGCTTACGGAAATCCATTTGTGCAGTGGGAAGATGTTGCTCAGGCAAACATTGGATTAGATTTCACTTTACTTAATAATAAATTAGAAGGTACTCTTGATGTGTATCAGAAGAAAACAACTAATCTATTCAGTACAATTCCAACTTCTGCTTCTTCAGGTTCTTATACTATTAATGGTAACAACGGAGCAATGACTAACAAAGGTATTGAACTTGGATTACGTTATAATGTTATAAAAACCAACGATCTTACATTCAGTATATTTGCTAATGGTGCTTATAACAATAATAAAGTTAATGAGTATCAGATTTTTGGAGATCCGGAACCAGGGTCAGCTGTTACCATGGCTGGTCATAGTCTGAATGAATGGTATGTTTATAAATATGCCGGAGTTAATAAGAGTAATGGTAACCTGTTATTCTATTCTAAAGACGGAGGAGTTACAGAAGCTCCAAAAGTGGAAGATGCGCAATTCATGAACGTAAGTCCTATTCCTAAGTATGCAGGAAGTTTTGGTTTTGAAACGAACTATAAAGGATTCTTCTTTGACGGATTATTTACATTCCAGCAAGGGGTTAAGAAATTCGACAATGCACTTTACTGGTTAGCTAATCCTGAAGGACTAGGATCTAGTGCTGTTGGTTCTTCAAATATGTCAACAGATTTATTAAACGCATGGACTCCTCAGAATTCAAATTCTGACACTCCAAGCTTAAGAGCGACCAACTGGGGATATACAGCAGATTCTGACTATTTCCTTAAAGATGCTTCTTTCTTAAAAGTAAGATCCGTAACA
The DNA here is from genome assembly GCF_059420365.1 of Chryseobacterium sp. GW821-FHT04C04. Classification (NCBI taxonomy): domain Bacteria; kingdom Pseudomonadati; phylum Bacteroidota; class Flavobacteriia; order Flavobacteriales; family Weeksellaceae; genus Chryseobacterium; species Chryseobacterium sp. GW821-FHT04C04. The sequence continues at coordinate 188,215 of NZ_JBWKTO010000003.1, read as the reverse complement.
ATTGGGTATCAGCTTAGAAAAGAGCAATTGCAAAACCTGCCGATTACAGGGCTTAGAATATATGTACAGGGGGAAAACCTTTATACGTGGACAAAATGGAGAGGTTTCGATCCTGAACCAATTACAGGAACTAATTTAAGTGTATATCCTAACCCGAGAATGTATACAGTAGGAGTGAAAATTGATTTCTAAAAAATTATTAAAATGAAAAAAGTATTATATATATTATCGTTTTTCTTAGTGCTGACGTCATGTAACGATGCACTAGAAATTGTCCAGGATGGAGAGATTAATGATGCAAATGTTGCTTTTCAGTCAGTAGAAGATATGCAGAAGTTTCTGAACGGAAGTGTTTATCCGGCTGTAAACCCAACAAATGAGATCTTTTTTACTTCTCTTTTCACAGATGAGATTGGATTTGGACCAAGCAGTGTAAGTACGTCAGATATCTTAACACATAGATTTGTACTTAACTCTACAACAAGCCAGGCTTCAGGGATCTGGGTAAGTAATTATAACATTATTAACAAAGTAAATATCCTTATAAAAGGAAGTAATCTAATTCAGTATAACTCATTGTCTAATGACAATAAATTACTGTATGTTAATGTTTTAGCCCATGCTAGAGCAATCAGAGCATATGCCTACATCACACTAGAGTCGTATTTCTCTACAAATATGAAAGATCCTAATGCTTTAGGGGTAATGCTGAGCACTGAACCGGCTGATCCTTTTACCACAAAATTACCAAGAGTGAAAAACTCTGAAATTTTTGCTTTGATTGAATCAGATTTACAGTATGCTCTTACAAATTGGAATTCAACTAATATTACTGCAGGTACGGTTGCATCGACATCTCCTCAAAACTATTTAGATAAAAAAGCAGGAATTAATGCAATTGCTGCGAGATATTATAACTACAAAGGTGATGATGTTAATGCTAAAGCTAATGCTACGGCTGCTATCACTACTAGTAGTTTAACTTTGTCAAGTGGTAATGGTACTGCATATACTAATATGTGGAAAGATGCTACTGCTGCGAACGGTGGTAGAGGAGAGATCTTATGGTCATTATACAGACCAAACAGTGCAACAGGCTCTTGGTCAAACATTGCTGGATTATGGACTACAAACTCCACTGATATTAATGGATCTGTGAATTTCGATATGAGTAGAAAATTATTTTTACTACTTAATCAATTGCCAGGTGGGGATATTAGATTTGATGTATTTGTTGATCCGTCAAGAAAATTAGATCCGCTTTATCCTACTGGACCAAACTCCAGAGAAGATGATGTAATCGTTATTGACAAATATCCTGGTAAACTTCCTCCTCTTGCAAGTTCTACAATGGCCTTAAGAAATGACATTAAAATGTTCAGATTATCAGAAATGTATCTGATTTTAGCTGAAGTAGCTGTGCATGAAGGAGATTTAGTATCTGCTGCAACCCGTGTTAGAGCAATCAGAGGGTCAAGATCTAAAGAGTCGCTAGCTGCTACAATTACTTATACATCTGCTCAACAGGCATATGCAGATATTCTTTTGGAAAGAAGAAGAGAGCTATGTTTTGAGGGACACCGTTATGTAGACTTAAAAAGAATGGGGGTAGCTGCTGGCGTTGGAGTAGACAGAGATGTTTATGACGATGACAATAAAACTTTGCCTCTTACATTGCCTGCTAGTGATTATAGGTTTACATTACCTATTCCATTGAATGAAATTAATGCAAATCCTAATGTTCAACAAAATCCAGGCTATTAATTTTATAATATAAAAATCTATGAAAAAATTTGCATTCCTAATATTGGCATCCATTGTTTTCTTATTCAACAGTTGTAAAGATGAAACCCAAACTTATGATGGTGATCCATATTTACATTTCAATAAGGGAGTAAGAGGAGAAGCTGTAGTAAAAATGGGAACAGGTTCCACTACAGTAGATATTGATTTTGGGACAGTTCAGACATTATCTTCTTCAGCACAGGTGAAACTTGTTGTAGATAAAACTGTTTCAACAGCTGTGGAAGGTACAGACTTCCAGATTGTAAACCCTACTGTAACCGTTGATGCTGGTAAAGCTGATGGAAAGTTTCAGATAAAACTTCTTGAAGGAGGTGCTACTGTTGACCCTAAAGTAATTGTATTTAAATTACAATCTTCATCAATTCCTAATGCATCTTTTGATCAGTCTTATACTCTGACGTATACTAAAGCTTGTCCAGCTTCTGCATTTGTTGGAAATGGACAATTCAAGAATAACGTATCTTCGTGGAAAGAGGATCCTACTGCAGTGTATACTATTCAGGATTTAGGAGTTACAGGTAATGTAGGAACGCTTAAAGTTATTGGGTTTATGGATAATGGTGCTGATATGATTTTGAAGTACAACCCTGATACTTATGCTGTTACTACACCTGAGCAGAGCCTTGGTTCTAACTCTAATGGTGGTGTTAACTATATTAAAGATGCTGCTGATGGAACTAAATCATCATTCAATGCATGTACAAGAGTATTGAAACTTCGTGTTAACTTCTTTGTTAAAAATCCTGCTACTGGTGCTTCACTAGGAAGTTTTGGAGATTATGATGAAGAATTTACAGGTCAATAAGTAAAATATTATACTTATATAAATTAACCCCACATTTTGTGGGGTTTTTTATGTCCTTTTATTTCTTATTTTTGCTGTACAATAATGAATAATGAAGTACATCCTTTTCATACTCTTCTCTTTAAGTTTTGTAGCCAACGCTCAGGTTGTTAATAAAGCTGGTAACAAGCCTCAACCCAAAAAAGAAGATACTCTTGTTATAGATTCCGGGAAAAAAGATTCCCTGAAAATTTTCAAACCTACTATTAATGATTACCTGTATCAGACTCAGTTTTCTGAAAAGAAAGTTTTTGATACCGTTATGACTTTTGATAAAACGTATATATTTTCACAGCAAAATAATGAAGATAACTTTGGGAGAGTACAGCCTGCCAACATTGGCTCAGGATTCAACCCTCTTGTGTTTGAAGTCAATGATGAGCAGAATCTTTCTTTACTACCCTCCAATAAATCCTATATGATCATTGGGGCGAATGATGTGAAATACTATGATGTAAAAACACCTACCGCTACATTTGTTTATCATAATGCCATGCGAAACGGGGCCGCTTTAAGATCTACTTATACCCAAAATATTGGGAAAAGGTTCAACTTTGCTCTTGAATATATGGGACTTCGTTCTCAGGGACTGTACAGAAATTCATTGTCAGCGAATAACAATACGCTATTCTCTGGACACTATGTTTCAAAAAGCGGAAACTATGAACTCTTTGCTCATTATCTTCACCAAAATATAAACAATCAGGAAAGTGGTGGGATTACTGAGGATAATCTGTTTCAGAGTGGTGACAGCAATTATAGTAACAGACAAAACGCACAGGTAAATTTAGCCTCTTCAAGTTCTCAGTTTGCTTACAGAAGATATTATCTGAGCCATCAGTTTACACCATTCAACTCAGGGAAATTCCCTTTCAGTATCAGACATATTATTTCTCATCAGGGGAATAAATATTATTACAACCAGACAGCTCTGGAGCCTTATTGGTATGCTGTACCTACAGAATTGGTTAATGGTTTCCCGCTGACAACAAAAAAATATTCCGAAAATTTAAGCAATACAGTAAGTTTGATTTTTAATAATGAAAAATTTAAACTGGATGCCGGAGTACGTTATCAGATGATTAAATTAGGAATCAGAGATGTTGTTGCCCTTAATGGTGTACCTTTTCCTGGTGAGCTTAAAGAAAGCAGAATCGGAGCCGTAGGAAATCTACAGGTAAAACTTTGGGATAAAATCCAACTGAACTCATTCCTGGAATTTTCAAACGGAAGCCAATTTAAAAGTTATCTTAAAACAACCAATAATCTGAAATTTGAACCTATCAAGGATTACTTTGTTAATGCTAAAGTGAATTTCCAAAGTGCATATCCTTCCTTTAATTACTTATTGAATACTTCGGTTTATAATAATTTCAATTATTATCTTGAAAATGCAAAGAATCAATCTGTAATGGAAATAGGAGGAAGTATCAATCTGAAATGGTTTAAAACAGAAATTTTCGCCAACTATTTCAGAATCGATAACTATACTTATTTTGATAGCAATAGGGCTCCAAAACAAAGTGATAATTCTGTGAATATCTCTCAGATCGGGGGTGATGCTACATTCAGCTTCAATAAATTTCATTTGAATACAAGGCTGCACTTCCAGAATACCTTGACCAATAAAGAATTACTTCCTATGCCGAGTTTCATCGGTAGAGCCAATTTCTTCTACCAGACACAGGCATTCAAAAAAGCAGCTGAAATTCAGGCAGGAGTTAAAATATATTACTTCTCTAAATTTGCATCAAGAGATTATTTCCCTGTTCTGAATGAATATATTCTTCCCAGAGCAGACTCATTTTCAATTGGAGGACAGCCTATCGCCGATATCTACATTAACATGAAAGTGAAAAAGATGTTCTTTTTCATAGAAGGTCAGCAGATAGGAACAGTTATTTCCAATAACAAAGCATATGCATTTCCACATTATCCGGTATATGATTTCAGATTGAACATCGGGATCGTGTGGTATTTGTTCAACTAAAAACGATACAGGTTGAAAACAATAAACAAAATATCATTTAACAATATAGAAAGCATTCCTCAGCTGGTAAAAGATTTTTTACAGCAGAAAATTGAGGGTTTTGAAAATAATACATTTTCCTTAGATCACTTCAGGCAACAGATTCATCTGAAAAAAGATTCCTTTTCATCAGAACGGAGAAATACTTTATCAGATGTATTTGAAGGTCAGCTTTCAGACCTTTCCCTTTCCTCAAAACAAAGAGAAAATCTGGAAAACCTTAAACTGCCGAATACATTTACCATTACAACCGGGCATCAGCTAAATCTATTTTCTGGGCCTGTTTTCTTTGTGTATAAAATTCTTCAGACCATAAAGACATGTACCTATCTGAAAGAAAATTTTCCTGATTTTAATTTCGTTCCGGTCTATTGGATGGCATCAGAAGATCATGATTTTGCTGAGATCAACCATTTTAAAACCGAAAATAATTATTACGAAACCAATGAAAAATCCGGAGGACCAGTAGGAAGAATTGAGATCAGTGACACCTATTTTATCTCTGAATTTGAAAAAGAATTCAAAGATTCTATTTTCGGAACTGAGTTGATCTTAATGATGAAGGAGGCTTATAAAGTAGGAAATACTTTAACTGAAGCGATAAAGATTCTTGTCAACCGTCTTTTCTCAGAATTTGGGCTTCTGATTCTGGATGGAGACTCTAAGGAACTTAAAAATCAGATGAAGGATATTTTTAAAGATGAACTTCTTCATTTCAGTTTACAGAAAACGTCTAAAAATAAAGTAGACTTTCTCACTGAAAAGTATGGGAAAGTTCAGGTAAATCCTCGCGAGATCAATCTTTTCTATCTTTCAGAAACCAGAGACAGAATTGAATTCAACGGACAAAAATTTGTTATTGTAGATAAAACGATTCAGTTTACAGAAGAACAAATACTGGCTGAATTGGAAAACCATCCTGAAAGATTCAGTCCAAATGCTTTAATGCGTCCGGTGTATCAGGAAAATGTGCTGCCCAACCTGGCGTATATCGGCGGAAATGCCGAAATCATGTACTGGCTGGAACTTAAAGACTATTTTTCAAAAATTGCTATTCCTTTTCCTATCCTGATTCCGAGAAACTCTATGCTTTTCCTGAAAGAGAAAACCTTAGGAAAGATTGAGAAATTGAATCTTAAAATAGAGGACTTTTTCCAGAATTTCACAGTATTGACCAATCAGAAGATTTTAAAAGACAATCCGATTTTACATTTACTGGAAGAGAAAGAAGAGGTATTGGTAAGCAGCTTTTCAGCGTTGAAAGCTTCGGCAGAAACTACTGAAAAATCTTTTGGAAATATGGTGAAAGCAGAAGAAGTACGACAGTTGAAATCGTTCAAAAGAATGAAAAAACGTCTGCTTCATGCCGAGAAAATAAAGCAGAATGAATTACTGGAAAGACTTGAAAAACTGTTTTTAGATGTTCACCCGGCCAAAACCTGGCAGGAGAGAGTGTATAACTTTAGTGTATTCTTTTCAGATTATGGCTATTCGTGGCTTGAAAATTGTTTGGAAGAAATGGTGGTTCAAGATTCCAAATTAATAATTGTTGCCATTTAATTTTAAAGAAGTATTTTTGTAAATTATAAGTATCGAATATGATAAAGAGGTTTTTTATTCTATCCAGTTTATGTATGGTTTTGGGAGTTTCAGCCCAGAAATCACATACGGTTGTGCAAGGTGATAATCCTTACAACATTGCCAAAAAGTATGGAATGACTGTAGATGAATTGCTGAAGCTAAACCCTAAACATAAAGACGGCAAGCTGGCTATTGGAGATATTTTAACAATAAAGTCAGAGAAAGCAGCCACTCCGGTGGTGACCAAAACGGCTCCTGCCGAAAAAGTAACTTCAAACACAAGTGCTTCTTCTTTGGGTAAAATTGTTTTACAGCCAAAACAAACAGTGTATGGCATCACAAAACAATACAGAATTTCTGAAACCGATTTGAGAAAATTGAACCCTGAATTGGATTCTCACATGAAAATAGGAGATGAGATAACATTACCTCTTGCCAGCATTAAAAAATATGGTGGTGACCAACAAGCTGTAGCAGTAGAAAAGCATTCTGAACCTGTTGTTGAAAAAACAATAACAACGATTACACCTACTAGTGTTACGAGTGCTGTAGATGGAGAATCTTATGTGATCCAGTCTAAAGATAATTATTACAGAATTACCAAACAGTTTGGCATCAGCCAGCAAGATCTTTTTGCTTTAAATCCAGGATTGGAAGATAAAGGACTTAAACCTGGTGATTCTATCAAAATAAAAAAATCCAATACTCATACAAATACCGATGCAGTTGCTGAACCAGTGAATCCAAAAGCAAAAATGGATTCCGGGAACGAAAAATCGACTCCTTCTTCCAATGTTGCTGTAGGAGATGATTATGTGACCTACACTGTTCAACAGGGAGATACAGTTTTCTCCATTGTTAATAAATTCGGGGTTTCAATAGATGAGCTTATTGCTCTGAACCCGGATCTTTCGCACGGATTAAAAACCGGAATGGTTTTAAAGATCAAAAAGCAGGATGCAGCGTATATAAAGAAAAACGGCGATGCTCTTAGTGTGATTTTAATGCTTCCATTTGGGTACAGCACAAACGAAACCCAATATAGAACAATGGCACTTGACTTTTTGACAGGAGCTAAACTTGCTATTGAAAGAAATGCAAGAGGAGGGCAGAAATTGGATATTAAAGTCGTAGATTCAGGAAATGAAGCGTCATTCAAAAACTCTTTGACGCAGATCAACCCTGATAATACAGACCTTATTATCGGGCCATTCTTTAAATCCAATGTAATTGATGTCCTTGATTTTACAAAGAATCAGAAAATCCCGGTTGTAGCACCATTTGCTAACACTCCGGAATTATATAACTATAGCAATCTTATTATTGTTGAAACCAACAATCAGACCTATGCTGATAAGATTGTAGAAGAAGTAAAAGGAATTTATTCCGACCAGAAAATATATGTAGTGGCAGATGCTAAAAAAGAAAATGCCAATTACATCAAAGCTGGACTTGAAAAAGCAGTAAAAAATCCTAATATCATTATCGTTAATTCTCCGGCAGATATTCAGTTAGATCAGAATATGATGACTGGTCAGTCTGCACCGGTTATTGCTGTTTTGGCCAATGATGACAATGCTGCAGGAGATGCTTTTGCCAACAGAATTATTGCTATTTCTAAAGAGGTACAGGGCGTGAAGGCGTTCAGTATGTTCTATTCTCCAATTTTTGAGAAGAGAGTGGATGAGCTGAGCCAGGCAAGCTTGGTATATCTAATGGATAGAAAGATCAATTCTGACGGTAATTTTGAAAAAGAGATTTTGGCTGCTTATAAAAGCAAATACTGTAAAACTCCACCAAAATATGCTATTGTAGGTTTTGATGTAGTAAACGACATGTTAACCAGAGAAAATAAAAAAGGAGAGATCTTTAAGCAGATGAATAAGGTTCAGACTCAGCTTGCTACGAAATTTGAGTTTGTGAAATCTAAAGCGAACGGTGCTTATGTAAATACAGGCTACCGAGTAATTAGGTTAGTCCCTTAAATGATTTATGATTCTTTAAAAGCATATTGTTAACATTATAGTTATATTTGCATAATATTTAATTCAATACATGAAAGCACTTGTATTTCCAGGGCAGGGTTCTCAGTTCGTAGGAATGGGAAAAGAGTTGTATGATTCTAGAAAAGATATCAAAGATCTGATGGAATCTGCCAATGAAATTTTAGGTTTCGATATTCTTTCCATTATGTTTAACGGAGAGGACGCGGATCTTAAGAAAACAGAGGTTACCCAGCCTTCAATATTTATACATTCAGTAGCAGCTTTAAAGGCAGTAAATGGCCTTGGGGCTGAAATGGTGGCAGGACACTCTTTAGGAGAGTTTTCGGCCTTAGTTGCCAACGGTGTTTTATCCTTTGATGACGGTTTAAAATTAGTTTCTGAAAGAGCAAAAGCGATGCAGGAAGCTTGTGATGCCAACCCAAGTTCTATGGCCGCAATCTTAGGACTAGATGATGCTAAGGTTGAAGAAATCTGTGCACAGATCAGTGGAATTGTTGTTCCGGCAAACTATAACTGCCCAGGACAATTGGTGATCTCAGGAGAGACCACTTCAGTAGAAGAAGCTTGCGCAAAACTAAAAGAAGCAGGAGCAAAAAGAGCATTGTTGTTACCGGTAAACGGAGCTTTCCATTCACCATTGATGCAGCCTGCACAGGAGAGACTGGCGGCGGCTATCGAAAAAACAAAGTTCAGAAAAGCAACCATTCCTGTCTATCAGAATATCACTACAACAGCAGTAACAAATCCTGAGGAGATCAAACAAAACCTGATCGCTCAGCTTACAGGTCCTGTAAAGTGGACACAATCTGTTCAGAATATGATTAAAGATGGGGCGTCGAACTTCGTAGAAGTAGGACCAGGAAAAACCCTTCAGGGATTGATCAAAAAAATTGACGGATCTGTAGATGCAGTTTCTGCTATCTAATAAAAGAATATGAATGCGATATTTTCACCGGGCAAGCTTATGCTTACTTCAGAATATTTCGCAATCGACGGAGCTCTTGTCTTAGCGGTACCTACCAAGCTGGGACAAGAGTTTTTTTTTGAAGAAAAAGACGATGAAAAATCCCTGATTATTTGGGAGGCCTATCATCAGAATATCCTATGGTTAAAGGCTGTCATTGATTATAAAAACTGGCAGATCTTAGAAACCAACATTCCATCAAGCGCTGAATTTATTACAAAAACCTTAAAGAACGTTCAGCAGCTTTCCGAAACTACATTCAAAAGTAATTCTACTTACTATTTAAAAACAAACCTTCAATTTCCTGCAGATTACGGACTGGGAAGCAGTTCTACCTTAATGAACAATCTTGCAGAATGGGCAGAAATTGATCCTTTTCATCTTAATACAATCAGTCTGGGTGGAAGCGGATATGATATCGCAGTGGCGAAAGAAAAATCTGCGGTTCTTTTTCAGAGCAAACCCGAGATCAACTATGAAAAGGTAAATTTTAATCCTTCCTTTAAAAATGAATTGATCTTTATTCACTTAAATCAAAAGCAGGATAGTAGAGAAGGAATCAATTTTTATAAATCAAAAAAGAAGTCTCCAGAACTGGTGAACGAATTTTCAGAAATCACAAAGAAAATATTGTTATGCGGTGAATTGGAAAATTTTTCCGAATTAATGATGATTCATGAGCGGAAAATTGCCGATTTTCTTGAAATTCTCACAGTTAAGGAAAAGATATTTTCAGATTGCCCCTCATTTGTCAAAAGTTTGGGTGCATGGGGTGGAGATTTCGTTATGAGTGCCAAATTTGGGGGCTTTAAAGACTATTTTTGGGAGAAAGGTTTTACAACAATTTTCGAATGGGAAAATATAATTGATTTATAATCAGTGTTTTACAATCCTGTTTTTTTATTTGTCATTCTGACTTATATCAGTATATTTAAACCACTTTTAACAAATAATTAATATTATTTTTGTTGCAGTCAATAAAGAAATAGAAAATATAAGTAAAATGAAAAACACTAAAATCATCCAGGATTTAGAGAAATTAGGGATTAAAGGAAACCATGAGGTAGTGTATAACCCTTCTTATGAAGAATTATATCAGGCTGAAGTTTCTCCTGAAAATCAAGGATTTGAGGAGGCTGAGCTTACAGAGTCTGGCGCAGTATCAGTAAAAACAGGAATTTTCACAGGTCGTTCACCTAAAGACAGATATATTGTTCAGGATGATGTTACAAGAGATACAATTTTCTGGGATGGTAAAGTAAATTTGCCTACAACAGCGGAAATTTTCGGTTCTTGTAAGGAACTAGTGATGAACCAGCTTTCTGAAGCTAAGAAGATTTATGTAGTAGATGCTTTTTGTGGTACCAATGCAGATACTAGACTTAAAGTAAGATTTATCGTTGAAGTAGCATGGCAGGCACATTTCGTGACAAACATGTTCATTCGTCCTTCTCATTATGAGCTTGAAAACTTCGGTGAGCCGGATTTCACAGTAATCAACGGATCTAAAACAACAAACCCTAACTGGGAAGCTCAGGGATTAAACTCTGAGAACTTCATTATGTTCAACCTTACTGAAAAATTGCAAATCATCGGAGGTACTTGGTACGGAGGTGAAATGAAGAAAGGGATGTTCGCAATGATGAACTATTATCTTCCATTAAAAGGGATGGCTTCCATGCACTGTTCTGCAAACGTTGGAGAGAAAGGTGATGTAGCTTTATTCTTTGGTCTTTCAGGAACAGGTAAAACGACTTTATCAGCAGATCCTAAGAGATACCTTATCGGTGACGATGAGCACGGTTGGGATAATAACGGAGTATTCAACTACGAAGGAGGATGCTACGCAAAAGTAATTGACTTATCAGAAGAAAAAGAACCAGATATTTTTAGAGCGATCAAGAGAGATGCACTGCTTGAAAACGTTGTTGTGAACAATGGAGTTGCAGATTATACAGATGGATCGATCACAGAAAATACAAGAGTTTCTTATCCAATCTATCATATTAACAAAATTGTATTGCCTTCTAAAGCAGGTCATGCTAAAAAGATTGTTTATCTTTCTGCAGATGCATTCGGGGTACTTCCTCCGGTTTCCATCTTGAATGAAGATCAGGCTCAATACCATTTCCTTTGCGGTTATACCTCTAAATTAGCCGGAACTGAAAGAGGAATTACAGAACCTCAGCCATCTTTCTCACCTGCATTTGGAGAAGCGTTCCTTACATTACACCCAACAATGTATTCTAAAACATTGATCGGTAAAATGCAGGAGCACGGTGCTAAAGCATATTTGGTAAATACGGGTTGGAACGGTACTGGAAACAGAATTTCTTTGAAAGATACAAGAGCAATTATTGATGCCATCATTGACGGTTCTATCGATAACGCTCCTAAAACTCAGGTTCCGATCATGAACCTTGAGATTCCTACTGAATTACCAAATGTTTCTACAGGAATTTTAGATCCTAGAGATACGTACGAAAATGTTTCAGAATGGGAGGAAAAAGCAAAAGATCTTGCTTCAAGATATATCAAAAACTTTGAGCAGTATTGTGATACTGAAGAAGGTAAGAAATTAATTGCTTCAGGACCTCAATTGCAGGGACAAACTATCTAATAGTTATATATAATATACAGAAAAGCCTCATCATAGATGAGGCTTTTTTATTTTAATTCTCATAAATCTAGCTAATTATGAAGATCTTTTTCAGTGAATTTTAGCTCATAATCCATAAGTATCTGTGTAATCAGTGGACAAAATAATTCCTGAAAATTACTTCAAACTTAATAAAGCCAATCTGTATCCATCCATTCCGAAGCCGGATAAAACAGCATCTGTATTGGCAGCTGTGACAGATTTCTGTCTGAATTCTTCTCGTTTATAAATATTACTGATGTGAACCTCTACTTTTGGCTTTCGGATATTTTTTAAACAATCCGCAATAGCATAGGAATAATGAGTAAAAGCTCCGGGATTAATAACGACCGCATCAAAATCATCTTCCTGAAGTCTGTTGATGAGCTCTCCTTCAATATTCGACTGGTAATATTTTAATTCATAAGACTGAAACTCAGATCTTAAAATTTCCAAATAGCTTTCCATAGAAACATTTCCATAGATTTCCGGTTCTCTGGTACCTAAAAGGTTGAGATTAGGACCGTTTATAATCAAAACTTTCATCCCATAAAATTAAAAACTTTTTTCAATTAATGGTCAAAAATTTCATTAAAGCATACTGTGTGCTCAATTGAATTATTGATAATGATATTTGTCATGTTTGTGAAAGTGATAACGAGTGTAACTCCCTATTTTAATGACTTTTATTAAAATATTATGTTAATTTTTAAAAATTTATCATGAAAAAATATAAGTCTACTTGTTTTGTAGACTAAAACTTTATAGCTTTGCAGTCATATTTCGATCGGCTTATAAAGAAAGATGGAGGGAACTGACCCTGTGAAATCTTAACAACCTACCTCCAAGAGGCAAGGTGTTACGTTCAGCCTTTAAAGGAAAAATAAGCATTTGGTTTATCGTATTTATCGATGCCCTTTGCTGTCTTTTCTGCAAAGGGTAAATTTTTAATATATGATAAACAAAATTGATTATGATTAGTAAATATTTATTTAATTCTAAAGCTTGGATACCTCCGGTTGCTGCATTTTTTCTGGGAATTACCAATGTAAACGCACAAAATTCCAAGCCCAAAAAAGATAGCCTCCATGAAAAAGAAATTGATGAAGTAGTGGTGGTGGCCTATGGAAAGGCGAAAAGAAACAGCTATACAGGCTCAGTAGCAACCATTTCCGGTGATAAGATCAATAACAGACCTGTTACCAATATTACCAAAGCTTTGGAAGGACAGGTTGCGGGAATTCAAACGACAAGTGCATCAGGACAGCCGGGTGCAGTTTCTACGATCCGAATCAGGGGAATTGGCTCTATAAGTGCTTCCAGCGATCCTTTATATGTAGTGGACGGGATTCCATTTGACGGAAATCTGAACGCTATCAGTCCAAGTGATATTGAATCTATAAGTGTTCTGAAAGATGCTACAGCAAGTGCATTGTATGGTTCAAGAGGTGCCAATGGAATTATCATCATTACTACAAAATCAGGTAAAAAAGGAGAAGCAAAAGTTAATTTTAATATCAGCCAGGGATTCTCAGGAAGAGCCGTAAAAGATTATGAACAGGTCAATACAGACCAGTATTTTCAATTATATTGGGAAGCATTGCGAAACGGCTATCAATCTGGCAAAGTGTCTGCTCAACAGGCAGCCCAGATGGCGACAGACAATCTTGTTTCCACACTTGGGATCAACCCTTACGGAACAAGTTATGCAAAACCTGTAGGAACAGACGGAAAATTATTACCTGGGGCATCCCCTTTATGGAATGACGACTGGAGAGACATCTTACAGAGAGTGGCTTCAAGAAATCAGGTAGATCTTGATATAAGTGGAGGAAGTGAGAAAAGTAATTATTTCTTTTCCCTAGGCTATCTGGATGACAAAGGAATGGCTATTGAATCAGGATTTAAAAGATATAATACCCGATTAAAGATCAATTCTGAAGTGAAAAAATGGCTGAATGTCGGGGTGAATTTAAGCTATACAAACAGTGTACAGCAGGCGCCTACTTCTTCAGATTCCAAAGCAAGCAATATCATCAATGTGGCAAGATTTATTCCTTCATTCTATCCTTATTATGAAAGAAATCCTGATGGATCATTTGTGCTGGATGCTGCCGGAGACAGAATTTATGATTTTGGGAAATACAGACCTACGAATGCACTTCAGAACCAGAATGCAGCAGCAACGCTGCCGCTGGATAAAAATGAAAATAAAGAAGATAACTTCTCAGGGAAAGGATTCATGGAATTTACCTTTTTACCGGAGTTGAAATTCAAGACAAGTTTTTCCGTAGATTTAGTCAACTATTATGGACATTATTATTCAAATCCATTGCTGGGACAAGGTGCTGAAATTGGAGGTTCGGTGACGAAAAGCAGTGCTAGAACACTTTCTTATACTACCAGTAATATTCTTACCTATGATAAGAAATTTGGAAAGCACCATGTAAATGTTTTGGCAGGACACGAATTCTATAAATACGATTATCAGACGATTTCAGGAACGAGAAGCCAGTTCTCATTGCCTTACTATTATGAGCCGGATGCCGCTTCTTTATTAGGAAGTTTCAGTGGAAACAGTAATAAATTAAGCTTATTGAGTTTCCTCGGAAAAGTAGATTACGATTATAATAATACTTATTTCTTATCCGCTTCAGGAAGAGCAGACAGTTCTTCAAGATTTGAAAAAGATAACAGATGGGGGAGATTCTGGTCAGTAGGAGGTTCATGGAAGATTTCAAATGAAGAATTTATTAAAAGCCTGAATGTTTTCAATCAGTTGACATTACGTGCCAGCTACGGAGGACAGGGGAATGATAAATTACTTCGACCAAACGGACAGCCACTTTATTACGCTTATCAGGAGCTGTACAGGTTTATCAGTCTTGGTGGAGAACCGGGAACAACACTGGAAAAAACGTCTACCAATAATGTGAAGTGGGAAACCAACCTTAACTTAAATGTAGGATTGGAATTTGCGATTCTGAATAACAGAATTAAAGGAAATATTGAATACTTTAAAAGAAAAAGTCAGGATCTTCTGTTTAATATGCCGGTGGCACCATCATTGGGAATCAGTGATTATCCAGCCAATATCGGAACGATCCAGAATACGGGATTTGAATTTTCACTATTCACAACACCGATTAAAACCGAAGATTTCCAATGGAATGTGGATGTTAACTTAAGTACTTTAAACAATAAAGTAACAAAGTTACCTGCGGGTTCTCTTGTTGTGGGAACAAAATTATTAACAGTAGGAGGTTCTGTATATGATTTCTTTATTCCGGAATGGGCTGGAGTAGATCCAAGCAATGGAAAGCCATTGTGGAAAACCGTTACTACAGATGCCACCGGAAACTCAGTGGAAGGAACTACGTCAGAATATTCAAAAGCCACAAAATTGCTGCAAGGTTCCGCATTGCCTAAACTGACTGGAGGAATCAGCACGAGCATTAATTATAAGAATTTTGATTTTTCAGGATTGCTGACATTTAAAATAGGCGGAAAAATTTTGGATAACGATTATACTTCCATCATGCATAACGGAAGTGCCGGCGGACGTGCATGGAGTGCCGAAATGCTGAATAGATGGACTCCGGAGAATCCTAATACAGATGTTCCTGGATTGAGTACCACTACGAATAACTGGACGTCTACATCTTCGAGATTCTTATATTCGGGAACGTATGCAAGACTTAAAAATGTAAGCTTAGGATATACACTTCCTGAATCTTATTTTGAGAAAATAGGACTTAAAAAGTTCAGAATTTATATTCAGGCAGAAAATCTTCTGACTTTTTATAAACACAAAGGGATGGACCCTGAGCAGGCTTTGGACGGGACAACCTATTACAGATATCCAGCCATGAGAACAATCACTTTTGGTCTTCAGGCCACTCTTTAACCTTTTAAAATTGAAACAATGAAAAAATTAATATATCTCTCGTTTGCACTCATCGGATTTTTCTCGCTAACAAGCTGTGAAAATGACTTGGATACCGCTCCAACCGATCAGGCTAGCAGTGTGGAAGTTTTCAAAACAGCAGAAAGTGCTGAAACTGTAGTAAACGGTACCTGGGCAAAATTTAATAATGACGGAACTACCTTTGCCAACATTGGATATTCCACAGTTTTAAGAGCTAGTGATGCGATGGGAAGTGATGTAGCAGTATTGACTAATAAGTATGGTTTTGCTTCTACTTATGCATTTACCGAAATGGTGAACAGTACAGCTTCTCGTCCGTTATTTATCTGGACCATGTTGTATTCTACCATCAATAATATGAATAATGTTATTACAAGAATTGACGGGACAGAAGGAAGTCAGGAGAAAAAAAATCAGGTGAAAGGACAGGCAAAAGCATTACGTGCTTTCTGTTATTTGAATCTGGCGAGCTTCTATCAGTTCAGTTATCTTAAGGACAAAACAGCTTTAACGGCTCCTATTTATATTGAGCCTTCTACGACAAGTACGGTAGGGAAGAAAAGAGCAAGTCTTGAAGAGATTTATACTTTGATTAAGAGTGATCTTACCGATGCTGATAATCTATTGAAAAGTTATACAAGAAATAACAAAGATAAGATCAACCGTGCTGTAGTGAATGGCCTTTTGGCAAGAACCTATCTGAATACCGGTGAATGGAGTAAAGCATCAGCTTCTGCAAAAATTGCCAGAGAAGGTTTCCCTTTGATGGCGCCGGAAAAATATAAAGATGGTTTTAATGATATCAACAATGCAGAATGGATCTGGGGACATGGGCAGACTCAGGAACAATCTGATGCAAGCTATGCATTCCATTATCTGGATGTATCTTCATCAGGAAGTTATTATTACAGCTTTATGGCAGATCCTTACTTTAAAGGTCTTTTTGATGCCAATGATATCAGATCCCAATTGTTTTCATGGGACGGACAGAAAGGAAGAGAAGGATTACTGAAATATGCTAAGTTTAAATTTAAATCAACCCTTATTGCAGATATTGTCTACATGAGAGCTGCGGAAATGTATCTGATTGAAGCTGAGGCTGAAGCCAGAACGGGAAATGTATCTCAGGCAGTAGCCGTTCTGAATCAGTTGAAATCAGCAAGAAATGCCAATATTTATAATGGTTCATTAGCACAGAATGCGGTAGTAGATGCAGTTCTGATCGAAAGAAGAAAAGAATTGTTCGGAGAAGGATTCTCCCTTTCGGATATTATAAGAACGCAGGGGACAGTAGTAAGAAAACCATTTGTAGATGCAGAGGGTAAACCGATAAAAGTTCAGATAACGACACCGGATGGAACAGTAAAAACCGTAGATGGTAAAGGACATTCTGTTCTTGATTTCCCGGATAAATCTGCTTTTGTACCGAATAGCAATTATTATTTATTCAGTATTCCGCAGAGAGAATCTGAAAACAACCCGAATTTATAAGATACAGTCCATAGTTTATAATTAGATTGATTTTTTGGCCACTGCTTTTGCGGTGGCTTTTTATTAAAAAAACCGTTGCTTTTTTAGCAACGGTTTTTGTTTTGAAATTTTTTATGAAGATTAGGAGTTATCTATATTCTGAGCTTTTGTAATTATCATGTTTTTGCCTAAAAACCTTAAGAGGGATGCTAATTTATATAAATCATAATCAATAATATCTCTATTTCCCATTATTACTGCACTAATAAACTCGTAGTCCTCTATGATGCTTCCAATCGTCAAATCATTAGGGTCTTTATAGACATCATATAATTCAGTATCAAGAATATTCCAATATAAATCTTGATCCATAAATACCTTTTCATCGATTAGGTCTAATTTATCTATTAAAATTTTTAAAAATTTTTTAATATCGTGAATTTTCAATTCTAAATTACTTTCCATTGCGCATTTTTGTCATGAATAATAATTATTATAATCATCTTCATCCTTTAAAACTCATGGCAGAAAATCATTAGCCGTCTTTTGGATATGTGTCCTTTCTTCATAATTCAATACGATATCTTTTTCAAGAGTATAGATTTTAAATGATAATTCTTTATTATAAATTGCTATCTCTAAAAAGGAGATACATCTTCGTTACAGAAAACTTCTAAGTAAGGATATTCTGAATTAATATCTCCGACTTCTTCTACTCTAATGTCATTTTTTTTCATCTTGCAGAGGAGGTCGAACAAATTCTATAAATTGACTTTCTATTACTCCGTATTTTTCAAAATTAATTTTTGCTTCTCTTAAACTTACAGTATTTGCTCCGCCATCATAGTCAATATCATGAAATTGAATACCATCATCTTCCCAATAACACACAGGACATATTTGAAATGTATTATCAGCCTTATATTTAAGAGTATAATATCCGCAACAAGGGCACGGGAATTTTCCATATTTGTTAGTGTCCATATAATTGTACTTGTTTTAAATAATAATCCATACCTCCTTTGGGACGGAAAAAGGTTTCAATATAGCCTTTAGGATGTATTGTTAGGAACTCACCTGTAGCTTTATTGTATTTAAATGTCCATCCTTGCTTTGACACAAAGCCTACAACTTTCCCTCCAATATTACTGTCAGCTAATTTTACAGCTCTGTTATAATAAGCAACTTTGGAAATGGAACCCCAGCTTGACCAATCTTTTGCATGTTTTGAAAAATGTTTAGTAAACTTTGCAAACCTATTAAATGCATCTGGTAAACTTTTCAACCCACTGGCACCACCTGCAGGACCTCCTAATGGGAAAGTACCTGTGATCAATTTCATTTCATTCCATCTACCGTTATAATACTGATACAATTTACTCTCAGTAGTAAAATGATCCCAAGTCCAAAAATCCTTTTCCCAAATATAAGGAGAATTAGTGCTGTACATATCTCCATTTTTAGCGTTTTTAGGGCAGGTTGGACAATCTTCTCCGAGTTCAAACTGGTCATTCTTTTCGGTAGTATTTTCTTTATGAGCAAGAAAATTAAAAGCTGTAACAATCAATCCCTGTCCTGCTCCCATCCAGAAGTTTCCACCTCCAAGTACAGAACCAACGCCACCACTTACTGCTCCATTGAAGAGGGCAAACCCATCACTCCTCAAAATATTATTTTCACCTACCTTACTTGTAGCTAATCCAAGTAAATCATTAGATACACTTGCAAAAGCACCACTTAAAGCACCACCCCAGAAGTTACCTCCCTGTACGTAAGACAAAGTTCCTTGAGTGATAGCATGAGCTCCTGCTTTAGCTATTGTTGTTCCTGTTTCTCCTAATTTTGTTGCTACTGTACTTCCTATTTTGAATATATCTCCAATGCCATTTGCTATTCCCGCAGAAGCCAAAGACATAGTTATAGATTGAGCCATATTAATGAAATTGACTGGCCTGTTCAAGTAATAATCTGTAGCAGCCGATGAAAGTATTGCAATACCAACAATAATCAATGCATCATCAATTCCAATCACTTCACCTGTGGGATCGTTAAACATCAAAGGGTTGTTTAACACATACCCATATTTGTTGTAATTCTGGGTGTTATAAGGATCCTGAATATTCTCATCTGCATTTAAGAATCTTCTCAATAAAGGATCATACAATCTACCATTCATATGGATGATGCCTACTTCTGCAAAATGCTCATGGCTGGTATAGCCTCTTTCCAATAATAACGAAGCATTGTCAATTATATTTTTATCAGTGACAATTGCCCCATTTTCTATTTGTAAATGTGTGAAATTACCCCATGCATCAAAATGTCTTTGTTCCAGTTTGTTTCCAGCTTCATCACTGATTGCTAAGATGCTTCCAATATAATCTTTATGCAAAAATTTGTAAGAACCACTATTCTCTGCAAAGTTTTTTAAATATATGATATTAGATTCATAAGGATTCCCTCCAATATAAAGAATGTGCTTCTCTTTTCCTGTTGTATTATCTTTCACGACTTCAAAGCTTCCATCTTCACTATAAAACTTAGTAAACTTACCATCACTATCAGCACTAAAATTACCTCCATAAGTTACTCTCTGTCTCATTGAAATTAATCCATACTGGAAGGCAACATCTCCTTTCATTCCATCAATGAATACAGGGTCATTGTTCTCATTGTAGGTAATGCTTTGTATTAAATCATTATTATAATTCTGTTCTCCGGCAGCATTTAGGGTCATTCCCGTAGCTTGATAAATCTTAGCAGAATTTTCAAACTTAATCGTTCCTACCTGATCGTTTTGGGTAATTCTTCCTTTGATGTCGTAAACATTTCTGTTAGTTGTTGGTTTAATTCCAGTTACAGGATTAGTCCAGTTCACCAAACGATTATTATCATCATAATCAAAAGATTCGTTAATGTTAAAATCTCCTCCGGTAGTTCTGCTCTTGAGTTCATTCCTGATTGCATCGAATGAATAGGATAGTTGTAGAATACCTGGTTTTACCTGTGAGGAATGATTCACATTTGTCAAGAAACCACTCGTATCATAAGTATTGTTAATATCTGCTGCGCCTAGTCTGGATTTTAGTACCTGACCTTTGGCGTTGATTTCTTTGAGCTCCCACAATATCTTACCTGCTGACTTATCTTTAACCTGGTACAACTCACCATTCCATGCACTGTACACATTTTCAATCTGAACTTTAGTAAGAACACCCGAAGAATAGAGTTGTTTTTCATAAGAAATTACCCTTGCTTTATCATCATAAGTAATTCCTTTTTGGATAAAATATTTCCCATTACTGCTTTCAGATGAGGATAAGAGCCTTCCCTGAGGATCATACGCTACATTAGAGCTATAAGCTTTCCCTTTAGAGGTTCCCGATCTGGAAATGACTCTTCCTTTATTATCATATGAATAAGAAATCAATTTATTGGTCGCCTGTCCGCTATCGACTGTAGATAACTCTTTCTGAGAAATAAGTTGACCCAAAGTGTTATAAGTATATTCCTTAGTTCCTTTAGGGCTTATGATCTTTAGGGGTTGTCCAAATCCGCCATACTCATATTTATAAATTCCGTTGGAAGGATCATTAAACTCTGATTTTCTTCCCCAGGAATCGTACTTAGTGGTCACAATGTTTTCTGCATATTGTGCCTTTATCTGTTCGCCTGCCGCATTGTAAGTAAACTGAATTGTTCCTCCTTTGTCTGTAGAAGAACTTACATTACCTAGGGCATCGGTAGTTTTTGACGTTGTTCTCCCATATCCATTTAGTTCTTTTACAGTAGTTGTTAAACCGGAAACAGAGGTCTCCATCTTTTTACCATTAAATGAAGTTGCTGTTATTTTAGCAGGAAAAACCGTGTCATCATAAACAATGGTATTAAATTGACTCGAACTCTGCCCTTCAAAGTAAGGCTCAGACTCTTTGATTTTTCTGCCCAGTACATCATACCCGATCTCCTGAGAGACAAATTGTCCCTGTCCAAATGCCTTCGTAGAGACTTTATATTCCTGTCCCAGCTTATTGGTATATTTTTTTGAAATATCTCCATCTGAATCATACTGGGTAACGGTAATATTAGAATCGCTATCTCTGTTATATTGATAGGTGATTGTACCTCCAAGATTGGTTTTAGTGGTTAAAAGTTTTCCCCAATAATCATAGGTATTAACATTCGTATTCCCTAATTGATCGGTTTGTTTTATTATCTGTCCCAAATCGTTATATTCAATATTGGTTTCTAAGCCTAAATTATCTGTTTTCTTTATAACAAATCGTCCCATCTGATCATATAAGGTTCCATTTGTTTGGGTTTGTGAGTCAACACTATTGCTGATTACCTTCTGGATAATATTTCCAAAACCATCATAGTTGTATGTTTCAAGCAAATAACCTGTATTATCACGATTCCAGGTTTTTAAGGTTTTTAGCAGATTGTTTTCATAGATATATTCTTCTTTGGTAGATTTTGTATCACCATAAGCTTGTGCAACATCTGTTTTAACCTTGGGTTTGCCAATGCTATAATTGGAACCAGAACTAAGGTTAGGAGGGTAATATTCTAGTTCAGATGTTAAAATAGCGATTCCATCATTAATCTTAGTTACCGATTTTTTAGGGAGGTATAAATTATCATAACTTTCAACTGTGTGAACTGTTTTAATATCCGTTAAAAAATCTTTAGAAGTAGTAATGTATGGATTAATGGCTAGAACAACTTTTGGTTTATCTATATCAGCAACCGTTGTAACTATATTCCCATTTATGAGTTTATCAATTTTGTAATCATACTGCTTAAATGACAATAATTGTGTATTATTTAAAGAGATATCTGGTGGGAAAATTTTAGATTCATCACTTGTTCTTATTGACCATTCTTTATAAGGTAATCCTTCGTTTAAAGGGGTAATTTCTGCACCAGTCCATATTTTTGTGCCCTCAAAACCACTGGCAAAGAATGTAGATCTTGATGTTTGCCTGAAACCAATCATCCCTCTACCATGTAAATGACCAATTAAATCACGGTATCTGAATTCCTGTTTTCTCTCTCCCTGAATAAGTTTTGAAACTACAGTATAATTAATGTTTTCTGAAATATTAAAATATGGATAAGAAACAGCATTGGTGTCATAATAAGATTTATAAACAGTTCCATTATTAATTAAATTTGAATATTCAATGTCAGTTTTAAGACCTCCTTGTGTAATTGAAGTTATTCTTGAAATTTTATTAATCTTACTTCCTAAGTCCCAGGTGATTAATTTTGTTTTATGAATAATGGCAAACTCTGTATTGAGTTGTGCGATCCTAAATGAACCAAATAATGGAACATAATGCTCCCCATACATGGAATAGTTCAAGTCTTCCCCATCCCAGTCTAGTTCTTTAGGAGCTATATTATATACATTAGAAAAAATAGGTTTTCCAGCAGTGTCTACCCCTTCATTCCTTAAGTAATTGAATCCATAACTAGAGTCCGGATTGTTCCAATTGTCTACGTTATCTCTAAACCATTTCTGAGATTCGAAAATGACAAAATCACTTTTCCCATCTTTATTGAGGTCTGAAGTGGAATAGGTTCTTAGAATGCTTCTGTTTTTTCTTGGAGCGCCAGTTGGGGGACTGGGTTGATATAAAAATAAGTTAGAATAATAGTGCTTAACAAATCCTTTTCCTGTGGAAATATACATTCTCCAATCTGAAGAATCATTAGCAATAGGAGCCATTATATCCATCCTGCCATCACCATTAAAGTCACCTGCATATAAATTATTTGAGGACTCTAAGCTTGTGTTAAATATTTCATTAAAGGTATTATTATTTTGTGAATAAACTTTTATTTTGTCAGTAGCTATGTAAATATCAGATTTTCCATCAGCGTTAGCATCGGCAACTATTGCTTTATCATAATTGTCCATACCTGAGAACAAATAGGATATATCTTTATGCACTCCTGTTTTTAAGTCCATATAAATATACATATTGCTTGTAGATGTATTTACTGGACAAGGATAACCGGTTTGAAACCTATTTATCATAAGTAATATTTCAGATATTCCATCACCATTAAAGTCTCCTTCTTTAATTTTTTGAATATATGCTAACATCATTGTACAGCCATTATTGTTATACTGATATGGTGCACCTGACACGACATTATTAGAATAGCTGGTTAAATCTATTTGGTTAGTTGAGATATTACTAAGTGTATTATTTTCTTCTAAAAGATAAGTTTTAATATATACTTTTTTATTTTGATAGTCAATTTCTGAAGTTAGTATAGCCTGACGAGAAGTCATTTTATTCTCTTTTGGTACAGTTACCGCTCCAATTGCTGTTCCGGTATAGTTTACAGTTATAAATTGACCTGTCCCATCAAGTCTCCCAAGCATTAAAGTGTTTCCCTTAATAAAATCTAATTTTCCATCTCCGTTAAAGTCTCCAGAAACCCTTGCTTCATAAATATCATCAAATCTAGAATCTTGCTTAAATATATTTGTAATGAGCGGATCTGATTCATTTTCAAATTGGATAGGATTTGCAGGCTTATCGTCTGCATTAAACTCAGTTATTTTATTTACAAATTGGTAATTTGAACCATTATTACTATATTCTATTGCAAATCTTTTAAATTGAGTGTTATTAGATTTTATAACTATATCATTTAAAAGTTTATCTTGAAACAATGAAATTCCATTTATATAGGACATCTCTTTTAAGTTTCTTGAAATTCTTGTATTGTAATTGAATGTAATACTATTAAAATGTGCTTTACTAAGATCATCATTTCCTCCCCATTCAATACTTGATATTACAGCAACGTTAGCAGATGCAGTTTGTAAATAATTATAAGAGATGTAATTGCCTTGAGTATCTTTCCATTTTACAATATTGTATTCAATAGGCGTTCTGGCATTGTTATTTCCTGCTGTTGTTGCTCCATACCAAGCTTGTGATCCGTCTTCAAAAGTCAATTCCCAATATTCAGGTCCTTGCCATGCTTGTCCTGTAATTGCTCCAACAGATTTTATTTTGATATTAGAATAGTTATCGGTTACATATTCTGCTCCATCTTTACCATATTCTCCTGATTTGAGAATTAATCTTTTTCCATTGAAACTATAATAATCAGAATAATCCAATTGGACTCCTTTAATCTCACTATCTTTTTCTATATTTTTACCAATTCTTGAGATCGCTGTAATCCCTGAAATATTCCAGCCATATCCTACTATTCCATTGCCAGCACCACTAGTGTAAAGTAAATTCACTTGTGGAGCAACAGATTTCACACCCGGGGGTAAAGGAATAGGTAAAGTGAATTGTAATTGTCCAGCTCCGTTAACTTCTATATTTCCTTTGGTATCCTGAAAACTCTTTCCATCCGGGGCTGTCGTTCCCGATGGATTAGTTGCGCCTGCATTTGAATCAGTTTGCCCTCCGCCAGGGTTTTCCGTAGCAGGGCCTATTTTGGCAACGAAAGGATTTGAAATAGATGCCTTAGCATGAAATCCTTGTGCCATGATCACTGTCTGCGGATCCTGAACAGTACGGGCACTAGTTTCTGCCTGATATAATATCGTTTGTGAAAAGCCTAATACCGAACATAAGGACAGTATAAATGATGAAAATAGTTGTGTTTTCTTATCGTAAAACTTCATGATCCTTATCGTTTGGTGATGTTTTTACTAAAAATTCTGCCGTCTTTTAACGTAAATCGCACAACATATATACCCCAGTCATATCCGGTCATATTGATTTTAATCTGACGGTTTAAGTCTGGGATATTTTGCTGTTGAAATTTCCAGTGAATAGTACTGTGCTGATACAATGAAATGGATTCTATGAGTCCATCTACTTCCTCAGTCCAGTCTATAGTAAGGTAATCATTGACAGGAACAGGATACAGACGTATTTGTTTCCAGAATGCTTTTTCATCAATAAGAGGAGCCTGTTTGGCAATAGCTGCTACTTTTGAATCTTTCTTAATTTCCTCAGTCTTTTTACCAGCGACATCAATTCCTCTGTATCTTTGGTTTCCAGCTTCGTCGTATTTGAAATAGACTTCGGTTTGGGAGAAACCGAAGAATCCTATCATCAGAGATGATAGCGATAATAATTTTTTTTTCATTTGTGGTTATTTTTTGGCTGATAATAATTGTTGAACCTGTTGCTCCAGCTTTTCAATTTTTGCAGACTGGGCTTTTAAAACTTCATTTTCATCTTGAAGTTGTTTTAGCTGGTCAGACTGTTGTTTTATTTGTTTATTCTGGTCAATTGAATACAGTGTAAGCTCTTCTATTTTTTGCAATAATTTAATCTGAAATTCACCCACATTTACCCCTTCTTTTTCCATGATTCTTGCAGAAGCAATTTCAGGAAGGTGTTTCTTCTCTCTGATATGTTTTTCAACTTCTTCTAATTTTGGGAGATCATATTTTTCATCAAAAACAAAATCAGCAGTAGGGGTTTGGGTCACTTTTACTTCTTTGGCCTCGAACTTACCTTGTAATGAGACATTCCCATTGGGTTTGATGGCCATTTGCACTTTCTTGTTTGTAATAAAATTAATCGCTCCAAAATCTGGGGCTGTAATCTCATTTTCAATATTAAAGTCACCATAAGTTCCATATCTGAAGCCATTGCCTGCGTAGGTAGAATTTACTTCCAGGTTAGCAGTCGTACTATTATATGTTAAACTAACTAGAGCAGTACCCCCGGTTGGTCCGAAAGATGAAAACTTTCCTAAAACTAAATTTTGGTTATTTACGTTATCTTGAGCTACGTGCAATTTAGCATCGGGACTTGTGATTCCTATTCCCACATTCCCATTAGATCTAATTCTAACACCCTCTATATTATTAGATTTCAAAACTAATGGTTGATTATCTGTAGTTCCAATAAAGTTGGTTGAAGAATTTGTTCCTGTGTTACCGGCAATGTTCCAACTTTGTGCGAAGGTGAATGATGACACTAATAATGCAATCGAAAATAATTGTGTTTTCATAATTATTAATTAATTTTTTATAAAATTATAAATGGAATGCGACAAACAATGTCGCATTTAATGCGATTTTTTTTGCAAATTTATTAAAAATTATGGCTTAATATTGGTTTATTTAAGCTGTATTAGTATTTTTTAATAAAAAATGGATTGTTTTAAGCTGTTTTTAATAAATAGTTTGTTTTGTTGCTTTTTTTGTTGTGGTAATTGCCAAAATGATGAATTTTTTTAATACAAAGTCAATAAATCAAAGAAACTAAGACAAGAAAATATATTTTTTCCGAGTAAGTTATAGAGTAGATTTCCATTTTAGAAAAAATCTCTACCTTTGTAACAATGAACCTCTTAAGATGGATATTGGCAATTTACTTCATGGCGCTATCATTGATGCCATGTGAAGACACGTCCCATCCATTGAATACAGGTGATAATAAAATTTCATTAAGTATTAATGGAGTTCATTCTACAGAAAAAGGAGATATCTGTTCTCCGCTCTGTGCATGCAGCTGTTGTCAGATGACGGTTTCTGCATTTAAAATGGATGCTTTGTTGGAAATTCCGGAGCAGATACCTGCTTATTTTTCAAAGAAGATCTTATTCCATAAAAACGACTTTGCGTACCAGATTTATGACCCTATCTGGCAGCCTCCTAAAATTTAATTTTTATTGATTTTTAGAAAGTTAAACTTTCTAATACTTAACTGTGCTTGAAACTTTGCAATACCATTGCAGAGGTTTTCAGGATATTTTTGCATCAGCATTGTAATGCTGTGTGCATTCATTTTCAATAAAAATTAAATATTAATTGTGTTAGATAAAATCATAAAATTCAGTATCAAAAATAAGGTAATCATAGGTTTGATGACTCTGGTGCTGATCATCTGGGGAACATGGAGTGCCTCCAGATTACCGATAGATGCTGTACCGGATATCACCAACAATCAGGTGCAGATCATTACTGTATGTCCTACATTGGCGGGGCAGGAAGTGGAACAGCTGGTTACCTTTCCCATTGAACAGAGTATTGCCAATGTTCCCGATATTCAGGAAACAAGAAGTATTTCAAGATTCGGACTTTCTGTGATTACAGTGGTGTTCAAGGAAAATGTTGATGTTTACTTTGCGAGACAGCTCATTAATGAACAGCTGAAAAATGCAGTGGAAGAAATTCCAAAAGGAGTAGGAACTCCGGAGCTGGCTCCTGTAAGTACAGGACTTGGAGAAGTGTATCAGTATATTCTTCACCCTAAAAAAGGAAGCGAAAAGAAGTACGATGCTAAAGAACTGCGTACCATGCAGGACTGGATCGTGCGTAGACAGTTGAACGGAACTCCGGGAGTTGCTGAGATCAACAGTTTTGGAGGAGAATTAAAACAGTACGAAGTTGCCATAGATCCCAATCGGCTAAAAGCAATGGGAACGAGTATTACCGAAATATTTACAGCGCTGGAAAAAAACAATCAGAATACGGGAGGAGCCTATATCGATAAAAAACCCAACGCTTATTTTATCAGAGGAATAGGACTGGTAACTTCTTTGGAAGACATTAAAAATATTGCTGTTAAAAATGAAACAGGCAGCGTTCCGATCTTTATAAAGGATGTTGCTAATGTTCGTTTAGGAAGTGCTGTTCGTTATGGAGCATTAACGTATGATGGTAAAGTGGATGCCGTAGGTGGAGTAGTCATGATGTTAAAAGGAGCAAACAGTAATGAAGTTGTCAACAATATCAAAGCGAAAATCCCTACCATTCAGAAGTCTCTTCCCAATGATGTTATTATAGAACCATTTCTGGACAGAACAGACCTTGTAGACAGAGCCATCAATACTGTACAGAAAAACCTCATCGAAGGAGCATTAATCGTTATTTTCGTTCTTGTTGTTTTTCTGGGAAACCTGAGAGCCGGGCTTATTGTAGCTTCGGCCATTCCGCTTTCCTTACTGTTTGCTCTGGGAATGATGAATGTTTTTGGGGTAAGTGCAAACCTGATGAGTCTTGGAGCCATAGATTTTGGATTAATTGTGGATGGTGCGGTGATCATTGTAGAAGCCACATTACATCATTTGGGAGTAAGAAAATCAATCCGGACATTAACGCAGTCCGAAATGGATGAAGAAGTATTCCTTTCTGCATCAAAAATAAGAAGCAGTGCAGCCTTCGGGGAAATTATCATCCTTATCGTATACATTCCGATTCTTACACTGGCTGGTGTAGAAGGGAAAATGTTTACTCCAATGGCCAAAACAGTAGGGTTTGCTATTCTGGGAGCGTTGATTTTGTCTTTGACTTATATTCCAATGATGAGCGCCCTGTTTTTATCTAAGAAAATATCCCATAAAGAAACCTTCTCCGATAAAATGATGAACAGCCTGCAAAAGGTGTATCAGCCATTATTACATAAAGCCATTAAAATAAAATATATTATTGTTTCAGCGACTGCTGTGGTTTTTCTTATTTCTGCTTTCATTTTTAAAAATATGGGTGGTGAATTTATTCCGCAGTTACAGGAAGGAGATTATGCATTTCACTGTATTTTGCCACAGGGAAGCTCGCTTAGTCAGAGTATAGAAACCTCCATGCAGGCATCAAGAATTATCAAACAATTTGATGAGGTGAAAATGGTGGTCGGAAAAACCGGTTCCGCTGAGGTTCCCACAGATCCGATGCCACCTGAAGCTACTGATATGATTGTGGTTTTAAAGCCGCAAAGCGAGTGGAAAACCAAAAAATCCTATGACGAACTTGCTGATGAGATCAGCGAAAAGCTGGAAACCATTCCGGGCGTATTTTTTGAGAAAAACCAGCCTATTCAGATGCGTTTCAATGAGCTGATGACAGGAATCAGACAGGATGTTGCGGTAAAGATCTTTGGGGAAAATTTGGATTCTCTGGCAGTGTACGCAGATAAGGTTGGGAAAATCATTCAAACCGTTGACGGAGCCACTGCCCCTCAGATTGAAAGAGTGAGTGGTCTTCCGCAGATCAATGTACAGTATGATAGAACAAGAATTGCCAATTATGGATTGAATATCGAAGATGTCAATAATGCAGTAAGTACAGCTTTTGCAGGAAAATCGGCAGGACAGGTTTTTGAAAATGAAAGACGTTTTGATTTGGTAGTCCGCCTGGACAGTCTTCATAGAACTGATATTTCAGATGTGAATAACCTGATGATCACTTCCAGTACAGGAGCACAGATTCCATTATCACAGGTGGCCAATATAAGTTACAAACTGGGACCGGCACAGATCAGTCGTGAACAGGGTAAACGTAGAATTGTAATCGGATTCAACGTAAAAGATCGTGATGTGGAAAGCGTAGTGAAAGATATTCAGGGAAAACTGAATAAAGTGAAACTTCCCTCCGGCTACTACTTTACCTACGGAGGACAGTTTGAAAACCTTCAAGAAGCTAGCAAGCGTCTGATGATCGCTGTTCCGGTATCGCTGCTTCTTATTTTTATGCTGCTGTATTTTACTTTCCGCTCATTCAAACAGGCTGGATTAATTTTTACAGCAATTCCTATGAGTGCCATTGGGGGTGTATTCGCACTTGTCGTAAGAGATATGCCTTTCAGTATTAGTGCCGGAATTGGGTTTATTGCACTCTTCGGAGTAGCGGTGCTTAACGGAATAGTCCTGATAGGAACATTCAACCAGCTGGAAAAAGAGGGTGAAACAGATATTCTGAAAAGAGTATTCGAAGGAACAAAAACCAGATTGAGACCGGTATTAATGACCGCTACAGTAGCCTCATTAGGGTTTTTACCAATGGCGATTTCCACCGGTGCAGGAGCAGAAGTACAGAAACCTCTGGCAACGGTAGTAATTGGTGGGCTGGTGACGGCTACATTCCTTACCTTATTCGTTCTGCCGATGCTGTATATCATTTTTAACACAAAGATTTTGAAAAGAAAAAATAATAAGGCGGGAACATTTACGGCAGTTCTTGTTTTAGGATTCATGATGCTGGGACAGACTTTTAAGGCGCAGTCCAGACCTATTTCTGTAGAACAGGCAGTAGAACAGGCAGTGAATAATAATTTAACCCTGCTGTCAAAAGACTTAAGTATAAAATCTGCTGAAGCATTGAGACCAACAGCAAAAGAACTTCCTAAACTAGGCTTTGAAGCACAGCTTGGACAGTACAACAGTCCGAAATTTGACCAGTCGTTTGCCATCTCACAAAGTATTCCTTTTCCAACACTGTTTAAAGCCAGGAAAGATTTAATCAATGAGAATATTAAAAGCAAAAAGATTGATAAAGAAATTACGTCCAACGAACTGGTAAAACAAGTGCGTACTTATTATTATCAGATCGAATATCTCCAATATAATAAAGCTCAGCTGACAAGTCTGGACAAGTATTATGAGGAATTTATCAGAATTGCAAGCGTAAGATTCAAAGCGGGTGATATCAAAAAGATTGAAATCAGTACAGCAGAGACCCAGAAAGGAGAAATTGATCTGCTGCTCAGACAAAATGAAGTCTATCTGAATAATGCTTATAAAAACTTAAAGACCCTTATGAACACTTCAGAAGATTTTGAAGTTCCGTTCAATAAAGACTATGCCCCTTTAAAAGCAGAAAATGTACTCGACAGTGCAGTGGTAGCCAACAACCCATCGGTAAGGGCCTTTTATCAGGAAATGGAAATTGCTGAAAAAAATAAAAAGGTAGAAAAATCTCTTGGATTGCCGGATTTCAGTTTAAAATATACCAATCAGTCCTTGATAGGTCTTCATACCATCAACGGTCAGGAGAATTTTTATGATTCAGGGAAACGTTTTCAGTCAGCAACCGTAGGAGTGGCAATTCCTTTGACGTTTGGGGCTACAAAAGCAAGAATCCAGGCATTGGAATATGACAGACAGGTAGCAGAAACCAATGCGAAAATGCAGCAAAAACAGCTTTCAGCACAGCTGGAAAATGTTTTCAGCCAATATCAGCAGGATATGCAGCAGTACGAATATTATACAAGCCAGGCATTGCCGAACGCTGAGAAAATTGTAAAAGCAGCTCAATTAGGATATAAAACAGGAGAGATCTCGTATGTAGAATATCTTTTTGCACTGCAGACTGCAACCAATATTCAACTAAAATACCTGGAATCAATCCAGCAGGTGAACCAATCTGTTGTTACCATTAATTCAATCATTAATAAATAATATGAAATCGCTATTCATACAATGTTCTGCCAGGCAAATGAAGACGATAGCAGATAGCATAAGAAAAAATACATATTCGCATATGAAACTCAAATATAATATCATCCCCCTTATCCTGATCTCATTGTTGATAACAAGTTGTGGGAAAAAAGAAGCCGCGGAAGAAAAAGCCCCTGAAAAAACAGAGCAGAAAGAAGCTGCCCATGAAGAAGCTCTGGCAACTATTGCTTCTCTCACAGAAGACCAGATGAAGTCTGTAGGAGTAGCCTTGGGAACCGTAGAAATGAAGGAGTTGACATCTACGATCAAAGCTAATGGTCTACTGAGTGTACCCAACAGCAATAAAGCAACCATCACCTCTCTGTATGGAGGAATTATTAAAACCATCAATATCCAGGTAGGAAGTATTGTAAAGAAAGGACAGGTGATTGCCACTATTGCCAACCCGGAATATATACAGCTTCAGGAGGATTATCTGACTACCAACAGTAGAATAACCTACGCAGAACAGGAATACAGAAGACAAAGAGAACTTTTTGATAATGATGCAGGAGCCAAGAAAAACCTTCAGAGTGCCGATGCTGAACTGAAAACCTTAAGAACAAAAAGAGCCTCCCTTTTAAAACAGCTTCAGATGATGGGTATCAGCCCGGGAAAAGTAAGCAATGGGAATATGAAATCCGGATTGGTGATTACAGCACCTATCAACGGGACGATCAGCAGTATTACCGCACAGATTGGAAGCTATGTAGATATTTCTTCTCCCGTTGCAACCGTGATAGATAACGGTTCTATTCATCTCGATCTTCAGGTGTTTGAAAAAGACCTTCCGAAAATGAGAGTAGGGCAGATTGTTCACTTTAAGCTGACCAACAATCCGGAAACGGAATACGATGCAAGGATTTACAGCATAGGATCTTCTTTTGAAAACGAAAGTAAAACCATCTCTATGCACTGTGAAGTGATCGGAAACAAATCTGGTCTGATTGACGGAATGAATATCACCGGAATTGTAAGCCTTGATAAAAGTACAACTCCCGCAGTTCCTACGGAAGCTATTGTAGAAGCAGACGGAAAATATTATGTTTTTATCCAGACCGACAAAAAACAGGAAGAAGAACATGACGAAAAAGGAAAACCTCATCCGAAAACCTTAAACTTTGAAAAAATAGAAGTGGTGAAAGGAACATCTGATATGGGATATACAGCCATAACATCGGTAGGAAATATTCCTGACAGTGCAAAAATTGTAGTGAAAGGAGCCTTTTTTGTGAATGCTAAACTGGTGAATTCAGGAGAACACGAACATTAATGAAAGCAGCCGGAACCAGTAAAAGTTAATTTTTATCCTTATATTAGAACTGTTTACGGAATTGTTTTAGGCTGGAAAAGAGTAAAGATCATCTCACCGAATTTTAATAAATAACCCGATTATGTTATTAAACAAAAAAATATCAGTCTGGTATTTCATCCGTGAAATAAAATCCCAAATTCTGTTTATCGGAATATTTGCTGTAGCCATTGGCCTTTTGGACATGCTGCCAGGGTTTCGTAAAATATCGCTTCCCTTGAATATTCCTGCATTACTGGGAACGGCAGTATCACTACTGCTGGCTTTCAGGACTTCCCAATCTTACGAAAGATGGTGGGAAGCCAGAACCGTTTGGGGTGCTATTGTGAATGATTCCCGGACTTTTGTGAGACTGATCATCCAGTTTATGCCCGCAGGAGATGAAAAAGCAATAAAAGATTTTGCCGAAAGACAGATCATCTGGACCTATGCACTTGGAGAATCTCTGAGGAAATTACCGTTTTCAGAAAAAGTTCAGCAATATCTGGATCAACATAAGATCAAAGGAGCCAATATTCCTAATGCGATTCTGGATGAACACTCCAGACAGTTGAAAGAAATTGTAGCTTCCAAAGGGCTGACCGATTTTCAGCAGATGCAGCTCAATGACATCATCACAAGACTCTGTGACAGTATGGGGAAATGTGAAAGACTGAAGAATACGGTTTTTCCACGCTCCTACAGTGTTTTAGTTCATATTTTGATCTATGTTTTTGCGGCTATCCTTCCTTTTGGGCTTGATGATTCTCAGCTGGTGGTAGAAATTGCAATTACTTTTCTGGTTCCGATTACCTTCATTGCTATTGAAAAAACATCCATCATCATGCAGGATCCATTTGAAAATGGTCCTGTGGACACTCCGATGACTTCTCTGGCTCAGACCATAGAAATCAATATCAGACAGATGATCGGTGAGCAGAATGTTCCTTCCAAAAAAGAAAATATATCTTATTATGAAATGTAATTAAACCATACACAATATGGAAAACACACCAACACAAACAGTCTCGGCAGCAAGCAGACATAAAAAGAGTTTATTGATCGTACTTTGCCTTAGCGGAACCTATCTCATTGCTGAGGTAATAGGAGGAATCATTACCAATAGTCTCGCTTTACTGGCGGATGCGGCGCATATGCTGACCGATGTGGTAGGCTTATTGCTGGCATTTATCGCCATCAAAATAGGAGAAAGAAAAGCAGATCCCTCCAGAACATACGGCTATTACCGGACTGAAATACTGGCGGCAGTCATCAATGCTGTTGTTTTATTAGGAATTTCGATTTATGTTTTGTTTGAAGCGTATAAGCGGTTTCAAGATCCACCGGAAGTGCAAAGCAAATCGATGCTGATTGTAGCCGGAATCGGATTGATCGTCAACATTGTCGGAATGATGATTCTAAGAAAAGACTCAGGAAGCAGTCTGAATATGAAAGGCGCCTATTTTGAAGTACTTTCAGATATGCTTACTTCTGTAGGAGTAATGATTGCCGGAGTAATTATGCTGACAACAGGCTGGTACTATGCCGATCCGTTAATTTCAGCAGCAATTGGATTATTGATATTTCCAAGAACATGGAAACTGTTGAAAGAAGCAATCAATGTTTTACTGGAAGGAACTCCTAAAGAGGTGGATATTCATGAGCTTCGTCAATCATTGGAGAAAACTCCCGGAGTGAAAGATGTTCATGATCTGCATGTGTGGTCGCTTACATCAAGTGTCAATGCGATGAGTGCCCATGTCGTAAAAGATACCGGATATTCTCAAAATCAATTATTAAAAACATTGACAGATACTACGGTTAATAACTTTAAAATCAGTCATACCACTTTTCAGATAGAAGACGAAGGCTATGAAGAAAATGAAGTCCATCTGTAAAATTTTAAACAATGAAAAAAG
This sequence comes from Chryseobacterium sp. GW821-FHT04C04, assembly GCF_059420365.1. Lineage (NCBI taxonomy): Bacteria > Pseudomonadati > Bacteroidota > Flavobacteriia > Flavobacteriales > Weeksellaceae > Chryseobacterium > Chryseobacterium sp. GW821-FHT04C04. The sequence continues at coordinate 153,519 of NZ_JBWKTO010000003.1, read as the reverse complement.
ATATAGAACACAAGCTCATTGATAAAAATACCAAACCTACGAGTATGAGGATTTTGGTCTATGATTTCTTAAGCTCTCAGGAAGCGGCTTTATCCCTTTCTGAAATAGAAAATCATTTTGAAAATGCTGACAGGATTACCATCTACAGAACATTAAAAACTTTTGAAGAAAAAGGAATTGTTCACAGCATTCAGGAAAATACAACCACAAAATATAAACTATGTGAAGACGACTGTGATGAAAAAACACATAAAGACTGGCATCTGCATTTCTACTGTAAAATATGCAAACAAACCACCTGTAAAGAAGATATTTCTTTTCCGGAAAACATTCAGACCAATTTCAGGATTGACGAAATACGGTTGTTTGCCAAAGGAATCTGCGAAAACTGTCTTGAAAATTTGCAATAGCATTGCATCAGTCTCACCTTTACATTTGTATAAAAATATCAGTTATGGAAAAATGCTGTAGTACAACCCCGGAAAAACCAGATACAAAAGGACACAAACATCATCACGCAGAAGGAGATGGGCATGACCATGACGGCCATGATCACTCTCACGACTCCGGAGATCAGACGGTCTTTCAGATGTTTCTTCCTGCCATTATATCTTTTTTGATCTTGTTATTGGGAATCGCTTTTGATAATTATATAAAACCCTCATGGTTTACAGGCTGGGTACGTTTAGTATGGTTTCTGGCAGCCTATATTCCTGTAGGATTCCCGGTGTTGAAAGATGCCTATAAAAGTATCATTAAAGGCGACGTATTTTCAGAATTTTTTTTAATGAGTATTGCTACTATTGGAGCTTTTGCCATCGGAGAATATCCTGAAGGAGTAGCAGTAATGCTTTTTTATGCGGTAGGAGAGGTATTCCAGTCTATGGCGGTTACCAGAGCGAAAGGAAACATAAAAGCTTTATTGGATCAGCGTCCCGATGAGGTAACGATTATGGAAAATAATCAGCCCAAGACAATGAAAGCCAAAGAAACTAAAATAGGAAACATTATTCAGTTGAAACCCGGTGAAAAACTGGCATTGGATGGCGAACTGCTTTCAGATTCAGCTTCATTCAACACAGCAGCCTTAACAGGGGAAAGTAAGCCGGATACCAAAAATAAAGGAGAAGTCGTTCTTGCAGGGATGATCAACATGAACAGTATCGCTTTGGTAAAAGTAACGACTGCTTATGAAGATAGTAAACTGAGTAAAATTCTGGAGCTCGTTCAGAATGCTACAGCTCAAAAAGCGCCTACAGAACTATTCATCAGAAAATTTGCGAAAGTATATACCCCTATCGTTGTATTTCTGGCCATAGGAATCTGTTTGCTGCCTTATTTCTTTGTAGATGACTATCAGTTCAGAGACTGGTTGTACAGAGCATTGATATTCCTTGTGATTTCCTGCCCTTGTGCCTTGGTTATCTCAATCCCGTTAGGATACTTCGGAGGGATTGGTGCGGCAAGCCGAAACGGAATTTTATTCAAAGGAAGTAACTTCCTGGACAGCATCGCGGAGATTCAGAATGTGGTGATGGACAAAACAGGAACCATGACAGAAGGCGTATTCAAAGTGCAGGAAGTAAGTTTCAGCTCTGAGTTCGATAAAAATGAAATCCTTCAGATGGTCAATGTTCTGGAAAGCAAGAGTACCCATCCGGTAGCAACGGCCATTCACAATTACGTAGGAGATATCAATCATGCTATTCCCTTAGAAAATGTAGAAGAAATTGCTGGCCACGGACTGAAAGCAACCGTTAACGGAAAAGAACTTCTGGTAGGAAACTTTAAGCTGATGGATAAGTTCAATATCAGTTACGATATCAACCATGCTAATATTGTGTATACTGTAATTGCCGTGGCATATGATAAAAAGTTTGCAGGATATATTACGATCGCAGACAGCATAAAAGAAGATGCCAAAGAAACGGTAAACAATCTTCACAAAATGAATGTAAAAGCCACCATGTTAAGTGGTGATAAAAGTACCGTTGTGAAATATGTAGCAGATCAGCTGGGAATTGACAATGCATTTGGAGACCTGCTGCCGGAAGATAAAGTAAATAAGGTTAAAGAAATCAAAGCTAAAAACCAAACAGTAGCCTTTGTAGGAGACGGAGTAAACGATGCACCAGTAGTTGCTTTGAGTGATGTAGGAATTGCAATGGGAGGGTTGGGAAGTGATGCAACCATTGAAACTGCTGATGTTGTGATTCAGGATGATAAACCAAGTAAAATTCCAATGGCGATCAACATCGGGAAACAAACGAAAAAGATCGTTTGGCAGAATATCATCCTTGCTTTCGCGGTAAAAGCAGTTGTTCTAATTCTTGGAGCAGGCGGTCTGGCAACGATGTGGGAAGCTGTTTTTGCAGATGTAGGAGTAGCGTTGCTGGCTATTTTAAATGCAGTGAGAATTCAGAGAATGAAATTTTAAGAAGCAAATAATAAAAACAACTAAATTATATTTAATAAAAGCTCTGCTGAACTTCAGTGGAGCTTTTGCTTTATAAAAATATACATCATGCTAGGTATTCCGTAGGAGTTCCAGCAAAACAAGCTTTATCCAATCAATAAATCTGCTTAATCACGCTCATTCGCAAGAGAAAATAAACCCACCGTACAATTTTATCGAAGATAAAATCCTTGCCCCTTCAAACAATAAGTATTCAAAAGTACTTTTGCGCCTTTGCGAATCCCAGCAAAATAAGAAAAAGCTCTGCCAAAAACATCAGCAAAGCTTTTATCAACAAGATTAAATTTGATATAAAGAACTAAATTTTTCACTTAGATCTTAATTTTCAATCAAAGTTCGGGATAAAATAATACTGGTAACAGCCACAGTTTTGTAATTTTTGTGGGTAACAGTAAACAACCATAATGACATTCATCATAAATCATGCATAAAATAGTTTCGAAGTAGTATATTTGTAACAGAGAAAAAAATCGTTGAGGTTATTCATTTCCATATTCATCATTTTTACCGTTGCAATACGTCCCGTTTTGCCATTGGTAAACTATGTTGTGAACTATGATTATATTGTGAAAAACCTTTGTGAGAACAGAAATGTACCACAATCAACATGTAAAGGAAAATGCTACGTGGAAAAAGAACTGGCAAAAACAGAAAAACAATCCAATAGCTCCCAAACCATAAAGATTGCAGGATTAGATGTTTTTATTTCTCATGATATTCTTTCCTTCTCCTGTCATTTGAACTCGGAATTACTTTCTGAAATTCCTGATTCAAGTTACTTTAATTCTCATTCTTCAGAATACTTTTCAAGGATATTCCATCCTCCGCTGGCTTAATTTTTATCGTAAACTATGTTTTTAGTTAATGAAATAAAAGTGATTAGAGCTTTTATTAATAAGTCATTAAAGATATAGCCCACAATTGAAATGTACACTGGTAAGCCGTTAGAAATCCCCCTGATTCTTTTGAAGGATTTGTGGTTTTTCAGACTTGTGCACTGTGTCATAACTTTATTTAACATTATTAATTTCAATTTAACATTAAAATGAAATCTCCCATTATTTTGACTGCCCTGCTGTCAATAGCATTACTGTCGTGTGCCAAGGAAATGCCTAAGGTAAAGCATGCAAGCCACATGGACTCCTCTGGAAAGAATGTGGAAAATGTACAGGTAGTGAATGAAGAAGATCCTATCTGCCACATGAAAACTGCCGGATCTATTAAAGATACAGCCGTATATAAAAATAAAACGTATGGTTTTTGCAGTGTGTACTGCAAGGATGAATTTAAAAAAAGCCCTGAGAAATATGCCCAAAAATAAAAAAAACAATAATAAAAGTAAGGTAATCATACCGATCGCGTTGTTTGCATTGCTTTTTCTGGGAATCGGGGTAGGAATGGGGTATTTTAAAAAGAACCTTTACACCGTAATGAAAGTTCCTGATTTTGAACTGACAGATCAGAACAGTAAAAAGATCACCAATAAGGATATGTTGGGAAAGGTATATCTCGTAGAATTTTTCTTCAGCAAATGTCCTACAATATGTCCGGTGATGAATACCAATATGAAAGCTATTCAGAATCAGATTAATGATCCCAATTTCGGTATTATTTCCATCAGCATTGATCCTGAAAACGATACCCCATCAGCGCTTAAAGAACATGCTCAAAGAATAGGAGCAACATCTCCGAACTGGCATTTCTTGACCGGAGATCGAACCTATATTGGTGATCTTGCTGATAAATTTAATATCTACGTTGGCGATAAAGAAAATGAAGGAGAAAGCCTGAACCATAGCGGAATGATTGCCCTGGTAGATCAGGACGGAAATATCAGATGCAGATATAATAAAGAAAATATGCCCATTCTGTATTATTCAGGATTAAATTATGAAGATCCGGAAGGTAAAACACCAATGCTGACAGGAAAATACCATCCGGACAGAGAGATTCTGATTGAGGATATTAAGAAATTATTGAAATAGAGGAAGCTGGATGTACTTCCGGACGATGGAGCTCTAGCGATTTTTGAGATAGCTGTAAAAACAAAATAGAAGTTCAAGAAGTTATGTTATGACATTAATGAGTTCCATCCTCCATCTCCCATCTTCCTGCCTAAAAAGAAAACATTGTTAAACCATAAACAAAAACGTTATGAAGATTTTGAAAATAGCTGCTCTAAGTGCAGTTTTCGCGGCCCAGTTTGCACTGGCTCAGTTTAAGCAGACACCTCTGCCATATGCTTATAATGCTTTGGAAGGAAATATTGATGCCCAAACGATGGAAATTCATTATTCAAAACATGCCGCAGCGTATGTAGCTAACTTGAATAAAGCCATTACAGGAACTCCACAGGAAAAAGAAACTTTGTTTCAGATTCTTTCCAATGTTTCAAAACTGCCTGCTGCAGTAAGAAATAATGCAGGAGGACATTACAACCACGAACTGTTCTGGACTGTTCTTACGCCTCAGAAAAACACACAGCCTTCAGCAAAATTAGCAAAAGCCATTACTGAAACTTTCGGAAGTATGGATGCTTTTAAAGAAAAAATGGCTAAAGCCGGAGCAGATCGTTTTGGATCAGGATGGGCATGGCTTTCTGTGGATAAAAACGGAAAACTATTCGTTTCTTCTACTCCTAACCAGGATAATCCTTTGATGGATGTAGTGGAAGAGAAGGGAACTCCTATCTTCGGAATTGATGTATGGGAACATGCTTATTATTTAAAATATCAGAATAAAAGAGCAGATTATCTTACCGCTATCTGGAACGTTACCAACTGGAAAGAAATCAGCAGAAGATATGACGAAGCTATAAGCAAGAAATAATCTGATGAAATTATTTTACAGCATACTTTTTACTTTTTATATGGTGCTAAGACCTTTGGTACCATTGGTAGAGTATGCTGTAAATTATGATTATATCGTCAAAGTTCTCTGTATTAATAAAAGCAGACCGGAGGTTCACTGTAACGGAAAATGTTACCTGAGTAAAGAATTGGCGAAAACCAATGATTCAGAATCTTCACCCTTTCAGAAACTCAAAAACTCAGGACAGAAAATCCTTGATACCTATATCCTGCCTGCAACCACAGAGATCATTACTACTGAAAAACGCCCGTTTTTCAATTTCAACTTTACTTACGAAGCAGCTTACTCTTTTCTGTTTCTTACCCACATTTTCAAACCACCGGTTTTTTAAGTTGTACTATCACTATTCAACCACAAAAGTCACAAAAGCTTACATCAATTAAAAATCTTTGATTTTAAAAAAGCTTAAGTGTTCTATGCATAAAGCTTATCACTTAATAAAATTAAGTGTAAGAACTCTTGTGCCTTTTGTGGTAAAAAAAGAATGTTTTTACATTCAAAAATTATAATTCAACTTAAAAAATCAACAATGAAAATTTATAAATTTTTATCACTATTCTTTATTGCCATTACTTTATTCTCTTTTGTAGCCTGCGAAAGCAGCAGGGATGATGAAAATCCACAGGATACCACCCCCGGAAAACTCCAGATCAAATTCGAAAACGGATTTAATAATGTTGGAGATATCGTCTTGAACCAAACGACTCAGACTTCTTCTAATGGGCAGAAACATCATTTTTCCGCTTTGAAATATGTAATCAGTAATATCGCCCTGATAGACGAGAATGGAAATGAATTTAAATACAATGAAAACAACCCTGATAAAGGAGCTTTTATCGTCGATCAGGCAGATGCTGTAGCCGGAGTGATATATTTGAATTTGGATGGTATTCCGAAAAACAATTACAAAAAAATAAGATTCGGATTGGGGATCAGTCAAAAAGCATACTTGCTGGGACAAGACGGGCAAGCTGAATTCTGGACAAAAGCGAAACAGAAAGGAATGACGTGGTCATGGGCTGCCGGGTATGTCTTTGTAAAACTGGAAGGGAAATATGGGAATGATGCCCCTTCAAAGGAATTTATGAATCACACTGGAAATATGGGGAATGTTACTGCTAATGAGCAGCCTGACCTATACCGTGAAATTACATTGAATCTTCCGACAACAGCAAGAGTAACAGGAACAATCCGTCCTTCTGTTCACATTTTGGCAGATCTTAACCAATTTTTGAGCGGAGAAAAGACACTTACTCTTACAACGGCCAATGATATGTTGATGGGCTCAAACCAACACTTGGCAGATGTTACCAATAATCTTACAAAAATGTTTAAAGTAGACCACGTTCACAATGATTAATTTTTTTGTTAAAACGATACTGGTTTTGCTTGTATTTCTGTTAAGTTGTATTTCCTGTTCTGATGAGGTGATTCAGCCGTTGGAAAAAGATGAAGCTTATAACCTGCAGTTTCCTTCTTATTTCCCGGAAATGACTTTTGATCAATCAACCAATCCCGTGACAAAAAATGGAGTGGAGTTGGGAAGGAAATTATTCTATGAAGGAAGGCTTTCCCGAAACAATACCATTTCATGCGGTTTCTGTCATATTCAGGAAAATGCCTTTACCCATCACGGGCATACCGTAAGCCATGGTGTTGACGATAGAATAGGAATCAGGAATGCACCACCTATTCAGAATATGGCTTTTTTGAAACGATATATGTGGGACGGAGTGATCCATAATCTGAATGAACAGCCCATCAGCCCGATTACAGATGTTAATGAAATGGACAGCTCCATACCGGACGCTATTTCAAAGATAAAAGATGATCAGAAGTATAAAAAATTATTCAGAGAAGCCTATGGAGATGAAACAATTACAGGAGAACGAATTCTAAAAGCTTTGTCGCAGTTTATGGCTTCGTTGATTTCTGCAGATTCAAAATATGATAGATTCAAGCAGGGAAAAGAGCAACTAACTTCAGCAGAATCCCAGGGAATGGCTTTGTTCGGGCAGAAGTGCGCTTCCTGTCATAGCGGAGAACTGTTTACTGATGAGAGTTTCCGGAATACAGGAATGTATTATAACACGGAATTTAAGGATGCAGGACGGTACAGGGTAACCCTTAATCAGGTAGATTGGATGAAATTTCGTGTTCCGAGTTTAAGAAATGTAGAATATACAGCACCTTACATGCATGACGGGAGATTTTACACCTTAGATGCGGTCCTTAATTTCTATTCGAATCAGGTAGAAGATAATGCCAATCTGGATCCACAGCTGAAACAGAACGGTCATATAGGAATTACCATGAACAGTCAGGAAAAACAGTCGATCATTGCATTCCTGAAAACACTGTCAGACAAAAGTTTTATATCCAATCCAAAATTTGCAGAATAATTTATAAAAAATGAAGAAGATTATATTGATACTAAGTTTGATCCTGTTTAATCTGTATCAGGCAAATACCATTAGAGACAGTGCTTATAGTGCTCCGGATACCTTTAGCAGATTCGATTTTGATGATGATTGTGATGCTTGCGGCTGTGCAGCAGGAAACGGATCTTCAGGCTTTGAATCTTTATTGAACCCACAGTTTATCGGAATCAAATACTTTGCCCAGCATTACAAAGCCAAAGAAAATTTATTTGTAAAAGATCTTACGCAGGATCAGTATTTCAATACCCTGCAGCTTTGGGGGAAAATTCCATTGACTAAAAAGCTGAGTGTATATGCAAGTCTGCCCTTCCATTTCCATGAAAAGAAAACCTTACAGGGAGATATCAAAATCAATGGAATAGGGGATCTGAATCTGATGGGAATTTACCAGCTGATGAGCTCTAAAGATAATTTCCACCATCTGAGCGGAGGTTTAGGAGTGAAAATTCCTTTGGGGAAATTTGATGAAAAAGGAGTTTCCGGTGTCAATCCGAGTTTTCAGCTGGGAACTGGAAGCTGGGATTATCAGGCCGCTTTGAATTATAAGTTTCAGAAAGATAAAGTGGCAGTAATGGTCAATACAGACTATACGATCAAGACGGAAAATAAGAAAAATTACCGTTTTGGAAACCAATGGAACTATGCTGCGACGGGTTTTTACCAGGTTGCGGGAAATGAAAAATCTATTTTTTCTGTAAAGACGGGCGTTCAGGGAGAAGTGTATGCCCAGAATAAACAATTCGATGAAGCTTTACCCAATACTGCAGGAAGTGCTTTGTATGGGAAACTAGGATTTGAAGCCTCTTATAAAAAGCTAAGTTTGGGAACTGAACTCATGCTTCCTATGTATACCCGGTTGGCAGGCGGAGATATTGAAGCAAAGTCGAGATTCAGTATTTTCCTGAATATTGGAATTTAAAGTGAAACCCTTAATAAAATGATGTTAAAGCTCCTTCGGGAGCTTTAATTGTTTATGAATCATGATTTTAATTGGGGGTTAGGAATAATTCTTTATCTTTGCCGAAATTTGGTGAGCCCTAAAAAGCTCTTAAAAGGGAATCCGGTGAAAATCCGGGACAGACCCGCTGCTGTAAGCTCCACACCAAGATTTTTGAAAAATATATCCACTGTTTTTTTTATGGGAAGGATTTCAAAAATGGAGTAAGTCAGAAGACCTGCCAGAAAATAATCGTTTGACGCTTTCGTGGAATAAAGCTTAGGACATCAATGATTCTGTGCAGTGATAGCTGTGCTTTGTCGTTGTTTTCTTATATCCATTAGTGTCATCATTATCTTAAATGAGCTAATGGCAGCAAAACTAACTACTTCTACAATTCATAAAGCTGTTTTCACAATACTGGTGATAACATCTCAACTTTTGTTTTCCCAAACCAAGAAAAAAGATAGTCTGGAGGAAGAGACCATTAAAGGAATCAATCTTTACAAAAAGAATTTTAAAGAAATCCTTCCGGCACAAACCTTACAGGGCGAGCAGCTGGAAAGACTGAACAGTCATTCTGTAGCAGATGCTCTGCGGTATTTTTCCGGCGTTCAGATCAAAGACTATGGTGGTTTGGGTGGTTTGAAAACCATTAATATCCGGAGTATGGGAAGCCAGCATGTAGGTGTTTTCTATGATGGGATTCAACTGGGAAATGCCCAAAACGGACTGGTAGATCTGGGAAGATATTCTTTGGATGATCTGGAAGAAATATCATTGTATAACGGGCAGAAAAGTGAAATCTTCCAGCCGGCAAAAGACTTCGGATCTTCGGGATCTATCTATTTACAGCCTAAAACTCCTGTATTTAAAGGAGCAAGAAAAACAAATTTGGTTATACGAGCAAAAAGTGCTTCCATTGATCTTTTCAATCCATCATTCCGATTAGAGCAGAAGATTTCAGGCAAAGTTTCTGCCAGCTTCAGTGGAGAATTTATGCAGAGTGACGGAATTTATAGATTCCGGTATGCTAAGAAATATCCTGATGGACAACAGGCCTATGATACCATCGCAAAGAGACAGGACTCGGATATCAAAGCAAAGCGTTTTGAAACTTCTCTCAACGGAACCTTAAATAACGGAAGCTGGAACATCAGAGGTTATGGTTATATTTCAGACCGTGGCATGCCGGCACCTATTGTCAATGGTCGTTTTGGAGGGAGAGGCGCAAGACTTTCCGATGAAAATTATTTTGTACAGGCTAATCTTCGAAAAAAGCTGTTTCCAAAATTTGAAACCCAGCTGAAAGCAAAATTTGCTTACGATTATACCCATTTCATGGATACGGTTCGTTCGCAGTCTATTATTTATAACGATAACACCTATATCCAACGAGAACTCTATCTTTCCTCATCCAATATCTATTCTATCACACCCAATTGGGATGTCAGTCTGAGTGGAGATTTTCAGTACAATAATCTGGATGCCAATCTGGATAACTTTTCTTATCCTACACGTTACACCACATTGGTAGCATTGGCAACAACATATCAGTGGAACAGATTCAAAATTCTGGGAAGCCTTTTAGGAACCTTTACCTTTGAAGAAGTAAGAAAAAACAAAAGACCGGGAGATGCAAGAGAGTGGACACCTGCCGTATTTATGAGCTATCAGCCTGAGATCATTCCGGAGCTTACTCTTAGAGCTTTCTATAAAAGGATTTTCCGACTTCCAACCTTCAACGATTTGTATTATACCAATATCGGAAACACGTATCTGAAACCGGAATTTACCAATCAATATGATGTAGGATTTACCTATCAGAAGAATTATAACAACCACTTCTTTAAAAGCTTTTATGCTAAAGTAGACGGCTATTATAACAAGGTGCAGGATAAAATTGTAGCCGCACCTAACGGAAGTATGTTCCGCTGGCTGATGATGAACCTGGGAATGGTTGAAATCATTGGAGCAGATGTAAATCTTCAGACGGAAATGCAGCTGGGGAAAGTAAAACTTAGACCATTGCTTTCCTACACTTATCAAAGTGCAAGGGATATGACTGATCCGGAGGATACATTCTATAAGAATCAGATCCCTTATACACCTTGGCATAGCGGATCATTCAGCCTGATGGCAGACTATAAAGACTGGAGTTTCAATTACAGTGCAATGTATGTAGGAAAACGCTATGATGTGAACCAGGACAATATTCAATACAATTATGTACAGCCATGGTATACTCATGATCTGTCTGTTCAGAAAAAATTCAACTGGGCCAATCATCAATTTAAAGTAAGCCTTGAAATGAATAATATTTTCAACCAATATTATGATGTTGTCATCAATTATCCAATGCCCGGAAGAAACTTTAAACTTATTCTAAACTTCACCCTATGAGAAAACTAAACTTTTATTTTCTATTTCTTGTATTAGCTTTTCTTACTTCATGCCGTACAGATGACGTCATCGTCCGTCAGGAAGTGGTAGAAGGACTTCCCTCAGAAAATACTGTTATAAAAGGCTTTTACATGCTGAATGAAGGAAATATGGGAAGCAATAAATGTACCCTGGATTTTTTTGATTACACCAAAGGAACCTATTACCGAAATATCTACGCAGAAATTAACCCCAATGTCGTAAAAGAGCTGGGAGATGTAGGAAATGATATCAAAGTCTACGGAAGTAAACTCTACATTGTTGTCAATGTTTCCAACAAAATTGAAGTTCTGGATGCTAAAACAGCCAAGCGTATTACCTCTATTCCATTACAAAACTGCAGATATCTTGCCTTTAAAGACGGGAAAGCTTATGCCAGCAGCTATGCCGGACCTGTAGCTATTAATCCAAAAGCACCTAAAGGAAAAGTAGTGGAGATTGACACCACTTCTCTTTCCATCCAGAGGGAAGTCGTAGTGGGCTATCAGCCGGAAGAAATGGAGATTGTAGGAAATAAATTATTTGTTGCCAATTCCGGAGGATACAAAGCCCCTGATTATGATAATACCGTTTCCGTAATAGACCTGAATACTTTTACTGAACTCAAAAAAATAAATGTGGCCATCAACCTTCACCACATTAAAAAAGACAATTATGGTGATCTGTATGTAACCTCAAGAGGAGATTATTATAACGTTCCTTCCAGTCTTTATTTAATAGATGCGGCCACGGGAACTGTGAAGAAAAATTTCAATCTCTCTGTGAGTGAAATGACGATAGTCAATGATAAACTTTATTTCTACGGAAACGAATTCAATTACAATACCCACAGTTATAAAAAGAGCTTTGGGATCATTGATGTAAAAACAGAACAGATCATCGCCAACAGAATTTTTGATAAAGAATATGAAGATGCCATTAAAACACCTTACGGAATTGCAGTAAATCCCATCACAGAAGATATTTATATGACAGACGCCAGAAATTACGTATCAATGGGGTTTGTGTACTGCTTTGATAAAAACGGACACTTTAAATGGAAAACGGAAGGTGGAAATATCCCTGCCCACTTCGCTTTTTTATACAAATAACCAAACTTTAAGAAATGAACAGAAATACCTTTACTTATTTAAAAATCGGAGTTTTATCATGTTTCCTGATAGGTGTGATAGCTTGTAAACATGATGATGAAGATGAATTTACATTTAATGGTCTTGATGACTCCTATACCATTGAACGTTTTAGAGTGTTGAGCATTCCTACTAATGCTTCAGGATCAGTTGTATGGAGTATTAATGATTCTATTATTTCTCAAAATTCAGAACTTGAATTTATCAGTACGAAAGCTGATGCTTATCCTTTGACTTTAAAAATAAACAATAAAGGAACCGAGCAGGTTTATCATTCAAAAATCATCGTTACCAAAGAAAAAACTCCTTACAGTAAATATATTGCCAAAGTATTGGAGTTTCGTCCTGCTGTAGGACAGTTCATGAACGAAATTCCGGAATATTTACCAGGATATACAGCCGCAAATATGCTTCAGAAAGCAAACGAATCATTGGTAGGGGGTAATTCTACCATGATCACTCTTGGCGGATATGGTGGATATGTTGTTTTCGGGTTTGATCACACGATTCCGAATCTGAATGGACGGGATTTTAAAATACTGGGAAATGCATTCTTTGGAAGTGATGCCAGTGATCAGCGTTCAGGATCTTGTGAGCCGGGAATTATTATGGTTGCCTACGATAGAAACAAAAACGGGAAACCCGATAATGACGAGTGGTACGAAATTGCAGGCAGTGAATATTTCAAAAATGGAACCGTAAAAGATTACAGTATTACCTACCATAAACCAGATGAAAATAAAATTCCTGTAGCCGGAAGTGAATTCTGGCAGACCGATGTAGAATATATCAAATGGAATGATAATCTGGGCAATCAGGGTTTTAAAACAAAAAACACTTTTCACGTACAAAGTTATTATCCTTTATGGTTTACAGATCCTTCTTACAGCTTTTCAGGAACCAGACTGGCAAATAATTTTTATGATCAGAGCGGGAATGGATCCTATTGGGTAGGAAAATCATATGATTTCGGATATGCAGATAATGCTCCGAATAATGATGAAGCTTCCAATATTGATATTTCCTGGGCGGTAGACAGAAGTGGAAAATATGTAAAGCTTCCGGGTGTTGATTTTATGAAAATATATACAGGAGTCAATCAGGAAGCTGGCTGGCTGGGTGAAGTTTCCACAGAAGTGGCAGGAGCTTATGATTTACATTTCAAATAACGATTCAATAATACAATCTATTTAAATTAAAAAAGAATGAAAAAGTTTTATCTTTTTATGATGTTTTTTCTGTTTGCATGCGTATCAAATGCACAGATAAAAGTTCAAGGTGTACCCCGGAATGATATTGCCGGGATCAGCAAGCTTAATACCACTACGATCAGTTTTTCTGATATCCAGTATTGGGTAGGATCAGGATCCAATCAGGCTGCTTTTGTCGTGCAGTGGAATGATAGTAAAAACCCTGATGCTATGGTTTGGGGATTCAAATGGGATGGAAACGCCACAGGAGAAGACATGCTGAAGGCTATTGCTAAAGCAGATCACAGACTATACACATTACTGTATCAGGGAACTCAATTTGGATCAGCTGTCGGAGGAATAGGTTTTGACCTTAATGGACAGAACATCAATGCACTGGTCAAAAGCGGAAACACCACTTATCCTTTATATCCGGTAAATGGTTTTGTCAATACTACAGCTTATGATTTTGACAGCTATACCATTGTAGATGCTGCCAATGATCACTGGCAGTCAGGCTGGACAGTGAACGGATATTGGGCGTATTGGGTAAAGAATCCGGCAGATGCCGATTTTGGATATTCCAGCTTAGGAGCTTCCTCACGTATATTGGAAAACGGGTCATGGGATGTTTGGAATTTTAATGTAGGGTTTAATGAAACTCCTGTTTCTTCCACCATCACACCGGTTTCGCCATATGTAGCTTCTACCAACTTCACCAATGGATATTTTATGGTGAATGAGGAATGGTATGGTCATACCAACGGATCTGTTAATTTCATTGATAATAATGGCCAGATCAATTACCGTGTGTACAGTAACGCTAACAATAACCAGGCTTTCGGAGCAACTACGCAGTTTGGAACGATCTATGGTGACAAATTTTATTTTGTATCAAAACAGGCTGCTGATGGAGGAGATACTCAATATACTCCCGGAGGAAGACTTGTGGTAGCTAATGCGCAGACAATGCAGAAAATTGCAGGATTCAACAACATCGGAGGCGGTGATGGAAGATCTTTTGTAGGAGTAAACGAGCATAAAGGATATATTGGAACTTCTACAGGAATTGTTCTTTTTAATATAGACAATTTACAGGTTGGTACTTTAATTGCCGGAACAGGCGGAACCGGACAGATCGGAAACATGATTCGTACTTCACAATATGTATTTGCCGTGAAACAAGGAACAGGAATTCTAGTAATCGATCCTAATACAGATACGGTAGTGAGTACAATTGCAGGAGGCTTCTACTCAGTTGCTCAGGCTAAAGATGGAAGTGTATGGGGAATTCAGGATCAAAAGCTGATCAGCATTAATCCTACTACTTTCGCAACACAAATTTACAATATTCCTACAACGAAGTACATTGGTGACTGGGGAGCATGGAATGCAGGTAAATTTTCAGCAAGTAACAAAGAAAATGCTTTATACTGGATCAACTCATTGAGCAGCTGGAGTTCAGGAACACAAATTGTGAGATTCGATGTTACCACTAAAACATTTAACGAAAATTTTGCTGCCATTCCCGGACAGACAGGACAATTTAAGCAGATCCCTTACGGTGCAGCTCTTCGTGTAAACCCTATTACAGGAGAACTTGTTCTGAATACAACAGAAAGCGGATATGGTGCACACTATCAGAAAAACTGGATTCATACCTATGATATGACAGGAGCTCTTATCAATACCAAAATTTTGAATGATTATTATTGGTTCCCTTCATTGGCGGTATTTACTAATAACTCAGCTCCTGTTGTAAGTAATACTTTACCTTCACAGGTTACGGCTGGAACTACCACAGCGATTGATCTTAAATCAATAGTTTCTGACGCTGATAATATGGTCGTATCAGTAGTGAAATCTATCAAATCAAACAGCAATCCTACGGCAGTTTCTGTTGCTATTAATAATAATGACGAGCTGGTTATTACGCCGCTTACTTCAGGAACATCTGATATTGTGATCAGCTTCAACTCGAATGGTAAGTTGGTAGAGAAAACAATTACAGTAAACAGTACAGCTTCAACATTAGCTACGGCTGAGGTGAAGAAACTTGAGTTCGGGATTTACCCTAATCCGGTTACTGATATCCTTACGATTAAAACACAGGAGAAAATTCAGAGTGTTTCTATTTATGATGCTTCTGGTAGAGCTGTTAATGTACAGTTGAACAACGGACAGATCAATGTAAGCACACTTCCAAAAGGTATTTATATTCTGAAAGCCGTGACAGATAAAGCTGTTTATCAGCAAAAACTGATTAAAAACTAATACGAGTTTAGATAGCAATCTTGTTACTATAACCCTGACCAAAACTGGTCAGGGTTTTTTATAATACATATGTGAAATTTTTAAATTATTAACAACTGTCATGAATTAAGCTTATAAAAAACCCGGCAAGCTTGAAAAGCTTGCCGGGTTCGATTTGTTATGGATCTTTTTTATTTGATGATCACCTTTTTAGAATACGACTTACCTTCTTTTGTGGTAAGGTTCATAATATATACTCCTTGTGGCTGTTTCGTTTCAAACGTGTTTGATGTCAGCTTAGAACGGAATACTTCTTTTCCTGAAGTATTGGTTAAAGAAACCTCCGAACCTTCTGCAGAAACATTTTTGTCAAGAGTAAACAATCCGTTTTGGCTGTGAGCCATGAAATTGATGAATGGATCTTTGTACTGATAAGAATAGTACACTCTAAGCTCACCACCAATATTCAATAACCCTGAATTCACGTTTATTTTAACACGGTCAAAAGGAATATTCATTGTAAGTTCGATTTCACCTTTGCTTGGATCTGTGTCTCCAAGTTTGATTAAGGTGCCGCTAAGATTTTGGTAATCATTATTGGAAACATTTCCGTTAAATGTTTCAATAGATACGCCTCCCAATACCTGAGCAGATAGAGGAGTTCCATTTGAGCCAATTCCAATAACAAGTTTGTTGGTGTTGTTATTGATATTAGAAGTAGGGAAGATCAAGGTCTGTTCTGTTCTCGCCAGAAGCCCTACTGAAACCTGTATCGTAGA
This sequence comes from Chryseobacterium sp. GW821-FHT04C04, assembly GCF_059420365.1. Classification (NCBI taxonomy): domain Bacteria; kingdom Pseudomonadati; phylum Bacteroidota; class Flavobacteriia; order Flavobacteriales; family Weeksellaceae; genus Chryseobacterium; species Chryseobacterium sp. GW821-FHT04C04. The sequence continues at coordinate 137,000 of NZ_JBWKTO010000003.1, read as the reverse complement.
GTAGTCAGTTTCGTTACTTCCTACTGCATTTTGAGGGTTCAATACACCACAGCCCAAGCATACTCCCAATACCTGATTAGTTTGGCTGCTTGCATATGTTTTTACAATCTGTGCAAAAGACATCGTGCTTGTTAAAAATAGAAATGATGCCAGAACAGCAGCTTTCATAGTGTGTTGGCTAAGTAATAAATAAGTTTTCATATATGGAAAATTTTGGGTTTTAGCTTTTTGTAAATTTATAAATAAAATGATTATGTTGCTTATTTTATTTCATATTTATGTGATTTGTTAATAATTTGTTGATATTTATGATTATGAATTTATTTTTTATTTAATGAAAAATATTTTGTATTTCTCTGAAAACGAATGCAAAAAAATACGGCAGACTTGGATAAGTCTACCGTATTAATTGATCTATTATTTAATTATTTTATGATAATCTTTTTGGAATAAGTTTTTCCTTCTTTGGTTTTTACGTTCATAATATAAACCCCTTCTGGCTGTTTAGATTCAAATGTATTGGATTTTACTACAGAACGGAACACTTCTTTCCCGGAAGTATTGAACAATGTAATTTCAGAATCTTCCACAGGAACATTTCCACCAAGGGTTACCTGTCCGTTTTGGCTGTGGGCCATAATATTTGCCAATGGATCCTGGTAAGCATAATAAATTCTGAATCCGCCACCAAGGCTTAATACACCTCCGGTTAAGCCAACTCTAATTCCATCATAAGGTTTAGTTGGCTTGAATTCTACCGTACCTCTGTTAGGTGTTGCTCCCAGTTTAAGAAGACTTACATCAACGGTTCTGCGGTCATCATTGGAAGTTCCCCCGTTCATGGTCTCAAGAGTTACTCCACTTAATAATTGTACAGATAAAGGGATGTTGTCTGTTCCGATTCCTACAACGAGTCTGGTGTCCGATCTTAAATCGGGAAAAGTCAGGGTTTGCTGGATTCCTCCTAATAAAGCTGTGCCCAATACCATTGTTGAATAGTCATCTTCGTTACTGCCGATTGCATTCTGAGGATTGTCTACACGACAGCCAAGACATGCTACCCCAAATACACCAGAACTTTGAGCGTGTGCATAAATTCTGTTCTGCGCAAAAGATAATGTGCTGGCAGAAAATAAAAATAAAGCCGTTAATCCAGCTTTAAAAGAGAATTGGTTTCCCAAAAGTAAATTAATTTTCATGTTATTTTTTTTTAGAATGAATAGTTTTATTCAAATTTAGGCATTAATGTGAAAAGTAGAAAATAATATTTCTATTATTGGTGATATTTTAATGAGAATTAATATGACTTCTCAATTAGGAGTAAAAATAACAGATGGTCCTTGACTGATGGGAGAGCTTTAGGTGAAGGGAAATAGTATTGCTTTGATCTAGCTGTAGTGTGGCTGGGAAAACCAATATAGTGATGACCTAAAGATGTAGATCTTTTGAATAGAGCTTACTGTAATACAGTCTTACTATATAGAAACAAAAAAAAGACTTTCGAAAAAGTCTTTTTGTAGCCCGTAGGGGAATCGAACCCCTCTTACCAGAATGAAAATCTGAGGTCCTAACCGATAGACGAACGGGCCCTCTATCTTCCGTTACCGAAATAACGTGTTAGCTTTTGTTTTTATAAGTATCAACTCTTAATCTTGTAGCCCGTAGGGGAATCGAACCCCTCTTACCAGAATGAAAATCTGAGGTCCTAACCGATAGACGAACGGGCCGGTTAGATTTTTGTTGTAAAGAATAGCTTTTCTACTTTGTGTTTAAAAAACCACTGATGTTATACAGTGGTTTTTTAAATTGAAGTAGCCCGTAGGGGAATCGAACCCCTCTTACCAGAATGAAAATCTGAGGTCCTAACCGATAGACGAACGGGCCAGCTATACTTTTACGCTAATTTATTAACGTGCTTTGTTAATTTACTCTTCAAGTTAGCCGCCTTGTTTTTGTGGATAATATTTTTCTTAGCTAATTTATCCAGTAAAGCGATAACTTTTGGTAGTTGCTCTGTAGCAACAGCTTTGTTTTCTTCACCTCTTAAGGCTTTCAATGCTGTTCTAGCAGTCTTGTGATAATATCTGTTACGAAGTCTTTTAGTTTCGTTTTGTCTGATTCTTTTTAACGCTGATTTATGATTTGCCATATCGTTTAAATGTGAGTGCAAAACTATAAACTTTTTTTTAAACTACCAAATTTATTTTGAAAATTTTTAATTTTCTTCTGATAGGTATTTTCTAAGCTTATTTATTGCTTGTTCTATTTTTAAATTTTCTTGTTCTTTCTCTATTTTTTTGATCGTATTTCCTAGCATGATCAGTGCATTATTCCATTCTCCAGTGGTATTGGTGAAAGTAAGTCCGTCAATTGTTACTTCAAAAGCAATCCTTTCTCCAGTCCTGTAAAGCCTGAAACTGATTTTATCATCTTTGCCTGTAATCCCGCCTTCATTGATTTGTAAATCATAACTTTTTGGGTTAGAGTGGATTTTCTTAAAAAGCAATTTCGCTTCTTGTATTTTTAAATCCGGCATGATATAAAATTTGGTAGCCTGTAGAAAACTACAGACAATGATTTATCAATATTTTTTTTCATCAGTGCGACCATATTTGTGTGACCAATTATGGTTGAAATTTTTGCAAATATAACACTTTTGTAATATATAAAGTAAATAGAAGGGTATTTTCATTATCCAGAATAGTAATCCTCAGATTGTCAATATGCTATAGCTGCATACGTTTGATTGTTTTATCAGATTGTCCAAAAACAATCCTATTTAAAATGATTTTGAAAGGGAAGAATAGCAGAAAATAGCCAATAAAAAACCTTTAACTGCATCAGTTAAAGGTTTGTAATTTGTAGCCTATAGGGGAATCGAACCCCTGTTGCAAGAATGAAAATCTTGAGTCCTGACCACTAGACGAATAGGCCAAATTTTGAGGTTGCAAAAATAACAATTAACTTTTTAACCTCAAAATTTCTTTTTAAAATTATTTATAAACTTTTTGGATCACGGTGTTTTTTACGCCTTTAGCCTCAAGATCTTTTTGAAGTTTTACGGCATCTTCCAGGGTATATACTTTTCCATAGGTGTAATAAAAGACTCCATTATCTTTCTCCCTTTCTACATCTTTCAAGTTCTGAAGGATATAAGAATTACCATTCAACTTATCACCGGCATAGACTTCTATCGTATAATATCCCATGCTGATCCTCTGGTTCGGCATGAATCCTACCGCAAAAGAGTTTCTGAAACCTGCGTCTTTAGCGGTTTTAAGATTGATGTCTTTTACAGAAGCCATATTGGTTACAGCATAGTAATACTTGTATTGACCATTTTCTTTAAGAGTAAGAATATAATTCAGTCCTTTCAGGGCAGGATCATTTTCGTTGTATTTTGTAGGAGAGCTCATCAATAGAATTCTGAAATCATTTTTCAAAGGTGCTTCAGCTGGTTTTTCAGGCTCAGGCTTTTTAACCGTAAGAGACCCCCCTGATTTTCTATCAATAGCTTTCTTATAATCTATAATGGCATTATAAATACTTTCTGCAATCTCAGTCTGTCCTTTGTCTGAAGCAATATAATGACTTTCTTCAGGATGGTTGATGAAACCTGTTTCGATAAGTACAGATGGCATGGCATTCATACGCAGAACGTGAAGGTTCTTCTGGAAAACCCCTCTTGAAGATCTTTTGTCTTTGTTCACAAAATTATCTTCTACTAATCCTCCCAAAAGAAGACTTGATTCCAGATATTTATTCTGCTGAAGTTTTAAGGCAATTAATGACTCCGGAGAATCAGCATTATAAGATCCGAATGTCTGCCTGTCTTTTTCATCCAGGAAGATTACGTCATTTTCTCTTTTGGCAACCTCAAGGTTCTCATTGTTCTGGTTAGGCCCCTGTACATAGGTTTCTGTACCATAGGCTGTAGGTCTTTGAGAAGAATTACAGTGAATGGATATAAAAAGATCTGCTTTACTTCTGTTAGCCAGATTGGTTCTGTCGGATAGAGAAGGGTACTCGTCGATTTTACGGGTGTATATTACTTTGAAGTCTCTGTTTTTTTCTAACATGGCTCCTACTTTTAATGTAATAGCAAGTGTAATATCTTTTTCTGCGACTCTTCCGATGTCGGAATAAGACCTGTTGGCCCCATGATCACTTCCTCCGTGTCCCGCATCCAGAACGATAGTAAACTTCTTCTGAGAGAAAATAAAGTTGCTGGTAAGGAGAAGGAGAAATGATAAAATTATTTTAAAATTTTGTTTGTGCATCTTACAGTTATAAAAATTATATTAATTTTGGGCCTTAATCATATCTAATAAAATTGGCCAAAACCGTCCTCAAAAATATATTACAAATTTTAATTATCCTAATTTTTAACAATTTTTTAGCACAGAAAACTCCTGAAAAATTGCCTAAAAATGCGGTTAATGATACTATTTCCAAAAAGGATACCATAGTTGTAAAAAAAGAATCTCTTGATGATATTCTTCGTACAAAAGCTGACGATCAGAGGAGAGACATCCCTAAAAAGATGACTTTCCTGAACAAAAATGCGCAGGTAAAGTACCAGGATATGCAGATTGATGCAGATTATATTTCTATTGATGATAATAAAAGTTTGATCTACGCGAGAGGAAAGCAAGACTCTTTAGGAAAAATCATCGAACCTGTAATTACCACACAGGCCGGGAAAAAATACGAGACCAACGAATTCAGCTATAATACAAAAACCAAACAAGCCATCGCTTTCAATGCAAGAACAGAAGAAAGTGAAGGGGTGATTATCGCTCAGAAGACCAAAAAATATAACGATTCTGTATTCGCGATGAGAAAAGCGGATTATACCACGGATGATTATTTCATTAAGAAAAAAGATACCGCTGCGGATTATTTTATGAGAGCTTATAATATTAAGCTGATAAAAACCAAAAATAAATCGCAGATCGTTACAGGGCCTATTCAAATGTTTATAGAGCAGGTTCCGACGCCTCTTTATCTTCCGTTTGCTATTTTGCCGTTTTCAGATAAAAGGGCTGCAGGGATCCTGATCCCAAGTTTCGGGGAAAGAGAAGATGTAGGATTTTTCCTTAACGGGATAGGGTATTATCAGCCGATTGGAGAGCATTTTGATCTTAAAGTACTGGCTGATATTTATACAAAAGGAAGCTGGAATATACGTCCTCAGATAAATTATCAGAAAAAATACCGATACTCCGGAAACTTTACGGCAGATATTGGTACGATGGTGAGAGGAATCAAAGGTTTGGATGATTATACCAAAAACAGTACCTATAGAATCAACTGGACGCACTCTCAGGATTCTAAAGCGAATCCGTTTCTTACCTTCAGTGCTTCCGTAGATATTGTGAGTACAAAGTTTTATAACAATCCGCTTAACAACAACTATATTTTCAACCAGAATGTATTGAATACCCAGCAGAACTCTACGGTAACCCTTACCAAAAGATTTCTGAAACTTCCGGCAACGATTACAGGTACGGCTTCCTATTCTCAAAACTTTGCAACAGGACTGGCGGATCTTCGTCTTCCACAGATGAATGTAGCCATCAACCAGTTTTATCTATTCAAATCAAGAACGGGTATAAGAACAGGACTTCTTGAAAATATTACGGTGAATACCGGTTTTAACCTTACCAATTTTGTAAATACTCAGGAAAATGAGTTGTTTAAAAAAGAAATGTGGGATAAAATGCAGACAGGGCTTAAAAATAACATCGCACTGGCAACCAATACAACTTTAGCAAAGTATTTCACGTTCAGTTTAAGTGCCAATATCGACAATGCTTTGACAACGAAAACGCTTAACAGATATTATGATCCAATAAAGAATGTAACCGTTGATGAGATCAATAAAAACCTTACCGGATATTCTACTTTCTCTACTTCAGCCAGTCTTCAGACAACGCTTTATGGAATGTTGAAATTCAAAAAAGGATCCGCAGTGGAAGCGGTGAGACACATGATGACTCCAAGTATTGGGTTCACGTATGCACCGGATTTCTCAAGTCCTAACTTCGGATACTATAAAAACTATTATAACGCAACCGGAGCTTTGACTCCTTATTCTATTTTCGAAAAAGGAATCATCGGAAGTCCGTCAAGTGGAATGGTAGGAGCTTTAGGTTTCAATATCGGTAACAATATCGAGATGAAAGTAAAGTCTAAGAGCGATTCTACGGGAGTGAAAAAAATCAAGATCTTTGAATCTTTAAACCTTGCTGGAAGCTACAACTTTGCTGCTAAAGATCACCCTTGGTCTGTATTTTCAATCAACGGACAATCTTCATTCTTCAATAACAAACTTACTGTAAATACCAGTCTTTCATTGGAGCCGTATAGGATAGATTATTCTTCGGGGCAGGATACAGGAATCAGAACAGAGCAGTTCGGACATTTCAGTGTACAGGGATTCAATGTTCAGTTATCGTATCCTTTGAGCAGCGAGATTTTTGGAGAGAAGACCGATTATGCTAAAAAATATTCTTCAAAAGGAGAGGTCCGAAATGAAAATTATTATTTTGATGATGATCATTACGCCCACTTTGATCAGGCATGGACTTTAAATATCAGTGCGAACTATGCTTACTCAAAAGGATTGAGCAGGTTTGCCAATAAAATTGCATCCATTGGGCTGGATGGTAGTATCAAGCTGACTCCTTACTGGAATATCAACGGAAGTACACATTATGACATGGTGACTAAAGAATTGGCGTATACAAGAATTGGCTTTTCAAGAGATCAGCGAAGTTTTACGATCAATTTTAACTGGGTTCCTTTCGGTCAGTACAAAGTATATGACTTCTTTATTGGTATAAAAGCCAATATCTTAAGTGATGCATTGAAGTACAAAGACAGAAGCTTTACCCAGCCGAATGCACCTTTCTAATATCAGATTGGCATTTGTGAATATAAATTTTATATTTGCAACCAAAATAAATTCTAATGAAATCACTGTTGGCGAAATTCTCATACCAACGAATACAGCAGATAGTGATTGTATATGACCTTAGAAAAAAATAAATATCCGCTATGAAACAAATAATCAACACAGTTAATGCTCCTGCAGCGATCGGGCCTTATTCACAAGCTAATATGGCAAACGGAGTTTTATATATCTCCGGACAGATCCCTGTAGATCCTGCAACTGGTAAATTGGTAGAAGGAATTGAAAAAGAAACGCACCAGGTAATGAAAAACCTTGAAGCTATTCTTACGGAAGCCGGAATGACTTTCAAAAACGTTGTAAAAGCTACGATCTTCCTTAAGAGTATGGATGATTTTGCTGTAATGAATGATATCTATGCATCTTATTTAGATTCTGAAAGCTATCCTGCACGTGAAACAGTACAGGTTTCTTGTCTGCCTAAAAATGTGGATATCGAAATTTCTATGATTGCACATCAGGATTAATGAATTTTTTTAGAAATACAATTGCGGTTTTGTTGGGTCTTGGTATAGCAGGGCTTATTATTACTCTTGGAATAAGAGCTTTTCCGCAATGGATTACTTTTGATGCTTTTGCTCCGTTTGAGCATTGGCAGAGGTTTCTTTTCAGTATGAAAGATGATAAGGCATTTTTCGGTTTCCTGTTGTTTATTTCCGGATTGGGAACAACCATTGGTGGGGTAGCAACAGCCATTATCGTTAAATACGCTAAAGTAGCCTATGCTATTCTGATCGGCTTTATTATGCTCTTTATTGCGATGTTGGATGTCATTATATTTCCTTATCATCCTACATTTTATAAGATCTCTATTTTCCTTACGTTCTTTCCGTTTTCCTGGATCGGAGGTAAAATTGTAGAAATTATTTATGAGCGGAACAAGAAGAAAAGAATCGCTGAAAAAATGAATAAACCTAAATAAAATATAAAAAAAACGCTGCAGATCTGCAGCGTTTTTTGTTGATATGAAAAACTAACTTTGTTTTTTGATTAAGGCATTTTAAATCCTTTTGTATAGATTCTTCCGTAGTCATCCACAAACTTCACCTGTACATTTCCTTGGTATTTATCCAGGATCTTTTCTACATCTTTCTGTGAATTGACAGGTTTACCATTGACTTCGATGATGATGTAGTTGTCTACGATTCCGATTTTAGCCATTTCGCTGCCTTCAGATACGCTTTTAGCGACTACACCACTATTCAGTCCGTATTCTGTTTTGAAACGTTCTGTAAGAGGGTCAAATTCAGCTCCGATTTTTTCAGTTACCGTAAGGTCTGCTTTCGTCTTCGTGGAAGTTCCTCCTTTCTGATCTCTAAGAGTAACGCTGGTTGTATTTACTTTACCATCTCTGGTGTACGTTAGTTGTACTTTATCACCTGGACGTTTGCTTCCGATAGACATAGACAGATCAGCAAAATCTGTGATGTCATAGCTGTCTATTTTAGTGATGATATCTCCTTTTTTCAGACCTGCATCTTCAGCTCCACTTTTCTCACCAAATCCTGTAACATATACTCCGGATCCTATTTTAAGATTAGTCTTGAACTGTTTATTATAGGAATTCACCAATTGATCATTCGAAAGATCTAAAGATTGAACCCCTAAGAATCCTCTCTGTACAATTCCGAATTTTTTGATATCCTCAATAATTTTTCTCGCTAAGTTAGAAGGAATTGCGAATCCATATCCCTGATAATATCCTGTTGTAGATTGGATTGCAGAGTTGATTCCGATCAATTCTCCATTGGTGTTGACAAGAGCTCCTCCAGAGTTACCCGGGTTGATTGCAGCATCTGTTTGGATAAAGCTTTCAATAGGGTTCGTTGCTTTTCCCTGCCCCCCAAGAATACCAATACCTCTTCCTTTAGCAGAAACGATACCTGCTGTTACAGTAGAATTCAACCCAAGTGGATTTCCTACGGCAAGTACCCATTGTCCAACATCGATATTATCTGAATTCGCAAAATTTAAATAAGGAAGACCTTTTTCTTCAATTTTTAATAGGGAAATGTCTGTATTAGGGTCTGTTCCTACCAAAGTAGCGATGTATGATTTCTTATTGCTCAATACAACTTCCAGCTTATTTGCACCTGCAACTACGTGGTTGTTGGAAATAATGTAACCGTCTGGAGAGATGATGACACCAGAACCCATTCCCGATGGCATATTGTCAGGAGCCTGCTGCGGTTTCTGTCTCTGCTGCCCTTTTCCTCCGCCGAAAGGATCTCCGAAGAAAAAGTCGAACAGATCCTGTTCTGAAGCTCTGCTTGTGGTTCTGCTTTGGTAATTTTTAATGGTAACTACAGCTGGAACGGTTGTTTTGGCTGCTTTTACAAAGTCATCACCTACTGCTCCCGTGTTCATTCCTGCAAACGAGGTGTTTGGTGCTGATGTTGTGAAATAAGATTGATCTCCATTGTTGGAGGTGTGTCCAAAATATTGTAGGGCTCCAACGGTAGTAGCTCCGGAAATTACTCCTACTACTGCAAAAGGTAATAGTTTTTTTAAAGTACTCTTCATTGTATATCTTTCTTGTTTATTAATTAATTTTTCTTTTTATGTTTTTGAGTAAACAAATTTAATGTTAAATAAGTAAGCAATTAGTATGCTATGTTTCAATTTTAACTAAAATTTAACGGCTATTATATCATTTTATGCCTTATGTCATAATTGTTAATGTCATAGTTAACAAAACTTAAAAAAAAATTAAAGAAAATATGGCAGTCTCATGATATAAAGTAATCTGTTTTTTCACTGCTGGCAGGTCATTACTTATTGTTTGTGATTAGTGTCATAAAGATACTTAATTCAAAAATTATTATCTTTGCAAAAATTTTATTCTCACTTAAAACGTTTATAGCATGCAACTGTATAACACCTTAAGCGCAGAAGAAAGAGCTCAACTTATTGATGAAGCCGGTAAAGACCGTCTTACTTTGTCTTTCTATGCGTATGCCAAAATTGAAGATCCCAAAAAATTTCGCGACGAATTATTTATAGCCTGGAACGTACTGGATGCGCTTGGCCGTATTTATGTTGCTCATGAAGGAATTAATGCTCAGATGAGTGTTCCTGCGGATCAGTTTGAGGCATTTCGTAATACGCTGGAAGCTTATGACTTCATGAAAGGAATCCGTTTGAATGTAGCGGTAGATCAAGACAATTATTCTTTTTTAAAACTAACGATAAAGGTCAGAAATAAAATTGTTGCTGACGGATTGAATGACGAAACTTTTGATGTTACCAATAAAGGAATACACTTAAAAGCACAGGAATTCAATAATTTATTGGAAGATCCGAATACGATTGTTGTCGATTTCAGAAATCACTACGAAAGTGAAGTAGGACACTTTGAAGGAGCTATTACTCCGGATGTGGAGAATTTCAGAGAAAGTTTACCGATTATCAACGAGCAATTACAGGACTTTAAAGAAGATAAAAACCTGTTGATGTATTGCACGGGAGGAATTCGTTGTGAAAAAGCCAGCGCTTACTTCAAACATAAGGGCTTTAAAAATGTTTATCAATTGGAAGGCGGAATTATTGAATATACGCGCCAGATAAAAGAAGAAGGAATAGAGAGCAAGTTTATAGGTAAAAACTTTGTATTTGACCACCGTTTAGGAGAACGAATTACTGACGATATTATTTCACAATGCCACCAGTGTGGAAAACCTTGTGATAACCATACCAACTGTGCGAATGATGCCTGTCATCTTTTATTTATCCAGTGTGATGAATGCAAGGCTGCAATGGAGAACTGTTGTTCTACAGAATGTTTAGAAACAATACATTTGCCTTGGGAAGAACAGGTAGCATTAAGAAAAGGACTGCAGGTTGGAAATAAAGTGTTCAGAAAAGGAAAATCCGATGCGCTGAAATTCAAAAATTCAGGAGATTTATCAGACAAACCTTTAGCAAAAGCTGAAACGAAAAATATCCGCCAAAAGATAGCGGTTAAAAAAGAATTGATTGGTAGGGCAGAACATTATTTCTCAAAATCAAAAATTGCACAGTTTTTAATTGAAAATAAAGATTTGTCAGTTGGTGATAAAGTATTAATTTCAGGTCCTACAACAGGAGAACAGGAAATTACAATTACTGAAATCTACGCCAATGGAGGTCCTTGTGAAACCGCAAAAATAGGAGATCAGGTTACTTTCGAACTTCCATTCAGAGTTCGTTTATCTGATAAATTGTATAGAATTTTGCAAAACGCATAATTCATCATAAGTGATAAAGCTTCAAAAAGCTTATCCGGTAAGAATTATTTCAGTTACAATAACTTAATAATCATGCTAAAAGCCGAACTTAGAAAAAAATATATACAAAAAAGAAAAGCCTTGTCTACAGATGAGGCTTTCTTGTTATCTGAAAATATTTTTGAGAATTTTATTCATTATTTCAAGCCTAAAGAATCGGAAAAAGTACATGTTTTTATCCCGATTGCGGCTAGAAAAGAAATTGATACCCAAATCTTCATTCAATATTTTATAACAAATAATATACGTGTTTACGTTCCTAAAATTGTAGGTGATCAGTTGATTAGTATCGAAATTTTTGAAGACACTGTTTTTGAAATCAATAGCTGGGGGATTTCAGAACCTGTTTCCAATGAGGATTCCGGTGAGGTGGATTTTAAGTATGTTATTACCCCTTTGTTGTATTGTGATGGAAAAGGAAATCGGGTAGGGTATGGGAAAGGCTTTTATGACGGATTGTTCCAAAGCATCTCGATGGATACAAAAAAAATCGGAGTCAATTACTTTGACCCCGATGAGTATGTGGATGATGTCTGGGAAAATGATATTCCACTGGACTATTTGGTGACTCCTACAGAAGTGCTGTCTTTCTTAAGCGGTTTGGAATAAAAATCTAAAAAGTAGAATTTAAATTCTTTTTTAAGCTTTGAAGTAGACAACAGTATATATTGTGCATTCTTTTCAAAGCTTCCTAAAGACTTGTTTTTATTGTCAAAATATTCCACATTGAACTTGGCATAGTCCAATGTATCTTTTTTGTAAAACTCTTTATAAACATTAAGGTTACTCACTTTTGCTGTTTTTGCTTTCATACTATCCAGCTCTTTCAACAGTTTTTTAAAGGTTAAAGAATCAGGTTTGTGGAAATAGCTTTCCATCTGTGAGTAAATAACAGTATCTATTTCTGTATTTCTGTTTCCGGTAAGATACAGAGTAGAAAGATCAAGAAGTTCCTGAACTTTCTGTTTTGTGATGGAATTGATCGCTTGCATGCTGTCCATCTGTACAGCAGGATAGCTTTTTTCGTTGTTGCTGTTTCGTAGTTTATCGAGGTCGCTTACCTCTGAGGTTTTATTATTACAGGCAATGAATAAAGTCAGAAGCACGGTGAAAATTAAAAAATTATTTATTCTTTTCATCTGTGGTAGCAATTTTAAATTTGATGGATACAATTTTTCCTTTCGTATCCTTTTTCATTTCTATTACATTCAGGTTTTTCAGTGAGGTCGTTGGAGTGGTTACCAGAGTGATATATTTCTGTTTGTCCAGTCTTTCTATCCCATAGGTATCATTGTCATATACCTGATAGATCACAGCATTGCTGCTGATAAGATTTTCCAACTGATTTCTTTTTTGTTTAATAAGAGCAAACTGTTCATCTGGATTTCCTCCTTTTATATCTTTTATAGAGAAATAATAGACTGCCATTTTATAATCATCCGGCTTTAGCTCTATTTTTTCTTCTTCAGGCGCGTTTTCAAGGCTTCTGTTCACCTCCAGAGGTTCATAGAAAGGTGCACTGATGCGCATTTTCAAATTCTTATCCTTGGTAGAATAATAAAAACAATCACCCGGCTTTATTTTATACATCAAAGGTGATTCATTTTCTTTTACCACCATTATTTCTAAAGTGTTGATTACAGAAACTCCTCTGTCCTTATCAATGAAACAATATTTATATGTTTTTGAAAAAAGAACATCTTTAAATCCTAAAAGACCTGTAATGGTAATCAAGACCGAAGTAACCAGTGCCCAGGCATTCTTTTTAAAGAAACTTTTCTTGGATGGAACGGATGAAATTTCAACGTTATTTGTTGTTGTAGTGTTTTGTGTAACTTTTTGATTTTCAGTATTTGTTTTTTGTAAATCAGTATTTTCAGCGGTGTTTATTTCAATTTTTTTAGGTTGAACTTCGTTTTTTGGAAGCTCCGGAGCTGCTGAAACTATTTTTTCAAGTTCATCGATTTCTTCCTCCTCCAGATTCTCATTTTCCTGTAACAGTTCACCCGCAAAAAGATGCGTTTTTTTGAACTCATACCAAGAGTCATAACCCGCATAGATACTCAATAAATTAAGCATGTCTATCCTCGGTAATTTAGTGACTGGAGAATTTTTGAAATAGGTGTAAAATGACTTTTCACTGATGTTACCTTTTGCTTTTTTGCGCAGGTCTTCCTGAAAATATATTATATCTATACCCTTCCACTTGGAAATATCATCCTGTGAAGGGGTATACTCTTTTAAGTATTGACCCTGAACATCCCTTTTTAGCTGCTCAAAGTGTAAAAGATCTAAATCTGTCAATTTTTCAAAAAATAATTAAATTGTTGATTATCAGTTGTTTTTATTTGTAAAACTATTTTACAAAGGTATTACAATTATTTTTCATAAACAAACTTTCCAACTGCTCTACCTTTGTCTTGTTCAAATAACAGAACAGAATAAAATTTTATAAAACAATATTAACAAAATTAAATTTAATTTATTATGAAAAAGTCATTATTCGTAGCTGCTATCGCTGCAATCTCTCTAGTTGCTTGTAAAAAAACTGAAGCTACTTCTACTGAAGGAACAACTGATTCTGCTGCTGCTAACGTAGCTGATTCTGCTGCTGTAGTTTCTGATTCTGCTGCTAAAGTTGTTGATTCTGCTGCAACTACTGCTGTAGAAGCTACTAAAGATGCTGCTGCTGCTACAACTGCTGCTGGTGCTGAAGTTGCTAAAGATGCTGCTAAAGGAGCTGGAGAAGCTGCTAAAGGAGCTGCTGATGCTGCTAAAGGTGCTGCTACTGCTGCTAAAGATGCTGCAAAAGACGCTGCTAAGAAATAATTCTAAGCAAACGCTTAACAATAAAAGAACCGTTTCACCCAGTGAAACGGTTTTTTTATGCTTAGTCATTGCGAGCCGAAAGCGAAGCAATCTCATTGAGAACAAAGTTTAATAGAGAATCATATAAATAATACTCAATCCGTATTTATCCCTTCTTCTGTTTTAAAGATTCATAGCAGGTAATGGCCACAGCATTACTCAGATTTAAAGAATCAATACTTCCAGCCATAGGAATTAATGTGTTTTTTCCTTTTCCAATCCAGAAATCACTGAGCCCCGAATGCTCTGTACCGAATAATACAGCAGAACGCTGTTTGAAATCTCTCTTATAAAGGTCTTCAGCGCTTTCATCCATAAGCGTAGTATAGATATTGAAACTATTCTTTTGCAGAAACGCTAAGGTTTCTTCATTTTCAGCCTGGTATACTTCCATCCCGAAAAGACAGCCTACACTCGATCTGATCACATTGGGATTGTAGAAATCGGTTTTCCCGTCAGCAACAATCAGTGCATCTACGCCAAATGCTTCACAGCTTCTTAAAATAGCACCAAGATTTCCCGGTTTTTCTACTCCTTCAACAATAATTACGGTAGAATTTTCTTTAGGTACAAATGAAGAAAGAGGAGTGTCTTTTGCAGTATAAATCCCGATAATCCCTTCTGAACTTCCTCTGTAAGCTATTTTTTCGTATACTTTTTCACTTACATAATGAATTTTCCCTCCGGGAAGACTTCCTTTAAAGATATTTTCACAGATAAAGAACTCCAGCGGTTGAAAATCATACTGCATTGCTCTTTCATTCTCTTGCTGGCCCTCTACTACAAAAACATTTGATTTCTTACGAAACCTGTTGTCAGTAAGGAGCTTAGTGACATTTTTTATTTTATCGTTTTGAAAACTTTCTATCAACATTCCGCAAAATTATGCAAAATTTATGATTGAAGTTCTCTGGTTTTGATAAAAAGACTTTTGCAGGTTATCTCAAATGAGATTTTATTTTTTCTTTTAAAATAGATAACAACCGCTATTATCACGATAATGGAAAGTATTTTATAGAGATTTCCATAGAGGTTTCCTGAAACATTTTCCGATACATGGAAGATTTCCCAGTACAGATTCATATAGAAATGAAGGAAAATTGCTGTCCATAAGTTATATTCCGATTCAAAATACACCCAGGCAAAGAATAATGATCCCAGAAATGTAATAGCAAATATTTCGGCAAGCTCTGTTATATCCTGACTTTGGTATACATGTACCTGTGCAAACAGTAAAGAACCCAATAAAGCGGAAGATAGAAAACCAAGTCTGGTAAACCGGTATAGTATTCCGATAAGAAAAGCTCTGAAGATGACTTCTTCAAAAAAAGGTGAGGAAACCGTATTGATAAACAAAGATTCAAAGTTGATGATACTGATAAGTCTAAAATGAATCAGATATCCAATAAGCATGGGAAGGGTTCCGATAAGAGCGAGGAAAAATCCTTTGATTATAGACTTATTTAAAGAAAATAAATCGGGAATATTTCTTTTGGGTAATAACATTTTTGAAGTGATCACCAATGGAATTAGAGTCACCGAATAAGCAATAACATGCGCTATGGCTTTACTCTGAAAGAGATTTTTGGAGAAGGTCTGGATACTTTTGAAATACAAAAGGTCGAAAAAATAGTAGGTAGTAAAACCCACAATGAAAATTGAAAAGAAGCGGATGTTTTTACTCATGACATTTAATTTTTGAGCAAAAATGTGGCTTTAAATCAATGCTTTCAAATTAATGTGATGAATAGCAAGGAATAGTGACGAATGACAAAAATTATGAATTCTGTTGCTGCAGTTGAGGGATAATTGCCGGAATAAAACTTCTTGAAACCGGGATTTCGAAATCGATCTCCGGAAGGATTAATTTATATCCCTGAGCGTTTCCTTTAAGGTTCTTTATCCTTCCAAGATTGACAATATAAGAACGATGGCATTTTTTGATGGAACCTGTTTCGATTTGTTGTAAAGCGTAGGATAAACTGATTCTGACCAACATCTTTTTTACACGATTATTCTCTAAAAAGTAAAATGTACAATAGTTTTCCATGGATTGGGCACACAGAAAATCATTCTCTTTGATGGTAAGCTCAGTATTTTGTGTTGATATTTTCACTAGACTTTGTTGCTGATCAGGAAAAGAAACAGCTAGATGCTGAGAAATATCTTTAGCCATATTTTCATGAACGTTTTTCAAATAAATATACCGTGATAAAATATAAATGACCGATATCGGAATGCCGACAGCCAGAGAATAAAGAAGCATATAGAAGTAATTCCCTAGGTCAAGT
This sequence comes from Chryseobacterium sp. GW821-FHT04C04, assembly GCF_059420365.1. NCBI lineage: Bacteria > Pseudomonadati > Bacteroidota > Flavobacteriia > Flavobacteriales > Weeksellaceae > Chryseobacterium > Chryseobacterium sp. GW821-FHT04C04. Next base: position 120,600 of record NZ_JBWKTO010000003.1, on the reverse strand, counting down.
TCTACATGGCTTAAAAATAATGAATTGTAAAAGTAGGATAGTACAGATCCCAGAAATAAAATGACAATTATTTTTACCAATTCTGATCCAATATTCCAGTGGGTGAACCTTGAAGTTATAAGATTGGCAATAAAAAAAGAAGTGCCAAAAATAAGACAATACGGAAAAAGTAATATCAACTTATAAGGATGATGAAAGTTTTCCGTACCGAAGGGTTGAAAAATAATCAGAAACAAATACACAGAAATTCCGGCTCCCAGAGAAGAAACAAGAATTTCTTTGAAGGATTCGGATGCTGGATAAGGATATGAGGCAAAAGAAAACATAAAATCCGGGATTTAGTTTTCCGATGGTTCAATAAGATTACTGTTGTCAATAAGACTTTGAGGCAGATCTTTTTTATTTTTAATTCCTAATGATTTCAGTTTTTGAGTCTGGATGACAAGATTATCATTTCCGGTATGAAGCTGTTTATAGGCATCATTAAATACATTCTTCGCCTGGTCAAGATTTCGCCCAACTTTCTCCAGATTTTCCACAAAACCTACAAATTTATCATACAATTTGGCACCACGTTCTGCAATTTCCATGGAGTTTCTGTTTTGGTACTCACGTTTCCAAAGATCAGCGATTAGCTTGAGGGAAGTGATCAGGTTACTTGGGTTAAGCAATAAGATTCTTCTTTCATAGGCATAATTCCAAAGGTTTTGGTCTGCCTGCATGGCTGCAATATAAGCGGGCTCACTGGGAATAAACATCATAACGAAATCCAATGATTTTCCATAATCGTCATAGGCTTTTTGACTCAATTGTGTGATGTGGTTTTTGATAGACCCAAGGTGTTGGTTTACTTTTATGGCGTACACATCTGCATCGGTTTCGTCTACTAATTCTGTGAAAGCGGTAAGAGAAACTTTAGAATCAATGATGACATTTCTTTCATCCGGATATTTTATCACAGCATCCGGACGCATTTTTTTTCCTGAAAATTCAGAGAATAAAGCATTATTATCTTCGTCACGTAATTCATGTTCCAGGAAGTATTCTCTTCCTTTTACCAGCCCTGATTTTTCCAGAATACTTTCAAGAATCATTTCACCCCAGTTGCCCTGAGTTTTGCTTTCCCCTTTCAGAGCGCGGGTCAGTTTTTTGGCATCCTCAGAAATCTGTTGGTTCAATTCAGCCAGTTCTTTCACTTTTTCAGCAAGAGAGAAACGTTCTTTATTTTCTTTTTCGTAGGCTTCGTTGACTTTATTTTTTAAGTCAGCAATTTTCTCCTGAAAAGGCTCCAGGATGTTTTTTAAGTTATTTTGATTTAAAGTGGTAAACTTTTCTGTTTTTTCCTCTAAAATCTTATTCGCCAGATTTTCAAACTGTAGCTTAGACTCCTCCTGGATTTTTACAATTTCATCTTTTTGAGTATCCAGCGATTTTTGGAGACCTTCATTTTTTGCTGAAAGCTCAGAGTTTTTAGCAAAAATAGACTGCTTTTCAAGAATGTGGGTTTCTATCTGGGAAGCCTGTTTTTGATTGAGCTGTTTCAATTCCTGAAACTGAATATTGAGCGAAGAATGTTCTGCAGAAATTTTAGAAAACTCATTTTTCAGATCATCCAACAGGTCCTGCTGTAGGATATTTAAATCTTTTTCTTTGCTGATATTCTGATTAAGTTCCTGAATTTTCAGCGTTGAATTTTCAAGATCAGATTGAGTTTTAATAGATAGGGTATTTAATGAATCATAAGAACTTCTTGAAACCATTGATGATTTCAGTGCAAAATACAATATCACTGCTCCCAGTATACCACCGGCAACAAACCCAATAATTAAATATATCATCTCCATCTTCCAAAATTATGAAAAAAGGCCGGAAGAATGAAGAAGGATGTTGGAAGTTACTTATGCGCAGGTAAGAACAGACTATTTTCTTAAAATTAATGTCTATGTTTTTTAAGGTGAATAAAATGGGAACAATTGTTTTATAAAATTCTATTACCCCTCTCTTCCAGCCTCCAGCTTCCTTTCTTAATTAGATTACCTATATTTATGGGAAATTTCAGAGACTTATGAATATTTTGTTGGTAGAAGATGATCAAAGAATCAGCAATTTCCTGATAAAAGGCCTTTCTGAGGCTGGATACAATCTTACCCTTGCAGATTCCGGAGAAAAAGCACGTGAGCTTCTTCATACCTATGATTTTGATCTTATTTTAATGGATATCATGCTTCCCGGATTGGATGGGATGCAGCTTACCCAGATCATACGATTTAAAGGAAATTATACTCCGATTCTGGTTTTAAGTGCTCTGAACAGTCCGGATGACAAAATAAAAATGCTGGACATGGGAGCTGATGATTATTTATCAAAACCTTTTCATTTTGAAGAACTGATTTCAAGGATTAAAGCTTTAACAAGAAGAAATAAATTAAGTTATCAGAAAGAAGATCAGTACTTGTCTTGCGGCAATATCACCATTGATACAGATCTTCATAAAGTAACACAAAACGATAAGGAAATTGAATTTTCCCCCACAGAATACAAACTTTTTACTTTCCTTATGGAGAATAAAAATAAGGTACTGAGCAGGACCCAGATTTTACACAAAGTATGGGGAATAGATTTTGATAACACTACGAATGTAGTAGATGTTTATATTTCCTATGTCCGTAATAAGATTGACGAAACAGAACAGAAAATTATTCATACGGTGAAAGGAACCGGATATTTAATTAAAGACTGAAAATGACTCTCAGAAGCAGGTTTACCCTTATTTCAAGCCTTTCATTCGGCATCGTTTCTATCATCACATCTGCGGTGATATTTTTTGCCTATTATGACAGTACCAAGATTTTTTATTTTGAAAAGCTGCGGAATACAGCGCTTATTTCTGCCATTTATTACCTTGATAAAGATGAGCTCCCAAAAGACCGGCATGCTCAGATCAAAAAAGAATACAATCACCTGATTCAAAATAACAGGGTAGCTGTCTACAACCAGAATAATGAAGTTACTTTTGGACAAAATCTTCATGATCAGAATATAAAGCTTTCTCACCTGCAGGCGGTAAGGAATAATAAAGGCATGCAGTTTATGTCGGATCATCAGTTCTATTATGGAATTTTCTATCCGGATAACCAGGGAGATTTTGTGGTTTTTGTAAAATCCCCGAATGATTCATTTCAGTCACAGATTTTAAGACTGGCTATTATCATGCTTTCCGTATTGGTCATTGGACTGCTGGCGATCTATTTTCTAAGCAGATATCTTTCTAAGGTAGTTTATAAACCTATTTCCAATGTTGTAGAACGCATCAATAAAGTGGAATATAATAATATTTCCACTGCAATTATTACTTCTACCAATACCCATGATGAAATTGAAGATCTTATAAAATCTTATAATAAACTGTTGGGCAGAATTTCTGAAAATGTACTCTTACAGCAGAACTTTATCAATTATGTTTCTCATGAATTTAAAACTCCATTGGCTGCAATCTCCGGAAATCTGGAAGTTTTCGCTCAAAAAGACAGGACTCCGGAAGAGTATAGGGAAGTAGCGAAAGAATCATTAGAGAATGTTTATGAGATTGAAAATATTCTCAATAATCTTTTGCTGATGTCCGGAATGACCAAACTTGAATCTTCCCATAAACAAATGAGAGTGGATGAGCTGATCTGGAAAATTTATGAGAAATTGGAACCTAAAGCAAAAGAAAACAATTCATCTATTAAAATACAGCTCCAGGTGACAAAACCTGCTTTGCTGGAATTCCCTGGTAACGAAACACTGCTTTACCTTGCTATATATAATATTGTTGAAAATGCGATTAAATATTCTTACGATAAACCTGTATTGATTACTTTGTCTGAAAAAGAAAATCAACTATGTATTGAAGTTCGGGACGAAGGACGAGGAATTCCTACAGAAGATCTTGCTAAAATATCCGAAACCTTCTACAGGGGAAAAAATGTAGATACGGTGAAAGGAAGCGGAATTGGTTTGTCTCTTTCAAAAAGTATCTTCGATCATCATCATATTGTAATGAAGATTGATTCTGTTGTGAATGCGGGAACTACTGTCCTTCTTCAATTTCCGGTTCATTCATAATTATGTTATTTGTGAAATTATTCGTGTTTTTTGTGTTTCAAAAAGTTCTAATCAAACTCTAATGTTGAACTAACCGAATTTTAATTTTCTTTAAAATTCCCTCTAATATTAGACGAATAGCTTTGTGGTCTTAAAATAAAAGATCTTGAAGAAGCTATTTTTTACCCTATTTTATATTCATTGTTTCAGTTTCTTTTCTGCGCAGATTTCAGATACCCTGAAAATTGACAGGAAGGAAGCTGAAACAATTTTTTTGGCTAAAAACCTTGACCTTATTGCCCAGAAACTTGAAATTTCACAAGCCGAAGCAAGAGCTGTTCAGGCTAAATACTGGCCCAATCCAAAATTAAGCATTAGTGAAGTCAATCTATGGAGAACCTATGACATAGAAGAACAGCCGGCACTCATCGGAAACTGGGGAAAAAACACCCAGATTTCTGCTGAAATAGAGCAGGTGATTCAGACGGCTGGAAAGAGAAGAAAAAATATTGAGCTCCAGAAAATAGAAATTGAAGGAGAGAAATATGAATTACAGGAAGTTTTACGTGAGCTGAAGAAGACATTAAGGAATACTATTACTGAGATTCTTTACAATCAGGAACAACAGAAGATTTATCAGAGGCAGATTGCTTCCATTGAGAAATTAACAAAATCTTATAATAATCAATTGAACCTGGGAAATATCAGTAAGGCTGAATATGTCCGATTAAAAGCCCAGGAAATTGAATTTAAGAAAAAACTGATTTCATTAAAGCAGGAAATTGAAGATCAGCAGGTAGAGCTTAAAGCCTTACTAATGATGCCTTCTCAATCTTATCTGATAATCTCAGATTCATTTGTGATGCCGGAAAGACAGCTTTCGGAATTGGAGGTGACACAATGGATGGAAAAGGCAAAAGAAAACCGCCCCGATATCATGATCTCAAGAAATAAAGAAAAACACGCTGCCAAAAACCTCGAAATACAGAATGCTATGAAAACTCCCGATATAGCGGTTTCCATTGGATATGACCGTGGCGGAAATATCATGAAAGATTTTATAGGCTTAGGGGTTTCTATGGACCTTCCCATTTTCGATCGTAATAAAGGCAATATACAGGAAGCCAGACTTGAAATTGAGAAAAGTAAACTTGAGACTCGTAAAAACATGTTGAAATCGGAAAATGAAATTGTCTCTGTTTTCAGAAACTATATCCGGACACAACAGGTTTCAGAAGAAATTGATGAAAATTATGAATCTACATTGGATAGTTTGCTGGTAAGTCATGAAAAAAACTTCAGACTCAGAAATATCAGCATGCTGGAGTATATGGATTTTCTGGATACTTACATAGGAAATAAAATGATCATACTGGATACTAAAAAAGAGCTTAACCAATACTACGAAAACCTGCAGTATGCTGTAGGACAAGATTTATAAGATATGAACAAAAATATTACCCAATACATTGCTGCGATCTACCTCTCTGCCTTTGTGATTTTTACAGGTTGTACCGGAGAAAAAGAAAATAAGGAAGTTGAAAAAAACTATTGCATCAGTAAAGAACTTAAAAAAGATATTAAACTGGTGAAAGCAGAAATGCTTCCCATAGAAGAAAGCATTACCCTCACCGGAGAAGTGGAAAGTAACTCGGATAAAACGGTTCCTTTTGTAAGCCTGGTGGATGGAGTTGTGATGGATACCTATTTCTCACTCGGGGATTATGTGAAAAAAGGACAGACTCTGGCAAGTATAAAAAGTACAGCAGTAAACGAAATGCAGGACGATTCCCAAACTTTACAGGCTCAGCTGGCAGTCGCCAAAAGAAAGCTGACCTCTGTGGAAGCGATGTATAAAGATGACATTGCCTCTCAGAAAGATTTACAGGAAGCACGGTCGGAAGTAGCCATATTGCAGTCTAATATTTCCAAGACCCAGAAAAATATGCAGCTGTATTCAGCAGGAGGAAATACGATTCAGATAAAAGCTCCTGCGGACGGCTACGTTATTTCAAAGAATATTTCCAAAGGAATGCCTGTTACAGCGGGTGGAGACCAGCTTTTTACCATTTCCAACCTGGATAAAGTCTGGGTAATGGCCAATGTGTATGCTACGAATATGAGACATGTATATGTAGATCAGCCTGTAGTAGTGAAAACACTGGCATATCCGGATGATAGCTTTTCAGGAAAAATTAATACTATTTCTCAGGTCTTCAATGAAAACGAAAGAGTACTCAAGGCCAAAATCATTATGGACAATAATGGGATGAAACTAAGACCCGGAATGTCTGCGGATGTTGTACTACCTGTTAACTCACAAAATAAAAGTGCGCTGGCTATTCCTGCTAAAGCTTTGATCTTTGATAACAACCAAAGCTATGTAGTGGTATACAAAAAAGACTGTGAGCTGGAGATCAGACCGGTAACGGAGATTGCTTCCAACAGCCAGTATATTTATGTAGAAGGAAATTTAAAGTCAGGTGAAAATGTCATTGCTTCCAACGGATTGCTGATCTACGAAAATCTGAAAACCCAAATAAATAATTCCACCAAGTAATGCGAAAGTTTGTACAGAATATAGTTTCCTTCTCTTTAAAAAACTCATTGATCGTTCTTTTGGGTACTTTTCTTTTGCTGGCCGGAGGGATCTATTCTTATATGCATACCCCTATTGAAGCATTTCCGGATGTTACCAATACAAGGGTAAGAGTCATTACTCAATGGCCGGGAAGAAGTGCTGAAGAGATCGAAAAATTTGTCACATTACCCATTTCCAAAGAAATGAATGCCATTCCGAATAAAACATCGGTGCGTTCTATTTCCTTATTCGGATTGTCTGTAGTGACTGTGATTTTTGATGACCATGTCAATGATTTTTATGCCCAGCAATATGCTTCCAATAAACTCGGAAATGTAAACCTTCCTGCCGGGGCAGAATACAGCATTGAACCACCTTCCGGAGCTACGGGTGAAATTTACCGTTATATTATTAAAAGTAAACTTCCCATCAAAGAAGTTACTGCCATCCAGGACTGGGTAGTGGAAAGAGAGTTGCTGGCAGTTCCCGGTGTTGCAGATGTGGTAAGCTTCGGTGGTGAAGAGAAAACCTATGAAATAAAAATTAATCCTACAGAATTACACAATTACGACCTTTCCCCCCTGGATGTGTATGAAGCCGTTTCGAAGAGTAATATTAATGTAGGAGGAGATGTTGTGGCAAAAGGAGATCAGGCTTATGTAGTGCGGGGGATCGGTCTTTTGGAGAAGAAAGAAGATATTGAAAATATTAAGATCGAGGTAAAAGGTTCTACTCCGATTCTGGTAAAACATGTGGCTGAAGTAAAAATTTCTGCAAAACCAAGGTTAGGGCAGGTAGGGTACAATAAGGAAAATGATGTCGTAGAAGGAATTGTCATCATGCTTCGTGGTGAAAATCCAAGTGAAGTCATTGCCAGACTGAAAGACAGGATTCAAGAGCTGAACGGAGGAGAACTGCCGGGAGATGTTCAGATTGTTCCGATCATTGACCGTACAGAACTTGTGAATACTACCGTTCATACCGTTTCCAAAAACCTGATTGAAGGAGTCATCCTCGTTTCTATCATTGTATTTATATTCCTTTACAACTGGAGAACCACTTTTATTGTAGCATCAGTCATTCCTTTGGCTTTCTTGTTTGCGATTATTATGCTTAAAATTCAAGGGCTGCCGGCCAACCTGATTTCGATGGGAGCATTGGATTTCGGACTGCTCCTGGAAGGAACGCTGGTCATCGTAGAACATGTCTTTGTTGCCCTCGAACTTAAAGCCAGGAAAATAGGGGTGCGGAGATTCAATAAAATCTCCAAACTGGGGATCATTAAGAAGAGCGCAGGAAGTGTGGCAAGCTATATTTTCTTTGCCCTGCTGATTCTTATTGTTGCTCTGATGCCAATCTTCTCATTCCAGAAAGTGGAAGGAAAAATGTTCTCTCCGCTAGCATTTACGCTTGGATATGCATTATTAGGATCTTTGATTTTAAGTTTGACCTATGTTCCAGCGATGTGTAAAATTTTATTGACCAAGAATATTGAAGAAAAAGAAAATTTCATCTCAAAATTCTTCAAAGTAAATATCTATAGGATCTATGAATTCAGTGACCGCCATAAAAAAGGATTTATTATCGGTTTTGTTGCCTTACTTGCTATTTGCGGCTGGAGATTCTCCAATTATGGATCCGAATTTTTACCAAAACTGAACGAAGGAGCAATCTACGTGAGAGCAACCCTTCCCAACAGTGTCAATCTGGATGAATCGGTACGGTTGACCAAAGAGATGAAGGAGATTCTCATGAAATATGATGAAGTGAAATTTGTCATGACCCAGACAGGCCGTCCGAATGACGGTACTGATCCTACCGGTTTTTTTAATATCGAATTTAATATCCAGCTGAAGCCGGAAGGGGAATGGAAGAAAAAAATATCCAAAGAGGAGCTTCTTGAAGAAATGAGAGTTTCCCTTGAAAAATATCCGGGAATCAATTTTGGATTCAGCCAGCCAATACAGGATAATGTAGAAGAATATGTTGCCGGTGTAAAAGCACCATTGGTTATTAAGATTTTCGGAAATGATCTCTTCGAGCTTGAAAACTATGCCAATAAAGTAGCCAATTCCATCAGAACAGTTCCAGGAATTTCAGATGTCAATGTGTTTAAAAATATTGGACTTCCGGAATTGAGAATACAACTCCACGATTCTAAAATGGCCAAATATGGTATTTCCACAGCAGATGCACAGGCTGTCATCGAAATGACGATCGGCGGACAGGCTGCGACCAAGTTTTATGAAGAAGAAAGAATGTTTGATGTCATGCTGAGATTTGAAAAACAGTACCGCGACACTCCGGAAAAAATGGGGAATATTCTCATTCCTACACAGGATAATAAGAAAGTTCCATTGAAAGAAATTGCAACCATAGATTATCATACCGGACCATCATTTATTTACCGTGAAGGGAACAGCAGATATATCGGAGTTGGTTTTAATATTGAAGGACGTGATCTGGGAAGTACGATCCAAGAAGCAAAAGCAAAAGTAGATAAGGAAGTAAAGCTTCCGAAAAATCATAAAATGACGTGGGCTGGGGAATTTGAAAGCAAAGAAAGAGCGGCAAAACAGCTGGCAATGGTAGTACCGATATCTTTAGTTCTTATTTTGATGCTGTTGTATTTCAACTTCGGAAATGTAAAAGATACACTGATTTCTTCTATTACACTGGCATTTGCGTTTATTGGAGGATTTTTATCTCTTTGGTTTACAGGAACCATTTTCGGAATCTCAGCGGGGATTGGATTTATCATTCTTTTCGGAGTAGCTACCATAGACGGTATTGTTCTGATCGGAGTGATGAAAGAAAACCTGCAAAGCAGAATGTCTCTTAAAGAATCTATTGCACAGGGAGTGAAAAGCAGAATCCGCCCGGTGGTTATGATTGCCCTAATGGGATCTATGGGACTTCTTCCTGCAGCAATGTCGAATGGAATGGGCTCAGAAATTCAGAAACCTTTAGCCATTATGATTGTTGGAGGACTGATTGTCTGTATGCTGCTGTCATTTACAATACTGCCAATTATTTTCCATTATGCCTACCGTAAAAAGCATAAGGAAGCACTATAGTTTCTTTTATTTTGTTCATTATGAGGCCGGGATCCGTGAGGAAGATCCCGGCCTTTTTGGTTAAGTATTTTTTGTAGACTCTAAGATCTCAATATTCTTCACCACATCATTGCTTTCACATTTTTTAAGTTCTTTTAAAAGGGCAGGAGTGAGGATCTTCGGGCTCAGAATTGCGCAATCTACAATACCGATGACTAATCCAGTTTTTTAAGAACTTCCTCAGTGGTTTCATGATGTTTTTGTTTAAAGATATTGAGAAATACATTATCACACTATAAAAGGCCTATATTTTAATTAATTCCCTTATTCATGATTTATATCATTAGAGCTTTGAATGTAAAGAATTAAGTTTGTAGACTTAAAATAAAATATGAAAAAACTAAGTTTCTTTTTTGCAAGTATTATTTTACTGCTTGCAACTTCTTGCTCTACTGAGGAGCTTGAAAATCCTAACCTAAATGAAAACTCAAAAAAAAATTCAGGGAGAAGTTTTGCTAAAAGCGCTGGTGATGGTATTTATGACGTCTTGGGATACGGTTATAATGCTACAGGAGAATATGCTAATTCTAACGCTGCAGGATATCAGGTAATTGATATTGAAAGATTCAAAAACGAACAGGCTGGAAGATTGATTACTGATAATGTATTTTCTCAGGAATATCTTGAAGAATATGGTGAAAGTGCAGAAGCTTATTCAAAAATGGTATCTACGAAGGTAGGAGCAACAGCTGGATTCTCTTTATTTAAAAAGCTTATTTCGGTTAGTTTTAGTTCTTCGGTTAGTAACACTACTACCAATAAATTTGATGCTAAATATATTTATGGAAGCTATAATCTTCTAATTAAACAAAGAAGATTCAGATTTAATGCTACTCCTGTCTTATTGTCTGATTATTTGACTCCGGAGTTTTCCAGCGATTTACAGTCCAATAGTCCTGCACAGCTTGTAAACGATTATGGTACTCACGTTGCAGTAGATATTTACACGGGTGCCAAGTTAGATGTTATGTTTCAATCTGAAACAACAAATCAAAGTCGTGAAAAGGCTGCCAGAATTGGTGTTAAAGTGGGCGTAAAAAGTATTTTTGATGCAAATGTTGATAACGATGTAGATACTTCAGAATCAAATAAAAACTTTTCTAGAAAACTATCCTTTAAAACAAGAGGGGGAGATCCATCTAAGGGCTTGGTAGGAGAGCTAAACCTTGATCAAACGAACTCTAAAATTAATATTTCCAGCTGGCAGAATAGTTCCACACCAACTAATGCTGTGTTGGTAGAATTTGGGAGTAATGGTTTGATACCTCTTTATGAGTTTGTTAAAGATCCTGTGAAGAAGGCTCAATTGAAAGCTTATATAGATCAATATTTAATTGATAATCAGGTTAGACTGGATTATACAAATACGGCAAATCTTGTGAATGGTAATTTTGTTAGAAATCCTGCTACCAACCAGATCTTTTTTATGTTTGAAAACAAACTGAGATATATCCAAAGTCCTATGACACTATACGGGTTATTTAATATTACCAGTGGTGAAATCGCGACTATTAGTCCAAGTAATTTGTCAACAGTGGAACGTGGGGCAGATTTAACACCTGATAATGATCTTAAACAGGATAATTTTACCAATAAGATATACATGAGAGAAGGTAATACTTTAAGATATATTCCAAATATTGGTATTTATAATAAATATAGATTTAATAATAATGCGGTTAAAAAAATAAATGGAACAAACGGTTATATAATCGGTAGCGATATTTTTTAATTTAAAATTATAATTGTAAAAAAGAGACTGTCACAAAGACAGTCTCTTTTTATTTTATTGTTCATTAAGATTATGGGGTGATTATAATCGGATCAGGAAAAGGTTCAAGAACCAGTGGTTTACACATGGCTGCCGGTTGGCAGCTTCCCCCCATGCATATAAAATTAGTCATAGTGGTAGTGCCGTCAGGACATCGGATCATCGCTTCACCATGGCATCCTCCGGGGCATTGTGCCGGATATAGTGTTCCTCCGAATACCTCTTTCAATTCTGTTCTTAAAAGTTTTGTTAAGTTCTTTTTCATGGTTTAATTTTTTTTGTTTAGTAAATTATTTTATTCTTAACACTCTTATAATTAAATAAGTAGGGTTGAAAAGATTGAACTAAAATAGTAAATTATTCTATGGTAATTGAATTAATTTATGATAAATGTTAAAATGAAGGTTAGATTTTTTTAATGTCCAATAAGTCTGTTTATTTGTGCTTTGTTTTTGCCTCCAGTTTAGGCAAGTCTTTTTTATATTGCTCAGCATCCCATTTAATCTGCCAATTCTTTACATAGTCTGCCAATGGAGGAAGTCCAACATCTGCGCGTCTTTTATCTACATTTTCAGGATCTTCTAGTGGGGATACATAATATATTTGTGTTTCAGGATCACGTCCGATCTGGCTGCCGTAGATTTGTCTTTTACCTTGTCTCAGGGCCACCCTGTCTTCGAGAAGCGCCAGACTGCTGCTTTGTGCTTTACCATTTTTTACAGCATCTCTCATCATGGGCAAATATTTTTCCTGTGTTGCCTGATCTGCATGTTGGATAACAAGAAATAATGTAACACTTCCCTGTCCACCCACAATATCAGGACCCACCCAGCCATATTGATCAAGAATGGCTTTTACCTCAATAAGATTGAGTGAATCTTTTTTATTGATAAGCTGCCAATGATCATTCATTTCCTTTGAGTTTCCACCGTATTTTTTTTCAATACCATCGATTTGTTGTCTGTACTTTTGGTCTTCATTATAAATTTCACCAAGCTTTGCGACCAAGGGTTTATTCAAATTTGCTTCTGCTTTCTCCTGGTTCTGTTTGATTTTTTCGATGAGAGGCTTCCATCGTTTATCATTATGTAAAGAGCTAAGGTCTGTATCCTTTGTTATATGGTTATAATTACTGAATGTTACTGCAATCCTGTCAAGCTGTGAAAATGCACTGTCTGGCCCTGATGCCATTGCCCAAGAGCATGCTGCGTTATATCTGTCATTTACAGATGCCTTCCAGCCGTTAGATTTAAAGGCTTCTGAATAGTTGCTGGCAGAGTTTTTGAAATCCTTGGCTTGGTAAAGTGATTCAGCCGTTTTTACTTTATCCGTGTATTCTTTGGGAATAGTTTGTCCGAAGACCAGTTTTGTTGATGCTAAACACAGCAAAGCGAATAGTCTTACTTTCATGGTAAATTTTATTTATTTAAAGATAATAAAAAGTGAGCCGGGAAGCTCACTTTATATTTTTTATCAGATTATGGGGTGATTATAATCGGATCAGGAAAAGGTTCAAGAACCAATGGTTTGCACATTGCTGCAGGTTGGCAGGTTCCTCCCATGCATATAAAATTAGTCATCGTGGTGGTTCCGTCAGGACATCTGATCATCCCTTCACCGTGGCATCCTCCCGGACATTCCGGAAGATGTAAATACCCGCCGAATACATCTTTTAATTCTGTTCTTGTAAGTTTTGTTGAATTCATTTTTTTCATGAGATTAATTTTTAGTTTTAATTTAGTTTTTGTTAAGTTGCTTACAATGAGTTATGTAAGTTCGGTGTACTAAATGCTAAAATAATTAAATTAATTCATTATGACAAGAGATACTATTGCTGATTTGAATATTATTTATTTATAATGATTTGAAATGTAGGTTTTTAAAAAATAAATTGTATTTTTAATTCCAGGTAAAGAGAAATAAAAAGAGGAATCCGAAAATCTTCAAGAGTAGGAAACTAAACTAAACAAAATTAATCATGAAAAATTTGAAAAACTTAAACAGAAAAGAGTTAAAAACTGTTTTGGGTGGTGCCGCATTGGCTTGTGAAACACCTATAGATGGAGGTTGTCCGGCAGGGTATATATTCTGCAGCAATCCTTATTGCTGCTATCCACCAAGAAAACCGTATATCTGTATTGATTAATGAAAAAATCCCTCAATTGAGGGATTTCTTATTTATTAAGGATTTTCTTTTGAAACTTCATCATGATGTTTAAGATACAAAGGCAGAGCTGCTGAACCATACCATGGGAAAATTTCATAACTAAAGACTCCAGCCTGTACTGCAGGATCTGTTTTTACCCATTGTTCAGCTTCTTCCTTAGATTTAGTATTGAATATAAACATCCCGCGGTAGTTTTCTTTATTCTTTTCCAGAAAAGGTCCGGCTACTATGATTTTGCCTTCATCAGCAAGTTTACCGATATTCGTCATATGGCCTTTCATCACTTCGCCCATTTTAGCTTTGTCTTCAATCTTAGCAGATCCTGTGGTCAGCATAACAATGGTATAAGGTTTCATGCCATATTGATCAGCTCCTAAAGAATCTGCAAGTTTCTGGTTATATGCTAATTTTTTTACATCAGTCTTTTTTGCTGAAGATTCTGAGGCTGCTGGTTTTCCAGATGTTCCCGGTTTGCCGTTTTCTCCTTTTGTATGAACAGCACAGGAAATAACAGAAAGAGGGATTACGAAAAGCATTATAATTTTTTTCATCACTTTAGTTGTATAGCTAATCTTTTATTCTTAAAAATTCTTTTGCCAGTTCAATCATTTTTGGATCTCCTGTATACTTACCATGTTCATCAGACAATTTTACTGTAGGAATCCATTCTTTATTAGTGGCTTGTACCCCAATAAGTTTCATGACAATGTTCATGGGTTTCAATCCTACATCATTCGTTAGATTGGTTCCTATTCCGAAAGAGATTCCTATTTTTCCTCTGCAGTAGTTGGTAATTTCTTCTACTTTTTCAAGATTTAGGGCATCAGAAAAAATAATATACTTAAACATAGGATTGATGCCGTTTCTCTGATAATGAGCAATCGTTTTATCGGCAAATTCCAGAGCATCTCCACTATCATGGCGTACACCATCAAAAAGCTTTGCAAATTTTTTGTCAAACTGCTGAAAGAAGACATCGGTGGTATAGGTATCAGATAAGGCAACTCCAAGATCACCTCTGTATACATCTACCCAATGTTCCAAAGCCATTTCATTGGCCATTTTGAATCCATATTCCGCAGCGTGGAACATAAACCATTCGTGAGCATGGGTCCCGATTGGTTTTACGCCATACTTCATCGCGAAATGTACGTTTGAACTTCCTATAAAAGTAGAGTCTTTTTTTTGGGTTAAAGCTTCCATCACCAGATTCTGTACCTTATAAGAATGTCTTCTTCTGGTTCCGAATTCGGCAAACGTTACTCCAAGCCTGCCCAATGAGTCTGCTTTTTCCAATGTTTTGCTCATGACCACTTCATTGGAATCTCTTTCCATATGGTTCATTTCGTAATGCAGCTCACTGATCAATGCCAGTAAAGGAACTTCCCAAAGGATCGTTCTGTACCAAAGTCCTTCTACAGTAACAGAAAGGTCTCCTCCTTCCTGATGAATTTTCACTTCAGATGGATCAAAATGGTATCCCTCTAAAAAATCCAGATAGGGGAGATCAATATAAGGACATGTTCTTGCCATGAACTTTTTTTCATCTTTCGTAAGTTTAAGTTCTGCCATTTTATTAACGGCTTCCCTTAAAGCAATGTCAAATCCTTCCGGAAAGTGGTGTTTCCCCCTGTTGATAAATTCATATTTTACAATAGAACCAGGGAATAGTTTTACCACGGCATTCTGCATGGTTATTTTATAGAAATCATTATCAAGGATAGAGTTTAATCTTACATCGTTCATAATATGTGTAATTTTAACGCAAATATAAAAATAAAAAATAAAATCGCCTAAATGTAAGGCGATTTTTTTGAAATATTTCAACGCTTTTGATGGAGTTATTTTCCAAGATAAGAATTATACATCCAAACTTCTTTCTCCTGTTCGGTAATATAGTCGCTCATTTGCGAATTGGTACCTTCATCTCCAGCTTCATCAGTAATATCTAAAAGTTCTCTCTGCAGATCAATCACTACTTTGAATGAATTTAAAATCAGTTCAACACTTTTCGCTCCGTCAGTTACCTCTTTGCTTTCTTTAATCGTAGCAACTTTTAAATAATCTGAATAGTTGTGGGCAGGAATTGCCCCCAGTGTCAGGATTCTTTCTGCAATTTCATCAATCTTTAAAACCAGGCTGTTGTATAATTCCTCGAACTTCGGATGAAGCGTAAAGAATTGTTCACCTTTGATGTTCCAGTGTGACCCTCTTGTATTCTGATAAAATACAGAATAGTTGGCTAACAGTGCATTTAATTTTTCTGAAATCTTTTTACAATCGGCTTCTTTAAGGCCAATGATACTAGCATTTTTCATATGTATATATTTATTTTTTTAAGTTAAATAGAATCGCCGGCTTCAATTGAATAAGTTTTGAAATTCCGTTTGGCGATTGAATGAGTTTATCATTTATGTATCCCAAATTTACGAAATATCGTGCCAATTTCTCTCTTTAACAATAGATGATAACTATAAGAAAATTTTTAAATATAGTTTGGATGTATCAGATAAAATACTTGGGTCTATTTTGGATATACAACTTTATACATAAGTTCCAATAATGCAAATTTCATAATTATTTAATACTCTTTTTTTACGCGGTAAAATATATTTTTTCAGGTCTCTTTCCCGTATGTAGATTAGGCTTCTTTGATTATCATATTGAAATGTATTTGATTTTGGATGTAAGTCTTTGATTTTAATTTTTATATAAGTGTTTGCAGATTAAAAAAATATTACTATTTTTGCACCCTAAAATAAAAAGCAATTAAATGCCTACTATTCAACAATTAGTAAGAAAAGGAAGAGCCACGCTTGCCAAGAAGAGCAAATCGGCTGCCCTTGATTCTTGTCCACAAAGACGTGGTGTATGTACGAGAGTATATACAACTACACCTAAGAAACCTAACTCTGCACTTAGAAAAGTAGCAAGGGTAAGACTTTCTAACGGTAAAGAAGTTAACGCCTATATCCCGGGCGAAGGACATAATCTTCAAGAGCACTCGATAGTATTGGTTAGAGGCGGAAGGGTGAAAGACCTACCGGGAGTACGTTACCACATCGTAAGAGGTGCATTAGACACCGCTGGTGTAAATGGAAGAACTCAGAGAAGATCTAAGTACGGAGCTAAGAGACCTAAACCAGGACAAGCACCTGCTGCTCCTGCAAAAGGAAAGAAAAAATAATCATTAAATAAGGTACAAAAGCAATGAGAAAGACAAAAGCGAAAAAAAGACCGTTGTTACCAGATCCAAAGTTTAATGATCAATTGGTAACGAGATTCGTAAACAACTTGATGCTTGACGGTAAGAAGTCAATTGCATTCAAAATATTCTATGATGCTCTAGAGATCGTAGAAACTAAAAAAGGAGAAACGGAAAAAACTGCCCTTGAAATCTGGAAAGACGCACTTACAAATGTAATGCCTCACGTAGAAGTACGTTCTAGAAGAGTAGGTGGAGCTAACTTCCAGATCCCTATGCCAATCAGAGCTGATAGAAAAATTTCTATGGCAATGAAATGGTTAATTAGCTATTCTAAAAAGAGAAATGATAAGTCTATGGCTTTGAAATTAGCTAATGAAGTAGTAGCTGCTTCAAGAGAAGAAGGTGCTGCTTTCAAAAAGAAATCTGATACTCACAAAATGGCGGAAGCTAACAAAGCTTTCTCACACTTTAAATTCTAATTAGAAATGAGTAGAGATCTTAAATTTACAAGAAACATTGGTATTGCTGCCCATATTGACGCAGGTAAAACTACCACTACAGAAAGAATCTTATTCTACACAGGAGTTAACCATAAAATTGGAGAAGTTCACGATGGTGCTTCTACAATGGACTGGATGGAGCAGGAAGCAGAAAGAGGTATTACTATTACTTCTGCTGCAACTACTTGTTCTTGGAACTTTCCAACAGACCAGGGAAAACCTCTTGCGGATACTAAGCCTTACCACTTCAACATTATCGATACACCGGGACACGTTGACTTCACAGTAGAAGTAAACAGATCTTTAAGAGTATTGGATGGATTGGTATTCCTTTTCTCTGCAGTAGATGGAGTAGAGCCTCAGTCTGAAACAAACTGGAGACTTGCTGACAACTACAAAGTTGCTAGAATGGGATTCGTAAACAAAATGGACAGACAAGGTGCTGACTTCCTTAACGTGGTAAACCAGGTTAAAGATATGTTAGGATCTAATGCAGTTCCAATCGTTTTACCAATCGGTGCTGAAGAAGATTTCAAAGGTGTTGTTGACTTAATTAAAAACAGAGCGATCATCTGGGATGAAGCAGGACAAGGAGCTACTTTCGAAGTAGTGCCAATTCCTGAAGACATGAAAGATGAAGTTCTTGAATATAGAGAGAAATTAGTAGAAGCTGTTGCTGACTACGATGATACTTTGATGGAGAAATTCTTCGAAGATCCAGATTCTATCTCTGAAGAAGAAATCAACGAAGCTCTAAGAAAAGCTACTATTGATCTTTCTATTATCCCAATGACTTGTGGTTCTTCATTCAAAAATAAAGGAGTACAGTTTATGTTGGATGCAGTATGTAAATACTTGCCTTCTCCATTGGATAAAGATGATATCAAAGGTACTGACCCAAGAACTGACGCTGAAATTACAAGAAAACCAGACGTAAACGAGCCGTTCGCTGCTTTAGCATTTAAGATTGCTACTGACCCATTCGTGGGAAGATTAGCATTCTTCAGAGCATACTCTGGAAGACTAGATGCAGGTTCTTACATCTTGAACACTCGTTCAGGTGATAAAGAAAGAATCTCTAGAATCTATCAGATGCACGCTAACAAGCAAAACCCAGTAGAATATATTGAAGCTGGTGATATTGGTGCTGCGGTAGGTTTCAAATCTATCAAAACTGGTGATACTATGTGTGACGAGAAAAACCCAATCGTTCTTGAATCGATGGTTTTCCCTGATCCGGTAATTGGTATCGCTGTTGAGCCTAAAACTAAAGCTGACCAGGATAAAATGGGTAACGCTCTAGCTAAATTGGCTGAAGAAGATCCTACGTTTACTGTGAGAACTGACGAAGCTTCTGGACAAACGATTATCTCTGGTATGGGTGAGCTTCACTTAGATATCATTGTAGATCGTATGAGAAGAGAATTCAAAGTTGAAGTAAACCAAGGACAGCCTCAGGTTGAATACAAAGAAA
Source organism: Chryseobacterium sp. GW821-FHT04C04 (assembly GCF_059420365.1). Lineage (NCBI taxonomy): Bacteria > Pseudomonadati > Bacteroidota > Flavobacteriia > Flavobacteriales > Weeksellaceae > Chryseobacterium > Chryseobacterium sp. GW821-FHT04C04. Next base: position 101,697 of record NZ_JBWKTO010000003.1, on the reverse strand, counting down.
ATCTTACAAGAGTTGCTCAACACAGAGAAGTTTACAAAAAACAATCTGGTGGTAAAGGTAAATTTGCTGATATTGTATTTGAATTAGGACCTGCTGACGAAGGTAAAATTGGTTTAGAATTCATCAATGAGATCAAAGGTGGTAACGTTCCTAGAGAATTTGTTCCTGCCATTGAAAAAGGCTTTAAAGCTGCAATGAAGAACGGTCCTTTGGCTGGTTTCGAAGTTGAAGGTATTAAAGTTGTTCTTAAAGACGGATCTTTCCACGCGGTGGATTCTGATGCTCTTTCATTTGAAATGGCTGCTAAATTAGGATTTAAAGAAGCGGGACGTGCTGCTAAGCCAGTAATTATGGAGCCTATTATGAAACTGGAAGTTGTAACTCCGGAAGAATATATGGGTAACATAATTGGTGACCTTAACAAAAGAAGAGGTACTATCAGTGGTCAGGAAGAGAAAAATGGAGCTGTTGTAATCAAAGGTTCTGTTCCACTTTCTGAAATGTTTGGATATGTAACAACTCTAAGAACACTTTCATCAGGAAGAGCTACTTCTTCTATGGAATTAGAGAAGTATCAAGCTACTCCACAAAACGTTGCTGAAGAAATCATAGCTAAAGCAAAAGGTTAATTTTTAAATTAAAGAAATGTCACAAAGAATCAGAATAAAACTAAAATCTTACGATTACAACTTGGTAGACAAGTCTGCTGAGAAAATCGTAAAAACGGTAAAGGCTACTGGTGCTGTTGTAAACGGACCAATTCCATTGCCAACAAATAAGAGAATCTTCACAGTGTTGAGATCTCCGCACGTAAACAAAAAAGCAAGAGAGCAGTTCCAATTATCAGCTCACAAGAGACTAATGGATATCTACTCTTCTTCTTCTAAAACTGTTGATGCTCTAATGAAATTAGAACTTCCTTCAGGTGTAGATGTTGAAATTAAAGTGTGATAAATGCATACTTTGCAATGATTATACAATCCGTTCCTTTTCAGGGACGGATTTTTTTGTGAAGTTATCTTTAATAAACATGAAATAAAACATAAAGGGTAGATTCATCAATGTATGAATTTGCCCTTTTTTGTATTATGCTTTCAATAATCATAAAATAGGTTTATGGGATAACCATTAACGATAGATTATATCTGTTTGGGGATTCTAAAGAGACCTTAGGATGGCTTAATGATCTGATATTAATAGTTCTTTTTAAGGTGACATATGTCAGTATGTTTCATTTATTTAGAATCAATAAAAATAATAATTTTGCAAAAAATTATCAGATGAATAAAGTAATATCCTTTTCTCTGCTAGTATTAGGTGGGGTTCTTGCCAATGCACAGAAAGTAAATGATTCAGTTAAACACAAGAAAATTGAAGAAGTAGAACTGTTTGGTGAAAAAAAGAAACAGCCGCAAGGTCTGGATGCAATTACAAGATTGCCTTTGAAAACCAGAGATCAGATTCAGAGTATTTCTATAATTTCCCACAAAGCAATAGAAGAATTAGGAGCACTTACTGTCACTGATGTTGCTAAAAATGTACCCGGAGTAACATTATTTTCAAGCTATGGTGGAGGAAATGAGAGTATGTCTATCAGAGGATATCGTGGGGTTCCGGTATTGAAAAACGGTGTTCAGCTAGATTCAGACTTCCGTACCGCAGGAATGATTACAGATATGCAGGGAGTAGAAAGTATTCAGGTGATCAAAGGATCTGCTGCAGTTGGCCAGGGAATAGGAAATGGCTTAGGATCTGCAGGAGGTGTAATCAATGTGGTGACAAAAAGACCACAATTTATTGATCAGACCAATGTAGGATTCCGTTATGGAAGCTGGGATTTTTACAGACCTACAGTAGACTTCCAGAGAGTATTAGACTCTCAGGGGAAGGTGGCTGTAAGATTCAACGGGGCATATCAGAATAACAATTCATTCAGAAGCCATGTACAGGGAGAGAGAATTTATGTAAATCCATCTATTGCTTTCCGTCCGGATGATAAGACATTCATCAATGTGGAAATGGATTATCTGCACGACAAAAGAACACCGGACAGAGGGACGATCAACCTTGCTCCAGGAACTGTTGAAGCACTTTATCATATGCCGAAAGGTAAGTTTTTGGGATATACTTCAGATTATTCAAAAATAGAAACATATAATTTTGCCACAACCATAGTGCGTAATCTTAATGATAAATTAAAGGTAAGAGCAGCTTTTATCAATTCAGTAAGCAATACAGATTCTGAATCCTCATCAGTGTCACTTCCGGCTGGTGAAACCAACTATAATATCAGACAGCGTACAATAGGAAAGTCGCAGGGAGAAGATATTAATAGAGTATTGCAGTTAGATTTGATTGGAGAACAGATAAAAACAGGATTTATCAATCATACATTCCAGGTAGGTTTTGACTGGAGAGAGACAGAAACTTCAGCGACAACCTATGAAGCATACAAAAACTCAATTGCTCCTGCAAATTTGATCACAGCACGATCTACAAAGATTGGAAATACAACTTATGCTGCAAATCCGTTGGATATTTTTGATGTAGTAAACGGAAGTATTCCCAATCAGCTTCCTGTGAATGTCATCTACAAAAACTTAGGAAGATCAAATGCTGTATTGACTCCAAGCATTGGAGCAATGGCTCAGGATGTGATGACCATTGGGAAATATGTGAAAGCTCACTTAGGGATTCGTTACAGCAGGCTAAATGGATCAGCTAATGAATCTGTGGATACATGGAATCCTAATTTCGGATTGATCGTTTCTCCACTTCCAAATGTTAACGTATTTGGATCATACACAACTACAACATCTTTAAGATCTTCTAATAATTTCCTTTTAGACGGTGGTAGAGTAGGTCCATCAATGACTAAACAATGGGAAGCAGGGATTAAATCAGACTGGTTTAATGAACGTTTAAGATTTAATGTAACCGTATTTGATATTAAAACAGATCATCTTTCTTTCACTATTCTTGATGAAAATTATAACCCTGTCGTGATCAACAAACAAACGATGTACGGTCTTGCAGGAAACCTTAGAAGAAAAGGAGTTGAAGTAGAATTGATCGGAAGAATTCTTCCTAACCTTCAGATAATGTCAGGATGGGCATACCTTGATGCCCAATATCAGGATAGTCCGGCATATATTAACGGATCAGCACCAATGAATGCTCCTAAACATACTGCTAATGGATGGTTGAATTATAAGTTCAATAAAGGGACTTTATCAGGTCTTGATGTAGGGGCAGGAATTTATTATGTAGGAAAAAGACCGGTTGATGAATGGACTCAGAAAACATTTACAGCAGGTCACCTGAACAGTGTGAAGCCCGGAGATAAACCTTTCGACATGCCAGAATATACGACTGTAGATGCTCAGGTAGGATACGCATTGAAAAATGGAATGGGAATAAGAGTATTCTTTAATAATATTTTTGATAGTGTAGGGTACAGCTCTTATTTCAGAGGAGGATACATCGATCAGATTCAGCCTAGAAACTTTGCAGTACAGGTAAACTATAAATTCTAATCAACAAAATCAGTTATTATGAAAAGTATCAAAACATTAATTTTTGCATTGGCTCTAGGTGCTGTGACGGTATCATGTTCAGGAGATAAAAAGAAAGGAATAGATTATAACCAGTTCAAAACTGAAGTAAAGCTTACTCCCGAACAAGAAAAAAGCTTTGATGAGATCACCAAAAAATATCAGGATCTTCAGGAGCAGAACTTCCAGGCAGCAAAAGCGCAGGGAGGAAATATGGACCGTGTAGCTTTAGGAATCAAAAATGAAGAACTGAGAGCACAGCAGTCTATTGAAATTGCTACGGTTTTAGATACCTCACAGATGGAAAAGTTCAACAAATTTGTTGATGAAAATTCCAGAAAAAGACCAAGATATGACAACGCCCTGTTAGAAAAAATCAAAACTGAAGCTCAGCTGTCTGATGATGAATTCAAAGTAGTGAATGCAGCCAATGATGCCTTTGAAAAAGCATTCAATGATGCACATGATGTCTATCACGGGAATAATGATTTGGCTAAGCAATACTGGGAGAAATTCGATGTCCAAAGAAAATTAGCTATTCAGAAAGCCTTGAGCCCTGAGCATTATACTAAGTTTGAAGACATCGTAAAAGACGTTCAGTTCAAAGGAAGAAAATAACAACATTGATACCAGTGAGGGCTGGAAGCAGGAAGAAGGAAATGGATATAATATTGGACTAAAAGTTCTTACTACTTTTGAGAAAACATATTCAATTTGGTGAATGTAGATTAAAGTTAAATTGTAAGCTTTTACTCTAAAATAACTTCCATCGAGAGCTTCATGCTTTCTAACCCGAATTTGTATTAACTTTTTTTAATTTATTCATATCAATTTTAATTTAAAACATTAAGACGGTCCAACTGTCTTAATGTTTTTGCTATTAAACAATGAAATTATTATTTAAAAGCCTTTACAGGAAAAGAAGAAAAAACGAATCCATCACAAAATATCTGATGTGGATCATTCATCTCTGGTTGGGACTTTTATCAAGTGCTATTGTTTTTGTGATGTGTCTTACCGGATGTCTGTATGCATTCAAAAATCAGATCATTGATGTTAGCAATAAGGGCAAAGTTTATATAGGTTCCCACTCAGGACAAGTCAAGAATCCTGATGTAATCCAGGCAGAATTATTAAAGCAGAATAAAGAACTTACCTCTTTAATAATTCCGGATAATAAAGGAAAAAGTTATGTGATAGGTTACCGCGAAAATCATTTAGATAAAAGCACTTATTATAATCAGTATACTGGGGAAATTCTTGGGCAGCCCAATGTGGGATCAGGTCAGTTTTTTGAAGTAGTTCTTGATCTTCACAGAAATCTGATGATGGGAAATGTAGGAAGACAGATAGTAGGAGCATCGGTTCTGATGTTTTGTATTCTTCTGATCTCTGGTTTCATCCTTTGGCTTCCGAAGAAGCTGAAGTTTTTGAAACAGGGATTGACGGTTATGTTTAAAGCAAAATTTCAGCGGGTCAATTATGATCTGCACAATACACTTGGTTTTTATACTTTTTTGATGCTTTTCTTTATTGCTGTTACCGGATTGTATATAACCTATCCATGGGTGAAAAATGCACTTATTGTAAGCCTGGGTGGATCTTCAATAGATCATATTTCAAAAGAAAAAGACGGTGGTGAAGATGCCTTTGGAGGATTTCTTGAAGATATGCTTCAAAAGCAGGATGAAAAGAAAAACCTAAAGAATGCCGCTTCAGCTTCTGTAGATAAGATTTTAAAGCTGGCGGATCATCACCTCCCTTATCCTGCGGTTACCAGCATAGAACTTCCCAACAAAGAAAATCCACGTTATGTTGTGATCAAAACCAACAGACAGAACTTCCTTGGAATGATGTTCCCGGATGAAGTAACATTTGATAAAACAGGAGTTTTCAAGACCAAAGAACTATTCTCAGACAAACCGTTGAATAAACAATTTACCGCTTTAGCAAAGCCTTTGCATACAGGAGAGATCATGGGGCTGCCAAGCATTATTCTCTACTTTATAATATCTCTCATTGGCTGCTCTCTGCCCGTGACTGGATTTCTCATCTGGTGGCACAGGTTTAGAAAAATGAAATAAGATACGATAGGCAGCAGTCTAAAGTGTTTAGGTACCATATCTTCATTTCTTTTTCCGTTTTCAGATTATTTTTTTATACATTTAGTATATAAAAAGTAAAAGTTATGGGTCATAAAGGGAATCATTTTTTTGAAAAATTTTCAAACTGGGCTGTAAAATTTACGGGAAGTGCCTATGCTTTTGTCGGAGCTTTTCTAATTGTTGTGGTCTGGGCAGTTTCAGGTCCTTTTTTTGACTATTCAGAAACCTGGCAGCTGGTGATCAATACCGGAACTACAATCATTACGTTTCTCATGGTGTTTCTGATTCAGAAAGCTCAGAATAAAGATTCAAAAGCAATACAAATAAAGCTGAACGAGCTTATTGCGGCTCACGAGAAAGCCAGTAACCGGATTGTGGATATTGAAGATCTTACCGAAGCAGAATTGGATCAGCTTCACATCTATTATGAAAAATTAGGTGAACTTGCCAAAAAAGATGCAGATATCCATACTTCTCACTCCATTGATGCTGCACAGAGAAATCAGGATTATAAATATGAATTCTTTAAAAGAAAACACGAAGAGTGGATGCAGAAGCATGAACAGAGAAAATAATGGGGGTTAGTTGAAAAAAAAATTTAATTCATCAATGTTGTGGTGTTATTTTAAGCTTTCATACCGGTAGCTTGTGTTTTATTCTTATGTTTTTGTTTTTTTTATTGTTTTTTAGTGTTTTATTTAATAAATATTTACATTTGTTAAAAAATATTAAATGAAAGCAAAATTACTTTGTTTGCCGGTATTATTTTTAGCGGTAGCGGCAAATGCACAATGGAATAGAGGGATTCCTAGCCAGAAGATCACTAAACAAAGCGACAATTCTGTTTATTATCAGCTTGATATAGATCAGATAAGAACCCAACTTCTGAGAGCACCAAAAATGGGTGAGGGTGCTCCCGTTACAATCAGTATTCCTACCCTTGAAGGGAAGATCGAAAAATTTACCGTAAACAGTTTTCCGGTAATGGATGAGACTTTGGCGAATAAATACCAACTTGGATCATATGTTGGGATAGGAATTGATGATCCTACCAAGTATATCAGATTTAGTGTGGCTCCCAATGATTTCCAATCTATGATCATTGGTTTAGATGGTAAATACGAATTTATAGAGCCGGCAACGTCTGATAAATCTTATTACTCTATACACGGAAAGACCAATAAGAGTGGGCATGCGTTTACCTGCAAAACTAAAGAAAGTAAAGAGTCTGTAGAAAATTTACAAAAGCTAATGAATGCAGGTGCCACAGCTAAATCTAATAACAAAACTTTTCATACCCTTAGACTGGCTATGTCAGTGACAGGAGAGTATACAGCTTATTTTGGAGGAGTTGCCGGAGCGCTTACACAGATCAATGCTACTTTGTCAAGAGTAAACGGTGTATTTGAAAAAGAATTTAATCTTCATGTCAATGCGATTGATGCTCCTAACCTTATCTTTACCAACGCAGCTACGGACCCTTACAGTACATCTGAGTTCATGTGTAAGTGGAATTATGAGCTTATGAATGTTTTGCATGGAGGGTCTTACGGTGTTACTGATGCTAATTTTGATATTGGGCATTTGTTCGGAGCTTCAGGAGGAGGTGGAAATGCAGGTTGTATTGGTTGTATAGGAAGTAATGATGTTTCTACAACGTCTTATACAGTAGCTCAAAGTGACTGTCAGGATAGTGGAGGTAATTATTATGCTTATATAGCTCCTGATAACTATAAAGGAAGTGGAATTACTTCTCCGGCTAGTAATGTTCCTATGGGTGATAATTTTGATATAGATTATGTAGCTCATGAAATTGGACATCAATTGGGAGATAATCATACATACAGTTATAATGAAGGAACCGGTGTTTGTGTGGAGCCAGGATCTGGATCTACTATTATGGGATATGCTGGTATCACAGGTGCTAATACCGATGTTCAGCAACATTCTGATGCCTATTTTCATAGTGTAAGTATTGATCAGGTACAGACTAATATGACAACAGTAACAGTTGATGTAGAAACGCCAATCACAAATAATCCACCGGTTGTTACTCCAATGACGACAAGTTATACTATTCCGAAATCAACTGCTTTTGTTTTAACAGCTTCAGCAACAGATCCGGATGGTGATGCATTATCATATAACTGGGAGCAGGTTAATTCAAGTTCGTTAGGCAATGGTATTGGTAAAGCATCAGGTACAGGCGATGGAGCTGCAGCTATAGGTAATACAACATCTGGAGCAAGTTTCAGATCCTGGCCAGCAACAACAAGCCCTACAAGGTATTTCCCTAAATTAGCAACCGTTTTGGGAGGAGCCGTAAAAAATACGACAGATTTTGAAGCTGCAAGTACTGTAGCAAGAACTACAAATTTCCGAGTGACTGTAAGAGATAATAAACCTGGAGGACAAGCTCAGACAGCTTATGCAACACAGACTATTGTGGTAGGATCTGCAGCTGCGTTTACAGCTAATACAACATCCCTTAGCCCTAATGTAAACTCTACTATTGCATGGACGGTTTCCGGAACAACAGCTTCCCCATATAACGTAGCGAATGTTAAAATTGATTATACAGAAGATAATGGAGTAACCTGGAATAACCTGGCAGCATCAGTGCCGAACAACGGATCGGCAAGTGTTTTCATTCCTGCATCATTAGCGGGTAAAACAATTTATTTGAGAGTCTCTGCAATCGGGAATGTTTTCTACGCAGTGAAACAGGCTACTGTAGCGAGTCTACTGGCTGTTTCTGAAGCCGGAAGTGTGAAGTCTGTTAAGATTTATCCAAACCCTGCGGAGGATGTATTGAATGTTATGAATATTTCTCCAAACGCATCTTATGAAATATTCAATGCTCCGGGGCAATTGATTTCAAAAGGAACCATAGGAGATGGTAAAATTAATGTCAGAAATCTTGTAAAAGGAGTTTACTTTATTACAATCAATAATAAAGAAGAAAAAAGTACGACAAAGTTTGTTAAGAAATAATTTAATAAACAATAAAAATAAAAAACCTCTGAGTCATCAGAGGTTTTTTTATGAAGATATTATTTCATGAAATAACTAAAATAACTACAGCTTCCCATCAGGTTTTTCGTAGTTTCTGTATCAGAATACTGAGCTTTTAACTGAGCAAAATAGGTTCTGTATTTTTGATTCTTAAGATGGTCCATTTCTTTCTGGCGGGCATCTTCTTTTTCAGACCATTTAGGATCAGAATAATCAAAGTCTTTTGGAGCTTTTGCTTCGTACTGGTAATATTTACCCTGTTCAGCACTTGCCATCTGAAATAAGAGTCTTGCTTTTTCTTCTTTGTTGTTAGAAAGCTTAAGAGCTTTTTGATAGTAATTGATTGACAGATCAAAATTATCAGGCTCAATGTAAGAAGTGTCAAGGAAGTTTTTATAATAATACTTATAAGGATTCTTTCTGTCTGTATTCCAGAAGTTGTATTTACCTCCGTTGCTGTTGTCAATATCCATAACAAACAATTCACGGTAATATCCTAAAATAGAAGTATTATACAATAAGTTTCCGATAAGCTGGTTGGCCTTTGCCGCTTTTTCACCTGTTCCGTTTCCAATCTTTTTAAGTTGAATCAGTACATCTGCCAGTTCAAGTTTATCCATGTTCGTTTTGATGAAAGGGAAATCGGTGTAATTTTCTGCTTTCATACTTTCTGCATCCGGGCTTCCGAAACTTTCCCAAACATTATGCCCGAATACCAGATCTGAAATGTTTTTAAATCCATCATATTCTGCAGGAGTATATTGTTTGGTCGTTATGGTTTGACCGCTCTTTTCTGTCCATTCATAATTTTGTCTTGGAATACCTGCAAAGCTTTTCGCTTTTTCGTAATAAGATTTCGCCTTTTCAAAGTCGGCAAGCCTCATCGCTCTGTCTCCGTAAATTGTGCTGAAGAATGCATCAATGTTACCTACACTGTCCATGTTTTTGGCGATGATCTGCTGCTCAAACTGTGTTTTATTAGCCTTTCTGTAGAAATCTTCTACACTTTTTACCAAGCTGGAGTTTGGATTGTACTGAAGATCAGAAAGCTTATTATTCATCAGGAAAGACTTTCCGTCTTCACCCTGAAGTAAATAACGGTTGGCCATAACATCTTTCAGGAAATCAGCAGTAGAAGGTACTTCACCATAATAATCGTAATTATCTGTAGCGACTGTGTCTTTCACTACTTTTTTCTCTACGAAATACTCCGCATAATCTTTCATCAGATGATCTTCATATTCGGCATCAATTTTTGGCTGGGAAACAATATCATTCAGAACTTTCATTCGTTTGATCTCTTCCAGATATTCAGGATTTGTTGTTTTGATATCATTCAGAATTTCTGTGCTTTCTTTGTAATCCTTTTTCAGGAATTTAAGATAAGCATTGGCAATCTGCCAATATTCATCCTTAGATTTCTCTTTGGTTTTGTCAGTGAATTTCTCAAGATCGTCAAGATAATCCTTCATCTTATCATCATATCCATAGCCGGAAGTAGTGTAGAACGGAATTCTGTTCGGATTATTCAGCAATTCATCATCGCTCTGATCTGTTTTTCCATCGGCAGATTCTTTAGATTTTGAACCTCCAAAGAGATTTTTAAAGAACCTTACAATCTTTTGCCAGAAAGACAATTTTTCCTCTTTTACTTCAGTTTTAGTCGTAGTATTAGCATCTTTTGAAGTCGTATTGGTATCAGCTTTTCCTCTTTGTACATACGGATTATTGGCTGCATCTGAAGTATAATAATAAGTAGGCAGGTAGCTTCTTTCCAGTTCGTTGATGCTTCTGGCTGCCATTACCTTCAGAATTTCAGAATCAGGGTTGATTTCATACATCTTTTCCATGGTAGGAATAGGATTGTTGAAGTCCTCATATCCCAAAAGGAAATAAGCCATATTCTTTTCTTCATTGGTGCTGGCTCTTTTCATGATATTGCTGAAAGATGCTGTATCAGAAAGTTTCATAGAAACAAATGCAGACTCCTTACGGTCTTTGCTATTCATGAATACCTGGAAGAAATTCCAGTTGGCATCACTGTTCATTTCCAATCCTCTTTGTGCTCCTCCCAGCTGATCCAGGGACATAAAGTACACTGATCCTTTCAGTTTTATCGGAGCAACATAGGTTTTGAAAGCCTGTACTGCAGAATCATAGTTTCTGGTATAATGATTCAGACGTACCAGCTGATATCCATAACGCTGTTTGATTTCAGGATTTCTTGCCGCATTGTACAATGACGTTAAGGCAGCAATAGTTTTATTATAATCAAGAGCTGTGGCGTTTTTTCTGTTGACATCCCGGTTGTAATAAAATGAATTATCATTTTCAACATAATTGATGCTCATATAAGGCTCCAGATATTTGGCTTCAATTAAATAATCAATACCTTCCTTATATTTCTGGTAAAATCCGGAACCCAGTTTTTGTAAAAGAGGATTGGTCGGATTTCCGTTCTTTAAAGCATTCAGATCGTTCATGCTGATCTTATACACCAGATTTTGAGTTTCAGAATAGCTAAGCTGATTATTAAAGAACTTTTTCCATGTTTCAATATTATCATCAGGAATCAATGATGGGTTGTATCCTCCATAGAACCTGCTTGAATAGCTGTGCAGAAAAGGAAGATAAGCTTTGTCTTTGATAATGCTTTGCGTAAAAAGGTTGAAGTAATCATAATCAGGATCTGACCACGCGCACGCATCAGATTGTGTATAGAAAAGTGATACAACCGCAAGTGAAAGAATGTACTTTTTCATAGGATTTGTAATGTGTTTTTAATTTCTTAATAGTTTATGCTTTGGTCTTGACAGTTGGTATGTCTCTATCTCCGGGAGATTTACAATTTCCGATCTAACACAAATTTACTATCTAATTGATAATAAATAATATTAAAATGCGGGATTTTTTTCTCCAGAAAATTAATTACCTCTTCAAGCTGTTCTTCAGATATTTCCTCTGCCTTTATTTTGAAACCTTTGTTTAAATAACTTCCAAAGTAAAATCCGTCTTTCAGAACCTCAATCTCATGATCGGACGTCTTCTTAAAGTTGGGGTTTTCCAGATCTCTTTTTGATAAGGCATTTATCAATTTATGTTTTCCTAAATGATTGGTGACAATCCCCCAGGAATAAATAGGAAGTGCCACTTCAATTTTTTTGATAGGGTAGTCTTCCATTTTAGAAAGATAGCTTTTCAGAATGTTGACATCGAGAATAGAATTTTTATCAGAATTTTCCAGAGGTGAGGAAGTAGAGTAGCACATTAGATAAACTTTTTCCACAGGAGGAATTCCGGTCTGCTTTTTATCTTTCACCTGATGAAGACGAAGCGTGCAGGTAATTTCTTTTCCGGAAATTCTTTTGAGCTCTTTCAGAAATTTAAAATAATCATTCCGTGTTCCGGCAGTCCAGTCGCAGTCGATTTGGATTTCATTGTTTGTTTTCAGTTGATATTCTTCCGCTTTCTTTTGAATTAAAAGATGAATGCTTTCGGCCAGAAACTTGATCTCTTCTGCAGAAATCCCCAGCAATGTCTGATTGGTAATGAAAACTGTAGGAACAATCTGTTTATCGGTCTGAAAACTCTGGTCTTTAGCAATAACTGCTACCGGCTGAAATTTTCCGCTCACTTTATCTACATCAAAGAATCTTGTGTATAAATAGGGAACCGTAGCTTTGTCTAATGCTTTCTTCTCTTCACCGTCAAGCTTTAATTTGGTTTTCCAGTAATAAAACGTATAAGGATGATTTTCTTTCCTGTTGCATGAAACAATGAAGAAAAGAAGAAATAGAAATAAAATTTTAAAATTTTTCATTGGTATAAATTACTCTTGCAACCACCATTCGGTTCAGCTATAATTTTTTCAAAAGTAAAGATATTTAGACAGAATAGAAACAGTAAAATCCCGGTGATTGATTTTTGAATAGCAATTTCATGAAAATGATGATTAAAATACTTCTATTTCTGTAAACCATATAATTGGTATAAGCATTTTCCATTTTTGGAGAGCTGGAAAATCGTGATTTGACTGGGTAGTTGATTAAAACAAGAAAACCACCCCAGATGGAGCGGCTTTCTCTATATACTATTTAACTACTTGTACAGTTCACTTTCGCAGGCGCAGGTTTCTTTATCAATACTTTCACTGGAAGAACAGCAGCCCTCAAGGTTTTGAACATTTCCTTTCTGGTCGGTGAGATAGATTTTATTTTTATCAAATTTTACCAGAAATTTTTCTTCGAATTTTTTGAAAACGACTTTCATTACTTTATTAGGAGTATATTTGCCGGCATTTATTTCTTCTTTTGTCTCTTTTCCGTTAGCTTGATTCACCTGAACATAGCCAAAATGAACATCTCCATTCTTTTTGATATCCAGATAATAATGAGGAGTACCCGTACCACTATATCCTTTCATGATATCAAAACTTCTATGTCCAACAAACGGAACCTTTACTTGTGCTAAAGAAAAAATGCTGATGCAAAATATAAGTAAGCAGAAAATCTTTTTCATATATATTTTTTTCAAAAGTAAATATATTTGAGGAAAATAAATACCGTAAAAACCCGGTTATTGCAGATCATTGATTGTGACTTTAGCATATCAACAGAATATGTACGACCATTCCCTTTCTTTGTTATAATCTAATGGGGTGGGCATCGCAAAAACAAAACCACTCCTAAGAAGAAGTGGTTCTATATAATTTAGGTAAAGCTTAATTAAAAAACAGTTGCCGCAAGCTGAATTCGTGCATACTTATTAGACGGATTCCACATAGCCATCATAGATACAGGAAGGCTGTAATGATCCGTTATCTTTACTACTTTTCCTGCTTTTACACCCACATTTACGATGTCAAAGCTGTTTTTGCCGTTACCATATAGAAAAGTCTTATCATTAAGAGCAAATCCGGCCCCTACAAAAGCATCCAGATCTACTTTCTGGTCTTTAATGACAGGATAGCTGGCTTGTACATAGGTAGAATATCTGTTTTTCTTATAACTTCCGTCTGCTTCCAGAATAACCTCTCCCGCATTGGCACCTCCGTAAAGCATAATATCTGCTTCAATATTAATGGGAAATGAAGGACCGAAAGTATAGTTCGTTCTTAGATCAATAATATGAGCTGTTCTTCTCTGTGAATAGCTGAAAATATCATCAGCTGCCACTGCAGTATTAATATTCCTGGAGTTGTAAAGGTCCCATAATCCAATATAAAAACGTCCGTCAGAATATTGAACATAATAATTGATTTCTTTGTAATGGGTATTGTCCTTATCATCTGCTAATGCAGAAGCTCCCCAAATTCCCACTTTCCATTTTTTCTCCGCATCCAAAGCATAGGAAAGATTTCCCATTACCACAGGTTTATCAGTGATGATAAGCCCTCTCCATAAATGATTGTTCTGAATATTGGCTGTAAAATCAAGTCTTCCTTCTTTGGTTTCCTTGGCTTCACCATTTTCCTGTGAAAATAACCTTCCTGTGCCTATTGCCAGAAGGAAGATTCCTTTTAAGATTTTTCTCATCATATGTTTATTTTAAAAATCCATATAATAGTGCAGCAATAGCAGCTCCGATAATTGGACCTACAACAGGAATCCAGGCATATCCCCAATCACTGCTCCCTTTTACAGGAAGGATTGCGTGCATGATTCTTGGAGCAAGGTCTCTTGCCGGATTGATGGCATATCCAGTTGTTCCTCCCAGAGACAAACCTATTACCCATACCAGAAAAGTAACGGGAATAGCTCCTACAGTACCCAATCCTATTTTTGCTGTCGGATCGGCTTGTAATGAAATACTAGGATCGGAAAAATGGAAAATAACAAATACCAGGACAAATGTTCCGATAATCTCACTGATAAGATTAGAAGATGTTTTTCTGATAGCAGGACTCGTACTGAAGCAGGCTAGCTTTGCTCCCTCATCTTCGGTAATGGCAAAATGATCTTTATTAAATAGCCATACCAGAAATGCACCCAGCATTCCTCCGATCATTTGTGCAGCGATATAAGATGGAACCAGGTCCCATGAGAATTTTCCTGCAGCTGCAAGACCAATGGTCACAGCTGGGTTCAGATGGGCCCCACTTATTGGCCCTGCAACGGTTACTCCCACAAAAACGGCTAGTGCCCATGCGGTAGTAATAACAATCCATCCGGAATTATTTCCTTTCGTATCTTTTAAGACAACATTGGCTACAACACCGTTGCCTAACAATATAAGAAGCATCGTTCCGATAACTTCTGCAATAAATGGGGTCATATAAGTTTTTTTAAGTGAGTGAATTAATCTTCTATCCAGCTTTGAGCGCTTTTTACAGCTTTCTTCCAGAAGTGGGTCATTTTATCCACTTGCTCTCTGTCCAGTTGAGGGTAGAAGTCCTTGTCTACAATCCATTGTTCCTGGATTTCGTCTATGTTTTTCCAGTATCCTACTGCAAGACCGGCAAGATAGGCGGCACCTAGTGCTGTAGTTTCCAGGGTTTTTGGACGTGTTATTTTAACCGCGAATAAATCAGACTGTATCTGCATCAAAAGATCGCTCGCTGATGCACCTCCGTCTACTCTTAGCTCAAGACTCTCTCTTCCAGAATCAGCTTCCATAGCTTTTACAATCTCATAAACCTGGAATGCTATTCCTTCCAGTGTAGCTCTTGCGATGTGTGCGTCGGTAGTGCCACGGGTGATTCCTACAATCGTTCCGCGGGCATATTGGTCCCAGTAAGGAGCACCAAGTCCTGTAAGCGCAGGAACGAAATATACTCCGCCATTATCTGGTACGGAAGCAGCCAGTTCGTTCACCTGATCTGAAGAATGAATGATTTTAAGACCATCTCTTAACCATTGTATGGCTGCGCCTCCTACAAATACACTTCCTTCCAGTGCGTAGTTCACTTCTCCATTGATTTTCCAGGCTACGGTTGTAAGAAGATTGTTTTTAGAAGAAACGGCTTCTGTACCTGTGTTCATTAATAGGAAGCATCCTGTTCCGTAGGTATTTTTTACCATTCCCGGAGTAGTACACATCTGACCAAATAAGGCTGCCTGCTGATCACCGGCAATACCAGCAATTGGAATTTTAGTAGAGAATAGAGTTGTCGCTGTTTCTCCATAGATTTCACTGCTTTGCTTAACCTCAGGAAGAATGGCTTTAGGAATGTTGAATAATTCTAAAAGATCATTGTCCCATTCTAAAGTATGGATGTTCAGAAGCATGGTTCTGCTGGCATTGGAAACATCTGTGATAAACATTTTCCCACGGGTCAGCTTCCAGACAAGCCAGGTATCAACGGTTCCGAAACATAATTTCCCTTCCTCAGCCTTTTGTCTGGCTCCTTCTATATTATCAAGAATCCATTTTAGTTTGGTCGCTGAAAAATAAGCATCCAGAACAAGTCCCGTTTTTTCTTTAATAATCTCAGCGTGTCCCTGATCTTTCAGTTCATCACAATATTTTGATGTTCTGCGGTCTTGCCATACAATAGCATTGTAGATGGGTTCACCCGTTTCTTTGTCCCAAACTATCGTGGTTTCACGTTGATTTGTAATCCCGATGGCAGCAACTTCCAGTCCGGAGATTCCTGCTTTCGCTATAATTTCTGCTGCTACGGAGATTTGTGATGACCAGATTTCGTTGGGATCATGCTCTACCCAGCCCGGGGTAGGAAAGATCTGTTCGAAATCTTTTTGTGATACATATTTTATTTCTCCACTGTGGTTAAATAAAATCGCTCTGGAAGATGTTGTTCCCTGATCCAAAGCGAGAATCAATTTCTCATTCATAGGTAGGATGTTAATATAGGTTGATAACTTTTGGCGAATAAGGAGTTAATAGATATCCTCTTGCCAACTCAATGAATTCATTTTCCTGTTGCTGTGCCCATTCTTCGGTAAAACCTTTTTCTTCGGCAATGATTCTGGCAATATTGTGAGCGCAGTCTATCGCTGCTCTTGCATCTAAAAATAGGAGACGTACTCTTCTTGCGAGAATATCCTCAATAGTTTCTGCCATTTCATTTCTTACTGCCCATACTATTTCTGCTACGGTGAAAGCGTGATCAGGATGGATTTTCTGTGCATAACGCGGATTACTTTCCTGAAGAGCCTTTATAGCCGGTATATCAGATCCGTAAACGTAAAGGTGATTGGTTCTGTCTACTTGTTCAGGCTTCACATTTCCATGGATGGAAAGATGTTCTGTTTTAGAAGGAGAATTTCCCAATCGGTGAACTTTCATGGCTTCATCTACTGTATCCTCTGCCATTTTACGGTATGTGGTCCATTTTCCTCCGATAATAGAAACTAATCCTGTATCTGAAGTAATGACTTTGTGGCTTCGGGAAACCTCTTTTGTACTTTTGCTTCCGTCTTTAGGAGCGGCAAGAGGGCGAAGTCCTGCATAAACGGATTTTACATCTTCGCGGGTCGGCTTTTTAGCTAAATATTGTCTGGCTGTATTTAAGACAAAATTGATTTCCTCTTCTAGAGCACGAGGTTCAAAGCTTTCATCTTTCAGAAGGGTATCTGTAGTTCCTACCAGAGCTCTGTCATGCCAAGGGACAACAAATAAAACTCTTCCGTCTGAAGTTTTTGGGATCATAATCGCATCATCGCTTTTCAGGAATGATTTATCCAGTACCAGGTGAATTCCCTGGCTTGGTACAACTAATTTACCATGCTTAGGATTGTTCATATTAAGAATGTCATTCGTAAATACACCTGTTGCATTGATGACCACTTTACTGTGAATCTGATATTGCTGCTTTGAAAACTGATCTTCCGCAACGACACCTATTACTTTATCAGAAGCATCTTTCAAAAGGTTGATTACTTTTACATAATTAACAGCAGTTCCCCCTTTCTCGATAATGGTTTGGGTAAGGTTTACAGCAAGCCTGGCATCATCAAATTGTCCGTCCTGGTAAACAACACCACTCATTAAGTGATTTTGTTCAATAGTGGGAAGCTTTTCAATGGTTTTTGATTTGCTGATATATCTTGTTTTTCCAAGACTTAGTTTTCCGGCAAGGAAATCGTAAACGGATAGCCCAATCTTATAATAGATTCCTCCCCACCAGGTGTAGTTTGGGATAATAAAAGACTGATTTTTTACAATATGCGCTGCATTTTTAGCCAAGAGACCTCTTTCTTTTAATGCTTCTTTTACCAATCCGACATCTCCCTGGGCAAGATATCTAACTCCACCGTGTACCAATTTGGTACTTCTGCTGGATGTTGCTTTTGCGAAGTCATGAGATTCAAGCAATAAAGTTTTGAATCCTCTGCTTACTGCATCTAATGCTGAACCTAAACCACTGGCTCCTCCTCCTATGACAATAAAGTCCCATTCTTTTACATCGGTTAACTTACTTAGTTCTTCGTTTCGTTTCATAAATGTTTCGTTTATGTTTCGTTTTCAAATATATAAATTAAAAATGAAAGCAAAAAGAAAATAAATGAAATTTTAAAATGTGAAAAAAAATCGGTATTTTTGAGGAAACGAATAAAATGGAAAAGCTACTACCAAGGCAGGATGAAATACTAAAAGAGCTTGATGAGAAAGGACATGTGCTTGTTCAGGATCTGTGTGAAAAGCTTAGTGTTTCTTCGGTTACGATCCGAAAGGATCTGAACTATCTCGAAAGCTTGGGGCTTCTTTTCAGAAATCATGGAGGGGCGAGTAAGCAGGTTAGATATGCTTATGAGAAAAATGTAGGAGAAAAGGAAAATATCAATGTGGAAGCGAAGCAGGCTATTGCAAAAGCAGCTTTGTCTTTGATCCAGGAAAACGATTGTATCATATTGGCTTCCGGAACAACCATGCACTACCTTGCCAGAATGTTGGTGAATTTTGGACCGCTTACGGTTCTGACCTCTTCTTTAAGAGTAGCGATTGAACTTTGTAATAATCCTAATATTAATATCATTCAGTTGGGAGGTGAAGTGCGCAAGAGTTCTACTTCTATAGTAGGTTCTATTTCCGAAGGAATTCTTAAGCAGTTTTCATGTAATAAACTTTTCTTGGGTGTAGATGGGATTGATCCTGAATTCGGAATCAGTACTTCCAATGCAGCAGAAGCTCACCTGAATCAGATTATGATGGAGTGTGCAGATCAAACGGTGATTCTTGCAGATTCTTCAAAATTGAATAAGAAAGGGTTTGGTAAAATAGCGGCTTTGGATCAGGTGGATTATCTGATCACAGATCATGGTATTTCTGTTGAAGAAAGGGCTGAACTGGAGGAAGTAGGGGTAAATGTTATTGCTAAATAATGCCCTCATCTTAATTTCTTTTTTAAAATCAAAATAAATCTTTGGGAAATTTGTTCTGAATTTTTTCAAAATCATCTAATTGATTAAAAATCAAAATATTTTACTTGAAATATTTGTCAGTTATAAAATTATTCATACATTTGCACACTCATTTTACGGGCGTAGTATGCCTATATCAAAAGTAGAAATTACTTCAGACTCGGAAAAATGGTAAAAAATAAAGGATAAATTTTATTATAATATAAACAATGTCAGGTATTATTGGAAAAAAAATCGGGATGACATCTCTGTTTGACGAGAACGGCAAAAACATGCCTTGTACCGTTATTCAAGCAGGTCCATGCTCGATTTTACAGGTCAGAACCTTGGAAAAGGACGGCTATACAGCTGTTCAATTGGGTTTCGATGACAAGAGTGAGAAGAACGTTGGTAAAGCGTTAGCTGGCCATTTTAAAAAGGCTGGTTCTGCTCCTAAAGCTAAATTGGTAGAATTCCACAACGGATTCGCTGATGTGAAAGTAGGAGAAGAAGTAAAAGTTGATTTGTTCACTGAGGGTGAATATGTTGACGTAACAGGAACTTCAAAAGGTAAAGGCTTCCAGGGTGTTGTTAAAAGACACGGATTTGGAGGTGTAATGCAGGCAACTCATGGACAGCACAACAGACTTAGAGCTCCAGGTTCTATCGGTGCTGGTTCAGACCCTTCAAGAGTGTTCAAAGGGATGAGAATGGCTGGAAGAATGGGAGGTGAGCAGGTAACTGTTCAAAACCTTCAAGTGTTAAAAGTTGATCAAGAACAAAATCTTTTAGTAGTAAAAGGTGCTGTTCCGGGAGCTAAAAATTCTTATGTAATTATCAGAAAATGGAACTAGTAGTATTAAATACATCAGGAAAAGAGACCGGAAGAAAAGTAACTCTAGACGAAACAGTATTCGGAATTGAGCCAAATCAGCACGCGGTTTACTTAGAAGTTAAACAGTACCTTGCTGCACAAAGACAAGGGACTCATAAAGCAAAAGAAAGAAGCGAAATTACTGCTTCTACTAAAAAGCTTAAGAAGCAAAAAGGATCAGGATCTGCTAGATATGGTGATATTAAATCTCCAACTTTCAGAGGTGGAGGTAGAGTATTCGGACCTAAGCCAAGAGACTACAGATTCAAATTGAACAAAGCTCTTAAGAGATTAGCTAAGAAATCTGTTTTATCTCAGAAAATGAGAGACAACAGCATTAAAGTTTTAGAAGATTTGAGCTTTGGTGCTCCTAAGACTAAAGATTTTATCAGTGTATTGAATGCATTGGAACTTAACGGTAAAAAATCTTTATTCGTTCTTCCTGAAGCTAACAAGAATGTGTATTTGTCTTCAAGAAACTTACCAAAAACTAAAGTAATGAACTTCAACGAGATCAGTTCTTACGACTTAGTAAACGCCGGTGAGATTATTTTCTTCGAAGGTGCAGTTGAAAAATTCCAGGAAAATTTAAAGAAATAAGTCATGTCTATTATTATTAAACCAGTTATTTCAGAAAAGGCTAATTACCTTACAGATTTAAGAGGTTCTTATTCTTTCTTAGTTGAACCTAAGGCGAATAAAATCCAGATTAAAAAAGCTGTTGAAGCAGCTTACGGTGTAAAAGTAGCAGACGTTAATACAATGATTTATGCTCCGAAGGTTTCTTCAAAGTACACTAAAAAAGGTCTTCAAGTAGGAAAGACAAACAAATTGAAAAAAGCGGTAATCAAACTTGCTGAAGGTGAGGTTATCGATATTTTTGCTGTAAATTAATTATTAATTATAAATAATAGTAATGTCTGTTAGAAAATTAAAACCTATCACCCCGGGACAGAGATTCAGAATTGTAAACAATTTTGAAGAAATTACTACCAACAAACCAGAGAAATCTCTAACAGTTGGTATTAGTAAGTCAGGTGGACGTAACCAAACTGGTAAAATGACCATGCGTTACACCGGAGGTGGACACAAAAAGAAATACAGAATTATTGACTTCAAAAGAAACAAAGCAAACGTTGAAGCCACTGTAAAATCTGTAGAATATGATCCAAACAGAACTGCATTTATCGCTTTATTAGAGTATGCTGACGGAGAGAAGAGATATATCATCGCTCCAAACGGTATCAAAGTTGATCAGAAAGTAATTTCTGGTGAAAGCGTAGAACCAAATGTAGGGAACGCAATGAAGTTGAAAAACATTCCTTTGGGTACTGTTATTTCTTGTGTTGAAATGAAGCCTGGTCAAGGTGCAATTTTAGCAAGAAGTGCTGGTTCTTCAGCTCAATTAACTTCAAGAGACGGAAAATATGCAATCATCAAATTGCCTTCAGGAGAATCTAGAATGATCCTTACTGAATGTTATGCAATGATTGGATCAGTTTCTAACTCTGACCACCAGTTAACGGTATCAGGTAAGGCTGGTAGAAGCAGATGGTTAGGTAGAAGACCAAGAACAAGAGCTGTTGTAATGAACCCAGTTGATCACCCAATGGGAGGTGGTGAAGGTCGTTCTTCAGGAGGTCACCCAAGATCTAGAAACGGTATGCCTGCTAAAGGTTACAAAACCAGAAAGAAAAATAAAGCGTCTAACCGTCATATCATATCTAAACGTAAATAATTATGGCAAGATCACTTAAAAAAGGACCATTCATTCATCATACTTTAGATAAGAAGGTTCAGACAAACATAGAGTCTGGTAAGAAGACAGTTATTAAAACTTGGTCTAGAGCATCAATGATTTCTCCAGACTTCGTAGGACAAACTATTGCAGTACACAACGGGAAATCTTTTATCCCTGTTTATGTTACAGAAAACATGGTTGGTCACAAGCTAGGCGAATTTTCTCCAACAAGATCTTTCAGAGGTCATGGTGGTAACAAAAACAAAGGAAGCAGATAATCATGGGATCAAGAAAAAGAGAAAGTGCATTAGCACGTAAATTGACAAACCAAGATGTAGTAAAAGCAATACACAATGATTGCCCATCTTCTCCAAGAAAAATGAGATTAGTAGCTGATATCATTAGAGGAGAGCAGGTAGACAAAGCTTTATACATTCTAAAATATTCTAAAAAAGACGCATCTAACAAGTTAGAAAAAGTATTGCTTTCCGCAATGGCTAACTGGCAAACTAAAAACGAAGGTGCTGATATTGAAGAAGCAAATCTTATCGTTAAAGAAATTTTTGTAGACAGTGCAAGACAATTGAAGAGACTAAGACCAGCTCCACAAGGTAGAGGGTACAGAATCAGAAAAAGATCAAACCACATTACATTAATCTTAGGTAAAAAAGAAAATTAATCAAGGTATGGGACAGAAGACAAATCCAATTGGTAATAGATTAGGTATCATCAGAGGATGGGATTCTAACTGGTTTGGTGGAAACGATTATGGAGACAGAATCGCTGAAGACTACAAAATCAGAAGATACCTTGAGGCTAGATTATCTAAAGGTGGTATTTCAAAAATTTATATCGAAAGAACACTTAAATTAGTTACAGTTACAATTACTACTGCTAGACCGGGACTTATCATCGGTAAAGGAGGTCAGGAAGTTGATAAATTGAAAGAAGAATTGAAGAAACTTACAGGTAAGGATATTCAAATCAACATTTTCGAAATCAAAAGACCTGAATTAGACGCTGTACTAGTTGCTGATAGTATTTCTAAGCAAATTGAAAACAGAATTTCTTACAGAAGAGCTGTTAAAATGGCAATGGCAAGTACTATGAGAATGGGTGCTGAAGGTATCAAAGTTCAAATCTCTGGTAGATTGAACGGAGCTGAAATGGCAAGATCAGAATCTTTCAAAGACGGAAGAATTCCATTGTCTACTTTCAGAGCAGATATCGATTACCACTGGGCAGAAGCTCACACTACTTACGGTAGATTAGGTGTAAAAGTATGGATCATGAAAGGAGAAGTTTACGGTAAAAGAGAACTTTCTCCACTAGTGGGACAACAGAAAAAAGGAGGTCAGTCAGATAGAGGAAACAGAGGAGGAGACAGAGACAACAGAAGACCTAGAAAAAACAACAACAATAACAATAATAATTAAAATTTTAGATTAGAAATTTTGAATTTTAAATTACCGTTACTTTTTTAAAATTAAAAAAAATCTAAAATCTAAAATCTAAAATCTAAAATTTAGAAATTATGTTACAACCAAAAAGAACCAAATTCCGTAGAGTTCACAAGATGAAGATGAAGGGGAATGCCCAAAGAGGTAGTCAACTTGCTTACGGAACATTTGGGATCAAAGCGACGGAAGGAGCTTGGATCACTGCAAGACAGATTGAAGCAGCTCGTATTGCTGCGACAAGATATATGAAGAGAGAAGGTCAACTATGGATCAAAATCTTCCCAGATAAGCCAATTACTAAGAAACCAGCGGAAGTACGTATGGGTAAAGGTAAGGGAGCTGTTGAATATTGGGTAGCTGTAGTAAAACCTGGTAAAATTATGTTCGAAATCGGAGGTGTATCTTACGATATCGCTAAGGAAGCTTTAAGACTTGCTGCACAAAAATTACCAGTAGTTACTAAATTCATCGTTGCTAACGATTTTGTTAAACCTCTATAATCTTTGAATACAATGAAAAATGCTGATATTAAAAATTTAAGCGCGGGTGATATTCAAGCTCAATTAACTGAAGCAAAAGCTCAATATTCTAAATTGAAGTTGGCTCATGCAATCAGCCCAATTGAAAACCCGATTCAAATCAGAGATTTGAGAAAAGCAATCGCAAGACTAAACACTGAGTTAACTAACAAACAATAATTTCATTTTACAATGGATAGAAATTTAAGAAAAGAAAGAATCGGAGTGGTTTCCAGCAATAAAATGGAAAAAACTATTGTTGTTAGTGAAACTACAAGAGTAAAGCACCCGATGTACGGTAAATTCGTTTTGAAAACGAAAAAATATACTGCACATGACGAGAACAACGAATGCACAGAAGGTGATACAGTTTTGATCCAAGAAACTAGACCTTTGAGCAAGAGCAAGAGATGGAGATTAGTAAGAATCATTGAAAAAGCTAAGTAATAATGTTACAAACAGAATCAAGATTAAAAGTTGCTGATAACACAGGTGCAAAAGAAGTACTAGTTATCAGAGTTCTGGGAGGAACCAGAAGAAGATATGCTTCAGTTGGTGATAAAATCGTTGTTACTATCAAGGATTCTACACCATCAGGAAACGCTAAAAAAGGTCAGGTATCTAAAGCTGTAGTAGTAAGAACTAAAAAAGCAGTAAGAAGAAAAGATGGTTCATACATCAAATTCGACGACAATGCTTGTGTATTACTAAACGCAGCGGGAGAAATGAGAGGAACTCGTGTTTTCGGACCAGTTGCTCGTGAGTTGAGAGATAAAGAATATATGAAAATCATTTCATTAGCTCCTGAAGTACTTTAATTTTTAAAATTTTTAAAAGAAATGTCAAAGTTAAAAATAAAAAGAGGAGATAACGTAATCATTACTACTGGTAAGAAAGATATCAAAGGTAAGACTGGTGAAGTTATTGAAGTGATCAAGAAAGAAGGAAGAGACCCAAGAGTAATTATTGCAGGACTTAACATCGTTAAAAAACACGTTAAACCTTCAGCTTCAAATCCTCAAGGAGGAATTACTGAAAAGGAAGCTTCTATTCATATCTCAAACGTAGCTTTAGTTGGTAAAGACGGAAAAGCGATCAAAATCGGTTACAAAATCGAAGGAGATAAGAAAGTAAGAATCAACAAAAAAACGGGTGAAACTTTATAATTTGAATTAACATGGAATTTATAGCAAGACCCAAAAAAATATACAGAGAAACAATTGTTCCTGCAATGATGGAAGAATTCGGGTACAAGTCAATCATGCAAGTACCTAGATTAGAGAAAATCGTTGTATCACAAGGTTTAGGAGACGCTACTGCAGATAAGAAAATTATTGATTATGCTGTAGAAGAATTGACAAACATCACAGGTCAGAAAGCAGTAGGTACAATCTCTAAGAAAGATGAAGCTGCATTCAAATTGAGAAAAGGAATGCCTGTAGGTGCAAAAGTTACATTGAGAGCTCACAGAATGTATGAGTTCTTAGACAGACTTACTTCTTCTGCTTTGCCACGTATCAGAGATTTCTCTGGTATCAAAGCTGATGGTTTCGATGGTAGAGGTAACTACAACTTAGGTATTACTGAGCAAATTATCTTCCCTGAAATCGTAATCGACAAAGTGAAAAAAATCCAAGGGATGGACATCACTTTTGTTACTACTGCGAAGACAGATAAAGAAGCTAAAGCATTACTAACTCACTTCGGTTTACCATTTAAAAAGAACTAAGAAATGGCTAAAGAATCAATGAAAGCGCGTGAGCGCAAAAGAGAAGCACTAGTTGCTAAATACGCTGACAAAAGAAAAGCTTTAAAAGAAGCTGGTGATTATGAAGGACTTCAGAAATTACCTAAAAATGCTTCTCCTGTAAGATTACACAACAGATGTAAACTAACAGGTAGACCAAGAGGATATATGAGAACGTTCGGACTTTCCAGAGTAACTTTCAGAGAAATGGCAAACAACGGTCTTATCCCAGGGGTAAGAAAAGCTAGTTGGTAATAATTACTAATTAAAATCGAGACAATTAAGTTGTTTAGATACTAAAGAATAAATATCAGACCGAGGTTTTCTGAAGTCTGATATTTTTATCTTCAAGTCTTTTCAATACTGATTGTCTTTAACCAATAATTTATAAAAGAAAAATGGTAACAGATCCAATTTCAGATTTCCTAACAAGAGTAAGGAACGCACAAAGCGCAGGCCACAAAGTGGTGGAAATTCCTGCATCGAAAATCAAAAAGGAGATTACTAAGATCCTATTTGATCAAGGGTATATCTTAAACTACAAGTTTGAAGATAACGCTGTTCAAGGAGTGATCAAAATCGCTTTAAAGTACGATAAGCAAACTAGCAAACCTGCTATTAAGTCTATTCAAAGAGCTTCTAGACCAGGTTTGAGACAGTACAAAGGTTCTACGGAACTTCCAAGAGTACTAAACGGTTTGGGTATTTCTATCATCTCTACTTCTAAAGGAGTAATGACTGACAAGAAAGCTAGAGAAGAGAAAGTAGGCGGTGAAGTAATCTGCTATGTTTATTAATTTTTAATCAGAGGAAAATGTCAAGAATTGGTAAAGCAATTATAACAATTCCAGCTGGAGTTACAATCACTGAAAATAACGGTGTAGTAACTGTAAAAGGAGCAAAAGGAGAACTTTCTCAAGAGCTTACAGCAGGAATTACTTTAGAACAAAAAGATGGTGAGCTTAATGTAAACAGACCATCTGATTCTAAGCAACACAAAGCGCTTCACGGTTTATACAGAGCGTTAATCGCCAACATGATCGTTGGTGTAACTGAAGGTTTCGAAAAGAAACTAGAACTAGTAGGGGTAGGATATAGAGCTTCTCACACAGGTCAAAAACTTGAGTTGGCTTTAGGATTCTCTCACGGTATCGTATTAGAACTTCCAGGTGAAGTGAAAGTTGATACATTGACTGAAAAAGGTAAAAACCCAATTATTACTTTAGCGTCTCATGACAAGCAACTTCTAGGAATGGTTACTGCAAAGATCCGTTCTTTCAGAAAGCCTGAGCCATACAAAGGAAAAGGTGTAAGATTCGTAGGAGAAATTGTTAGACGTAAAGCTGGTAAATCTGCTTAATAAATTATAAGTATTATGGCATTAAGTAAATTAGAAAAAAGAATAAGAATCAAAAGAAGAGTAAGAGGGAAAATCTCTGGATCTTCTGAATTGCCAAGATTATCTGTATACAAAAGTAATAAGGAAATTTACGCTCAGTTAATCGACGATAAAAATGGTAAAACTTTAGCATCAGCTTCTTCTAGAGAGAAAGGTGTAGACGCTAAAGGTACTAAGACTGAAATTTCTGCTGCTGTTGGTAAAGCTATCGCTGCTAAAGCTATCGCTGCAGGAATCGGAAGTATTGTATTTGACAGAAACGGTTTCGTATATCACGGTAGAGTAAAAGCTCTAGCTGACGGTGCGAGAGAAGGTGGACTTAAATTCTAATCATTAAATTTCGGAAAATATGTTAGGACTAGATAATATAGAAAGAGTAAAACCGGGAGGATTAGAATTAAAAGATCGTCTCGTAGCTGTTAACAGAGTAACAAAAGTAACAAAAGGGGGTAGAGCTTTCGGATTTTCTGCTATTGTTGTAGTAGGAAACGAAGAAGGTATTATTGGTTTCGGTTTAGGAAAATCTAAAGAGGTTGCTTCTGCAATTGCTAAAGCAGTTGAAGACGCTAAGAAAAACCTTGTGAAAGTTCCTGTAATGAACCACACTATTCCTCACCAAACTACTGCTAGATACGGTGGTGCAGATATCTTCTTAAGACCTGCTTCTCACGGTACAGGACTTATCGCCGGTGGTGCGGTAAGAGCAGTATTAGAATCAGCTGGTATTCACGATATCCTTTCAAAATCTAAAGGATCTTCTAACCCTCACAACGTAGTGAAAGCTACTTTCAAAGCGTTATTAGATATCAGAAGACCTGAAGAGATCGCTAGAATGAGAGGAGTTTCTCTAAGTAAAGTGTTTAACGGTTAATATAAAAACAATGGCAACAATTAAAGTAAAACAAGTAAGAAGCGCTATTGGTAGAACAAAAACCCAAAAGAGAACGCTTGAAGCATTAGGATTAAAAAAACTTCACCAAGTTGTAGAACATGAAGCTACTCCTTCCATCTTAGGAATGATCGCTGCAGTAGGACACTTACTTGAAGTTCAAAAATAATTTTATAAAAGAGAAATTAAAATGAATTTAAATAACATACAACCTGCTGCTGGATCTACTTTCAACTCAAAAAGAATTGGTAGAGGTCAGGGTAGTGGAAAAGGAGGTACTTCAACAAAAGGACACAAAGGTCAAAAAGCTAGAGCTGGTTATTCTCAGAAAATCGGTTTCGAAGGTGGACAGATGCCTTTACAAAGAAGATTACCTAAATTCGGATTCAAAAACGTAAACAGAAAAGAGTTTAGAGGAATTAACCTTGATACTATTCAAACTTTAATCGAGAACAAATCTATTACTGGAGAAATCACGAAAGAAGTTTTAGTAGCAAACGGAATAGTTTCTAAAAACGAATTAGTGAAAATTATGGGTAGAGGAGAATTGAAATCTGCGGTTTCAATTTCTGCTGACAAATTCACTAAGTCTGCTGAAGAGCTTATTGCTAAGGCAGGAGGAAAAGCAATTACCTTATAATACTTACTAATGAAAGAATTTATACAAACACTTAAAAATATATGGAGCCTAAAGGAGTTAAGAGATAAAATTCTCTTTACGTTAGGTATTATCCTTGTGTATAGATTCGCATCTTATATCTCACTTCCCGCAATTAATCTTGCTGAAGTGGGAGATCTCTTAGAGCATTATAAAAATCAAGGCGGTAACAAGCAAGGAGCAGGTCTCCTTGGCTTGCTTTCGTCGTTTACGGGGGGAGCTTTCAGCCACGCTTCCGTAATGGCGTTGGGAATCATGCCTTATATTTCTGCTTCTATTATTGTTCAGTTGATGGGGATGGCTATTCCTTATCTTCAGAAGCTTCAGAAAGATGGAGAGTCAGGTAGAAATACATTGAACCAAATTACAAGATGGTTAACGATTGGAGTTTGTCTGGTACAAGCGCCTTCTTACCTAACTTCTATTACTCAATTATTCTTACCGTATGCTCAGTTCCAATCTGCATATTTTGTAGAGCCAAATTCTATCATGTTCTGGTTACCAAGTATTGTTATTCTGGTTGCTGGTTCAGTGTTCGCAATGTGGTTAGGTGAAAAGATTACCGACAAAGGAATCGGAAATGGTATTTCCATCCTTATTATGGTAGGTATTCTTTCAAGACTACCTGAAGCATTCTTACAGGAGATGGCCGTGCAGAACGGAAAAGGAGGAATGGGATCTATCATGATCCTTATTGAAGTATTATTCTGGATGGTGGTAGTTCTTTTAGCGGTGATCTTATCAGTTGCTGTTAGAAAAATCCCTATTCAGTATGTAAGCAGAGCTCAAGCAAGAGGAGGTGTAAACAAGAATCTTATGCAGGGCGCAAGACAATGGATTCCATTGAAAGTAAATGCTGCTGGTGTAATGCCGATTATCTTTGCTCAGGCATTGATGTTCGTACCAGGATTATTAACAAAATTCGATGAGTCCAACACTTTTCTTGCAGGTTTCAAGAATGTTTTTAGCTGGCAGTACAATGTATTGTTTGCGCTATTAATTATTATCTTCTCGTTTTTCTATACTGCAATTACAATTCCGGTAAACCAGATGGCTGATGACTTAAAGAGAAATGGAGGTTTAGTACCGAAAGTAAGACCCGGTAAAGAGACAGCTGATTACTTAGATGATATTTTATCAAAAATTACCTTGCCAGGTGCAATTTTTTTATCTATCTTTGCAATCCTTCCGGCAATTGTGCATGGAAGCTTTGTTCAGACAGATGCGTTTGCCCTATTTTTCGGGGGAACATCATTGTTGATTATGGTGGGGGTAATTTTAGATACAGTTCAACAGATTAATACATATCTGCTGAACCATCATTATGATGGCTTAATGCAGTCTAAACTGTCTAGAACGACTGGATATTAATTTATGGCAAAACAAAAACATATTGAACAAGACGGCGTTATAACGGAAGCACTTTCGAACGCTCAGTTCCGTGTAGAACTTGAAAATGGGCATATTCTTATTGCTCATATTTCCGGCAAAATGCGAATGCACTATATTAAACTTTTACCTGGTGATAAGGTAAAACTAGAAATGTCTCCCTATGATTTAACAAAAGGGAGGATCACATTTAGATACTAAAACATTTAGCCAAATGGAATGCACATTCCATTTGGCATTTGTAAAAAATAAATACTATCAAAATGAAAGTAAGAGCATCAATTAAAAAAAGAAGCGCTGATTGCAAGATTGTACGCAGAAAAGGTGTGCTATTCGTAATCAACAAGAAGAACCCAAAATTTAAACAAAGACAAGGCTAACATTAAATTATGGCGAGAATTGCAGGTATTGATTTACCAAAAAACAAAAGAGGTGTTATCGGTTTAACTTACATCTATGGAGTAGGAAGAAGTACTTCTTCTGAAATCCTTAAAGCTGCCGGTATCAGCGAAGACAAGAAAGTCAACGAATGGAATGACGATGAATTGGCTGCAATCAGAACATATATCTCCGAAAACGTTAAAGTAGAAGGAGAATTAAGATCTGAAGTGCAATTGAACATCAAGAGATTGATGGACATAGGATGCCAACGAGGAATACGTCACAGACTAGGATTACCTTTAAGAGGCCAGAGAACGAAAAACAACTCTAGAACCCGTAAAGGAAAGAGAAAAACAGTTGCTAACAAGAAAAAGGCAAGTAAATAATCGTTAGGAATTATGGCAAAACAAAGTAAAGTAGTTAAAAAAAGAAAAGTAAAAGTTGAAGCTATTGGTGAAGCACATATTCAAGCTTCTTTCAATAACATCATCATTTCTTTAACAAATAAAAGCGGAGAAGTTATCTCTTGGGCTTCTGCCGGTAAAATGGGTTTCAGAGGTTCTAAAAAGAATACTCCATTTGCTGCTCAAATGGCAGCTGAAAATTGCTCTAATGTTGCTCACGAAGCTGGATTAAGAAGAGTAAAGGTATACGTTAAAGGTCCTGGTGCAGGTAGAGAATCTGCAATCAGAACTATTCACAATTCAGGAATTGAAGTTAGTGAAATCGTTGATGTGACTCCAATGCCACACAATGGATGTAGACCACCAAAAAGAAGAAGAGTTTAATTTTTAGAATTTACCCATTATGGCAAGATATATTGGACCTAAAACTAAGATTGCTAGAAAGTTTGGTGCTGCAATCTACGGAGATGATAAAAACTTCGAAAAAAGAAAGAACCAACCGCCAGGACAACATGGTCCTAACAAAAGAAGAGGTGCTAAAAAATCAGAATATGCAGTTCAGTTAGCTGAAAAACAAAAAGCTAAATATACTTACGGTATTTTAGAAAGACAGTTTGCTAATTTATTTGAAAAAGCACACAGAAGCAAAGGTGTAACAGGTGAAGTCCTTTTACAACTTTGTGAATCAAGATTGGATAACGTAGTATACAGATTAGGGTTTGCAAAAACTAGATCTGGAGCTAGACAATTGGTTTCTCACAGACACATCACTGTGAACGGAGAAATTCTTAATATCCCTTCTTACTTGGTAAAAGCTGGTGATGTAATCACTGTAAGAGAAAAGTCTAAGTCTCTTGAAGTTGTTACCAATTCATTGGCTTCTAAGTCAAACTATGAGTGGTTACAATTCAACGATGAGAAGAAAGAAGGTACTTTCATTTCTGCTCCTGAAAGAATCCAGATTCCGGAGGACATTAAGGAAAACCTTATCGTCGAACTTTACTCTAAATAATTTTTTAATCAAATTTTTGCTCAACCCAATAATATGGCAATTTTACAATTCATAAAACCCGATAAAGTAATTTTACTTAACTCTGATGAATTTAAAGGTCAATTCGAATTTAGACCTTTAGAACCAGGTTTCGGGCTTACAATCGGTAATGCTTTGAGAAGAGTGTTGCTTTCTTCTCTGGAAGGATACGCTATTTCATCTATCAAAATAGAAGGTGTAGAGCACGAATTTTCAACTATTCCAGGAGTAATCGAAGACGTTACCGAAATTATTCTTAACCTTAAGCAGGTAAGATTAAAAGCTTCAGCAGAAGGCCAGGCTAACGAGCAGGTTGTTGCTAAAGTTTCAGGTCAGACGGTTATTACTGCTGGTGATTTAGGGAAATCTATCAACGGATTTGAGGTGCTAAACCCAGATTTAGTGATTTGTAACCTAAACAGTGATGTAACTTTCGAAATTACTTTCAATATTGAAAAAGGTAGAGGGTATGTGCCTTCTGAACAAAATAAGTCAAACAATGCTCCTGTAGGAACTATTGCTATCGACTCTATTTTTACGCCGATCAAGAAAGTACAATATAGCATTGAAAATTATCGTGTAGAGCAAAAAACAGACTACGAAAAACTTGTATTAGATATAGAAACTGACGGGTCTATTAGCCCTCAGAATGCTTTAACAGAAGCTTCTAAGATATTAATTTATCACTTCATGTTGTTCTCTGATGAGAGAATCACGCTTGAAACTGAAGCTGTAAAAGCATCTATCCAATATGATGAGGAAACTCTTCATACAAGACAACTACTTAAGTCTAAATTAGCAGATATGGATCTTTCAGTAAGAGCCCTTAACTGTCTTAAAGCAGCTGAAGTAGAAACTCTTGGAGAATTGGTTTCTTACAGTAAGTCTGATTTGATGAAATTCAGAAATTTTGGTAAAAAATCTTTGACAGAACTAGAAGAATTAGTGCATTCAAAAGGTCTTAACTTCGGTTTCGACGTTGCAAAATATAAGTTAGACGCTGATAAATAATTAATAATGAGACACGGTAAAAAATTCAATCACTTAGGAAGAACAGCTTCTCACAGAAGCGCTTTACTTTCTAATATGGCTTGTTCTCTAATTGAGCATAAAAGAATCAACACTACTGTAGCTAAAGCGAAAGCTTTAAGAGTATATGTTGAGCCTCTATTAACAAAAGCAAAAGAAGATACTACACACAACAGAAGAGTAGTATTCTCTTACCTTCAAAATAAATTTGCGGTTGCTGAATTATTCAGAACTGTAGCTCCTAAAATCGCTGAAAGAAACGGTGGTTATACAAGAATCATTAAGACAGGTTTCAGACCAGGTGATGCTGCTGATATGGCTCTTATCGAATTGGTAGATTTCAACGAGCTTTACAACCCTAATGCTGAAGAGAAAAAAGCTACGAGAAGAAGCAGAAGATCTACAACAGCGAAAACAGCAGTAGTTGCTGATGCTCCTGTAGTAGAAGAAAAAGTAGAAGAAGCTAAAGCTGATTCTGCTGAAGAAAAAACTGAAGAATAATATTCATTCAGATTCAAATATATAACAAAACCATTCGTAATACGGATGGTTTTTTTTTATTTCATTAATGTTTAATTAATATATTTAGAATAACTTTGAGGGTTTAAAAAATCTTGATCATGATCATCGTAAAAGATAAGTTAGGAAAAACAATTTCCGGGGAGAGTATTACCTTTATAGAATCTCCCAATAAAGAGGGAATTATTATTCCGGAATACATTATCATTCATTTCACAGCAGGACGCGGAGCTGAAAATTCGATAAACTGGTTTCAGGATCCTACAGCAAAAGCTTCAGCTCATATTATTATCGATAGAGATGGCAGGATTACCCAAATGGTAGAATTTAATAAAAAAGCCTGGCATGCGGGAAGAAGCCGATGGGCTGACCGTTCAGGATTCAATGATTTTTCTATTGGTATTGAGCTCGAAAACCCCGGAAGGCTTACGAAAGTAAATGAACGGTTTTATGCATGGTTTGAAAAAGAATATTCGAAAGATGTTGTAGTGGCAGCTAAGCATAAACATGAAAATACTACTTCTTATTGGCATAGCTTTACAGAAAAACAACTGGAAACCTGTTTTCAGGTTTGTAAACTGTTGATGGAAACCTACAATATTAAAGATATTCTAGGGCATGATGATATTGCTCCTTTCAGAAAAAACGATCCGGGTCCGGCATTTCCTATGGAAAGTTTCAGAGCGAAGCTATTGGGAAGAGAAGATGATACTGCAGATATGTTCGAGGTAAGCGCTGAATATGCTAATGTAAGAACTGGTGCAGGAACAGGATTTGAAACAGTGGTTAAGCTTAAGAAAAATACCCAGGTTGAGTTTATTAAAAGTAAACTGGGATGGTTCTATGTATATGTTTTGATGGAAGCAGGAAAAGATGGTGAACCTATATACGGATGGATCAACAGTGATTTGGTGAAGAAAGTTTAAAACTTATATAAATAAAATGTCCCTTAATAAGAGGGACATTTCTATTTTAAATCTTTGTTCTTTTCAGTTCAATAATATTATTACCCTGCTCAAGGTGGAGACTGTCCCCTTTTACCCTTGCAGTCATATCATCTTTCTTGTAAATCGTTTCATCACCTTTGGTTTCTGTCTTTGGTAACGTAAATGTTTTCTTGTTGCTGGTAATCGCTACTGTATTTTCTTTCGGATCATTTTTGAATACCACTTTTACCAATGTTCCGTCTGTAGCTTTATAAACGAAATCTGTTTTTTCAGTTTTCTGCCCGTTGATATCTACAGTAGAAGAACTTTGCGTTACCGAATCTATTTTTCCATTGTTGTCCGTAACTACAGTTGTTGAACTATCTGTTTTGATAACGCTTTTGTTTCCACTTTCGCTTTTTTTACAGCTTACCGCTGTTAATGCAAGTACAGCACCAAGTGCTAAAAGACCTTTTTTCATGATTATTTTTTTTGATATTTATTATGATTTTTATTCTTTAATTTTTACAAAAATCATGCCTGACAATATGAGAATTTTCCACTGATATTAATGTATAATTCTCTTTTTTTAATGAACAAAATAAAATAATGTTAGAGAGCTTGTTTCTGTAAAATAATTATTTGAGGGTTGAGCCTCATTTTTGAAGCTTTATTTTATTATGTTGGTATTAATTTGAGTTAATATTGTTTTTGCAACGAAAAATTGATTAGATTTAGTAAAAACTAAAAGACTAAACCATAACTATAAATTCAGATGTCAATATTACACAAAGGTGTAATTGATTCCCATTTATTTTCTGTTGAAATTTGTTACAAACAAAAAAGGTCATGAGTATTTCCATCGCCATAGTAGAAGACGAGAAGAACTACAACAATGCGTTGAAGAAAGTCATCAATTACCAGGAGGACATGAAAGTCATTGCTCAGTTCTTTGACGGGAATGATGCCATGAAAAATCTACCCGACTTTTCTCCGGATGTTGTAATGATGGATATCCAGCTGCAAGATATGCTCGGAATTGAAATCATAGAAAAGCTACGAAAAGAAATGCCCAATACACAGTTCATTATGTGTACCAGTTTTGACGATGATGAAAAAATATTCAATTCTTTAAAAGCCGGCGCTATGGGGTACTTGGTGAAAGGAGAAAGCATGGACAAGATTCTTTCTTCCATTCGGGATGTATACCACGGCGGAGCTCCAATGAGTTTTTCTATTGCCCGAAAAGTTCTTAAACATTTTGAAAAAAAACTTCCGGAAATCAAAGGCTTCGACGAACTTACGGAACGGGAAAAAGAAATTCTGGAACTTCTTTCGCAAGGGCTTCTGTATAAAGAAATCGCCGATAGAAAATACATCAGTATTGATACGGTCAAAAAGCATGTTGGAAATATCTACAGAAAACTTCACGTAAACAATAAAGTGGAGGCCGTCAATAAGTTTAACAATTTTAAAAACTAAGAAACCATGAATGAAAATCAGGATTTATTAAATTTAACAGGAAAAATTCATCAACTAGTAGATTACAAAACTATTAATACTGAAGAGTTAGAGAATGTAAAATCATTTTGTAATCAGGAAATTGAAAGATTAAATTCAGAAGAATTTATAGAAAGAGAATCTATAGATTGGAAGGATTATACAATTCATGAACAAACTGAACATGATGGGGAAATTGATGGCGGATTAGCAATGGAAATGACAGGTGCTTATCAGGACATTGATGATATTAAAAATATTTACAGGAATAAATTACAAGTTTCTGGGGAAGTTATATCAGATTTATTTGGGAAAAACGCTAAAAATATTAAAGTCTTTTTAGGTGAACTGAATAGAGGTCTTATTTTTTTATATGAAGATTTGGACTTAAAAAAATATTATATTATTAGTAATATGATCATTAAAGAAGAAATCTCTTTAGAAGAATTTGAAAGATATAAGGACGCATATAAAGATGGAGAACTAAAAAAGATATTAGATCCTTATATTCAGAAAATTGATAAGAATACTGTAAATACTATAAGGTTTACAGTATCAAGAGAATTTTTTTCAAAGCTTGAAAGTTTAAAACCTAAATATCCTAATATTGTAATTTCTTTTCATCCTGCAATACATATTTCCAAAGAAATTTTTGAGGTGGTCTTAGATGATGGAACGATCATTCAGGCTAGTTATGAGAGCAGGCTTACTTTTATTATGATATTAGGTTATTATCAAGGAGCTAGATTTATTCCTATACCTGGAATAGGCGTTTATGATAGAAACGGTTTATGTCCTCCAGGATGTTGATAAATGAGTATTCTTGATATAGCATATTATATTGTAATTGTTACAAATTTTGTTGTTTCCGTAGCCTGTAAAAAGTTACGGAAACATTTCTATTTTCTATATTTCTTTGTTACTATAGTGATAGAGTTGCTTGCATTATGTCATCATGACTGGCAAAGAATGTATAATTTTCTTGATATTTTCAGTATACTATTTTTTTATTTTCTTTTTAAAAAAGAAATAGCTAATAAGCGTTTTCTGACATTAACAACAAGTGTTGTACTCATATTGGCTGTATATTATACCTGTGTATGTAGCACTTCGTATTCTATATATACCGGACTTATTTTTTGTATATATTCCATATTTGTTTCTTTAAACTGGTTTTATAATATGATTGCATTTCAAAATGATACAGAATCAATACTGGAAAGAGGCCTATTTTGGATTAGTTGTTCCTTATTATTTTGGTCCGTTTTTTACCTTTTCAGAATGATGCCGATGTATTGGATACAAAGTAGGGATGAGGGATTTTTGTACACCTTGAAATATATTTTTCAAGTAGCAACTATTAGCTCATATCTTTTATTTCTTAAAGGACTTTTGAGTAAAAAATTATGAATACGCTACCCCAGGAAATAAAATTAGTTTTTCTTATTGCATTACTTATAGTAGTGCTCTTTGTAGCTTTTATTATTTTCGTTATATTAATGTATAACAGAAAACAGCTTTTATATCTTAAAGAGCAACAGCTCAAAGAATCAGAATATCAAAACCAGCTTCTCCAAAAAGAACTTGAAAAGCAGAGATCTATTGAAATAGAACGGGAACGTATTTCCCACGATATGCATGATGACCTGGGAGCAGGAATTTCAGCATTGAAACTTCAGGCAGAATTTCTGAAACAGAAAGCATCAGACGATGATCTGCAAAGTGATATCGATGAACTTCTGAAGACCTCTGAAGAAATGAATATCTCCATGAGAGAAATGCTCTGGAGTCTGAACTCAGGAAATGATACATTGGGGAGTTTTATCGATTACGCGATATTGTATACCGGAAATTTTTTAAAGAAAACAAAAATAATATTACGTTCGGAATGTGAAGATGTCATTACTGAAACTTCTATCTCTACAGAAATGAGGCGTAATCTTTTTCTTTGTTTGAAAGAAGCGGTCAATAATATATATAAGCACAGTCACGCAAATACTTTGAAACTTTCATTTTCCCAGGATAAAAATAACTTTTATATGAAAATCGAAGATAATGGAATAGGGATTTCAGAGGATCAGCCAAAGGGAAATGGTCTCAGAAATATGAAAAGAAGAATGACTGAATTATCCGGTGAATGCAATATCTCATCCCAAAATCCAGGGACTTCTTTGATTTTCAAAATAACATTATAGATTACTTATTTACAGCATCACTCTTATATATTACCCTTTTGTGTAATTGACAGATATGGTTTTTTAATGGAAATTTGATGTATAAAATCAAAAGCCATGAAAACTCTTATTAACGACAGTATCGGAGATTTAGAAGCTGCTTTAAAAAACAACAGTGATCTTCAGGAGAAATTCAAAACGAATCCTGTAGAGGCTATTAAAAATGTTGAGATCAAAAATCCGAAAGATACAGACTATTGGATCTATAGAATTATTGTACTGATGCTTGGGCTTGCAGTAATTGCCATTATTGCAGGACTTATTCTTATTTCTTTCTGGAACCAAGGGAAATCTCCCGATGCTCAGTTGGTGACAATCTTTGCAACGATTTCCTCAGGAGCAATAGGAGCTTTGGCAGGTCTATTATCCCCTTCCCCCAGAAAATAACTTACAATGAAAGCTTTAAAAAAGGAAATGATATTGCTGTATTGCTCTTTTTTAGTGGTATCAGAAAAAAACGAAAAGGTAAGCAACACTAAAATTAATTTCAAACTCCAGTATTTTGATATCTGGAGTTTTTTTATGACTGTTCCTCCATTTTAAATTACAAATTCAACACAAAGAAATTGTAGAGTTATCATAATATACATTAACTAAAATTTAACTTGCAT
Source organism: Chryseobacterium sp. GW821-FHT04C04 (assembly GCF_059420365.1). Taxonomy (NCBI): domain Bacteria; kingdom Pseudomonadati; phylum Bacteroidota; class Flavobacteriia; order Flavobacteriales; family Weeksellaceae; genus Chryseobacterium; species Chryseobacterium sp. GW821-FHT04C04. The sequence goes on along the minus strand of NZ_JBWKTO010000003.1, from coordinate 63,413 downwards.
TTATTTCAAAAAAATCCCTTGAAATACCCCTGAAAGTTTAATTTTGATTAAATTTGTCTAAACTAAAAAAATAAAAAATGAGTGCAATTTCTTACATAGAAGCAAGACAGATTTTAGATTCCAGAGGAAATCCTACCATCGAAGTAGATGTATTTACAGAAAGCGGGGCAATGGGCCGTGCTGCTGTACCTTCAGGAGCGTCTACAGGAGAACACGAAGCGGTAGAATTACGTGACGGTGGTTCAGAATATCAGGGAAAAGGAGTTCTGAAAGCTGTTGAAAATGTAAAAGAAGTAATTGCAGAGAATTTAGTTGGACAACCGGTTTTCGAACAAAACTATATCGATCAGATTATGATTGATCTTGACGGAACGGCTAACAAAGGAAATCTTGGTGCTAATGCTATTCTTGGTGTTTCTTTAGCCGTAGCAAGAGCTGCAGCTGCAGAATTGGGAATGCCGCTTTATAAATATGTAGGAGGAGTGAATGCAAACACACTTCCTGTTCCAATGATGAATGTTATCAATGGCGGATCTCACTCAGATGCTCCTATTGCATTCCAGGAATTTATGATCATGCCGGTAAAAGCAGATTCTTTCTCTCATGCATTGAGAAAAGGAACTGAAATTTTTCACAACCTGAAATCTATTCTTCATTCAAGAGGTTTATCTACTGCAGTAGGTGACGAAGGTGGTTTTGCTCCTACTTTCAAAGGAACTGAGGATGCTTTGGATACCTTACTTCAGGCAATTGAAAAAGCAGGTTATAAGCCAGGCGACGACATTATGTTAGCGCTTGACTGTGCGGCTTCTGAATTCTACAAAGACGGAATTTATGATTACAGAAAATTCCAGACTCCGGACGCAGCTCAGTTTTCAAGCAGCGAGCAGGTTTCTTACTTAGCTGAACTGGCTGCTAAATATCCAATCATTTCTATCGAAGATGGTATGCAGGAAAATGACTGGGAAGGTTGGAAAATGTTAACTGATAAAATCGGTGACAGAGTACAGCTTGTTGGTGATGATTTATTTGTAACCAATGTAGAAAGATTATCCAGAGGAGTAAAAGAAAATATTGCGAACTCTATCCTTGTAAAAGTAAACCAAATCGGTTCTCTTTCTGAAACAATGGCTGCTGTACAAATGGCTCAGAACAACAGGTTCACATCAGTAATGTCTCACAGATCAGGAGAAACTGAAGATTCTACAATTGCTGATTTAGCGGTAGCAATGAACTGCGGACAAATCAAAACAGGTTCAGCTTCAAGATCAGACAGAATGGCTAAATACAACCAGTTATTAAGAATTGAAGAAGCTCTTGGTGAAACCGCAATTTTCCCAGGTTTAGAAGCATTTAAAATTAAAAGATAATTGAATTTATAAATAACGGCAAGCGATAATTTTTGTTTGCCGTATTTTGTGGAAAGTGGTATATTTAAAAAAAATAAATAAATAATGTCAGACAACAAAGTAATATTGAATTACGACGGTAATTCATATGAATATCCAATCGTGGATAGTACTATCGGAGACAGAGGGATTGATATTTCAAAATTAAGAGACCAGACAGGTTTGATCACTCTGGATTTAGGTTACAAAAATACAGGAGCTACTATTAGCGACATCACTTACTTAGACGGAGATAAAGGAGAATTATTCTACAGAGGTTATCCAATTGAGCAAATTGCTGAAAAATCTAACTTCACTGAAGTAATGTATCTTTTATTACATGGAGAATTACCTACTCAGGATCAGTTTGCTTCATTCGACAATAATATTAAAAAATATAACTTCATCGCAGACGAAATGAAAAAGATCATTGATGTTTTTCCTCGTTCTGCTCACCCTATGGGAGTTTTATCTTCTATGACTTCTGCATTGACAGCTTTTAACCCTAAGGCCGTTAATGTAAACTCTAAAGAAGAAATGGATCATGCAGCGGAGCTGATGATCGCTAAGTTCTCTCACCTTTGTGCTTGGACTTACAGAAAAACTCAAGGTTTACCATTAAACCACGGAGATAACAACCTAAACTACGTAGAGAACTTCTACAAAATGGCATTCAGATTACCAAACGCTGATTTCGAAATCGATCCGGTAGTGGTAGGTGCTTTAGATAAATTATTAATTCTTCACGCTGACCACGAGCAAAACTGTTCTACTTCTACAGTAAGAATGGTAGGTTCTGCTCACACAGGTCTTTTCGCTTCTATCTCAGCTGGAGTATCTGCACTTTGGGGACCACTTCACGGTGGAGCTAACCAGGCTGTAATCGAAATGCTTGAATTGATCGAGAAAGATGGTGGTGACGTATCTAAATATGTTGCTAAAGCTAAAGATAAAAATGATAACTTCCGTCTAATGGGATTCGGACACAGAGTTTACAAAAACTTCGACCCAAGAGCGAAAATCATCAAGAAAGCTGCTGACGATATCCTTACTGCACTGGGTATTCAGGATAAAGCTCTTGACATTGCAATGCAGTTAGAAAGAGTTGCACTTGAGGATGAGTACTTCATCGAAAGAAAACTATATCCAAACGTAGACTTCTATTCAGGAATCATCTACAGAGCATTAGGAATTCCTACAGAAATGTTCACCGTAATGTTTGCATTAGGAAGACTTCCAGGATGGATTTCTCAGTGGAAAGAAATGAGATTAAAAGGAGACCCAATCGGAAGACCAAGACAGGTTTACCAAGGTGCTCAGGAAAGAAACTACATCGATATCGCAAGCAGATAATATTTGCTTTTATCATCATAAAAAAATCCCAAAGTTTACTTTGGGATTTTTTGTTTTTTTACAACTTATCCAGTAATAATTAAAGCTGTAATAAGATCGCTCTCCATTCTGAAATGAAAATTTAGTAGTAATGGGCTTCCATCGAAAGAACCGGCAATATTGATCCTTAAAAGAATTGTATTATCTCTTGTTGAAAAATCTTGTACCTCAAACAATGTTTGAAATTCATTGTTAGATTTCTCATTCCATTGCCTTATTTCCTCTTTTCCGAGATATATTTTTCCTTCATCAAACACAGTTGCCTGATCCGAAAAACAATGGGAAAAAGATGTACTGTCAAAAAGCTTCTGTGCTTTTAAAAATTCTTGTAAAATGTTCGGTAGGTTCATATTTTATTTTAAATGATTAAATAGTGGGAATGGTGCCGCCATCTACTACATATTCGGTTCCTGTTAAATATCCAGCCCGTGGAGAAACCAGAAACCCAACAAATTCTGCAATATCTTCAGGTTGTGCCGGTTTACCGATGGGAATCCCTCCCAATGCATCCATGACACTTTGTGTAGCTTCTTCAATCGTGGCCTTTGAACTATCAGCAATACGTTCCATCATTCGGGTTGCTGATGAAGTCATAATCCAGCCCGGAGAAACAGTCAGTACACGGATTCCTTTTGGGGAAACTTCTTTTGATAAACCTTTACTGTAGTTGATAAGCCCAGCTTTGGCAGCTGCGTAGGGTAATGTAGAATCAAATAAAGGTAATCTTCCCTGGATAGAGGCAATATGGATAATTACTCCATTTTTTCGCTCCAGCATTTGGGGGAGAAATCCTCTGTCTAAACGGACTGGCGCGAGAAGGTTCGTCTGAATCGTGTTCTCCCAATCTTCATCACTGAGAACAGCAAAACCACCACCGGGAGTATCTGAACCGCCAAGGGTATTAACCAGAATATCCAGTCTGCCAAATGTGGAAAGAACTTCCCGTACCAATTTTTCGGTTTCTTTTGGCTGGCTCAGATCGCCTGCGATAAAATGAAGGCGGTTGTTCATATTTTCAGGTTGATTTCTTGCAGTGACAATTACAGTGGCCCCTGCGCCTAATAATCTTTCGGCAATTGCTTGTCCGGTTCCTTTTGTTCCACCTGTTACCAAAGCGATTTTATCTGATAATTCGTTGTTGAAATTAAATGCTTCTGTCATGATTTCTTTTTTGTACAAATTTCAGGAGTATATCAGGTTCATACAAGTAAGGAAATACGAATCATATACGGATAAATTGATCCCTATTGTTGCATCCTGTCATTTGTATTACATTTGTTGTATGTATGAAAGAAAAATCCCACCTAATCTGAATTGCGGGCTTGATCTGATTGCCGAAGTACTCTATGGTAAATGGAAAATCCGTTTGTTGTGGTTTATTAATGAAGGAATTCAGAGGCCAAGTGAGTTGCAGCGGAAGATTCCCGATGCTTCCCGGAGAGTTTTGAATGTACAGTTGAAAGAACTTGAAGAGCATGATCTCGTGACTAAGAAAATTTATCCTGTCTTACCTCCAAAAGTAGAATACAGGCTTACAGAATTCGGGCAGACGCTGATTCCGGTGATTGCTGCATTGGGAAAATGGGGAGACGATCACGAAGAGCGTTTACGAACATTAATTTTAAAAAGGTTGGAAAACGGATCAGAGAATGGTATTGAGCAGCCTTAAGGGCAATTTTTACTATTTTACAAAAATTATAGAAAACCGAATACAATAATTTGATTAAATTTACTACTGTAAAAAATTAATACCCAATGAATTTCGGACAACAGCTATTATTTTTCTTCAGTGCAGTAGGAGCGTTTAATGGACTTCTGCTGGGAATCTATCTGCTGTTCATTAAAAAACCGAAATATCTGCCGGATTTTTTCCTTGGGCTTCTTCTTTTAATGCTAAGTTCAAGAGTAGGGATTTCCGTATTCATGTATTTTTATCCGGATTTGCCCAGAATTATTCCACACTTGGGAATGTCAGCATTATTTTTCACCGGACCGGCTTTATATTATTATGTGAAATCTTCCTTTCAACAGGATCAGTTTGATTGGAAGAACTGTCAGAAATCGTTTGGAATATTAACGCTTGTTTTAGGAGCTGTCGGATTATTATATTTAGTTTTCCCGATTACCTGGGATCACTATTTTGGAAGTTTCATTTATGCCACCTGGTCTGTATTTATATTTCTTACGGTGTATCAGTATTATACTTTGGTTAAACAAAATCATAAAAGCCCAAACAATTTTGTCCTTCCGGTTCTGGTGAGTAATGTGATTATCTTTTTGAGTTATCAATTGATTTCAACGGGTTGGGTACAGATATACTGTGCGGGAGGGAGTCTTGTATTTTCATTTGTACTGTATGCCAACTTTTTGATCTTATTTAATAAAAAATATCAACAGCTTCCTGTAAAAGAACCCGTAAGATATTCCAATAAAAAGATTTCAGAAGAACAGGCCGATAATTTTGTATCCAAATTACAGAGGCTAATGAGTGCTGAAGAACTTTATAAAAATCCGAATCTTAAACTGAGCGATCTGGCTTCCAGGATGAATATGCCTGCCCATCAGCTTTCCCAACTATTGAATGATAATTTGGATAAAAGTTTTTCTACTTATATCAACGAATACAGGATCGGTGAAGCCTGTGAAAAAATTGAAAATGGATCCTATTTGAAAATTGAGGAGATTGGGTATGAAGTGGGATTTAATTCCAAATCAACTTTCTTTTCTACTTTTAAGAAAATAAAAAATACAACACCGCTTTTGTACAAACAATCAAAAACCCTTACTGAACCTAGGTTTCAGAGTTTAGATTTATAATTCAGTACTGCGGAATTTTAATTTCAAAACCTTTTTTTTACGACAACCCAATACTTTTGATGTCATAAAATTTAATATTTATGATGATCAAATTATGGTTTTTGATACTGTTCCTGCTTCTTTCATTTTACGGAAATGCACAGAAAGCGGCCTCAGATTCTCTGACAAAAACAAAGTCTTCCACAACCAATATTTCAGAAGTTGTTATCCAGTCAGCTCCCCGAAAGATGAAGCTGAACGATGGGAATGTAGTAATGGCTGTTGCCGGAAATAAAGACTTTAAAACCTCTATCCACCTTCTTGATGTTCTGAGAAAAACACCAGGTGTTACAGTAGACCAGGAAGACGGAATTTTTATTGGAGGAAGAATCACTCCGGCCATCTTTATTGATGGCAAGCCTATTGTCATGAGCAATCAGGAGATACAGGCATATCTACGGTCTTTATCACCCGAAATGGTAGAATCTGTAGAAGTAAATACCAATCCATCTTCAAAATATGATGCAGAATTTAAAGGAATTATTGATATTAAATTAAAAAAGAACGCCAACCTTGGTTGGAAAGCAAACTATAACGGCACTGTATATAGTAATAAATTCAACTACCGGGAAAATACACTTAACCTATCTTATCACACAGGAAAAGTAACATACAATCTGCAGGCAGGCTATAATGAAGGGATTTCAACATATCGATATCAAGCGTTGCAACAGTTAGCGAATACTCATGTTTTGCGTACCAATACCTATCAGGAAGATTTCGGGAAAGTCTATAATATTCAGGCTGGAGCAGACTTCATACTGAATGATAAAAACAGGGCCGGGATCAGTCTAAGAAGTAACTTCCGGGAAAATGACCGTGCACGCAGCGGATCACTTTATGCTACTGATAAAAATGAAAAACAATTGGTGTTTCATACTGTGAGTGAAAATCCTACAAATTATTTGCAGGATAATTATGGAATTGCAGCCGATTATTCTTTCCAAAATAAAGGATTTAAACTCATCTTTTTAGGAAACTATCTTGCCGTTAAAAATAAGCAGGATGATGATTTTATCAATAAAGATCAGGCTACAGCTAATCTTTTGTCTTATTGGAAGTCTGATCTGCTTAACAAAATTAATATCTATACCGCTCAGATAGACGCTTCCCAAAAAATAAATAATATAGACATCGAGGCAGGTGTCAAGTACAGTAACTCCGATACCCGTAATAATATCAGGTATGATACATTGTCTGTCGGAAATCAGTTTGTTTTTGACCCTACACGAAGTAATGTATTTTCATATAAAGAAAAAATATGGGCAGGATATCTCGCGTACAGGCAGAAAATTGGAAATCTACAGATCAACGCTGGGTTAAGATTTGAAAATACAAACAGTATTTCCAATGCAGTTACTTTAGATTCTGTTGTTTCTAGAAAGTACCTGGAATGGCTTCCGTCATTTAGTACAAGCTATACTTTTAATAAATCCAGTGAACTTTCTCTCTCCTATAGCAGGAAGATAACAAGACCGGCTTTCTCGCAGCTTAATCCGTTCAGGTTTTATTTCAGCCCTCTCAATTACTGGATTGGGAATCCCTATTTACGGCCTTCATTTACCAGTCAGATTAAAGCAACCTATCGTTATAAAAACTGGGTTACAAGCTTTACGGTCGGAAAAGAAAAAGATTTCATGACACGTTATCCCATTTACAACCCGGAAACGAACGTATTACAATATTTGGGAACCAATCTTCCGTATCGGAATTTCGCTGTTTTTGAAACCAGTTTTCCGGTCAGAATTACAAAATGGTGGAATATCACCAGCCAGTTCACAGGAAATTACAATTATGAATTCATGCCCTATCTGGATGAGGTTTTTGCATTGAACATCTATAATTATGGAGTAAGAATCAATCAGGTGTTTTCACTTCCAAAAGGATATACAGTGAATATTTTTGCCAATTATGAGTCCAAAACGGGAAATAGCCTTTACATCATAAAACCAAGATATACCATAGATGTATCAGTTCAGAAGTCTTGGCTTGATAATAAACTGAACACTAAAATTGGTTTTAATAATATCTTTGATTCCTATAACCAACAGTTAGAATTCCGCCATAAGCAAATTATGGATAACCGCCTTACACACTGGTGGGATAGCAGCCGGTTGGTATTTTCGCTCAGCTATAGTATAGGAAGTACAAAATATCAGGTAAAAGAAACCCAGAAAACGGAAGAAGAAAACAGAGCGAGATAAGAAAACCTGCTTGAAAAAGCAGGCTTTCAGTTGTATTAAGGACATTGGCATCTGTCGCATGTCCAGATATAGCATTTTCCTGTATCATCCCATTCACAGCATCTTCTGGCTGTTGAGATGGGTGCTCCTCCCATAACGGATTTTTGTTGGTCTCTTCCTAATTTTTGTGCGTTTTTCAGCACCGGATTGTTCTTGTTCATGACTTTGATTTTTGGTGTTAATAGCTAAGTTTTATGATTTATAATTTCGCGAAAACTATATCACTAAGATATGAATTTAAATAATAAAAATAATATGTTTTTTAATGCTTATGTAGATGAAATATAGTAGGTTGTAGAGGTTTTTGAAATAATGTTTTTCCTTTTTTGTTAAAAAATAGTAAAAAACAATTTTGGACACATTCAAATTTAATGCATAAAATAATCCAAAAGTTTTATAGGTAGAGACCTTTACTTATATTTGTAGTATTGCATAAATCTTTATGAGACTAAACATTAAAAATGAAACGGGTAGGCTGAAGTCAGTAGTTCTAGGCCAGCCTAATTCACTGGGACCGGTTCCCACACTAGAGGAAAGTTATGACGCAAAGTCATATTACTCAATCGAACATAATATTTATCCTAAAGAACAGGATATTATTAATGAAATGAACGCTTTTGAAGCGGTTTTAAAAAAGTATGACGTTGAAGTACTGCGTCCAAGTATCATTAAAGATTACAATCAGGTTTTTTCAAGAGATGTAGCCTTTGTAATTGATGATAAAATGATCATTTCCAATGTGATCGCAGATAGAGCAGATGAGCAGGGAGCATACAAAAATGTTTTTGAAAAAGTAGCATGGAGAAAAATCATCAATCTGCCGGAAACAGCCCATATTGAAGGAGGGGATGTTATCGTATGGGATGATTTTATTTTCATCGGAACCTGTTTCAGCGAAGATTACAGAAACTATAAGACGGCAAGAACCAATGAGTATGCCATTGAAATATTAAAAGAATATTTTCCAAAGAAAAGAATCATTGACCTTGAACTGAAGAAAAACGATAAAATTCCGTTTGAAGGTATTCTGCATTTGGACTGTACATTCAATCCGGTAGGAGAAGACAAATGTATTATCTATAAAAACGGATTCGTAGATGAAAGCGACTACCGTTTAATCATCGATATTTTCGGAGAAGAAAACTGCTTCCATATCAATGATGAAGAAATGTTTGAAATGGTTCCTAATATTTTCTCTATTTCTCCTGATATAGTAGTTTCTGATAAAGCATTCACAAGAATGAACAATCATCTGAGAAACGAATGGGGAATGACTGTTGAAGAAATTCCTTACAGAGAAATCTCCAAAATGGGTGGTTTGTTAAGATGCTCTACAATGCCGCTTGTGAGAGAATAATTGAGTGGGGGTCTTAGGGCTTGAGAGCGGGAGAGTGTACTCTTTCAATCTTTTAATTTTCAATCTTTTAATCAAAAAAAATGCAAACAACAGATACAGTATTAATGATAGAACCGATTGCATTCGGTTACAACGCTGAGACAGCGAAAAACAATTACTTCCAGGTGGAACAGACAGGTTCTGATATCCAGTTCAAAGCTTTGGCAGAGTTCAATACCTTTGTTGGAAAACTGAGAGGAAAGGGAATCAATGTAATCACAATAAAAGATACATTGGATCCTCATACGCCGGATTCTATTTTCCCGAATAACTGGGTAAGTTTCCATAAAGACGGGAAAGTGGTTTTATACCCAATGTTCGCATCCAACAGAAGAGTGGAAAGAAGAGAAGATATTATTGAAAGTATTCAGAATCAAGGCTTTGAAGTTGCTGAAATTGATGACTGGTCTTTTTCTGAAACACAGGGACATTTCCTGGAAGGAACGGGAAGTATGATTTTTGATCATGATAATAAAATTGCTTACGGTTCTGTTTCTTTAAGATTAGATGAAAAACTGTTCAGAGAATTCTGCATAAAATACGGCTTCACTCCGGTTGTTTTCCATTCATTCCAGACAGTAGGAACAGAAAGACTTCCTATTTATCACACCAACGTAATGATGTGTGTGGCTGATCAATTTGTCGTAATCTGCCTTGACTGCATCGATGATGAATTGGAAAGAGAAAAGGTAATTGAAACCATTAAAGGTTCCGGAAAAGAAATTATTGAGATTTCAGAAGACCAGATGCAGCAGTTTGCCGGAAATATGCTTCAGGTTCAGAACAAAGACGGAGAGAAATTTCTGGTGATGAGCCAGACTGCTTACCAGTCTTTAACAACAGAACAGGTTGCAGCTATTGAAAAATACTGTGAAATTATCTATTCAGACCTCAATACCATTGAAGTAAATGGAGGAGGAAGCGCAAGATGTATGCTTGCTGAGGTTTTTCTTCCAAAAAAATAATATATTTACGAAAAAATTAATTGAACCCATTATCAAGTAAAGGTTTACATATTCTTCTGACTTTGGAAACAGAGTCAGAAGATTTGTTATTAGACAGCAAAGGTTTTCTGACGTTTACGGAAGAAATTCTGAAAACTAATGATGTAGAAATTGTAGGAGTGACGAATCATGTTTTTGAAAATGAGAGTTTTACTTCGGCAGTGATCCTTAAAGAGTCGCACCTTTGTATCCACACGTGGCCGGAATTTAAGCAGCTTACTTTTGATGTTTTCTTATGTAATTATACCCAGGATAACACCACGAAAGTAGAGCAGATCGCAGATGAGGTGGTTCAGTATTTTAAAGCTAATACCATTCAAAAACACAAAATTTACAGATAAAAATGCATTATGTCTGCCCAGCATGCGAATCAGAAAATAAATTAGATCTCAGTTTCCCTATTGAAGAATATGTTTGCCAAACCTGCTCTCATCTCATTGATGTAGCCGGAAACAAACAAATCAAGCATTTGAAAGTACCGACTGAAAACGTGGTCTTGGACGTCGGTCAGAAAGGGATAATTGAAGGTGTAGAATATACGGTCGTTGCTATTATTGTAAAGAAATATGGCTCCAGTATTTTCTGGCGCGAATACTATTTAAAAGACAGCAAAGGAAATGATGCTTTCCTGAGTGAAAGTGATGGACATTGGGTTTTCCTGATTCCTATGCATCCCGATGATTTTAAAGGTAAAAATTCGAAATTACCAACCTACCTAGGACGAACCTACCGCTGGTACGAAAACTCCCAGTGTAGTATTGAAGCTGCAGCCGGTTTTTTTGATGAGCACGTAGATTTCAGTATTGCTACCTACAAAGAATATGTCAACGGAACCCGTATGATCTCTCAGGAGAAGACCAGCAAGAAAAGCCAGTATTTTTACGGAGTTCACATTTCAAAATATGATATTAAAAGAGCTTTTAAAATAGCTAATCTCCCTCATTATACAGGTGTAGGGATCGTTCAGCCTTATTATTTTGATATCAAACAGACTAAAAACATCTTTTGTGTGGCTGCATTAATGATTTGTCTGCTTCAGTTGTATGTCTATATCTCAAGAACGAACGAAACCGTTTTTGAGCAGTCGGTCAACTTTTCTGATGTAAAAGATAAAGAACTGGTCAGTAAAAGTTTTACTCTTTCGGGTGGATCAGCACCATTAAAGGTTAATGTCTTTTCAGCAGTTGATAACTCATGGGCAAATGTTCAGCTAAGCCTTGTCAATGAAAATACCAACGAAGTTGTATATACTTCAAAAGATATCGAACAATATCACGGCTATGAAGGTGGTGAAAGCTGGTCGGAAGGAAACCAGTCTGAAGATTTTAATCTTTGCGGAGTAGGTTCGGGTAAATATCATTTTCTGATTTCAGCAGAAAAAGAAGGATCTTTGCCCCCATTTTCCGGTCTTCAGTCACCAGATTCAAAAGTATTGATCTCCAGGGATAAAGCTGGAGTTCTCGATGTTACAGATCTCTATAAAGTACAATCTACCACTTTTATAGATGGGAAAACACTGGAAAAAGATACAACCGAACTGGGTAAACTGGTGAAGGCATCCTTTGGAACCTCAAAAATAGACTCTTTGATCAACGCTGAAGGACTAAGACTTACAACGGATGTTGTAGCAGCAAACAGCGATGTTAAGATCAAAGCAACCTGGCTTCCCGTTTCATTCTGGAACTTCGGATTTATTTTATTCATAATGGTCGCTATTTTTGTGGCTATGTATATAGGAAGGTACTTATTTAATGTGAGTAAATGGAAGAACAGTTCAAACACCCCTTATTCTACATCGTAATGACTAATATTTTACACTATATAAAACAAAACTGGATACTCTGCCTGATGGGTAGTTGTTTTCTGACATGGTTTGTATACCTTACTTACCAGGGAAATCAGGTGTGTGACTGTGCCAAAACGGAAACATACCGTGACGGAACCACAAGAAGCCATTCCAGAGTAGGATTCTACAGATACTATCACAAATAAAAATATAAAAACTATGGACAACATCAATTTCTTACCCATATTAAACTCGGTTCTTTATTCATTTTTAGGAATCGCAATTCTGTTAGTGTGCTATTTCGTTATTGAAAAGCTTACGCCGGAAAAAACATGGCATGAGATCGCTCAGAACAAAAACATAGCACTGGCTATTGTCTTCGGAGCATTTATCATCGGAATTTCAATGATTATAAGTGCTGCAATTCATGGATAAGAAGAGGATTCCTCTTGAGCTGCTTTTATTGTTTTCAGTATTCGTCATTGCTACATGTGGATTGATTTATGAATTGGTGGCCGGAGCCCTGGCAAGCTATCTTTTAGGAGACTCTGTAAAGCAGTTTTCTTTTATTATCGGAGTGTATCTTTTTTCAATGGGAGTGGGTTCCTACTTTGCAAAATTCATCAAAGGAAATCTTATTGATAAATTCATTGAGATTGAAATCCTTGTAGGAATCGTAGGAGGAATCAGCTCTGTGGTGCTTTTTATTTTGTTTAATACTCTCGCACATTTTGAAAGCGTTCTCTACCTTTTTGTCTTTTTTACAGGATGTCTTGTTGGGGTGGAAATTCCGCTTTTGATGAACATTTTAAAAGATAGAGTTCAGTTTAAAGATTTAGTTTCAAATGTCTTTGCATTCGACTATATCGGAGCGTTACTGGCATCCATTCTATTCCCATTGGTTTTGATTCCAAAGCTGGGAATTGTAAAAACCCCTCTGTTTTTCGGACTGATTAATATTTCTATTGCGATATTTCTCTGTTATTACCTTAAAAAGGAATTATCAAAATCGTTTTCATTAAGAGTAAAGGCGATTTCGGCATTTGTTTTTTTGCTTGGACTTTTCTTTTTTTCAGATACGATTTTATCTTATTCTGAAGAAAAGCTATATGGTGAAAATGTAGTATACACCAAAAGCTCACCTTACCAAAGGATTGTGCTGACGAGAAATACTCACGAATTTCGTCTCTATTTGAATAACAATTTACAGTTTTCATCCACCGATGAATACCGTTATCATGAGGCTCTTGTACATCCTGCGATGTCTATGGCAAAAAACATTGATAACGTTTTGATTCTGGGAGGAGGAGACGGCTTTGCGGCAAGAGAAGTATTGAAATACAAAGACGTTAAAAAAATAACGCTCGTGGATCTTGATGGTGAAATGACCCAGTTTTTCAAGACCAATGAAACCATGCGCAGGCTGAATCAAAGTTCTTTTTCCAATCCTAAAGTGGAAGTCATCAATAAAGACGCCTACATTTGGGTAAAAGAGAACAGGAAAAAATTTGATGTTATTATCATAGACTTTCCGGATCCGTCCAACTACAGCCTGGGAAAACTATATTCCCTGCAGTTTTATAAAGAATTGGAGAGACTGACGACTCTTGATACCAAAATTGTGGTTCAGACCACTTCTCCGTATTTTGCGCCGAAATCGTTCTGGTGTATAGAAAAAACGATCAATCAGATTTTTCCTTTCACAGCAGCTTATCATACTTATGTTCCGTCTTTCGGGGAGTGGGGATTCTCTATGGCTTCATTTGAACCCATCAACAACAGGATCTACAGAAAGCTTCCCGGTTTAAAATACTATGATTACAACTTTTCACAGATGTCTTATTTTAATAAAGACATGAAAGTGAAAGACGTAGAAGTTAACCGTCTGGATAACCAGATACTAGTTCGTTATTTTGATGAAGAGTGGGGAAAAGTACAGTAGAAAGGATTTTCTTAAAACTATATTTTTAGGTAGCCTTATGCTTCCCTTTTTACAGTATTGTGGAAAGAAAGCAAAGTCACTGCTGGTAAAAATTACCGGAACCAATCATGTTCTCGGACATAAGCTATGGGCAAAAGATTTTCCACAGTTTTCAGAAGTTATCCACACCCAATATCTTATTGTGGGCGGGGGAATTTCGGGACTTGCTGCTTGCCGGTTTTTCAGTCAGCATAATGAAAACAATTATCTTCTCCTGGAAATGGAAAATCATTTGGGGGGAAATTCTTCCAATGGGGAGAACTCGTTTTCAAAGTTTCCGTTAGGAGCCCATTATTTACCATTACCCAATAAAGAAAATGTAGAAATCATAGAATTTCTGACAGAATGTGGAATCTGTCTGGGAACTGAAGAGAACGGAGAACCTATTCTTGATGAATACCAAATGACTTTTCCACAACAGGAAAGACTGTTCTATAGAAACTCCTGGCAGAATGATATTGTTCCTCAGAGAGGGATTTCAAAAGAAACTCAGCAAGAGCTCAACCGATTTTTTAAGCTGATGGATGAGTTCCGCCTGAAGAAAGATGCACAGGGAAAGTATTGGTTTGCTATTCCTGTGCATGATTCAAGCCAGGAAGATGAGGTCTTACACCTTGAAAAAATCATTTTCAAAGATTGGCTGAATGAAAATAACTATCATTCAGAAGAACTTCTCTGGCTGTTGGATTACTCCTGCAGAGATGATTTCGGATTAGGCATAGACTATGTTTCAGCATGGGCAGGCATTCATTATTTTGCAGGAAGAAAGAATAACTGGAGCGCGAAATATAAAGATCAGGTATTCACCTGGCCGGAAGGAAATGCCAGACTGGCAAAACATTTCTCAAAATATACAAAGGGAAAGCATATGCCCGCAAATCTTGTCTTTGATGTAACACTCAATGATCAAGTTGAGGTATTGAGCTTTGATAATATTCAGAAGAAAACAAAAAAGATTATTGCTGAAAAAGTACTGTTTGCATCCCCCCAGTTTGTGAACGAGAGAATTTTTAATCATAAGAAAGCCCAATCGTTTAATTACGTTCCATGGCTTTTAACAACGATTACTTTAAAGAATGAATTCGGAGGAGATGAAGAATTGGCCTGGGATAATGTGATCTATGGAAATTCAGGGTTGGGGTATATCTTTGATCAGCATCAAAATCTTAACCAGATTATTGGGGAAAAAGTAATTACCCATTATAAAAGCTTCTCAACCGGAGACTGTAGAAAAGCAAGGAAGAAGCTGTATGCAATGAAGGATGCTGAACTTAAAACTTTAGTTTTGAATGATCTGAAGAAAGCCCATCCGTTAATAGAAGATTTTATTCTGGAAATGCAGTTTCATAAAATAGGGCATGCTATGATTGCGCCGGTTCCTAACCAG
This sequence comes from Chryseobacterium sp. GW821-FHT04C04, assembly GCF_059420365.1. Classification (NCBI taxonomy): domain Bacteria; kingdom Pseudomonadati; phylum Bacteroidota; class Flavobacteriia; order Flavobacteriales; family Weeksellaceae; genus Chryseobacterium; species Chryseobacterium sp. GW821-FHT04C04. The sequence continues at coordinate 47,980 of NZ_JBWKTO010000003.1, read as the reverse complement.
ATTTTTGGAGAAGCAACAAGGATAGCAAAAGAACCTATAGATGGGAAAATATTCTTCGCCCATTCTGATCTTTCGGGAATATCTATTTTTGAAGAAGCTTTTTATCAGGGAATAAGAACGGCCGGACAAATGATATAAATTATAATATGAAACAGCCTTGGATACATAATGCAAAAACAGACTGGTGGTTTATTTTATCACCACCTTTCCTGGTATTGTTGATTATTTTTCTTTTTCAGAAACAGATCCAGGGACTGGAAAACCATTATTCTTTTTATACATGGCTTTTCCTGATTGTTTTTGTGGACGTAGCCCACGTCTATTCTACACTGTTCAAAACCTATTTTGTAAAAGGTGAAATACAGAAGAATAAACTGCTTTATCTTGGGATTCCTGTTCTAAGCTGGATATTGGGTATTGTTTTATTTCAATTGGGAAGCCTGACATTTTGGTCGGTACTGGCTTTGGTTGCCGTTTTTCACTTTATACGCCAGCAGTACGGGTTTATGAGACTTTATGCCCGATTTGAGCCCAATAACTGGAGCAAAAAAATAGATGAGGTAGCTGTTTATTCTGCGACCATCTATCCTATGTTATACTGGTTTAAAACACCCCGCGCCTTTACCTGGTTTGTCAACAATGAATTTAAATGGCTTCAAAACCTTCCGGATTATATTCCTCTGATTACCGTTATCTATTTTGCAATTCTGATCATTTGGATCGTTAAAACTGTTTTTGAAGCTTTCAAAACAAAAAATATTAATATTCCTAAAACAGGATTAATTACCGGAACTTTCCTTTCCTGGTATTTTGGAATTGTATACTTTAACAATGACCTTCTCTTTACTTTCTTGAATGTAGTTTCCCATGGAATTCCTTATATCGCATTGATTTATATTCAGGAAATAAAACAAAAAGAAAATCATCAGCTGAACAGAATGCAGATTTTTAAATCTTTTTCGGGAGTATTTTTATTTGTAGCGATCATTGTAGGTTTTGCTTTTCTGGAGGAATTTTTATGGGAAACTTTGGTCTGGAATGAGCATTTTTCTTTGAATGTGATGGTTTCAGAAAAACTGTTTCAATTTTTGGTTCCGCTATTGGTCGTTCCACAGCTTACCCATTATCTTCTGGATGGCTTTATTTGGAGAAAACCAAAAAAAGTTAGCTAACTTTGCTCCGAATGTTTAAAATCTGAAAATGAGACAATATCTTTTATCATTAGCAATTTTTCTGGGAATCATAGTGGGCGGTCAGCAGAAAACTTTCTGTAATCCCATTAATATAGACTACGGATATACCCCTTTCGAAGTTTTTTCAAAACAAGGAAAACACCGTGCTACAGCAGATCCTGTTATTGTTAATTTTAAAAATAAACTGTTTCTTTTTTCTACCAACCAGGAAGGCTATTGGTACAGTGATGATATGCTGGACTGGAAGTTTGTAAAAAGGAAATTTCTAAGAGACAATAAGTATACCCACGATCTGAATGCTCCGGCGGTCTGGGCAATGAAAGATACGCTGTATGTTTATGGTTCTACCTGGGAACAGGATTTCCCAATCTGGAAGAGTACAAATCCAACTAAAGACGACTGGGAAATTGCGGTAGACACGTTAAAAGTAGGAGCGTGGGATCCTGCATTTCACTATGATGAAGATAAGAATAAGCTATACCTGTATTGGGGCTCGAGCAATGAATGGCCTCTGTTGGGAACAGAAGTTAAGGTTAAAAATCTGCAGTCCGAAGGTTTTGTAAAACCTATTCTAAAACTGAAACCCGAAGACCACGGATGGGAACGTTTTGGCGAATACAACGACAATGTTTTTCTTCAGCCTTTTGTGGAAGGAGCGTGGATGACAAAACATAACGGAAAATATTATATGCAGTATGGTGCTCCGGCAACAGAGTTTAGCGGATATTCTGATGGAGTATACGTGAGCAAAGGTCCTTTAGAAGGCTTCGAGTATCAGCAGCATAATCCTTTTTCATACAAGCCTGGTGGTTTTGCCAGAGGAGCAGGGCATGGAGCTACTTTTGAAGATAATTATAAAAACTGGTGGCATGTTTCCACTATCTTTATTTCCACTAAAAATAATTTTGAAAGAAGATTGGGAATCTGGCCGGCAGGTTTTGATAAGGACGATGTGATGTACTGTAATACAGCCTATGGAGATTATCCTACTTACCTTCCGCAATATGCACAGGGAAAAGATTTTTCAAAAGGTCTTTTTGCAGGATGGATGCTGTTGAATTATAATAAACCGGTTCAGGTCTCCTCTACCTTAGGAGGTTATCAACCCAATTATGCAGTAGATGAAGACATTAAAACTTACTGGAGTGCCAAAACCGGGAATTCCGGAGAATGGTTCCAGACAGATCTTGGTGAGGTTTCTACCATCAATGCTATTCAGATCAATTATGCAGACCAGGATGCAGAATTTATGGGGAAAACCTTGGGAAAGATGCACCAATACAAAATCTATGGATCTCATGATGGAAAGAAGTGGAATGTAATTGTGGATAAAAGTAAAAATACAAAAGATGTTCCTCACGATTATGTAGAATTGGAGATCCCTGCAAAAGCCCGTTTCCTGAAAATGGAAAACCTGAAAATGCCTACCGGAAAATTTGCATTGAGTGGTTTCAGAGTGTTTGGGAAAGGAGGCGGAAAAGAGCCTGCTAAAGTAGAAGGTTTTGTTCCTTTAAGAGCTGATCCTAAGAAATATGGTGAAAGAAGAAGTATCTGGATGAAGTGGCAGCAGAACTCTGAGGCAGACGGCTATGTGATCTATTGGGGGAAATCTCCCGATAAAATGTACGGAAGCATTATGGTATACGGAAAGAATGAATATTTCTTTACAGGAGCCGACAGAACTGATGCTTACTATTTCCAGATTGAAGCATTCAACGCCAATGGGGTTTCAGAAAGGACAGCACCTGCAAAGTCTGAATAAAAGCAATTAAGAAATAAAAATAACACGTTTTGAATGATCAGAACGTGTTATTTTTTGTCCGTTTTTTTAAGAAAAGTTGTTATTTTATTGATAAGAAATTCATCATTGGGATGTTTATCCCAATCCAAATGCCCACCATTGAATTGATAAGATTCATGAATGATATGGTTTTTATTTAAAATGGAATCTAGGATTTTTTCTTGTGAGGAAGGGATAACGCGGTCTGTACTTCCATAGTAGGATAAGGTAGGAGGGGAGGTTTTTGTGATCCATTTTACAGGGCTGGCAAAATCTATACGTGATATTCCTAGTCTTGGTACATCAGGATCCACAAGTCTTTCCTGAACAAAAGAATATTCCTGATAATTTTTGAAACCCGGATCTGAAAGATCAGCCGGACCCACAATATTAATAACAGCCTTTACTTTTTTATCAGAATCGAATTGATAGGCATATAGCATGGCTAAATGTCCTCCGGCACTGTTTCCCAATAATATGAATTTAGTATTGTATTTGAGTTTCTTTTCTAAAAAGGCAGAGACCTCTTTAATGTCGTTTATTTGATTGGGTAGCCCATAATTAGATGCTGATGCCAGTCTGTAATTGATATTAACGAAAATATGATCAGGAAATTTCTGCATGAGGGAAAGAGTGAAAAATGTAAGCTGTGACTTATTTCCACTACGCCAGCCCCCACCATGGATGATCATGAAAACATCCCTTTTTTGGAGTGTTTTTTTATTGGGAATATAAATGTCCATCACCTGTTCAGGACTATTTCCGTACTGAATATTTTCCTCTTTATCAAAGCTGATATCGTTGCCTAGTTTTATCTTGTTTTCCTTACAGCCAGTCCATAGAAAAAGCAGAATGAGGATGATTAAAATAATATGTGGCTTTTTTTTCATAGCGATTAAATATAAAAAATCCGCTGTAAAAAAACAGCGGATACCGTAAGAATAATTGAATATGAAGAAAGATACTTCTCTTATTTTGTTCTGCTTTTGATGGCATCAGATGCGCCTTCGATGTTTCTTACCTTTTTCACTTTCTGATTTCCGAAATTGTAGGTAAGGCTTACCATTACGTTTCTATTGTAGCGGTTTTGGTGGATGTAATTGTAATTCCCGTTGTCCTGGAAGTCTTCAATTTTGACAATATTGGTATTCAGGACGTCATTTACATTCACTGCAAAAGTCCAGTCGTTCCATATTTTTTTGATGCTAAGATCTAAACTCATTAGCTCTTTTAGTAGTCCAAGCTCGATCTGCTGTTTGTCTACGAAGAAATAATTAACTCCAAAGAACCATGTTTTCTTTTTATCAAGACGGATGGTGTTGTTGGTCTGGATGACAAGACTGGTAGAATTTGTTTTATTAGTGTATACAATATCTTCGCCCTTCTGATTTCTGAATCGGTCTCCTGTAGTAGGGTCGATGTCAAGACTTCCATTGTTGATGTTATGTTGAACTCCAATATTGAAGTTGGTTGTCCAGTATTGCTTAAAAAATGACTTCTGAAGGCCTAGCATTGCAGACATTTCCTGCTTATTTCCAAAATTGGTTCTGATGTATCTCAATACAGGATTGGTACCCACTGTACCATCCGGGGCTACCGGATATCCCTGTAACGGAACCTGAGTAATAGCATCCTGAATATAAGAATGGTTTAGAATCAGGAAGTATGAATTTTTAAACATATAAGTTAATTCCTGATTGTAAGTTGAAGATGCTTTTACAAACGGGTTGTTCTGAGTATAATTATCATCTGTCAGAATGTTTCTTACAGGATTAAGTTCCCAGAAACTTGGTCTTCTCATTCTGCTTGAAAAGGAATACGAAATGTTATTTTTATCATTAATCGCATAATTCACACTCAAATAAGGAAGAAAGTTTTTGTAATTTCTTTCAATTCTCTTAAGGGCTTCTGTAGGTGCATTATCAGAAGTTCCCAAACTGTTGGTAATCTCGTATCTCGCCCCTATTTTTCCGGAAAGCTTATCGGAAATCTTCTTTTCAACAGTAAGATACACACCGTAGATGTTTTCATCATAGATAAAATGATTGGGTCTGGGATCCGGATTTTTTACGGGATCAAAAGAATAAGTAATGTTTTTAGAATCGTTATCTGTTTTGGTTTTGTTATAATTTCCTCCTATTGATACTGTCAGATCATTTTTAAATTTCTGAATATAATCTACCATTCCGGAGAAGTTATTAATGATCTGAGGGAGATCCTGAAGCACTTGTGTTGTTCTTGTTCCTAGTCCTCTGTTGATATCTGAAGCGAAGGTTTGGTTATCTGTAAACTGAAATCTTCTATAGTTCAGATAGGCTGCATTTACATTCAGCTTACTGCCTGATGAATCTGTTTTTAATTCATAATTTAGATTCAAAGAATTGTTATAAGACCTTGCATCTTCTTTGTTTTTGGACCATGTATATTGTGTGCCTGTTTTTTTTATGGTATTAAACAAATCTACTGTTGAATTATAGCTTTTATTAGCCCATGTGTTCCATGATAATGCCAGGTTGCTTTTGTCATTCAGCTGGTAATCAATATTCAGATAACCGCCAATATTTTTGTTTGGATCGTTGATATCCCCGGTAGATTCATTGGAAGTATTGGCAGTACCATTTCTTAATGTATAAGTTTGTGCCTCAATATTTTCCCCACCGCTAAGATTGGCGCTCACTCCCAGCTTATCTTTTCTGTAGTTGGCCGAGAAACTGGCTTGGCTTCCGTTGTATTTACTGGTTGTATTAGACATTCTCATGTTTCCGCTGAGACCGTCACTCATTTTTTTCTTTAAAACGATGTTGATGATGCCATCTGATGATTCTACCTGATACTCACTTCCGGGAATCGTTATCACTTCAATTTTCTGAATATTTTCTGCCGGAGTATTTTTCAGGAACTGAGCCAGAGACTCAGAATCCATATTGGTTTTTCTTCCGTTGATATAGATCAGCGCATTATTCTTTCCTGCGATTTTCAAGGTCTTATCATCTGTAGAAGATAATAATGGAGTCTGTTTCAGAAGGTCGAAAGTGGTATTTCCTTTAGCAACAGGGGAAGCGGCCACATCATATACAAAACGGTCACTTTGCTTTTTGAAAACCTGTTTCGTGATAGTAACTCCTTCTATATTTTTAGTTTTTGCCGTATCAGATTTCTTCTCCTGAGCAAATGCACAAGTACCGAATACGATAGCCATTGACAAAATTATACGTTTCATTTTTGTTTTATTTAAGAGTGGTTGTCGTGAGATCAATTATTATAGATTAGGTTCTTGATTTTACAGCATCATTCGCTGATTTCATTTCCCTTGCCTTTTTCAGTTTCTGATTACCGAAATTGTAAGTAACTCCGATACTTATAAGTCTTGGATAATTGAAGTTGGTTATATTATTATAGGTTCCGTTAGGCTGTACTCCTTTAACTCTATAAAAGCTTTGATTGAATAAGTCACTAACTTCAGCTACAATCGTCCAGTCGCCTACAATTTTCTTCACATTGAAATCAAAGCTCTGTCTTGCCCCGATCATACCTCCTTCCATAGCGGTCTGGCTTGCAAAAAAGTAATTAACTCCTAAAAACCAGTCTTTTTTGGATGAAAGGCGGATTATATTGTTGAAGGTAGCAGACATATTATAGTTTTTGACATTAATGATATAAGGCTCTACAACTTCAGTTTCTCCCGGAACCGGCATGGATGTAGGATCTTCCCAAACTCCGCCACTATAAGTAACATACCCTAAGTTCACAGAATAGTTGGTTGTCCATATGTCTTTGAACCATGATTTGTTCATCCCAAGAGTTAAAGCAAGCTCTCTGTTTTTTCCGTAGTTAGTTCTGATATATCTAAGGAATCTAGTAGTTTCCATGGTTGTATTTCCTTTGATATCATATATAATGTTTCCCTTAGAATCTTTTTTGGGAGCCGTTACAGTTCCCTGCAATGGAAGGAGGTCTGAAGCAGCAGCATCTTCTACCATATTAAAACTCAGGTTGGCATAGAATGCATTTTTGTACATATAATTGATTTCCTGATTGTAATATTTAGAAGCCAATATAAATGGATTGTTCTGCGTATAATTGGTTGGAGTAAAGTAGGTTCTGGAAGGATTCAATTCCCAAAATCTAGGTCTTCTGATTCTGCTTGAAAACGTATAACTCAAATTATGATCTGAATTGATGGCATAATTTAAATTTAAATAAGGTAGCAGATTGTTGTAGTTTCTTTCAAATCCTGTTTTGTCTACAATATCTCCGGTACTTCTTGTCATTTCATAGCGGGCTCCTATTTTTCCGGATACTTTCTCAGTCAGCTTTCTTTCATAGTTCAGGTAAATTCCAAGAATATTTTCCTTATAAATGAAGTGGTTGGTCTGATTAGGATCTATCACAAATGCTCCGTTTTTCAGCTTATCCTGTCTGGTATCATTATCTGTATTGGTATGGTTGTAGCTGATTCCCATCAACCACGTTGCTCCTTTAGCCGTTTTTTTCAGATAGTCGATGTTGGCTGCATAGTTGTTGATAATTTGTGGTACAGCCTGACGAAGCGCTGAATATTTATTAATTGTATCATTCGTTAAAGGGAAACTTTCATTGAAACTTTCTTTATTTCTGTTGAACCATAGATAAGAGACGTTCGATGTAAGTTTGCTTCCCAGAGAGTCCGTTTTCATTTCATAATTTAAATTGAAAGAATGATTTCTGGTTTGCGCATCCTCATTATTGACAGTTCTGTTGGATAACACTCCATCTTGCCAATTGGTGATATCCAATATAGAATTGAAGCTTTTATTATATCTCATATTGTAAGAGAAACCTAAACTGTGTTTTTTATTGATTTCATAATCAACATTGAAACCTCCTCCGTAATTTTTGTTGGGATCATCATTGAAACCTGATGATTCATTTCTGAAAGTAGAATCTCCGTTAGACAATGTATATTTTTGTCTGTCTGTCCAGCTTCCCATTCTGAAATTAGAATTCCCGGACCATTTACCTTGTCTGAAATTAAAAGAAGCTCCTGCGTTTGGATTGTTGTAATAGCCTTGCTCATTCTGCATCTTCAACGTCCCATTATAACCGTTATTTTTGCTTTTCTTCATGACAATATTGATGACCCCTTCCTTGGATTCAACCTGGAATTCACTTCCGGGAACTGTAATGACTTCAATTTTTTGTATATCTTCTGATGGAGTTGATTTCAGCATTTCAATTAATGCCTCAGAATCCATATTGGATTTCTTATTGTTGATGTAGATTACCGCATCATTTTTACCCAAAATCTTCAGCGTTTTTCCATCTATACTGGAGATCATCGGGGTTTGTTTTAAAAGATTAAAAGTGTTGGTTCCTTTAGCAATAGATGAAGAAGCTACATCATATACCAAGCGGTCACCCTGTTTTTTGAAAACCTGCTTCTTGATATTAACTGCATCAATAGTATTTACTTTCAAACTGTCTTTTTTCTGCTGGGCAGTGATAAGTCCACCGAAAAATAGTGCTGCAATAAGAATTTGAGTTTTCATGATGATTATTTTTTTAGTTTAATAGCTTGTATGGTTTGTTATTTTACATTACAAAGATATATAATAAATACAGTATCATGCAATACAAAGTACTTAAAAATATTTCAAAATAAGTTTAATTAATTGATTATCAGTTAATAAAAATTTAGTTTGAAAATAATGATTGCTTGACCTTTCTGCATAATAAGACAACTTTAGCAATAAATTTGTTACATGATAGCAAGAAATTTATTAAGATTTAAAAAAGATTTGATGAAAAATAAGAGAAAACATGAGGACTCGTATTTTATTATTAATTTAGTTAAAACTAAAAATTATTACCATATGAGAAAATTTTACCTTTTATTTTTATTGTTTCTATTAATATTTTCATGTAAGAATGAATCTTTCTTAGAAATAAGTGAAGAGACACCCAATTCCCCATCTAATTATAATTTTGGGAATACTGCACAAAGAAATTTCCAGGGCGTAGTTCTTGATACCAACGGGGTTCCGGTTTCAGGAGCAACAGTTACCATTGGAACAAGTACGGTGACAACCAATCTTAGAGGTTTTTTTACATTTAAAAATGCTTCTGTAAAAGAAAACTTTGCCCACATAAAAGTGACAAAGTCCGGTTATGTAAATGCATCACGGGTTTTGGTTCCTACCAGCGGAATGAATCAAGTGAATATTATGATGATTCCTGCCACAGCCACTTCTACCATTACTTCGGGCGCTGCCTCTACAGTTTCATTGCCAAACGGAACGAAAGTAAAATTCGATGGAAGCTTCAAAGATGCCAGCGGAAATGCTTATTCAGGAAATGTGAGCGTTGCCGTTTTTCACTTAGCACCATCCAATCAATACCTCAATGAATTAATGCCAGGATCATTTTTGGCAACCAATTCAGGAGGAAACTCCAGAGTGATGGAAACTTTTGGGATGCTGCATGTACAATTAACGGGAAGTTCCGGACAAAATCTTCAGATTGCAAACGGCCACACGGCAGAAATTACCGTTCCAGTAGATCCTGCACAAGCTTCCAATTCACCAGCCACCATTCCATTATGGACTTATAATGAAGATACAGGAATGTGGAAGGAGGAGGGCTCTGCAACAAAGATTGGAAATACCTATGTAGGAACAGTAAGCCATTTTTCATGGTGGAATTGTGATGCACAGTTTGAGCAGGCGACAATGAAAGTAACGGTAAAAAATGCTGCAGGGCAGATTTTGCCTAATATCAAAGTAACTTTAAAGAGAAGCTCTCAGGCATATGAAACGTACGGAATGACTGACAATGCAGGAATGGTTTCTGGAATTGTTCCCGCAGGTGAAGTCTTAAGCTTAAAAGTGTATGATGTCTGTAATAATATTATTTATACATCTAGTGTCGGCCCTTTTCCGGCCGGAATCATAACGACGATCCCAGATATTACAGTAAATCCTTCTGCATCTACCAGTTATACTATTCAGGGGAATCTGAAAACTTGTGCCAATGCCATTGTTACTGATGGCTATGTAATGTTAAAGCCTGCAGTGAGTACAAATTATTTCCAATATATGTCAGTACCCGTAAACAGTAGCGGAGGTTTTACATTTAATACCTATTCATGTACTGCGAATCCACAGTTTATTTATGAAGGATTTGATGCGGTTAATGTTCAGACTACCAATCAGGTTACTTTCACGGCAACATCTACTACTGTAAATTTAGGAGATATCATGGCATGTAATTCTGTAAATGAATTTGTTAATTATAAAATTGATAATCAGCCTGTTGTTTATGTAATAGGATCTTTCAATGCACAATGGGCAGGTCTTACTCCTACATCACCTAATATGGTACCCAAACAATTGAGAATAAATTCAATGAATCCTGCAGGACCATTTTTCTCTATGACTCAAAATAATATGTTGGGCGTTGCAGCAAGTTTTACTACAGATTATATATTTGAACTTTCAGGAGCCGTTATTACACCAAGTAATGGAAATTTGGTTATAAACATAACCACTTTTGGAATAGTAGGGGATTACATTGATTTTACAGTTAATGGAACTTACACTAATAATTCAGGAAATCATACTTTCACAGCGACAGGGCATGTGAAGCGGGATATGTAATAACACTAAAAATTAAAAGGACCGAAAAGGTCCTTTTTTTATAGGGTATTTTATGAATTATTCTCTATCGAATCGGGCTAGTTTTTTATCTACCCAAATCGTTGCAAAAGGAAAGAATGCGGATAATAATGCAAAAACAAAATCTTCATCATCCCAATTATAAATTTTTCTTGCAGGAAGGCAGAGCAAAAGATAAAGTGTAAAAAATAATCCATGTAAGCTGCCAATAACGCTGATGAAAATAATAGAATATAAATTCTCATCATACCGGATCCAGATCATAGCGACACAATATAATAAAAGACATGAAATGGCTTCTGCAAGACAAATCTGTTTAAACCATTTGATGATTTTTTCCTGAGGATATTTTGAGAAAAATTGTTCGATGAAGTTCATTTCTTTAGCTATGAGTTGGGCGTTAAAAGGTAAGAGTCATTCTCTGCCTTCAGGTTTCTACCCTCTAATTTCTGATTTGCAAAATTACTTATAAAAATTACTACCATCCAAATATTCAAAAACTTCAGGAGGTAACATAGGTCTCACATTTTTACTGTCTCTGATCATATTGCGGATTTCTGTTGCAGAAAGTTCTATTACCGGAGCTTTTATCAGAGAGATATTCTCATGCTGTAAATATTCAGAATCTTTCTTTTCCCCATCAAATACTCTGGGATAAACAATGATATGATGATTCTTGATCAGAACATCAGAATTTTTCCATTTGTGAAGGCTCTTGAGATTATCCTCTCCCATAATCAGGCTAAAAGAATAATCCGGATATTTCTCATGGAGATACGTCAAAGTATCAATGGTATAACTAGGCTTCGGAAGTGAAAACTCCACATTAGAAGCCCTCATATTAGGATAATTCTTTACTGCAAGCTGTACCATATCAAGCCTGTTGTGGTCATTCAGTAAAGATTTTTTATCTTTAAAAGGATTTTGTGGGCTTACTACAAACCATAATTCCTCCATATCAGAGTTTTCCAGAATATAATTAGCCAGAATAAGGTGTCCGATATGAATAGGATTGAATGATCCGAAAAATAAACCGATTTTTTTCATTTTTTGTTAGGTAGTAGGTAGCGGGTGGGAGTACTTAGAATATAAATATTGGACTCAGGATTCTTTTTAAGGTTAATGGGGTTTGATAAAGTTCTGATTTCTATCACCTGCAACCTAAATCCTGCAACCTCCATCAATCCCTAAACTTCACATCCTTAATATTTAGATAATGAGTTACATTGCCTTTCCAGTGGTTTTCTTCCAGGGTAAACGCCAGGTCAAAGCTTTTGTTTTTAAAATCTTCAACAAATTGTCCAAGTTTGAACCCAACACATTCAATATTACGTCCTGTAGATTCCTGTTTGATATAAAATTTCAGATGATTGTTATCTTTTCCCATTGTTTTTACATACCCTGAAAGCTTCTGATTAGTTAATGTAAAAATAGGTTTCATATTATGAGGACCGAAGGGAGCCAGTTTCCTGTGGAAATTGATAAACTCTCTGTTAATTTCGTCAATTATGATTTCAGTATCAATCGTAATGGAAGGCTCTTTTTGGTGTTCTTTGATTTTTTCAGAGACAATTCTCTCGAACTTTTCTTTGAAAGCTTCAAATTTGTCCTTCTCCATCGAAAGTCCGGCAGCTGCATGATGTCCCCCAAATTTAAGGAAGTATTCGGAGCATATATCTAACGCCTCATGGACGTCAAAATCGGAAACAGATCTTGCCGAAGCTACCATTTCTCCATTATTTCCATCTGTGAATACCAGTGTAGGTTTATAATAGGTTTCAATAAGCCGCGAAGCTACAATACCAATCACTCCTTTATTCCATTCCGGATGATATACAATGGTGGTATGTTTACTTTCCTGCTGAGATTCTATAATCTGATTCAGAGCAGAAAGAGTAGAATTCATATCCAATTCACGTCTTTCATCATTAAGGTCCATGATATCGCTTACAATCTGATTCGCATGTTTCAGATTATCAGAAACCATCAGTTCCACTGCTGCTTTACCTTGAGATATTCGTCCGGCAGCATTAATTTTAGGAGCGATTTCAAAAACAATATTGGAAATTTCAAAATGGGAAAGCTTGTCTTCAGGAATCAGCAATCTTAATCCCAGATTTCTGGTTTTCCTAAGCGTTTTTAACCCCATCTTAGCCAATACCCTGTTTTCCCCCGTCATAGAAACAATATCTGCAGCAATTGAAATGGCCAGAAGATCTGTCAGTTCAAATAATTCCGCTTCCGGTAATTTATAAATGGTATTTAGTCCCTGGCAAAGTTTAAAGCCTACACCACATCCGGAAAGTTCCTTGAATGGATATCGGCAGTCACTTCTTTTAGGGTCAAGTACAGCGACGGCATTGGGAATCTCTTCACCTGGAAGGTGGTGGTCACAGATAATAAAATCAATATCCAGACTGCTGGCATAGCTGATCATATCAAGTGCTTTGATTCCACAGTCCAGAGCAATAATTAATGAGAAGTCATTTTCTTTGGCAAAATCAATCCCTTCTGTGGAAATTCCATATCCTTCAGAATTTCTGTCCGGAATATAATAGTCTAAATATTTTTTCTCAACAATTTTGCTGAGATATAGGTACATCAAAGCAACCGCTGTGGTTCCATCCACATCATAGTCACCATATACCAGTATTTTTTCACCATTTTCAATCGCAGTGGCAATACGCTCTACAGCTTTTTGCATATCTGCCATTAAAAACGGATTGTGTATATCGTTAAGGTTCGGTTTAAAAAATTCTCTGGCCTTTTGATAGTTGTCAATTCCTCTTAAAACGAGAAGTTTAGATTCAAAAGTACCAAAACCAAGTGACGAACTTAGTCCGTCCACAACTTCCTCATCGGGTTCGGGCTTATAAATCCATTTTTGACTCATTTCACAAAAATAAGGAAAAAAAACAGCATTCTGAAATGATCTCGAACTAAGTTTCAACTTAATAATTGTTAAAAAAAGGTTACCTTCGTGCTCCAAATTTTTAATAATTATGAAAAAAATTACTGTATGCCTTATGTTATTGGGGGCAATGTATTCGATCAATGCACAAAAAATTAACCTCGGAAAAGCAGCCGGAATGGTTTCAAATGGTGCAAAAGCTTTAACATTTACGAACGAAGATGCGGTTAAATTATCCAAAGAATCAGTAGACTGGATGGATAAAAATAATGCCGTAGCAGGACCTAAAGACCCGTACACTGTGAGACTGAACAAACTGTTTGGAAAACACAAATCTCAGGACGGTCTGAATTTGAATTATAAAGTTTATAAAGTGAAAGATATCAATGCTTTTGCCTGTGCAGACGGAAGTGTACGTGTATTTTCTTCTCTGATGGATATTATGACAGACAATGAATTGCTGGCAGTTATCGGACACGAGATCGGTCACGTTAAAAATCAGGATACAAAAGATGCGATGAAATCGGCTTATCTTAAAGCAGCTGCCTTAGATGCAGCATCATCAGCTTCTTCTGCTGTAGCGACCCTTAATGAGAGCCAGGTAGGGAAAATGGCTAATGCATTTTTAGATGCTTCACACAGCAAAAAACAGGAATCAGAAGCTGATACCTATTCATACGACTTTATGAAGGCTAATAAATATGATGTAGTAGGAGCTTATACAGCGTTCAAAAAATTGGCTTTACTTTCAGAAGGAAGTACACAAACTAATTTTGAGAAAATGTTCAATTCTCACCCGGATAGTAACAAAAGGGCAGAGTCTATTAAAAAGAAAGCTGAAAAAGAAGGGTTATGGAAAGATCCCGGAACAGTTTCTTTACCTACTGCAAAATTGACGAAATAATTATTTTATTTATTGTTTAAACGAAAATACCTCAAAACATTGCTTTGAGGTATTTTTATATAGATTTAATGTTGTTCAGATTAAGAATACATTTTTTCTCTTAATTCTTTCACCTTTTTATCAGCAAGGTATTCGTCGTAAGTCATCTCTCTGTCGATGATTCCGTTTGGAGTCAACTCAATGATTCTGTTACAGACTGTTGAAAGCATTTCGTGGTCATGAGACGCCAATAAAAGATTTCCTTTGAAGTTTGATAGTGAGTTGTTCAAAGTAGTAATACTTTCAAGATCTAAGTGGTTGGTAGGCTCATCTAATAAAAGAACGTTTGCTTTCTGAAGCATCATTCTACTGAACATACATCTCATTTTTTCACCTCCTGAAAGTACTTTACAAGATTTTAAAGCTTCATCACCAGAGAAAAGCATTCTTCCTAAGAATCCTCTCATGAATTCTTCGTGACGCTCTTCATCGTTTTTAGTAAATTGTCTTAACCAATCAACTAAGCTAAGATCTTCCTGGAAGAAACTTGTATTATCTAAAGGCATGTGAGATTGGTTCGTAGTAACTCCCCAAGCAACAGTTCCTTTGTCGGCTTCAACATTTCCTGCTAGAATTTCAAAAAATTCTGTGATCGCCAAAGAGTTTTTAGAAAGTATAGCTACTTTATCCCCCTTTTTAAGATTAAGATCGATATTTGAGAATAATAATTCCCCGTCTTTTGTCTTTTCAAGACCTTTTACATCTAAAATCTGATCCCCAACTTCTCTTTCCATTTCGAAAATAATTGCAGGATACCTTCTTGAAGATGGCTTAATGTCATCGATATTTAATTTGTCGATCATTTTCTTTCTTGCAGTAGCCTGTTTAGCTTTTGCAACGTTAGAACTAAATCTCGCGATGAAATCCTGAAGTTCTTTCTTCTTTTCTTCCGCTTTTTTGTTAGCTTGAGCTCTTTGTCTTGTTGCTAATTGAGAAGCCTGATACCAGAAAGAGTAGTTACCGGTGTAAAGATTAAGTTTAGCATAATCTAAATCTCCAATGTGCGTACAAACCGTATCAAGGAAGTGACGGTCGTGAGATACAACGATTACGGTATTTTCATAGTCAGCCAAGAAATCCTCTAACCAAGAAATGGTGTCAATATCAAGGTCATTCGTAGGTTCATCCAAGATCAATACATCAGGATTTCCGAAAAGCGCCTGAGCCAAAAGAACCTTTACTTTGTCCTTATTCTCCAGTTCGCTCATCATCTGATAATGCATGTCATCTTTAATTCTTACGTTTGAAAGCATCGTTTGCGCATCAGATTCAGAGTTCCATCCACCCATTTCATCATAGATTACACCTAGTTCACCCGCTTTAATTCCGTCTTCGTCAGAGAAATCTTCTTTCGCATAAAGCGCATCCATTTCCTCTTTTATCTCGAATAATTTTTTGTTACCTCTTAAAACTGCTTCAAGAACAGTATACTGATCAAAAGCAAAGTGATCCTGCTCCAAAACTGACATTCTTTTCCCTGGCTCCAGAGATACATTTCCTGTTGTTGGATCTTGCTTCCCTGTTAATATTTTAAGGAATGTAGACTTTCCCGCACCGTTTGCTCCGATGATTCCGTAGCAGTTTCCTTTGGTAAACATAATATTTACCTCGTCAAAAAGTACTCTTTTCCCGAATTGTAAAGATAAGTTAGATACTGTTAACATATAGTTTTGTAAATTTGGCGCAAAAATACGAAAAGAATTTGGGTATTTTGTAATAATATAATAGTCAAGTTTTTAAATGTATGGTATTTTTTATATATTTCATTAACGAAATTTTAAAATGATGAAGATTGAGAAAACAGTCAGTATATTAAATAAAAGAGCCCGCTTTGAATATGAAATTCTTGAAGAATATGAAGCAGGAATGGTTTTGACGGGTACCGAAATAAAATCTTTACGCTCATCTAAAGCATCTATCACAGAATCGTTCTGTCAGTTTATTGATGGGGAATTATACATCATCAATATGATGATTGACGAGTATAAATTGGGAACTTTTTACAACCATAAAACAAAAAGGGAACGGAAATTGCTCTTGCACAAAAAAGAATTGCAAAAACTTGAAAAAAAATTAAAGGATGCTGGAAACACAATTATACCTTTAAAATTATATATCACTGACAGGGGGAAAGCAAAGGTGCTGATAGCGCTGGGAAGAGGGAAAAAGCTTTTCGATAAAAGAGAGGCAATTAAAGATAGAGAAAACAAACGAAACCTGGACAGAATATTAAAGAAAAGTTAAAAATCATTTGAAAAACTTTGTATATAAAGAAAAATTATATTTATTTTGCATTATCAATTATTTAATCATTTAATTCTATGAAAAATCTAAAATTAGGAATTTCAGCATTGGCGCTTACTGTTGCCTCTACTGTTTTCGCACAGACTACCAACAATCCGTGGTTAATCGGAGTTGGTGCTCATGCTGAAAACCACGTAGCAGCAAGAAATAACTTCAGTAATACGTTCTCTGCTAACAATTTGACGAAAAATATGTTCAATGTGAACAATTTTTCTATTACACCTCCATTGTCTAAGCTAACAGTTGCTAGAAACATTGGTAAAGGTTTAGTAATTGACTGGCAAACTTCTGTTGGAAATGTTGAAAACAAAAGATTCAACATGGGGAAAGAATTTTTCCTAATGACAGGTCTTGGTTTCCAGGCTCACGCTGCAGGTCTTTTATGGAACGAGGAATCTTGGTTTGATCCATATTTAAGAGTTGGTGCTAACTACTTAAGACATGACTATACAGCTCTTACTTTCCCTAGAACATCTGTTGACGCTAACGGTAATCCAATCGAAAACGTACCTAATGGTAAGGATGGTAACGAAAATGGTAAAGCTAACCACTTTACTGTAGCTACAGGTGCTGGTGCTAACTTCTGGGTAACTAAAAACTTCGGTCTTGGTGTTCAAGGAGATTATGTATCAACTCCAGGTGATAAATCTACAGTGGCTAACTTCTGGCAAGCTTCTGCTTCTATCTTATTCAGATTCGGAAACAGAGACAGAGATAAGGATGGTATCCTAGACAAAGATGACCTTTGTCCTGATACTCCAGGTTTACCAGAATTCCAAGGATGTCCTGATACTGACGGTGACGGAGTTCCAGATAAAGACGATCAATGTCCAGAAGTGGCTGGTCCAGTTGAAAACAACGGATGCCCTTGGCCAGATACTGACGGTGATGGTGTAATCGACAAAGATGACGCTTGTCCTACAGTAGCAGGTCCTGCTGAAAACAACGGTTGTCCTTGGCCAGATACAGACGGTGACGGTATCTTAGATAAAGATGATGCTTGTCCTACTGTTCCAGGTCTTCCTGAATACAACGGATGTCCAGCTCCTAAGAAGCCAACTGCTGTTGTAGTTACTGAACAATTAAAAGATATCTTATTTGATTTCAACAAAGCTACAATCAGACCTCAATCTAACGAAAAATTAGATAATGCTGCTAAGATCATCAAAGATGCTCCAGCTGAGAACTTCGTAGTAGTAGGTATGACTGATAAGAAAGGTGCTGCTGCTTACAACTTGAAACTTTCTAAAGAAAGAGCTGCTTCTGTAGTAGGTGCTTTAGAAGCTAGAGGTGTAAACCCTTCAACATTGAAATCTATCGGTATCGGTTCTCAGGAAGCTACTGTTCCTGCAACTGCAACTGATGCTGAAAGACAACAAGACAGAAAAGTTATTGTAAGAGCTATCTCAGGATCTGAGTGGGAAACTTACAAGAAAAATGACTTAACTGTAGCTAAACCAGCTAAAAAAGCTGTTAAGAAAGGTGCTAAAAAAGCTCCAGCTAAAAAGGCGACGGCTAAAAAAGCTCCAGCTAAAAAGAAAAAATAATTAATTTTTCTAAATAATGAATACCTCCAATTTTTTTGGAGGTATTTTTTTTTTGTTGACTTTTGATTAATTTTGTTGGAAATTTAAAAATTAAAATGGGAAGAGCATTTGAATATAGAAAAGCTTCTAAAATGGCCAGATGGGATAAAATGGCCAAAACATTCTCTAAAATAGGAAAGGATATCGCTTTGGCTGTAAAAGCAGGCGGAACAGATCCTGAAGCTAATCCGGCACTGAGAAGATGTATCCAGAATGCCAAAGGGGCTAATATGCCTAAGGACAATGTAGAAAGAGCAATCAAGAAAGCAAGTGGTGCTGATGCTGAAAACTATGAAGAAATTACTTACGAAGGTTACGGACAGGGAGGGGTTGCTTTTTTTGTAGAATGTACTACAAACAACACAACAAGAACGGTAGCGAACGTAAGGGCTGTTTTCAATAAGTTTGATGGTAACCTTGGTAAGAATGGTGAGCTGGCATTTATCTTTGACAGAAAAGGAATTTTCACCCTTGATTTGGCCCAGATCAAAATGGATTGGGATGATTTTGAAATGGAAATGATTGACGGAGGAGCAGAAGATGTAGAAAAAGATGAAGATGAAGTAATGATTACAACGGCTTTTGAGGATTTCGGTTCTTTATCTCACAAATTAGATGAGCTTGGAATTGAAGCGAAGAGTGCAGAACTTCAAAGAATTCCAAATAATACAAAAGAGGTGAATGCAGAACAGTTCAAAGCAAATATGAAAATGCTTGAGCGTTTCGAGGAGGACGATGATGTTCAAAACGTTTACCACAATATGGAAATCACAGAAGAGCTGATGAACTCTTTATAAAAAATAATATAGCATTCATATACAGTTAATTTTCAATTAGTTTCTTTGTACAAAACTATGAAAAGAAACGTTGAATTAGTTGTTATATCGGATGTTCATTTGGGAACTTATGGATGTAAGGCTAAAGAACTGTTGAGATATCTCAATTCTATCCAACCCAAAACTTTAGTTTTAAACGGTGATATTATTGATATCTGGCAGTTTAAAAAGTCTTACTTCCCTAAACCTCATTTGAAAGTGATCAGAAAGATACTTTCATTGGCCACTAAGAATACAGATGTCTATTACATTACAGGCAATCATGATGAAATGTTCCGTAAGTTCACGGATTTTGAACTCGGAAAACTTAAAGTATGTAATAAAATCTGTCTGAATATCGATCAGAAAAAAACCTGGATATTTCACGGTGATGTCTTCGATGCATCCGTCCAGCATTCAAAGTGGATTGCCAAACTTGGCGGAAAAGGTTACGATCTCTTAATTGTTATCAATAATGTTGTAAATTGGTTCTTAGAAAAAATGGGTAAAGAAAAATATTCATTTTCAAAAAAAATCAAGAACAATGTGAAAAAAGCGGTGAAATATATCGGAGATTTTGAGCTTACAGCTTCTGAGCTTGCTATCGACAATCAATATGACTATGTTGTTTGCGGGCATATTCACCAACCACAGATTCGTGAGGTTGTTAATAAAAAAGGATCCTGTACTTATCTGAATTCGGGTGACTGGATTGAAAACCTGTCTGCCTTAGAATACCATGATAAAGAATGGAAAATTTTTTATTATGATGAGCATAAACATTTGCTGAAAGATGATGAAGTAGAAGAAATTCAGGAGATGGATAATTCTGCTCTTCTGAAAATTGTAACCAATTTTTCCTAAATGAAGATTTTGTACGCATTCCAAGGGACTGGAAACGGCCATGTTGCCAGAGCACAGGAAATCATTCCTCTTCTCAAAAAATATGCATCTGTTGATACATTGATCAGCGGGCACCAGTCACAATTAAAGGCTGATTTTGACATTAATTTCCAATATAAGGGTATTTCCCTTCTTTATAACAAAACAGGAGGTTTATCCTATCGAAAAACGTTTACCGAAAATAAATTTCTTGAAGCAGCCAAAATAATCAGAGAATTGGAGCTATCACATTATGATTTAATCATTAATGATTATGAGCCGTTGACAGGCTGGGCTTCCAAACTGAAAAAGTTACCGATGATAGAGCTTAGCCATCAGGCATCAATGAGCTTTCCAGAGACCCCTAAGCCTAAGAAAAAAGATTTTCTGGGAGAGATGATTTTAAAATACTATGTTCCCAGTGAAAGGAAAATCGGATTTCATTTTGAAAACTATCATCCCCAGATCAAAAAACCTGTCATCAGAAGAAAAATCAGAAATCTTAATCCTTATAAGCAGGGATATTACCTTGTTTATCTTCCTAGTTTTGCAGATGAAAATATCATCAAGGTTTTAAGAAAAATTCCTGTTGAATGGAAAGTATTTTCAAAATACAGCAAAGTACAGGTAAAGGTGAAAAATGTAGAAGTATTTCCTATTGATGAAAGCCAGTATCTGAAATACTTTGAAGGCTGTGAAGGAATCTTGTGTAATGCAGGTTTTGAAGCTCCTGCAGAAGCCTTGTTTATGGATAAAAAACTTTTTGTGATTCCGATTCATAATCAATATGAACAGGAATGTAATGCATGTGCCCTTGACAAAATGGGAATACCCAATTCTAAGGTTTTAAATCTTCAGGAAATTATGGAATGGGTAGCTTCTGATCATCATCTTAAAGTAGATTATCCGGATGATATTGAAGATATCCTATTGAATGAAGTCTTAATTCTTTAAAAATATATCTTCCACATCATTCATTCTCATCATCACGGATCTTGCATAAGAACAGTGCGGATACACTTTCCAGTTGTTTTCTCTGGCAAATTTGATGGCTTCCTCTACTAAAAATTTCCCCATTCCTCTGCCCTCAAATTCAGGGTGTACCAATACAAAAGAAATAATAAATTTATGATCTTCAGGGAAAATGGTATAGGTAAGTCTGCCAACTTCTTTTGTATCGTTATTTAGAGTAAGAACTCCGCCGTTTCCGGATTTATTGTTTTCAAATTTCATGATTCAGAACTTTATAGTTAAATATACAAAAATTAAACCGACCTGTTAGTACGAGTGATTGCGAGTGGTGAGTCCACTTCACTATTGATTTTTTTCAGGTTTTTAAATTGACGATCCACTTGCGAGGCAAAACTCGCTGATGCCCTTACTAATTGTCTTTTCCCGTATAGTAGTTATAATCTTTAATAACAACATTGATAAACTGCCTTTCCGTCATTTTAGTAGAATCTATTTCCAGTTTTAGAATACTTTTAATTTTATCAGACAGTTTGTTGATGATCTGGCGGTCGTCTGCTTTCAAAGCTTTGGTATAATTATCTTTGATGATTCTCATGTCATTATCACTCAAAGCGATGACCTGGGGAAAAGAGGGAACATAATCTTCGCGGATATTCTCTAAAATCGTATGAGAAATATTGATGTTATTTTTAAGGGAGATGACCGCCGTTCCTGAGGCCATATCACCCAAACGTTGATTATTTTTAGAGACAATCATAGAGATAAGCCCAATCACTCCGGCGAATGAAACATCCACAATTCTGAAAACCCAGCGGATCATATAATCAGCAAAACTTGCTTGATAACCGTCAATCTTTACCACTTTGATTTTCATCAGCTTTTTACCCGGAGTCTGGCCTTCCATTAAACTTTCCAATACCAGAGGATAAATGTAAATAGGAAACGTAAGGATAAGATATACAGCTCTTATAGACCATTCGTCAAGACCATCCAGTATATATCCCAAATCAAAAATGTTGAAGAATAAATACAGAATGATCACTACATAAGCGATCCTAATCAGAAGATCAATAATGAAGGCAAGCATCCTTTCTCCTACGCCTGCAATATTAAAATTAATATTTACATTTTGTGAGGTATTTATCGCAATTTGAGACATATTTTTTATTATTTTAGCCTTAACAATTATGAGAGAAGTTTATTTCATTAAACAAAATAAAGAAAAATGGTTGGGAATAGAACAGGTTATTCAAGGGAAAATTAAAAAAAATCCAGATGACCTGTCTTCGTTATATATTAACCTGATCAATGATCTTTCTTTTGCCCAGACCTATTACCCTAAAAGTAATACGACTGTTTACCTGAACCATTTGTCTTCTCAGATTTTTCAGAAGATTTATAAGACCAAAAGGGTAGAGGAGAACAGACTGATCTATTTTTTCAAAACAGAAGTTCCATTGCTGATGTATCAGTACCGGAGATATCTGATGTATGCCTTTCTTTTTTTCTTTTTGTTTACTTCAATAGGTGTTCTTTCTGCAATTTATGATAAAAGTTTCTTAGCCGTTGCAATACCCAATGGGGAATCCTATGTTAATGAAACGATAGAAAATATCAAGAAAGGAAATGCTGTTGCCGTGTATGAAAGTGGCTCAACTTGGGGGAGTACAATCGGAATTATCTTCAATAATATTCAGGTAGGAGCAAAACTATATATTTATGGGATTGCCGGAGGAGTGGGAACATTGTTTGCATTGCTTTCCAATAGTGTGATGCTGGGAGCTTTCCAGTATTTTTTCTATGATTATGGCGCATTGAAAGACAGTGCGAGAGGAATATGGCTTCACGGAGTTTTTGAAATTTTTGCCATGGTGGTGGAAGCGATGTGCGGATTGATTCTGGGAGCTTCCATTTTATTTCCGAGAACATTTTCAAGGTTTAATTCTTTTAAAAAAGGATTTAAAGATTCATTTAAAATATTTTTAAGCACTATTCCTTTTACTATTTGTGCAGGAATTATAGAAGGTTATGTAACAAGACATGCTTTAAAGATGCCTTTGTTTCTGAACCTGATTATTATTTTCGGCTCACTGGCAATTGTAGGATTTTATTATTTTGTATATCCGTCTATTGTTAATAAAAAAACTAATAAACACATCCATGATACAATTTTATAAAAAAAGAGATTTTGGAACTTTTATAAGCGATAGTTTCAATTTTTTCAAATTATACGGGAAGAATTATTTCAAAAACTATATTCTGATCAATGGCTTGCTTTTGATCTTAATGGTAACCGTTATTATTTTCGGATATAAGGAACTTTTTTCCCAGATATTCGGATCCAATCTTGGTGGCGAAACGTATTATTTTGAACAATATTTTTCAGATAATGCAGGAATGCTGATCACGGTAGTATTATTGACTTTCCTACTTTTCATGGTCCTGATGATTGTGAATTATCTGTACCCGGTTTTTTATTTAAAAAGAATAGCACAGGGAGCAGAAAAGATAAAAGCGGATGAAATTCTGAGTGATTTTAAGAGCAATGCGGGAAGAATAGCCAAGCTGTGCCTTGGAATGATCTTTATTGTTACTCCGATAATTTTGGTTGTTGTAGGTTTTTCTTATATTCTGATTTTTATTATTATCGGATTGTTTCTGATCCTGCTTCTTTACCCGACGATATTTAACTTTACGATATTTCTGATGTATGATTATTTTAATTCAGACAGAGGTTTCTGGGGAGGTTTGAGCTATGCTTTGCGTTCTCAGTTTTCTTACCCGAATGGAAGTGAGAAATCACCCTATTGGAAATATTGGGGATCTGCATTTGTGATGTTTATTATTATTTACATGGCAACTTCTGTGTTCACATTTATTCCCATGATATTCTTTTACGGATCACTTCTCACCTCTACACCGGACGGAAATTTTGAGCAGAATCCTTTTACCGGAACTACGGGAGTTCTGTTTTTTATATTTTATGGATTCTCGATGCTGCTTTCATTTTTTCTTTCAAACCTGATGTATGTGAATGCAGGATTGATGTATTATGACAGCAGAACAGACCTTCATCAGAAAGTAGAATTGGCAGAAATAGATACTATTGGAATCAATGAATAGAATTCTTTTTTTCTTACTGTTTTTTTTCTCTCTTGGGTTGGTTCATGCTCAGGACGATAATCCTACTGCTGATAATCTGGTAGATTCATTATATACAACCGGACATTATAGAAATATGCTGCGTGCAGATTCTGTTCTGATGAAAAATCCGGTATCAGAAAATACTGCTTATCCTAAAACATTCAAAGAAAATATTCCATCAAGATATAAAGGAAATGAATTTGATTATTCTGTATCAAAGCCAAGAGAATCTTTCTGGCAAAAGCTGATGCGAAAACTCAATCAGATTATACAGGGAATTTTTGGAGAAACAGCATTGACTAAGTCTGCAGAATTTACGGGAGTTCTTATCCGGCTGTTTGCCATTATTCTGGTAGGTTTTCTGCTTTATTTTGTCATTAAATATATCATGGGAAAAGATGGTAATTTTATTTTTGGTAAAAAGAATAAAAAACTGAACATTAATGTAGAAGAATTGCATGAGAATATCCATGAAATCAATTTTCCTGAAAGTATTGCGAAATTTGAAAATGCCAGAGATTATCGCTCAGCAGTTCGTTATCAATTCTTGTTTATCCTTAAAAAACTGAGTGATAAAAAATTGATCAGCTGGAATCCGGAAAAAACAAATAAGGATTATGCCGCCGAGTTAAAAGCTCCTCATCTGAAAAGTGATTTCTCTAATCTGTCTTATATTTTCGATTATGTCTGGTATGGGGAATTCAATATTGAAGAGCAGAGTTATCAGAAATTTAAAAATCAGTACCAGGCCTTTAAACCATAATAACAATAACCATGAATAAAACTTTCAAAACATATGCTGTAATTTTCATCATTGTGATGATTGTTTTGGCATTGCTTGAAGTTAACAAAAAAGAAACGACAGACTGGCGCAAGAATTTTGATATCAATGAAAAGTCGCCGTTTGGTCTGTTTGTTTTTAATAATGAAGCGAAATATCTTTTTAAAAATAACCTGAAAAAGATTGAGCAGGTTCCTTATGAATACTACAGCCAGCATAAAAAAGATGCTCACAATATTGTTGTTATCGAAAATAACCTTGATGGAGAGTCGTGGAAAAAAATCCTGACTCAGGTATCTGAGGGCTCAGATGCGTTTTTGATGGCAAGCCATATGCCCAAAGAAATCTCAGACAGTATCGGATATTATGATTCAGAAATCTCTTTTGAAGAGGAAAATGTTCTGAAACTTACCGACAAAAAATACCAGAATGATTTTGTTAAACTGGATAAATTTCCATCAGGCAGAGGATTCTCATTTATAAAACCCAACGTTGAAGTGCTGGGGAAGACGGTAGAAAAAAAGAATACAGATCAGGCCAACTTTATCAAAGTGAAGTTTGGAAAAGGGTATATCTATGCTCATACAGAACCTCTTTTTCTCACCAATTATTATCTCCTTAAACCTGGGAACATAAAATATGCACAGGATGTATTTTCATACCTTCAGGATAGGGAAACGCTTTGGTTTGTTGCTAGTAAAAGTACAACTTCGCGTTTCTTTATGAGATTTGTATTGTCGAATCCGGCTTTAAAGTATGCGTGGTGGGTATTTTTGGGAGGTCTCATTCTTTTCATTTTCTTTAATGCAAAGAGAAAACAGAGAATAGTGCCTGTAGAAGAGCCGTTAAGAAATACTTCTCTGGATTTTGTGAAAAGCATTGGAAATCTTTATCTTCAGGAAGGTGATTTTCATGATATGATGGCTAAGAAAGCGCAGTATTTTCTGAATAAAGTGAGAATGGATCTGTTGATAGATACCCAGAATCTGGATGAAGAATTTGCAAAAAAACTGCATCTGAAAACGGGTAAAACTATGGAAATGATTAATGAAGCGATAGCACTTATCAAAAAAGCTCAGGATCCTTACGCCAGCGTAATGAAGGAAGATCTTGCAAGGATCAATAAACTCCTTGATGAAATACTTAAATAATATAACTATATAATAATATAACAATATAACAGCTGACCAATGATCATAACAACTATTCCAAAGAAGAATATAATTGTTAGATTGATACAGTGTTAGATTGGTAAATTAAATTTTATTATGGAAAATCTTGATAACCAGAATATAGAAAACCAAAGTTCTATAAACCTTAATAAACAGGAAGAACAGTTTCAGTCGAGAATCGATATGATAGAACTTCGTACGAGTTTAGAGAAAGTAAAGTCTGAGATAGGAAAAGTAATTGTAGGGCAGGAGAAGATGATAGAACATCTTTTGGCAGCATTACTTTCAAACGGGCACGTTCTTATTGAAGGAGTTCCCGGAGTAGCCAAAACCATTACAGCAAAATTATTGGCTAAGACCATTGACGTAGGTTTCAGCAGAATCCAGTTTACACCGGATCTGATGCCTTCCGATATCCTGGGAACATCTATCTTCAATGTGAAAAACTCAGAATTTGAATTTAAAAAAGGACCTATCTTTTCCAACTTCATACTGATTGACGAGATCAACAGATCGCCGGCAAAAACCCAGTCTGCATTGTTTGAAGTCATGGAAGAAAGACAGATCACCATGGACGGGACACGGTATATTTTGGAAGAACCTTTCCTTGTTATAGCTACCCAAAACCCCATAGAACATGAGGGAACATATAGACTTCCGGAAGCCCAGCTCGACAGGTTTTTATTCAAAATCAATGTAGGGTATCCTAATCTTGAACAGGAAATCGCGATCATTAGAAATCAGCATGAAAGCAAAAAAGAAGATAAAACAGAAGGAGTAAATCGTGTCATCACGGCAGAACAACTGAAAAGCTATCAGCATCTGGTAAAAGAAATTATTGTGGAAGCTCAGTTGATGGAATACATTGCTAAAATCATCATCAATACCAGAGAAAATCAATTCTTATATCTGGGAGCTTCACCAAGAGCTTCATTAGCACTTCTTACAGCATCAAAAGCATTTGCAGCTATGAGAGGAAGAGACTTTGTGACTCCTGAAGATATCAAAGAAGCAAGCTACGCTGTTTTAAGACACAGAGTAATTGTATCTCCTGAAAGAGAAATGGAAGGTCTTACTGCAGATGAAATTATCCGTCAGATTTTAGAAGGAATAGAGATTCCTAGATAGGTAGTAGATAATAGGTGGCAGGTAGCAGTTGATAGTAAGTGAATGCTTTAATAGTGACAAAATTATTATATATGGCAAATTTTAAAGAGCTTATAGTTTGGCAGAAGTCTATTGATTTTGTTACTGAAATGTATAGAATTACAGAAACTTTTCCTAAAGCCGAAATCTACGGATTGGTATCACAAATCAGAAGAGCAGCTGTTTCAATCCCCTCTAATATTGCTGAGGGAAACTCGAGACGAAGTAAACCTGATTATCTGCAATTTTTAAAAATATCAAGAGGTAGTTGTGCAGAGGCAGAAACACAATTAATCATTTCAAAAAATCTCGGTTTTTTAAATGAAGATGATTATTTGAAACTAAATCAGGAAATTATAGAAATATCCAAAATGTTGAACGGACTCATTAATTCCTTACAATAATAATGAATGTGGAAAAGCTAATAAATGACCACCTAAAACCTTTTATCTGCAACCTGCAACCTAACCAATGAAAAACTTATACATCAATACACGTTTCTTTTTTACACTCATCGGAGTGGGGATTCTGTATGTCCTGGCATTTTTCTTTCCGGTGCTGATGTGGGCAGCCCATATCGCACTTTTGATCTGCTTTCTGGCTGCAATGGTAGATTTTCTATTGCTTTTTAACCAAAAAAATGCATTACAGGTTCAAAGGATATTGCCGGAAAAACTGTCCAACGGAGATGAGAACTTTGTGAAAATTGATATTAAAAATAATTACAGCTTTCCAATAGCCACTAAAATTATTGATGAAATTCCATTCCAGTTTCAGAAAAGAGATTTTTTGATTGAAAAGAAGATTGCTTCCGGAGCGAATACTTTCTTTCAATATTCATTAGAACCTAAAGAGAGAGGAGAATATCATTTTGGAGGGTTGAATATTTATGCATCTTCACCGCTTGGGTTGATCTCGAAGAGGTTTACTTTCCAGAAAGATGCTATGCTGCCTGCTTATCCATCTTTTATCCATCTCAGAAAATATGAACTGATGGCCATTCAAAGTGAATTTTTATTGGGAGGAATCAAAAGAGTCAGAAAGCTGGGGCACACCATGGAATTTGAGCAGATCAAAGAATATGTACCCGGAGATGATATCAGAACGATCAACTGGAAGGCAACATCGAAGACCAACCGTTTGATGGTAAACCAGTTTCAGGATGAAAAATCACAGCGTATTTTTATGCTGATTGATAAAGGACGAACCATGAAAATGCCTTTCAACGGGCTCAGTCTACTGGATTATTCCATCAATGCAACGATGGCACTCTCTCATATTATTTTGAGAAAAGGAGATAGAGCCGGGATGATGACTTTTTCCAAAAAAGCTGAAAATAAAATTGCCGCTGATAATAAATCCGGACAATTGAAAAAAATATCTGAAGCACTTTATAATATTAAAACAGATTTCTTTGAAAGTGACTTCAACCGTTTGTATCAGGATGTAAAATATTCCATCAACCAAAGAAGTTTAATTTTACTTTTTACGAACTTTGAAACATTAGACGGGCTCAACCGACAGTTGAAATACCTTCGGGGAATCGCTAAAAACCATTTGCTGGTAGTGGTATTTTTTAAAAATTCAGAACTGCAGACGTTGATCAACAAAAATCCTGAGAATATGCAGGAAATATATGATGAGATCGTTGCTGAAAAATTTGAATTTGAAAAGAAACTGATTATTCAGGAACTCCGCAAATATGGAATTTATACCGTATATACGCTTCCGGAAAATTTGAATATCGATGTTATCAATAAATATTTGGAGATAAAAGCGAGAGGAATTTTATAACTTTGTATCAAGCAATAAGCAAGAATGAAGATAACACTTAACAGAATAAACGACGATTTTTTATTTGAATGTACAAATGCTCAGGGAAATTCTATCCTTTTGGATAATACTTCCCAGCCGGGAGCAAAAGGAGTTTCTCCAATGGAAAGTGTACTGATGGCTGTGGCTGGCTGCAGCGGAATTGATTTAGTTTCTATTTTGAAGAAACAGCGTCAGGACATCAAAAGTTTTCAGGCAGAGGTAGAAGGAGAGAGAGTGCAGGTAGAGGATGCGAAACCTTTTAAATCAATTAACGTTAAGTTCCTTTTAGAAGGGGACATTGATCCTAAAAAAGCGCTGAAGGCTGCAGAACTTTCTTTTGAAAAATACTGTTCCGTATCAAAAACGTTAGAACCGAATGTAGAAATCGGATACGAAGTATACGTAAACGGAGAAAAAATCTAATCTCTTATTTAAAAATAGAAAAAGCCGGATGAGTCATCCGGCTTTTTTATTACTCATTACTGATTATTCATCTAGAACGTCAGCCTTGGTTTTATTAGTTTCGCCACAGTAGCAGTCCACCCTGTCTGATGAGAAGCCCCTACACCGCGGCCGTTATCTCCATGAAAATATTCAAAGAAGGTAATATAATCTCTGAAGTGTTCATCATAATTGAACTTCGGATTGCCTCCATTGAAAGCACGCTGCCCATGTTCATCCTTTAAAAATATAGAACAAAGTCTTTTGCTGATGTTTTGAGCCACTTCATCAAGGTTTCTTTTATCTCCGCTTCCCGTTGGAAGTTCTACTTTCAAACTATTTCCATAATAATAATGGAAACGCTGCAAGCTCTCTACAATCAGGAAATTAATAGGAAACCAGATCGGTCCCCGCCAGTTGCTGTTTCCTCCAAACATTCGGCTGTCACTTTCTGCAGGAGTATAGTATACCATATTTTCGGCTCCATGCACAGAGAATACAAAAGGATTTTCTTCATATACTTTAGACATAGCACGGATTCCGTAAGAACTTAGAAACTCTTTTTCATCAAGCATTCTGGTAAGAACTTTCGTTAATCTGTTTTTACGTAAAATACTCATCAGATGTTTTCTGCCTTGCCCCTCCTCATCCCAATGAGAAACAAGCTTGGTGAGTTCCGGTTTATTTTTAAGAATCCATTCCATTCTGGTTTTGAAATTAGGCATCTTTTCCAAGAGCCTGTGATCAACAATTTCTACTGCGAATAACGGAATTAAGCCAACGATGCTTCTTAATTTCAAAGAAACACTATCTCCATTTCCAAGCTGCAATACATCATAGAAAAATCCGTCTTCTTCATTCCACAAACCTTTTGTTCCTTCACCCAGATTTTCCATAGCCTCAGCGATATAAAGATAATGTTCGAAAAACTTGATCGCCATATCCTCATATACCTGATAATATTGGGCAAGTTCCATGGCAATACGCATCATATTTAATGCATACATCGCCATCCAGCTTGTTCCGTCTGCCTGCTCAAGATGCTGACCGTCCTTTAATTCCATATTTCGGTCAAAAGCTCCAATGTTATCAAGACCAAGGAAGCCGCCTCCAAAAATATTTTTACCGTTTTTATCCTTTCTGTTAACCCACCATGTAAAATTTAGCAACAACTTCTGGAAAACTTTCTCTAAGAATAGCAGATCCGGCTTGCCATTATTTTTTTCATCAATCTTAAAAACACGGAAGCATGACCATGCATGTACAGGAGGGTTCACATCGCTCATGTTCCATTCATAAGCAGGAAGCTGTCCGTTAGGATGCATGTACCATTCTTTGGTCAACAGTAAAAGCTGTCCCTTGGCAAATTCTGCATCGATGATTGAAAAAGGGACACAGTGAAATGCCAGATCCCAGGTGGCATACCATGGATACTCCCATTTATCAGGCATAGAAATAATATCCTTATTGTGGAGATGATTCCACTCTGTATTTCTTACATATTCGTTGAAATTTCTTGGTGCTTCAAAGTTGGGATCACCTTTCAGCCATTTTCCGATATTGTAATGATAGAACTGTTTATTCCAGAGGAGTCCGGCAAAAGCCTGTCTCTGAACATTTCTTTCATCTTCATTTACAGTATCGTTCTGAATTTCGTTATAAAACTCTTCAGCTTCAGCTTGTCGGGTATTGAAAATATGATCAAAACTGTTAAAAGGTTCATCCGTTTCTTCAGGACACAATCTGAATTCAAAGACTTTTGATTCTCCTCCACCGATAATCTCATCAATCAGAAAAGAAGCTTTTGTTCCTCTTTTTTCAGGATTTACGGTATCTCTCTGATGAATAATAAAATCATTGATTCCATCTTTGAAATAAGCATTCTCTACTTTGGGAGCTCCGTAAAGTTTTGAAGTATTCGTTTCGTTATCACAAAATACACTTTGTGCATTTGTATTTCGGGAATAAAGCTTTTTAATCGATATACTGTCATGACCAATATTGATACTTCCGTCATGAGAAGCATTAACCTCTCCTTTATAAGTATTGTATCCCCATTTCCAGTTATTTCTGAACCAGACTGTAGGAGCTACCAGAATAGAAGCCTCACGCTGGCTTCGATTACAAACGGTGACTCTTGCTAGGATATCGTTGTGATCTGCTTTACAGTATTCAATGAAAATATCGAAATACTCGTCATTATCAAAAATTCCGGTGTCGAAAATCTCATACTCCGGTTCCTTTTTGCTGCGTTTTCCGTTTTCTGTAACAAGATCATCGTAAGGAAATTCATTAATTGGATATTTATACACCATCTTCATATAGCTGTGGGTAGGTGTATTGTCCAGATAATAAAAGATTTCTTTGATGTCTTCACCATGATTTCCCTGAGGATTGCTCAACCCAAAGAATCGTTCTTTTATCATTTTATCTTTCCTGTTCCAGAACGAAAAAGCAAAACAGAAAAGCTGCTTTACATCAGAAATTCCTGCAATTCCTTCCTCTCCCCAGCGGTAAGCATAGCTCTCGGCATTATGATGATTGGTAAAATTCCATGCATTTCCATTGGGGCTGTAATCTTCACGTACATTTCCCCACTGGCGGTTGCTTACATATGGTCCCCAGTTTTTCCATTTAGTATCTTGTAATCTTTCTTTTTCAACGGTCATATTTCATCATTTTTCAATACGAAGTTAGTTTTTTTGAGAAGTAATTCCAATTTTTTTCATCTGAATAATTATTAATATAGCCTTGAAATACTTGTATTTAAGGGCTGTTTTAAATATTAAAATAATTTTTTTTTGAAATTAAAAGAAAAGAACTACCTTTGCATCATTCGTTCATTTAAATATTGAAAATGTTATCAAGAAAGGTTGAGGGATTAGACCCTATGAAACCTTAGCAACCCTTTGCGCAAGCAAAGAAGGTGCTACGTTCTACCAATTTATTTTGGACAGATAACTTACTGAAGTTCTTTTCAGCCATTTCCTGTGGCATTTTCAATTGTATTTGTAGTAAAATATAATAGAATTGAAAACAGAACTAAACTATATTAATCTTTCGTATCAGACTTATTCTCAAAAGGAATATCATATCTCATTAAGCTATCAGCTTTTTGGGAAAAATCTGTTTACAGCACCCATCATTCTAATCAACCATGCTCTTACCGGAAACTCAAATGTATCGGGAGAAAAAGGATGGTGGAAGCAATTGGTGGGAGAGAATCAGCTTGTTGATACGAATCAATATACTGTTCTGTGTTTCAATATACCCGGAAACGGTTATGATGATTTTTTAATTGAAGACTATGAAGACTTCACCCCTTCAGATATCGCTGCGATATTTCTGAAAGGGCTTGAAGCTTTACATATCAAAAATATATATGCCATTATTGGAGGCTCTCTTGGAGGGGGAATTGCATGGGAAATGCTTGCGAAGCAGCCGGATCTTGCAGAAATATTTATTCCCATAGCCTGTGATTACAGAACACACGACTGGCTTCATGCTCAATGTCTGGTTCAAAAGTTTTTATTGAATGATAAAGATGAACCATTACAGAAAGCGAGAATTCATGCGATGCTCTGTTATAGAACTCCACAATCACTCAACGATAGATTTCAAAACCAATATAATCAGGACAAACAACGCCTGGAATCAGAAGACTGGCTGGTTTACCACGGTAATGCATTAAACGAAAGGTTTAGTTTAAAAGCATACAAATTGATGAATCATCTCTTGATGAATATCAATGCTGAAGAGAAAGCACTGGAGAGGATCGAAGCACGAATGCACATGATCTCCGTAGATACAGACTTATTCTTCCCGGCTTCTGAAATCCGAATGTGTTTTGAAAACTTAAAAGAGAAAAATAAGGATGTTTCTTATCACGAGATCCAATCTATACATGGGCATGATGCCTTCCTAATGGAATATCAACAATTAAATAATATCATAAAAAACATTTTATAGAAGTAATGAAAAATGCTAACGAAATAAAATTTTTGAAAAACAGATCAATCATTAAATTTGAAGGAGAGGATTTCCTCGGAGAAATCGGGATTGACGGAAGAATTTTTAAAGCGCTTACTTTAGCGCGTATCAGTGTAGGAGTAATTTCTCAACAGGCCATAGAAAACGGAATTTCTATTTTGGTTCAGGAAATTGATGCAGAAAAAGCAGTAGCTTGTCTTATTGATGAGTTTGAAGCAGAAAGAAAATCTGGAAAAGTTTCTCAGATCTATAGTATCAATAATGTTTCTGTAATCGGTTTTGTAGCAGAAGATTTCAATAAAGTCTTTGCCGAACTGGCAAGAAATAATGTTTTCCCATTATTGCTGAATCAGGTAGCAGGAGAAAACAGAGTTAATATCGTAGTGACTTCTTCACAGGATGAAAAAACAAAAAATATCATAGAATCTGAAATTTTCAAAAAACCAAAGACGGTTCATCTGGCAATTATTGGTCACGGAAATGTAGGAAAGACATTAATACAGCAGGTACTTGAATCTGCAGAAGAAATTAAGAAACGTAAAAAAATAGACCTTAAAGTAGTTGCAGTAGCCAATTCAAAGAAAATAGCCTTCAACAAAAAAGGATTCGATGCCAATTGGGGCGATGAGGTTTTGACAGCAGAACATCCGTCGAATGTAGAAGAACTTATTAATTTCTC
Organism: Chryseobacterium sp. GW821-FHT04C04; assembly: GCF_059420365.1. NCBI lineage: Bacteria > Pseudomonadati > Bacteroidota > Flavobacteriia > Flavobacteriales > Weeksellaceae > Chryseobacterium > Chryseobacterium sp. GW821-FHT04C04. The sequence continues at coordinate 13,774 of NZ_JBWKTO010000003.1, read as the reverse complement.
TAATGAAAATCAACTGGAGAATCTTATCGTTGTGGATAACACAGCAAGTAAAGATTTTGTAAAGAACTATCATGCTTTGGCAGAAAACGGATTCGATCTGGTTTCTTCCAACAAAATTTTCAATACCCTTCCCATTGAAGAGTATAGAAAACTAAGATATACGTTGAGCAAAAATAACAGACGTTATCTGTATGAAACCAATGTTGGAGCTGGTTTGCCGTTAATTGATACGATCAAATTATTACACCTTTCAGGAGAAAATATCACAAGAATCAAAGGAGTATTCTCAGGAACACTGAGCTATGTATTCAATAATTTTTCTTTGAGGGATGATAAATTTTCAACCATCATCAACGAAGCTTTGGAAAAAGGCTATACAGAACCGGATCCGAGAGAAGACTTATCCGGAAATGATGTAGCAAGAAAACTATTGATTTTAGCAAGAGAGCTAGACCTGATCAATGAATTCGGTGATATTAATATCCAAAACCTTGTCCCGGAAAGCTTACTTGAAGTTTCAAAATCAGAATTTCTTTCAAGATTGGATGAACTGGATGAAGAATACCAGAAAATTAAAGAAAATCAGGAGCCTGGTCATGTGTTGAGATATGTGGGTGATTTACATGGTGACTTGCAGAAAGATAAAGGTGAATTGGATGTGAAATTGATTTCAGTTCCTGCAACTTCAGCATTAGGACAGTTAAAAGGTTCCGATTCTATCTTTGAAATTTATACAGAAAGCTATGGAGAAAATCCAATCGTGATTATGGGAGCCGGAGCCGGAGCGCAAGTAACTGCTAGAGGAGTATTCGGAGATATTTTAAGAGTAAGTGAAACGAAATAATATTTAACGTAATAATCTACCAATTTGGCAGTGTAACCATAACGGCAATTGTCCTTCTGGGCATCGCGAAGAATCTGATGGCTACACTGTGAAATTGATCAATTAAAACTATATGGAAAATTTTGAAACATCAGCAATAAGAACCCAGACTGAAAGATCTCAGTTTGACGAGCATTCCACACCATTATATCTTACCTCCAGCTTTATATTTCAGGATGCAGAAGATATGAGAGCAAGCTTTGCAGAAGAAAAACCTAAAAATCTATACAGCCGTTTCTCTAATCCGAATGTGACAGAGTTTACTGATAAGATTACTAAGATGGAAGGTGCAGAAGCCGGGTATGCCTTTGCAACAGGAATGGCAGCCATCTATTCTACATTTGCTGCACTCCTGAATGCCGGAGATCATATTGTAAGCTGTCAGTCTGTATTCGGATCTACACACACTTTGTTTACCAAGTATTTCCCGAAATGGAATATTGAAACTTCTTATTTCAAAGCGGAAGATGCTCAGAATGTTGAAAAATATATTCAACCCAATACAAAGATATTATACCTTGAAACTCCCACCAATCCAGCGATTGAAATTCTGGATCTTGAGTTCTTCGGGCAGATCGCCAAGAAACATAATCTTATTTTCATTGTAGATAACTGTTTTGCAACACCTTATCTTCAACAGCCTGTCAAATACGGTGCGGATATCGTTGTACATTCAGCAACGAAACTGATTGACGGACAGGGAAGAGTGCTAGGAGGAATAGCAGTAGGAAAAGAAGACCTGATCAGAGAAATTTATCTTTTTGCAAGAAATACAGGACCTGCATTGTCTCCTTTTAATGCATGGGTATTATCAAAAAGCCTTGAAACACTAGCTATCCGAGTGGAAAAACACTGTGAGAACGCATTGAAAGTAGCTGAATTCTTAGAAAGTCATCCTAATGTTGAACTGGTAAAATATCCTTTCCTGAGATCCCACCCGAGTTATGAAGTAGCTAAAAAGCAGATGAAGCTTGGTGGAAATATCGTAGCGTTTGAAATAAAGGGAGGAATTGAAGGCGGAAGAAACTTTTTAGACAAGATACAAATGTGTTCACTGTCCGCCAACCTGGGTGATACAAGAACGATCGTTACCCATCCGGCATCCACTACACACTCCAAATTGTCAGACGAAGAAAGAAATGAAGTAGGGATTACAGCAGGGCTGGTTCGCTGCTCAGTAGGATTGGAAAATGTAGATGATATCATCGCAGATCTGAAACAGGCTTTAGGTTAGTTAATCGTTGACAATTTATAGAGAGCCCAATGGATAGAAACTACAAAGAATTAGCAATTTGGAGGGAAGGAAAAAAGTTGGTTCATTTAACTTATATCCTTACTGCAAATTTTCCTAAAGAAGAATTTTTGGCTTTAACAGGCCAAATAAGAAGAATGACAACTTCAGTTTCGTTCAATATAACGGAAGGAAGTAGAAGAGAAGTTTCTGAAGATACTTTACAGTTTCTGCATATTGCTGGAAACTCTCTCTATAAAATGGAAACTCAATTCCATTTTGCTTCAGACCAGCATTTTATTTCTAAAGAAGATTTTGAAATCATCAATAAACAAATCCTCTTATGCAAAAAACTGGTCAGCGGATTTATAAACTATTACAAATTGATAGAAAATGAAAAACTCAGAACAATTATATAAAGCTTTATCCGAAAGAATATTAATTCTTGACGGTGCAATGGGAACCATGCTTCAGAGATATAAGTTTGAAGAAGAAGACTACCGTGGAGAGCGTTTCAAAGATTGGGAGCATCCTGTAAAAGGAAACAATGACCTGCTTTCTCTTACACAGCCCCAAGCTATTGAAGAAGTTCACAAGAAATATCTGGAAGCCGGGGCTGACATTATTGAAACCAATACGTTTTCAGGAACTACGATCGCGATGGCAGATTATCACATGGAAGATCTGGTATATGATCTGAACTATGAGTCTGCAAAGATTGCCAGAAAAGCTTGTGACGAATATACAGCACAAAATCCTGATAAGCCGAGATTCGTAGCTGGATCTATAGGGCCAACGAACAGAACGGCAAGCTTAAGCCCCGATGTGAATGATCCAGGATATAGAGCGATCACTTTTGAAGAGTTGAGAGTAGCTTACAAACAGCAGTGTGAAGCTTTGCTGGATGGAGGTTCAGATATCCTTTTGGTAGAAACCATCTTTGATACATTGAATGCGAAAGCAGCTTTGTTTGCTATTGATGAATTGCAGGACGAAAGAGGAATAAAAATTCCAATCATGGTTTCAGGAACCATTACAGATGCTTCAGGAAGAACATTGAGCGGGCAGACGGCAGAAGCTTTTCTGATCTCAGTTTCCCACCTGAATTTATTAAGCGTAGGTTTCAACTGTGCATTGGGAGCAGATCAGCTGACTCCTTATCTTGAAACTCTGGCTCACAATTCAGAATTCTATGTTTCAGCTTATCCGAATGCCGGTCTACCGAATGCTTTCGGAAAATATGATGAAACTCCTGAAGATATGGCAAGACAGATCAAAGAATATGTGGAAAAAGGACTGATCAATATTATCGGAGGATGCTGTGGTACGACTCCGGAACATATTAAAGCGATCGCTGATCTGGTACAGCAATACCCGCCAAGGAAATTGAAGGAATTTGTATGATTTGATAGATTTTTTTAATTAAAATCAAGAATGAAGGCTGAATTATAAATGTTAACTTTAAGTAAACCATAAAGTTAACTATATGGAAAAGCCAATTTACTTAAAAGATTCAAAGGATGTCAGACTATTTAATGAGCTGAGAAAGAAAGTGAACCAAAGAGTAGAAAGCATTTCTGAGAATAGGGATATCTACATTCAGATCAAGGCGGTTGTTCTGCCGCTACTCTATATCGGGTTATATTTTCTTGCCGTTTTGAATGCAGAGAAGCATTGGATCTACATTCTGAGTTTTGTTTTAATGGGGATTTCTCTGGTTTTGATTTATTTAAACCTAATTCATGAAGCGGCCCATAACAATATCTATAAAAGTAAAAGACTGAATGGGCTGGTTCTGCATATTTTTGATTTTATAGGAGCCAATTCCTATATCTGGAAAAAAAGACATATCGCAAGCCATCATGCTTATCCGAATGTAGATGGATGGGACACAGATATAGAACAAAGCGGATTACTTTTAATTGTACCGTGGATCAAAGCGAAAGGGGTACAGAAGTATCAGGATAAGTTTTTCTTTTTAGTATATCCGTTGTATTTGTTCAACTGGATGTTTATAAGAGACTTTAGAGACTTCTTTGATAAGGAAAGAGTGATCTTGAAAACCCAGGGAAAAATACCCGTTATTGAAAAAGTTAAAATGATAAGCTATAAACTGTTCTATTTCTTTTATCAGATTGTGGTTCCTGTTGTGTTCTTTAAAGTATCAATGGGTTTAGCTTTAGGAGCGTGGTTTTTACAGGTTATATCAGCAAGTATTTTTGCATTGTTTGTTTTATTGCCTTTGCATCCCCTTCCTGATAATGCCTTTCCAAAATTAAATAAAGAAAAAGGTCTTCCATTCAGTTGGCTTCGTCATCAGTTTGAGGTGACCAATGATTTAAAAGAAAATAACTGGTTAGTAAGAAATGTGTTGGGGAATTTCAATTTTCATGTAGCCCATCACCTGTTTCCCAATTACAGTTATATGTATTACAATGAGATCACAGAGGAGATTGAGGAATTTGCTAAAGAACATGGTTTAGCATACAAAAGATTTCCACTGATTACAGCTTTAAGTAAGCATAGGGATTTATTGAGGCAGAATGCCAATAATGCCTACTATATTTTAGAAGAATAAAATGAAATATTTAAGATTATCAGGCCTTGAGCCTCTTATCATAACGCCGGAGAGTAATTTCATCAATGTTGGTGAAAGGACTAACGTTGCCGGCTCCAAAAAGTTTTTAAGACTGATCAAAGAGGAGAAATTCTCTGAAGCATTAGATATTGCCCGCCATCAGGTAGAAGGAGGTGCCCAGATTCTGGATGTCAACTTCGATGATGGTTTGATTGATGGTAAAGCATCGATGATCAAATTCCTGAACTTAATTGCCTCCGAACCGGATATCGCAAGAATTCCGATCATGGTAGATTCTTCCAAATGGGAAATCCTGGAAGCTGGTCTTCAGGTAGCTCAGGGAAAATGTGTAGTGAATTCGATCAGCTTAAAAGAAGGTGAGGAAGAATTCATCAAACATGCCAAAGCCATTAAAAGATATGGTGCAGCAGTTATTGTAATGGCATTTGATGAGGTAGGGCAGGCTGACAGTTTTGAACGCAGAATTGAAATTTCAAAACGTTCCTATGATATTCTGGTAAATCAACTTGGTTTTCCTGCAGAAGATATCATTTTCGACTTAAATATCTTTCCGGTGGCAACAGGAATGGATGAGCACCGAAGAAATGCCATCGATTTTATTGAAGCGACACGCTGGGTAAGACAAAATCTTCCGTATGCATCCGTGAGTGGGGGAGTGAGCAATGTTTCATTCTCTTTCCGTGGAAATGATACCGTGAGAGAAGCTATGCACTCCGTATTCCTTTATCACGCTATTCAGGCAGGGATGAACATTGGTATTGTAAACCCTGCCATGCTGGAAGTTTATGATGAGATTAATAAAGAATTGCTGGGACTTGTAGAAGATGTAATACTTGATAAAAGAGAAGATGCTACAGAAAGACTTCTCGACTATTCGGAAAAACACAAATCGGTCAAAAAAGAAAAGACCGAAGACTTAGAGTGGAGAAACAATCCATTACAGGAAAGAATTACCTATGCTCTGGTAAAAGGAATTGACCGCTTTATTGAAGAAGATGTAGAAGAAGCAAGACAAGTAGCTGCAAAACCACTTCATGTTATTGAAATTAATCTGATGACCGGAATGGGAGTAGTAGGAGATTTATTCGGAAGCGGAAAAATGTTCCTGCCACAGGTAGTAAAATCGGCAAGGGTAATGAAAAAAGCAGTGGCTTATTTACAACCTTACATTGAAGCTGAAAAAGACGGATCAAGGCCGGCTAATGGAAAAATTTTAATGGCAACCGTAAAAGGAGACGTTCATGATATTGGTAAAAATATTGTGAGCGTTGTTTTGGGTTGTAACAATTATGAAATTGTTGACCTTGGAGTGATGGTTCCTGCTGAAAAGATCATCCAGACAGCTATTGCAGAAAAAGTAGACGTTATTGGGTTAAGCGGATTGATCACACCAAGTTTAGATGAAATGGTATATATCGCATCTGAATTGGAAAGACAAAATTTAGATTTTCCTTTATTAATCGGAGGAGCTACTACTTCAAAGGCACATACCGCAGTGAAAATCGATTTAAAATATAAAAATGCTGTCGTTCACGTGAATGATGCTTCACGAGCTGTAAACGTCGTAAGCTCATTATTGGGTGACAGAAATAAAGAATATGTTTCGGATTTAAAGAATGACTATTCCGATTTCAGAGAAAAGTTCCTGAACAGACAAGTGGATAAAGATTATGTTTCTATTGAAGAAGCAAGAGAAAACCATTTTAAAATTGATTGGGAAAATGAAGATATTTTCACTCCGAATACTATAGGAATAAAAGTAATCGAAAATCAGGATCTGCAGGAGCTTCTTCCTTTCATCGACTGGTCACCATTTTTCAGAAGCTGGGATTTACACGGAAAATATCCAAATATCTTAGAAGATGAGGTCGTAGGTGCTCAGGCTAAAGAATTATTCAAAGATGCTCAGGTTATTTTAAAGAGAATTCTGGATGAGAAACTGTTGACAGCAAAAGCCATCTTCGGAATCTTTAAAGCCAATTCCAATGAATCTGATGATATCTTAATTTTTGATGAGGATAATAATGAGCAGGCTAAGTTTCTGACCTTAAGACAGCAGGCTCAGAGATCAAAAGGAAAAGACTATCTGGCTCTAAGTGATTTCATTGCCCCTCAAAGCTCTGGAAAAACTGATTACGTGGGAGCATTCTGTGTAACAACAGGATTTGGAACCGATGAATTGTCCAGTGAATATGAAAAGGCCAATGATGACTACAATTCTATCATGGTGAAAGCTTTGGCAGACCGTTTTGCAGAGGCCTATGCCGAATTTTTACATAAAAAAGTCAGAACAGAATACTGGGGATATGCCAATCAGGAAAGCTTAAGCAATGAAGAACTAATCGCGGAAAAATACAAAGGAGTCCGTCCGGCACCAGGATATCCGGCTTGCCCAGACCACCTGGAGAAGAAAACAATATGGGATCTTCTGAAAGTAGAAGAAAATACCGGCGTTTTCCTTACAGAAAGCCTTGCTATGTTCCCGACAGCGTCTGTTTCCGGATATTATTTCGGAAGCCCGCATGCCAAATATTTCGGATTAGGAAAAATTACAGAAGACCAGCTTAAAGATTATGCTGCAAGAAGAGGTTGTAGCATACAGGAAGCAAGAAAATGGTTGTCACCCAATTTAGCAGATTAATATTGACATGAAGATAACAGAACACATTAAAAACGCAAATGGAAAAACTTTGTTCTCCTTAGAAGTTGTTCCGCCACAAAAAGGAATCGGGATTGAAGATTTGTACACCAATATAGATCCGTTGATGGAATTCAAACCTCCATTCATTGATGTTACTACTTCAAGAGAAGAATATATTTATTTAGATAAAGGAAATGGATTGATGGAACGCCGTATTACAAGAATGCGTCCCGGAACATTGGGAATCTGTGCCGCCATTCAACATAAATACAATGTAGATACTGTTCCACATTTGCTTTGCGGAGGGTTCACGAAAGAAGAAACAGAATATCTTTTGGTAGACTGTATGTACCTAGGGATAGACAATGTGATGGCTTTAAGAGGTGATGCCATGAAAGGGCACCAATATTTTGAGCCTACTCAGGGAGGGCATGCAAGTGCCATGGATCTTGTGAATCAGATTAATAACTTAGGAAGAGGAAAATATCTTCATAACGAAGAGCAGATTTGTGACGAACTTAATAAATTCTGCATCGGTGTTGCCGGATATCCGGAGAAACATATGGAAGCCCCTTCCATGAATTATGATCTGAAGTGGCTGAAACAAAAAGTAGATGCCGGAGCAGATTATATTGTTACCCAAATGTTTTATGACAATAAAAAGTATATAGAATTCGTTCAGAAAGCAAGAGAAATGGGAATTACGGTTCCTATCATTCCGGGAATTAAACCAATTGCTACGAAAAAACATTTGAAAATCCTGCCGCAGGTATTCAAAATAGACCTTCCCGAAGAACTGATCACTGAAGTGGAAAATGCAAAAAATAATGAAGCGGTGAAGCAGATCGGTATAGAATGGGCGATTGCCCAATGCAAAGAACTTTTGGATTTTGGAGTTCCTGTTCTGCACTTTTACTCGATGGGGAAAAGTGATAACATCAAAAAAATAGCCGGTGAGCTATTCTAATAAAAGTACCAAAAATGAAGGAACCCCTGTGAATTTTCACAGGGGTTTATTTTTTATTGATTTAAGAACTTAACCAGTTTGATGAGGTCTGCCTCTTTATTTATTTTAATATTATTCGATTTTACGAATTTTTCAATATCATCTTTTTTCGCCGGGAAAGCTTCCGCTATCTCTTTTACTTTTCTTGGGTTCTTAATATATCCTGACTCTGTTTTAATATAATAGACAGGATCCATTGCATTAAAACTTGCAGGTCTATCCGTTTCGTATGAATTTCTGGCAGTAAAAGCCTTTTTAAACTCTGTTTTTACTTTTTTATAAAGTGCATTTTTACCATTTACCAATTCAAAGAAATATCCTTTTAGATCATCACCAGTGTCAAGCTTTACCAATGTTTCTTTAGTTCTGGTAAATTCAATTCTGGTAAAAGGGCTGTCCGGAACTAAAGAATAAGTTTCTTCATCCTTCTTGAACTCAACTTCATCAAAATATGTATTGTAACGTGCTACAGTAGTTTCAGCTCTGTCAGCAACAATAAATTTAGCGGGTGAAAATGCTTTGTCATAGTAAGGAGTACCCTGTATGTCATCATAGCTGATCCCCTTACTGTTTGAATCTCCATTCTGATAAAAGGTGTGATTCAGTAATCGTGATCCGTCATAACTCAATGTCGTCATCTGCTGGGCAGAAAGAGGAATGAAAGATACTAATAAGATACTGATAATGATTTTTCTCATTGTATATGGTTTTATTTAGTTTATTGAAAAATTACTTTCAAAAGTACAAATATTCCATTAAAATAAATGAAAAGAAAGAATTGTTCTTGAATTATAAATCCTGGTGCCTCTCAAATTCTTTATTCCTGTCAAACAAATATCGGTAGGTAGCCAGCTTTCGGGTAACAGTAGTATCCAGAGTTTCTGCAATCTTGATCATTTTAGGATTAAAATCACCAATCCACTGCAGTTCTGTAATCTTGAAATCTGTATGTTTTCTCAAATGCTGGGTTCCTTCCCAGATCATATACCCATCAATCCCTTTCTTCTGCCATTCCGGAACAACACCAAAGACAAGTCCCACCATTTTCTCATTCTTTTTGAATCGTTTTAAAAACAAAAATTTAAGCTTTTCAAAAATGCCAAATCTTCCATTCAAATATTTAAACCACTGGTTGAGGTCCGGAATATTGATCCACATAGCAATAGGTTTTTCATTTTCATAGACAAACCAGGAAATATGCTCATTGATAATAGGTTTCATCGTATTAAACATTTTCAAAACCTTAGCTTCTTCCAGATGTTTTCCTTCCCCGTGGCAAGCCCATGCCTTATTATAAACTTCAGTAAAATCTTTTGCAAACTTGGCCAGATTATTCTTTTTCATAGGTCGGGCCGAAATAGCCGGATTTCTTCTGTTCTTTTCATGAGCAATCGTGAAAATTCTTGAAACTTCTGCAAAAACAGGTCTGGTAAAACAAAGCTGTTCAAAATAAATCTGAAATCCATAATTCTCAAAAAGATCTTTGTAATAGGGAAGGTTGTAATTCATTCCAAACAGTGGTTCAATAAAACCTTCAATTAAAAGTCCCCAGAATTTGTCCCGTTCTCCGAAATTAATAGGACCGTCCATCGCCTCCATTCCTTTTTCCTGAAGCCAGTTTTTACAATGGTCAAAAATAAAATTGGCAGTTTCCTGATCATTGATACAGTCGAAAAAACCAATTCCTCCGGTAGGTTGCTTTTGCTCATAAAGGGTATTGATAAAAACGGCTACTTTACCAACCGTTTTATCATTCCTTTTAAACAGAAATCTTTTACACTCCCCATTTTTAAAGAATTTATTCTTTTCAGGATCGAAAATCTCTTCAATATACTTATCTAAAGGTCGGATGTAATTTTTGTCGTGTTGATAAATTTTTGCCGGGAATTCTAGAAATTCCCTTTTATGGAGTTGGTTTTGTACTTCTTCGACAATAATCATAGGCTTTTTAATCAGAAATGGCTATAAAAGATAATGTTTTTCATCTTTTTTGAAATAGATAAATAGATATTATCCGTATTTTTGCTGCAAATTAAATAAAAATGGTTGATTTTACTGATAACGACGATGATATTTTCACTGGAAAAGAACATACGCCTATAAGGAAAGATGCTTTTGATAAATCGCCACAGGAAAAAATAGAAAAAATTACCAAGCTTTTTGGTGAGATTATGGAAACATTAGGAATGGATATGACAGATGATTCTCTGAAAGATTCTCCCAAGCGTGTTGCCAAAATGTATGTGAACGAGATTTTCGGAGGACTTCTTCCGGAAAATAAGCCAGGAATTTCCACTTTCTCCAATAAATATAAATACCGCCAAATGCTGGTGGAAAAAGATATCACCGTATACTCTTTTTGTGAACACCACTTCTTACCCATCATAGGAAGAGCACACGTTGCTTATATTTCCAATGGGGAAGTGATTGGTCTTTCAAAAATTAACAGGATTGTTGATTATTATGCAAAAAGACCACAGGTTCAGGAAAGGCTTACCATGCAGATTGTAGATGCTTTGAAAGAAGCATTAGGAACAAAAGACGTAGCGTGTATTATTGATGCAAAACACCTTTGTGTAAACTGCAGGGGAATTAAAGATACGGCAAGTTCTACAATTACTGCAGAATTAAGTGGTATTTTCAGAACAAATCCTATTACAAGACAAGAATTCTTACATTATGTGGGAAGCCATGCAAAACTGGATTATTAGACAATGAACTACCAAATTCTTAAGAATATTATTGATGCCGAACTTCAGAGATTTCAAAATATCACTGAAGAAGAATGGTCATATAGAATTTCATCGGAAAAATGGTCTAAAAAAGAAATTATTGGCCATCTTTGTGACAGCGCTTTTACAAATATCCGTAGATTTGTTGTGACACAATATAAAGAGAACGAAAATATTGTATACGATCAGAATTTTTGGGTAAAAGCTCAGGACTACCAGAATGTTCCGACTGCAGATCTTATTGATCTGTGGAAGTCGCTGAACTATCAGATTGTTCATATAGTTGAAAATATCCCGGATGAAGCATTACAAAGAACCTGCGATACGACCAAAACGGAGCCTCGGGTTTTTACATTGGAATTCATTATCAATGATTATGTAGACCATTTGCAGCATCATTTAAAAGCGATTTAATTATGATAAAATTTAAAAAAGTTTCCGATAAAATTTTCATCACGACAATTATTTGTTGTGACAGAATTATTTTTTAACTAATTTTTGAATCTTTAAAACTATTAAATCTTTTAACTTAAAAATAAATGCAATTAAAAATATATAACTCCCTTACAGCGGAAAAAGAAATATTCAAACCTATTTTAGAAGGAAATATCGGAATGTACGTCTGCGGACCTACAGTGTACAGCAATGTGCATTTGGGAAATGTAAGAACTTTCCTTTCCTTCGATTTTATTTATCGCACCCTAATGCATTTGGGGTATAAAGTAAGATATGTAAGAAATATCACCGATGCAGGTCACCTTACCGATGATGGAAATGTAGAGAATGACAGATTCGTAAAACAAACCAGACTTGAAAAGCTGGAGCCTATGGAAATTGTACAAAAATATACAGTAGATTTCCATAAAGTACTGGAGATGTTCAACCTTTTGCCACCCAATATTGAACCTACAGCTACAGGTCATATCGTTGAGCAGATCGAACTGACTCAAAAACTGATTGAAAGAGGCTTCGCTTACGAAAGCAATGGTTCGGTATACTTTGATGTATTAGAATACAATAGGAGAGGATTGAACTATGGCGAACTTTCAAAACGTAATATAGAAGAGCTTTTTGCCAATACCAGAGACCTTGATGGCCAGGGTGAAAAGAAAAACCCACAGGATTTTGCATTGTGGAAAAAAGCATCGCCGGCTCACATCATGAGATGGAATTCTCCTTGGGGAGAAGGATTCCCCGGATGGCACCTTGAATGTACTGCGATGAGTACAAAATACTTAGGAGAAACATTTGATATCCATGGAGGAGGGATGGACCTTAAATTCCCTCACCATGAATGTGAAATTGCACAAGGGAAAGCTTGTAACGACGCGGCACCGGTAAACTACTGGATGCATGCCAATATGCTGACAATGAACTCACAACGTATGAGCAAGTCTACAGGAAACTACATTCTTCCGATGCAGCTGGTTACAGGTGATAATGACTTCTTTGAAAAACCTTTCCATCCTACAATTGTGCGTTTCTGCTTCTTGCAGGCACATTATAGAAGTGTTTTGGATATTTCAAACGATGCCATGATTGCCAGCGAAAAAGGATTCATTAGGTTGATGGAAGCTGTTAAAGTATTGAACTCCATCACTCCAGACGATACAAAACAGTCTGGCTTCAACTTGAAAGAGTGGAAGAACAAAGCATATGAGGCTTTAACAGATGATTTCAACTCTCCAATCCTGATCGCTCACTTATTTGAGGCTGTGAAGTATATTTTTGCCTTGAATGATGACAAAGAGACAATCTCTACAGAAGACCTGGAAGATTTAAAAACGACATTGAATGCCCTTATATTTGATGTTTTAGGTTTACAGGCTATAGAAGAAAATAATAATGAAAAGCTTGATCAAACCTTAAAGGTTCTTATCGAGCTTAGAAATCAGGCAAGAAAATCTAAAAACTTTGATCTTTCAGATCAGATCAGAGATAAACTTCTTGCAGAAGGAATAGAATTAAAAGACGGAAGAGACGGAACATCCTATGTTCTGAACTAAAAACACAACTTCGTTTTACAATTACCATTCCGTAGGGATCCCACATATTCAGGATTCTTACGGAATGTTTTTTTTATTCCCTCCTGAGAATATATCCGGATTTCTGATTCTTTCTCTTTACCACATCATTTCTCAATCTCTCCCAAACGTTTCCACACTCCAATCCTCCAACTCTCCGACTTTTCCAGGAGCTATTCCTGCTATCCATTCTTACTCCTCGCCCCAGCGCTCTCCAACCCCTCCAATCCACCCACTCTCCAACGCAAGCTGTGGGGTATCCATTCCTATCAGGGCTAGGGGAGGGAATGATGAATGATGAATGATGAGTTGTGAATTAGGTTTTCGTGTTTCGCGTTTCGCGTTCCGGTTTTTTGGTTTTAAGGTTACAATTCCAGGTTTTAGGATATGAATAGGAGTATTCTGTATCATCAACTTTCTCTCTTATATATTATATCCATCACCCTCTGTGCAAATCCGTGCTCACTGTGGTTGATGATCCTACCAACGAATAATCATGATACCCTTATCCAAATATTCATCCAGATTGTAAAAATTCAATAGAAACGGGTTTCAACCCGTTTAATAAAAAGAAAACTAGCTTATTGGCTTTAGCCGAAACTTAAATAAAGACTATTTGTTTTTAAAAAAGCCTCTGCTATTATATATAGGTGTACCT
>NZ_JBWKTO010000002.1:0-819763 GCF_059420365.1 Chryseobacterium sp. GW821-FHT04C04 | reverse complement strand
AAAGAGTCCGATAGAATATCGAACTCTTTATTATCAAAAGATTATTTAATTTTGTCTAAACTTTTGGGTGCACTCTAAACCTGCGGATTTTTCTTTTTATTTTGAAAGTTTTATAGAATAGGAAGTGGTTACAAATTTTGTACTCTGATAAGTCGAGTTGCAGACAACTCCGGATAACCTGTAGTTTTGATTTTTTGGAACCATTGTATATCCTATCTTTCCAGCACCTATCGGGATTTTCTTGAAGAAATTGTTCCCGCTTACAGTAAGTACCATATTGCAGGGAGATTTGTTTTCTACCGAAATAGAGGTCTTAGGATTCTTTGGATCATCACTATTAAGGAGATCATTAAGAACTTCAGCTGTTTCCGGCTTATACCCCTTAATAAGATCGTTATATTCTCTTTCTGTATTGGCCGCGTTCCCTGAATTATTGGTAGGGTAGGATGTTCTTACCGGATAACCTCCATAATTGACATTACAGCTGGTAAGAATCATTGAAAGTCCGGTAAAAACGAATAGTTTTTTCATCCTATTTTATTTTTTGGTTTCTCTTTTTTTGAAGTTTTTTTTCCGGTTCATTATTGGTAGATTTCAGTTCTGTCTCAACCTGTCCCGGGTTACCTATCGTTACAAATATACTTTTTTTAATGTCTTTCTGTGAAATGTATTTCATATCGCAGATATTACTGTTGAGCGTATAGGAACCCTTATTGAGCACAATAAAATTTTCTCCACGAGCGGGAACAGCAAGATTGTAGTAATCTTTTCCTTCAATTCGCAGTACGATATTGCAGTCCGAATTATTTTTGAATAAAAGTATCGCTTCCTTACGGGTAATATCTTCATTGAACATTGCATTCAGAAGTTTTGCCGTTTTATCCTTGTGTTCAGCAGATGTTTCAGTGATCAGTTTTTTAAACTCTTCAGCATCGTCTGAATTTGGGTTTCTCATAATGCTTTTAGGAATATCGGAGATAACAGGCCTTGCTTCCATAGGTTTAGCTGTACGGGCTCCTTTTGTCCATTCTGCATTTTTTAAAGCGATCAGCTTTGGTTTTAGCACACTTTTCTTAGGATCGTCAGGGTGTGCGTTCTTCAGGTATTCTTCAATTTCTTTGATGTTTGTGTTTTTTAGAATGTCTTTATTGCTTTTTTGGGCATTTGTAAAGACGGGTATAAGAAAAGTGAAGAATAAAATCGTTAAAAATTTTTTTTTCATCAAGCTTGTTTATTTCATCAGCTTATCCGGAATTTAATATAAGTAATTGTTTTTCCTTTAGCCGAGAATAGTTCTTCATAATACGTTTTGATGTCTCTCAAATGCTCCGTATTAGGATCGTATTCAGGTGCCCCATAGATATCGTGGTGTGCGCTGATGATTTCATAGCCTGCCCCCTGTAAATATCCCAGTGTATACCCATGCAGAAATTCTGAATCGGTTTTCAGGTGAATGATACCTCCTGGCTTCAGGAACTTTTTATATCGGTTTAAAAAATCCGGATGTGTTAATCTGTGTTTTGTTCTTTTGTATTTTATTTGTGGATCCGGGAACGTAATCCATATTTCATCTACTTCATTTTCAGCAAAAAAATAATCAACGAGCTCGATCTGAGTTCTCAGAAAAGCGACATTATTCATGTTACTTTCTACAGCTTCTTTGGCACCAAACCAGAATCTAGCCCCTTTAATATCAACTCCTATAAAATTCTTTTCAGGAAATGTTTTTGCCAGTCCTACAGAATATTCTCCTTTTCCGCAACCTAATTCCAATACAATTGGATTCTCATTTTTAAAAAAATTGTCTCTCCATTTTCCTTTAAGATCGAAACCTTCTAAGGCCTCTTCTCTTGTAGGTTGTATTACATTCGGTAATATTTTGTTTTCTGTAAACCTTGCTAATTTATTCTTGCCCATTGAGTTATAAAATGAGTGCAAAAATACTAAAAATTTATTGAGAATCTCTGCCTTTTGGAGGTAAAAGACAGAGAACTAATTCGTTTATGATTGAGGTTATTGGCTTCCCAAAGCTACCATAATGGCTCTTTGTATTGTTTTTTGTGAGGCATATTGCGCTCCGCAAACCAAACTGGAGAAAAGATACTGGCCTTTTTCTATGACAATGGAACCTTCACCCTGAGCAGGTACTGCCAGTCTGTATTTGGTAGTACCTACACCTTCCATTCTTACAATGATATTACAGTCCGATTTATTTTGAATCATGACAATGCACTCTTTAGCATTAGGATCATTATCAAATAAAGAATTGAGGATTTTTACTGTTTTGTTTTTATGTTCTACGGGAGAGACGGCCATCAGCATGTTGAATTCTTCTGCTTCGGCATTGGGAACTGCAGTATTTGCTGTTGTATTGACGACATAGGTATTCTGAGCTGTACTTGGAGTATAGACAGTAGTAGGCTGTTTCGCTGCCAGCTCAGCTTTATACTTTGCAATTTGTTTTTGTTTGATGATTGCATTCATTTCATCAAAGGTGATCTTTGTAGAAGGTCTTCTTCTCAGCATAGCAAGCATTTCCTGCATGTCTTTTACCTTCTGATCAGCAGGGTGTGCATTTTTGATGTATTCTTTCATCAGGTCCATTACCTTTGGTTTCAGAACAGATCTTCGGGGATCATCTGGATGGGCATCTCTTAAAAATGCATTGATCTCATAGATATTATTACTTTTTAGAATATTACTATAGTCTTTGCCTTTTTTTTGAGCAGACACCGTAAAAAGGAACATGCAGCCAAGAAGTAAAAGTACTTTTTTCATTAATTAATATTAAATTAGAATTGGTGTTTCTCATTTAATTTACGTTTTGCGCTGGTTAGTTTTTATTTGGATAACGAAATATAAGTATTTTTATTTTAAACACTAGTTCGTGAGATAAATTTAATATATTTTTAAATATTATAGAAATATATGCGGTAAAAATTGAATAATATATATTTGAATAAATAATAGTAAAGGTCTGGGCTAAATTTTTATTGTTTCATAAAAAAAATAATCCATGCGTGAAACATGGATTATTGTATAGTCTGATTTATTTTTTATCGGGATTTTTAATTGCTGCTTACAACCTCCTGAAGATGTGAGCTTCTAAGTCTCTTCTGATAGATCGGCAGATATTTTTCAATAGGAATCTTTACAGCTTCAAAGTTACCAGCCAATACATAAGCCTGGATGTTTTCAGAGGTATAAACAAACTGAAGGAAATTATCAATTAAATTCTCAGGAATTTTGAATCTTGTAAAATAGTCTTTTCCTAAATAATTTTTGATCTGGGAAACGGAGCTGTTCATTCTTTCGTAAGCCTGGTAACGCTGTTTTTTCTTTCGCTCACCGGAAAGAATATCATAGATACTTTCAAGGCTGAAGGTCAATCCGCCGTCTCGGAGTCCGGCAACAGGAAGTTCCGGTGGCGTTCCGTCACCTTTCGGCTCAGGAAGACCAATGACTTTCTTGAGCGCATATGCTTTGTCTTCTTTTCTTAAAGAATTGACATCATACCGAAGATTTCCCGTAGGTTTGAACCTGCTGAGGACAATTTCCTGAATTTCGTAATAAGCAATTTTAAGCTCAACCAGATTTTTCTGTGCCATCGATTGAGGAGTTAGCTTTATATCTTTTCTTTCAGTAACAATAGAGGTAAACCGGATGACATCTCCAGGGTTAGCCGGAATCTTAAAATTACCATTGTAGTCCGTAAGAACGGTTTTTTGTATAGTCAGGTTCGTAACATATACCTGATTGAGATATAAAATAGAGTTGTCTCTCAGAAATACCTCTCCGGAATATATTTGTGCATTCATTTTTGCCAGAAAAACCAATAGCACTAGAGTAAACAGTTTCTTCATATAATGCGCAAAATTACATAGAAATATAGCAATTTTGCCTAATTAGATGATGAATAGTGGTTAAAGTTATATTAAACTTTGGGATTTAATTGTTAAGGACTGTTAGAAACTTGTCATTAACTTAAAAAAATAAAGATTCAAATAAAAAAACCGGAAGAAAGGAACTCTGAGTTTTCAGTTCTTCTTTCTTCCGGTTTCCTTATGTTATCTGTGTTTTACCAATAGCCAGCTTGAATATTTTACCATAAGTGCAGAGCCATACTCCGTCCAGGTGATAAAATACCAGTAGGTGGCTGTAGGAACATATCTTCCACCTATTCTTCCGTCCCAGGTATATCTGTTTTCAGGAGTTCCTCTGAAGACCTCGGCACCATACCTGTCAAAGATTCGGAATACAAGGTTTTCATTGGCCATTAGGGCAGAATAATCGATTCCCTCATTATAACCGTCTCCATTTGGAGTGATGGTATTAATCAGATTAATAATGGCAAATGGTTTTTTGACTTCCTCACACATTTTAGAGTCTCTTACAAATACATTGTGCGCTCCTCTGGGTACGTTGTAAAAAACATTGGAACTCTGCCATATCACACCGTCCAAAGAATATTCATAAGGTGGTGTGCCTCCGCTTACTCCCACTTTTACTGTTGTTCCGTCGATTTCAATAGAAGTAATCACAGGATTTGGCAATTCTGTAACGTTCACATACTGTTTGTAAACACAGCCATTGAAGGTAAGCTCTACCCAATAACTTCCCGGAGCAACATTGGTAATGGATGGGGTGTTAGCTCCTGTACTCCATAAATACCTTTCGAATCCAGGCCCTGCATCTAATGTCGTCGTCGTCTTCGGACAAATAGCCTTATCTTTTAATACATCCGATTTTTTAGGGATCTTAATATTGATTTTGAGTGTTGCCACTTCCGGACATACTCCATTTTTTTCAAATCGGATATAATACGTTTGAGAAGTTGTAATATTAACGGGTGATGAGACGATATTCACATTGTTCTGAGCATCCGATAAAGTGGCGTGGAATGTGAAAGTAACATTCGGGTCTAATGTAAACTGAGGGATAAACTGTGCTAAATTGACACTTTTTGTTCCATCTAAATCATCATCACAAACACTTTCTGTAACAGATTTGATGATCAATGGTACCTTAGCTCCGATACTGAACTGTAAAGGTTTGATCACAGCAGCACAGCCATCCGGAGAATCTACTCTGATGTAAATAGTAGTTGTAGCTGTATAACTCCAGGTGTTAGGAAGTGTATTGATATTTCCTGCGTTGGCGTCTGCCAGGTTTGCATAATACCTTACATTGGTAAAGAAATTAGGATTATTGAGAACAAGAGGAGTGACATTAGAAAGGATAACGGTAACCGTTCCATCCAGATTATCATCACAGAAAACACCATTGTAGTTATCTAAAACAACCGCTTTATTGAAAAGTGATAATGTGATTTGCGCTATACTTTTACATCCTATATTGTTCTTGACAACCGCATATACGATTGTGCCATTCGGTGCAGTATAAGCTGTTGTATTGGTGATCAATGCTGTTGCATTTTCATTCTGGGCATCCAAAAGAGTAGGGTAATAAGTAATCGTAACAGGTGAATTATTAGTAACATTTGCTGTAGTGAGATTGAATGTCCCCTGTCCGTTTATATCACAGGCGGTTAAGGTTGTATTCATGACAACAAGAGCCTGAATATTAATCGTAACGGTTATTGTTTCACAATCAGGAAAGTCCGGATCATTTCCGCAAAATGTATAGGTAAATGTGTCCGTTCCTGATGTACCGGGAGTTGTCACGGTATAAGTAATGATTCCAGTGGTTGAATTTACCACTGCAGTACCTAATGCAGGTGCTGTTGTAATCGCTACAGTACTTGGAGCAGGTGTTTGTGATGAACTGCTGAATGCGGGTGTTATAGTCTGTGTAGTACATACATTGTAGGCTGCATTGGTCAGTTTTGTACAGTTCAGAACTTTAAGTTGTTGGGTGACTAAAGGTGCACAGCTGCCCATTGTTACAGAACAGGTATAATATCCAGGTAGCGTAGGAGTGAATGAAGAAGCTGTAGCTCCCGGAATAAGTGATCCGTTTCTGTACCATTGATAGGTATCATAGATAAGAGGATCTATAGTAAGTACTACCCCCGGAATACATCCGTCACCTGATTTTAAAATAACGGGCTGTGTGGGGAAACCAGCAAAGAAACCTCCGTATCCTACGGCATCAGTTCCAGCAGTTATTCCTGCCATAATGGCTTTGTCTGAAATGACTGTAATAGTTCCCGTCACATTAGGAATTCCATAGGTTACCCAATTGGTGGTTCCTGTCATATTATAAGGACCTGTAATCGCAAGAGGGGTGGCGCTGTTTACGGTAACGGTAGCACCTCTTTCTGTAATAAGGTTAAGTTTTGTGGGGATGTTGAGACCCCCTGAAGGATTTCCATTGGAATGAACAAAATTTTCATTAATAAGCCCGAGTTCATTAATTTGTTTGGGAAGATAGCAGTTCAACGCCGGAATAAAATTGAATCCTCCGGTAGCTGTTTCATTTCCCGAGTTGGAATCTCCTGCTAAAATCTGATAGACATAAGCATTTTTAGATGTTTTTAGATATAAGTTATAATGTCCGTTTCCCTGAAGGATATATTTGGAATCAGGTATAACATAATATTTTCCTGCATTGATGGTCGCTATAGGTGGAATTTCATTATTAACAAAGATCTGGGTATTGTCTTCAGTAGCAATCACAACGGCACCTTCCATGTTGGAACCTATAGGTCCGTTCCCCTTTACAAGAGCAAATTCATTCCCCAGTCTGTTGACTGGTACTGCCTGATCCATTAAAATGTCAGAACTGGAAGGGAAGTTTCCGGCATATTGTCCGTTAAAATTCCCGTTGGTGATATTGACTGGTTTGTTTGAAATGATTTTTGAACCGATAAAGCCGTCAAAATTTCCTGCTATATCCCCAATCCCATCAATAATATAAGACTGTCCTTTGTTTAAGGTGAACGTCATGGTGGGATTTGTGGCTCCGGTCGTTCCGTTGGAAAACTGAACGGTAGGGTTGTATCCGGAAATCGTAACGGTGGTATTATCTTCTGTTGCCAGCACGCTGGTCATGAAATTCAGAATATTGTTGCTCACAGTGATAGGAGCAGAGGCAGCATAGAAGCTTGTTCCTGTTGATGAAATTCCTTTGGAGGTAATGATCTCAGCATGATTGAATACCGAAAACCTTAAATTGGCATAAAAAGGAAATTCTGCTTTAAGGTATAATCCTTTGGTGGTAGGGGTAAATAAATCTGTCTGCAGAGTGGTGATAATATACTTTCTTAATACATCGAATTTCTGTGGATTATTTTTACTGATATTCACCGTTCCGATCAGTACGTTATTGTTATAAATACTTACAGGAAACGGAGTCGTTCTGCTGGTGGATAAATACAGATTCTGATAAGGATTGGTAGCACTTGTCCTGTCCATCATAGGAGCAAACCAATGCTCTCGGTCCAATTGGGCAAAAGCAGAGGTGAAAAAATAAAATATAAATAAAAAAGATAGAATTTTCTTCATTCAGTAGTAGTATTTATCACAAATTTAATAATAAAAAGTATTAAATAGTTGAAAACATAATAAAAAAGCCGCGATTTCAAAATCACGGCTTTTAAAATTTTATGACTGTAGGATTACTCTCTGTTTTTTATCATAATCCAACCCGTAAATTTTATTAGAGTTTGCTTGGCATTAGGGTGATCCCAGCCTACTTCATACCAATAGTTTTCTATAGGGATTCTTTTACTGCCATCAGCAGTTCCGTTCCATTTGTATTCGTTGGTTTTGTCTGTCTGGAAGATTTTTCTTCCATATCGGTCAAAAATATTACATACAAGATTGTTTTTGATAGCCAGTAAAGAGTAATCTATCACATCGTTTACCCATCCTGATTAGGAGTAATGACATTGATCAGATTGGGAATCGTGATATCCACTTTTATCGGTTCACAATTATAACTATCTTTTACATAGATGCTTGCATTTCCTCTCGCAATATTGGTAAATAGGTTAGAATCCTGCCAGTTGATATTGTCCATAGAATATTTATAAGGCGGGGTGCCTCCTATAACATTCACTGTTATTGTATTGTTTGAGATATCAACGTTTGAAATAACGGGCTGTTCCGATGCATATACTTTTACGGTCTGCAGGGTGATGCATTCTCCGGTTTTTAGTTTTACCCAATAGACTCCCACTCCTACATTTTTGATGGTTTGAGTGGTTGCTCCGGTACTCCATTCATAGCTTTTGAATCCTGGACCTGCATCCAGTGTGGTTTTTTCTTCCATACAGATAATGTTGTCTGCCAATACATCTGATTTTACAGGAGGGAGAACAACAAGGGGTATTGAAATATTTTATGATATTCACTATTAATTTAATAAAAAAATAAGCCACGATTATCAAATCGTGACTTATCAAATATAGTTTTAAACTAATTATTACTCTCTATTTTTAACAAGAATCCAACCTGTATATTTTACTGGAGTCTTTTCTTTGTTGGACTCAGTCCAGTTGATATGATACCAGTAAGTTCCTGTTCCTAGTTTTTTATCAAAGTGCTTACCGTCCCATCTGAAGTTGTTGAATTTATTTCCGGTGAATACCATATTTCCATATCTGTCATACACTACAAATGTTAGGTTGTCTTTATAAGCAAGTTCACTGTAATCTATATAATCATTTACATTATCTCCATTAGGTGTAATGGCATTTAATAGATTAGGAATGGTAATTTCAACAGAAGTAGGAGTACAGTTATAAAAATCTTTTACATAGAAAGTATGCTGTCCTCTTGTTAAACCTGTGAAAGTACTTGAATCCTGCCAGTTAGCCGTTCCGTCAACTGCATATTTGTAAGGAGCTTTACCTCCGCTTACAATTACAGTCGCTGTATTATTGTTGATTTCAATGGTTTGAATTACCGGATCTTCAACTTTCTTCACTTTTACGGTTTGGGTAAGGAAACATCCGTTCTTGCCAAGTACTACAGAATATTCTCCAACACCTACATCTCTGATCCCTGAAGTGGTAGCACCTGTGCTCCATAGGTATGAGTCATATCCAGAACCTGCATCCAGGTTTGTTTTTGCATCCATACAGATATATTGATCTACCAGGATTGGAGATTTTTTGATTGGAAGTACAATTAATTCAATTTTTGCATTCGCTGTACATCCTTCAGCAGTCGTTACTTTCACATATACAAATCCACCTGTTGAAGGGAAGTTTTCTGGTGTTGTGATTTCATTGATTCCTGCAGTAAGATCATTTAAAGTACGGTAGTATTTTTTTGTAACCGCATTATAGTCTGTTACTTTAGCTTTAGTAAGATCAAAATAAGCATAAGGAGCTACATCGTACCAACATGCCTTAATAGAAGTATCCGTTACTGTGAATGGAACTACAGTAAGGTTTAATGTTACCTGCTCGCAATCTGTAAACTCTACTGAGTTTCCACAGAATTTATAAATAATCTTGTCCGATCCTAAATATCCTGGATTCGGAGTATACGTGATTGTTCCGTTTGGATTAACCACAGCTGTTCCTTTTGTAGGAGGAGTTAAAATGACTACTGTAGTTGGAACTACTGCTTGAGTTGATGAAGTAAACGCAGGCGTAATAATTTTAGTAGAACAAGCATTAAGCGCTTGTGTTGTTTCTTTTAAACAGTTTTGTACTTTATAGATAGGAGTTGTCACTGGAGGACATGTTCCCATCGTTACTTTTACAGTATAGTTTCCTGACTGTGTAGGCGTATACGTGTAAGTCGTTGCACCCGGAATAGCTACACCGTCACGGAACCATTGGTATGTTTCATATCCGTCATCTACTTCAAGAATAATTCCTGGTACACATTCTCCTGTTTTTTTTGCAATTACAGGGATTGATGAGAATCCGGCAAAGTAACCACCGTATCCTGCAGAACTGAATCCGCCGTTGATACCAGCTGTTACAGCTTTTGTGGAAGTGATTTTAATATTTCCTGTTACTCCGGTAATTCCATACGTTACCCAGTTGGAGTTTCCTGCCAATGGATATGGACCGTCCGCTGCAGCTGGAGGCGCATCATTTACCAATACTGTTGCCCCTGTCTCTGTTAAGATATTTAATTTTACAACAATATCCTGAACTGCACTGGCTCCACCTGTCCCAATTGGCATTTCATTGATCTTTCCGATTTCATCAATTTTTCTTGGAAGGAAACAGTTCAATGGCGGTATATAGTTGAACCCATTGGTGGCTTCACTATTACCTACCCCTACGAACTGATATAAATATACGTTTTTGGTTGTTGAAATAAACATATTTGAATGTCCTGAAGTACCTTGAGCCACATAGCTGGTTTCATTGATTCTGAACCATCCTCCGGCAGCAAGTGTTACTACTGGAGTACCACCACCATTTAAATAGACTTCCGTGTTATCTTCTGTAGCAATAATAAGCCCTCCTTCCATATTCTGGCTAGGAATAGTGGATCTTGTTTTTACAATTGCAAATGTATTTCCAAGTCTGTCAACCGGTACAGATTGATCTAGAACCGGGTCACTTCCGGATGGCGAAGTAGAGAAGTTGGCATTACAACTTCCATTAGTAAGGGTTACAGGTTTATCTGCTACCACTTTTGCTCCGATAAAACCATTCTTGTTGGCCGACTGGGTGCCTGATCCTGCAAGAATGAAAGATTGTCCTTTCTGCAAGGTAAAGGTATGGGTGTTACCAGGAGGGGTACCATTGATAAAAACTACTCCTGCAGTAGGGTTCCAAGATACAGTTACATTAGTATTGTCTTCAGTAGCAAGGATACCTGCTGTAAAGTTCTGAATACTGCTTGTATTGGTATTGGGAGCACTCGCAACGAAAAATGTTTTTCCGATTCCTGCTCTTCCTTTACTGGTAATAACTTCTCCGTGAACACTCTGAGCAAGTCTTAAACTACAATAAAAAGGTTTTAATGCCTTTAAATAGAGTCCTTTATTACCCACATTGAATGCTTCTGTAGTTGTACCCGTAGAAATAAGGTTGTTGGCAACCTTGTAGGTTTGCGGGCTACCTTTACTGATGGTAACCGTGGTGACTACAGCATTGTTGTTGTAAATGGTTACATCAAAGGGTGTTGTAGAATCAGTAGAAAGGTATATCATGTTCGTATACCCCCCGGCACTGTCATAATAAGGAGCAATCCAATGCTCACTATCCCTTTGTGCAAAGAGTGTATTAATTGTCAAAAAAATTAATACCAAACTGAGTAGAAATCTTTTCATGTGTATGGAATTAGGATTTCTACAAAATTAAAATAAAAAATGAAATACTTTTAATAAAATTTAAATAAATGTTAAAAATTTATTCCCGATTTTTAATTAAAAGCCATCCTGAATACGAAACTGGTAATTTCGTATCTGGCTCTGTCCATCTGATTATATACCAATATGTTCCCGTAGGAAGGTTTCTTCCATTTGATTTTCCGTCCCATGTATAATTTTTGTCAGAAGACTTATATACAGAGGCTCCGTAGCGGTCAGCAATCTCAATTGTAACGTTCTGTTTGATCCTTAATTCTGAATAATTAAGAACATCATTTATTCCATCTCCATTCGGTGTGATCGTATTGATAAGGTTAAGAACCAAAAACTCTTTGGTTACGTGACTGCATCCATCAGAACCTAATACGTATACCGTATGAAGACCTCTTGATAATCCCGTGAAAACATTGGAAGCCTGGTAATCAAAACCGTTTAATGAATACTTGTAAGGAGCTGTTCCTCCGGTTACAGAGACAGTGGCTGTAGAGCCTACAACATCTATTTTAGTAATAGTAGGTGCTTGTGAATTTGTTACATTTACATACTGACGGTATACACATCCGTTGAATCCAAGATCTACATAATAAGTTCCGGCTCCTACAGAAATATTTTGAGAAGTAGCGCCAGTACTCCATAAGTACGAAGTGAATCCAGGACCTGCATCCAGCATTATTTTTTCATTAGAACAGATAACCCGATCATGTAATTGGGTAGATTTTTTAGGAGTTTTAAGAGTAAGAGTTAAAACAGCTGTATTAGGACATGCTGTACTGCTTTGAAATCTTACATAAAAAACACTGCTAAAAGAAGTAAGTGTTTGTGATGCCGCAATAGGATTTAGTCCTGCCTGTGCATTCGCCAATGAGGTGTAAAATGATAGAATTACCCCTGGATCTGTAGTGAATAAAGCTTTATAGTCATTAAGGTTTACTGCTTCAGAACCATTAAAATCATTGTCACAGATATCAGCCTGGCCATTATTGGTAATCAAAGGAATTTTGTTTCCAATGGTGAAATTGATTTGGCCCAAAGCAGGAGGACATTCCCCAACGACACCAGATACTCTTACATAGACAATTGTATTAGCTGTGAAAGTCCAGTTAGCAGGAAGAGTATTGTTGTTTCCGGCATTTGCATCAACCTGATTCAAATAATATTTTACAGTGAAGTTCGCAGGATTCGTTACAATTTGTGGGGTTACATTGGTAAAGTTGACATTTACAACTCCATCAAAATTATCATCACAAATCGCAGCATTGAAGTTACTCGTATTAAGGTTGGGAGTAGGATAGGTGTTTAATGTGATGGTAGCTGTTTTAGAACATCCATAAGAGGTTACATTCACATATATCGTTCCCGACTGTCCTGAATAATCCGCTGGATTGGCAATCTGCCCCGTTAAATTAGCATTGGTAAAATAAGTAACCACAGCACCCGGCTCCTGAGTGACAATCGCTGTAGTCAGGTTGAATGTCCCGTTTCCATTGGCTGCTGCACAAGAAGTCAAAGAAGCATTGGTTACCTGGAAAACATGAGTATTGATTATAATTTTAAAATATTCAAAAGCAGCCGGATTTCCGGTCCCCTGGATATAATAAGTGAAGGTATCAGACGTATTTGTCGTAATACCTGCATTAGGAGTATAGGTAATCTGTCCTGTTGTAGGGTTTACAAAAACAGTTCCATTGGTAGGATGTACAATAATGCTGGTATTGGTAGGATCCACAGCCTGATTGGAATTGCTCAATACAGGATTAATGATTTTCGTAGTACATGATCCGATATCATAAGTAGTGGTAGTGATAGGCGGACATACTGTATAATCAAATTCTGCAGTAAGTCTGGACTCACAATTGGTTCTGGTAATATAGCAAGTATATACTCCCGAACCATACAAGTCCGGGTTGATAGACGGTGACGTAGCTCCATTAATCAGAATTCCATTAAGATACCATTGATAAGCATCATAACCACTTTCTACAGAAAGAAGAACCCCATTATAACAATCTCCGGTTTTTGTAATCACCGGAATAGAAGAGAATCCAGCAAAATATCCTCCATATCCTACCGCTCCGTTTCCGGCAGCAATTCCTGCTGTAACCGGTTTTGTAGAAGCAACGGTTATATTTCCTGTTACACTCGGAATGGAATAGGTAACCCAGTTAGGATTTCCCGTCACAGGCGCCGGTCCGGTACCCGCTGCAATTGGATTTCCATTAATTGTTACCGCAGCACCTGTCTGAGTAATAATATTAAGTCTGGTATTGAAAGTGTCGTTTCCTATTTTATTAATAAATCCAATTTCGTTGATCTCTTTGGGTAAGAAGCAACTTAATGGAGGGATAAAGTTCATTCCACCTGTTGCGTAAACCGTACCTGAAGATGTTCCCGCAAGAAGCTGATATACATATACATTATTGTTGGCGGAAATACTCATATTGTAATTTCCGTTCACCTGGTTTACATAGTTAGTTCCCTGAACAACATAATATTGTCCCGCATTTAAGGTCACATTATTCAAAAGAGTTCCGTTTACGGTAAGTTTGGTATTATTTACTGTTGCAATCACTACGGCTGCTTCCATTCCTGAATTTGCAGGTCCGTTTCCTTTTACCATTACAAAATCTTTTCCCAGTCTTTCCACAGGAACAGCCTGATCCATAAGAACGTCTACATTCGTATTGTTTTGGGTAGTATAGATGCTGTTGAAGTTTCCATTGGTAACAGTGATTGGTTTACTGGCAACAATTTTTGCCCCTACTAATCCCGCTAAGTTGTTAGGATTAAGATTACTCTGTGCTTCAAGGATGTATGATTTTCCTTTATTGATTGTAAAAGTTCTTGACGGAGCTGAAATACCGTCAGAAAAAACAACACCAGGATTATATCCGGATAAAGTTACAGTAGTATTGTCCTCCGTTGCAGTGACTCCAATAGTAGAGTTCACATAAGGTTTGGCCGTCGTATTAGGAGCCATTCCCACGAAGAACGTTTTTCCAAGTCCGGCTAATCCTTTTGATGTAATAAATTCCGCCTGATCCTGCACAGTAAATCTATAGCTGGCAAAGAATTTTTTATTTCCTTTTACATATAATCCCATTGAAGTTGAAGTAAACAACCCGGATGGGGCAGAAGCAATCATCATATTGTTAGGGATGGTTACTTGTGTTGGATTTCCTTTGCTTACCTGAACCGTAGAAATTACATTGTTGTTGTTATACACCTGTACTGAAAAGGGAATTGTTTCATTGGTTGAAAGGTAAAGATATCCTTTCGGTGTTCCAAGAAGACTGCTAGCCGACATAGGAGCGATCCAATGCTCAGAATCCAATTGTGCATTAGCAAATAAACAAAGAAAAGAGCAAATAGCCAGTAGAAATTTTTTCATGCGTTATTATATGGGGCCGCAAATTTAAACATTAATAATCAAATTTTTATACAAAAAAAACTTTGAAATCGTGATTATAGTGTAATTGTTAAATATTTAAAGCTCTCGTCATATTGTGTTAATAATAACGCCTTTTTAGAATAAAAAAAATCCCGGTGAACTTCACCGGGATCTCATATTTTTTTAAAGATGGATTATAAGCTTACTCTTACAAATCCTGTTACTTTTAGGTCTGCGTTTACAGATTTTACGTAATCAGCAACTGAGATACTTGCATCTTTAATAAAGTCTTGGTGTACCAAAGTGTTGTCTTTGTAGAATCTCTGCATTTTACCTTTAAGAATATTGTCGATAATGTTTGCAGGCTTACCTTCTTCAGTAAGTTTGTGTCTTTCGATCTCTAATTCTTTGTCGATAGTCTCCTGAGAAACTCTAGTTTCATCCAAAGCGATTGGGTTCATAGCAGCAACCTGCATAGAAACAGATTTAGCAGCTTCGTCAGATCCGTCTACTTTAGCAGAAAGAGAAGTGATTGCAGCAATTTTGTTTCCAGCGTGGATATAAGCTCCTAAGAAATCTCCTTGGATTCTTTCGAAAGAACCGATCTCGATTTTTTCACCGATAACTCCTGTTTGCTCAATTAATTTGTCAGCAACAGTAAGTCCGTGGAAATCTGTAGCCAAAAGTTCTTCTTTAGTAGCAGCGAAAATTGCCATTTCAGCTAATTCGTAAGCTAGTTCGATGAACGCTTCGTTTTTAGCAACGAAGTCAGTTTCGCAATTTAGAGAGATTACTACACCTAAAGTGTTGTCCTCGTTTACTCTTGCGATTACTGCACCTTCAGCAGATTCTCTGTCAGCTCTGTTAGCAGCAACTTTTTGTCCTTTTTTTCTAAGGATATCTACCGCTTTTTCGAAGTCTCCTTCAGCTTCAACTAAAGCTTTCTTGCAGTCCATCATACCTGCACCTGTTTGGTTTCTCAATTTTGCTACGTCTGCAGCAGCTGGTGTATAAGACATAATATCTATTATTTTTTTTATTTAAGATTAGTATTAATTTTTAGCTTAAATTTAGAGCAGTGCAAAGATAATGATTTTAATGATAAACTAAAAAATGACTTTTCACGTTATTAATATATTTAATACTATTTTAAAGATTTGATTAATGAAAAAAATCTTATTCCTCCTATTTATATGCATTTTCTCACTTGGTTTTTCCCAAAAAAAGAAAAAAACAAAATCGAAAGCTGTTGTTGAAAAAGAAACTGTAATCATCTATACCGAACAGGAAGCGGAGATTTCAAAAGAGGCAAGAGTAATTGCCGGCTTTTTGAAACAGAATCCCGGACATGCTAAAACAGACTTTTTTAAAAGAAAACTGATTGATATTATTATGGCAGGTAATTCTCCCGAAGCAAAGCCTACTATAAAACCGATCAGTAAAGAAAAAATTGAAAATATCGTAAAGAATAACGAGTTAAACAGCGGTAAAACAGTCGCAGCGAATAAAACCTATACCGCCAATGGTAAGCCTGTTTCTAGTAATACAGCTGCTGCTATTGATGCTTTAAAAGCAGAAAGAAGAACGACGTTCGCTTCAGTGGGTTCAACAGGATCTGCGGCGAAGACTGCGGGCACCTCTAAATCTGAACCAAGCGAAGAAAATAAAAGAAGGGCAGCCATGTTGACACACCTCTTTAATAATGATGTCAATAAAAGTGAAGCGTATGTCAATATTAAAAACAGATCATCCTGTAACCTTATTGTAAAAATAAGCGGTAAAAAATATTATAATCTAAGTGTTCCTGCAAAAGGAGAAAACTTTATTTTGGTAGATAAAGGTGAATATGTCATGACCACCATGGTATGTGATGCCAAATATTCTTCTTTAAAGAAAATTGAACAGGATATTGAAATAGCACTTAACGTTGCAGAATAGAACAGAAGAAAACTAAAGAAAAAAGGTTAAGAAGAAATTCTTAACCTTTTTATTTTTTTATCCTTTAAACTGCCCCATTGCAATGAATTTATCTTGTCTCTGGGTTTCAAGCTCCTGTCCTGTAAATTTGGAGAAAGCTTTGATATTTTGTAAAATAGAATTTTTCAAGTTTAAATAAGTGGTCTCCTGGTCATAATGAGCACCTCCAAGGGGTTCCTCAATAATCCCGTCGATGAACTTTTCTCTTAAAGCATCTGCTGGAGTAAGGTTCAATGCATTCGCAGCATCTTCCTTGTGATCCCAGTTTCTCCATAAGATAGAAGAACAGCTTTCAGGTGCGATTACGGTATACCAAGTGTTTTCCAACATATATACTTTATTTCCAACACCTATTCCTAATGCTCCACCACTGGCACCTTCTCCGATGATGTAAGTGAAGATTGGCGTTTTCAGCTGAACCATTTCAAAAATGTTTCTTGCAATAGCTTCTCCCTGTCCTCTTTCTTCAGCTTCCAATCCTGGATAAGCTCCCGGTGTATCTACTAAAGTTACCACAGGAATATTGAATTTTTCAGCAAGCTTCATGAGTCTTAAAGCTTTTCTGTATCCCTCCGGATTTGGCATTCCAAATCTTCTGTGCTGTCTTTCTTTAGTTGTTCTACCTTTTTGAGTCCCTATAATCATTACTTTTTGACCGTCAAGGGTAATCAATCCTCCAATCATAGCCGGATCATCAGCGAAATTTCTGTCTCCGTGAAGCTCTAAGAAACTGCCTTTATCTGCCATTCCGTGGATGTAGTCTAAGGTATAAGGACGATCTGGATGACGAGACATTTGTACTCTTTGCCAAGGGGTAAGATTTCCATAGATTTCTTTTTTCTTTTCTAAAATCTTATCCTCAATCTGGCTGCATGCTAATTTTACATCAACACCACTTTCTTCTCCTACTAAAGAACACGTCTGGTATTGATCCATCAATTCTTTGATAGGAAGTTCGAAACTTAAATATTCCATTTCTTGAAGTAAATTAAATCTTTCAAATGTATGAAAAATTATGGTTATTCTATTTAAAATTATTTATAGCATTGTTTATTCTGGAGACACTTTCCTCTTTACCAAGGGTTTCCAGGATATCCGGAACGTCCGGACCTTTCAATTCTCCTACTAAAGACAATCGTAGTGGCATCATCACTTTACCCATACCCAATCCTTTGTTTTCAGCAAAATCATGCATTGCTTGCTTCAATGTTTCAGCGGTGAAGTCTGTAGCTTCAAAAGCAGATGCCAATTCTCCTAAAATTGCGGAAGTCTCATCATTCCAAGCTTTTTTTGAAGCTTTTTCATCGTAAGAAGTTGGAGCTTCAAAGAAGAATTTTCCGTTTTCATAGATGTCTTTCGGGAATGTTGCTCTTTCTTTCATCAGATGAATTACTTTTAGCAGTTTCTCATTAGAAGCATCGGAAAAATCAAGATCTGTATTTTTCAGGATCTGAAGAATCTCTTCATCAGACTTCATCTGAATATACTGATGGTTGAACCACTCAGATTTTTCTTTACTGAATCTTGCGCCAGCTTTATGTACTTTATGAAGGTCAAATTCCTTGATCATCTCTTCCAAAGGAAGAATTTCTTTATCATCTGCAGGAGACCATCCCAATAATGCTACCATATTGATGAAAGCATCAGGAAGATAACCGTTTTCTCTGTATCCTTTAGAAACTACTCCTGTAACAGGATCTTTGAAATCAAGCGGGAATACCGGGAACCCGAATTTATCCCCATCTCTTTTGCTTAATTTCCCTTTCCCTTCTGGTTTTAGAATTAAAGAAAGGTGTGCAAATTGTGGTGCTTCCCACTGCATTGCTTCATATAAAAGCGTATGAAGTCCTAAAGAAGGCAGCCATTCTTCCCCGCGAATCACGTGAGAAATCTCCATTTCGTGGTCATCAATGATGTTTGCGAAATGGTAGGTTGGCATTCCATCATTCTTTACCAGAACTTTATCATCTAAAGTATTTGTATTGACGGAGAATTTTCCACGAATAATGTCTTGAAGGTTCAATACTCTGTCAACAGGCATTTTGAATCTTACGACATAAGGCGTTTTTTCGTCCAATAGTTTTTGAACTTCTTCTTCAGAAAGGGCAAGATTATTTCTTAAACGGTTTCTGGTTTTGTTGTCATACGAGAAAACATCACCTTTTGCTTCGTACTCTGCACGAATTGTATCTAATTCTTCTGCAGTATCAAAAGCGATATAAGCATAATCTGTTTTTAAGATCTGCTCTGTATATCGATCATAGATATCTCTTCTTTCAGATTGTCTGTAAGGAGCATATTTCCCTCCTTTCTTAGGACTTTCATCAGGGATAATTCCACACCATTCTAAAGCTTCTTCTATATATTCTTCAGCTCCTTCTACATATCTTGCGGTATCTGTATCTTCAATTCTTAATACAAACTCTCCACCTTGATTTTTAGCAAAAAGATAATCATATAATGCAGTTCTTACGCCTCCCAAATGTAAAGGTCCTGTAGGACTTGGAGCAAAACGTACTCTTACTTTCTCCATTTCAATTTTAATTTTTGCAAATTTACTTAAAATTATGCGTTTACGAGATGATTTATAACCCGGTATTGGTTTTTTGACTCGAACTTTTTTATTTATTTCTATAGATTTTCATGAAATACTGTTTAAAAGCTATCAGTCGTATAATGATGGATAATTATTGTAAGCTGTAAATGATAATTTAAATATGGTGTTGTGAAAATGTAAGCCATATAGCAGACGGGCTGTGTTGGAAATAAAAGTTCCTGATTAAGTCGATTTCTTTACTCTTTTTGTTTTCTTAAATTATAAATAGTGATGGGTATATCATTTATTAATAGTAGTTTAATTAAATATTAAATTCACTAAATAATGATATATGTCATCATGTGATTACTTTTATCACTGCTTGTTGAATATTATATTTGCCGAAACTTTTAAATATTACTATGAAAAAACAAATTTTATTTTGCTTCAGTAGCTTACTGATGCTTTTCATGAGTTCATGTTCTACAGAAGAACTGAATACTGAAGTAACCCCCAGCAGTCCGGCAGCAAAAGCCAATCGTTTATCAGCTTCCAAATTTGCAGGAGACGGAATTTATGATGTCTTAGGACATGGGTATAATGTTGCCGGTGAATACGCCAATGCTACTGCAGCAGGTTTTAAAGTGATAGATATTGATCGTTTTAAAACAGAACAGGCAAACAGATTAGTGAGCGAAAACACATTCTCACAGGAATATGTTGAGGAATATGGTGAAAATGCAGAGTCGTATTCTAAAATGGTTTCTACTAAAGTAAATGTTACTGCCGGTATCCCATTGTTTAAGAAAACACTTTCAGTAGGATTCAATTCTGCAGTAACTACAAACAATAAGTTTGATGCAAAATATATCTACGGAAGTTATAACCTGACGATCAAACAGAAAAGATTAAGATTCAATGCAACTACAGATATGTTGGGAGATTATCTGACTCCGGAATTTGTTCAGGATCTGCAGACAAAAACTCCACAACAGATTGTACAGGACTACGGAACTCACGTGGCACTTGATATCTATACAGGTGCTAAACTGGATGTTCTGTTCCAGGCAGAAACAAGAAGCCAAAGCCGTGATCGTGCTGCAAGAATAGGGGTGAAAGTAGGGATGAAAGATATTTTTGATGTAGATGTTACAAATGATGTGAACACTGCTGAATCCTCCATGAACTATTCTAAAAAATTAGCCTATAAAACCAGAGGAGGGGATCCTTCAAAAGGATTGGTAGGAGATCTGAATCTTGATCAGACAAATCCTAAAATTAATATTTCCAACTGGCAGAACAGCTCTAATGCAAGCAATTCAGTTTTGGTAGATTTTGGAAACAACGGATTAGTGATTATTTACGATCTGGTGAAAGATGCGGCTAAAAAAGCTCAGCTTAAAGCTTATGTAGATCAATATCTTATTGACAATAAAGTTTATCTTGAATTCAATACTATTTCAATTTACAGATATTACAACGGATTAGATCATTACTATACAAAAACTCCGGGAAGCTATAGCGGGTATTCTTTTGAAGGAATAGAGTTCAATGCATTCTTATACAAAGCTCCCAATACTGTTCCTATTTACAGATATTATAATGGGAGAGATCACTATTATACAAGAACTCCGGGGTATTACCAGGGGTATGTAGAAGAAGGAATTGAGTTTAATGCATTTGCAACTCAGCAGCCTAATACTGTTCCTATTTACAGATATTGGAATGGTAAAGACCACTATTATTCAAGATCAGGTGTAAGACCATCTGGGTATGCATCTGAGGGAATTGAATTCTACGCCTATTAATTAGATATATTGAAATTTTGCAAGCAGACCGTCTCATTTTTGGGACGGTTTTTTGATGTAATAGCGATGAGAATTTAATAATAGAGAATTTTTTTCGCTGATTATAGCAATACCTAAAGAATATTTCAAGCAGTCTTATCATTAAAAATGTATTTTTGTAACTTATAAATTGGGAGGATCAATGAAAAAAGCAATCTGTCTTTTTATCGTAGGAGATCGGTCTCAAAAGCTACAGAAATAAGAGGATATAATAGTGCCCTTTTTCTGCTGTTTCTATTGTTACCATTGAGTAGGTCTGATAAGATAATGATAGAAGCTAAATAATTTAACTTACTTACTAACAAATGAAAATTATTTTCCACGAAAATCAATTGTGTTACAGGGGAACATCCAATGCCCTTTTTGATTATGCTTATTATAATGAAGAAATGCTTGGCAATGAGTCGATGATTCTTTATCCTAAAAATAGTCCAAATAATGCAGAAGAGGCTATTGGAAGATTTAAAAAGAGATTTGAAGTCCTTGGATATAGTGATATAGAAGAAAGAGATGCTCTTATTAAGAAATCAAATGCTGATCTTTTTTATGCTATAAAATCCGGTGAGAAAGAAACAGATACTCCTCAAGATCTTATTAAAACAGCTATTCATGCGGTTTTTAAATATAATGAACCCTACGGTGATGTGTATGCATATGTCTCTGAATGGCTTGCAAAGACAATGAGCGGCGGAAAGCTGCCTTTCGTTCCTCATATTGTGGATCTCCCTGAAGTGGGCGGTGATCTTCGTGCTGAGCTGAATATTCCGAAAGATGCAGTTGTATTTGCAAGGTACGGAGGAACGGAAACTTTTGACATCGGTTTCGTGATGGATGCTGTAAAGAGAACCGCACTTAAAAATAAAAATATATACTTTGTTTTTATGGGAACTGATGAATTTGTAAAGAGAAATTTTTTCAGATCTTATAAGAATATTATTTTTCTTCCCCCTACAACAGATGTTGAAAGAAAGGTAAAGTTTATTAATACTTCCGATGCATTTTTGCATGCCCGCACACAAGGAGAGAGTTTCGGAATGGCTGTAGGAGAATTTTCTATCAAAAATAAGCCCATCATAACATGGTCCGGATCTGATGAGAAATCCCATCTTGAAATTTTGGGAGATAAAGCTATTTTATACCGTGATAAGCAGGATATAATGCAAATTCTGAATAACTTCAAGCCAGATCTTAATAAAAACTGGGATTGCTATTCTGAATTGTTCAATCCACGGGTAATCATGGAAAAATTTGACAAGGTTTTTATCAAATAATAAGAAAAAAGGCTAGTGTTACTGTTGTAACATTAGCCTTAATTATTTTGATCCAATAGAATTAAAAAAAACTTTTAATTCTCAGCTTTATCTTTTTTGTGAAAGATAAATTCAGATGAAGTTTTTGCTGAGGGTATTTCTTTGAAAACGAGAGAATAAATTCATTAATGTTTTTCGCCGGAAAGAAGGAAAGCTCCTTCCAAATACCTTTATATAAAGGATGGAAATCTAAAAATGTTTTGTAATTATCAGAATTCACCGTTTTCCAGGAATTTAAAAATGTTGACGTATCAAAATCGTTTTTATGCCCCCAGTTATTGATCTTTTCTGAAATTTCCCTTTCTTCCCGTGCCCATGACTGATGGATTAAATAAAAATCTAAAGAGAGAATTCTGCCTTTATTTGTACTTCTAGCATATTCATATTTAGGTTGATTGGTAATCAACATACACTTCTCATCAAAAGGGGTAATGACAAAGAAACCTTCAGCGTTGTGCTTAAACAATGTAACAAAGTTTACCTGAAAATTAAATGGGTTTTTAGCCGGATTCTTTAATAAATATTTATTTCTTTTCAGGAATTGAGCTAATACCCCGAAATCATAAGCGTACTCATCCCCATCCATCTGAATATGCCATCCACCAGATCCCATTTTTTCAGCCATCATATTTCTCTGTCTGGTTTCCAGCTCCATCGGCTGCATCCCCTCAATAAAAAAAGTGTCTTTGTAAAATATGATCTTATTCTGGGTATCCAATTTTTTTATATCACTGAAAACACTTTCGGGAATGTGTATATCATTTCCTGC
The DNA here is from genome assembly GCF_059420365.1 of Chryseobacterium sp. GW821-FHT04C04. Taxonomy (NCBI): domain Bacteria; kingdom Pseudomonadati; phylum Bacteroidota; class Flavobacteriia; order Flavobacteriales; family Weeksellaceae; genus Chryseobacterium; species Chryseobacterium sp. GW821-FHT04C04. The sequence continues at coordinate 796,686 of NZ_JBWKTO010000002.1, read as the reverse complement.
CCAGGTTTTATTATTGGCATCATAGCTTATTACGATACAGTCTGCGTGCTCATAAATATGCTGAAGAGATGTAAAGATGTAGGAATAGTCATAAGATAGAAGATATCCTACTTTGATAATGTTTTTTTTATTTCTCATTTTTTATTTTCTCTAAATTGAAATAAAGACCGTCCAATATTCCTTTTATGTAGGCTTTTGCCATGGAAAACTTTCCTTTTTTAAGTGCTTTTCTTGCCAATTTCCAGCGCTCCTTCGTTACATATTTTAAGTTTCCATCGTATAACCTACACATCCAGATTCTGTTTCTGGTGATATAATATTCATAGAAACTGCCTTTATCACTGGCAAGATTGAAGGCTTCACAATGGGTATTTACGGCAATCTTCCATTTGTTATTTCTAAGAAGACGCAGACACCATTCTGATTCTTCATAATACATGAAGAAAGTGGTATTCATTAAACCTACCTCATCTAATATTTCTTTTCTGAACATTAATGCGCTTCCATCCACATATTTTATATTGTAGTTATAATGAGGAGCCTGTACAGTATTCTTATCTTTTTCAGAGTTGGTATGGCCACCCTGGAACCCTTCCTCAGGGAATAGCAGTCCGCCATCTGAGAATATTCTCTCACGAATGTTTCTATAACAGATTCGGGGACCTATTATTCCAATATCGGAAAATTCTTTTAAATCTCTGTATAACTGGCTTATAGTACTGAGTGATATTTCAATGTCCGGATTTAATAGTAAAAAATAATTCTTACCATCTTCTATGGCTTTTCTTATGGCTAAATTATTACCATAAGCATACCCTCCATTATAATCACTCACAATACAGTTGATCTGCTTTTGAGACCCCAGTTTCTCAATTTCTTTCCTGTCTTTTGAATTATTATCTACTACATAAATAGATTTTTCCGGGATACCTTCGCTTAATAATGAATTAACTTCCCGATTGGTGTCATCAAAAGAATTGTAATTCAGTATGATAATTGCTAAATCATCCATTAATGTAAAATGTTTTTCCATTTTTCTATAGCCTTTTCTTCAGAAAAATTATTTTTAAAATATTCTTCAGCCTGTCTTTTCATATCATGATAATAAGATTCATCTTGTAGTAAAGATATTATTTGATCTTTAAATAATTCAGGATTATCATTAACTAAGCATCCATTTGAAGTTTTTGAAGAGAAACCATCGATAGCTCTTTCTGTTCCTACAACAGGAAGCCCATAAGATAATGCTTCTATTACTTTGATTTTGATACCAGTGCCCTCCAGCATTGGACAAATCGCAATTTTTGATTGGTGGTAATATTCCTCCAGGTTTTCTATAAACTCGATTAACTTGACTCCTTCTCTTTCTTCAATATGCTTGCATATCCTTCCAATGATGACAATATTGATGGTGTTGGGAAGTAATGGATATACATGACCAAAGAACCATTTCATTGATTGTACATTGAAAATATTTTCAGACCCCACGAAAATTAAATCATACTTTTTATCGGGATCATTGTTTTCGAAATGAGAGGTGAAAGAAGGAGGAATATTGATGACTTTTTCCCCTAAAAATCTTTTAAAAACAAGGTTTTCATCTTCTGATATGGTGATTACCTTATCAAACTTTGCAAGATTTCTTATTTCCTCATTGAAACGTTTTCCAATATCTAATGATTTGTTTTTGTAAAATTCATTCAGTGTAATCCAGTCATGGGTGTCTATGATTTTTAACGTATTTTTCATAGACTCATGATCAATTAATCCTGTCCAAAATTCATAGTTGATGATAATGGCATCATATTTTTCCTTATTGAAAATTGTAGCGAATTCTTTCTTTGCAAAATCTGTTAATAAGTGATTGTATTCATTCGGCTTTTGGTAAAATTTTGATATTTTATACTTCCAATAATCTGATGAAGTTCTTACCTTTAATGGCTTTTGTTTGATTAAAAACAGATTGTCTACAATACTTTTATCTATTTCTGTAGTATCATTTTGAAACTTATAAATCTCAGTGACCCCTACCAAATCAATATGATACCCTAATTTTTTTAAAATAATAAGGGTAGTTCTTGCTCTTGTTGTATTTCCTGCTCTATTTGAAAATGGATTTTCAGGAAAAAAAAATAGAATTTTTTTTGTCATTACAGAGATTTAATGGCTGAATTAAATTTGTTGATGATCGTTTCCCATGAATAGTTTTTCAATACATATCCTCTTGCTTTATTACCTTCGGAAACCAGATCATCTTGTGTTTGCTCTATATAAAAAGACAAAGCCTGGGAAAATTCAATACTATTGGTAAAACTTTTTCCGGTCTTGCTCTTTTCAACATGAGAATATAGAACTTCACAGTTTTTATTTACAATGACAGGAACTTTCAATAACATCGCTTCTAATGTAATTAATGAGAGACTTTCATAGAATGAGGGCATGATAAGTGCACTTGCATTCTCCAGTAAAGCATTTTTAAGGGTATGGTCTACAAATCCGGTCAGAATGATATCATCTCCCTGGGTTATTTTTTCATCAAGAGAGCTTTTACCTACCAAAACTAACTTTATATCTCGATATTCAGGATGTTTTTCTTTAAAATCTTTAAAATATTCAATCATCATGACACAGCCTTTGTCCTCAACAATCCTTCCTATATAAATGAAATACTTGTTCTGATAAAGATCTTGAGGCAATTCACCGGATGTAACGTCATAATCATCAAACCCAATTCCTGCAATTTCTGATTTTAATTTTTGTGACTGAGGGTACACTTTTTCTACAAAATCTTTTTCAATCTGTGTATTATAGATGATGAATTTTGGCAGAGAAAACAATTGTGAATACCCATCGAGATAAAACTGAGGTTCGTCATGTGCAGTTGGGATGAGAATGCTTTTTTCAGCAACTTCTCTAATCCCAATATTGGTAGGATGGTATAAATAAGTGAAGAAAATAAAAGCCTTATAATCTTCTTTTTTTTCTTTGATAAAATGAATTAAATCGCTGGAAAACGGACCCTGTACTTCTAACCATTCATTGAAATTAAAATCTTTTTTATTGTATTTGAATCTCTTATACAATAAATAAGGGAAGTTCAAAAAACTAAGTTTCCGGGTATAATATTTATATAAATTGCGTGCTATTTTACTTAGCTCGTTAAATCTTTTCAGGTCTTTTTTTAAAGTTGTAAACCTTCTTACTTTAATATCATTGATGATTTCAACTCCTTCAGGATAATGATTATCCCAGAGTTCGAATTCTATAGCGCAGGTTGTAATAATTTCAATATCATAGATGGCAGACAATTTCTCAGCGAGTAATCTTGCATGAAGTTCTGCACCTCCATTGATCTCCAATCCATATCTTTGAACAACTATTGCAATTTTGTCTTTCATATAAATAAGATGATGAGTTCATTATTAGAATTTTTATCCATCATATAAGATGATGGACTGGAAAATTAACTAATTAAAATTATTTTTTGCCTTTTTTAAAAAATGCGTTTACTTTTTTTCTTATTTTATTATAAACAGTTCGTTCAAGATAGTTGACTCTCGTATGTAATCTTTCAATTTCGCTCAGGTAAAAGACATTGTTTACATCATTGCCGCCTGTGCTTTCTTTTTTAGCAAACCCATCAATAAAGTTCAATCTTATTTTGAATAGTTCCCCAATTGATTGGATTGAAAAGTTCTCAGCGATCTGTGATTTGGCATTTTCTCTTATTGAAGCCAGAGCATCAAAATTATTTTTAATATACTGAAGCTTTTCAACAGCATCTTTCAGGCTGGGCTTTGCAAGCGTTAACCCTTCATCAATCAATCCTTTTGTATTGGAAGTTTTGATGAAATCATATTGTATCAGGAAACTGTTGTTTACATTCATGAAATCGAGGTTTCCGGAATAGCCTGTTCCGACTACAATTTTTCCATAAGCCATTGCTTCTGCCATTGTCAGACCGAAACCTTCGGAACCGTGAAGCGAGATCAGTACATCAGACTGCTGGATCAGGGAGTGCAGCTTTTCCTTTGAGAAATGCTCATTGATGATGATCACATTGGGAATATTATTGTATGTCTCTAATGCTTTTTGAGCATCTTTACTTCTTTCAAGATTATGTGTTTTTACAATAAGAACACTGTTTTTATCCTCTTTGAAAACTGTTGTGAAGGACTCAAGCGTAGCTTCCGGATTTTTTCTGATCGTCGTGCTCAAAGAATCGAAAATCGTAAGATAGATCTTTGAATCTGGAGAAATATTATACTGGCTCAGGTCAAAATCTTTAGACTCTGCCATTTTTTGAATCGGATGAGAAAATCTGATCACCGGAATTCCTGTATATTTTGTAAAAATATTCACACAGAAATCACTAGGTACCCACAGCTCATCAAAAACATTTAATATTTCAACGACCTTATCGGAAACCTCAGGAAATTCCCAGGCCCAGTAAATGATATTATAATGACCTTTAAGATTCAGATCCTGATTCTTAGAGAAAAAATTGTTGATAAAATTGATGTTAATGTGGAAAACATTAATCGGAGATGATGCTTGAGAACCGTTATCGATTCTTTCAAAAGTTTCACTGGAATAATTGATACGGTTTACTTTGATGCCAATCGCTTCCAATGCTAAGGCATTCAGACGGGTCGCTTCGGAAATTCCAAAATTACCGTCAAAAAAACCATGATAATTTACACTTAATGACATGGATTATAATGTTTTAAGTTTTTCTTTTACTTCTTCAGGGGAAAATGCTCTCAGGCTGTCCACAGAATTCTGGCTTAAAGTATTCCAAAGATCTTCATCATTATTCAGCTGAATAATAGCTTCTGCAAAACTCTTTTCGTCATTGGCAATCAATACATTTTTTTTATCCGTAAGTTTCATTCCTTCAGCACCGATGTCTGTGGTAACTACAGGGAAAAAAAACTCAAAGGCCTGTCCGATCTTTCCTTTTACCCCAGCTCCGAATCGTAAAGGAGCTACCATAATTTTCGAATTCATGAAATGCTCTTCAATGCTTTCCACAAATCCTAAAAATTTAAACTTAGGATATAGTTTAAGATCCAGCTTTTCAGCAACATTTCCGATGATGCTTACTTCAAGCTCAGGATTCGTTTTCCAGACAACGGGCATTATTTTTTCATATAAAAACCTTACAGCATCTATATTGGGTTCGTGGATAGATCCAATGAAGGTAATTCCTTTACTCTCACCGAAATTTTTCCTTTCAGAAATATCAATTTTAGGATAATGGATATTAGAAATAGTAATGATCTTATTTTTATCCGCGTACTGGCTCATAATTTCTTTCTCCTTATCAGAGATCGCAATAATGTAATCCAGCTGTGGAGCAACAACCGTTTCCAGGCGGAAAAAATGTTTATAATTTTTCTTTAAAGAAATACGGGTTGGTTCCAGTTCGATCGCTCTTTTAAACCTTAAAAAATGAATATCTACCATATCGTAAATGAATTTGGCAGAAGGTAAAAGGGTTTTCATCTTTTTGTAAAACAGATTCAGGGCCAGAGGGCCGTTGAACCAAACGTAATCTATCTTTTTAAAAGAAGATAGAAAATCATAGATATTTTTATACTTATTGTTCTCTATATAGACAATAACATTGTGTTGCTGGTAAAACTTTACATAAGAATCATCTTCAAAAATATGGGGCGCGAATAAAATGCAGTTATATCCTAATTCTTTGTAAATGAATATAAGTTCTTTCAGTCTGTTGGCTCCGGATTCTTTATCATGGGCAGGAAAATCTCTTGAAGCAAACAGGATTGTTTTTTGGGAGGCGTCATACAGATTGATGTTGACGATATCCTGAGACTGAAGATATTTGAGTTTTTCTTTTCTTTCGAAGTGTTTTTTTATTTTTTTTAAGATTCCCATTTGCTAGTTTTTAGTATCCAGTTCAAAAACTTTATTTACCCAACTATCCAAAGTGTATCTGTAATAGATTTCTTCAGGAATTTTTTCGTAAGGTTTTTCAAAAAAAGATTTGTCAAGATTACTAATATTTTTGTTTAAAATCAAAATATTATTGGGATTGTAAAAATCATAGGTTTTAATGGCTTCATTATCAGTAATGATTTTCTTTTCCAGAGACATGGCCTCAAAAACCCGGAAGCTAAGCCCATATTGGCCTTCTCGCATCAGGTCAAGCAAAACCTTTGAGTTCTTATAATATTTTGGAAGATCGTTATGAGGAATCTTTTTGATGCTGAAAATCAGGAAAAGATTTTTAGGTACGGTCATGAACATATTGGTCAGCTGATGTCTCCATGATTTTTTCCCGATGATCATAATCTGGAATTTCAGCCCTTGCTCAATCAGCTTTTTAGCCAGCTGTTTTATCAGGGAAACCCTTCTGTTATCATACGATGTGATATAGAAAAGATCCATTTCCGGTTGCTGAACTTCTTTCGCGCAGTGAGGAAGATAGATATAATTCGTCAGTTTTTCAAATCCGTGCTTTTTGACATCTATATAATCAAAAGAGAATACTTTGTCAAAAAGATACAGTTTATCTTCTACAGGAACTCTTTCAAGATTATCATAAAGATAAGTGACCAGGCGGTCTGTATATTTTCTAATCTTTTTAAGGGTCGAAAGATCAAAGGTATCTGGGTTCATCACCAGTATCTGGTCCTGGTGTCCCAGTTTTTCCAGGGAATCCAGAACGTATTTTTGTCTTTTTTCAGTCTTAAGATTTTTGCTTAAAAAAGTTTTGCTTAAAGCATTTACAGCTCTTTCATTGAAGTTGGAATGAGTAACGGTACTGATCTTTATATGATGTGCATCAATACCCCGTTTGCATAATGTTTCAACAATATACTTATCATAATCCCAAAAATCATAACTAATGATACAAATCTTCATTCAACTAATTTTGCTCTTTTTTTAATGATTCATAGGTTTCATACACGCTTAAAGATTGCAGGTAAGATAACTGATACCCTTCTTTACCGTCTAAAACACCAAGTCTCATTATGTAGGCTTTAAAGAATTTAAAAGCTGTTTTAAGATATTGAACTAAAACACTGTACTTTTTCCCTTTTGCAGCCAGTTCTTTCCCCTTTAAAATTCCGTAATGAACCATTTTTTTTCTATATGATTCATAATCTGAAACGGAATAATGAAGTAATTTATTTTTAAAAACACCGATAGTTCCGTTAACTTCCAGAGTTTCATGTACCTTTTTTCCTGCCATATACCTGGCCTTCGATTTTCTGAAAAGCCTAAAGTTTTTATCAGACTGTGTTCCTGAAAAATGAATCGGTTTCTGGGCAAAAAAGAATTTCCTGTAAAAATAATAGGCATCATTTTGCCTAGGTTTATTCATCTCCTCTATAATTTCCTGCCTTAAGGCGGGAGTTATTCTTTCATCACCATCCAAAAATAATACCCAATCATTTTTAGAAGCATCCAGAGCCAGGTTTCTTTGCTTTGTAAAGTCTTCAAATTTATTTTGAATCACTTTTACATGGGGGAATTTCTTTGCAATTTCTACAGTTTTATCCGTACTAAATGAGTCTATTACTACTATCTCGTCACAAAAATCAAAAGACTCAAGGACATCCTGTATGTTTTTTTCTTCGTTATATGTTATGATCAAACCAGTTATATTCATTACAACGCTTTGTTTGATAGAGAAGTACACTCATACTTCTTTAAAATTGTTTTTAAAATAGTTTTAATCTTCCAAAGATAAGTTTTAATTTGAACTTTATTAGCGAATCTTTGCCTTTTATATCAACCCTGCACAGTTCGTAATGATACTGTGTAGGGAAATAATTCACCTTATTTCCAATTCTTACTGCAAAATCAATTCCTATTTTTTTCAAAATAGAAAAAAAAACAGATTTTTCCTCCTTTTTTTGAGGATATTTTCCATAAGGATAGGCTAAAACCCTTGAATATTTGATATTATGAGCATCAAGAACGTCCATATTCTTTTTCAGATCTTTTTCTATAAAATCAATGGAAACATTTCTCAGGTTTTCATGAGCATGACTGTGAAGTGCGATTTCAAAATAATTTTTATCCAGATTTCTGATTTCTTCAAAAGTCATCATGGGATAATTTTTATATCCTTTTTCAATAAACTCTGTAGGAATAAAAATGGTAGCCTTGAGATTGTATTTTTCTAATAAAGACGGCAAATATTCAAGATTATTTCTATATCCGTCATCAAAGGTGATAATGATATTTTTTTTCGCAGAAATACTGAGCTCTGAAAAAAACTTGGAAGTATACTTTTTACGGTTCAGATAAGAAAACTGCTGTTCAAGATTTTCCAGACTTATGGTAAGATCTTCATGACTTTCCTTTTCAATCTGATGGTACATGAGAATAACCAGTCTGTTGTATGGAAAAGCAAAAAGATACAGACGGAAATACACGACGATAAATACCGTCAATACAACAGGAATCAAATAAAAGATCATACTATTTTAGCCTATTTTTTTCAAGTTCCATGAGTCTTATCTTTTCACGCAGTTTAATATATTTCAAAAAGGTGTAATAGGACATCGTTTTGGCAATATAAAATCCAGGAAATCCATCCAGAAAAGCACGTTTGAAAATCAAAACTTTGATAAATTCAAATATTGGGCTTACAATGATTTTGAATCTGTTGATCTTTTTTCCTCTTTCAAACATTTTTTCCGCCATCATATCGGAATATTTATTGATTTTTGAGACATGATGATGGATGCTTTTGTAGGTATAATGATCTAATCTTCCCTCAAGGAGGCCAGTTTTTTGATCGGTAATCAAAAATTCATGGACTTTATCATCAGAATACATTGCATATTTTTTTCTGAACAGCCTTTCACGGTATACATTTCCCCAACCTCCATATTTGATCAGGTGAGAACCAAGATGGTTGTTGAATTTGACCTTATAGACATTGAATTCTGGGCTTGCTGAAGAAACGATTTTCTGTATGGAGCTTTTCAGGGTTTCATCAGGAATTTCGTCAGCATCCAGAAATAGAACCCATTCATGGGAACATAAACTAAGGGCATGGTTTTTTTGTTCACCATACCCGTTGAATTTTTTCTCAAAGAATTGTACCTGAGGATATTTTTGAGTAGAAATTTCTTTTGTCCTATCCGTAGAAAAGCTATCGACAATGATAATTTCATCAGCTATACCTACTAATGAATCTAAAAGTCTTACGATATTTTCTTCCTCATTATAAGTAATGATTGCAAGGGAAAGAGCCATTTATTTATACTCAAGAATAGTCTTTTCAATAATCTTCACACAATCCAGCAATTGCTCTTCAGTGATTACCAATGGTGGTGCCAGTCTGATGATATTGCCATGGGTAGGCTTTGCCAGTAATCCATTTTCTTTCAACTGTAAGCAAAGGTTCCATGCAGTAGAACTTTCAGGAGTATCATTGATCAGGATCGCATTTAAAAGTCCTTTTCCTCTTACTTTGGTAATAAGGTCCGACTTTTCGATCAGCTTTTCTATTTCAGCTCTGAACAGTTGTCCCAATTCTTCAGCTCTTTCAGATAGTTTTTCTTCAGCTACGACATCTAGTGCTGCAACTGCAACTGCACATGCAATTGGGTTTCCTCCGAATGTAGAACCATGTTGTCCCGGTTTGATCACATTCATGATGCTATCATTGGCTAAAACAGCAGATACAGGATACATTCCTCCGGAAAGTGCTTTTCCTAAGATTAAGATATCCGGCTGTACATCTTCATGGTGGCATGCAATTAATCTACCTGTTCTTGCAATACCAGTCTGAACTTCATCTGCAATGAAAAGAACGTTGTGTTTTTTACAAAGTTTAGAAGCATTTTTAAGGAAATTTTCATCCGGAACATATACTCCGGCTTCTCCCTGAATAGGTTCTACCAGGAATGCTGCAATATCTCCGGCTTCTCTGCTGAGCACTTCTTCCAATGCTGCAATATCGTTATAAGGAATTTTGATGAATCCAGGGGTAAAAGGGCCATAGTTTTGGTTGGCATCCGGATCGTTAGAGAAAGAAACAATAGTAGTGGTTCTTCCATGGAAATTATTTTCGCAAACGATTATTTTTGCGGCATTTTCCGAAATTCCTTTTACTTCATAACTCCATTTTCTGGCTAATTTTACTGCTGTTTCCACAGCTTCAGCCCCGGAGTTCATGGGTAAAACTTTATCAAACCCAAAAAGAGTTGTAATTTTCTGTTCGTATTCTCCCAATTTGGAGTTGTAGAAAGCTCTTGAAGTTAAAGCCAGCTTTTGTGCCTGTTCTACTAATGCTCCTACAATTTTAGGGTGGGAGTGCCCCTGGTTCACAGCTGAATATGCTGAAAGAAAATCATAATACCTATTGCCTTCTACATCCCAAACGAAAACACCTTCTCCACGATCTAGAACTACTGGAAGTGGGTGATAATTATGTGCTCCATGTTTGTCTTCAAGGTCAATAAAATACTGTGAGTTTTTTGTTTGTTCTGCTGTTGACATATATTTTGGTTTTCAACAAATTTACGCAATATTAGCGAGATTAAGATCTTAGCATTTTTAGAGAAAAATAAAACTGTATTTTTGGAATTAAAATGAATAACCTGCTGAATGAAAAAACTATTATTAATTATTTTTACAATATTTTTATCTGTTGTTAAGGCTCAGGATAAAAAATATCTTCTGTTTCATAATGGCTACCGTGATTTTTATATTTATACTTTTCAAAAAGAATTCACCTATAAAATCGAAAGATATCAACTGAATAATGAAATAAAACTTGTAGAAACAAGGACTGAAATGTTCAAAAATAAGGAAGAAGAGAATCTTTATTTGAAAGACGCTCAACTTATCAGTTCAATCAAGACGGATGATATCAAAGAATTTGATCAGTTTAGAAATAAGCCGTTCAAAGTGATTGACAAAAGGGAAAAAACAGCATACTCTTATTGTTTTTATGGCTCATTATTATTAACAGATAATGTGGAAAGGCATATAACATATTCTGACCATATTACTCAATTGTTATACCAGGAAAACTATGGTTACAAACTAGAAGAGGATGCAAGTAAATATAGTTTAAAATATGCTTTTCAAAAGGTTGAAGGGATTAATTTTTTTATTGTTGATAGCAATATTTATCTTTTTAGAGCTAAAGATCTGCTCAAAAATATGTTTAGAAATTGCGATGTACAATTTATCGATAGAAAGTTTGCTACTCTTTTCAATGCTCAGATTTTGAAAATTACTAAAAAGACTATTGGAGATACAATAGGATATGGTGTGAATGACGATCAGGACAGGGCTGTTCTCATCCCTTCATTTGAGAAAATTATGATTTGTGCTGACGCTATATTGGCAAAGGATAATGGTCTGTGGTTTTTTTATGATTTCTATGGAAATAAGCTTATAGAAAAAGGATATCGGAAAATTATGCCTACCCGGTTCAACCCCAATTTTGTGAGACATAAACCTACCTATGATGGACTGCTTATGTATGCTGTATTGGACGGAAATGAAATAAAAACAATGGATGAAATTTATAAAAAAAGTAAAACATCAAAATTTATAAATAATTTAAGAGATTTTGCTGTCTGTGGTACAAGAATGGGAATGTCCAGATCAGAATATGTAAATTTTGAATTCAATGAAAAGGAATTTACTTTAAATAATAAAGTCTTTTATTATGGGGTTTCATCATTTCATCCTCCACTTGGAAGTAATGAAATACGAATGGAAAATAAATACTCTTTCCTAAATCCCTTTGAAGGTGTTTCATATATTAATAAAGATGATGAGAATGTTTTATTTCAGAAATCTACTGCCTTAAAACCTATGGCTGTGGTTTTAAAAAGGAAAACAAAAGAAAATAAATTTATTCCTTTTTTCCTGGTGGTTTCAGAAGAAAGTAAGGAACTTCCTTTCTATCATGTGGATTATTTAGATTTAACATCGCTACACAATAATTATAACAGCAATTCTGATGATTCTTATGATGATATTTTAGATCTCAAAGCCGATCTGCCAATGCTAAGTCTTGGAGGTACCTATTACTCAATCCGCGATTTTTCGAATAGTAATATTTCTTTGGACCGATATTATAAGCTGAAAAGAGATGGTAAATTAGGGCTGTATTCACCAAGATCTTCTTTTATCAATGATGTAAAGATTAAGTATAAAAAAATGGATGATCTTACAATGCGTTTTTCCCGTTTTGAAGATGAAAATGGAAAAGTGGGATGGCTAAGTGAAGATGGGGAAGAATTTTATGATTTATAAAAAAAACAGACAGCTCAAGGAACTGTCTGTTTTTATATGATAATAATAATCTTAGTGATTATCGTATTTTTTATCCATTACAAAATCTTCCATGAATTTTGTAGTATAGTTTCCTGCAAGATAATCTTCGTTATCCATCAGTTGTCTGTGGAAAGGAATGGTTGTTTTTACTCCTTCAATATAGAACTCCTCAAGGGCACGTCTCATTTTAGCAATAGCTTCCTCACGGGTCTGAGCCGTAGTGATAAGCTTAGCGATCATTGAGTCATAATTAGAAGGAATGCTGTATCCGGAGTATACGTGAGTATCTACTCTGATTCCGTGTCCGCCAGGAATATTTAATCCTGTGATTTTCCCTGGAGACGGTCTGAAGTCTGCATAAGGATCTTCTGCGTTGATTCTACATTCGATTGAATGTAATTTAGGATAATAGTTGATCCCTGAAATAGGAGTTCCTGCCGCAAGAAGAATTTGTTCTCTGATAAGGTCATAATCAATTACCTGCTCAGTAATAGGGTGCTCTACCTGGATTCTTGTATTCATTTCCATGAAATAGAAATTTCTGTGCTTGTCTACAAGGAATTCAATAGTTCCTACCCCTTCATATCCAATAAATTCAGCAGCTTTTACCGCAGCGTCACCCATTTTCTCACGAAGTTCGTCTGTCATGAAAGGAGAAGGCGTTTCCTCAGTCAGTTTCTGATTTCTTCTCTGTACAGAACAGTCTCTTTCAGAAAGGTGGCATGCTTTACCGAATTGGTCACCAGCAACCTGAATTTCGATGTGTCTAGGCTCTTCAATCAGTTTTTCCATATACATACCTCCGTTTCCAAAGGCAGCGATAGCTTCCTGAATTGCAGATTCCCAGTGATCTTTAAGGTCTTCAGCTTTCCAAACGGCTCTCATCCCTTTTCCACCACCACCAGCAGTAGCTTTGATCATTACCGGATATCCGGTTTCTTCAGCTACTTTTACAGCGTGTTCGTAAGATTCGATCAATCCGTCGGAACCTGGTACACATGGTACACCAGCTTCTTTCATGGTCGCTTTAGCGTTAGCTTTATCTCCCATTCTCTCAATTTGTTCAGGAGAAGCACCAATAAACTTGATACCATTCTTCTGACAGATTCTTGAGAAGTTAGCATTTTCAGATAAGAATCCGTAACCTGGGTGGATAGCGTCGGCATTGGTTATTTCCGCAGCAGCAATAATGTTAGAGATTTTAAGATAAGAGTCTTTACTCATTGCAGGGCCAATACATACGGCTTCATCAGCAAATCTTACGTGAAGACTGTCTTTATCAGCAGTAGAATATACAGCAACGGTTTTGATCCCCATTTCTTTACAAGTACGTAAAATACGCATTGCAATTTCGCCACGATTGGCTATTAATATTTTTTTGAACATCTTCTTAAATTTGAAAATTAGATAATTTGAAAATTAGATTAATGTTATTTGAATGTAGAATTTTAGTCTAACATCTAATGTCTAACATCTAACTTCTAATTAAGATGGATCTACTAAGAATAATGGTTGGTCATACTCTACAGGAGTAGTATCGTCAACTAAAATTTTAACGATTTTTCCACTGATTTCTGATTCAATCTGATTGAATAGTTTCATTGCTTCAATAACGCAAACTACTTTACCTACAGAAACTTCATCACCTACATTTACAAATACATCTTTATCAGGAGATGGTTTTCTATAGAAAGTACCGATCATTGGAGACTTGATTGTAATATATTTGCTGTCATCAGATGCAGCTTCAGCTTTCTCAGCAGGAGCAGCAGCCGGAGTTGCAACAGGTGCCGGAGCAGCTACCGCTTGCGGAGCAGTGTGGTATACTGCAGGTTGTGCATAAACAGCATCGCTTCCAGCTAATGGAGTTTTAATAGTGATTTCGAAATCTTTAGTCTTGTACTTCACTTCTGAAACTTCAGCTTTAGATACAAACTTAATAAGATTTTGTATGTCTTTAATGTCCATAAATTTGATATTTGATTTTGGGTCAAAGATACCAAAAAAACGTAAAAAACAACAAAAAACCGCCGAATTTTATCAAAATTGGGCGGTTTTTGTATTAAAATGAGGCTTTTTTCAATGAAAAGCGACTCTTTAGTTTTCTTCAGTAGCAGCTACTTCTTTTTCCAATACTACTTTACCTCTGTAGTAAAGTTTTCCTTCATGCCAGTGAGCTCTGTGGTATAGGTGAAGCTCTCCTGTTGTTGCATCTTTAGCTAATTGAGGAACTACAGCTTTGTAGTGAGTTCTTCTCTTATCTCTTCTTGTGGACGATTGTCTTCTCTTTGGATGTGCCATTTTCTAATAACTTTTTTAATTGATGAGCGATGAGATTCATCATCTCATCATATTTAAATTATTCTATTTAATTATTGTCTTTTAATTTTCTTAAAGCGTCCCATCTAGGATCACTTTCATGTTCTTCTTCTTCAATTTCCTCAATTTCTTTGGGACTGAACTGGTTAAGAATATTAAGATCTTCGTCACTTATATTCGGTGAAACCTTCTTCATTGGGATAGATAGCATTACATTTTCATAAATCAAATGCGCTATGTTGAATGCATGATCGCTGGTAGGAATCGTAATGACCTCTTCATTGCTGTCATCATATTCTTCTCCGAAATTCACCAAAATCTTGAGTTCATTCTCAATAGGATAGTCAAAATTTTCATTTGTAATATCACAAACCAACTCGACCAATCCTTTTATTTTAACTTCAAATTCTAAAAAAGTAGTGTGTTTATCAAGCAATACATCTACTTTTATTCTAGGATTTGTAAATTCCTGCTCAGTGTCAAATAATTGAAAGAACGTTTTATCTATCTCAAATTTGAACTCGTGTTTTCCGTTTTTAAGTCCGGAAAAGCTTACGTCATAGTTTCTTAATTTGTCCATAAAATGAGTGTGCAAAAATATGCATTTTTTTTATAATAACAAATAAAATCTAAAACAAATTAATTTAAAATTTGTTTTAAAGATTTATGCTTCAGTTTCATCCGGTAGATCTTCGTCTATTCCGTTGTCTGTAGCCATTTTTCTAGGCTGAAGACGCTCGCTCATTAGTTCTCTGTATTCACTTCTGTTTTTGAAAATCTTAATAGCAGTGAAGATCGCTTCAGTAAAACTCTGTTCATCAGCAATGTTTTTTCCCGCAATATCATACGCTACCCCGTGATCAGGAGATGTTCTGATAAACGGAAGTCCTGCTGTATAATTTACACCTTCTTCATAGGCGAGTGTTTTGAAAGGAGCTAATCCCTGATCATGATACATCGCTAAAACGGCATCGAAACTTTTATATTTATTCGGTTGGAAGAAGCTGTCTGCAGGAAAAGGTCCGAATGCCAATATACCATTATCAGAAAGTTCTTTGATGGCAGGGCTAATGATTTCAATTTCTTCATTTCCGATAACACCGCCGTCTCCTGCATGAGGATTTAATCCAAGAACTGCAATCTTAGGCTTTTGAACACAGAAATCTTCTATAAGCGTTTGGTTTAAAACCCTGATTTGTTTCTTTATTTTTTCCTTGGAAATATTTTCAGTGATCTGTGCAATAGGAATATGGTGTGTGGATACGGCTACTTTAAGGTCTTCAGTTACGAGGAACATTAATCCCTTTTTGCTGAATTTTTCTTCAAAATATCCGGTATGCCCTGTATGTTTAAAACCCATTTTTACCATCTCATCCTTGTTGATGGGAGCGGTTACTAAAACATCAATATCCCCTTTCATCAGAGCTTCTGTAGCTGCCTCCAAAGAATCAATAGCCATTTTCGTGGATTCTTCTGTTGGAACTCCTAATTCTACATTAACGTTCTCCTTGGTAAGGTTTACCATATTAAGTTTTGCTGGCTGAGCCTGCGAAGCTTCGTTGACATAGTTGAAATTAAGATTCAGCTTAAAGATGTTTTTCTGATAAGTGAATAATTTTCCCGAGCCAAAAATTACAGGAGTGAAAAAATCTGTAATGGTTTTGTCATTCAGAGACTTCATAATGATCTCCGGGCCGATGCCGTTGAAATCACCGATTGAAATTCCTACTCGTACTTTATGGTTTTTTGGGCTCATTTTGATTATCTTTGAAGATTATAATTTACAAATTTAGCAAAAAATAATATGTTCACAGGAATTATTGAAGCAGTTGGTGTTATTGATAAGATTGAAGAAAAAGGAAGCAATATAGATTTTACCCTTACATGCCCTTTTACAAACGAATTAAAAATTGATCAGAGCCTTGCACATAACGGTTGCTGTCTTACGGTTGTTGAAATAAAAGACAATCAATATGTAGTAACAGCCATTAATGAAACATTAGAAAAGACGAATCTTGGAAAATGGGAATTGGGAACCGTTGTGAATCTGGAGCGTTGCATGAAGATGGATGGAAGACTGGATGGACATATTGTTCAGGGACATGTTGATAAAACCGGTGAGGTTGTTGGTATTGAAAATAAAGACGGAAGCTATTTTATTACGATGAAATATGAGAATGACGGCAGCTTTGTAACAGTGCCTCAGGGATCCATCACGGTAAACGGAATCAGCCTTACGGTTGCTAAAAGTGAAGATGCTCAGTTTTCTGTAGCCATTATTCCTTATACTTGGGAGTTTACCAATATGAAAAACTTGAAAATTGGTGATAAAGTTAACCTGGAATTTGATATTATTGGTAAGTATATTGCTAGGTTAATTAAAAAGTAGAATGTCAATTAATAAGTATAAAGGATATAGCTTAAGGAACCGGGTATTTTTCGGCTTCTTGCTGGTATGCTTTTTAAGTGTCGTCGCTACATCGCTCGTTCCTTATTTTGTGTTGAGAAATCACTCTCTGCAGCAGAGTAATATCGATATGCAGGATAAGACCAATGCTGTTATGCGGTATCTGGACTATGCGGTAAGCCAGACGCTTATAGAAACAAAAGACCTTCCGAAAGTTTTAGGAAATAAAATCTTTGAAATAGCAGATATCAACCAGCATGACATTTTTATTTATGATCTGAAAGGTAATTATCTGCTTTCTAATAAAGATGAAGCCCTCGTAGAGCAGAAAACGATTCCCATAGAGATTGTCAATAGGATGTTGTCTACCGATGCAAGGGTAGATATGGTGAATTATGATGCTTCTAAAGATGCTAAGCTTACCTCTTCCTATCTCTTGTTGAAAAACAATGAACTTGAGCCTATCGGAATTGTCTATATTCCTTTATATCACAATGAATCTGCTTATCTGGAGGTTCTTCATCAATATGTAAAATACATTCTTTTAGTCGATATATTTCTTATCCTGTTTAGTGTATGGATCAGCTGGGTGACCTCCAACGGCCTTGCAAAAACAATTACGAAGTTTTCTGATATGATTACCCGTATTACATTATTTGAAAATGAAATGCGTCCTATCAGATATTATAAAAATGATGAGCTTAATGCTTTGGCTAGGGCTTATAACAGGATGATTCTTCAAATCCAGGACCAGAAGGAAAGGCTGCGTTTCAAAGCTTCAGAAGAAGCATGGAGGGAAATGGCCAAACAGGTTGCTCATGAGGTGAAAAATCCACTTACTCCAATGAAACTTACGATTCAGAATTTCGAAAGAAAATTTGATCCGGAAGATCCGAATATTAAAGAAAAAGTAAAGCAGATGAGTAAAACCATGGTAGATCAGATAGATCTGATTGCTACGGTAGCTTCAGCGTTCTCAGAATTTGCAAAACTCCCTGAAAAAAATAATGAAGTTATCAATTTGAATACAGAGGTTGAAGATATTCTCCGCGTATTCAATGATGACAGTATTTTCATGCATGCCAACAAGACCAATATTATGATCAATATGGATAGAATTTATCTTTCCAGGATTATAACCAATCTTGTTACCAATGCAAAACAGGCAGAAAGCGATCAGAGAAAACTCATCATCAATGTAGATGTAGAACAGCATCAGAGAAGAGTCATTATTTCTGTTCAGGATAACGGAATAGGAATTCCCGATAATATGTACGAAAGAATCTTTGAACCGAATTTTACTTCTAAAAACAGCGGAATGGGACTTGGATTATCGATGGTAAGAAAGATGATTGAAGATTATAAAGGGGAGATTTCTGTGAAATCTGAAGTAGGGAAGGGGTCCACGTTCATCATTACACTGCCTACCAATTTATAGTGAAGCCTTTTACATTTAAACAATTTGAAATTCAGCAGTCTAAAGACGTCTTCCGTGTAGGAACAGACGGTGTTCTGCTTGGAGCTTTGGCTGATGTTGAATATGCTTCCCGTATTTTGGAGGTAGGAACAGGAACAGGGCTGATTTCTTTAATGCTGGCACAAAGAAATTTGCAGGCAGATTTTTTGGGACTTGATATTAATGAAGGTGCTGCATTGCTTACAAAGCTCAATTTTGATAACTCCCCATTTCATGCAAGGCTGAAAAATAAACATCAGGATTTTAAAACTTTTGAATCCGAAGAACAATTTGATCTGATTGTTTCTAATCCTCCTTATTTTGAGGAGTCAGGATCAGAGAAAGATAAGATTGCACGCCAAACTGTAGAATTAAATTTCAGACAGTTAATATCCAAAGCATCCGGGTTTCTGTCTGGGAGCGGTATTTTCTCAGTAATTATTCCTGTGGAAGCAGGAGAGGTTTTTATTTCAATTGGAAAAGAAAATAATCTGTTTCTGAATCGGAGAGTACATATCAAAGGAATTGAAAATTCAAAAGTTAAAAGACTGATTCTGGAATTCTCATCACAAGAAAGGGAGACCAGTGAATCTGACTTTATTATAGAAAAAAGTCCGAGACAATACTCGGACCAATATCTTGAACTCACCAAAGAGTTTCATGTTTTTAAATAGAAAAGTTAGACATTAGATTTTAGAAGTTAGTAATTTCTGACTTTTCATTCATTTAAATTCTTATTCAAACAATTCAGCCGTATCCAATACTGATACTTTTCCATCTTCACATCTGATTGCTTCACCAGGGAAGTTCTGAATCATATGGTAATCGTGCGTTGCCATTACTACCGCAGCTCCGTTTTCAAGGGCGACCTGCTTTAGTAAGGTCATGATTTCATTGGATGTTTCCGGATCAAGGTTTCCTGTCGGCTCATCTGCTAAGATAAGATCAGGGTGGTTAAGAAGCGCTCTTGCGATCGCAATACGCTGCTGTTCTCCTCCGGAAAGTTCGTGCGGCATTTTGTGCTTTTTGCTTTTCATGTTCACACTTCCCAAAACCTCATTGATACGGTCTTCCATTTTTACTTTATCATTCCATCCTGTTGCTTCAAGAACGAATTTTAAATTCTTTTCAACGGTTCTGTCAGAAAGCAATTGGAAATCCTGGAATACGATTCCTAATTTTCTTCTTAGATTGGGAATGTCAGAGGGCTTTAATTTTGCAAGATCAAATCCTACCACAGATCCGTGTCCTGATGCCAATGGAATGTGTCCGTAAAGCGTTTTTAGAAGGGAGCTTTTTCCAGAACCTGTTTTTCCGATAAGATAGCAGAATCTACCTTTTTTAATGTTAAGATTTACATCGGAAAGTACAGTAAAGTTTTTTTGTGCAATCTTGGCTTGCTGTAAACTTATAATGTTTTCTCCGGAGATATTTGTATGTGGCATAATGTAATTTTAAAGGCTGTTTCTAACAAAAAAATTTCAATCTTTAAAAATAGAAAAAAGAAGTCTATCTGACTCTAATTTTAGTAAATTTTAACAACAAAAAATGCCTGAAAAGGAACTTCTCAAGCATGATTTGTATATGATAATGTAGAATTATCTCTTAGCGCGTGAAGCACTTACAGTTAAACTCTTTCTGCCTTTAGCTCTTCTCGCAGCCAAAACTCTTCTTCCATTTGGCGTAGACATTCTTTCTCTGAAACCGTGTTTGTTTCTTTTCTTTCTTTCTGATGGCTGGAATGTTCTTTTACTCATTACTATATGTTTAAATCGTAATTAATCTATTAATTTTCAGGTTGCAAAGATATATAAAATTTTATAAGATACAAACTTTAATAATCTTTTTTTAAATTAAATTGAATGTTTTTTGATCAGGTATTTATAAACCCCCGATGGGAAAACCATTTTCGGGTGCAAAAATAATATTTAAATGATTTATATAAAAGCTCTATCTTTGAAAACTTTAATTTTAACGAAAATAAACACCGGATGTTTACACCAGCAGAACTTTTAGATATCAATACATTACTTACACAAGAGAGCAAAATAGTTATCCTTACCCACTATAACCCGGATGGAGATGCTATTGGTTCTAGTTTAGGATTGAAGCATTATCTGAAAGCTAAGGGAATCCATGCTGAGGTTATTGTCCCTAATGATTTTCCAAAATTTCTGAAGTGGATGCCGGAATCTAAAAAAGTGATTATTGCTGAGTACAAAAGAAAGCTGGCGTCTGATATGATTGCAGGAGCAGATGTTATTTTCTGTCTGGATTTCAATTCTCCATCAAGAATTGGTTTACTTGGAGATTGGCTGGTTAGAGCTCAGGGGAAGAAAATTCTTATTGATCACCACCAACAGCCGGAAAAATTTGACTTTGTTTACTCAGATACGGTAATCCCGGCAACTTCACAGATGATCTATCATTTCATTGAAGCGATGAATGATGAAAAACTGGTGAACCAGGATATGGCAGAATGCCTTTATACCGGGATTATGACAGATACAGGTGGTTTCCGTTTTCGTTCTACGAGTGCTACCACGCACAGAATTATTGCTAATCTTATTGAGCATGGTGCAGATCCTGCCATGATCACATCCAATACATGGGACACCAATACGGTTTCCCGTTTACATTTACTGGCTTTGGTTCTGGGAAGAATAGAAGTAGTGAATGATGGTACTGTAGCGGTTTTAAGCCTTACTAGAAATGAACTTAAAGAATTAGGTTTTCAGAAAGGAGATACGGAAGGTTTTGTAAACTATGGTTTGAGCATTGCCGGAGTAAAAATGTCTGCATTCTTTATGGAAGATCTATATGAGGATTTTGTTAAAATATCGTTCAGAAGTAAAGATGATGTTGATGTGAATCAGTTTTCAAGAAAATATTTCAATGGTGGCGGGCATATCAATGCTGCCGGTGGAAAATCTTTAGAATCTTTGGCTGGAACGATAGAAACCTTTAAGAGTAAAGTAAAGGAGGAAAACTTCTAGAAGGACGAAAATGTAAAAAGACGAAGGGGGTAAAGCCTTAGATCCTTCGGTATCCTTTTTCTTCAAGCTCCTGACAGGTGTATTCATAAACCTGTTGAAACATCTCATCCATGTATCTTTTGTTGAAAAGACTGTACTTCGTCATTTTAGGAGGGTCTAAAAATATATTGCAGTATTTCACTTTGGAATAGACCGATTTTGCAATGGCTAAGTGAAGGATTCTGTCGAATTCTTTCATCAGACTCATCTTTTTCAATTCGTCATAACTGATTGAGTTGACGTGAGAGGCAATCAGGAAGTCGCATTTATCAATAATAGGCTCAATGGGAAGATTGTCCAGAACGCCGCCGTCTACATAAATTTTCTCCCCTATCCTTACCGGAGGAAGAATGAATGGAACACTGGATGAAGCCAGTAACGGAGCGAAAAGCTCCCCCTCAGAAAAGAAATCTACAATACCATGGGTCATTTCGGTAGCGGTAACATACACAGGAATTCCTAAAATACTGAAATTGTCCTCTGGAAAATAATCTTTGAAAAGTTTTAAAATAAAATTGGAACTGAAAATTCCGTTCTTTGATAATTTTAAAGCTGATCTGGAAAAAAAAGAAGTCTGCCTTACAATTTCCATCATCTCATCCGGCGTTTTTCCAAAAGAATAAAAAGCCCCAATAATAGAACCTGCACTGGTTCCGGAGATAATATGTGGCTTCAGATTATATTCTTCTAAAGCCTTCAACACGGCAATATGAGCAATACCACGCATGCCTCCGCCTGAAAGTGTAAGCCCGATAACCGGTGGTTTCTTTTTTTTGAATGTGAATAAAGCCATTGCGAAAATTATCCTTACTAATATACAGGATTTTTTGTAAACAAGACTTTAATTCATTAGAAAACCGGGGATTAGAAAACCAGTTTTTTAGGAAGATTGTGAAGAAGTTCAGTGTTAATGATTTCGGAGCAGATACCAGGTTTTTCCCAATGTCCGTTATGCCCGCAATCCAGAATATATGATTTGATATTTGTTCTGTCCGGCAGATGCTTGATCATCATATCGGTTTTTACAGCGTTGTCATGTTTTCCTGCCAATACCAAGATTTTAGCTTCCAGATTTTCTAGGACATGCTTTTTATCGGTTCTTTCTACCATTCCTTTTACGCAGGCTAGTGCACCTAGGTTATTGGTGGAAAGTGCAGTTTCAAGAGCGGTTTCAATTTTTCCTTCCAGAATATCTCTTTCGTTAGGATTGAATAAATTGGGAACTCCGGCTCTTGCATAATGGGCAAATGCATCCTTTATAATTCTATAACTTTTAATACGCTGCTGTTTTTTCTCCTCATCATCCGGAAAATAGGTAGAGAAAAATAGCGTTAAGCTTTTTAAAGAGTCAGGATATTTTTCTGCAAAAGCTAACGAAGTGTAACCTCCCATAGAATGTCCCAAAAGATGTATTTTTTCTAAATTTTGCTGATCTAAAACTTTTTTTACTTCATCAGCCATCAGTTCCATAGTGTGAACTTCTGCAAGAATTTCAGACTGTCCGTGGCCGGGAAGATCAATTTTCAGCAGTGAAAAATCTTTAGAAAGATGAGGCTCCATATCATTCCATATGGATAGATTCTCCATAAACCCGTGAAGAAGTACCAATGTTTCTTTTCCGTTTCCTTTTCTTTCAAAGTTCAGCATGATTCCAAAATTATAGAAGGTTAAAAATAATGCAGCCATTGTATGCTATGCTGCCGCTCTCTTTTCCTTTCAAATGTAAACAAAAAAGAGCATTTTTAAAATGCTCTTCTTGTTTTATTGAGTTAATTCCTTGTAAACCTTTGTTTCCCAAGGTTTGATGTCAGTTACGCCATATCTTTCCTTTTTAGAAATAGCGAGATTGTCCAGCATGTCAACAAAATTCTTGTAATTGGCTTCGTCCGTTGGCTTTACAATTACAGTGAATTTTTTCTGATCAGGAGCTTTTTGATAAGCTTCCGCGATGATTTTTGAAATCTTTATTCCACTGAAATCAGTTTCCTTAAGGTTTCCTGTATTCAGATCATTCTGGTTGCTCTGATGATAAAATACGCGGTTGTCTTTTCCTAGGATAAATGTAACCTGATTTTTATCTCCGATTACAGGAATGTCTGTAGGATGAGGATTAGGATCTTTTGCGGGTAGTCCTAAATCCATTACGTTGGGTTTTGTAAAATTAGTGGTGAACATAAAGAATGTGATGAGTAAGAACCCCAGATCTACCATAGGAGTCATGTCTACTCTGATCATTTTTTTCTTTTGCTTGCTGCCCTCTTTTTCTTGTGCAATTACTTCTGCCATGATTAAAAGTTTAAAATGTTAAACGGTATTTATTGAAGGATTCTTACAAAATACATGCCTTGTTTGTGGAATAGTCAATAGATTCATGAATCTATTGATGGTTTTTGTGATAAATTTTAATTTTCCGTTTCTTTTAATCTGTTTTTCTAAAAGTGGATCATCATGATATTGCTGGCTTATTAATTATTGAATTTTCAGGATGATTTTTGTCTAAAGATCTACACAAAAAAACTCATACTTTATCGTATGAGTTTTTAAATGATAAAAAAAATTATTTTGTTAAGCTTAAATAATGTATTCAGGTTGTTGGTTCTGAATAACCTAAATTATTTACTAATAAATTATTTGCTGACTGTTATTTTCTTTGACAGAATGATTGTTTCTTTGCTTTTTATCTGTACAATGTAGATTCCTTCAGAGAATGCAGAGGTGTTGATTTTTATTTTTTCTTCATTATATTTTTGAGAGAAAAGTTTTCTTCCTGACATGTCAATAATATCAATAACAGTTCCTTTTGGAAGATGATCAACGTAAAAGAAATCCTTTGCAGGGTTGGGATAAACACTAGGTTTGTTAATAAGGTGATTTTCTGCAGTGCTTAATTGATCGGAGCTTAATTTTACAATCCAGGAATCCCCACTTCCGTAGGCTCCCGTAACTTCTCCGTCTGTAGAAAAAATTTGACCTGCGAGTATATACCCTCCATCAGCTGTCTGTTGAATGGAGTATGCTTCATCAAAAGCAGTTCCTCCCAGTGGTTTTTGCCATTGCATGATTCCTGAAGAATCTAATTTTATGATCCAGTAATCAGAACTTCCATGATTTCCTATAATATTTCCGTTTGCAGAACCTGTTCCTCCGGCGACAATATATCCCCCGTCAGAAGTTTGTTGGGTAGAATAAGCGTAATCGTTACTGCTGCCGCCAAAATATTTTTGCCATAACGTATTTCCGTTAGAATCTAATTTTGCTACACAATAATTAGATTCTCCAAAATTTGCCGGAATTTCAGAGTTGGTAGAATTAGATCCTCCGGCAACAATGTATCCCCCGTCGGATGTTTGCCGGATAGATTCTGCAGCGTCAGCAAGATTACCTGCCAATGATTTCTCCCATTGTATAATTCCCGAAGAATTTAATTTCACGATCCAAAAGTCTTCGTTTCCATGATTTCCTGTAATGTCTCCATTAGTAGAAGCGGATCCTCCTGCAACAATATATCCTCCGTCAGAATTTTGCTGGACAGAATTGGCCCTGTCATAAAAAGTTCCTCCCAATGATTTCTGCCATTGTATACTTCCTGAGGAATCTAATTTTACGATCCAGTAATCGAAATTTCCATGATTTCCAGTAATATCTCCGTCGGCAGAGTTAGATTCCCCGGCAACAATATACCCTCCGTCAGAAGTTTGCTGAACGGAATTAGCCCAGTCTTCATTAGTTCCCCCCAATGATTTCTGCCATTGCATACTTCCAGAGGCGTCCAATTTTACGATCCAGTAATCGGAATTTCCATGATTTCCAGTAATATCTCCGTCAGCAGAATAAGAATCCCCGGCAACAATATACCCTCCGTCAGAAGTTTGCTGAACAGAATTTGCCCGGTCTTCATTAGTTCCACCCAATGATTTCTGCCATTGTATATTTCCTGAGGCGTCCAATTTTACGATCCAGTAATCAGAACTTCCATGATTTCCTGTAACATTCCCATCAGTAGAATAAGACTCCCCTGCAATGATATATCCTCCATCAGAAGTTTGCTGAACGGAATTAGCCTTATCACTACTATCTCCTCCCAATGCTTTCTGCCATTCTATAGAGGGAGCTGTTTGGGCTGTAAATAATGAGCAAATAAAAAATAAAAAAGTAGATATTGAAGATCTCATATGTATTTGAATTGGTGATAGTTATTCAAATGTAATTAATTTTAGACTACTTTTGGTGTTGTATTGTTTATTTAATTCATTAAAATAAAAAACTCACACGGTAAAGTGTGAGTTTTTATAGGGTATGTAAATAATTTATTTATTCTTTTTATAGAAATTAACACCACATTCCAGGAATTTCTTGAAATCCTCTTTTGGCATATATCCTGAAACCGGAGTGTTGATTACTTTACCGTCCGGAGTGATTAAAACATAGTGTGGTTGAGAGTTATTATTGAAGTTAACCTGTTGGAATAAACTCCATCGGTCACCAATTGTTTTTACCTTTTTGATCTGTCCTTCACCAAGGTCAATTTTGGTTTTTTGATCCTCAGGAAGGTCTTCTTTGTCATCCACGTATAGAGATGCTAATACGACATCGTTTTGGAGGACTGGTAAAATGTCTGGTTCGCTCCATACAAATTCCTCCATTTTTCTACAGTTTTCACATCCATATCCTGTGAAGTCAATCAAGATAGGTTTGTCTTCTTTTTTGGCCAATTCTATTGCTTTGAAGAAGTCGTGCTCTGGATGCATTCCTAAAATTCCGTCTTTTTCATCATGGAAATAACTTACATTCAATGGAGGTAAAATTCCACTTAATAGCTGAAGTTTCGGACGGTCCGATGGAATCAATCCCTGAATCAGGTAGATCACAAAACCAATTCCCAATACTCCTAATATCTTTCTTGTGATAGAGATTTTAGGCTTTTTATCATCATGCGGGAATTTGATAAATCCTAATAAATATAATGCTAATCCTAATGCAACAATGATCCAGATGGCGATGAAAAGTTCTCTTTTTAAGAAGAATGTTTTAGATACAAGATCTGCTTTAGATAAGAATTTCAATGCTAAAGCCAGTTCTACGAAACCTAAAACTACTTTTACCGTATTCATCCATCCTCCGGATTTCGGAAGACTTTGTAATGCTTGCGGGAATAAAGCTAACAGTCCGAAAACAATAGCCCATGCTAATCCAAATCCTGCCAATGCAAATGTCAATAACATCGGTACATTGGTAGAACCTGTTACCGCACTTCCTAATAAACTTCCCAAAATAGGTCCTGTACAAGAGAATGAAACGATAACCAATGTCAATGCCATAAAGAAAATCCCAATAATTCCTCCTGCTTCTTCCGCTTTAGAAGACTTGTTGGCGATAGAACTTGGCAAAGTAATATCATAATACCCGAAGAAACTTCCGGCAAAGAAGATGAATATGATGAAGAATGCAATATTCAGCCATACGCTTGTGGAAATTTCGTTGAAGATATTTCCTGCAATTCCGTCGATAATGTGGAACGGAATACTTAATAAAACGAAAATAAGAAGGATGAAAAACCCATAAATAAGAGCATCTCTTTTTCCTTTTGCTTTGTTCTTATTCCCTTTTGTGAAAAATGAAACGGTCAATGGAATCATCGGGAAAACACAAGGAGTAAGCAATGCGATGAGGCCGCCGATAAATCCTAAGAATAAATACGTCCAGTAATTTTCATCCACTTTGGTTGAAGCTGTCCCACAATCCGTCAATGGATTTTTGAAATCGATAGTTTCAATTTTCAGTTGTTTAGGATCCAGTTTTGATGCCTCTGTGATGGTAGCTGCTGTTTTTGAAGGATTTTCGGTAACTGTTTCAGTCACTTTTAATGAATCTTTTACAGGAACTGCCGTTTCCTCAGTGGTAGCTTCTTCCGTTGCTCCTTTTGGAGTCACTTTTTGGTTGAATTCTAATGTATTGGGAGCCAGACAAACTCTGTCATCACAAGTCTGATAAGTAATCTCAGAAGTGACATCCGCAGGTTTTGTAGGGTCTTTTAATTTAAATTTCTGCTTGAACCCAGCTGAGTTGGAGTAGAAGACAATCGTTCCACCGAATGCTTCAGAAAACTCCTCATGTTTTTTACCTACTTCGGAAAATTTCCCGATCAGTTCAATATTCTTTCCTGTAACTTTATACTCAGTGGGAATTCCGGTATCTTCCGGTAGATCTTTTGAGTAAATGTGCCATCCGCTTTCCATCGTGGCATTCAATACCGCTTCGTACTGATTGTTTCCCAGATCGTTGATGGTGAATTTAAACTTTACAGGATTCTTTATCTGTGCATTAATCCCCGTTGCTAAAAATAGTAGAATTAATAAAAACCAATTTCTAAATTTCATTTTTCGTTTCATTAAAAATTTTGAGATTCCATTTTGTTTTCTCATCCTTTGCGTATCATCTGTTTCGTCTGAAAGATCGTATTCTGAGTACAGAATCATCATCAGACAGTATCTGAATTTTTTGCCTCGCTAAAATAGATATTTTTTCGTCCTTAAAAAACTTAGAAGCTTTCTTTTTTAGAAGCTTTTCAAGCGAAATATTTCCTATGCTACTTTAGCTGGAGTAAAAATATCAATCCCTTTAAGAATCAAAGCTGTTATTGATTTTATCAATACTAAAGAATTATATTCTATTTCAGCATTGCTATTCAACCTCCCGAACCTAAATTATAAATAACAAGTTCGAATCAAACTATGTTATAAATGCTTTAAAATATCTTCTGTAGAGGCTCTGTTTTTGTAATCTGGATCAAAATGTCTCCATATAATTTCTTTACCCTCATTAAGAATAAATGTTGCAGAGACAGGCAGTCTTCCTGAGCTATCCGATCTGCTTTTAGCGAAGTCATCTTTCAATCTGGAGTTATAGAAATTCAGAGTTTCACTATTGGGAGTATAGAGAACATCGAAGGCTTCTGCAATTTTATACCCTTCATCATATAGAACCGTATAATCGGTTTTTGTTTTGCTGATTGTCTTTTCTATAAATTCTGGTTTTTCAGGAGATATGATGATCAACCTTGCATTTTTGGATTTTAGTTCGGGTGCCAGATTTTGTAACGTTTCAATATATTTATTACAGTAAGGGCACCATTGACCTCTGATAAAAACAATAATAAGTTTTTCTTTTTCTTGCGATGAAGAAAATGTATTTCCTATATGGTCTTTTGCCGTAAAATTTTCGATCTTATCTCCAACCATTTTCCCTTTTACCTGTTCTAGGGTTTTATCGATTTGAACCATTTTTTTTCTTAAAACAGATGCTCCAACATCTAAAAACTGTGTAGGATTATAATATCCAAAATCATATTGAACCAGCTTGCCTTTTGGATCCAGGAATAAGAAAGAAGGATAGTTGACCACTTTAAATTCTTTGGCTAGGCTGACCCCCTCTTTTTCTGCATCTATAGCAAGGTTTACAAAGTTTTTATTGAACATTTCCCCAATTTGAGGATCGGTGAATGTTTTCTTTGCCATCAGCTTACATGGACCACACCAGGTAGTGTACAAGTCAATGAAAATAAGTTTATTCTCTTTTGCCGCGATTTTTTTCGCCGCTTCTAAATCAATTTTTTGAAAATTGATACCCGTGCTTTGCGCATTAAATGAAATTCCTATCAATATAAGGAAGCTCAATAGAATTTTTTTGAACATAATAATGTTGTTTTTTATTATGTTCTCTTAAAAAAGAAAAAATCACCCATTGATTTAATTATTTATTTTAACTAGCTGATAGTCAGTGTGTTTTTTTTGTCTTTTATTTTTCTGATCTGCTCTACGCATTTATATTTTTGGTTCTGAGCATTATGCTTGCTTGAATATTGATATTTATCCTGGATTTCCTCAATGCTTTTATTTTCAATAAAAATATCGTGGATTAAATTTTGACAGTGTGAAGAAATAGATTTAACATAACCAAAAAGTTTTTCCCAATAATATTTTTCATTTTCAATAGCAGAAGTAATTTCCTGTTGATTTTCTATGAAATAACTTTCCGGAGATATGATGTAAAAGTTTCTGTTTTTTAATTTTTTCAGCCACAGATTTTTAGAAATGCCAATGAGATAATTTCCCAGGCAGGTCTGAACGTTGAAATCATCTGCATTCAGTTTTTCATAAAGGATGAGCAGTGAATCCTGAAATACGTCTTCTGCATCTTCTGTATTTCCTTTATTCTTGAGAATAAATTTTTTGGTATAGCCAAAATACTGTTGATATAAAATACCAAAAGCGATATTGCTGTCTTTCTTAAAATCATCAACAGCTAACGAATTAGTTGTTCTTCTGTCCATTTTATGATTATCTTTTTTTGAGTATTTCCATCTGCCTGATACCTGCGGTCCTGTCTGAGAGGGATAACTCCCAAAATATGATTTCTGGAATCACACAATAACCAGACCTTCCTCCTGATCAAAATTGATAATTTTTCGTCTCTAAAAAACTTGGAAACTTTCTTTTTCCCCGAAAAACCTACAGGATAAAACTCGTCACCCTCTTTTTGTTTTCTTAAACGCAATGGGAAGTGAAGTTTTTCAGCATCAAAGTCCCATTCAATCTCCTTATTGATTCCATCAATGTTGTTAATATAATCTACGAGATTGATGCTGATTTGGTTTTCAGAAAAATCAAAATGATCAATCAGTACTATTTCCTCTTGGGTGCCTTGTTCATCGCCTCTATTCATAAATATCAGTTCATTACGATTGATAATCAACTGGTATTCTTTTGAAAAAAAGGAACTATTGTTTTCGGCTCTAAAAATTTTAAGGATTTCTTCCTCCTGGTTGAAACCGTATTTTTTTAAAATTTCAAATTTTACGAAATCACTTTCCTGATCAAGTCTTTCTTTTGATACTATTTTATAGTCTTTGTTAAATATTGTAATGCGATTTTCTATCTCCTGAATTTGTTTCTGTACAAAATCTTTGGTTTGATTCAGGTACAAAGAACTTTTTCTGAAGTTTTCTAAGAAATGATCGTTAGTTTCCATCAGTGCCGGAACAATCTCATTTCTAATCTTATTGCGTAGATAATCATTTTTTTTATTGGAAAGATCTTCCCGGAATTCAATAGTATTCTGCTCAGCAAATTCATAAATTTCGTTTTTGGAAAAATTTAAAAAAGGTCTGAGAATATTATTGTCATTCGATGGGATTCCACTCAATCCATTGATGCCGGCAGCCTTGGAAAGGTTGATGATAAATGTTTCCAGCTGGTCATTCAGATGATGGGCTGTCACCAGAAATTCCAGTTTTTCCTTTTCTTGGATTTCTTTAAAAAAGGTGTATCTAAGTTCTCTTGCCCAAAGCTGAATAGAATTTTCCGGCTTCTGATCTTTTTCCGAAACTTCATACAAATGAAATTTTATATGATTTTTCTCACAAAAATCCTGTACTGTTTTCTGATCCAGATCCGAATCATTACTACGGAGTTTATAATTGATATGAGCAACCTGAAACCGGTATTTTGAACCTTGAATTTCGGATCCTAAATCCCTGAATAAAGAGGCAAGAACCATAGAATCTGCTCCACCGCTTACGGCCAGAAGATACGTGTGATTTTCAGGCTCGTGAACGAGATTTTTTAATTGGCTGATAAAGCTTGATTTTTCCAACATAGATGTTGAGAATTTCTTTTATGCAAAGATAACCGATATAATTCAATTGAATTTTCCTAACTTTGAGTAGTCTAAAAATGATTATTTATGAAGATTTTAAAAGTTTTGGCAGTTTCTGCAATGGCGCTGGGAATGACTTCTTGTGTCAGCAAGAAACAATATGATGCTTTGAGCATTAACTATAAACAGTGTATTGAGAATATTGGAGAAAGACAAAGAGAAATTCAGGATTTGAAATCTCAAAACTCTGCCTTGACAGGGGAAAACAATTTGTTGAAAAGTCAGCATGATGCTTTGAAATCATCACTTGACGCATGTCTTTCTAATACCGGAAAAAGTTCTGCTAACATTGATAAACTTGTAGGTGAAATCAATGCTTCCAACTCTTATATCAAACAGTTGATATCAAGCAATGCTAAAAACGACAGCTTGAACCTTGCATTATCTAACAAACTGAAGAGATCTTTAGATAATATGTCTGATCAGGATGTACAGGTGAAAGTATTGAAAGGGGTAGTAATGATCTCTCTTTCAGATAAAATGCTGTACAAAACGGGAGATTACAACATTTTGCCTGCTGCTCAGGAAGTGCTGGGTAAAGTAGCTAAAGTAATCAATGATTATGATAAATATTCAGTATTGATCGAAGGTAATACAGATAATGCTCCGCTGAATTCTCCAAATCTTCCGAGAGACAACTGGGATCTTTCTGCTTTAAGAGGTACTTCTGTTGCTAAAATTCTTCAGACTCAGTTTGGAGTAGATCCTGCGAGAATTACTGCTGGCGGTCGTTCAGAATACAATCCGAAAGCGACCAATATGAGTGTTTCAGGAAGATCTGAAAACAGAAGAACAGAAATCATCATCATGCCTAAGCTTGATGAGTTTATGAAACTGATGGATATCACTCCTAAGAAATAATCACTCAACCATACATCATAATAAATCCCGAAGCTATTCGGGATTTTTTTTATGAACCTAATTGTTTCGGAATATAATGGACAGATATTTTTTTCTTTGAAGAGCGGGCTGCCTTTTTAATGGGTTGTTCAAAATAAAAATTGGTGATATTCCATACAATCATAATCGCTGAAAAATAATATAAGTTGAGAACCAATGCAATTCCTATATGCATAGAAACCGTTAGGAAAAGCCATGTCTTCTGAGTGGGTTTGTACCATATGAAAAACGGATAGCACATCTCAATCACAATAGTACTCCATCCGATGAAACTTAAAATATAAGAATGTTCTATAAGCCAGCTAAAATCAATATTCAGATCCCTGTTGGAGTAAGGCAGATGGATGGCTTTCCAGATAGATTCGCCGTTCCACCAGTTGAAACCTAAAGCTTTGTCCAGTCCTGAAAAGAAATAAGCAATAGAAATATGAATCTGAAATAACCTTTTTACCGGAGTAATATTGATATTTCCAGTTTTTTTGCTGAAAATAAAGTTTCTGAGTGAAAAATGGGAGTCGGAAGGAAAAAGGATCAGATAAAATAAGGACATACTCGTGAAAAAGTCTGCACCATATGCAAAGAAGGAACTTCCCTTGAGTAATGCAATCTGCAGTATCAGTAATAGCAGAGCCGAAATTCCGGAATAAAATCCGGTGATAACAAAAATACACAACATAATAAATGATACTTTGGTCATCATAATTGTTGTGCTTTCTTCAATACCGAAAGTCTGCAAAAAGTTGACAAATTTTGAAAATGTAATGAGCCAATCCGGAGTGAAAACACTCATGATATCTTGTGGAATGACACTGCTGCTAGAAAATAATTTTTCAAAATCAGGTATCACTGCAATGAATTGTAAGAGAATAATAAGTCCTATTGCAATTCTGAAGAAACTTAAAAATTCTGTTTGATTATCCTGTTTGAAAAAGAAATTTTCAACTTTTGTGTAAAATGCATTCAGTTTTTTCATCGCTTTAAAGTTTAAATTCATCAATAAGAATTAAATTTTCATTCGTCTTTCCCTGTCTGAAATCTGCAATAGTAGGATAGTCGTACAGATAAAGTTTTGTAGTAACGCTGGTGGCTTTTGGATTCTCTTTCATGACATGCGAAGCAATCTGCCGGATAATGATGTCCAGATATTGATAATACTTGCTGTCGTACTTGTTTTTATCAGAAATTTTATCAAGAAACATATTAAAGACTGTCGTGTATCTCACTCTGCTTTCCTTACTTTTAAAATAAGGCATCGTTTTTTGTTCCAGAATATTCCCACTGTTATCTTTCAGTTCAAAACTCATGACAAAATCACTGGCAACATTGGGTGCATAAAAGCCATAGCCTGTATCAAAACCGGTATAAGATGCAAACATATTGACGGGCTTTGACTGGGCAATGTTTTCTGAAATTTTGTACGCTAAGGGTTTTTCATAATTTTTGTTTTCATAATAAAAACCAAAGTAGCCATCAAACGTTCCCTTCAAACCGATCGTAAAGACCAGTAATAAAACAATAAAAATCCCGGATAACTGAAGCTTTCTTTTCATGGCAAAAGATTTAAGAAAAGGCTGTCTTCAGAATGAAAACAGCCTTTTGCTGTTATTTGTAATTAACCAATACATTATTCAGTTTTACATTGATTCTGGGATCAATAGCTGTATTGGCTTTAATAGATTTTATGATCACATTGGTAAGGTTCTTTCTACCCATAGTTGGCGGGCATATCGTATATTCTTCAGCACCTCTTATCGTTAATTTACTTAAGGAGGCAATGTCTTTCTGGCTCAACAATGCAGCGTTGGTAGCAACTTGATTGTTTTGAATAGCGTAATAATCTGTTCCCAATTCTTTAGCTCCGTATTTTTTTAGGATACCATCTACTTTAGCTCTTAGATCACCATATTTTTTCCAGTCAATATTGGCTTTTATCAAGCATCCGCGGATGATGTACTGTCTGTTGATTTTGTATACAATAAAATTAGTACCCAAACCATTCTGATGAAGTTTTTGCAGGCTTAATAAATTTTTCATGTCTTCATCAGAGATTTTTTTGACATCTTTAATGATGTAATTGTTGTCTACGATGTAATTACCTTTTTCTTTATAAAAAGACATCTCCTGAGGTTTTAGCTGGGAAAATATAATAACAAGTCCCACTATTGCTCCAATTAAAAATAAAGTCTTTGTTTTCATGTGGTTGTTTTTAAAAATATCCCTACTCTGTTTTAGGATTTTCGGGTTCCTCCTTTTTGTGAGTATTTCATGGTTGGAAAACTTAGATCAAATGTAGAATTATGTGAGTGCTTTAGAATAAGTGTTTATCCTGTTTTTATGCAGGGATTTTAACCTTTAAAATTAAATATGAAGATGGGATGAGGTAATAACCTACAAATAACAGCCTATCTAAAGATCATTAAAACTGCTTTGTAGATGCGTAAAATGTAAAATTTGATAAAAATTTATCGGACGAACTTGATAAAGTTCTTTTGAATGGATGTTGGTAAAAGATTGATCCCTGCGTGGGATAGATTGTTAATCTGACAATCAGGTAGACTCCCTGATGTGACCTGAGTAGAACTAACTCTTCATTTAAAAAAAATAAATCCCGAAGGTGGCCGGGATTTACTTTTTAATCAAATTAATTCTTCTTTTTTCAAGAGAGAAATAATTCGTTGCAAAAATGAAGTGGATATTTCTGTCTTAGTTTTTGCTGCAGAAGAATCTGTTCTACCTTTCGGTACAACTTTTTTGCGATTCTCATGGTTAGTTTGTGTCTCTCCTGCAACCATCTTGTTTTCTCTTAGTGTTTTTACCCGTTATTCGTATTGCAAACTTATCATTAATACCACAAAAATAAAATCCGTGTTTTCCCGGTATTTTATATGGGTATTTCCCTGAAAAAGTGAAAATTATTTTGTGGATAAATAAATTGTACGGTATATAATCATTTGGTTTATAATAAAATGTGTATATTTAAATCTCTGTAAAAGGAAATAATATAGAGTAATCCGAAAATCTTAAGAGTAGGAATTAATACTAAACTAAAACAATTATGAAAAATTTAAAAAGACTTTCAAGAGGAGAAATGAAAACTGTACAGGGAGCTGATTTATGGTGTAATCCACAAATAATTTGTCAAAAAACCTCAGACTGCTGTCCAGGATGGGTTTGTGCTTCTAAAGGAGAGTATTGTGTAGCCTATTAGAGATATCATCTACGTTGAAATATATGCAGTAAAAAAGAGGGATTCATTTCTCTCTTTTTTTGTATCTTATGTTCTGGTAGAAACGGAAAATTTTAAAAAAGAAGTTTTAAAATCCTTAAATTTGTTTAAATTAAAGTTGTATGAGTTTTTTTGAAGAAAAGAATCCTGAAATGGACAGATATTTAGAAGCACACGCTTCTTCGGAATCCGAAATTCTGAAAAAACTGAGAAGAGAAACGTATCAAAAAACAACACAGCCGCATATGATTTCGGGATACCAGCAGGGAAGACTGCTAACGATGATTTCCCAAATGATGCAGCCGAAAAATATCCTGGAGATAGGAACATTTACAGGATATGCCACATTATGCCTGGCTTCAGGGCTGGCAAGAGACGGAAAAATTACAACGTTGGATGTGAATGAAGATCTTGCCTATCTGCCGAAAAAATATTTCGAGGCAAGCGAATATGCGGATCAGATTGATTTCAAACTTCAGGATGCTAAAGAGTTTTTAAAAGAAACAGATGAGTTTTTTGACCTGATTTTTGTAGATGCAGATAAAGAAAACTATGCTGAATATTTTAGACTGATCAAACCCCATACGAAGTCAGGAACTGTAGTTCTTTTTGATAATGTTCTGTGGTACGGAAAAGTACTGGAAGAAAATCCAAAGTTGAAATCTACCCAGTCTATCCAGGAATTAAATGATTTAGCGGCAAAAGACGAAGATTTTGAAAATCTTATTTTACCTTTGCGAGATGGAGTCAACTTTCTTCGCAGAAAGTAATTAAAATATCCAAAGATTAAACATTTAAAGAGTGTAGAGATTGTATTTTTAATCTTTAAATTATTCAATCTTAAAATTGAGAGTTAATGAATAAAGGAATTTGTATTGTTACAGTAGCGCCGGTTCGTGCAGAAAATTCTGACAGAGCTGAAATTGTTACGGAAATATTGTTCGGAGAAAGTGCAGATATTTTGGAAGTAGATAAAAACTGGACCAAAATCAAGATGCATTACGATGGCTATGAAGGATGGATGGATACCAAACAATTAAAACCCGTAACAGATGAAGATCTGGCCAGAAGGAAAGTTACTGTCGTTACTGAAGATTTTTCTTCCGTACTGATGAACGATGGGAAAACGTTACTGTCTATGGGATCAGAAGTGGAATTTCCAGTGGTGGCTTCCAGAAGAAGTCATGATGTACGGGAAAGTATCGCCTTGGCTGCAAAAGAATTCCTTAATGTACCTTATCTGTGGGGAGGCAAAAGCTTTTTTGCAGTAGACTGCTCAGGTTTTACCCAATTGGTCTATAAAATTCACAATATTAAAATTCCCAGAGATGCTTCTCAACAGGCTGAGGTGGGAGAACCTCTTACTTTTATAGAAGAGACACAGCCCGGAGATCTTGCTTTCTTTGAAAATGCAGATGGGAAAATAATTCACGTAGGAATTATGCTGGAGAATCAAAAAATCATCCATGCTTCCGGAAAAGTGAGAATTGACACCTTGGATTCTACAGGGATTTTCAATAAAGAAATGAATAAGCATACTCATAAATTGAGAGTGCTTAAAAGCGTAATTTAATTTTCAACAAATCTGATCTGAAATGGAAAATATTCTCTTTACAATTTTTGATATTTTTAATTTTGGATGGGTCGTTTTTCTGTGGTGGTTTACCATCAGGAATTATAATACTTTGCCGAAGAGAATTCCTGTTCATATGGATTTGGACGGAAAACCGGACAGGTTCGGAGGAAAAATCTATGCTTTTTTAATGCCATTATTGGCTGCAGTACTGTATGTTGTTTTTACCTTTGCTACAAGACATCCTGAGGGTACGAATTTTCCGGTAGAAATTACAGACCAGAACAGACACGCCCAGTTTTTAATCATGAAGATCTTTATGAGGGTTCTATTTGCATTCCTTATGCTGATCTTTATAAACAATCAGGATTATATGATCAGACGCGCTTCCGATGAAAATGCTAAACCGAAAATTTCGATTGCTACTACCATTTTAAGCGTTATTGCATTTTTACCTGTAATGTTGGTCATTATCAATCTATTTAAATGATACATTCCAAAGACAATTCAGAGCATTATATTTGGGGAGATAATTGTGACAGCTGGATTTTGAAAAATACCCAAAACTTATCTGTAAAGCAGGAAAAGATGCCTGCGGGAACTTCAGAAAAATTGCACTTTCATCAGGCAGCAGAACAGTTTTTTTATATTCTGAAAGGAGAAGCCGTCTTGTATATCAATGAAGAGAAATTTTGGGTTAAACAGGGTGAATCTATTTCCCTTGCACCAGGGTCAAGGCATTTTATATCCAATGAATCCACCGAAGAAATTGAGTTTTTAGTCATATCCAATCCACCTACAGATCAGGATAGAATTGAAATTAAAGAATAATTAAAAATGGCTTTCCTATACAATATATTTATCAGCCTCCTTACTTTCGGAATGAAAGCTTTCGCGTTGATTAATGATAAAACTAAAAAAGGCGTTGAAGGAAGGAAGCAGTCTTTAAATAAAGTAAAATCTGTATTTTCAAAAACAGATAAAGTAATCTGGATGCATGCAGCCAGTTTAGGAGAGTATGAGCAGGGATTACCCGTTTTGGAAAAGCTTAAAGAGAATTTTCCCCAGTACAAAGTCCTGGTGACCTTTTTTTCTCCATCCGGGTATGAAAACGTCGTAAAAAAGCGACATATTGCAGACGTGATCTGTTATCTGCCTTTTGATAAAAAAAGCAGTGTAAAAGAATTTGTATCACAATTTAATACCGAACTATTTTTTACGGTTAAATATGATTACTGGTATAATCTGCTTTCAGCACTGAAAAATAAAGGAACAAAGATCTATGTTATTTCTGCGTTGTTCTATGAAAGACAATCCTTCTTTACCTCTTATGGAAAATGGTTTGTAAAACAGCTTCAGAAAAATGTGGATTGGTTTTTTCATCAGACCCAGTTCTCATTGGCTTTGGCAAAAAGTGTAGGGTTGGTGAAGTCTTCCGTAACGGGAGATACAAGATTTGATAGAGTAAAACAACTTCGCGAGCGGGATAATCATGTAGACTTTATTACAAGTTTCAAAGGAGAGAATAAAACCGTTATTTTTGGAAGTTCATGGCAGGCAGAGGAGAAAATAGCTGAGATAGTTTCGCGTAAAAACAATACGGTGAAACTCATTATGGCACCACATGATCTGAAAAGAGTAGAGCACTTAAAAAATACCTTTCCAAATGCTTTATTATACAGCGAAATAAAAAATGTCCAGCCATCAGTTGCTAACTCTCAAATTCTGATCATAGACAGTATCGGGTTATTGTCAAAACTATATTCCTATGCAGATGTAGCCGTTGTGGGAGGAGGGTTTCATGAGGGAGGCCTTCATAATATTCTGGAAGCAGCAACCTTTCGTGTTCCTGTGATCTTTGGAAATCATTACAGAAAGAACCCGGAAGCTGATGATCTTATCTCCGCGAATGGCGGGAAATCTTTTCCAGACGAATATACAGCCTCAGAATTCGTTTTATTTCTCTTGAATGAAGAGAATAGAGAAGAACTTGCAGAAATGTCTCAAAATGCCGGGAAATTCGTAGATGAAAAACCTAATTCTACCCAGATGATTCTTCAGAAAATTTTATCTTAAGAACCCTTGGTTTTTAATTTCTTTCATAATCTGATCTATATTTTCAGGAATTTTTTCGCATTCAAACCAATTGAAGTCGAGACCATTATTAATACAGAGTTTTTGAAGATAATGGTTGTCTGAGATTTTATTCTGAGTATCACGCAGGTATTCATCAATTTCTATCCAGTAATCCTCATCCAGTTTTCTAATAAGAGTTAAAGATTTGAATACTTTATTGATAATGTAAATATAAAGTTTGTAAACATTGTCAAATCTTTGTCTGCTGAGATCACTGTTATTATCCAAAATTTTATTGATAAGAAGAAGGTTCAGTGAAACTTCTCCAAATTTATCAGTAGTAATTTTGATGTGTTCAGTGATTTCTGCACTGATCTTTCGGATGATGGTCAGGAAGTAAGGGGCGTTTCCGGTGTATTTTGATGCTAAAAGAACCTTTTCCTCTATAATTTCTTCCATGGCATTTCTCTTATCATCGGTGGTTTCCGGATCGATAAGCTCGAAATACAGTTTTTTAGACAATAATTTATCCTTTCTCAGGAGTCTGAAAATAAGTTTGTCTTTATCGGAACCGGAAAAAGCGCTCAGAGCGGCTTTGAACTCTTTTGAATACTCCATTAATTGAAAATTTTAGAATACTTCATAAATCCATTCAGCGCCCAATTAGCCGTATAGTATAATGATTTTACAGTTGAAAATCCCATGAAGTCTTTATAAACAAGATATTGATCTTTGATGATGTTTTTTTTATTTCTGGAAACACTGTTTTCGCGCATTCTGTATTTTGCCAGTGTTTTATTAATAGGCATCCCTTCCGGAATTACTTTTAAAAGATTAAGCCACATCACGTGGTCTTCACGCTTACTTTTTACTGGGAACAGAAACTTTCCAACTCTTTTTGTGTCATACATTGTGGAAACCGGAGCCAGACGGCAGGTCTTTAGCAGATTAGAAAAAGTAACCACCTTATCAGCCAGAAAATCTTTTAGGATAGGCTGGAGCTGCTCATTACATCTGGAATAATTGCAGTAGACAAGTTCTGCGTGATGGTCTTGCATATAATCCGTCATTGTTTCCAGATATTCAGGATACCAATAATCATCAGAATCCAGAAAAGCGATATATCTTCCCTGAGCTCTTTCCAGGCTATTGTTTCTTGCATTTCCGGCACCGCCATTTTTCTCCAGTACCTGCAGTTTTATTCTGGGGTCATTATATTTTTTAATGATTTCGACAGTATTGTCTTTGGAAAGGTCATCAGTGATCAGCCACTCCCAGTTTTCGTAGGTTTGGTTAAGAACAGACTGTATGGTTTCCTCGATGAATTCCGCTGAATTATAACAAGGAGTGATGATGGAGATGAGATCTTTCATTTATGTTTTGTAATCTGCAAAATTATAAAAATCTTTTTTCATAAAGATGCCAGGAGCTTACCCCTACCGCAATAACCACCAACATACATACCAAAGCCATTACAAATGGATTGTAATCTTCGAACAATCCTAAAGTCTGAAAAGTTCTGATAATAGGAAAGTGGAAAATGTAGATTCCGTATGTGAAATCACCATATTTCCCAAAATTATTTAAAAATTTGAATGAATAGGCAATATACATTACAATAACACCGATCATCATTGGAGAAAAAAGCTGAATTTTTAAATACAAATCAATCCACACAGTGGCGAGAGCAATGATGAAAATTATATTTTTATGTTTGATGAATTTATCAAAATTAAAGTAAATCAGCATTCCAGGGATAAAATAAGATAATGTTCCAGGAAGCTGTTTGGCGAGTGAAATTTTATTTAAAGATTCAAAATAATTGAGATAAATAAGTGATAAAAAGTATAGAATAGCCAAACTTATATTTCTGTATTTATTATTCTTTCCGAAAAGCAAAAACAACAAAGGAACAGAGAAATAGTAACACATTTCTATTTTGAGCGTCCATAGTGCACCATTCACTGCTTGGTTTCCAAAAACTCCGGGAAGCCAGGGTGCTTTAAAATTTAAAAATAATGAATTCCAAAAAAGGTATTTGTAAACTTGTGTATTACTGAAATATTCGGTGAAAGAATACGTACTTACCAAACTTAATAAAATCGCACATAAAAAAATAACCAATAAGTAAGCGGGAACAATTCTCTTGATTCTCTTTTTTAAATAACTTTTCAGGCTTGAAGACCTGTCGTAGCTCCTTGCAATAAGAAATCCGCTCACAGCAAAGAAAC
Organism: Chryseobacterium sp. GW821-FHT04C04; assembly: GCF_059420365.1. Classification (NCBI taxonomy): domain Bacteria; kingdom Pseudomonadati; phylum Bacteroidota; class Flavobacteriia; order Flavobacteriales; family Weeksellaceae; genus Chryseobacterium; species Chryseobacterium sp. GW821-FHT04C04. The sequence continues at coordinate 755,458 of NZ_JBWKTO010000002.1, read as the reverse complement.
CGAAAACGGCAATTTCAATAGGGCTGTGTTCAAAAATCTTGAGATCAGGAGATGCGCTGAGTGTACCAAGATGTCCCAGAAAGACAATAAAGGCGAGGAGAACACGTATAAAGTCAAAATTGTTTTTCGTTATATCCTGCATTTGTATTTTGTTTCCTGCAAAAATAACTTTTTTAATAAAATGAATGGTGCTCATGTATTCATTATTTGTTAAATAAAGGGAAAATGAGGTCCGGGTGTTTTAAAATATATATAAATAAACGTCGATAAAATAATTTTTCATAAAAAATAGTAATATAAATCAAAAAAATTATAATTTTAGCGCTTGAAAAAATTGATCTATGAAGAAATTAGCATTACTATTTGCAGGTTTGTCATTATTTGCCGCTACAGGATGTAGTAGTAATAATGATACTGTTCTGGAAGCACCTCTAGTTGGGACATGGCAGCCATTGAAAGAAGTAGTTACTACTGTAGAGGTTGGTGAAGACCCGGTTTCTAACACGATTACTTATACTGATTGTCAGAAACAAACAAGATGGTGGTTCAGCGTTGACTCCAAAGGAGCGAAAACAAACTGGGGAGATACTGCTACACCTGGTCAGTGCGCTATTCTTTCGGATATAAAATTCAACTATACCTACAATAAGGAAGGGAAAGACGTTCAAATGAAAATTCAAGGGATAGTAGAGCCGGTAAACGCAAAAATTATTACTTTGGATAATACAACGCTTAATCTTGCTGTAAGAGAGGAAACTCAGGACCCTACTATATTCCAGACAAGAACTTATACGTTCAAAAGAGTTAGCCAATAATAGTATACTTCACGATATAAAAATAGATCTCATCTCCGGATGGGATTTTTTTGTTGAGCCTAGAATTGCAATTCATCATAAATTAAATTTCTATTTACTTTAAAATCATTATTTTTGTGAATCTTGTTAAAAAGAGAAAATAATTCAAAATTTTAAAGTCTAACATATAACATCTATATAAAGTGTTTTACGATCATCAGCAGATAGAAAAAAAGTGGCAGAAATACTGGGAGGAAAATCAAACCTATAAAACCTCTAATAACACAGATAAACCAAAGTTTTATGTACTCGATATGTTTCCGTATCCATCAGGGGCAGGACTTCACGTAGGTCACCCGCTCGGATATATTGCATCGGATATCTATGCGAGATATAAGAGACACCAGGGGTTTAATGTACTTCACCCGGTAGGATATGACAGCTTTGGACTCCCTGCTGAGCAGTATGCGATCCAGACAGGACAGCATCCGGCAATCACTACAGAAGAAAATATTAACAGGTACGAAGAGCAGTTAAAAAAAATCGGATTTTCATTCGATTGGAGCAGAGAAGTAAGAACTTCAGACGCTTCCTATTATAAATGGACACAATGGATTTTTATCCAGTTGTACCACTCTTGGTATAATAAAGATACTGATAAGGCAGAATCTATAGATTCGCTTATCAAACATTTTGAAGAAAAGGGAACAGAAGGATTAAATGCCAATCAGAACGATGAATTAAATTTTACCGCTGAAGAATGGAAAGATGCTTCTGATATTGATAAAGAAGACATCTTATTGAACTATCGTCTTTCTTACAGAGCTGAAACAACTGTGAACTGGTGTCCTGCACTAGGAACAGTATTGGCCAATGATGAGGTGAAGGATGGTAAATCTGAAAGAGGAGGATTCCCGGTTTTCCAGAAAAAAATGATGCAGTGGAGTATGAGAATCTCTGCTTACTCCGAAAGACTATTACAAGGATTGAATACTTTAGACTGGCCACAGCCTTTGAAAGATTCTCAGGAATACTGGATCGGAAAATCTCAGGGTGCACAAGTTCAGTTCCAGGTAGAAGGTCATGATGAGGTTGTTGAGGTATTTACAACGAGACCTGATACCATCTTTGGGGCTACCTTTATGGTGTTAGCTCCTGAAAATCCTTTAGTAGAAACGATTACTACAGATGCTCAAAAAGTAGAAGTAGATACTTATATTGAAGAAACTTCCAAAAAAACGGAAAGAGACAGAATGTCTGACGTGAAAAACGTGAGTGGGGCTTTCACCGGAAGTTATGCTGTCAATCCGTTCAGCAATGAGAAAATGCCAATCTATATTTCAGACTACGTATTGATGGGATATGGAACAGGAGCTGTAATGGCTGTTCCTGCACATGATGAGCGTGACCACAGGTTTGCAAAGAAATTTAATCTGGAAATTAAAAAGGTTGTAGAAACTGAAGAAGATGTTCAGGAAAAATCTTTTGATTCCAAAGATTCCGTTTGTGTAAACTCTGATTTCTTAAACGGACTGCATTATAATGAAGCGAAAACAAAAATGATTTCAGAGATCGAAACGAAAGGAATCGGTCATGGAACAACCAACTATAGACAACGTGATGCTATTTTCTCAAGACAGCGTTACTGGGGAGAACCTGTTCCTATATATTATAAGGATGGGATGCCTTACACGCTGCCGACTTCTGCTTTACCGCTGGAGCTTCCTGAAGTTGAAAAATATTTACCGACAGAAGATGGAGATCCGCCACTAGGAAATGCAAAAGAATTTGCATGGGATGAAGCGAATCAGAAAGTGGTAGCTACAGACCTTATTGACGATAAAACAATTTTCCCTTTAGAATTATCTACAATGCCGGGTTGGGCTGGAAGCTCATGGTATTTCCTTAGATATATGGATCCGCAAAATGATGGAGAGTTCTGTGCTAAAGATCTTTCAGACTATTGGGGACAGGTAGACTTATATATAGGAGGAAGCGAACATGCAACAGGTCACTTATTGTATTCCCGTTTCTGGAACATGTTCCTAAAAGATAGAGGATACATCAATCATGATGAACCATTCCAGAAATTGATCAACCAGGGGATGATTTTAGGGATGAGTGCATTTGTATATAGAAACTTTTTAACTGTTACAGTTTTTGATTCTAACAAACAGAAATATGATTCAGACGAGTTTAAGCAATATTATCAGGAAGTTATAAATGGAACTCCAATTTTTATTTCTAAAAAGCATATTGATAAGTTTAAAATCGACGAAGGTTACGATTTAGAAAATGATTTAGAAATCGTTAATCAGGTTAAAAATATAAAGACTGTAATTGCAGATAAATTTAGGCTGAAATATCCAGATATTGAAGAAATACAAGTTGACTTCGAGTCTTTAAAGTGGTTTTTAATGCCTGTTCACGTTGACGTATCTTTATTAAAAGGAACTTCTGACGAATTGGATACTGAAGCCTTCAAAGCATGGAGACCTGATTATGCGGATGCTGAATTTATCCTGGAAGATGGGAAATACATCACAGACCGTGAAGTAGAGAAAATGTCCAAGTCAAAATACAATGTTGTCAATCCTGATGTTATCTGCGAAGAATATGGAGCAGACGGTTTAAGATTGTATGAAATGTTCTTAGGTCCTTTAGAACAATCCAAGCCTTGGAATACGCAGGGGTTAAGTGGAGTATATGGTTTCCTTAAGAAATTCTGGAACTTATATTTCAATGGAGAAACCTTTGAAGTTTCAGACGAAGAACCTACAAAAGCAGAATACAAAGTGTTGCATACCTTAATAAAGAAGGTAGTATATGATATTGAAAACTTCTCTTTCAATACCTCTGTTTCATCATTTATGATTGCAGTAAATGAGCTTCAGAAAATAAAATGCAACAAGCGCAATATTTTAGAGCCGTTAGCCGTTATCATTTCTCCTTATGCTCCTCATATCTGTGAAGAACTATGGAGTTTATTAGGACACGATACATCTATTGAATTTGAAAAGTTCCCTATATTGAATGAAGATTATCTGGTTGAGGATGAAATTGAGTATCCGGTAAGCGTAAATGGCAAAATGAAGTTCAAAATTTCGCTTTCAGCTCAATTATCTGCCAAAGAAGTGGAAGATTTGGTGATTTCAAATGAGAAAATGCAAGATATTTTGGAAGGTAAAACCCCTAAAAAAATCATTGTGGTTCATCACCGTATTGTGAATATCGTAATTTAAAAAAAAATTAACATTGGGAAAATCAAAAAAATGGGTGTCTTATTTTTTTGATTTTTTAACTCAAATGTTAAATTTGAGGAAAATAAATAAAATAATTTAAAATAATTATTATATCGAAATCGTATTAAAATTTCTTTATCAAAAAAAAGCAAAATGTTTAATTAAGACTCTTGCATTTTAATTAATTTTGCCTTTAATTTACACCCTGTAAAATTTTAAAACAATATAATTTAGTTAAATATGGAAATGAATGTTTCAAAAAATGATGAGCAAGTAGTTGCTAGAAAAGCAGGAGGTTTAAATCCAGCTATTATTATTCCTATTTTATTCGTTATAGGAGTTTGTATTTACTTATTTGTTCTGGGGAGCCCAGGGAACTTTAAAGATGCAGATAAACTTGGAAGTGGTTCTGTAGCTTTTTCAAGTGTTGAAGGAAAAGACATTCATCCAGAATCGTTTTTAGGTATTATCTACAAAGGAGGGGTTATTGTACCAATCTTGATTACTTTCATGATTACAGTAATTGTTTTCTCTTTTGAAAGATATTTCGTTCTTGGTCAGGCAGCTGGAAAAGGAAACTTAGACAACTTCGTTGTACAAGTAAGAAGCTTACTAAACCAAAACAAAATTGACGAAGCTATCGAAGAGTGCGACAGACAACAAGGTTCTGTAGGTAACGTAGTAAAAGAAGGTCTTACTACTTACAAAGCGCTTTCTCACGATAATACATTAAATAAAGAGCAGAAAATGGTAGCGCTTAACAAAGCTATCGAAGAAGCTACAACTCTTGAGATGCCAATGCTTGAGAAAAATATGATGATCCTTTCTACTCTAGGTACAGTTGCAACATTAATTGCACTACTTGGAACAGTAATCGGGATGATCAAGGCGTTCTTTGCATTAGGTTCAGGAGGTGGTACTCCAGATGCTGCTGCTCTATCTACAGGTATCTCTGAAGCCTTGATCAACACGGCATTAGGTATTGGTACTTCAGCAATCGCTATTATCCTTTATAACTTCTTTACATCTAAAATTGATGGATTAACTTACAAGATCGACGAGATCTCTATGAGTATCCAACAATCTTTTGCTGAATTCAACTAAGAATTAGCAAGGTATTTGCATTAGCAATTAAAAGAAGTTTAATCAAAAATATTTTATAATAATGGCGAGAGTCAAACCAAAAAGACATGGAGTAGTGACGGACATGACCGCAATGTGTGACGTTGCGTTCCTACTTCTTACGTTCTTTATCTTGACCACTCAGTTTAAAAAACCTGACGTGGAGCAGATCAAACCGCCATCTTCAATTTCGGAAAAATTACTTCCTGATGCTAGTTTAATGACTATCAATGCTACTCCGGACGGAAAATTCTATTTCCAACCAGTAGAAAATGCATCAGAAAGAATTGCTCTTTTGGATAAAATGGGACAGAAGTATGGTATTACTTTTGACAACAACCAAAAAGCGGCTTTCCAGAAAGTTCAGGCAATTGGAGTTCCAATGAACCAGCTTAAAGGTTATTTGGATTTGCCTGCAGATGAGCAGAAAAATTATAAGAGTCCTTCAGGAATTCCTATGGACAGTACAAATAAGCAGTTAATTGACTGGGTAAAAGAAAGTTTAAGCGTTAACCCTGACTACAAGTTAGCCATTAAAGGTGACGTTACGACTCAGTACCCTAAAGTTAAAAGTCTATTTGAGGGTTTAAGAGATATTGATTTTCTTAAATTTTGGTTGATTACATCACAAGAAGGTAAACCTAACGAATAATATCGATAGAAATGGCAGAAGTACAAGTACAAGAAAAAGGCGGCAAGGGCGGCAAGGTCCGTTCCAAGAAGCAAAACACCAGAGTCGATATGACTCCGATGGTGGACTTGGGTTTTCTATTGATTACCTTCTTTATGTTCACAACTACATTCAGTAAACCGAATGTTATGGATTTGGGTCTTCCGGCTAAACCGAAAGATGATAAACAAAAACCACCTCCAACAGAAATTAAACTTTCTAACTCAATTTCTATCTTATTAGGAAAAAACAATAGAGTTTTTTGGCACCAGCAGGATGCTACTTCCTTGAATGACCAAACTCTTATGGAAACTACTCTTGACAGAGAAGGAATTAGAAAAGTAATTCAGCAGGCAAAATCTAGAGCTGCAGATCAAACGAAATTTACGGTGATCATTAAGCCAACTGACGATGCTATATATAAGAACTTTGTTGATATTCTTGACGAAATGGCAATTACCAAAAGTGAGCAGTACGGTGTTACTGATATCAAACCTTGGGAAAAAGCTATTTATGAGAAAAAAGTAGGAGGTGCTGCTGCACCGGCTGCTACAAAGTAATTTAACCATAAAATTGTTATATCTAATCTATGGCAGATGAAAATGTATACGGTCAGAATCTTACTTTAGATGAGATTGTATTTGAAAATAGAAACAAGGAATATGGTGCCTATGATCTTAGACATCAGTATCCGAGACTTTTAACAAAGTCTTTTATCATCGGAACAGCATTATTCCTTTTGGCAGCTTTGTCTCCGTTCATCTATCTTACGATTAAAAATCTTACAGCTCCGCCTAAGCAAGAAGTAAAGGCAGATCTAGTAGATATTATCGAAGAAGATCCGATTATCGAGCAGCCTAAAGAAGAAGAACCACCTCCACCACCTCCTCCAAAAGAAGAAGAGAAAATCGAGGTGATTCAGAACGTAGTTCCTGAGCCTGTAAAAGCTCCGAAAATTGAAACTCCACCACCACCGATTTCAAAGCAGTTGGAAACTACTACTGGTTTGAATAATCAGGAGGGGGTAAAAGCTCCGGCTTATACACCACCGCCACCACCACCATCTACAGGTACTAAAGCTAGTACTGTAGAAGTGAAAGCGAATAACCCTAACGAGATCTATAAAGATGTTGACCAGTCTGCAGAATATCCTGGAGGTATGGGGGCATTAAGAAAGTTCTTAGGAGATAACTTCGATACTTCTTTAATGGAAGGAGGTGAAGGTACACTTAAAGCTAAGCTTAAGTTCGTTGTAGAAAAAGATGGAACTGTTTCTGCGGTTACTATTGAAGAGAAATCTCCAAATGGCGACTTCAACAGTGAAGCTGTTCGTGTAGTTAAGAAACTTAAAAAGTGGACTCCAGCTAAAAGAAATGGAGAAAGCGTTAGATCTTACTATAGCGTACCATTTACTATGAACTTTGAATAAGATTTAATTTATTCAAAATATAAATAAAAAGAGAAGCATATGCTTCTCTTTTTATTTTTTTTGGTATTTTTGTTACATGATGTTCAATTGGTTATCCCTGGTTACGGGATTGTTTTATATCGTTTTAGGAATTGTAGTGATTATCTATAAATTCTTCTTTACTATTTTAGAACCTGCTATTGCCTACGCACTGGGAGTGGTATTGGTTATTTATGGTATTTTCAGGATTTACAGGGCGATCTCAAGAATTAAAAAATCGAGAAATGAAGAATAGTTTCAAGCTTGCCGTAATTTTTGTTTTAAGCATGATGCTTGCAGGCTGCAAAAAGGAGAAAAACGCTCCTTCATATCACAAAGGTGATCTTACAATTTTTACTGACGAATCCTTTCAAAGCGTCACAGAAGCATTAGCCGGCGGCTATATGATTAATTATCCTGAAACCCATATCAAAGTAGAAACTAAAAAAGAAGATTTAGGACTTCTTGATCTTCTTAAAGGTAATGCTAAAGTGATCGTGATGTCCAGAAATCTTAATCCTGATGAAATAAAAACATACGAAGAAAGAACAGATTTGAAGTTCCTTCCTGCTAAATTTGCTGCGGATGCGGTCGTTTTTGTTGTTCCTAAAGATTCTCCGAAAGAAAGTATTTCAATGGAGGAAATTGAGAATGGATTGATGTCTGATAAAAAAGAATTTATCTTTGACGGAACCAACTCAAGTAATCTGAATTTTGTTGCTGAAAAATTTAAAAAGCAACCAAAAGATCTGCAATTTTCCATTATTCCGGGAAATCAGAAGATCATAGAGGAGCTGGGGAAATATCCCAATAAAATAGGGGTTGTAGGCCTTAATACTTTTAGCCGTCCTTATGATAAAACTTCAGAAAAATTAAGAGAAATGGTAAAAGTTCTTCCTGTAGTAGAAAAAGGAAAATCATATAATGCCGATTTTGAAGGACTTCGTTCAATGAAATATCCATTTACAAGAGTACTTTATTTCCTTATTAATGAAGGTAACTTTAATATAGCCAACGGGTTTATAAGATTTTCATGTACTCACTTAGGGCAAAAAATTGTTCAGAAAGAGGGATTACAGCCGTATAACATCTATAAAAGAGAGGTACAGATGCGATAAAATTATTAAATTCACAATTTATTCCTATTAAAAAAATGTTTTGGTCTGAAAATTGTGTAGAATATAACTCAATTATTAGAAAATATAAAATGAAAGATATAATGAATATGAATGTAAAGAAGATTGCTTTTGGAGCAGCCGTAGTATTTTTTACCGGTTTTGCCTCTGCACAAACACTGCAGGATGGTATTAACAGTATAGACAGTGATAAATTTGCACAGGCAAAAACAAACTTCACTGAAATGATCGCTAAAGAGCCTACAGCTGAAAACTACTTCTATTTAGGAAATACTTTCTTAAGACAAGGAGAGCCAGACTATGCTAAAGCAACTGAAAGTTTCAACAAAGGATTAGCTGCTGATGCAAAAAGCTATCTAAACAAAATCGGTTTAGCTGCTGTTAAATTAGGTAAAGGTGATAAAAGCGCTGTAGCTGAAATTCAGAAAGTAGTAACTGATTCCAGAGAAAAAGATGCTGAAGTTCTGTTCAGAGCAGCAGAAGCTTTAACTTTATTTGAAAAGAACAGTTCACCCGATCTTGCTATCCAGTTCTTAACTAAAGCAATTGAAAAAGCTGAGAAAAAAGGTGTTCCTGCACATTATTATTATACATTAGGAGATGCTTACAGACTAAAAAGAATGCCGGGAGAGGCTATGTCTGCTTATGATAAAGCATTACCTACTGCTAAAAATAAAGCTTCCGTTTATACAAGAATGGCAACTTTATGGATGGCAGCACAACAATGGCAGCAAGCTAAGCAAAACATTGATAAAGCTATTGGTGTAGATGCAACGTATGCTCCTGCATATAAAGCATTAGCGGGTTATGATATCAGATACCAACAGAATGCAAAAGCAACTCAAGACCTTATCAACTATACAAAATACGCTGATGAAGATCCGTATACTCAATTAGAAATTGCAAAATTATACTTCACAAATGAAGACTATGCAAACTCTAAAACTGTTTTAGATAAGATCTTTGATAAAATCGAAGACCCTATTAAGTTCAAATTAAGAGCTTACCAGGCATATGCAGATAAAAACTATGCAGATGCTAAGCAAAATATGGATACGTTTGCTTCTCAAGCTGAAAAAACAAGAATACAGCCTGCTGACCAAGGTCTACAGGGGCTTATTGCTGCAGGTTTAGCAAAAGATGAGAAAGATGCTGCTAAAAAGACAGCTTTGATGACAGAATCTCAGCAGAAAGTTGCTATTGCAAAAGCTGCGAAAGATGAAACAATGAAATGGGATCTTGAACTTGCGAATATCGCAGGTGGTGGAGGTGCTTCTCAGGCAGATGTTGATAAAGGACCTACTAACCCAGCTATTGAAGCATTGAAAAAGCAGGTTGCCGCTAACGCTCAGGATTCTGACGCTTTATTTAAGTTAGCTACAGCTTATCAGGATGTTAAAAACTGGAATGGAGCCATCCTTACATGGCAAAAAATGTCCGCTCTTCTTCCTGATTGGGCTCCGGCTTATTACAGCCAGGGATATTCTTACCAACAGGCAGGAAACAATGATGCTGCAAAATTGGCTTATGAAAAATTCATCAGTACAGTAAAACCTGCTGACCAGGAAGCAAACAAGCAAACTCTTGCTTATGCTTATTTCGCAGTAGCTTATATGAACAAAGATTCTGATGCTGCAAAAGCGAAAGATTATGTAGCTAAATCTTTACAGTTAGATCCTACTTACCAGGACGCTGTAAAATTAAACGCAGAGATCAATAAGTAATTTAAAATTTAAATTATAGATATTAAAACTTCCCATCCATTATGTTTGGGAAGTTTTTATTTTAAATCCTATCTTTGAATGTATGAAAATTGATATACTTGCTTTTGGTGCACATCCTGATGATGTAGAGCTGGGATGTGGCGGAACTATTGCTAAAATGGTTGCTGAGGGGAAAAAATGTGTTGTTGTAGATCTTACAAGAGGAGAACTCGGAACAAGAGGTACAGATGAAACAAGAAAAGCTGAAGCTTCAGATGCTGCTAAAATTTTAGGACTGTCTGCAAGAGAAAATCTTGGAATGAAAGATGGCTTTCTTGTCAATTCCGAAGAGTATCAAATGAGGATCGTAAAAATGATCCGCAAATACAGGCCGGAAATCGTCTTAGCGAATGCAATTGACGATAGACATCCGGACCATGCAAAAGGCGCGAAATTAGTGTCGGATGCGTGCTTTTTATCCGGATTGAGAAAAATTGAGACTTCTGATGAAGGAGAAGCTCAGGAAGTATGGAGACCAAAGCATGTTTTTCATTATATTCAATGGAAAGATATCAAGCCGGAGTTTGTAATTGATATCTCGGAATATCTTAACACAAAATTGGAAGCTTGTATGGCTTATAAAACTCAGTTTTATGACCCGGCTTCTAAGGAACCAGAGACTCCGATTACCACAAAAGACTTTTATGAGAGTTTGACATACCGAGCACAGGATTTAGGCCGATTATCGGGAGTTACTTACGCTGAGGGATTTACGTCTGAAAAGTTAATTTCTTTGAAAAATTTTGATGGAATTGTTTGGTAGTTGAGGAAAATGTCCTATATTTGCACTCACAAAACGGTGATTGTAGCTCAGTTGGTTAGAGCGTCGGATTGTGGTTCCGAAGGTCGGGGGTTCGAGACCCCTCATTCACCCAAAGAAAGTACACTTTTTAAAAGTGTACTTTTTTATTTTGTACCAATCTCAGTAACAGCTGGGGATTTCTTTTTATACTTTTTTCTCATTTTTTTTTCACATATCATGTTTATAATGTCAGGTCAACGCATAAAAATGATATTCTTTAATCCTTTAAAATAAATTTATGGATTCATTCCTGAAACTTTTATATTTGTTTACCCAGAATCATGAGAATAATTTTTATTAAATTATTTTAAAAATCAAAACTATCAACATGAAAAAACTCTTCACAATTTTCGTTTTATTATTTGTCTTAAAATCCTATTCCCAATCCTATTATAAAAATATTTTTGATGAGAAGCATTATGATACATCATTAGGTAATTCAGACAGTCCTGATCAGGCTGAGTTTTCTTGGGGAGTGCCTGCACATATGGAAGCATTACTATTAATGTATGAAAAAACACATGATGTAAAATATGCTAAAAACTTAATAAGATGCATAGGGAATGTGATTGATAGGAGAGATGATCTTAGAGAACAGACACCAAGTTTAGGTTTAAGCAATATTTCTGATTATAGAGATAGTATTGGTCCTGTATGGTCAACAAATCGTTATAATTTGATTGCAAATGATGGAAAACCTTATGGTCATTTAGCTCACAGTGCTAATATAACCTACCCAATGGCTAAGTTCGCAGCTATGGTTAAAAATGATACTACTGTTCAAAATATATTGTATCAATCAGGTGGACGTTATAATGGTATGACTTTTAAAAATATTGCTGATGATCTTAAACAAAAGGTAAAAGAAACGCTTAAGTATCATAAAGATCAATGGCATGAGGAGCCATATCCTAATTCTAATGATAGTATAGGGTATTATAAAGAAAGAGATTCTATTAATGTTAATAGCAACCCTCCATTAAAGTATAAGGGTGAAATTTTACCGTTTAATATGCAAAGCTCTATGGGAAGGGTTTTGGTACAAATGTACAGGGCGACAGATGACCAGAGCTATCTTAAAAAACTTAATAAAGTTGCTAATTTCTTAAAATTGAATACTTCCGTTAATAACAATCTAGGGTCATATACTTGGAAATACTGGAATCTTTTCGACTTACGTGATGATATATCCCATGCAGGTTTGACTGTAAGTTTTCCATATGAATGCTTTAAGTATAATATAAAAAAGAACAACAATGATTCTCTTTATACATCCTTAGATATGAAGAGATATGTTAATAGTTTTACAAAAGATATTTATCAGAAACCTCTATCTATACATGATGCAGTGAATTATAACGGTTTAAAATGGAATATTAAATATCATACTATAAATGATCTTCCTCCAGGTAATAATACCAATTATGATGCATATGTTTCCTACATGTGGCTATATCTATCCTCGGAATATGATAAAAAAATATATCAGACAATTGCAGACTTACAGGCTGCAAAAAATTATTATGATCATATAGATGTAGAAGGGTCATCTTTGACATTGGCACTTTTAGCAAATTATGAAAACTTTATTGTACCTGTGAATACTTATCATTTGTGGGGTGAAGATTCTGATTGGAGAGGCGTTGCAAAGGGTAATTTTGATGGAGATAGCGATGATGAGTTTGTAATGATTAGAAATTTTGATGGAATGATGGGGACTATGGAGCCTTATGGTAAGGGTTTCCAGCCTGTTACAAACAGTAGGGTTAATACCGGACCTTATAATTGGAAAGGATTGGCTGCAGGTGATTTTTTTGGAGATAATAAAAGCGAGATTATTGCATTGAGTAATCATGCTGATTTTAATGATAATGGTTTTTATATTTTTAAAATTGAAAATAACCAAATCATTGAGCAATCAAAATTTACAGGTTTTGGTGCACAATCAGATTGGGTAGGAATAACTGCTGGAAATTTTATCAGTGGAGGAAAAACTGATTTTATTGCTGTCAGAAATTACAACAAGGAAGTAAGAGTATATAAATTTAATGGTACTAATCCTGAATTGGTGTATTTTAATCAGCTCAATCTGCCTGCAAATTCTAAAATTAAAGCGGTTGCAGCCGGTAATCTTGATAATATTGGTAAAGATGAAATTGTATTACTGATTGATGCTGATGATTATATGCAAAATGGTGTATATGTTTATAGTATTGATGATAATGGAGTAATGACACTGATTGATAGGTCTATAGGATTTGGTTCAGCTTCAGATTGGAAGGGGCTGGCTGTTGGAAATCTTGACGGTATTGCAGGGGATGAGATTATTGCCCATAGAAATTTTGATGGAAATTATAAAATTTTTAAACTGAAAGAATTAAACGGAATTAAATTTTTAGATGATATAGGAATTGAAAGTTTTCCGGTTTTGCAAACACAAGACAATGTAATGTGTTTCGGAAATTTCGATTCTAGCTCTCAGAATGATGAACTGGTTACGCTTAGAAAAGATGGAGGTATTGTAATGTTTTCTGCAGCAAAAGTTATCAAAAGCAACTCTAATCCTAATCCAAATAATAAGAGCTCAGATCCTTGTGAAAATGAACTGCCAAGTGAATTGTTCAGTTTCCTAAATCCTGTTCGTTTTCAAAATTAATAATTGAAAATATATCAGTTTTGAAATATATTTGACGCATTATGTGGGAAAATTTTACTTAATTAACTCAACGATGAGAAATAATTCTATTTAATTGATCTCAAAAAACTAATTAATATGAAAAACCTTTTTACAATTATTATTTTATTATTTGCAGTAAAATCTTATTCTCAATCGAATCCCCAGTCCTATTATAAACGTTTGTTCGATACCAGGGGACTCGACTTGTGGGATGGCAATTCAACCAGTTCGAACCAACTTGAGTTTGCCTGGGCGGTGCCCGCTCATATGGAAGCATTGGTTTTGATGTATGAAAAGACAAAAGAGCCTAAATATGCCAAAACCTTAATAGAATGTATAGGTAACACTATTGACAGAAGGGATGATCTTAGAGGTCAGATACCGGGTTTAAGTCAAATTTCTGATTATAGAGATAGTATAGGTCCTGCTTGGTCGAATAATCATTATAATATACCAAAAATGGATTCGGGAGCAACCTATCCTCATCTGGTGCATAGTGCTAATATATTATATCCTATGGCTAAGTTTGCAGCAATAGTTAAAGATGATGATAGTATTAAAAATATAAAATATACTTCACCAGGTCGCTATTTTGATAAAACATTTAATGCTATTGCAGATGATCTTATACAGAAGATAAAAGAAACACTTGTCTATCATAATGATCAATGGCACACCGAGCCTAATTCTAATCCTAATAATATTATAGGTTATTATAAAGAGCGAAATGATAATCCACCGGTAAATTATGCAGGAGTAATTCTACCATTTAATATGCAAAGTTCTGTTGGAAGAGTGCTAGTGCAGATGTATAGGGCAACACATGAGAATAATTACCTTATCCAGATTAATCAAATAGCAAATTTTATAAAATCAAATACACAACTTAATTCCAGTTTAGGATCTAATGTCTGGACGTATTGGAAACACGATGACTTACGCGAAGATATTTCCCATGCTGATTTGACAGCAGCGTTTCCGTATGAATGTAATAAGTATGGTATTTCAATCAATGGAAGTCCTGTTTATAACAATGCTGCTATAGACGCCTATACTAAAACGTTGACAAAAGATATTTATATCTCTCCTTTACATATAAAAAATGGGGTTAATTATAATGGTGAGAATTGGAATATCAAGTATGATACTAATACCTCTGATCCTACTGTGGCTATTAGATATGGTACTTATACAGCTTATTTATGGCTCTACTTATCTCAATACGATGATAAAACACTATATCAAATAGTTTCAGATTTACAGGCTGCCAAAAATTATTACAGTAATATAACGGTATTTGATTCTTCTATCACATGGGCTCTTTTATCAAATTTTGAAAATTTAGTTGTACCTGTTAATACAGATCATGAGTATGGAGAAGATTCTGATTGGAGGGGAGTTGCAAGTGGTGATTTTAATGGGGATAGCAAAGAAGAATTTGTTGTCATAAGAAATTTTGATGGTTTGATACAGACTTTGGAACCGCACGATAGAGGTTTTCAAACGGTCACCAGCAATAAAGTATATGGTGGTTTAAATAATAACTGGAAAGGATTGGCAGCAGGTAATTTTTTCGGAGATAATAAGAGCGAAATCATAGCTTTGAATGATCATGCAGATGCAAATGAAAATGGTATTTATGTTTTGAAAATTGAAAACGGAAACATTGTTGAGCATACGAAGTATACAGGATGGGGGGCTCAATCAGAATGGGTTGGTGTTGTTGCCGGAAATTTTATCAGCGGAGGAAAAGATGATGTTATTACCGTAAGAAATTTTAATAAAGAGGTTAGAGTGAATAAATTTGTTGACACAGATATGCAATCAGTGTATGTAAATACGCTTAATCTGCCTGCAAGTTCTAAAATCAAAGCTGTAGCATCTGGTGATCTTGATCATGATGGTAAGGATGAATTAGTATTGCTTGTTGATGCAGATGATAATAATGCTATATACAATGGTATCCATGTTTATCGTGTAAGTGATAGTGGTGTTCTCACAAAAATTACCGAATTTACCAATTGGGGGGCTGCTTCAGACTGGAAAGGATTGGCAGTTGGAGATATTGATGCAGATGGTAAAGCTGAAATTATTGCTCATAGAAACTTTGACGGAAATTATAGATTGTTTAAATTAAATGGAAATACTTTATCGGGGGGTACTTTTGAGAAGTTTCCTATTAAACAAACTGAAGGTAATGTAATGTGCTTCGGAAATTTTGATCCAAGCACCAAGAATGAAGAACTGGCTACTCTTAGAAAAGACGGCGGTATTGTTATGTTTTCTGCTGCGAATGTTACAAACAATGTAATTAACATGAATAACAGAAATGCTGATCCTTGTAAAAATGAGATACCAGACGTGTTATTCAGTTTCCTGAAAACAGAATCCTTCAATAAGGCGGATTTAAAAGAAATAGTCTCTGTAAAACGAGAAAATCAATAATAAAAACTTTATAATATAATTGATTTATTATAATATCAATAGGAACGGGCTTTAGCCCGTTTTTTTATGTTCAAATAATCAACGGCTTTAGCTTAAACTTTAAAAGCTAATGAGAAATGCAGCTGATCCAAATGGGAGAAATTTTGGATTAGTTATTTGAAATATTTTGATTGTAAGGCATAAAAAAAGCATCTTTTTCAGATGCTTGTGTTTTTAGATATTCTTTTTTAAACTTCGTCGTCAGAATCAATTGTGAATGATTTGCTTTTGAAGTCTTTGTCGTGTTTTTCTGAAATTACATCCTCACCTTTTTCATTAATGATGAAATCTGTGGACTCATTAAACATCTCCTGAAAACTCTTAAAATCTTCCTTATAAAGGTAAATTTTATGCTTCTCGAATGTAGCTTCCCCATTCTCTCCGAAATTCTTCTTACTCTCAGTGATTGTAAGATAATAATCTCCTGCTTTCGTCTCGCGCACATCAAAGAAATAAGTTCTTCTCCCTGCTTTTAACACCTTCGTGAAAATCTCATTTTCATGGCGTTCCTTGTATTCACTCATTGTTAGATATTTTTTAATCTTGTTAAGAACAAATATAAAAGAATTCTTTTAATCACAAAATTTTTTTTATGATTTATTTAACAATTGAGAACGAAATGGCTAAGCAGTTACAGAATTGGCAATTTCAGTTAGGTTGATGATTTGATCAGCTTTTTGAGCGCTAGACTCTCTGTGTGTGATGATTATGGAGGTAGCATTACTGATTTTTTTATCAATATTTTCAAGAATATTTTGCTCTGTTTCAGTGTCTAAAGCAGATAGAGAATCATCAAAAATAATGATATTTGGGTCTTTAATTAAGGCTCTTGCAATACAAATTCTTTGTTTCTGTCCCCCTGAAAGCATCACCCCCCGTTCACCTACAAGTGTTTTATATTGATCTTTAAACTCTACAATATTTTTGTGAACATCGGCAATATTGGCATACTCTAATACTTTCTCATGAGACGGATTATCAATGGCAAAACCAATGTTATGTTCGATAGAATCAGAGAATAAATAGCTCTCCTGAGGTATATATCCGATAAAGTTTCTGTAGTTTTCCAGATTATGATCTTTCAGGTTTTTACCGTCAATCAAAATCTCTCCTTCACTGGGATCTATCAATCTGCATAAAAGCAGTGCAATCGTTGATTTTCCGCTTCCGGTTTTACCCATAATTGCTAAAGATTCTCCAGCTTTAACTTTAAAACTTAAATTATCCAACGCTTTGATTCCGGTATTGGGATATACGTAGGAAACATTTCTAAATTCTATATCTCCTTTTATAGGATAGTTTTCAAAATTAGTATTAACGATCTCAGATTTTTTATCCATGAATTCATTGATCCTTTGCATGGATGCTTCGGCTCTCTGGTTCACAGATGTTACCCATCCTACCATAGAGAATGGGAAAATCAGGGTGTTGATATACATGAAAAAATCTGCAATTTTACCGATGCTTAATTCACCGGCAATATATTTGGAACCCCCAATCAAAATTACAGCAACATTCAATAACCCGATTACAAAGAGAATAATGGTGAAGAAATAAGCTTCAGTTTTTGCCAGATCTAATGCTTTATTCTGATAGTCGGTGACTTTGATCCCGTAGTTTTTCCCAATATATTTCTCTCTGGCGAAAAACTTTACCACACGGATTCCTGAAAAACTATCCTGAACAAAAGTTGAGATCGCAGACTGGCTTTTTTGCATGATCTTCGACTTTTTGTTAATGATTGAACTCACTTTATAAATAGCAAAAGATAAAATCGGAAGAGGCAGCAAAGTCCATAACGTCATGGATGCATCTGTTTTTACCATATAAATCGCCGTAATCACCACAAGAACAATCAGGTTGGCCACATACATGACACCAGGACCAAGATACATTCTTACTGCAACAACATCCTCACTCAATCTGTTCATTAAATCTCCGATGGTAGTCTGTTTGTAATCCGTTAAAGATAAATCCTGATAATGTCTGTAGATTCTATTTTTAAGTTCATATTCTATCCTTCTCGAGGCAACAATGATGGTTTGCCTCATCATAAAGGTGAAAAATCCGGTCAGAAGAGAACATCCTACAATAATTCCTACATAGATCAAAACTTGGTTATTGAAGCCAATGTTTCCACTTTTTGTAAGCTCATCCACCGATTTTCCTACAAACTGGACCTTATATATATTGAAGAAATTACTGGCAATGATAAATAGTACCCCCCAAAAAAGTAGTATTTTGTGTTTCCAAAAATAAGGGTTTAAGGTTTTTAACGCTTTCATATAGTTTGACAAAATTACAAAAATGTCATCACACTACGAATTCGTCAATTTTAAATTTTGTATCTTTGCACCCATAAAAAAGCTCTTTGAATGTTAGGAAGACGACAAATCCGTGAAAAAGTAGTACAGTCAGTGTATTCATACTACCAAAATCCTGTAAAATTTGATGTTTTAGAGAAAAACATGTTTGCCGGGATAGAAAAAATCTATTATCTATACATCTATCAGCTCAATTTTTTGGTAGCTCTGAAAGAATTGGCAGAACATCAGATCGAAATTGGTAAGAATAAATATCTTAAAACTGATGCTGATATTAATCCTAACCAAAAATTCATCAATAACCAGGTATTGCTTAAACTGGAAGAAAACCCTGAAAGATTATTTTTTACAGGTCAGCATAAACAGTTGAAATGGGATATGCATGATGATTTATTGGTAAAAACTTTCCAGAGAATTACTGCCGGAAAACGTTATCAGGATTTCATGAAAGAAGATGGATACTCTTTTGAAGAAGATCAGAAATTTATCGGTAAATTATTTTTAAGATATATTGCTGAGAATGAGGATTTTCATGATTATTTAGGAGATAAGGAACTTTCATGGTACGATGATATTCACATTGCCAACTCAATGGTACAGAAAACAATCGGTTTCCTAAGAGAAGATGAAGAAAGCAGAACTTTAATCAAAATGATTAAAGATGAAGAGGATAAAACATTCGCTGCAAAATTGTTGAGAGATACCCTGAACAACTGGGAAACCAATGAAAAGAAATTGGAAGAAAGACTTGAGAACTGGGATATTGAAAGAGTTTCTTTAATGGATAAAGTAATTTTATCCACATCTATTTCAGAACTTGATAATTTTGCCTTCACCCCTTCAAGAGTTATTATTAATGAATATATTGAAATTGCAAAAGTATTTGCTACAGACCGTTCCAATATCTTCATCAATGGTATTTTAGATAAATATTGTAAAGATCAAAATAGAATATAAAATGAAAAAGACGTTATCAATTATCGCCTTGTCTATTATAGGCTTTGGGTTAGTTTCATGTAAAAAAGAAAACAAGGAAACTCAAAGTACTGATACTGCAACTACTGATTCTGCGGCTGTTGCGGCTCCAGTAATCACTGATTCTGCAGCAACACCTGCGACAAGTGAAGCAGCTGCTCCGGTTTCGAACGAACCGTCTACTTCTGTTGCTTTATCTGAAAACAGCTTCGATTTTGGAAAAATCAAAAAAGGAGACAAAGTAGAGCACATATATGAAGTTACCAATACTGGGAAAAACCCTTTAATTATTTCTGAAGTTAAGCCGGGATGCGGATGTACAGCTCCTGATTTCACAAAAGAACCGATTATGCCGGGTAAAAAAGGAAAAGTTACATTGCACTTTGATTCTTCAAGCTTTGACGGAAACGTTCAGAAATATGCAGATGTTTTTGCAAACGTAGAAAAATCTCCAATCAGATTAACGTTCACAGCGAACATTCAACCATAATAATTACTATATGTTGACATTATTTTTACAGGCACAAGGTGGATCTTCACTGATGATGCCGATCATGATGGGGGTGATGTTCGTCGGATTTTATTTCCTGATGATCAGACCTCAGATGAGAAAACAGAAGCAGGAGAAAAGTTTTCAGGAAAACCTTAAAGTAGGAACCAGAGTAGTCCTTACATCAGGTCTTCACGGAAGAATTGCTCAGGTTCAGGATGACGGTTTTGTTATCGAAACATTATCCGGGAAACTGAAATTCGAAAAAGCGGCGATTTCAAGAGAAATGACAGAATCCCGTTTTGGAGATAAAGCGAAATCTGCTGATAAAGCAGATGACAAAAAAGAAACAGTAACTGAAGAAAAAAAATAATTCAGTCTGAAGATATTTAGCTGCGGCGGGTGAACGAAGTTCACCCGCCGCAGCTTTTTTATTGATAATATTTTGATCTATAATTATAGAGCTGGTTACTATTTTTCAGTAGTGAAATTATTATCCTGAATACAGTGCGGAAGTCAGCAAACTTAGTTCAAAAAAAGAGTTAAGAGTCTCATAAATCATATTTCTTTTCTCAATAATTAATAATATGCTGGGAACCTTTATGCCCATTTGTGAAAACAATTAGTGAGAGTAGTGTTTAATAAAAAAATTATCTTTGTCATATGAGTCAAAACACCAACAAAACAGTTCTTATTCTGGGGGCCAATTCTGATGTAGCAAAACAATGTATCAGGCAATATCTTGAAAAGGGATTTTCAGTGATCGCAGCTTCCAGAAATACAACTGCTTTGGAAGACTTTATTAATTCAAATAATCTGGACCGTTCAAGAGTATCTGTTTTATCTTTTGATGCTGCAGATTTTGATTCCCATCCTACATTCTATGCTGATCTACCCGTAAAACCTCATATTGTAGTGTATGCTGCAGGATTTTTAGTAGATAATCAAAAAGCTTTGACTGATTTCAAAGGGGCAAAACAGATGATGGAGGTCAATTATATGGGTGGAGTATCTATCCTGAGCATTATTGCAATGGATAAAAGCAATACAAACCTGGAAAGGATTATTGGTCTTTCTTCCTTGTCCGGAGTCAGAGGAAGAAAAAGTAATTTTGTGTACGGAAGTACAAAGTCTGCGTTTACTCAGTTCTTAGCTGGATTAAGACAGGAGATTGCTTCCCGGAAAATAATTGTGAATGCCTTAGTGATAGGCTATATCAGAACAAAGATCAATGAAGGATTGGAACTGAATGAATCCTTGATCATGGAGCCTGATTATGTGGCGAAATTTATTGTCAACGCAGGAAATTCTTTTACCATTGTTCCGAATTTTAAATGGAAGATAATTTATATTATTTTGAAATTACTGCCCGAAGGGTTGGTGGCAAAATTGCCTTAATCCCGTTGTTTAGAATGTTTTTGAACAAAATCTCTGAAAGTATAATAATCAGATCCTTCAAAAGCAGATGATGTAAAGATGATATTGATTTTGTTTTGCAGGAGGTTCAGAATAAGATAGTCGCCGACAATTTTATAATTTATTTTATCCCAAGTAGAACCTGTTATATTGGTCGGTTTCTGAATGACTATAGATTCTTCATTAAGAATAATAAAGCTTCTTTTTTCATTCTGTTGTTTCAATTCACTGATGCGTTTTTCAATCAATTGGTAGGTCTGTTTTTTTGATTTAAAATAAAGTACACTCAAGAAGAAAATGTATCCGAAACACAAAAATCCAAGGAATTTGAATGTGTAGGGAATGATACTTTTATCAAAAAATTTTATAGGCAAAAAGCCAATTAATAAAAAGAATAGGGTACAAGCACCTAATATTTTTAATTGAAGAAAGTGTTTCTTCCATCTGTATTGAAAGAAAAATTTTTGGCTCTCTCTTTCTCTGTTTTCATTAAAAATAATTTCAAATTGAATAGATTTTTCCATCATTTCCTTATAAAAAGATTGTTATCAAAAATATATAATTAATTGATAAAATATTAATTCCGGAATAATAGAACTTCGGTATCGTTTTTGTAATTCTATGACCTGAAAATTATTTCTTTCTGTAAGATTCAATTTCTGAATGATTATTGAGAAGCTGAAACAATCTGTTCTGCTGTTAATCTATTTTAATCTATAATATCATTTGCTTTCACTTTTGAAGTGTAAGGTCAATTTTATTTTAGACAGATAGTAGTCAATTTCATTTTTTTAATCCAACAGAAATCAATATCTCATCGATATAAATAGTAAACACAGTATAAAATGAACGATTTAGAATTGAATAAAATTCAACAGCACTGGGACACTTTAATCTCTTCAGCAATTTCATGGGCACCGAGAATTTTTACGGCGGTTATTTCTGCATTACTGATTTATCTTATCGGATCATGGATGATACGAATGATCAAGAAACTAGTTGCGAAAGGTTTCAGAAAACGTAATATGGAAGCCTCTTTACAGCATTTTCTTTTAAATATTATCAACTGGGGGCTTAATATTCTTCTCTTTATTGTGGTGGTTACTCAGCTAGGAGTACAGACTTCTGCATTTGTTGCAATGATTGGTGCCGCTGGTTTGGCTATAGGTCTTGCATTGCAGGGATCACTGACGAATTTCGCAGGGGGAATCCTTATTTTATTGCTGAAACCTTTTAAGATAGGCGACTTTATTTCTACTAATAGCGGAGTTTCAGGAACAGTACAGGCCATAGACATTTTTCATACAAAACTGGTTACCCCGCAAAACCATTTGATCGTTATTCCAAATGGGGTGGTTTCAAACAACAGTATTACCAATTTTACCCAATTAGGAACCCGTAGAACATCATTGGATATCGGGGTTGCCTATGATGCTGACCTTAAGCAGACCAAGGAAATTTTGATGAACGTCATAAGAAGCAATCAATATGCTCTTACAACACCAGCGCCACAGGTAATGGTTACTGAGCTTGGGGATAGTGCTGTCAATTTATCAATAAGAGTAAGTGCTTCTACTGAAAACTTTTGGGCGATGAACGAGGAACTAATCATAGATTGTAAAGAAGCTCTTGATAAAGCAGGGGTTGGAATTCCTTTTCCACAACGGGATATTCATGTTTATAATCAATAGTTATATTTAATTTTTTTAAGAAACTCCTACATTTACAATGATGTTGGAGTTTTTTTAATCAATATTTTGCAGCAGTTCCAGAGCCTTCATCATGTCAATTCCCTTACCCAAAACTGGTTTGAACAAATCTCCTTTCTCTTTGATCCTTTCCAGAGCATTATTAATATTAAAATCAGTAGGTTTCAATCCGGGTTTTAATTCATTCCAATCCAACGGCATAGAAACTGAAGCACCTTGTTTAGGTCTTAAGCTGTAGGCACTTGCAAGGGTTTGTCCTATTCTGTTTTGAAGATAATCGAGATAGATTTTTTTATGATCTCTTTTTTGAAGGCTTCGTTCTAAAGTAGTGATCTTAGGAAGTTTGTCATTGACCAGTTTCATAAGAATATGGGCAAAATCTTTTACCTGATCAAAATCATAATGAGCTCCCATGGGAATATAAATATGAATTCCTGTACTTCCGGAAGTTTTGCAATATCCTTTTACTTTAATTGTTTTTAAAACCTCATTCACTTGAAGTGCTGTTTCAATTACCTCATCGAATGTATTCTTGGTAGATGGATCAAGATCTAAAACCAAATAATCAGGATGCTCAAGATCTGGTAAAGAACTGTTCCAGGGGTTGAGGTCTATACAGCCTAAATTATTCAGGTAGGCTAGAGTTGCTTTATCATTGCAATACATATAATCGATGTATTTATCATTGGATTCAGAATAGACCTGTGTGGTTTTTATCCAGTCCGGAATATGATCTCCAGCATCTTTCTGATAAAAGCTCTGTTCTTCAATTCCATTCGGAAAGCGGTTGAGGGAAAGCGGACGGTTTTTTAAATGAGGCAGAATATAAGCAGCTACTGATTGATAATAATCAATGACATCTCCTTTAGTAATACTGTCTTTGGGGAAATAAATTTTATCCTGATTCGTCAGTTTTACCATATGTTTGTCCAAAGTGATCTCTTTTTCTGTCTCAGAAACTTCAGTTTTTTTTGATGATGCTTTCGTTTTCATTTCTTTAGATTTTTCGGTGAAGGATGAATCTTTGATCTCTTTAAGGTCTTTGTCTTCTCGTAACCCTATAAAAACAGGATGTCTGAAGATTCCATCCCGTGTAATTTCAGAATATTTTATTTCACAGATCAGCTCAGGCTTCGTCCATGTTACCGGCATATTGGTCTTTGGAATAATTTCAAATGGAGGTGATTTTACAGCCATTTTCTGAAGTTTCTGGTAGAGCTCTTTTAAAGAAGCATTATTGAAACCTGTTCCCGTATGTCCGCAGTAAGTAAGCTTTCCATTCAAATATTTTCCTAATATCAGAGCACCGAAACTTTTTCGTGAACCTCTGGGTTCTGTGAAACCACAGATAATAACCTCTTCCGTATTGGAAAATTTGATTTTAAGCCAGTCACTGGTTCTGTGATTTTCTATATATAGGCTTTCTGCCCGTTTTGCAATCATGCCTTCCAATTGCATTTTTTTCATCTGTGAAAAAAAATCAATACCCTTTTCCGGAATATGATCACAATATTTAATACGATCAGTTTCTGTCAGAGCCTCTTTCAAAAGTTCCTTTCGCTGAATAAGGGGAAGATTTTCGGTAGAATGGCCATTCAGCCATAAAAGGTCAAAAACATGATACACAAGCGCGGCGTCCGGATGATCCCCAATTTGTTGCAAAAACTGGAAATTTGGTTTCCCTTGTTCGTCATATGCTACAACTTCACCATCCAGAATCATGTGATGTTGTTGTTTTTCGAATTCTAGTGCTATTTTTTCGAATTTTGATAAAAAGGAAATTCCATTCCGGGAATAGAAGAGAGGAGTATCATGACTTAAGTCGGCGATAGCCCTATAACCGTCCCATTTTATTTCAAAAACCCAGTCTTTACCATTGAAGGCTTCTTCGGAAAGTTTAGCCAGCATAGGTTTTATAAAAGACTTTAATTTTTTTTCGTTCGTTAAAGAATTAAAACTTCTGAACGGTCTTTGAGAGGTTACTATCTCTTTTTTTCTTTTATTTTTAGACTTTTTTTTTCCTCTAGAAATTGGGTAACCAAAGATTTTGGTGAGGTGTTTTCTTCAGCATCATATGGGCTTTCTGTAAATTCATCCTTATGTTTGATGAGCAGCCATGCATTGTCCTCTGTGTTTTTCATTTTAACCAAAGCAAATTCACCTTTCAGTTTCTTACCATGTAAAATGAATTTTAAAGAACCGGCATGCAATTCTTTCAGCAGCTCTTTTTCATCAGAAAGCTTGGTGTTTTCTTCCAAAGGCTCATAAGTTCCGCTGTCCCAGACTTCCACTTGTCCGGCACCATAATTTCCTTCAGGGATATTCCCTTCAAAATCCTTATAATCATAGGGATGATCTTCCACCATCATGGCCAGACGTTTATCTTTTGGATCTAAAGAAGGACCTTTGGGTACGGCCCAGCTTTTCAGTACACCTTCCATTTCAAGCCGGAAATCATAATGAAGTCTGGAGGCAGCGTGTCTCTGAATCACAAAAATCAATTTTTCTTTGCTTTTCTTCGTTTTTCCTTTAGGTTCGCTGGTTTCATCGAACTTTCTTTTTTTCTGATAATCTTGGAGAGCCATTACGATGCGGATTTGGATTTCGAGGTGTTCAAACTGGCTTTTAACTGTGCCATGAGATCAATTACTTTACCTTCTTTTGCAGGCTGTACTTTTTTGGCTTTTATATTTTTGCCTTTTGCTTTCTGTTTGATGATCTTCATCAGTTCATCAGAATAGGTGTCTTTGTACATAGCAGGATCAAATTCCTGGGAAAGCTGCTCAATAAGGTTAACTGCCATTTTAAGTTCTGCCGGTTTCGGAGCTTTTTGAGCGGGAATTTTTAAATCTGCATAGTCCCTTATTTCCTGTTGAAATCTCAGGCGGTTCAGGACCAGTATTTCGTCATTGTAGGGACGTATCATTCCAATGGCTTCAGTGTCACGGAGCACAAATGTTCCGATTCCTACCATCGCTGTTTTTTCAAGAGCTTTCAGTAAAAGTCTGTAGGCATTTTCTCCATTTTTCTGAGGTTCCAGATAATAAGGGTTTTCAAAATACACACTGTCTACTTCCAGTTCCTTTACAAACTGGTCAATAGAAAGTATCTTTGTCTTTTCGGGGCTTGCAGCTTCGTAATCTTCCTCATCGAGAACGATATATTTGTCGTCCATGAGATAACCTTTGACGATATTTTCCCATTTTACTTCTTTTCCCGTATTTTCATTTACTCTTTTGAAACGGATATTGGAAAAATCAGATTTGTCGAGCATATCGAGATCCAGTTTTGTGGTTTCCGTTGCCGAATAAATTTTAACAGGAATGTTGACTAAACCAAAGCCAATGGCACCATTCCAAATTGCTTTCATTGTCTTACGTTTTTAAAAATCAAGCAATTAACATGCCGTTGGAGGCCTGTGTGGTACCTTTAACCGGCTTTTTGTCAAATGACAATTGTTTTTAGCTCCGACTTTTATACCTTTATATTTCCGTAATCCGTGGTTACAAAAAAATATGGAAGAGCTTTTTAATTATATCAAAAAATTCGGGACACTGAATCCTCAGGATGAACTTTTGATTGCTGAAGGAATTCAGGAAATCACTGTAAAGAAAGGACATCCTTTTATAGAAGCAGGAAAGGTGAGCCAAAGAATTGCTTTTGTGAAAGAAGGCGTTTTCCGGTCTTTGTATTATAATAAACAGGGTGATGATTTTACCAGGTATTTCATCTATGAAGGAAGGTTTATCGGAGATTTTCAGGGTTTTACGGACCAACTTCCTGCTCATGAAGATATTGAAGCTATTACCGATGCTGTATTGCTGGTAATCGATCTTAAACATCTTAAAATACTGGAGGAGAAAATTGCAGTATGGCCGGTTTTATTTACCAGAATCCATGCATTTGTCGTGGAGAATAAACTGAAGGTAGCGAGTATCATGCTGAATCAGGATGCGAAATCCCGTTATATTCATTTTTTAAATCATTATCCCGGCCTCGCCAATAGGGTTCCACAATCTATGCTGGCCTCTTATCTTGGGGTTACTCCCTCATCATTGAGCCGGATCAGGAGAAATATAATTTAGAATTATTGATGATGTTACTGTAAAAGTAATATTGAGGATTCTAAGCTCTGATATCTGGCTATCATTTTTCTTCTAATCTCTTTTTGTCAAATGACAATGGTCTTTCTCATTGACTGTCATAGCTTTGCCTCATAAAATTAAAGTACGAATATGGATATTGTATTAGGACTGCAGTGGGGAGATGAAGGAAAAGGAAAGTTTATCGATCTGATCAGTGAGAATTATGACATTACAGCACGTTTTAATGGCGGCTCTAATGCTGGGCATAGCATAGAACGAAATGGACGAAGAATTACCCTTAAAATGATCCCTTCGGGAATCTTTATGAAAGGAGTACAAAATGTTATTGGAACGGGAACTGTATTGGATCCTGTAAGTTTTAAAAAAGAAATTATAAATCTTCAGTCATTTGATGAAACGGTTCAGCCGGAAACCAATATCATTATTTCATTAAAGGCTCACTTTGTACTGCCTACTCACAAACTTCTGGATATTTTTATGGAAGAGAGTTCTGATTATACAACTATTGGAACAACCAAAAACGGAATTGCGCAGGCGTATTCAAATAAAATTCTAAGACAGAATCTCAGAATAGGAGATATGTTTGCTCCCGACTTTAAAAGCAGAGTGCAGCATACTTTAGAGAGGGATTACAAAATGCTTGCAGCAGGAAATATGGAGCTTCCTTCTTTGGAAGAGATCAGCAATGAGTTTTTCGAAGCCGTAGATTTTCTGAAGAGATTCAAATGTACTGAAACGGAAATATATTTGAATAACGCTTTAACAGAAGGAAAAACAATATTAGCAGAAGGATCTCAGGCAGCCATGCTGGATATTGATCACGGAACCTACCCTTACGTTACTTCTTCTTCAACAACAGCTGCAGGAGCCAGTAGTGGATTAGGTATTTCACCGAAAAAGATCGGTGATATCTTTGGAATTGCTAAAGCCTACTGTACTAGAGTAGGAAACGGTGTCTTTCCGACAGAGTTATTTGATGAATTAGGTGAAGAGATCAGAACAAAAGGAAATGAGTTTGGTTCCAATACAGGACGCCCGAGAAGAACAGGCTGGCTGGATTTACCTGCTTTAAAATATGCAGTAATGATCAACGGCGTAACTCAGCTGGTTCTGACGAAAGCTGATGTATTAAGCGGATTGAAATCAGTTGCCGTTTGTACTCATTATGAATTGGAAGATGGCAAAACAATAGCCGCTTCGGGTATACTTCCGGAAAATGGAAAACCTATATTAAAATGGATGAATGGATGGGACGCTGATTTTTCTACGATGAAAAGCCCTTCAGAATTGCCACAAGAATTAATGGAGTTTTTATCATTTTTAGAGGTTGAATTGGGAATTCCGGTGGCATACCTTTCGACGGGGCCGGGAAGAGAGCAGATGATAAAAATGAAATAATTTTTTTACAAATAAAGAAAGCGGGATTGAGTTTCCGCTTTTATTTTTTCCAGTTTTGAAGAAACTCAAGATCAAGATAGTAATTTCCGGGAATATATTTGTCAAAGTAGACCGTTGTTGAAAAGTGCTGATTCTTAAAAATTTCTTTTAAAGTTATCTTATCAACATTTGTAAATGCTGTAAGCAGTCGGGTAGAGTTCCCTTCCGTATATTCTACGGTGATTTTGGTTTTTATAAATTCAATGCCTGCTTTGTTGTAAGAAATATTAACATAATCATTTTGGTCTTTTCCTACACCAAAAACAAAATTTTCTATTATTGCATTTCTCAAATCTACATGCCCACAGATTTTGTACCGTTTTATATCCTGAATGATAAGGTCTTTATTGAAATTTTCTAGCGGAAATCCTTTTTCACTTGCAATAATAGAATGAATGTAATAATAAACAGGAGCAAGAATAAGAATTCCGATTACAAAATAACCTGCTTTAAAATCTAAACTATCTTTATATTTTGAATAGCCGATTCCGTGAAATAAGAAAAAAAGACCAACTAACCAGATGATGGCGACTGCGGTGGTCCATGGCGTCCATTTTTTGTTTTTCGGGAGTGGATTGCTTGTCTTTTCCTCTGATGTATTCATCTGTCGAATTTTCTATTGAGATATAAAAAAGCGGGGCAAATACCCCGCTTTAAATTTATGCTTTTAAATTCAATTGTAATTCCAGTTCATCGAGCTGCGTATCTGCAATAGAAGCAGGCGCGCCAATCATTAGATCTGCTCTTGGAAATTTATTTTCTAACCTCTTTATTGGGATGAAAAAGTTTAGTTAACTTTTGTAAGTATAAAGCGTTGCTTTGTAGAAGGCTGAACTGTTTGATCCGTAGTGCCGATTACAATAGGGGTAAGATTAGTTGTTAGGCCATTCTTTACCTCTAATCTCAGCGCTGGAGCATTTTTAGGAGCGAATCCAAAGCCATTATTTCCCAGATTGAATAATAACCATTTCTGAGAATCTGTATTAGAGTTGGTTCTTAATTCAACAGCTGTTCCATTCGTTGTCCCATTACTTTTTACGGTTAGTACCTTTGTAGGATCCAATATAGATTTGATGATATAATACCCATGATCCGATTTGCTGAACGTAAATTTCTGGTTATTTCCTGTAGAAGCTGAATAGAGAATTATGCTGGTCCCGTCTGTTGTGGAACTTCCGGAAATATCTACATTTTTATCACTCGCTAAAGAAGTTGTCATTGTATAAGTTCCGTTGACTGCAGAACTCGCATTAACAGGTCCATACAAATGATTTATTCCGGCATAATCACCGGCAGACAATCCTGTTCTTTGCTTGGTAAATGTGGATCCGTCCAGCTTAGTCATTACTGGCTGACTTGGGTTTATAGCAAAGTCCGTAGATTGATACATCATAACTGAACCGAAATCAAATGCTCCATGCCCTGCGTAATCATTGTAAAGGTTAAAGTTATGACGGCTTCCTTCTGTTGCTTTGTTAACATCTACAATAATATACTGATCTCTGTCCGGACGGCACTGCTCATGCATGATTCCCATAGAGTGCATTACTTCGTGAGCAATAATTGCGGGATAAGTAATATTATAGATTTTAATACCATTAACTCTGTTTTTCTGCCATCCAAGTGGAGAGCTGTTGCTCGTTGTATAGGTAAAGGTGATGTATTCTGTTTGATTGGTACGTTCAACAAACTGAACACTGGTTTGAGAAGAAATCATATCAAACGCTTTGTTGATATTGGTAAGGAACGTATTATAATTCTGAGTGCTCAGACTTCCTTGGCTGGGTAATGTATAATAGACTGTTGCATTTGGCCATGTCTTAATAAAAGAGCTTACAATAGTGCTTTTCCCAACTGTTGACATTTCAGAATTGGCCTGCATCTTTAATTTATCAAATTGCTCGGAGCTGATAGTAATATCATCTGCATAAAAATATTCACCATTTACTTCATTGACATACGTGTAAGTTCCGTTAATTAATAATTTGTGAATCTTTGCATTTTCTAGTTTCGTCGTTGTAGGATCCATAGAATCTGCTTGTGGATTTTCAATGTCCGATCTACATGAATTCAATGCCAAAACAAGGCATCCTGATAGGAGTAATAGTTTGCTTTTCATATTATTTAATATTGGTTGGTTGGCTAAATTTTTAAAATATGAACAGCTATATTATTACCATACTCAAAAGATCGTAAAATAGATCAATTCCTAAGTTTGATTAAGTTCTCATTATAATTCAGCTGTATGTTATAAATATATTAATAAAAAATTATGATTGTATATAACATAATATAATGATTATTTTATTGTGTTTTTATTCAATATGTGTATTTATTTCGTTAATCCGTTTGTTGTATTTTATTTTTTACTATTAAATTTTAAATTAAGTTATTTCACGAATATTTGATATAGTGCTTAAAAACTATATATTATACTAACAAAAAGCTTATTCTATTAATAAATTAATAAAGTGTACTGGAATATATAAGGATCAAGAATATTATTTTTCAAAAATAATATGGTCAGTATAAAGCACTAATAAATTCTCCAGTAATTTGGAATATAAAAAAGCGGGGTAAATACCCCGCTTTACATTTATGCTTTTAAGTCCAATTTTAATTCTAATTCATCGAGCTGTGCATCAGCAATCGAAGCAGGCGCATCGATCATAACATCTCGTCCTGAATTGTTCTTAGGGAAAGCGATATAGTCTCTGATGACTTCGTTTCCGTCAAGGATTGCTACCAAACGGTCAAACCCGAATGCTAAACCTCCGTGCGGCGGAGCTCCGTATTTGAAAGCATTCATCAGGAATCCAAACTGAGCTTCAGCTTCTTCTCTGGTAAATCCTAACAGATCAAACATTTTAGACTGTAGATCTTTATCAAAAATTCTGATAGATCCTCCTCCGATTTCATTTCCGTTCAGAACCATATCGTAAGCGTTTGCTCTTGCTTTTCCTGGATCTGTTTCCAATAAATGGATATCTTCAGGTTTTGGAGACGTGAAAGGGTGGTGCATTGCATGGTAACGTCCACTTTCTTCATCAAATTCCAATAGAGGGAAGTCAACTACCCAAAGTGGTGCGAATACATTTCCTTTTCTTAATCCCAAACGGTTTCCAAGCTCCATTCTCAATGCAGAAAGCTGAGCTCTTACTTTATTTTCGTTTCCGGAAAGGATAAGCATTAAGTCTCCTTCTTTTGCTCCGAATTTCTCAATGATTTTCGCCAGATCTTCTTCATTGTAGAATTTGTTAACGGATGAGGTTTTTACTCCATCTTGCTGGAATTTTGCCCAAACCATTCCTGAAGCTCCAATCTGAGGACGCTTTACCCAATCAACAAGTTCATCAATCTGCTTTCTTGTATATTCTGCACATCCTTCTACATTGATTCCGACAACCAAT
This sequence comes from Chryseobacterium sp. GW821-FHT04C04, assembly GCF_059420365.1. Lineage (NCBI taxonomy): Bacteria > Pseudomonadati > Bacteroidota > Flavobacteriia > Flavobacteriales > Weeksellaceae > Chryseobacterium > Chryseobacterium sp. GW821-FHT04C04. Next base: position 723,454 of record NZ_JBWKTO010000002.1, on the reverse strand, counting down.
TCTGCATCATCAAATATCTTAAAGTCTTTTCCTTTTACCAGCTCGTTCAGTTCTACGAACTCCATTCCGAAACGGATATCCGGTTTGTCATTTCCGTATTTTCTCATCGCATCTGCGAAAGTCATTCTTGGAAAATCTCCGAACTCCTGACCTGTAATATCTTTAATAAGAGTTTTAGTCATTCCTTCGAATACATTCATGATATCTTCCTGCTCTACGAAAGCCATTTCACAGTCGATTTGTGTAAATTCCGGCTGTCTGTCGGCTCTTAAATCCTCATCACGGAAACACTTTACAATCTGGAAATATTTATCCATTCCACCTACCATCAAAAGTTGTTTGAAAGTTTGTGGAGATTGTGGCAATGCGTAAAACTGGCCCGGATTCATTCTGCTCGGTACAACAAAGTCTCTTGCTCCTTCCGGAGTAGACTTGATCAAAACAGGTGTTTCCACTTCAATGAAACCTTCTTCAGATAAATAATTTCTTACTTTCTGTGCCATTTTGTGACGGAAGATCAGTTTATCTTTTACCGGATTTCTTCTGATATCCAGATAACGGTATTTCATTCTCAATTCCTCACCACCATCTGTTTCATCTTCAATAGTAAAAGGTGGCAGCTGAGATTCATTCAGAATAGTCAGTTTTTCTACAAGAATCTCAATTTCCCCAGTAGGAATATTAGGGTTTTTGCTCACTCTTTCAATAACTCTTCCGGTAGCCTGAATCACAAATTCACGTCCCAATTTTTTAGCCTCTTCCATCAATTGTGCAGAAGAACGCTCCTGATCAAAAACCAGCTGGGTAATTCCGTAACGATCTCGAAGATCTACCCAAATCATAAATCCTTTGTCACGGATAGTTTGTACCCATCCTGATAGTGTAACTTCTTCATTCAGATTTTTCAGAGATAGCTCTCCGTTGGTGTGTGATCGAAACATAATTATTTGTTTAAAGTTCAATGTTTAAGGTTCAATTCCGAACCTTGAATTTTTCGTTGGCAAAGATAAGATTTTTGCAGGTTTTATAAATAAAAAAAACTTCCTTTCGGAAGTTTCGTATATTGTTTTCAGGTTTTTTAATCTCTATTACCGCCTTTTTCTATCAGAATTTTCTTTATTTCTTCAGTACCTTTTGTTGCATCAGCTACTTCAAGAGGTGTTCTGTTCTGACATTTTTTATTAACATTGGCTTTATTGGCCAGCAGATAGTTGATAATGTTTTTTCTGTCAGACATTACACTGAAACCAAGTGGTGAATAAAGTATATCTCCAACGAGGAAACATTTGTTGTAATCTCCCGGGGCAAATTGTTTTTTAAATGTTGCTATATCATCAGAATAAATGGCTTTCATCTTTTCCTGAGTCATCTTCTGGGCAGAAAGCATGCTGCCAGACAGTAAAATTCCAAATAGAAAGATAGTAGAGATTATTTTTTTCATAAGGATAATTTTTAAGAATATACAAATCTAAATTAAATTTTATTACCAATTGCTAAGTTTTGTTAATAATTATCATTCTATTAATCAGATTATTCTCGTATTCATTATAGAATTGCAAAACTAATGTTTTTGAATATCCTGAATTAAAAATTACTCCAAAAGCTTAATGATTTCTGGTTTCTCATATTTTCGGGCATAATCCATAGCAGTGTAACCTGCTGATGTTTTAATCTCTTTTTTTGCTCCGTTGGCCAGGAGTTTCTTTGTGAATTCTGTATTTCCATATTTTGCGGCAAACATCAAGGGGGTCTTTCCATCACATACTTTGTCCAAATCTGCTTTTTCATCAATCAGTTTTTGGAATATCTCTTTACTATTCATTTTAATGGCTAAGCCTAATAAAGTATAGGTGTTGTTTTCAATCTGATAACAGGTATTGATGTTATTTTTATTGATCAGAGTATTAAAATAAGCGGTATTATCATACTTCAACATTTGTTTGTGTTCATTAGTCAATTCTTGAGCACTTGTAAATGTTGAAAATACAACCAATGTCAAAATGATTGTTCTTAAGGCTAAATTGAGTTTCATATTATTGATTTTAAGGTTTAAATTCTAATATATCACCAGGCTGGCAATCCAGTGCCGTACAGATGGCTTCTAACGTTGAAATTTTTAAAGCTTTGGCTTTTCCGTTTTTTAAAATGGATAGGTTGGCCTGTGTAATCCCTATTTTTTCGGCCAATTCCTGGGACTGCATTTTTCTTTTTGCAAGCATTACATCAATATTGATAATGATCGGCATAATTATATTGTTAAGTCATTTTCTGTTTGTAATTCATACCCCTTTTTAAAAAACTCCATTATGAAAAGGATCATGATTCCTAAGGTGAGGTGAAGTAATATAAACATCGGATCTATGCTATATACAGATTTATCCATGAAATATAAAACGGCACAATAAACCGGGATGAAAATTATATTGAGGATGGAAAATAGTCTGAGGTCCCGGATTACTCTTATATTAAAAATAATCTCTTTGCTCATTCCTTTGAAAATTCTGAACAGATAAAAAGTAAACAGACTGTAAAACCCAATGAAAAATATAATTGAAATAAAGGTATACAGCGTATAGTTTCCTCTGATTACAGAGCCGGTTAATGGCATGCTGAATTCAAAGGCTAATGAATCAGCAGCTGTTTTTGAGACTTCATTGTTTAAATCTCCGGTTTTAAAAGTATCGGATAAATAGTGTGTCCCTTGGTATATATTGAGATATGCTACAATGAATCCAAAAATTAAATAACCTAAATACAGCAGCTGTACTATTGAAACTACCAGCAGAATTTTATTTAAAACTGTGGAGGCTGATTTTTCACCAATTAATTTCATGCAATTATAATTTTTAATTGTTGTAAATGTATAAATATTTATCGTAATACGATAAATATTTATTGTGAATTTTATTTATTTTTTTGATTTGAGCTTTTTACAGGAGTAATCAGTATTCAGCAGTAATTAAAAAACTTTTCATATGCCAACTTTTCATAGCTTTTGAATGAATACTTTTGCTAAGTAAACTAAAAGAGATCATGACAAGATATATCGAATTTTTAAAAAAAGCGTTCAGTGGTGAAGAAACCGATTTTACGAAAGTGAATATCAGAAGTGCTGTCCTGCTTTTAGCGATTCCCATGATGTTGGAAATGGCTATGGAATCTGTATTTGCCCTAGTTGACCTCTATTTTGTCGGCCATTTGAAAGAAAGTGGTTTTGCAATTCAGACGGTAGGGCTCACCGAATCTGTACTTTCTATAATGTACTCTATTGCGATTGGGATGAGTATGGCGGCAACAGCTTTGGTGGCAAGACGAATTGGTGAGAAAAATCCGGAACAGGCTTCCAGAAGTGCTGCGCAGGTATTGCTGGTCTCCTTTATTATTACTTTTATTTTAAGTTTACTGGGAGTGGTTTATGCTGAAGAAATTCTGATACTGATGGGCTCAAAACCAGAAGCAGCAGCCTATGGAAAGGATTTTACCAGAATTATGATGGGGAGCAGTACGATTATTATGCTTTTATTTTTAATTAATGGTATTTTCAGAGGTGCGGGAAATGCGATGATCGCCATGAAAAGTTTATGGATAGCGAATATTGCCAATATTATTCTTTGTCCGATCCTGATCAGGGGTTTAGGACCTGTTCCTGCTTTAGGACTTACCGGAGCTGCTTTGGCAACAACAATAGGCCGCAGTATCGGGGTTATTTACCAGTTATACCATCTTTTAGTTGCTGACACCCAGATTCGTATTAAATTTTCTTATTTTAAACCGAGCTCTGAATTAATCAAATCCATTGTAAAAATTGCAACACCGGGAATTTTTCAGTTTGTCATTGCTTCATGCAGCTGGATCTTTCTTGCAGAGCTTGTGGCGACAACAGGAGGCGAAAATGCCTCAGCAGGTTATCAGACTGCTTTAAGATTGATGATGTTCTTTATACTTCCAGCCTGGGGACTGAGTAATGCAGCCTCTACATTGGTAGGACAGAATATGGGAGCCAATGAAATGTTGAGAGCAGAACAGTCGGTGATGAAAACCATAAAATATAATGCCATCTTTATGTTGTTGGTAAGCCTGATATTTATTTTTATGGGTGATTTCCTAGTCGGTTTTTTCACTCAGGATCCAGCCATCAAAGACTTTGCTAAAAATGCTCTTCAGATCATGAGTACAGGATTTATTTTCTATGGAATCGGTATGGTAATGATCAATGCCTTTAATGGAGCTGGTGATACCTGGACACCTACATGGGTGAATCTTTTTGGCTTCTGGTTGTTTCAGATTCCGTTAGCGTATTTTTTATCGAAGCACCTGGATATGGGTCCAAAGGGTGTTTTTATTTCAATTCCTGCGGCAGAAACATTGATTACAGTAGTGGCATTTATTTTATTTAAAAAAGGAAAATGGAAAACCATAAAAGTTTAGAAGAGAGGGAAGTACTACAGGTCTGAAATATCTAAAATATCCTTTATAAACAAGAGGTATTGACCTGATGACAGAGAATTGAAAATAGCCACCTAAGAGTTACTTCCAGCCTCCCTCCTCGAGCTTCCCTTCTTAATTTATAAAACTTTAACAGCTTCATTAATTGTATTTTAGAACTGTATTCTTTAAATTCGTAGGATAACAAATACATATTACTATGGGAAAAGGAGACAAAAAATCAAGAAGAGGAAAAATCAATTCCGGAAGTTATGGTAAAAGAAGACCTAAAAAAGCCTCAAAATCTTTTGCCGCTTCTGAAGAAAAATCTAAAAAGTAATCAAAAATAAAAAAGACCGAAGATCATCTCTCCGGTCTTTTTTTATGAAATTAAATTAATTATTTTCCTCCAAGAATATTACCAAGGATGCTGCCTAAACCGCCGCCGCCTTGTTGCTGTTGGTTTCCTCCACCCAATACACTTCCTAGTATATCATTCAGTGGATTTCCTGATGATTGAGATTGTCCGCCGCTTCCTAAAACACTTCCAAGAATGTCATTTAAAGGATTAGACTGCTGAGTCTGAGCCTGGTTGGAAGCATTCCCCAGAATTCCTCCTAAAAGATCTCCTAAGCCACCTGCTCCTACATTACTCTGCTGTTTCTGCTGTCCAATATAACCCATTACTACGGGTGCCAGCATCGCCAGAATAGGGCCAATTTTATCTATTGAAATTCCAGTATTCTGTGACAATTGATTTTCAACAGTACTTTTCTGATCACCAAAAATATGACCAAGAATAGATCCTCCTTCATTCTGTCTGGCTTCAATCTGAGAAGCGTCGTTCAAGATACTTCCGTTATGGTCTTTATCTAAAGCGCTGTTTAAAGCTTCTGCTTCTTTAGCATCCTGAGACTTATTCCTAAGATAAGAAATAATAAGAGGGGTAGCTACTGCTAATAAGGCGATTACCTGATTTTTGCTGATTCCGAATTTGTTCTCAGCTTGTTCAGCAACCTGATTGCCTGTGTTCCCTGTAAGTAGGTCGATTAAACTCATTTTTTGTGTTTATTAAGTATTAAGTGAACCAAAGTTATCAAAAAATATGCCTCGTAAAATGACCGCCTCTCATAATTATTGTTAAAGTTTTCTGATCTGTTCTTCTGTATAGCCTTTGCTTTTTAACACCTTTATGTATTCTAGAGCACTTATTGTCATCCATTGAATAGGTTCAGGAGCCTGCTTCTTATCAATAGTGAACTCCAGAATACCTACATTGTTATTCATCCATGGAAGAGCATAGTAGTTCAGACCGCCTTTGTACTCCTTAAATGCATGAAATTCCTTTCCCTTACCTGTTAAAAGCAGAACGTTGTAAAAGAGAAGGTACCCCACAGGAATCAATAGGCATACCCATGAAAAATTTCTTAAACGGGTATACTTTGCAGAAGAAAGACCATACCCGATTGACAAGGCAAAAATTATATTGAAGGGTAAAAAGAAAACGTAATTATCTGATACGGCATAAAACGTAGAAAACCCATATACACATACTGCTCCGACAGCAAAGACAATAAACATTTTCCTATGAGTCTTGTACAAAAGCAGAATACCTGCGACTCCGAAATAGGTAAATAGATTAAAATTATATATCAGGTAAACAAAAGATTGGAAAAAATCTTTCACATACTGAATTGTACTTTTTTTCAATGAATCTTCTACCCAGGTTCCCTGATCAGAGCTATATGGTGAGTTGAAAGGCAACCCCTGGGAAATATTTAAAATAAATAAAGAACCAAACAATACTGCAAAAATAAATAATGAAGCCATCGCATATTTTCTTTCGTTTCTGAAATAAAATAAAAAGATCAGTAAAGCGGGTATTAGCAAAATGTTTTGAATATGAACCCATAAGCTGATTCCTAAAAACAGGCTGCTAAGCAATATATAAATCTTTTTATTTTCTGTAAAACTTTTTATAACTGAAAAGAAAAAAAGGCTTACCCAGAGAGAGTTATAGGTATATACTTCCACTATTTCCGCATTTCTCCAAAATGAGAAACTGAAACCGAAAACAAAAGCAGCCGTAAGGGATGCCCATTCTGTTTTTGAAATATTTTTTACAGTGAGATAAATAACAGAAACAGTTGCCGCCCCTGAAGAGACAACCAAGAATCTGCTTGCCTCAATGGCATTCATACCGATCAGGTTTTTAATTAAAATGACGGTATTTATATATAGAAAATGACTTGTAGCATCAGCCACGATTGCCCATTCTTCTTTTTCTGCTGAGAGAACGAATCCTACGCAGTCTGCGAAAGGAATTTTTGAAAAACTTCCAACGTAATAAATCCCAAGAAAAATAATGAACAAAAATACAGCTGATAAATATTTGTTCATATTAATTCTTTACAATAGGGACATTAGAACAAGCTTCTCCGAACATCAGAGATTTTACAATAGGTTTTAGCTGTTCTACCAACTCTATATAAGCATTTTCCGGAATTTCTTTGTCTGAACAGCCTTTTACAAGGACTCTTTTTCCTCTCATCTCCTCAAAATCATGAGTCTGGATGGCATTGTGCATTAAAATAACCTCAAGATCCTCACGGTTTCCAAACACTACTTTTTTTGCAACGTCGGTTATCTTTGCTGTTAATACAAAATAAGCCCAAAGCGGGATAATAGTATCTACAGAATTGTAGATGTATATATAAGTATCTTTGTATTGTTCAATATCGATGGCATCTACCTTTTCACGAAAATCTTTTTCTTTCAGGATCATTTCCTGAAAAAGGAAATCTTTAAGGTCAATTCCTTTTCTTTCCCCCTTTGGAAGTAAAGTGGTAAGGTCAAAATTGATAAGGCCGCTTTCTGCAACTTTATTCCGTATTTCAAATTCTTCTGACATTTTTTATCATTATCTTTGAACAAATTTACGAATTAAGATCATATCTATTTTAATTTGTTCTCTATCCTTACTATAGAAATGAAGTATTACATTATTGCAGGAGAAGCTTCCGGTGATTTGCACGGCAGCAACTTAATGAAAGCCTTAAAGCAAAAGGATCCGAATGCAGAATTCAGATTCTGGGGTGGTGATCTGATGAAAGCTCAGGGCGGAACACTGGTAAAACATTATCGGGACCTGGCTTTTATGGGATTCCTGGAAGTGGTGATGAACCTACGCACAATTCTGAATAATATTAAAATATGTAAAGAAGATATTCTCAATAATAAACCCGATGTTTTGATTTTGGTAGATTATCCTGGTTTCAATCTGAGGATTGCCAGATTTGCCAAAGAATTGGGAATCAAAGTCGTTTATTATATTTCTCCACAACTTTGGGCCTGGAAAGAAGGCAGGGTAGAGACGATTAAGAAATATGTGGATGAAATGATGGTAATTCTTCCTTTTGAAGAAGAGTTTTACAGAAAACATGGAGTGCATTCCCATTTTGTAGGTCACCCTCTGCTGGATGCTATTTCTGATCTGAAAGAAATCAGCACTGAGAAATTCAAATCGGAAAACGGACTGAACGAAAAAGAAATTATTGCCCTTTTACCCGGTTCTAGAAAACAAGAGGTTGAGAAGATGCTTGAAATAATGCTTTCCGTGCGGCCTCATTTTAAAGACTATCAGTTTGTCATTGCCGGTGCCCCTAGTCTTCCTAAAGAATTTTATCAGAAATATGTGGATGACAATGTTCATTTTGTATCCAATAGAACGTATGATTTGCTGAGGTGCTCCAAAGCTGCTCTTGTGACTTCCGGAACAGCGACACTGGAAACCGCCCTGCTGAATATTCCTGAAGTAGTTTGCTATCGTGGAAGCAAAATTTCTTATGCTATTGCTAAAAGATTAGTTAAAAATATCAATTACATTTCCCTTGTCAATCTGATCATGGATAGAGAAGTTGTTAAAGAATTGATCCAGAATGATCTGGATACTAAAAATCTGGTAGCAGAACTTCACAAAATCCTCACCGGAGAAAAAAGAGAACAGGTCCTGAATGATTATACTCTTTTAAGAGAAAAACTGGGTGGAAAAGGAGCCAGTGAGCATGCTGCTGAGGTAATTTTAAAGGTATAAATGTTATTGAACATCTAAGAATTTAATCTGCTTTTTAACTATGAATTATTCTGTCCGCTTTCTTTTATTATTAGCATTTACATTGTTTTTCTCAAAAAGTTTTGCCCAGCAGAACAGCTCAAGAGATAAAGTCCAGATATTCTATTACGGATGGTACGGAAATCCAGCAAATGACGGAAGTTATCAACACTGGAACCATGAGATCATTCCTCACTGGAGTAATCCGAAGTGGAATAATCTGGGGCACCATAAAGGGGGCGATGATATTGGGGCTAATTTTTATCCTGCCCTTGGAAATTATAGTTCCAATGACACGAAGATCATTGAAAAACATATGGAGATGATCAAAGAATCCGGTGTAGGGGTAGTTGTAGTCAGCTGGTTGGGGAAAGATTCTTTTACCGATAAAAGTCTAATCAAATACCTGGATATCGCGGATCGTTTTGATTTAAAAATTGCATTTCACATTGAGCCGTTCTACAAAACCACTTCAGAGTTGAAAGAACAGCTTTCTTATCTTATAAAAACCTATTCTCAACACCATGCTTTCTATAAAAAAGATGGGAAACCATTGTTTTATGTATATGACAGCTATAAAATTCCTAAAGAAGAATGGGTGAAAATATTATCCAGAGAAGGAGAAAAAACGGTTAGAAATACAGATTTAGATGCCCTTTACATTGGGCTGTGGGTTGAAAAAGACGATGCGAAATTTTTTGATTCATCCGGTTTTGATGGTTTCTACACTTATTTTGCCAGCGAAGGTTTTGTATATGGAAGCACAACAGCTAATTGGGATTTCTTATCAAAATATGCCAATGAGCATCATCTGATTTTTATTCCTTGCGTAGGCCCAGGCTATTCCGATACAAGAATACGTCCATGGAACGAAGCGAATTTCAAAAGCAGAAATGGTGGTAAGTATTACGAAAATATGTTTGAGGCTGCCATCAAAGTAAACCCGGATTTCATCGGAATTACATCATTCAACGAATGGCATGAAGGCACACAAATAGAACCGGCTATCCCTAAAAAAGTGGGGAACTTCAAATATGAAGATTATGGGAAAGATTCCTTATTTTATATCAAAGAAACGAAGCGTTTGACGGATAAATTTCTGGAAAAAAAATAAACCGCTGAAAAGCGGTTTATTTTTTTATTGTCTTGTTAGATGTATGATCTTATTATCTGGAGGAGTAGTTTTAAAGTTACTACAGTCCTGGGTCACAATATCATTATCCGGATGAAAAATTAATGCTCATTTGATTTGGTGTTTCTGGTTTTATCCGCACGTATGCATATCCATAATCAATACATCCAATCTTACCGCCAAGAAAGTACATTAAATATGCTTTTAAGTCCTTCTGAAAATTAAAACCAGTAAATTTAGTTTCAGTATCAGGTTTATTAAAATTATCATATTCTACGACACCATTAGCATTTATTATTTTTACTCTTCCAACAAGCATGTCCCATTTTTGATTTTCCCCAACATTTTCTTTTTTGATAAAATTAAATTCATAATTTTTACCATCTCTATTTCCTTTCCATGTGCCGACATATTTATTCAGGGAATTATTAATATCTTTTACATAAGAGGCATTAGGGCATGTTTGAGAGGGAGTGCATTGTGCCATTGTTTCAAGAGAGACAGTTTGTCCTATACAGCCTGTAAAAACGGCAAGGCATATAATACTTAGAATATTTTTCATCGGCTTTTCATATCTTATTGCTATCAATTAAAATGTCAATTCAAAAAACCGCTGAAAAGTGGTTTCTTATTTATTGTTTTGTTAAACTTATAACTTTTTCAGCTGGCATAGTTGTAGTAAAATTCGAGCAATCTTGGGTTACTATATCATAATCAGGTAGAAACAGAACGGTCATTTTGTTTGGTTCAGATTTTATTCTAAGATATAAGAATCCATAATCAATACATCCCGATTTATTACCGGAGAAGTTCATTAAATAAGCTTTTAAATCTTTCTGAAAATTAAATCCAGTAAACTTGATTTCAGTTTCAGGAGTATTAAAATTATCATATTCTACGACACCATTAGCGTTGGTTATTTTTACCCTTCCAATAAGCATATCCCATTTTTGATTTTCCCCCACATTTTCTTTTTTGATAAAATTAAATTCATAATTTTTGCCATCTCTATTGCCTTTCCAAGTGCCAATATATTTATTCAGGGAATTATTAATATCTTTTACATAGGAGGCATTTGGACATGTTTGGGTTGATAAAGTGCATTGTGCCATCGTTTCAAGAGAGACAGTTTGACCTATACAGCCTGTAAAAACGGCAAGGCATATAATACTTAAAATATTTTTCATAATTTATATTTTTATAATCCGGCACATCCGGTTGTCATTTTGTTATTATCAGGTGTTAGTCTTAATTCATAATTTGTATTATTAGAAGCATCCATCTTATAAAGATTTACAGCCTTTACACTCATTCTGTCATTTATGAATCTTAAGAAAGTTAGCTCCAAATCAGTGGACTTTAACATATCAGTTTTATATTGCTCGCGTAAGATGTCAATTTGAGCTTCAGTAAAGTTTTTGATTTGATATTGATTTCCTGTAAATCGAATCTGGTAGTTTCCTGTACTTGTAACCATTACAGCATAGACTTCTGATAAAGGTCTTCCTGCATTATGAGCATTTTTTAGCATATCCATAAAATATGCCACATCAGCAGGAGAAAACATTTTTATACCTTTTCTTATTACTTCGTCTCCGTTTTCATCAGTATAAGTATGATCGTTAACGTGCGTATGAAGATATCCCATTATATCTTTATTTGCTTGTAAAGTTGCGTTTGGAAGTGATAGACTATTTTTATTTTCTGTTTGTGTCGCAGCATCTTTATACGTGTAAGAGCCATTTGTTCTCTGGATATATCCGGTTTCTTTTTTTAAGGCGGTATTGTTTTCTAAATTACTTATATTATTTTGAAATAAGGTATTTTGCCTTTGTTCTCTTACTATTTTACAATAGTCAGCAAGATCCTGCTGTTCTTGTGTATATGGGTAACCACCGTTACCACCACCACCGCCACCACCACCGCCACTGCCGCCGTCACCACCGCTTCCACCACCACATTGTGAATCGGGAGACATATCCATGCATTCTAAGTAAGGCCCGGCTGGTGAGCAATGCATTTCTACAAAATGATCAACCTGTAGAATGGCTCCTGATATAGTATCTGTCCAGGTTACTGTTTTATAAATAGTGACGCAGCTGTTCTTACTTTGTGCATTTCCTGTGTTTTCTTTAAATGCCCCGGAAAGATTTTCCCTGTTTTTAAAAACCAATAGGTCAAAAAACTTTTTAGATTTTTCATTAGGATCCATTTTGAAAAAGACTCTGTCTCCTTCTCTTTTTACTACGAGAGTAAAATTCACCTTTCTGTCTTTTATAACAGGAACTTCAAGGAAACTTTCATCACCTGCTGTTGTTGCATAATTCCAGGCAACTTCACCATGTTTGGCTTTGAAATAATTGGGATCTGAATAGGTCTCAAATATTTTCTTTACATTTTTAATGTATTTTTCATCTTCCTTCCAGAGACTTTTTGAAGTGTACTCTTTTGATAAGATAGAGGCCTCAGAAGCAGATGAGGTTTCATCATGAATACAGGAAGAAAGGGAAGAGGTTATGATTGCCAGCAGCAGCAACCAATGGGTTATTTTTTTCATCATAAATTTTGTTTTTTTAGATTTTAAATATACAAATTTTATCACATCGGTGTGATTTTATACAAAAATATATTTTTCTACCTTCCTACATCAAAAGAATTTTTTTTTTGATAAAAATTCATTTTAAAATGAGTATAGGTACAAGAGTAAAGCAATACAGGGAAGCCAGAAACTGGTCTCAGGAAGACTTGGCAGTACGTTTAGATACTACACAGACTACTATTTCCAATATAGAGTCTGATAAAAATATTCCCAACTCTTTACTGCTGAATAAAATAGCAAAAGAATTAGAGGTTGATATTAACGATTTACTTATTGATAGTGCTAATAATATCATGACAAATAATGAATTTAGCGATCACGCTGTTGCTGCTGCCAATCAATACAATCCTGTTTTCAACATGCAGTTGCCGGAATTATTAGAGAGTATTCTGAAAAATCAGGAACAGCTTGCTAAACTTATGGAAATACAAAGTAAGCTGATAGAAAGTTTTCTCAAGAAATAGAATAGCTTAAACAAGAAATACAAGAAAGTCTGGAACCATTGTTTCAGACTTTTATTTTTTTAATATAAATAGATTTTACATAGCAAAAAATCAGGTTCTCTATTAATTCCTTTGATGGTGTTTTAAGTTGTTATTTGGTTGTTGAAGAGGAGGTTATTTAAGTAATAATTATCTATTTTCCAAGGATAATTAATTGAAATTGCAAAAGCAGCCTCTCCTTATTCTGGTACTATTTTTTATTCTTGGAATTCTTTTTCAGGATAAGATGGTACTGTCAGGAATTGTATTTTATGTAGTTATTGCAATTTGCCTGGTTATACTCGCCGCGATATGTTTTCATTCTTATTTTCTGCACAAAATTAAAGTTATTTTACTTGCACTTTTGTTCTTTGGAACGGGGATTATTCTTCATGGTTATACTACTTCTTCAAACGATGTTCATTTGCTTGTAAAGAAAAAAGAATCCGTTACTTTTAAAATCTCTCAAAAATTAAATTCTACTGAAAAATATAGAAAGTATGAAGGAACAGCCAGGATAAGAAATGGGGTATTAAATTCAATTTTTTATATTCCTAAGACTCACCAAGAGCTGGATTTTATTCATTACTATAAAGCTGAAGGGTATATAACACCACCAAAAGCGCCCCAATATGATTTTCAATTTAACTATTTTCAATACCTGAAAAGAAGACATGTTGATTACCAGATTTATCTTTCAAAAGAAATTGTATCTGCAGAACGGGATGATCTGACAATTACAGATAAACTCCGGCAATATAGACTTACGGTTCTCAAGAAGATTGATAAAGCTGGAATGTCTGCGAGAACCAAAGAGTTTTTGAAAGGTATTATTCTGGCGGATCGTACAGAAATGGATGCAGATACTATACTGGATTTCAATAGGTCCGGTTTAATTCATTTTTTGGCTATTTCCGGGACTCATGTTGTGGTTATTTTCGGAATGGTTTACTTTTTACTGATCCATTTTATTCCTCTGAGATTCAGGAAATATGCGATTATTCTAAGTTTATCTTTTATCTGGCTGTTTGCTGCTTTCATAGGATTTGGAAATTCTGTTTTGCGTTCCTGCATCATGCTGACGGTGTATTTTATATTTGTGTTGCTTCAGCGGAAACCTGATCTGCTTCACTCCTTGGGATTATCAGCTTTCTTTATTTTAATCGGAGACACCCAGCAGCTTTTTGAGGTGGGATTTCAGCTTAGCTTTCTGGCTGTTTTGGGAATATATTGGTTGAATCAGCCTCTTTTGAAGTGTTTTCCGAAGCAGGACAATTATGTTAAAAAGATTCTGTTTAACACAATTACACTATCTTTATCTGCGCAGATGGCAACACTACCTCTGGTATTGTATTATTTTCATCAGTTTTCATTCATATCCATCATTGCAAATTTTGTTATTGTTCCTTTTTCCGAAATAATTATCGTTTTTTCATTCCTGATGACTGCTCTTTTTTCCTTTGGAATTGACTTTGGACTTATAAATGTGATCTATGATTTCGTTATTCAGATATTGTTGAAAATGATCCATTGGTTTGCTGATATAGACCTATTATTCTTTGAAAACATCTCTATGAATGGAGTAGAGGTTCTCTCTGTATCAGCAGCTATCTATTTATTAAGGCCGGTCATGTTAAAATTTAATTTTAAAAATTCTATGAGATTAATGATGGCAGTTATCGTGTTTATGATGATAAGAGTTGGAAGCAATATCTCTGAAAATCAGAAAGAAGAAGTGTTGGTTCATGCCTTTAGTAAAAGTAAAATTTTTTCAATAAAAAAGGGAAATAATGCTTGTTTCTGGATTTCGGATAGGGAAAATAAGACAAAGGTTTTACAGTATATTGTAAGACCTTACTGCGCTTCCAGAAGAGTAGATTATTTTGAAATAAAAACCTTTTTACCCTCTACTCAGCAAGTCGTTTTCAGAGATAAGATTTATGATCTGAAATAATGTTCTACAATTTATACGTTTTCCTCCACTTATAATGTGTATCATTCTTATTTAGAAAGATTACAAACTGTCTAATTGTGAGATTTCTCACTTTTCGATCTTGTTAACATTTCTTAATTTTGTGGGAAATTCAAATTTAAACTTATATGGCAGGTTTAACGAGTTCTACGATAGGTAGAAAATACGCTATGGCATTATCAGCTCTGTTTTTGCTGGTTTTTCTTATACTGCATTTGACAACCAATTTGTTATCAGTTCTGAATAAGGATGCGTTCAATACAGCATCTGACTTTATGGGCTATAATCCTTTTGTGCAGTTCTTAATGCAGCCTATTCTTGGCTTTGCAGTAATTTTCCATTTTGCGATGGGATTTGTATTGGAAATCAAGAATAATAAAGCGCGTCCGGTAAAGTATGCAGCAAACAACGCATCAGTGAATTCTTCATGGATGTCCAGAAATATGATTATTTCAGGAGCTGTTATTTTAGCTTTCTTGGCGCTTCACTTATATGATTTCTGGCTGCATGAAATTAATTACAAGTATGTAGACGGATTGACTCCTGATGCAGAACGTTTCTGGCCCGAGCTTCATGAGAAGTTTGCTGATCTTTGGAGAGTGGCTCTGTATGTAATCTCTTTTGTTTTATTGGGATTACACCTAGCTCACGGGTTTCAGTCTTCATTCCAGTCAATCGGAGCAAGACATCCAAAATATACTCCGGTGATCAAAGCTTTCGGGAAATGGTATTCAATCATTATTCCTGCAGGATTTATCATCGTAGCAGTTTACCATTTTATAACTCAATAATATCAATATACTAGTATGAGTAAATTAGATTCAAGAATTCCAGCGGGTCCTCTTAAAGACAAGTGGAAAAATCATAAAGACCATATGAACCTTGTTGCACCAAACAACAGAGATAAGATTGATATTATTGTTGTAGGTACAGGTTTGGCAGGAGGTTCTGCTGCAGCTACATTAGCTGAGCAAGGATATAATGTAAAAGCATTCTGCTACCAGGATTCTCCAAGAAGAGCGCACTCTATTGCAGCTCAGGGAGGGATCAACGCAGCTAAGAATTACCAGGGAGACGGTGACTCTACTTACAGATTGTTTTATGATACCATCAAAGGTGGTGACTATAGAGCAAGAGAAGCCAACGTTTACAGATTAGCTGAAGTTTCTGCAAATATTATTGACCAATGTGTTTCGCAAGGGGTTCCCTTCGGTAGAGATTACGGCGGTCAGCTAGATAACCGTTCATTTGGTGGAGTTCAGGTAAAAAGAACTTTCTATGCAAAAGGACAAACAGGACAGCAGTTATTATTAGGTGCTTATTCTTCAATGAGCCGTCAGATCGGTAAAGGAAGAATCAAGATGTACAACCGTCACGAGATGCTAGATCTTGTTATTGTTGACGGAAAAGCAAGAGGAATTATTGCAAGAAACCTTGTAACAGGTGAAATTGAAAGACATTCTGCTCACGCTGTAGTAATTGCTTCAGGAGGATACGGAAACGTTTATTTCCTTTCTACCAATGCCATGGGATCCAATGTTTCTGCAGCTTGGAAAATCCACAAAAAAGGAGCGTATTTTGCAAACCCTTGTTATGTACAGATACACCCGACTTGTATTCCTGTTCATGGAACGCAGCAGTCTAAACTTACTTTGATGTCTGAATCTCTTAGAAACTCAGGAAGAATTTGGGTTCCTAAGAAAATTGAAGATTCTGTAGCCATCAGAGAAGGTAAATTGAGACCTGAAAATATTAAAGAAGAAGATAGAGATTATTATTTAGAAAGAAGATATCCTGCATTCGGAAACTTAGTACCTAGAGACGTTGCGTCTAGAGCTGGTAAAGAAAGATGTGATGCTGGTTTTGGAATCGAAAATAATGAAACGAAAGAAGGTGTTTACTTAGATTTCTCAACAGAGATCATCAAAAAAGGTAAAGAAGCCGCTATCGAAAAACATATTCATAATCCTACAGATCAGCAGATTTATGATTTAGGAAAAGCTTGGATTGAGGAGAAGTATGGTAACTTGTTCGTTATGTACGAAAAAATTACAGCTGATGATCCTTATAAAACTCCAATGAAAATCTATCCTGCAGTTCACTATACAATGGGTGGTGTATGGGTTGATTATAACCTTCAGTCTACAATCCCTGGATGTTTTGTCATTGGTGAAGCCAACTTCTCTGATCACGGAGCAAACAGATTGGGAGCTTCTGCTTTGATGCAAGGCCTGGCGGACGGATATTTCGTTCTTCCTTACACGATTGCAGATTATCTTTCTGCGGATATCAGAACGGGAACTATCCCTACTAATTCAGCAGCATTTGATGAAGCTGAAAAAGAAATTAAAGGAAAAGTAAATTTCTTCTTAAATAATAAAGGAACACATTCTGTAGATCATTTCCACAAAAAACTAGGACACATCATGTGGAATAAAGTGGGGATGGGAAGAACTCCTGAAGGATTAAAAGAAGCTATTGCTGAAATTGCTCAGGTGAAAAAAGAATTCTGGGAAGACGTGAAAGTTCCTGGTGATGCTGATGGAATGAACACTGAGCTTGAAAAAGCATTCAGAGTGGCAGATTTTATCGAACTAGGACAATTAATGGCTATCGATGCGTTACACAGAAATGAGTCTTGTGGCGGACACTTCAGAGAAGATCATGCTACTCCTGAAGGTGAAGCAGAAAGAGACGATGTCAACTTTAAGTATGTAGGAGCTTGGGAATATCAGACTGATGATATCACAACAGAAGTTCTGCATAAAGAAGAGCTGATCTACGAAAACATTGAAGTTAAAGCAAGAAGTTACAAATAATCTCCAACCTATAAATAAATAATTATGAGTGCAAAAAAAGGCCTTCATCTTACCCTAAAAATTTGGAGACAAAAAAATAGCAAAACTAAAGGTCAGTTTGAGACCTACAAAATATCAGATGTTTCTACAGATTCTTCTTTCTTGGAAATGTTGGATATTCTGAATGAAAACATCATCAACGAAGGAAAAGAGCCTATCGCTTTCGATCACGACTGTCGTGAAGGAATTTGCGGGATGTGTTCTCTTTACATCAATGGTAGAGCGCACGGTCCTGATACTGGTATCACGACTTGTCAGCTTCACATGAGAATGTTTAAAGATGGTGAAACGATCGTTATTGAGCCTTGGAGAAGTGCTGCTTTCCCTGTTATCAAAGATTTGATGGTAGACAGAAGCGCATTCGACAGAGTAATGGCTGCAGGAGGTTTCATCTCTGTGAATACTTCCGGTAATACATTGGATGCCAACGCAATTCCGGTTCCAAAAGAAGATGCAGACAAAGCAATGGATGCCGCTGCTTGTATCGGATGTGGAGCTTGTGTAGCAACATGTAAAAACGGATCTGCAATGCTATTTGTAGGAGCTAAAGTTTCTCAATATGCATTACTTCCTCAAGGAAGAGTAGAAGCGAAGAGAAGAGTGCTGAACATGGTAAAAGCTATGGACGAAGAAGGATTCGGAAACTGTTCAAACACCGGAGCATGTGAAGTAGAATGTCCTAAAGGTATTTCTCTTGAAAACATCGCTAGAATGAACAGAGAATATATGGCTGCTCTTGTAGATCGAGGATAGAATTGAATCAAATACATAAAAAATCGCCTTCATTTTTGGAGGCGATTTTTTTATGAAAGGCATAGCCTTGTTAAAGTTTGTTAACTTATTGATAGATTTGAGTCATTCTTTATTTAATAAGTATATATTTGAAGGGTAGTTGAATCGTTTTTTCAAAAACTTTCAAAAACGTCTTACCGTGACAAAAGAGATTCATAAAATAATTGAAATATCCCTTTTGAGCCGTAATAATAAAATTTTTAAAAAAAATAATTAGTGTGAATTAACAAGCCCTAAAAAGCTTATTTTTGTGTAATATTAAAAATTGAAATGAAAAAATATCTTTTATTGTTTATCATCACAGTTTTTGTGATGTCTTGTTCAAAAAAAGTAGAAGTAAAAGGGAAAATTACCGGAAGCTCATCATTAGAAAGAATTGAATTTGTGGAAGCTTCAGGAGTAGGAACCCTGCCTTTGGTAAATATTGGTTTAGATAAAGACGGAAATTTCTCAGGAAACTTCGATGCTCCTAAAGACGGAATGTACGTAATCAACTATGCAGGCAGACAAAACCTGATCTATCTTGAAGGAGGACAAAAAGTAAATATTTCAGGAAACGGAACCACTTTCCCAAGTGAATACGTAATTACTGGAGACGCTAAAAAGAATAATGATTTCCTTACAGCAACGATGAAGTTCCTTGCAGAATATGGCAGCAAAGTGAACTTAGGAGCATTAATGGGTGGAGATGAAGCAGCTTTTCTAAAAGGTATGCATAAAGTTGAAGCAGACATTAATAAAAATGTTGATGATCTTGCAAAGAAAAATAACCCAAGCAAAGGGCTTTTAGAGTGGAAGAAAAACGACGTGAAAGTAACTATTCTTAACTTGCTTGCCAACTATGAAATGTCTCACGGACCAATGTCAGGGAATCCATCTTATAAGGCTTCTAAAGCTTTCAAAGACTACGAAACCCAACTGGAAACTGACAAAGAAGCGATGGTGAAAACGATCCCTCTTTACAGACAATATCTTCTTGTAAAAATGACTCCTGATTTTCAGAAGTATGCAGAAGCAAACAGCAAAGGGAAAACCGGAGTTACAACTTCTGAGATGTTCGCTCAATATTTAAAAACTAAGAAAGATTTATCTCAGACTGCAAAAGATTATCTTTTAGCATTTGTAATGGCTCAGGCAGATATTCATCCAACGAGTCCAGCGGCAAACATTGACAAGATTAAAAAAATCATCGATTCAGATATCAAAGATGCTACTATTAAAAGTGATCTTTTAAAAATGCAGGTAGCCATTACAGGACTTAAAATCGGAGAAGCAGCTCCAGATGCAGCTTTAACAAAACAGGACGGAAAAGCGTATAAGCTTTCTGAAAACAAAGGAAAACCTTATATGGTATTCTTCTATGCTTCATGGAATCCTTACATCAGCGAAGCTACAGTACCTGTATTAAAAGAAGTGGTAAACTTCTATAAATCTAAAATGAATTTTGTATTTGTAAACGTAGACGATACAAAAGATCAGTTTATTAAAACAAGCAATTCTCTTTTAAAAGGGATTCAAGGAGTAAATGTTTACGGAGAAGGAGGTCTTAATTCTGACATTGCCAAGAAATATGGTGTATACGGATTTAAATTACCTTGCTTTGTGATCATCGATAAAGACGGTAAAATTGCCAGCAGATCTTTTGTGAATCTTGGTGAGCAGGAACTGGTAACCGTTCTTGATAAGCAGACTGGGCTTTCTGCTCCGAAAGCACAACCCAACATGCAGATGCAGCCACAATTACAGCTTGATCCTTCTGCAATGCAGCAAGCTCCACAGCCTGCAAATCCGCAGCCGGCTCCAACAAAATAATAAACTTTAACACAGTATAGAAACCTTATCTTCGGATAAGGTTTTTTTTATTGTATTTTTGCAAACGAAATTGGAACTGAAAGGTTTTAAAGTTTAGTAGAAAAAATAGAAAATAGATGAAGTATAGAGTAGAAAGCTATCTTCGTCACAAGAAATTGATATGAGAAAGAAGAAAGATGTAATTCTTGAAAATATAAAGCTTTTCGCAGCAGGAGCAAAAGGTGTAGCTATTGGGAAAACTGAAGAAGGGAAAACTGTTTTAGTTTCCGGTGCGATTCCCGGAGACGTTGTAAATGCAAGAGTTAAAAAATCAAAGTCAAAATATTTTGAGGCTGAAGTAAAAGAAATCGTTGAGAAATCACCATTCAGAGTTGAGCCAAAATGTGTTCACTTCGGAACTTGTGGTGGTTGCAAATGGCAGAATATGAGCTACGAAAAGCAGCTTGATTTTAAACAGGAAGAAGTATATAATAATATTAAAAGAATCGGAGGAATTGAAGATTTTGAAACGGTTCCAATTTTAGGCGCTGAAGAACAATATTTCTACAGAAATAAAATGGAATTTTCTTTTTCTAATGCAAGATGGTTGACTCAATACGAAATCAGTTCTGAAGAAAACTTCGGAAGCAGAGATGCGCTTGGTTTCCATATTCCGGGAATGTGGAGCAAGATTTTAGATTTAAAAGAATGTTTCCTTCAGGAAGATCCGTCGAATGCCATTCGTTTGGCAGTTAAAAAATTTGCTGAGAATAAAGGGTTAGATTTCTTTGATGTGAGAGATCAGAAAGGTTTCCTGAGAACTTTAATGATGAGACAAAACTCTAAAGGAGAGTGGATGGTTTTATTCCAGCTTTACAGAGAAGAAAAAGAAAACCGCACTCAGCTTTTTGATTACTTGTTGGAGCAGTTCCCACAGATAAAAACGTTGGTGTATGCTATTAATTCTAAACAGAATGATTCTATTTATGATTTAAATATCAATGTGTATTTCGGAGAAGGTTACCTTATGGAAGAAATGGACGGATTGAAATTTAAAATCGGACCAAAATCTTTCTTTCAAACTAATTACAAACAAGCTTTAGAATTATATAGAAAAACGCTTGAATTTGCCGATTTAAAAGGTGATGAAGTTGTTTACGATTTATACACGGGAACTGGAACAATTGCTCAATATGTGGCAAGAAATGCAAAACAGGTTATCGGAATCGAATCTGTTCAGGAAGCAATCGATGCGGCAATCGAGCATGCTGAACTGAATGGTTTAACCAACACAACTTTCTATTGTGGAGATATGAAAAACGTCTTTAATGACGAGTTTTTAGAAAATCATCCAAAAGCAGATGTTTTAATTACAGATCCACCAAGAGACGGAATGCACCAGAAAGTAGTAGAACAGATTTTAAAGCTTTCACCGGAAAAAGTAGTTTATGTGAGCTGCAACTCAGCAACGCAGGCGAGAGACCTTGCTTTGATGAGAGATCACTATACGTTAGTAAAGATCTTACCAGTAGATATGTTCCCACAGACACACCATGTTGAGAACATTGCATTGCTGATTAAAAAATAAATTTATTTAAATTTGAATTTCAAATCTTAATATGAAACGTCAGTTCCATCTGACTAAATTAAAAAATAAAAATGTACAGATGAAGTACTTTAAATTTCTCATAGCGATCTGTTTTTTAAGCCTGCTTTTTTCCTGTGGGGGAGATGATGATATTTGCGAAAGCGGAGAAGGGACTCCCAGAATGAAGGTTGCTTTCAGATCACTATCAACTGGAAAGGAA
This sequence comes from Chryseobacterium sp. GW821-FHT04C04, assembly GCF_059420365.1. Taxonomy (NCBI): domain Bacteria; kingdom Pseudomonadati; phylum Bacteroidota; class Flavobacteriia; order Flavobacteriales; family Weeksellaceae; genus Chryseobacterium; species Chryseobacterium sp. GW821-FHT04C04. Next base: position 701,484 of record NZ_JBWKTO010000002.1, on the reverse strand, counting down.
ATGACAGTGGATACACTATATGTAGCAGTAGACTATGGTGCGGGAAAAGTGGATCTGGGTAAACTTGTAAACATTGATTCCCGACTAATTCCTTTGCGGGTAGACAATTCACCTTATACAGATGTCTATTTCAAAGTTAGAATTAAAGGAGTGGAATCTAAAGTAAGGGTCAACTATACTACAAAGTCGACCTATGTATCTCCAGGATGTGGGATCAAGAAGTATTATGAGAATTTAACTTCAGAATTAGTAACTCCGAATCCTGTTCAAAAGGTCGAAATCGGACAAAATCAAATAGAAAATGAAGACAAGACTAATCTTTACCTTTCTTTTTAGTTTATTTGGTATAATAAGCTGGGCACAAGACAAAAAAAAGGAAGCAGAAAAGAAGGTTCACGAAAAATATAAACCTAATTTTATGGTTGGCCTTGATGTATTAAATACTGGTGCCGGATTTTTTTCGGACAGAAAACTGTATCAGGGATTTATTTCTTCAAAAATCAGAGGGAATGTTCATGCTATAGCAGAAGCTGGTTTTGAAAAAAATGTATATCAGAAGAATGGGTATGATGCTAAAGCAAGCGGTCCCTTTGTTAAGCTGGGAGCATTTTATATGCTGGCAAAAGATGCAGAAAATGAATTCAACGGATTTTATGCCGGAGGAAAAGTTGCTGGGTCGTTCTATAACCAGGAGTATATGGCAATTCCCGTTCGCGGATTCGGTGGAAGTAGTTCTTCTGAAGCCTTTCCTTCCTCATCTCAGTCTTCTTTTTGGCTGGAAGGAACGATAGGGGGAAGGGTACAGTTATTCAGTTCCAACTTCTACATTGACGTGAATCTTCAGCCGAGATATTTGGTATATACTTCCAAGCAGGATGATATCTCTCCAATGATAGTTCCTGGGTTCGGAAAAAGCTCATCAAAATTCAATATGGGATTTGCATGGAATATTGCTTATAAGTTTTAGAAATATTAATTATTAACTTTTATAATATATAAAATACAAACTTTAGACATGTCTAAAGTTTGTATTTTTTTTAATGAATATGTTTATTGTGTGTATAGTGTTGAAAATATTAACTTATTTTATTTGTGTGATGCATAAAATAACTATATTTGGCGGAAATTATAATTGTTATTTAATTTATGAAAAGAGTATTTACTACTTTCATGTGTGCGTTAATAGGGGGGACAATGTTCGGACAATGGACTCCTGCTAAATCAGACATGAAAAAAAGAGCTAGGGATATGCAGCCCCCTAGAATAGAAACATATTTCAAATTGGATTTAGACCAGCTAAGATCCCAATTGAAAGGAGCACAGGAAATGGGTGCAAATTCTAAACCGATCGTTGTGGCAATCCCAACATTGGATGGTAAAATTCGAAAGTTTAATGTTTATAGTTTTCCTGTTGTAGTAAAAGAACTTGCTGATCAATATGAGCTTGGTTCTTACATCGGAACATCCATTGAGGATCCCACACAAAGTATTAGATTTTCTGTAGCTCCTACTGATTTTCAATCTATGTTATTTAAAGATGGGAATTACGAATTTATTGAACCTGTTAACAAGTCAACTGGATTATACTCTGTACATCCAAAAACTAGAAAATCAGGAGGAAAAGCTTTTGAGTGTAGTACTACAGAAGATCCTAATGGGGTAAAAGATATTGAGAATTTATATAATAGCGCAAAGACATTTGCTGATACTCCTGGTGTATTTAATAGAAGTTCGGATAGAAAATATCGTACAATGAGATTGGTAGTCTCAACTACGGCTGAATATACACAAAAGTTTGGAGGAACTGTTGCTGGAGCATTGACTCAGATTAATGCAACGTTATCCAGAGTAAATGGGGTTTTTGAAAAAGACTTTGGACTGCATTTAAATTTACAGAATTATACAAATGTTATATACTTAAATGCATCTACAGATCCTTATTCTGTTCCAAGTATAGGAACAGCTGCAGCTAATGCAAGTAATGCAAATGGTTGGAATGTTCAACTTCAGAGAACATTAAGTACGAACGTAGGAAATGACAATTATGATATTGGCCATTTATTTGGAGATTCTGGAGGTGGAGGAAATGCAGGCTGTATAGGTTGTGTTTGTATCAATCCAACAGGGGATCCTGCTACATCTCTTTCTAAACAAAAAGGGTCTGGGTTTACTTCACCTGCAAATGGAGTACCATCAGGGGATAGTTTCGATATAGACTATGTAGCTCACGAAATGGGACACCAACTTGGAGCTAATCATACCTTTTCTCATGCGATTGAAACTTCAAATGTAAATGTTGAACCAGGTTCAGGAACAACAATCATGGGGTATGCTGGAATCACAGGTGCATTAACTGATGTTCAAGCACATTCTGATCCTTATTTTCATAGAGTTAGCATTGGTCAGGTTCAAACAAACCTAATTGCTAAAACATGTGACGTTGAAACTAGCGTTTCAAACAATCAGCCTACAATTTCAGATCTTCCAAGTTATGCAATTCCTAAAAAAACAGCGTTTGTATTGACTGCAAATGTTACGGATCCTGAAAATGATCCAATGACGTATACATGGGAGGAAGTTGATAGCCCAGTATATGCTGGAGCCAACTCCATTACAATTAACAAAAATAATATTGGAACGACTACGGTAGGAGGATCATTTAGATCTGTTTTACCATCAACAAGTCCAACAAGATATTTTCCTAAATTCTCATCAGTACTTGCAGGGGTTTTGGATAACTCGTTAGGTACTTGGGAATCAACTTCACAGGTTGCAAGAAGCTCGAACTTTGCAATAACTGTTAGAGATAATAATGCAAACATACAAGAGCAACAAACAAACTCTGCACAACAGAGTATTACTGTTGGAAATGATGGGCCTTTCCAAGTTACTCAACCCTATTTATTTACTAACGTTGCTTCAAATTTAACATGGGATGTTGCTAATACAACAGGAGCACCTTACAATGTTGCCAATGTTAAAATTGATTATTCAACTGATAATGGTGTTACTTGGACAATTCTTTCTCCATCAACTCCTAATGATGGATCTGAATCCTTTACAATGCCTACATCACTTAATGGGCAGACTATTGTAATGAGAATTTCTTCTATTGGAAATGTCTTTTATGCTCTTAAGAAAATATATGTTGACTCTCAGGTTGTTTGTGGAGGAACGCCAGTGGGTACTATTGTAAGTAATATTACAATATCAGGAGGTTTAGTGAGTTGGGCTCCGGTAAGTGGTGCAACATCATATTCTATACAATATAAAAAAGCTACTGATGTTACTTGGTCCCAAGCTACTTCTGCAACGAACTCTTATGCGATTTCGAACTTGGCGGATTGTACGTCTTATCAGGTACAGGTTGCGGCAGTTTGTTCAGGAAGTACAGGAACATATTCTACACCAACAACTTTTTCAACAACTTGTGTGAGCTATTGCGCTGCTAGTTCTAATGATTCTACTTATCTTTCTATTTCAAACCTTCAGGTTTCTAATACGAATATTAATAATCCTTCTGGACCAAGCACATATACTGATTTTACTGGTAACACAGCACTTCAAGGTAATCTTGTTAAAGGAACTAGCTATTCTGTAACAATTACAGCAACATTGCCAGCAGAGAACTTTGCTATGGTATTTATAGACTATAATAAAGATGGAGTTTTTGCATCTAATGAAAGAGTGTTGAATTTCCCTGTAACTGCTACTAATGTATTTACAGGTTCGTTTACAGTACCTACAACAGGAGTTGTAGAAGGACAGGCATTGAGAATGAGAGTTATGGTTGGTTATGCAGGAGCAGATAATCTTGGATTAGGTGCACCGGCATCATGGGTATGTGGAACAAGTTTCAATGATGGAGAGGTCGAAGATTATAACGTAGTTGTTACAAGTAGCCTTGCTACTTCTGAAACTTCTGTTAAAAATAATGGTATTCAGATCTATCCAAATCCTGCAACTGATATTCTAAATATTACTAAAGTTTCAGATAGAGCTACCTATAAAATTTATAGTGCTCCTGGACAATTAGTAGATAGTGGAAATATCAATAATGGAAAAATTAATGTTTCAGCATTAGTTAAAGGAGGGTATATAATTACAATAGATGATAAAGGTATTGAGCAATTCAAATCAAAATTCATCAAGAAATAAAAATAACCTTTAAATATTATTAAATCCCCGGGCTATCCCGGGGATTTCTTTATTTAAAGCATAAGTGGAGATATTGTTGTTTTTTTTCAAAAAAAAGCTAATTGTACCTATAAATTAATAATAAAAATTGTTTAGATTTGTATGATTAATATTAATAATGAAAACATTATGAAGAAACTCTTTACCTCTTTAATTCTGTTTCTCTGTTTGATCTGTACAGGCTTTGTATCAAAGGTCTCTGCCCAGGCAGGCCAGATTGGGACAGGAACAGGTACCTCAGTGTATCTCCCCATACGTTCCTATTATGGATATAGTTATTCCCAGCAGATTTATACAGCTGCGGAAGTTTCGGCAGCCATTGGTACGTCGACCTATATCACGGCCGTAAAGTTTTATGTAAACACCGTATCTACTTCTCAGGATGCCTATAAGGATTGGGTAGTTTACATGGGAAATACCACCCAGAATAGCTTTACAAGCAATACAAACTGGGTTCCATTAGGTTCTTTAACTCAGGTGTATACCGGAGATTTACCTACCATAACGAATGGAAACTGGGTAACTCTTCAGTTGACTACTCCTTTTATTTGGAACGGAACAGATAATCTTGTGGTTGCTGTAAATGAAAAAACACCAGGGTATTCATCATCGCCAGGTACAGCTTGGGGATCTTATAATGCAGGGGCTAATAGAGGTATTCTCTATTATGAAGATAACGCAAACCCAAATCCTGCGTCGCCTCCTTCGGCATCGGATAGGTATTCGGATATTCCTAGAATACAGTTAGAGAGTCATCAGTTAACTGCATGTACCACTGCACCCCCTACTAATATCACGGTGAACAATATAACTACAGTGTCAGCTGTTGTTAACTGGTATACCGCTACCGGTTCTACTTATGTCGTAAGATATAGAAGTTTACCTTCGGGTGCATGGCAGCAAATTAATGTTACTACCCCTCTTGCAGGTAGTGCAACAATTCCGGGGCTTACAGAGCAAACCCAGTATGAAGTTCAAGTGGCTACTGTTTGTGGAGGTACTCAAGGAGCATTCTCTCCCGGTGTAACTTTTACGACTCCAGCACTTAGTTATTGTGCTTCAGCAGCAACAAGTACTTTTATTGATGGATATATTAACCAGGTTTCTGTCACTGCACAAGGAGCTCCTTCTATGGTAAGTAATTCTGCTCAAAGTGGTTATACAGATTATAGTACAGATCCTACAAGATTAGTTACTTTGGTAAGAGGCGGTACTGCTACTGTTTCAGTTTCAAAAGCATGGCCAGATTATCAATATAGCTTCTTAACGGGAGTTTGGATTGACTTTAACCGTAATGGTATTTATGAAGCGAGTGAAAGAGTGTTAACTTCTCCAAGTAACACGACAACTCCGGTAACAGGTACATTCACTATACCAAACGTTGCAGGTGGTGTTTATACCGGAAACCTGACTACAAGAATGCGTGTTGTAATGAATGAATACAGCCCGATTGCTGCTTGTGGTACTTATTCTTATGGTGAGACTGAAGATTATGCCGTAAAACTTATTGATTTATCAGCATGTACTACAGCCCCACCTTCTAATATTATTGTAAATAATGTAACCCCTTCAACAGCTAATGTTACCTGGACGTCAACTACAGGAGCTACTTATATTGTAAGATACAGAGTTTCTCCTTCTGGTGCATGGCAGCAGATTACTGTCAATACACCTTTGGTAAGTAATCAATTGCTTATAGGTCTATTGGAACAGACCGCATATGAAGTTCAGATAGCTACAGTTTGTGGAGGTACTACAGGAGCCTTCTCACCAAGTGTGAATTTTACAACTCCACCTCTTACTTATTGTACAGCTGCTCCTACAAGTAATACAGCTACAAGTGGCTATATTAATAATGTAACAGTTACTCCGACGAATACGCCTATTATGATAAGTAATTCAGGATCGGACGGCTATAAAGATTATACAACAGACGCTACAAGAGTAGTTACTTTTGAAAGAGGTTCTGCTAATAATAAAATTTCTGTAAACAAATACTGGCCAGGTTCTAGCAGTTCTTATTCAGTTTCAGCGTGGGTAGATTTTAACAGAAACGGAACATTTGAAACAAGTGAGAAAATTCTGAATACTACCTATAATACAACCACTCCGGTAACAGCTACTTTTGCAGTGCCAACAGTTGCGAGTGGAAATGTATATACAGGAACTCTTCCTACCCGTATGCGTGTCGTGATGAGATATTTCGATAACGCTAACCCATGTGGAACATTCACTCAAGGAGAGGTAGAAGACTACGCGGTAAGATTTGTAGATTCTCAACCTTGTACAACAGCTCCTCCAACAGGTATTACAGTAAATAATGTTGCAGCTACTACGGCAACTGTATCATGGATTTCTACTGTAGGAGCTACGTATACTGTAAGATGGAGAGTTGCTCCAAGTGGGGCTTGGCAGACTGCTACTGTACCAGCTGGTCAGAACTTCTATGGAATTACGAGTCTTACAGAACAGACTAATTATGAAGTTCAGGTTTCAACAACCTGTGGAGGTTCTACAGGATCTTACTCATCATCAGTAGCATTTACAACGCCGCCGTTGTCTTACTGTCCGATGACAGGTACGGGAACGAATGACCATATTTCGAATGTAACCGTTACCTCTTCGAACCTTGGAGTTCCTCCAATGAATAATACTTCAGTACAGACTAACTATACAAGCTATACTACTCCAGAGACTCTTATTACTTTAGATGTTAATTCTCAAAATAATAAAATCTCCGTAGCAAAAGGCTGGACCGGTGCAACAGGAAATGATGCTGTGACGGCATGGATTGACTTTGACAGAAACGGACAGTTTACCGATGCTGAGAGAATCTTAATTTCTCCTGCCAATACAACAACACCGGTTACTGCCACTTTTGCAGTTCCTTCAACAGCGTATACAGGACCATTGACAACAACGATGAGAGTGGTAATAAAACGTACCACTGCTCCTACGATGTGTCAGAATGCAGTAGATGGAGAAGTAGAAGATTACCGGGTAAGAATAAGACCTTGCAGCAATGCAATGCCGAATGCTCCTACATTTACTACCACTCATACAACGGCTACTGTTACCATTACAGGAGCAGGAGTAAGTTATGTGGTAAGATACAGGGTTCAGGGAACAACAGCATGGACACAAGTATATGCTTCTGCCCAATTGGGTAACCTTCCATTAGTTATTAATGGATTAACACCTGCTACCACTTATGAAGTAGAAGTAGCGGCTATTTGTGGAGATATTGTAGGAACAGCCACTCCAATCAAAACATTTACGACGAGATGTGATCCAACGCCTCCAAATGTTACCGTTGGCAACATTACTCCAACTACAGCCTTAATTACATGGGCTCCGCTTGCGGCAAGTTCTACGTATACGATGAGATGGAGAAAAGTAGGAACTACAACATGGAATATTATAAGTTTACCTGCAGCTCCTGCAAACACATATGTGTTGGGTAGTGTAGCGCCTTTAGAACCTTACACCACTTATGAAGTTCAGATTGCTAATCAGTGTAACGGAGAAACTACTCTGAATCCATATTCTAACCCTAAAGTATTTACCACAGAAAGAATATGTCAGATTCCTCCTCCGGGATTAACTATTACTCAATTGCTTCCAACCTCAGCAGAGATTACATGGGATCCATTCCCTGGAGCAACCTATGTTCTTAGATACAGAAAAGTAGGTATTCCAAGTTGGACAGAAGTACCATCATTAGTTAATAACCTTGTGTTGACAGGTCTTACAGAATTAACGAAGTATGAAATGCAGGTTGTGAATATCTGTAGCGGTACTCCAGGAAATTATACTCCTCCGTACTATTTCACGACGCCTACAGTAATCTACTGTAAGATGAAAGCAGAAAGTTCTACAGGAGAACATATTTCTAAAGTTACGGTGAAGCCTACAGGTAAGAAAACGATGGAGAATGAATCCGGAGCTTCCACGTATACCGATTATACAGGAGTTCCTAAGACATTTATCGAAATGATCCAGGGCTCTACAGACAATGAGATAATCATTGAGAAGAAATGGACAGGAACTACTTATAACGAAGGAATTGCTGTATGGATTGACTTCAACAGAAACGGAGAGTTTGATATTAACGAAAGAGTGTTTACTTCTTCACCAAATTCAAACAGCCCTGTTTCCGGTAAGTTTAATGTACCTGCAGATGCTTTTGTAAGTATGACAGACTATAAGTATGTTGTCATGAGAGTAGCGATGTCAAGAGACGGTATTCCGGTAAACTGTGCAGACTTCAAGAATGGAGAAGTAGAGGATTACACGGTAAGAATCTCTAAGCCAATTACTGCTAATCCAATAGATCAGACAGGAGTCATGATTTATCCAAACCCTGTAAGTTCAGTATTGTTTGTGAAGAATATCAGCAAAAGAGCTAAATATAAGATTTACAATGCTGCAGGACAGGTGATCGGCGATGGTATTTTACTTAACAGCCAGATCAACGTAAGCAGATTGATCAACGGTGTTTATGTAATTGATATCGATGATAACGGTAAAACTGTTCAGAAGAAATTTATCAAGGAATAAGTAAACTAAATTTCAAATAGAATAAGCCTCCAGAAATGGAGGCTTATTTTTTTGCAATAATAAATGATATTTTTTACGAATTTAAGCTCAATTGCCGATAGTAATTATGGATCTTTAAATTGAATAACTCTTTTATTAATATGTGCTAATGATTTGAGTAATCTCGTTGTTTATTGATAAAAATATAATTAATTTTGTAAGATTAACATATATTTCTAACCAAAACATTATGAAGAAACTCTTTACCTCTTTACTTCTGTTTCTCGGGTTGGTTTTTGGGATGTCATTGCATGCCCAGATAGTCACCATTGGAACAGGAACTAGTACACAGCGGTACCCTTTGACTCCCTATTATGGGTATCAGAGGTCTGCATCGCTTTATACTGCTGCAGAAATAAATACTCCGGGTGGAGGAAGCATTTTATCCGTTGGATGGGAAGCTACTACAACAATGAATATTACCTTCCCGGTCAAAGTGTATTTAAAATCTGTACCAGCTGCTACTACAGCCATCACGGCTCAAAGCTGGAACATCGTAACTACTGGTGCTACTTTAGTGTACAGTGCGAACGTAACCAGCCTAGCGGTTGGTTGGAATACCCTACAACTACAGCTTCCATACAATTATAATGGAACGGATAATCTTCTGGTTTTAGTTGAAACCAATTATGGAGGATCCGGAGGAGGCTCTGGAACGGGTGGAGCAGGCTTTAAATACAGTACTGCCACGGCAAGTCATATGTATTTCGAAGCGGATACTACAGCACCTACAGGAAATGGTACAGTAACGGCCAACAGACCAAATGTTCGATTAACTTTTGGTACAGCACCTACATGTTTACCTATGCCTCCGGGAGGATCTTTATCTACGGGAACAATAACGGCTACCAGCGCAGTACTGAACTGGACAGCTTATTCATCTGCGCCTGCAGGAGGATATGATATTTATTACAGTACCACGAATACTGCTCCGACAGCAGCGACACTTCCATCACAAAATGTTCCTTCCGGAACTACTGCAACTCTTTCACCATTAGTGCCTAACACAACGTATTATGTATGGGTAAGAGCAAAATGTAGTGCTACAGATCAAAGTGTATGGTCAGGATCAATAACCCTTACCACGCCTCCTACATGTCCACCAATGCCTACAACCGGATCATTATCTATTGGTACGGTAACCCCTACAAGTGCAGTACTAAACTGGACCGCTTTTTCATATGTGCCTGCAGGAGGGTATGATATTTATTACAGTACAAGTAATACGGCTCCAACAGGAGCAACTGTACCTTCACAAAATGTTCCTTCCGGAACCACAACAACTCTTTCACCATTAGTACCTAATACAACATATTATGCATGGGTAAGAGCAAGATGTAGTGCAACGGATCAAAGTGCATGGAAAGGACCTCTTTCTTTCTATACAGGATATTGTGTACCTACAGGAGGTACTTCAAGTACATCATATTATTTGAATAATATTACAACAACAGGTGGTATTGCCAACTTGAATTATACTGCAAACAGCTATACAGCATATGTCAATAATTCTGCGACTGTTGTTTCCGCAATACCGAGTACTTCAGTAAATGTGAACCTTGCCGCCGCAGGAAATAATACATATTACTATTATATTTGGGTTGACTGGAATAATGATATGAATTTCAATGGCCCTGGTGAAACTATTCTTGCTACTACAAGCTATACTGCAACTGCAACAGGTACTATTCCAATTACAGCTGGACAGGCTCCTGGAAACTATAGAGTAAGAATGGGAACCTCGGAATTAAATACTATTACTTCTTGTGGACCTGCGAGTGCGGGTAACTATGTGGACTTTACATTAAATGTTATTGCTTTACAACCGTGTTCAGCGACTCCCCCAAGTAATATTGCCGTTTCAAACCTTACTGCAAGTACAGCTGTTGTAAGCTGGGTTCCTACAATAGGAGCAACGTATACCTTACGATACAAAAAGGTTACGGATGCTACATGGACAACGATTAACATTACAACTGCACTTACAAGTAGTCAGCTGCTTACCAACTTAGTAGATCAGACACAGTATGAAGTTCAGATAGCTACTATTTGTGGAGGCGCTACAGGAGCCTTCTCACCAAGTGTGAACTTTACAACTCCGCCTCTTACTTATTGTACAGCTAACCCTACAGGTAATACAGGTACAAGTGGCTATATTAATAATGTAACAGTTACTCCGACGAATGCTCCTATCATGTTTAGTAATTCAGGATCGGACGGCTATAAAGATTATACAACAGATGCTACAAGAATAGTTATCTTAGAAAGAGGTTCAGGAAATACAAATAAAATTTCTGTAAACAAATACTGGCCAGGTTCTAGCAGTTCTTATGGAATTTCAGCGTGGATCGACTTTAACAGAAACGGAACATTTGAAACAAATGAAAGAGTTCTGAATACTACAGCCAGTACAACTACTCCTGTAACAGCTACTTTCTCTGTTCCTAATGCTGCAGGCGGAGTTTATACAGGAACTCAACCAACGCGTATGCGTGTTGTAATGAGTACAAGTAGTACTAACAACCCATGTGGAACATTCACTCAAGGAGAGGTAGAAGATTATCCTGTAAGATTTGTAGATCCTCAAACCTGTACAACAGCTCCTCCAACAGGTATTACAGTAAATAATGTTGCAGCTACTACGGCAACCGTATCATGGATTTCTACAACTGGAGCTACGTATACTGTAAGATGGAGAGTTGCTCCAAGTGGGGCTTGGCAAACCGCTACTATACCAGCTGGTCAGAACTTCTATGGAATTACGGGTCTTACAGAACAAACAAACTATGAAGTTCAGGTTTCAACAACCTGTGGAGGTTCTACAGGATCTTACTCATCATCAGTAGCATTTACAACGCCGCCGTTGTCTTACTGTCAGATGACAGGGTCTGGAACGAATGACCATATTTCGAATGTAACCGTTACCTCTTCGAACCTTGGAGTTCCTCCAATGAATAATACTTCAGTACAGACTAACTATACAAGCTATACTACTCCAGAGACTCTTATTACTTTAGATGTTAATTCTCAAAATAATAAAATCTCTGTAGCAAAAGGCTGGACCGGTGCAACAGGAAATGATGCTGTGACGGCATGGATTGACTTTGACAGAAACGGACAGTTTACCGATGCTGAGAGAATCTTAATTTCTCCTGCCAATACAACAACACCGGTTACTACAACTTTTGCTGTTCCTTCAAATGCATATACAGGGCCATTGACAACAACGATGAGAGTCGTATTAAAGCGTACAAGTGCTCCTATTATGTGTCAGAATGCAGTAGATGGAGAAGTAGAAGATTACCGGGTAAGAATAAGACCTTGCAGTAATGCAATGCCGAATGCTCCTACATTTACTACCACTCATACAACGGCTACTGTTACCATTACAGGAGCAGGAGTAAGTTATGTGGTAAGATACAGGGTTCAGGGAACAACAGCATGGACACAAGTATATGCTTCTGCCCAATTGGGTAACCTTCCATTAGTTATTAATGGATTAATACCAGCTACCACTTACGAAGTAGAAGTAGCGGCTATTTGTGGAGATATTGTAGGAACAGCCACTCCAATCAAAACATTTACGACGAGATGTGATCCAACGCCTCCAAATGTGACTGTTGATAACATTACTCCAACTACAGCCTTGATTACATGGGCTCCGATCGTACCAAGTTCTACGTATACGATGAGATGGAGAAAAGTAGGAACTACAACATGGAATATTATAAGTTTACCTGCAGCTCCTGCAAACACATATGTGTTGGGTAGTGTAACGCCTTTAGAACCTTACACCACTTATGAAGTTCAGATTGCTAATCAGTGTAACGGAGAAACTACTCTGAATCCATATTCTAACCCTAAAGTATTTACCACAGAAAGAATATGTCAGATTCCTCCTCCGGGATTAACTATTACTCAATTGCTTCCAACCTCAGCAGAGATTACATGGGACCCATTCCCTGGAGCAACCTATGTTCTTAGATACAGAAAAGTAGGTATTCCAAGTTGGACAGAAGTACCATCATTAGTTAATAACCTTGTGTTGACAGGTCTTACAGAATTAACGAAGTATGAAATGCAGGTTGTGAATATCTGTAGCGGTACTCCAGGAAATTATACTCCTCCGTACTATTTCACGACGCCTACAGTAATCTACTGTAAGATGAAAGCAGAAAGTTCTACAGGAGAACATATTTCTAAAGTTACGGTGAAGCCTACAGGTAAGAAAACGATGGAGAATGAATCCGGAGCTTCCACGTATACCGATTATACAGGAGTTCCTAAGACGTTCATCGAAATGATCCAGGGTTCTACAGACAATGAGATAATCATTGAGAAGAAATGGACAGGAACTACTTATAACGAAGGAATTGCTGTATGGATTGACTTCAACAGAAACGGAGAGTTTGATATTAACGAAAGAGTGTTTACTTCTTCACCAAATTCAAACAGCCCTGTTTCCGGTAAGTTTAATGTACCTGCAGATGCTTTTGTGAGTATGACAGACTATAAGTATGTTGTCATGAGAGTAGCGATGTCAAGAGACGGTATTCCGGTAAACTGTGCAGACTTCAAGAATGGAGAAGTAGAGGATTACACGGTAAGAATCTCTAAGCCAATTACTGCTAATCCAATAGATCAGACAGGAATCATGATTTATCCGAACCCTGTAAGTTCAGTATTGTTTGTGAAGAATATCAGCAAAAGAGCTAAATATAAGATTTACAATGCTGCAGGACAGGTAATCGGCGATGGTATTTTACTTAACAGCCAGATCAACGTAAGCAGATTGATCAATGGTGTTTATGTAATTGATATCGATGATAACGGTAAAACTGTTCAGAAGAAATTTATCAAGGAATAAGTAAACTAAATTTCAAATAGAATAAGCCTCCAGAAATGGAGGCTTATTTTTGCTAAAAGATCTTGTTGGAGAATAAATATCCAAATAATATTTTCACATAAAAAAAACTCGTTAGAAAAGCTTCTAACGAGTTTTTATTTATTCAATACTGAAAATCACTTTTTCAGTCTGTTCTTTTAATTCTTCCAGATTGGTATTGTTGTAGATAATACAATCTGCCATTTTAATTTTATCCCTTTCCGGCATTTGTTTCTCCATGACAACTCCTACTTCACGGTAGGTTTTGTTATCCCTGTCCATCACTCTTTTGATCCTGATATTATCCTCAGCTGTTACCAAAAGCGACTTATAACATTTTCTGTTGAGCTTGAGTTCAAACAAGAGTGCTGTTTCTTTGAATACCAAATATTTACTCTGCTTTTTCACCCAGTCTTCGAAATCAATCCGCACAGCAGGATGAATAATTTCGTTTAACTGCTGGAGTAGATCTTTGTTGTTGAAAACCTTATCTGCAACAAATTTTCTATCGTACAATCCGTTTTCATCATAGGATTCTTCACCAAGAAGTTCCTTGATTTTTGTTTTCAGTTCTTCGCTTTCATTAACGATTGCCTTTGCCCTGTCATCAGAATAGTAAACCGGAAAACCGAGCTCTTCTATAAATTGGGCTACTGTTGTTTTTCCAGAACCTATTCCGCCTGTTAATCCTATAACCTTGGGCGATGGTTCCGGTTCTATCTGTTGTATTTCTGAATGTAATTCTTCCATAATTAAAATTAATATCCAAAAACATCATTAAAGGTGAACGTTTCATCAAGTCTTACGCCTTTCTCAGTCATTTTAAGGCTTGCAAGTTCATTGTGAGCATCATGTTCAAAGAACAATAGATATTCGTTGTCTACACATTGTTTAAGGAATTTTCCTTTCTCTTCCAAGGTTAAAAGAGGTCTCGTATCATATCCCATTACATAAACCTGATTGATATGCCCTGCTGTAGGAATAAGGTCTGCCGCAAAAACAACAGTCTTTTCCTGGTATTGGATTACCGGGAGCATTTGCTTTTCCGTATGGCCGTCTACAAAAATGACATCCATTTTAAGATCCGGGGCAAAACCATAATTACCGGTAGTAGGAAGGGGTAAAAAATTAAGCTGGCCGCTTTCCTGTATCGGCATAATATTTTCCTTCAGGAAACTTGCTTTTTCTCTCGCATTAGGTTCAGTTGCCCACTGCCAGTGGTTTTCATTAGTCCAGAAGTGGGCATTTTTGAAAGCCGGTCTATATCCGGTTCTGTCGTCATTCCACTCTATAGCACCACCACAATGGTCGAAGTGAAGGTGGGTAAGGAATACATCGGTGATATCTTCCTTTATAAAGCCATATTTCTTTAGATTTTTATCAAGAGTATCATCTCCCCAAAGAGAATAATGTCCGAAAAATTTATCATCCTGCTTGTTGCCGAGACCGCAGTCTACAAGGATGAGTTTTTTTCCGTCTTCTATAAGCAGGGAACGTGTTCCCAACTCGATTAGGTTTTTTTCGTCTGCTGGGTTTGTTTTTTCCCACAGACTCTTTGGGACGACTCCGAACATAGCGCCGCCGTCCAGTTTAAATTTTCCACATTGTATTGGATATAACTTCATATGTATATTTTGATTATTTCTTTATTAATTTCATTTTCTCCGCAACCTTTTTTCCGCTATCGTCAGATTGTTCAAGTTGCGTAATGATGTTGTTAAAATCAGCCTCTTTCCTGTTCTGGGAAAGTTTTTGCTTGATAAATATTTCGGTAGGAATTATTTTCATCCCAAAAGCTCCTTTCATTTCCTTTTCTACAAATTCTTTTCCCATATCTTTCACCATCATTGGACATTGCTGGAAATTTTCATATTTGGATGTTAATTTATCCAAATGGGTATAAAGCTCGTCATGGTTCATCAATTCAACCCTGCCATAGATCTGTACTGCCTCGTAATTCCATGTGGAAACATTAATATGATCATACCAGCTGCTGGAAATATAAGTATGGGCTCCCAAAAAATCACAGAGCACTTCATCGCCATCTTTTAAGATTTTTGCCTGAGGATTTGCTCTCGAAATATGAGTTTCAATATAAGCATTTTCAGGGTCATCTTCATTCAGCATCATCATAGAATGAGTCGCCCTGATTTTATCAGCGGAAGAAATCAGTAAAGCAAAAGAATTTTCCTTGATGATATCTCTCATCACATCAAAATCTTCACTTCTGTATAATTTGGGTATAAACATAAACTAAGAAATTCTAATTAGCCTTAAACCATGAACTTTGCCTTAAAAAAGCTCACCCGGATTTTTAGGTCTTGTAATATTTAAATGTTTGTAAGCCTTGTCAGTAACTTCTCTTCCTCGAGGAGTCCGGATAATAAATCCTTCCTGGATCAAAAATGGTTCATAAACCTCCTCTAAAGTTTCAGGGTTTTCAGCAATAGATGTGGCAAGAGCAGAAATACCAACGGGCTTTCCTTTGAAGTTTTCAATCATAACACGCATGATCTTATTGTCCATTTCATCCAAACCGAATTCATCCACATTCAGAGAATTTAATGCATATTTTGTGATATTGATTTCAATTTCACCATTCCCTTTGATCTCAGCAAAGTCACGTACCCTTCTCAATAATGCGTTGGCAATCCTTGGTGTTCCACGACTTCTTCTTGCAATTTCTATCGCGGCATCTTCATAAATAACAACCCCTAAAACCCTTGCACTTCTTTGAATAATCATTGATAAAAGTTCAATAGAATAATATTCCAGCCTGCTTTGAATCCCGAATCGGGCAAGCATAGGTTTCGTAAGCATTCCGCTTCTGGTTGTTGCGCCCACCAGGGTAAACGGATTCAGTCCGATTTGTACACTTCTGGCATTAGGACCTGTTTCCAGCATAATGTCAATCTTGTAATCTTCCATTGCAGAATACAAATATTCTTCTACAACAGGGGATAAACGGTGAATTTCATCAATGAAAAGAACATCATTTTCTTCCAGATTGGTCAATAAACCAGCTAAGCTGCCGGGTTTATCCAATACAGGACCCGAAGTGATTTTACAATTTACCCCCAATTCATTGGCAATAATATTGGCTAAAGTAGTTTTTCCAAGCCCTGGCGGACCATGTAATAAAACATGATCTAGTGCTCCACCACGTCTTTTCGCAGCGGTAACGAAAACATCAAGGTTCTCCAGCGTTTTTCTCTGTCCCGCAAAATCTTTAAAGCTTTGGGGGCGGATCTGTTCTTCCTGCATGAGTTCCTCTCGTGAGTAGTTTTCCTTATCTGGATGTAAAAAATCTGGCATTAATTCATTTCATTTACTTCAAAGATAGCAAATTTAGACTAAGGTTGAAGGGCAGATTGAGAAAAGGTTAAGATTGATACAGACGTTTAGACTCACGTTAAAAATGAGAATCGCTAAGATTGAAATAATTGGGATATTTTAAGTATTTTTGAGAGAAGAAATTATTAATAAAAATTAATAAATTTTGATTGTTTAGATAGATCAATACCAATTGATGACGTAAACATTCGCCTTAATATTAAATAAATGAAATTAATAGGACCATTTAAGCAGGTGGTAACACTTGCTAACTTACCATTAAGAGGAAAACTTTCCGATGAACAACTGGAAATTATTGTAGACGGAGGGATTATAGTCAATCAGAATACCATTCAGAAAGTTGGGAATTTTGAAACATTAAAAACAGAAAATCCTACCATAGAAATCGAAAAGATAGAAGGAGAACAGATTGTTCTTCCTGCTTTTGTAGATTCACATACCCATATCTGTTTCGGAGGAAACCGTGCTAATGATTTTGCCATGCGTAATGCTGGGAAAACGTATCTGGAAATTGCAGAAAGCGGCGGTGGAATATGGAGTTCCGTACAGCACACAAGAAATGCTTCAGAAGAAGAATTATTGAAAACTTTGATTGAAAGAATCAACTTTCTGGTTGACCTGGGAATTACCACAATTGAAGTAAAGAGTGGTTACGGACTGGACCTGGAAAATGAGCTGAAGATGCTTAGAATTATTAAAAAAGCACAAAATTCAACGAAGGCCACTTTGGTACCTACCTGCCTTTCGGCACACTTAAAACCAAGAGATTTTGAGGGAAGTAATCCCGAATATCTGGAATATATCATTACCGAAATTTTACCAAAAGTAAAAGAAGAAGGATTGGCGAATAGAGTAGATATTTTCATTGAAAAGTCTGCATTTCAGCCTGATGAGAGTAAAGAATTCTTACTTAAAGCAAAAGCATTAGGTTTTGAAATTACTGTTCATGCGGATCAGTTTACCCCGGGAAGTTCAAGAATTGCGGTGGAAGTAGGAGCGAAGTCTGCAGATCATTTGGAAGCAACCATTGATGAGGATATTCAATTTTTGGCTGAATCAGATACTGTGGCAACAGCTCTTCCTGGCGCAAGCTTAGGATTGGGTGAAAAATTTACTCCGGCAAGGAAGTTATTAGATGCAGGAGCTATTGTAGCCATCGCAAGTGACTGGAATCCGGGATCAGCTCCCATGGGAAATTTAATTACACAGGCTTCTATTCTGGCAACTTTCCAGAAACTGACGACTGCCGAAGTTTTAGCAGGAATGACTTTCCGTGCTGCTTATGCACTTAATCTTGAAGATAGAGGACAATTGGACGCAGGAAAAAAGGCAGATTTTGTAACTTTCAAAACCAATAATTTCCAGAATGTACTTTATAATCAGGGAAGCTTAAAAGCGGAAAGTGTATACATTGATGGGAATCACATTTAAAATTATAAATTAACCATATTTGTTCTTCAATCAGCTAGTTTCTGATATATGCTGGTTGAAGAATAGACAATAGGCAAATGACTGAATAATGAGTAATATTTGGCAAGGCAGATTGGACGGAGAAGAACTTCTCTATCACAGATTATTTCAAAGGGTAAAGGAAGAACGTAATTACGACAACATTTCTACAGATGATTTTGTTTTGCATGGTTTTGCTGTAGATGAAGGAGTAAGGAGAAACAAAGGTCGTCAGGGAGCCAAAGATTCGCCTGATCTGATCAGAAAGAATATGGCTAATTTTCCGGTGATTATCCCGGGCTTTTCAATGCTGGATTTTGGGAATGTTACCTGTGAAGATAGGAATCTGGAAAACACTCAGAATAATCTAGCCAAAAATGTTTCAAAAGTACTTTTAAAAGGCGGAAAATCTCTTGTGCTGGGCGGCGGTCATGAAGTCACGTATGCCCATTATTTAGGGGTGAAAACAGCCTTTCCTGAACAAAAAATCGGGATCATTAATATTGATGCTCATTTTGATAACAGACAGCCGGAAAAAGGGGTAGGGCCAAGTTCCGGAACTGGATTCTGGCAGATTGCTCAGGAAGGTCCTATTAATTCTCTTCATATCGGAATTCAGAGAAACTCGAATACGCTAAAGCTTTTTGATACAGCTCATCAATTTGGGATGAAATACATCCTTTCAGATGAATTATTTTTTGAAAACCTTCCTTCTATCTATCAGCGTATAGATGAGCTGCTGGATAATGTGGATTTCGCCTATCTTACTATTTGTATGGATGTATTTAACGCATCTATCGCTCCAGGAGTTTCCGCTTCAGCATATAATGGTATCTTTGCAGATACAACCTTTATGCATTTTTACAGACATATCTTAAAAAACAAAAAACTGGTTGCACTGGATGTAGCAGAAGTTAATCCGTCTTTCGATATTCAGGATAGGACGGCGAGGCTGGCAGCATGTCTTGTGAATGAATGGCTAATGATGTAAAAAGTTATATTCTTCCGATAGAGAAAATCATTATTTTATTAACCCCTAAGGAATGAAATTTGCTGATTTCATCGTGCTTTTAAAATAAAAGCGCTCATAAATTCATTAGCTGAATTTAAAACAGAAATTATATTATGGAACAATTGATTGAAAGCAAGCTTATTAAAGCAGATAAAGCGTTTTCAGTGTGGAGAAAAGTGCCGTTTGAGGAAAGGCAGAAGTTAATTGCAAAAGCAGCAGAAATTTTAAAAAATAATTCTGAAAAGTTTGGGACAATCATTACGAAGGAAATGAATAAGCCTGTTTCAGAATCGATTGCTGAAGTAGAAAAGTGTGCTTTAATGATGAATTATTATGCAGACGCTGAGAATATTTTAAAACCTGAAAAGGTTGAATCCGAATTTGCTTATTCAGAAGTTCATTATGTTCCAAAAGGAGTGATTTTAGGAGTAATGCCGTGGAATTTTCCTTTCTGGCAGGTATTGAGGTTTGCTGTTCCTGCAATTTTAGCTGGAAATACAGTTGTTTTGAAACATGCTTCGATTTGTTTCGGAAGTGGAAATGCAATAGTAGATGTTCTTTTGGAAGCAGGCTTTCCGGAAGGTATTTTCCAGAATCTGGAAGTAGGACATCAGGCTGTAAAGGAAATTCTTGAACACGATGTTGTAAAAGGAGTAAGCTTAACAGGGAGTGGTAAAGCAGGGGGAGAAGTGGCTTCAATAGCTGGTTTAAATATCAAAAAATCTTTACTTGAATTAGGAGGAAGTGATGCTTTTATCATTTTCGATGATGCGGATCTGGAAACAGCAGCAAAAGCAGGAGTAAAATCCAGACTTCAAAACTGTGGACAAACCTGTACTGCAGCAAAAAGATTTATCATAGATGAAAAGATTGAAGGTGAATTTTTACCTAAATTCATTGAAGAATATAAAAAATATGAAATTGGAGATCCTTTAGATAAGGAAACTAAATTAGCCGGAATGGCAAGACCCGATCTTGCTGATGAGTTAGAGGCTCAATTCAATAGAGCATTGGAAAATGGCGCAGAAATTATTATTCCTTTGGAGAGAATTTCAGAGAATGAATTTAAACCTGGTTTAATCAGAGTTCAGGAAGGAAATCCAATTTTGAAAGAAGAACTTTTCGGACCTCTTGGAATGATCATGATTGCAAAAAATGATGAAGAAGCTTTACAAATGGCCAATGATATTCCTTTCGGACTTTCCAATTCAGTTTGGACAAAGAAACCCGAGCGTCAATTATTCTTTATTGAGAATCTTGAATCCGGAACGGTGAATATCAACAGAATGACGAGTTCTGATCCACGTTTTCCATTTGGGGGAAGCAAGGCTTCAGGATATGGAACTGAGCTTTCTTTGCTGGCTTTAAAAGAGTTTGTAACAGCGAGAACTATTGTAGGACATTATTAAGGTGGGTATTAATGACACAGCCTTATTTTTATAAATAAAAAACTCCCGGAAATCAATTTCCGGGAGTTTTTGTTTTTGTATGTTTTGACAAAAGTAATTTGTCTTTTCTTCTTTTAAACGGTAGTCAGTCTCAATGTATTCGTTTTCCCACCTTCATATGATGGAGTAGCATTGATGTTGATTACGAAATCTCCTGTTTCGATATAGCCATAGTTATGGGTTAGCATATTTACCTGGATGATGGTTTCATCAGTAGACTTTTTCATATCATAATAGTAAGCATGAACTCCCCAAAGAAGGTTCAGCATAGCAATTACTCTTTTGTTTCCACTGTAAACAATGATCTGAGAGTTAGGTCTGTGTGCTGCAAGCTGGAAAGCGGTATACCCCGAATGAGTAAGCGTTACAATAGCAGAAACGTTGGTTGTTTTAGCAATTCTTACTGCTGCAAGACAAACTCTATTGGTAATGAATCTCTCATCGATGCAGTTGTAATCCTTTTCGATAGGTTCATTTTTATGTTGGTAAAAATGAGTTGTTTCGATATTCTTTACAATTTTAGCCATGTTTTCCACAACTTGTACCGGATATCTCCCTACAGAAGTTTCTCCGGAAAGCATTACAGCATCAGCTCCATCCAATACAGAGTTAGCAACGTCATTTACTTCTGCTCTGGTAGGAGTTAAGCTGTTGATCATGGTTTCCATCATCTGAGTAGCAATGATAACTGGTTTAGAATAGAACCTAGCCTTTTCTACCAGATTTTTCTGGATAGCAGGAACTTCTTCCATTGGAACTTCTACACCCAGGTCACCACGGGCAACCATTAATCCGTCACATTCTAGAAGAATTTCTTCAATATTTTTTACCCCCTCAGGTTTTTCAATCTTCGCAATGATTGGAGTTTTGAATTTACCATTTGGATGCGCGTTGATAAGCTCTTTCAAGTCGATAATATCCTGAGCATGACGAACAAATGATAAGGCAATCCAGTCAACTTCCATGTCAAGCATGAAATTAGCATCCTGAACATCTTTTTCTGTCAAAGCAGGAAGAGAAACATTCGTATTAGGTAGATTAACTCCTTTTTTAGAACTTAACGGACCTCCTTGAATGGTTTTTGCTTTTACAGTATCTATTTCATTGGTTTCGATAACTTCTAACATTAGTTTCCCATCGTCAATAAGGATTCTTTCCCCTACTTTTACATCCTGTGGAAACTGTTGGTAAGTCATATAAACCTTGGTAGAATCTCCTTCCATCTTTTCATTAGTGAAAGTAAGAATATCTCCAGGGTTCAGATAAGAACCTTCTTTTACAACACCTACTCTTAGTTTAGGTCCCTGAAGGTCTCCTAGAATACCCACTGAATACCCATACTCGCTGTTTAGCTCTCTAATTATTTCAATATTTGATCGAACTAAGTCGTAATCTGCATGGGAAAAATTTATTCTGAAAATGTCAACACCCGCTTTCATTAAATCTAACATTACCTCCTTCGATGATGAAGCAGGTCCTAGTGTTGCGATAATTTTTGTCTTCTTTAAATACTTATTCATAATACTGGATAATTTGATAAAGTTCCTCATCAGAACTCAGTGTATAATCTTGAATTGGAAACACAAGATTTTCAGGGAGCAAAATTACGGAAAAATCAGGAAACTGTTCCGAACTATGTAAAATATATTCGACATCTGCCTGATTATTTAATAAAAATTTAATGTTTTCTTCTTCTGTAAACAGTTCCGTCTGAACTTTTTTTTGCTTACTTTCCGAAGATTTATTTGAAATAAAGGTAAAACAAGTTTTTGAAAACTTGTGGTAGGCCTCATATCTAGGAAAAAAATAATCATAATACCCCCCATGAAAGACAAGATCTTTCTTTCTTTCAAAAGTAAGGTTGTTGATTTGATTTATTTTATAGAAAAACTCATGAGCAGGTATATCTTTTGCTAATCTTACCAATCCTATGGCAATATCTTCAAATTCTATATCATCAAGATCATAAAGTTTTTGAATTTCCAAGTATATTTTCTTTTTTATTTAAAATATAAAATGCCCTCTGTGCTGCTTTTTCCTCTGCTTTTTTCTTGGATGTTTCCGTCGCATTTGCAATTTTTTCATCCCCCAGCCACACGTGGCATCTGAATACGACAGATTTATTAACTTGTATTTCCTCGCAGGTTTCGTACTTTATATTAACCTTCTTCTTTTGGCTCCACTCAAGCAAGAGGCCTTTGTAGCTTACAATTTTATTTTCAAGCTTGTTGATCTCGGAAGGGGTCAGTAATTTTTCCAGAATGATCCTTTTGCAGGCGTCATAGTGGAAGTCTAAATAAACGGCACCGATTAAAGCTTCGAATAAATTTCCGGAGATATTTTCGCCCAAAGCTGAAGAACTGTTTTGCTTTTGCAAAAGGCTGGTAAGCTTAAGGTCTTCTCCTAATTTATTGAGGTTTTTCCTATTAACAATCTTAGATTTCATCTGTGTCAGGTATCCTTCATTAGCTTGAGGATAAGTCTGGAACAAATGACAAGAAATAATTGTACCCAAAACAGAATCTCCTAAAAATTCAAGTCTTTCGTAATTGCTGTCTTGATTTTTAGAAGAATTTTTCAAAGAAAAAGCTTCGCGGTAAAGAGCTATATTTTGTACCTCGGTACCCAATACTTTTTTAAGTTCGGTACTGAGAAAATATTCTCTCTCCGTGAGTTGTCTTTTTCTTTTTTTGATAAGGAATTTAGAAAAGTATTTCTGTAACTCCATTCATTGAATTTAGATTTTCTTAAATAGAACGCAAGCATTATGCCCGCCAAATCCGAAAGTATTGCTCATGGCTACTTTTACATCTTTCTTCACAGCTGAATTAAACGTAAAGTTTAGTCTGCTGTCAATATTTTCATCATCAGTAAAATGGTTGATGGTAGGAGGAACAATACCATGAATAATAGTTCCTAATGCAGCGATAGCTTCAATAACACCTGCAGCACCTAAAAGGTGTCCTGTCATTGATTTTGTAGAATTAATCTGAATGTCATAAGCATGCTCGCCTAATAATCTTGAGATTGCATTGGATTCTGCGATGTCTCCTAATGGAGTAGATGTACCATGCATATTGATATGATCTACTTCATCAGCAGTTAAACCTGCATCTTCCAAACAACTCTTCATTACCAGATAAGCACCAAGACCTTCAGGGTGTGGAGCAGTCATGTGATGTGCATCAGCACTCAAACCTCCTCCTAATAATTCTGCATAAATTGTAGCCCCACGTTTTACTGCGTGCTCATATTCTTCAAGGATGATTGTTCCTGCACCTTCTCCTAATACAAATCCATCTCTGTCTTTGTCAAAAGGTCTTGAAGCTGTTGTTGGATCATCATTTCTTGTAGAAAGGGCCATCATTGCATTAAATCCACCGACACCACTTGCTGTAACGGCTGCTTCAGAGCCTCCGCACACAATCACGTCTGCTTTTCCTAACTGGATCAGCATTTTGGAATCAATTATAGCATTTGCTGAAGATGCACATGCAGATACAGTAGTATAGTTGGGTCCGTGGAAACCATATTCAATTGAGATATGACCAGGAGTGATATCTGCAATCATTTTAGGAATAAAGAAAGGGTTAAATCTCGGAATTTCCGTATTTGCCCATCCTAATACCTCAGTTTCGAAAGTCTCTAAACCTCCAATTCCGGATCCCCAGATTACACCAACTCTGTTTTTGTCTACATTGTCTTCAATAATTCTGGAATGTGCCACTGCTTCTCTAGCAGCAACAAGCCCCAATTGAGTATTTCGGTCCATTTTTTTAGCTTCTTTCTTATCGAAATGCTGTAGTGGATCGAAACTCTTCACCTCACAGGCGAACTTTGTTTTAAAGTTTGTGGCATCAAAAAGAGTAATCGAAGCGGCACCGCTCTCACCTTTTACAAGGTTTTCCCAGTATTCTTTTGCATTATTTCCTATTGGTGTTATTGCTCCAAATCCTGTTACAACTACTCTTTTTAATTCCATAAACTTTGTTTAATTTCTTTTTTGTTGAAGAATATTATTTATTTACTACTTCTTCGATGTAAGCGATAGCGTGTCCTACAGTAGTAATTTTTTCAGCCTGGTCATCAGGGATTTGAATATTAAATTCTTTTTCAAATTCCATGATAAGTTCAACTGTATCTAGTGAATCAGCTCCTAAATCGTTAGTGAAGCTAGCTTCAGGAGTTACTTCTGTTTCTTCAACGTCAAGCTTATCAGCGATGATAGCTTTTACTCTTGATGCAATGTCTGACATAGTAAATTATTTTTTTAATTGTTAGATGGTGCAAATATATAAAATTCTTTACGATAAAACATTTTTTTAGTCTTTTTTGTGGGGTAGAAGCTTTCATTTTGGGTTGTCTCGGTTTAGTCTTTTAGTTTTCAGAAGGTTATATTTGTTACTTGTAGATAAATATAAAGCCAATCATGGAAAGTCTAATAGATGATATAAAGATATATCTTCCAAATTTCACTATTGTGAACTTTAGTTTCAAGAAATATGATCTTTAAGAAGTAATTTATCTTCGTTTTTTAGCTCCAAAGATTTCATTTTAAATGATAGAAAGATTTTATTATTTAAAAATATTAGTACAATATATAGTACCAGATCATTTTAATGGAGAAGTATGATAGGAATTAAACTCGGAAAACAATAAGGTAATTAATAAATCCAATCGAACAAACTTATTCTATTAAATGTTAAGCAGTTCTTTATGTTGAATAGGTATACTATATAGTATGTGGCTCATATTATTATATAGACATTGTGTTGATGGCTTGTTCCGGTTTCTTTGTTATATGAGTATGTGATAAATTAAAAAGAGAATCTAAATAATAGATTCTCTTTTTGTGGAGTTGGAGGGATTCGAACCCTCGTCCAAACAAGCAATACATAAGCTTTCTACATGCTTATTCTACTATTGATTTTCGACTGGAGGCAGAGAGCAGACACCCAACTTCCAGCTTATCTTCTAAGTTTTCGTGTTTTAGCCGAAGCTTCTAAAACCTTATTTCCGCATTCCTATATCCCAGAATCAAACGCCGCAGAACAGAGCATTTGTGGAATATCTTGCTTCCTTACTATCTTCGGGAAAACGCTTGATCTACTATACTTCGATATTAAGCTGCAAGAGCGAACTCTTCGTTGCCAGTTAAAATTTTGTAGCAAGGAATTATAGAGATCGCGCTACGGTTCTCTGCATGCTTACTTACCCATTGGTCTTGCTGTCGAAACCAGTCAACCCCATGAATAAAGTGAATGCAAAGATAATGCTTTTAGTTTACATTTCATTAATATGGCTGAATTTAATGAAAATTAGGGGTAGGGTATACGGACTAAACATCTTGTGATGAGCATATTTGATCATTGTGGATAAAAATTATATTCTTTGTTAACGATCTTAAATACTAGATTTTTAAGCAAATTTTGAATAAAAAAGTAATTGTTTGTTGTAATATATTTTGTACTTTAAGAAAAAAAGTCTAGTTTTGCAATCCAAAATGAGATGTAAAATATGTTAATAATTCCAGTAAAAGATGGTGAATCCATCGACAGAGCTTTAAAAAAATACAAGAGAAAATTTGATAAAACAGGTACAGTTCGTCAATTAAGATCTAGACAAGCGTTTATCAAGCCTTCTGTAACTTTGAGACAATCTAAGTTAAAAGCTGCTTACAAACAAAGAGCACTTAGCAAGGAAGAGCAGGCTTAAGAATTTTTTTCTTAAACACATATTAAATTCACTTCTTAAATATTATATTTGAGGAGTGAATTTTTTATTTTATGCCCTAGCTCATGTTGGATAAATTTATAGACTACTTACAATTCGAGAAAAGGTATTCTCCTCATACCATTACAAGCTACAAAAAAGACCTTGCAGACTTTTCCCATTTCTGTCTCCGAACAGAATCTTCCGACAATTTAGCCAAAGCAGACAAGAAAATTATAAGGAATTTTATTGTTGAACTGAGTGAAAACAATATTTCCAAAAGAAGTATCAACAGGAAGCTATCCTCTCTTCGTAGTTTTTATCTATTTCTTTTGAAAATAGGGGAGATTAAAGTTTCTCCTACAGAAGGAATCTCTTCCCTGAAGTTTTACGCTGAAAAACAGATCCCTATGTCTGAAGAAGAAATGAAGGATCTTAATGAAAGAATTTTTGAACAGGTACATAATGTACTTGAAAAATGCATTATGGAGGTGCTTTACCAAACAGGGATGCGTAAAGCTGAACTTTGTGGCCTGATATTTGAGAATGTTGACTTATACGGAAATGAGTTAAAAGTAATAGGGAAAGGGAATAAAGAAAGGGTAGTTCCCATTTCACATGAATTGTCTGAGCTTCTTAAGAGCTATATGGAAATAAGAAAACCACAGACAGAATATCAATCGTATTTTTTTGTAAATAAGAAAGGGAAAAAACTCAGCGAAAAATTTGTTTATGTGGTAGTTAATAAGTACCTTAGTCTTATAACAACGAAAGAAAAAAGAAGTCCTCACATCCTTCGTCATAGCTTTGCTACTCACGTATTGGATAATGGGGCGGAGATCTCCAAAGTGAAAAAAATATTAGGGCATTCCAGTCTTGCCAGTACTCAAGTCTATACGAATGCTAATATTGAACAATTGAAAAAAGTGTTTAATCAGGCTCACCCTCGAGCATCAAAAAAAGAAGAATTATGAAGATTTCAGTACAATCAATTGGTTTAACTCCACACGAACCATTAGAATCACACATCGAAAAAAAAGTAGGCAAATTAAATACCTTTTATGACAAGATTCATGAGTGTAAGGTATTCTTGAAAGTCGAAAATAACGCTGATAAAGCGAATAAAACTGCTGAGATTATTTTGGCGGTTCCGGGTGACGATATCGTAGTAAAAAAGACAACAGCGAGTTTTGAAGAAAGTATGGACCTTTGCGTTGATACTGCTAAAAAGCTCTTAATCAAGAAGAAAGAAATGGCTTAGAAAAAAAGTCGAAAAAAGTTTATAAAATATTTGAGAATTCAAAAAATCCGTTCTATATTTGCACTCGCAAAAAAGGAACAGCGATCTTTTGAATTCTTTTTTATATTTGCCTCCATAGCTCAGTTGGCCAGAGCACGTGATTTGTAATCTCGGGGTCGTGGGTTCGAATCCCTCTGGAGGCTCATTTTAATATAACATATTTGGGGAGATTCCAGAGTGGCTAAATGGGACTGACTGTAACTCAGTTGCTTCGGCTTCGCAGGTTCGAATCCTGCTCTCCCCACTTTATATTTTTATAAAAAAAACTTGCAAGATTAAATAAGTTTTCTTAGTTTTGCACAGCGTTTACCAATAGTTTTGGAAACAAAATTGCGGAAGTAGCTCAGTTGGTAGAGCGTCAGCCTTCCAAGCTGAATGTCGCGGGTTCGACCCCCGTCTTCCGCTCAAAAAAATCACCCTTTTAAAGTGGTTTTTTTTAACACTGAAACGTGTAGAGTAGAGTCTCTCTATCACTTTCAGTCTTTTATTAAAATGCCTCCATAGCTCAGTTGGCCAGAGCACGTGATTTGTAATCTCGGGGTCGTGGGTTCGAATCCCTCTGGAGGCTCAATTTTAATATAACATATTTGGGGAGATTCCAGAGTGGCTAAATGGGACTGACTGTAACTCAGTTGCTTCGGCTTCGCAGGTTCGAATCCTGCTCTCCCCACTTTTTATATTATAAAAAAAACTTGCAAAATCAAAGAAGTTTTCTTAGTTTTGCACAGCGTTTACCAATAGTTTTGGAAACAAAATTGCGGAAGTAGCTCAGTTGGTAGAGCGTCAGCCTTCCAAGCTGAATGTCGCGGGTTCGACCCCCGTCTTCCGCTCAATAAAAATCACGCTACTTAGTGTGATTTTTTTAGTTAATGCCGACTTAGCTCAGCGGTAGAGTGCTTCCTTGGTAAGGAAGAGGTCACGGGTTCAAGTCCCGTAGTTGGCTCTCTTTAGTCTAAAAAATATTACAGCTTTTAGTTGTAATATTTTTTTTTATTTTTAATCATAAATATCAATTTGTGTTTGAAAATTTAAAATGGGCAATTGTTCTTGTAAATACTTGAATTTTAAAATAATGAAGATCATATATTACATATTATTAATAGGAACTTTATTAAATATTTTTTCTTGTTCAGTTCAGGATCATTCTCTTGATAAATGCGAAGAAGAAGTTCTCTTAAAGTTAGTAAACAAAAGACTTCAGGTTGCCCCTCTGGTTGCGAAAAGCAAATGGAATACAAAAGCTCCAATTGATGATCCTGTACGTGAGAAAATTATTTTGGATAGTGTAGAGGGAAAGGCTGGAAAATTGAATATTGACAAGCAATTTGCACATAATTTTTTTCAGGCACAATTTGAAGCCGGAAAAGTAAAGCAAAGACAATTACATAAAAAGTGGGAAGCTCAAAATGAAGCTCCTTTCGATCCTGCTCCTGATTTGGCAACGAAGGTTCGGCCGGTTTTGGATAGTTTGACACCACTTTTATTAATTGAGCTTAAAAAAGTAAAGCCAAATTCTTGCAACACTTCATCTTTGAAAAAAATAAGAACAGAAGCTCGAAAAATGATTGATTCTTCTTTTGATGATAACATTGTTGACATTGCGGTAAAGCCTATTGATGACTATTGTAGAAAAAAGTAACTCAATCAGGATACTATTTTCTTAATAAAAGATAAACCTTAAAATTTGGCTGATACTTATTTCCTTCTAAAAACATAAAAATTTTCGTTAAATTCGTGTAAAATAAATCTTGATGAATATTCTTTTGTTAGAAGACGATCTCATTCTTTCTGCAGAGCTTTGCAGATTTTTAGAATCCAATAATTTTACCTGTGATAAAATATATGATGGAGAGACCTTTCTCCGTCAGATAAAAAACAATACGTATGATCTGTATTTATTGGATATCAATGTTCCCAAAATGAATGGACTTGATGTATGCCAGACGATTCGTTCTTTCGACAAGAATACACCCATTATTATCATCTCTGCTTATGGAGATATCTCTGACAAAAAAGATGCCTTTAACAGGCTGGCTGATGATTATCTGGTAAAACCTTTTCAGTTTGAAGAACTTCTTTTAAGAATAAATTCTTTGTTGAGGCGAAAAGCACCCTCTGATAATTCGGATCAGGATATTCTGAGGATAGATGATCTCATCATCAATAAAACTGAGCAAAAGATCTATCGAGGTGGAAATGAAATAACACTCACGTTGAAAGAATTTCAACTGCTGGTCTATCTTGCGGAAGCACAAGGGAGAACGGTTTCCAAACAGCAGATCACAGAACATGTATGGGAGCACAATTTTAATACAAATACCAACACAGTGGAAGTTTATATCAATTTCTTAAGGAAAAAGATTGATAAAGATTTCAAAGTAAAATTAATTCATACCCGTTCCGGTTTCGGATATTATTTAAGCCCATTATAAATGTCTTTAAAAAGAAAGATAGCTTTAACGATCAGTATCGCCTTTTCATTACTCTTTGGAATGGTGATGGCGGTCATTTATTTATCTTTTAATGATTTTAGAAGAGATGAGTTTAAAGAAAGATTCAGGCAGAGACTTGAATTTACTTCCCATTTCATTTCAAAATCCAAAGACTTTGAAGAAGAAGCTCCGGTTTTTTTCAATGAAAATTCAGATAATATCCTTCTGAATGAAAAGATTTTAATTTTCAATGAAAAAAAGGAACTGATCTATAGTACAATCAAGGACAGGAATGTCACTTGGGACAGTGCGATGCTTAAAGAGCTGGATAGAAAGAAGATTATTTATACAGAGAAAACAATTCCGGAGATCTATGCTGCACTTAGAAATATCAATGGTGAAAACTATTATATTCTTACCAGTGCTTTTGATACTAATGGAAAATCAAAGCTGGGGTATCTTAAATATCTTTTGATCACAGCGTATGTGATGAGCACAATGCTTATTGGTTTTTTTAGTTATTATTTTGTTGAAAAATTCCTTCGTCCGCTGGAAGACCTGAATAAAGAAATTTCTGAAGTTACTGCTCATAAACTAACAACACAGATTCCTGTTCAGCAGTCGAATGATGAAGTGAGTGTCCTTGCAAAATCTTTTAATACGATGATCGGAAGATTAGATGATGTATTTCAGTCACAAAAGGATTTTACAGCAAGTGCTTCACACGAGATCAGGACACCCATTACAAGAATGGCATTTCAGTTGGAAAACCTTATTAAATTTGAGGAACATTCTCCAGAAACCTTATCAGCGTTGCAGCAGATTCAGCGGGATGTATACCAGTTATCGGATCTGACGAATTCTCTTTTGCTGCTTACGAAATTTGATAAAGAAAATATTCAGAGTATCTATGAAGAAGTAAGGATTGATGAAGTCATTTTTGAAGCCTTTGAAGCAGTCGAGAAAAGTTATCCGCAACTTAAGATGGATTTCCTGATTAATGAAGATAGTTCTGAAAATGCTTTTCTGACCATAAAAGGGATCCAGTCGCTGCTGGTGATTGTCTTTATTAATCTGTTCAAAAATGCAGCGGTATATTCAGACAATACAGAAGTGAATGTCTTGATTACCGAAACAAACGATAATCTTTCTATAGAAGTTATTTCTCACGGAAATACGATTTCTGAAGGAGAGCAGATGAAACTGTTTGAAGCTTTCACTAGAGGAAATAATGCTCAAAATATATCAGGATCAGGCTTGGGCCTTAGAATCGTTAAAAGAATTCTGGAATATCACGATGCTGATATTATATACTCTTCTCCTGAAGATTACATTAATACATTCACATTATTTTTTAAAAAATAAGTATAAAAGCAATTGTCTTAAAAAACAGTTGCTTTTTGTTAAACTACAGATTGAATTTTTAATTAAAAATTCAACAATAAGAGAATAAAATACTTTTTTTATTTTTTCAGATTTCTTGTAAATGCGCTATTCAAGCCTATTTTAATATTTTTTTAAGCGTCATTTAAGTTTCTTTTAATCACTTCAAAGCAATTTTGTATTTTAAAAAGAAAAATAATGAACAGAATTGCAGTGCTGTGCCTCACCATTTCCTCATTCATGGCGGCACAACAGCAGATGTCTCTTTTGGACTGCGAAGAAGCTTTTCAGAAGAACAACTTACAACTGCTCGCCGAACAATACAACATCAATATGGCTGATGCAGATATTCTGCAAGCTAAAATCTGGGAATTGCCCCAATTGAGCGGGCAGTTTAATGCTTACAACCCTCAGGACAAAAAGGTTTTTGATATAGGACATTCAAAAGGAGCAGGAATTACACAGTTGATCTATATGGGTGGGAAAAAGAAAAATGAAATTGCTTTTGCCAAATCCAATAAAGAATTGGCGCAGCTTCAGTTTTCCCAATTGCTTGCCGATTTAAGATCTCAGCTTCGTTCTGCGTATTTTAATCTTTATTACGAAAAACTAAAACTTGAGAACACCAATAAGCAGCTAGGGTATATGAATGACCTCTTAAATGCCTATCGTGTACAGTCGGCAAAAGGAAATGTTTCTCTTAAAGATGCTGTCAGACTTCAGAGTATTGTGATCCAATTGAATCATGATAAACTGGAGATCAATAAAAACATTCTTGATTTTGAACAGAATTTAAAAGTGTTAACGGGAACTTCAGAAGATATAGAGCCCACAATGTCTGAGACTGAAGCTAAAGAAGCATTGGCGGCACAACCCTTCGGTGATGAAGAAGAGCTTAAAAGTAAGGCACTCGAAAATAATGCAGATTACCGATATAATCTGAAACTTATTGATAACAGCAAGCTATATGCACAATGGCAGAAATCATTGAATGTACCTGATATTACAGTAGGAGCTGCATGGGATCAGGCAGGAGGAACATTTAATAATGAAGCGAACCTGACTCTGGGAATTCCTTTGCCTTTATGGAAATCCAATCAAGGGAATGTGGAAAAAGCAAATTATGCTATTCAGCAGAACCAGAAAAATGCAGATTTCCAGAAACTCACGCTACAAACCAAAATTCAGTCTGCCTATAAAACCTGGAAGACCCAGTATGATCAGCTTCTGGATATTAAAACGACAGATCTGCAGAATATGGATCTTGTATACAATGGAATGCTGACCAATTTCAGAAAAGGAAATGTCAACCTGATAGAATTTACAGACTTCATGGACAGCTATAGGGAAACAGCCCTTCAGATCTATGATATGAAAAATGAAATCATGCAGTCGGCAGAACAGCTTAATCAATTAGTACAAACGAAAATCTTCTATTAAAATCATGAAAACATATATTATCCCCGTATTGATAGCCCTCTCATTATTGGCATGTTCAAAAAAAGAGGAAGAAAAACCCAATCAGGCCAAAAAAGGATTTGAGCTTAGCAATACCATGCTGAGTTCTATTTCTCTGGCAAAAGTTGAAAAGAAGAATATAGAAGATCAGTATAGCTTTTATGGAAAGATCTCTGCAGATAAAAATAGTTATATAGATGTTTATCCATTGGTAGGAGGAAACGTGATGAGCGTAAATGTAGAGCTGGGAGATTATGTGAAAAAAGGGCAGGTGCTGGCAACAATCCGAAGCACTGAGCTTGCAGAAATTCAAAAAGATGTAAGTGATGCTAAAACCGATATGGTAGTGGCTAAAAATAACCTTCGTGTTGCCAAAGAATTGTATGAAGGAAAACTTAATACAGAAAGAGATGTCCTGGAAGCTAAAAGCCAATTGCAAAAAGCCGAAGACCAAATGCAGAGAACAGCAGCAATAAGTACGGTTTATAATGTAAAAAGCGGAAATATATACAGTGTAGTAGCCCCTATCAGCGGTTATATTGTTCAGAAAAGTATCAATAAAGATATGCAGCTGAGAAGTGACAGAAGTGATAATATTTTTGACGTTGCCAATACAACTAATGTATGGGCCATCATGAACGTCAATGAATCTGATATTGATAAGATCAGCCTTGGAATGAAAGCGCAGGTATCTACTCTTTCTTATCCGGATAAATTTTTTGACGGAAAAATTGATAAAATATTCAAGATTATTGATCCACAGACCAATGCCATGCAGGCAAGAGTGGTGCTGGACAATGCTAATGGACTTCTGATTCCGGATAGTAAAGCTACGATAAAAGTATCCAGCTTAGAAAGCAGTACGATGCTTACTTTACCATCGAAGGCTGTCATTTTTGATGACAATAAAAGCTTTGTCGTTATTTTCAAATCCAGAACAGATGTGAAAATCAGAGAAATTAAAGTATTAAAGCAGGTAGGAGATGTTACCTATGTTGCAGATGGACTGAAAGAAGGAGAAGAAGTGATTACCAACAATCAGCTGCTGATATACCGTTCACTGAACAGCTAGTCTTATTAAACCATTAAGAATATTGTATTTTCTTTCAACGGCTTTTTTAGGTCATCAATTTATCTATCATGAATAAATTCATAAAAAATATAATCGCTTTTTCATTAAAAAATAAAGCATTTACCTTTATCTGGGTGGCGATTTTAGCGATCTCCGGGTTTATAAGTTTCAAAAATATGCCTATTGAAGCTTTTCCGGATGTTACCAATACCCAGATTGTAATCATTACCCAGTGGAATGGACGTAGTGCAGAAGAAGTAGAACGTTTTGTTACTACCCCCATTGAATTGGCGATGAGCCCGGTTCAGAAGAAAACAAGTGTGAGAAGTACCACGATGTTTGGACTTTCCATTGTTAAAATTCTGTTTGATGATGGGGTGGACGATACTTTTGCCAGAAATCAGGTCAATAACCAGTTAAGAACCATTAGCCTTCCTGATGAGGTAGACCCGGAAGTACAGCCACCCTACGGGCCAACCGGTGAGATTTTCAGATATACGCTGGAAAGTAAAACAAAGGATTCCCGTAGTCTGCTTACGCTGCAAAATTGGGTGATCGACCGTGCTTTAAGAGGAGTGCCTGGCGTAGCAGATATTAACGTTTTCGGAGGACAGGATAAAGTGTTCGAATTGAGTATCGATCCACGGGCATTAGATAAATACAACCTGACACCGCTTCAGGTATATGATGCCGTTACCAAGAGTAATCTGAATGTAGGGGGCGATGTTATTGAGAAAAATGGCCAGGCCTATGTCGTAAGAGGAATAGGTTTGGTAAAATCGATTGCCGACATCGGAAATATTACCATTCAAAATGATAGTGGAAATCCGGTTTTGGTAAAAAATGTGGCAGAAGTTCATGAAAGTTCTATGCCTAGAGTAGGGCAGGCGGCTCTTAATAATCACGATGATACGGTAGAAGGAATCGTGGTCATGAGAAAAGGAGAAAATCCGAGAGAAGTTTTGGTGGGAGTGAAAGCTAAGATTAAAGAGCTCAACGAAAAAGTTCTTCCAAAAGATGTGAAAATGGTTACGTTCTATGACCGCGATAATCTGATGGATTTTACGACTCATACTGTAATGCATAATCTTATTGAAGGAATTGTACTGGTAACGGTAATTGTTTTGATCTTTATGGCCGACTGGAGAACAACATTAATTGTTTCCATCATTATCCCTCTATCCTTGCTATTTGCATTTTTATGTTTAAAACTGGCCGGGATGAGTGCCAACCTGCTTTCATTAGGAGCAGTAGACTTTGGGATTATCATTGACGGAGCCGTCGTCATGGTAGAAGGACTCTTCGTAATGCTGGATCATAAAGCCAAACGGTATGGCATGGAGAAATTTAATAAACTCGCAAAGGGAGGCTGGATCAAGCAGACCGGAACAGGATTAGGAAAAGCAATCTTCTTTTCAAAATTGATTATCATTACCTCTCTTATTCCCATCTTCTCATTCCAGAAAGTGGAAGGGAAAATGTTCTCACCTTTAGCGTTTACGTTGGGATTTGCATTGATAGGAGCATTGATATTTACATTAACATTGGTTCCTGTTCTTTCTCATCTCCTTTTAAATAAAAATGTAAGAGAAAAAAATAATCCGTTTGTTAATTTTTGGGACAGCATCGTTTTGAAAGGCTTTAATTTAACATTTAAGCATAAAAAAACGAGTATGATCGTTGCGATCTCTTTTCTGGCAGTCACTTTGTTTTCCGGTAAGTTTTTAGGAACAGAATTCTTGCCGCAACTTAACGAAGGTTCGCTTTGGATCACTGCTGAGATGCCTATGAGTTCTTCATTGAAAGAATCATTGAAAACAGCAGATCTTTTAAAGAAAGACATAATGAGCTTCTCGGAAGTCACAGATGTTCTTGCACAGACGGGGAGAAGTAACGATGGAACAGATCCCAATGGATTCGGATTTGTACAGTTTGCGGTTAATCTTAAGCCAAGAGAAGAATGGAAACGTAAGATCACCTACGATGAATTGATTAATGAAATTGATAAAAAGCTCAGAAGTTATCAGGGAATTACATTCAACTATTCCCAGCCGATCTCCGATAACGTAGCAGAAGCCGTAGCAGGTTTTAAAGCCGAAAACGGAATCAAAATTTATGGTGATAACCTGGAAACCCTGGATAAATTAGCCAACGAAGTGGTACTAAAAATTAAAGATGTACAAGGGGTAAAAGATCCGGGAATTATTAAAAATATCGGACAGCCGGAAGTAAGTGTTGTATTGGACAGAGATAAAATGGCTGCTTATGGAGTAATGCCGGCGGATGCACAAGCTGTATTGGAAATGGCTTTTGGAGGAAAAACCGCTTCAGAAATGTTCGATGGCGAAAGAAAGTTTCCAATCCGTCTACGATATTCCCAGGAATACAGAACCAATGAAAATGACATTGCAGCTTTGATGGTTCCTACACAGGATGGAGCAAAGATTCCTTTAAAAGAAATCAGTACTATCGTTAAAGATAACGGTGCGGCATTTATTTATAGAGATAATATCAAAAGATATATTGGAGTTAAATTCTCCATTCGTGATAGAGATTTAGGAAGTACTATTGCCGATGCCCAGAAAAAAGTGGATGCTATTGAACTACCTGATGGTTATTCTGTAGGATGGACCGGTCAGTTTGAAAACCAGCAACGGGCATCGCACAGGCTTACGCAGGTGGTACCAGTGAGCATTCTGATGATTTTCTTCCTGCTGTTTATTCTGTTTGGAAATATGAAGGATTCCCTTTTGGTATTGGCCAACGTACCTTTTGCTTTAATCGGTGGTATTATTGCACTACATGTTACGGGAATCAATTTTGGAATCTCTGCCGGAGTAGGAATGATTGCCCTTTTGGGAATTTGTATCCAGAACGGTGTCATCCTTATCACGGAGTTCCATCAGAACGTTAAAGACGGTATGGATATAGACTCAGCAATATTAAACGGAGTGAAATCCAGAACCAGACCCGTAATTATGACAGCACTTATGGCGTCTATCGGATTGATGCCGGCAGCTTTATCTACAGGTATTGGATCGGAATCTCAAAAGCCTCTGGCTATTGTAATTATTGGAGGACTTATTACGGCAACAGTTCTTACACTGCTTATTTTTCCGATTATCTTCTGGATATTCAACAGGACGAAGAAGCTCAGTCAAATTTAAATTATCTTTCATTTATATTAGTAAGAAGCGCGGAAAACTTTGTTTTCCGCGCTTCTGCATTTATTGAAATAAAAATAGGATGAGTCGAAGTTTAAAATCCTAATCCCACTGTAAAAGCTTTTACAGCATTCGGATAATCGGAAACTGAAGTTGCAGCTCCTGTTGTTGTATTGATGGAGTAAATTTTTGTAGATGAACCTACCGACGCCATTAAATAAGCTTTTTGGCTCATGCTTCCAATATCAAACCCATTAGCACTTGTAATGTTAATTCCTAAAGAACCCGTCTCTACTAAAGTTCCATTATTAGGAGGGTTCTGCTGGTATAATTTATCCGTATTATGATCAATGACAAATAGAGTAGTAGCGGTGCTTCCTGCAAAATTATTAGTATACGCTGCAGCGCTTATCATAGGACTTCCAGGATTTAATGCAAGATCTACAGCGGCAATTGTTCCGTCGTTAGGATTTAAGCGAAGATTCTGCCCAGTATTGCTCACTACCCTTATTCTATCCACAGTAGGATTGAAATCGAAGCCGAAATCTGTTCCGGAAAGTAAAGTAGCAAAAGGAGTAGTACCCACAGCAGTAGCGGCACCTGTACCCAAATTGATGGTGTAAATTCTGCTTGAACTTCCTAATGCATACAATTGTCCGTTTGCAGGACGGAAATCTATCCCTAAAATATTCTCGCCACTTTGTAACCCTGCCACCGTCTTGGAAACAGGCATCGGACTGTTTGGATTGAAAATTTGGAGATTATTGGAATTGTCAATGGCATAGGCTACCGGCTCTGTGGGGATAGCAAGATCAATGACTGCCTGCTGAAGAGAACCTACATAAGTTGTTTTTCCATTATTCAGATCCAGAACATGCAATTTATCACTGAGAGCCAATAGAGCAGTACTGTTATCAAATTTAATATCAAAAGCAGCCTGCCCGGTAAAAGAGGTCCCCAAACTTCCCACTTCCACTAAAGTTCCATTGTTGGGAGGATCTTGTTTATATAACTTTCCTAAAGCCGGATCAATATCATATAAAACAGTTGTAGTAGCACCTGCTTTACTGTTTGTATAGGCTAATCCTGTTATTGAAGGATTTCCCGTTCCGTTAATACTAATGTCAGTAGCGGCAACAGCTCCGGTTTCCGGATGCAAACGCAGGTTTTGCCCGGTATTACTCACCAGGCGAATTCTGTCAACGGTAGGATTGAAATCAATAGAAGCTATGGCACCCGAAATCAAAGGAGCAAATGCTGTTGAGCTTACGGCTCTTGCTGAAGCATTGGAAGTATTGATGATGTATAATTTACTGGCATTAGATAATGCATATAGTTCTCCTGTTGCAGGTCTGAAATCTATACTTAACAATTTTTCTCCTGATGTAATACCTGTTACAGCAGTTTTTGAAGCGAAAGTCTTTGGATTATTGGAATTAAAATAAACAAGCTCATTCATTGCTGTTATTCCGTATACCATAAGATCCGGACCCTGAGGGGGATTTTCCGACATATAGTTTTCATCCGAATTGTCACACGAAAACAAAGTTGCAATGGCAAACAGGGCGAAGTAGATGTGTAATAGTTTTCTCATAATATTAATTTTAGTTGTTTTTGTATGTACGAGAAAAAAATACAAATGGATTTACGGACAGACTTATTTTTAGGATTTTTCACCTGTATATTGTATTCATAATTAGTAAGATAGTTTATATTTTTAATAAAACGTTTCTAAGGATTTTTTTCAATTAAGAAATTTGTGTAAATTTGCATTCTCAATACGTGGAAATGTAAGGTTTGTCCTTCAGTGGATGAGAATATTGAAAGTTTTTTTAATAAAAAGTTTTTGGTATTTAAAAATTCATTATATTTGCACACTGAAAATTTGAAAAACAATAAATAAATAATTTAAATCATGGCAAAGGAAACGTTTAATCGTAACAAACCACACTTGAACATTGGTACTATTGGTCACGTTGACCATGGTAAAACAACACTTACTGCAGCAATTAGTGCTGTGTTAGCTAGCAAAGGTCTTGCTGAGAAAAAAGATTTCTCTGCTATTGACTCTGCTCCAGAAGAAAAAGAAAGAGGTATCACTATCAATACTGCTCACATTGAGTACGAAACTGAAAATAGACACTATGCTCACGTTGACTGTCCAGGTCACGCCGACTATGTTAAGAACATGGTAACTGGTGCTGCTCAGATGGATGGAGCTATCGTAGTATGTGCTGCAACTGATGGACCAATGCCTCAAACAAGAGAACATATCTTACTTTGCCGTCAGGTAAACGTACCTAGAATTGTTGTTTTCATGAACAAAGTTGACATGGTAGACGATGCTGAATTATTAGAGCTTGTTGAAATGGAACTTAGAGACTTATTGTCTACTTATGATTTTGACGGAGATAACTCTCCAGTAATTCAAGGTTCTGCACTAGGTGCACTTACTGCAGCTACTTCATCTCCTGTTAACACAGAAGATAAATGGTTCAAAAGTGTAGAAGAATTAATGGATGCTGTTGATAATTGGATCGAGCAACCAACAAGAGATATGGATAAGCCATTCTTGATGCCTATTGAAGATGTATTCTCTATTACAGGTAGAGGTACTGTAGCAACTGGTAGAATCGAGGC
Organism: Chryseobacterium sp. GW821-FHT04C04; assembly: GCF_059420365.1. Taxonomy (NCBI): domain Bacteria; kingdom Pseudomonadati; phylum Bacteroidota; class Flavobacteriia; order Flavobacteriales; family Weeksellaceae; genus Chryseobacterium; species Chryseobacterium sp. GW821-FHT04C04. The sequence goes on along the minus strand of NZ_JBWKTO010000002.1, from coordinate 661,379 downwards.
TGGTGTTATCAACACTGGTGATCCAGTTGATATCGTAGGTATGGGTGATGAGAAATTAACTTCTACTATTACAGGAGTTGAGATGTTCAGAAAGATCCTAGATAGAGGTGAAGCTGGAGATAACGTAGGTCTATTGTTGAGAGGTATTGAAAAAACTGACATCAAAAGAGGTATGGTTATCGCTAAGAAAGATTCAGTTAAGCCACACAAAAAATTCAAAGCTTCTGTTTATATCCTTTCTAAGGAAGAAGGTGGACGTCACACTCCATTCCACAACAAGTACCGTCCTCAGTTCTATGTAAGAACTACTGACGTTACAGGTGAGATCTTCTTACCAGAAGGTGTAGAAATGGTAATGCCTGGTGATAACTTAGAGATCACTGTAGAATTGTTACAACCAATCGCTCTTAACGTAGGTCTTAGATTTGCAATCAGAGAAGGAGGTAGAACAGTTGGTTCAGGTCAGGTTACTGAAATCCTAGACTAATCATCTTAAAAATATAAAAAGCTTCCGTAAGGAATTTCTTTACGGAGCTTTTAATCTACGGGCATCGTCCAATGGTAGGATACCGGTCTCCAAAACCGTTGATCAGGGTTCGAATCCTTGTGCCCGTGCAAATATAAATTATGAGTTCATTTGTCGATTTTTTAAAAGGTTCTTATAACGAATTCAGACATAAGGTTGAATGGCCAAAATGGGCTGACCTTCAGTCTTCTACAATCGTGGTGACTATTGCGACAGTGATTCTGGCATTATTTACCTTTGGAGTTGATGAATTGTTTTCAAAAGCAGTCAGCAACATAATAGGAATGCTAATCAACTTGTTCAATTAATAATTAAGTATTTTCCCATAATGAGCGAATTGAAATGGTATGTGCTGAAAGCAATCAGCGGACAGGAAAATAAAGTGAAAAACTATATTGAGACAGAAATCAAACGTCTAGGGTTTGAGCAGTACGTTACTCAAGTGGTTATTCCTATGGAAAAGGTAATCCAAATTAGAAACGGTAAAAAAGTTCCTAAAGAGAAACCTTACTATCCTGGATACTTGATGATTGAAGCTGATCTGATGGGAGAGATTCCTCACGCTATCAAGAATATTCCTGGGGTTATTTCTTTCTTAAGTTTAACAAAAGGAGGAGATCCTGTTCCAATGAGAAAATCAGAGGTAAACAGAATGCTTGGAAGAATGGATGAACTTTCAGAATTTGCAAGCGATATTGAAATTCCTTATGTAGTAGGTGAAAACGTTAAAGTAATCGATGGACCTTTCAACGGATTCAATGGTACAGTTGAGAAAATTCTTGAAGACAAAAAGAAAATTGAAGTTTCTGTATTGATCTTTGGTAGAAAAACTCCAATGGAACTTAGCTATATGCAAGTAGAAAAAGTATAATAATTACTTATATAAAAATATAAAAGACTGCTATTAAGCGGTCTTTTTTACTTTTATACATGAGTTACTAATTAATTATAAATGATAAGGTGAGCGTATGAAGCAATCCATGAAAATAGATTTTAGCTTTAAATTTTTCAATAGGTAAAGTCTTACTACTGTAAAATTTTGCTTAGATATTAAAAATGAATTTCGATTTTGTCTATATAGTATATATATTAAATGTATATAAACTTTCTGATGATTATTTTTTTAACGGTTTAATATATATTCTGCTGTTAATTACTTCTATCGCGTAGTTTGCTTTATAATAATTTTCCCCTTTTGGGGATTACTTATGTTTTTTTACTTCAAAGCTTTTTTCTTTTACTTAACTCACTTTTAGATGGCATACTTCTTGCCAACAAGGAATTAACAAATCCATAAATTTTATGTTTTTTATTTATACATTATTTATAAGTGTATGAATATTTTATGTTTTTTTAACTAAAAGCATAAAAATCTGGATTAGCTATTCAAAACACAAGCTTATATAAACACATAAACCAATGACAAAAATTATTTCGATGATCATTTTGATGGGAACATCTATGCTCATTAGTGCTCAAGTTGGTATCAACACTGCGACACCAGAGAAGGAACTTACTGTAAACGGTACAATGAAGACATCCGGAGTTGTTTTCAAGCAGCCGATGGAAAAACTGAATGCGGATGAGAATTACACTTTCATTATCAAATCTCCTTCTCCAGAAAACAAAATTACAGCGTACAATGATTCTTTTGTACCCAATTCACCGGCACCCATTAACCTTATTCAGTTCAAAATCACCTGTGATCCTTCTGATAAAGATTGGGTAAATCAGTTTGATACAATGATTAATTCTACTAAATTTCTAGTGGTTATCTCATCTTTTGGGTTTACACAGCCTACAAGAACTTTTACTGCGGACTGGGTTACTCCAATGCCTCAGATCTTTGCGTATTCATCCGGAGGAACATGGAAACTTAAAGCAGATTATCAAGGATTTGCTCCCGATAACTCTTTCCCGACGGGGGTCTGGACACTGAATTTATTGGTATTTGACAGATCATATGCCAAAGATTTTAATTCTACCCAAAATCTTAATAGTTCAACTACAGGTGCTGCAGCAGCTCCATTAATTCAATAAAATACAATATGAAAAAAATTATTGCGATACTCTTTACGGGTTTTGCTGCTTTAAGCATAAACGCTCAAGTAGGAATTAATACTAAAACACCTAAAGGAACTCTTGATGTTGAAGGAGAAACATTGGTAGAGTCCTATTTAATTGATACTGAAAACACGAAGGCAAGCGGAAATTATCTTCTCCTTACTCGTTCTAAAGATACTTCACCGGTAGGTAAAGTGAAGCTGCTGGATATCTCGCTCCGTAATGTAGCCCCTGTAAATATGTATAATGTTGTATTGACCAATGTAAGACAAGATGAAGTTGTGAATCTCAATACAGGATTGGATGTTAATAAATATGTAGTAGCAATTACAGGTGCTGTTTTTACAGGAGCGGTGTCGGCAGCAAACACGACAACAAATCCCAAATCATATGGTTCTTATGCCACAGAAATTACTCAGGTTGCGAGTGGAGGTAAAAATTACCATGCCATTAATTTAGCTTTTAAGGGTGCCGGAACCGTTTCTTCCCAAAACGGAACATGGACACTTACGCTGAATGTTTTTGAAAAATCACTAGTGAAAGACTGGGGAACCTTCAATGGTTCAGTTTCTGCATCATCGTCACCTGCTTATTCAGGAGTATCAACCAATACGCCTATAGGGCTTCAATAAAAAACTATGAAAAGAAAAATTTATATCACAATAATCATGTGCCTTGGGATATTTTTGAATGCCCAAAAAGGAAAAGTAGGGATCAATACCGCAACCCCTACAGAAACACTTGACGTTAACGGAAAAACATATACGAATTCTTTATATTTAAGAAATCCGGGAGAGCCTACTATGACAGGAGGTAGCTTTTTAGCAACTTCACAAAATGGTTTGCAATTGTATGATCCAACTTTGGAAAGCAGTGGATTATTTAATTATCTTAAGCTTACCCTTACAGGAATATCTGGAGCAGGAATTACAGACTATGATACCAAAATTGATGCAAACAATTTTCTGGTTATACTTCATAACTACTCATTCAAACTAAACGATGGAACTACAAATGTTATGCTTGATTATGGAGACAATGGTGTGAATGATAACAAACAGGGATCTCCGGATGTTGTTGCCTTTAAAAGTAACGGAACATGGCATATCAGAGCAAGGTTTACTGATAGCAGAATTCTTGCAGTAACTTCATCCACTCCATCAAGAACGTATAATAACTTTACGGTTGACCTTTATTTGATGGCATATAGAAGATTGATTGAAAAACAGAATATCAGCGATATCAATGCTGATCTTGGTGGAACTGATGGTTCTACAAAAACGATTAATAAACCATCTGGTTTTTAAAAATACTTTTACATAATAACAAAAAACACTACCAATTTGGTGGTGTTTTTTTGTTATTTATACATGAGTAAGTACTATTATTTAAGAAAATTATTAACATTTATCTCTGTTTTAGTAATTACTATTAATTTTTTAAGTGTTGCTTTATTTTTTTTTAATATTCTTCAATTTTCCAATTATTTTTTTTGTTTTTCATTGTATTGCAATTTAATCTTGTTTTTATTTCCTTTTGTAGTGATTTATGTTATTAAATTTACGACTCCTTTTTTTTTGGTTTATTATCCTATAAATAGATTTTAGGAATGTTTACTTTGATTAAATGTTTAGCATCTCTACTTTTGATTTTTAAAAATATATCATAAGACGATGAAAAAAAAATTATCAATTATTTTAATAGGTATAAGCGGTTTTTATTATGCTCAGGTAGGAATTAACACTGTAAATCCGCAAGGTATATTTCATATTGATGGCAGTAAGGATAACCCAATAACTGGCGCTCCCAATATTGTCCAACAATCAAATGACTTCTCTGTTATTACATCATCAGGTTTAGGTACGGGTACTATAACAGTGGGGATTGGTACTACAACTCCCACCCAAAGTTTGGATATAGCTAACGGTAACTTAAGAATTAGAAATATAAATAATTCTGTAGGAATTTCCAGTGACAAATTATTGGTAGCTGACCCAGATGGATTAATAAAAGTAGCAGGTGGAGATTCCTTTTCTGCATCAGATAGCGGAAATAGAGTATTGAGTGCTGTTGGGGGTACTGATATAAGTGCATCTGCTGACTGGAACGATAATGAATTCACCACATTGAAATTAGATGAGCAATATGATCCTCAAAATGCATATGATGCTGCAACAGGAGTATATACTGTACCAAAAGATGGATTGTACTTTTTATATGGTGTTTGCGGATTTACTACACCCGGAAGTGGATCCGGTACTTTTGACGGTACTTCGGGAAGTGCTTTTACCGCTTTGTATGTAGACACAGGAAGAGTTTCAACAACCAATGCGATAATTCACAGAGGGGATAAAAATCCTTCAATAACAACTCCTCCAAACGTCAACTTATATTTTTTGACAAGTAATGCTACGATTTGGTTAAAAGTTGGGCAAAAGGTTTCCTTACAGTTTTTAACGTATGGAACAAATAATATGGTAGGAAATCTTGGTGATTTAAAAATTAGGAAAACCATTTCTCGATTAATAATCAATAAGCTATTATAGAATTTAAGTAAGTTCCTAATTTTTGTATACCCCCCCCCTTCTATACTATGATATATAGTTAGAAGGGGTTTTATTTTATAAGATGGTATTTTTTGACCTAATTAAGAGGTAATGTCATTTTTTTTGATAATCTTTCTAAAAATCAAGTCTTTCCGTTTGCTATTTCAAAAATATTTTATACTTTTGCAGTCCAAAAAGTAGGTTTATCATAAGTGAGTAGGATAACCTGCTGAATAATAAATGCTTCCAAACTCATTAATTATTCAAATTTAAAAAACAAACAATGGCTAAGAAAGTCTTTAAAATGGTAAAGCTTCAGGTGAAAGGTGGCGCAGCTAACCCTTCTCCACCAGTAGGTCCAGCATTGGGTTCTGCAGGTGTGAACATCATGGAGTTTTGTAAGCAATTTAACGGAAGAACCCAAGATAAGCCAGGACAAGTTTTACCTGTAGTAATTACAGTATACGAAGACAAATCTTTTGAATTCGTAATTAAAACTCCTCCTGCAGCAATCCAGTTAATGGATGCGGCTAAAATCAAGGGTGGTTCTGGTGAACCAAACAGAAACAAAGTAGGTTCTGTATCTTGGGATCAAGTGAAAAAGATCGCTGAAGATAAAATGGCAGATCTTAACTGCTTTACACTGGACTCTGCTCTTTCTATGGTTGCAGGTACTGCTAGATCTATGGGATTAAAAGTAACAGGAACTAAACCAACTAACGCTTAAAACCTAAAGAAATGGCAAAATTGACAAAAAAGCAAAAGGAAGCTTTAAGTAAAGTAGAAAAAGGAAGAATCTATAACCTTGAAGAAGGTTCTGCTCTTGTAAAAGAGGTGAACACTACAAAGTTTGATGCTTCTGTAGATATCGCTGTAAGATTAGGTGTAGACCCTAGAAAAGCAAACCAAATGGTAAGAGGTGTTGTATCTCTTCCTCACGGTACTGGTAAAGATGTTAAAGTATTAGCTCTTGTAACTCCAGATAAAGAAGCAGAAGCTAAAGCTGCTGGTGCTGACTATGTAGGTCTTGACGAATATTTACAAAAAATCAAAGAAGGTTGGACAGATGTTGACGTTATCGTTACTATGCCAGCTGTAATGGGTAAATTAGGTCCATTAGGTAGAGTGTTAGGTCCAAGAGGTCTAATGCCTAACCCTAAATCAGGAACTGTAACAATGGAAATTGGTAAAGCAGTAACTGAAGTGAAAGCAGGTAAAATTGATTTCAAAGTAGACAAGTATGGTATCATCCACGCTGGTATTGGTAAAGTATCTTTCGATGCTGCTAAGATCAAAGAAAACGCGCAGGAATTGATCTCTACATTGATCAAAATGAAGCCAACTGCTGCTAAAGGTACTTATGTAAAAAGCATTTATTTGTCTTCTACAATGAGCCCTGGTATTGCAATTGATACTAAATCTGTTAACTAATATAAATCCTTAAGACAATGACAAAAGACCAAAAAGTTGTAGCAATACAAGAGATCAAAGACTTGCTTCAGGATGCAAAAGTAGTATACGTAGCGGATCTAGACGGTTTGAACGCTGCTAAGTCTTCAGAATTCAGAAGACAGGCTTTCAAGCAAAATATCAAAGTAAAAGTTGTAAAAAATACACTTTTACAAAAAGCAATGGAACAAATTGAAGGAGTAGATTACTCTGAAATGTTCCAAACTTTTAAAGGAAACTCTGCATTAATGATTTCTGAGACTGCAAACGGTCCAGCAAAATTAATCCAAGGGTTCAGAAAGAAAGAAGAAAAGCCAGCTTTAAAGTCTGCTTTTGTTCAGGAAACGTTCTATGTTGGAGACGAAAACTTATCTGCACTTGCTAACATCAAGTCTAGAGAAGAAATGATCGGAGAAATCATTGGATTACTTCAATCTCCAATTCAAAGAGTTGTTTCTGCTCTTCAAAACAAATCTGAAACTGTAGAAGCTAAAGCTGAAGAAGCTGCTCCTGCCGTTGAAGAAACTCCTGCTGAGGCGGCTCCAGAAGCTCCTGCTGCAGAAAGCACGGAAGAAACTCCAAGTGCTGAATAATTACTCTCAAAAAATTAAATAAATAATCAACAAAAACATTACAACAATGTCAGATTTAAAAAATTTAGCTGAAACGCTAGTAAACTTAACAGTAAAAGACGTAAACGAATTAGCTACTATCCTTAAGGATGAGTACGGAATTGAGCCAGCTGCTGCTGCTGTAGTAGTTGCTGCAGGTGGTGGAGAAGCTGCTGAAGAAAAAACTGAATTCGACGTAATTCTTAAGTCTGCAGGTGCTTCTAAATTAGCTATCGTTAAATTAGTAAAAGATTTAACTGGTGCTGGTCTTAAAGAAGCTAAAGATATCGTAGATGGTGCTCCTGCTCCAATCAAAACTGGTATCTCTAAAGACGAAGCTGAAGCTCTTAAGAAGCAATTAGAAGAAGCTGGTGCTGAAGTAGAATTGAAATAATTTTCAATTTTATTCTAAATATAGAAGCCCGGGCATTTGCCCGGGCTTTTTTTGTTGTAACACTCTGTAAATATGATCTTTAATATATAATAGTATTTGAATATCCTTATTTCTTATTGTGTAATATTTTATTATGATTGATTATTTGATAAAAATTAATAGTTTGTTTCATCTTTATTTTATTATTTATCTATTTTAATTGATTTTTATCTAATAAATTATTGTTTTTATTGAAAAAATATTATATTTGTATCGAAAAAAAACACAACATAATTGGATAGAAATTATTTTCTTTCCTGTGGCCATAAGATAGCAATTCTTTTGCTGATGGCGGCTGTAGGAAAACTAAACGCTAAGTTTATATCTGTAGCTATGGGTAAGCCTGAATTACCATATCACACAGATATAAATAGCTATCTACAACAATGCTTAGCAAGTGCTTCAATTCATCAATGGTCTGCAGAAGGGAGAAATCTTATAGAGGTAAATGAACAGTCTGCTTACCAAAAACAATCCAATAGATTCTATAGTATCCCTTCACAATCCAGCTTTCTTTCTTTTAATGATAGCCATATTCAGATCGTATTCCTTAGAGGTGTAAAATTTGTTTCAGCCTGGAATAAATGGGTAGGTTCCTATTCAATCAATAAAGAATATGCTCTTCCGGCAATCAAAGACATTAAAGAGTTCTATACGAATTCTTTTAAACTCGTTGATGGTTTTAAATTTCTTATTAAAATCCCCGATAAAACAGCCCATACTCTTATATCTAAATAATTCTAATAATTTTTACCACTCTTTAGCGAATCTCCGATAACTCATTTACTATTTAAATGAGAAAGCCAGAGAATTGCCTTTTTAATAAAAACACATATACATAAAAACAGCAAATATCATTAACAATGAAAAACAAATTATTAACCTTAGCTCTTTTAACATCCGGCTTACCTTTATTCGCTCAGGTAGGGATTAATACTCCTCAGCCTCAGGCAACCTTTGATATAGTGGGATCACCTTCCAATACAAGTAAACTTGATGGCGTGATTGCTCCAAGACTTACAGGAGTAGAGTTGAAAGCCAAAAATTATACTACCGCTCAAACAGGAGCAATCGTATACATTACTGTAGCTGAAGCTGCACCTACCGGGCAGACTGCTGATGTGGTTTCACCAGGGTACTATTATTTTGATGGTGCCAAATGGGGAAGCTTAAGTGGGAGCTGGCGTACGGTAGGAAATACTGGAACAACGGCAACAACGGCTGCTTTGGGATCAAATATTGGTGCCGGAAATTACTTAGGAACAGGTGATAGTCAGAATTTGGTTTTGGCCACTCAGAAAAATGTAAAAGGAATACTGGATATTAATGGAACATTACAAGGAGGGAATTCTAATTCTGCAACAGGTCCTTATGCTTCATTTACCTGGGGATCAAATAATACATTAACCAACAGTACTTCTTCAAATGTGGCTTTAGGAAAAGATAACTCAGTCTCTGCGCAGGGAAACTTTCCTGCAGTAGCTATTGGACTAGGGAATACAGCCAACAATGGTGCTAAAGTAATAGGGAATACGAATAATGCTACCGGACCGAATAATTTAGTCTTTGGTAACTTAAATACAGTAACAGGTTTAACGGGACTAACGGTTGGGAACAGTAATATAAACAGTGGGGGAATTACCGTAGGAAGCGGAAATACAACATCATTGAATAATATTGCTATCGGTTCTGCAAATACAGCCTCTGGTACAGAAGCTCTGGTGATTGGGTTTTCAGGCCAGGCAGCTGCCGGGCAAATGGTTTATGCCAATAAATCGCATGTTTTCTTCAATAAAAGTAATGGGACAGATACTATATTAGGAATCAATATGGTCCCTACTGCAGCCACATCTACGGGAGCTGCGATTCAGATGAAAGGAATTGCTTCTGGTGCTGATGCAGCATGTAGTGGCGCTGAGGAAGGAGCTATCCGATATAATACGACCGCAAAAGTACACGAGGGCTGTAATGGAACCAACTGGAAAGCACTTTATACTAATTAATCAAAAAACACAAACTTTAAAAAAATGAATATGACCAAAAAATTATTCGGAAAGCTAGCTGCTATGCTCATGACATTCATAATGTCTGCAGTAGTATTTGGGCAGCAGGGCTATGAACCAATCCGTGGGATGGGTGTAGAAGCAAAACCTGTGAACAATTCAGGGATTTGCTTAGCATGTTATAACGGAAGTATGAATCCGGTGGTGGATGCCAGCCTGGATAACAGCGTAAGCATGGGAAATTTCGCTTCCTTATTAAGTGGAAACGGAATATCTGTGAAAAATAAAAATACAACCTATCCTGCGGGCTATGTTACAGGATTTAATGTAGACCTTGGGACAAGTTTTATTACGATAGATCTTTTGAGTTCTTTGAGGATCAGTACTTATAAAAATGGTGTTCTTCAGGAAACAACTACCAGCAGTACCCTTTTATCAGTGCCTGCATTTGGAGGAAGTAAGAACAGGATTTTTCTCCACTTCAAAACATCAAAAGAATTTAATGAGGTGAGATTATATCAAACCAATGTTCTTTCCGTATTCAGTGCGATGAATGTGTATTATGCATTTGCATTTGATCCTTCGAAAGTACCTACAGATAATAATGGTCTTTGTGATGATATCATTGCGGGAAGCGGTGTTGACGGGAATGTATCCGGAAGCAGCAGTTTCCTGGCTCCGCTTTCTTATGTTCAGAATAAAGAAAGAATAGGGGATGGAAATAAGAACTCTTATGGATCGATCGTTCTTCCAATCGGATTACTGGGATCTTATTCCGTGGGGGTTTTAGATAAAAATCAGGTGTATCCTGCAGGGAACAGAACTGGATTTGTCATAGAGCCGGATGATCAAGGGAAACTATTAAGTGCTGAGTTTTTAAAGAATATTACGATAGAAACTTATCTTTTCGGGCAGCTTCAGGATTCTAAGCAGTTATCTGACGGAGGAGGCTTGATTAATATTAAAGTTTTAGGGTATGGTTCAGGAAAACAAAAAGTTACATTGACGACCACTAAGCCTTTTAATGAAGTGAGATTAAAAATTACCCAGACTGTAGGATTTAATTTAGGAGCACTTAAAGTATACTATGCTTTCGAAGAGCCTATTTCTTGTGAATGTGATGATAAGATCCAGACAAGTGGTTCTTCTGTTCCTGGAAAATTGGTAACAGGAGCTTCATGGACATCAGGACCAGGATTTCTAGGTCTTATTTTAGCAAAAATGACCAATCCGGAAGCGATTGTAGATAATAATCCGTCCAATTATGCAACCGCTACCGTTCCGGCAGCTTCTATCCTTAGCCTTTTCTCAGCATTTGCTACTGTAGGCAGTAATGCTGTGCTTCCTGTCAATACGATGGCTGGATTCACGGTAGAAAAAGCAGGGAATCTTCTCGGGGTAAGCGTGTTGGAAAATATCACGGTAACATTATACAATGGAAATACATTAACTGATACTTTTACAAGTTCAGGAAGCCTTATCAGTGGAAACTTCTTCACTACAAATTCCAATAAGTTCTATGTTGGAGGGAAGGCTACAAAACCTTTCAACCGTATGAAGATTACGTTCAATAGTGGAACAGCAATCCGTATTCCTCAGAATTATTATATCTACAATGCATTTGCTAGTAGGGATGATGATAATGATGGAGTACCCAACTGTTTCGATCAGTGCTCAGGAGGAGATGACAGCATAGATAATAATGGAAACGGAATTCCTGACTGTGCAGAAGGATGTACAGCTGTAAATGATAAATCTCCAACATTGGATACCGATGGTGATGGTATTGTAGATGCATGTGATCTGGATTCTGATAATGATGGTATTCCTGATGCTGTTGAAGATTTTGATAAAAATGGTAAGTTCCAGGATGATGATGATGAAGGGGATATCCTTCTAACACCTGTATTAGGAGATTCAGTTCCTAATTATCTTGATCTGGATTCTGATAACGACGGTGTTTTAGATCTGTTCGAATCGGGAATTCCGGTGGCGGTAATCAATCAGATTGATGCAGACCATAATGGAGCGATTGATAGTAATGTTCCGGTAGGTAAAAATGGTATTGCAGATATTCTGGAAACTTCACCTGATTCAGGAATCTTGAAATATCCTATCAAAAATACAGACGGAGATGATAAACCTGACTTCCTGGATATTACTTCCAATGGTTCAGATCTTGACCTTTATCAGATTGGAAAAGGGAATCTTGATACGCTAGGTGGTGGATTCATTTCTACGATTGATGATAAGGATAGGGATGGTATTCAGGCAGTTGTAGATACAGATCTTGTGAAGAGAGGATCTCCAAATTCTCCACTTTCACCGTACGCTTCATTGCTGAAAAATGCATCTAATGCTGCTGCAAGAATCACTGCAACGGAAATCAATGATGCAGCTAACGATGTAAAAGTATATCCGAATCCGGTAAAAGCGGGAGACAACCTTAGAATTACATCAGCTGAAGAAGGGGTGTATACATTGTTCTCAGCACAGGGACAAGTTGTGAAGACAGATAAGTTTAATGCCAATACAGGGATTGATACTTCTTCACTTCCGACAGGAGTATATATTATTAAAATAGAAACCAGATCAAAAATACAATCTTATAAGGTTATTGTAAAATAATCATAAGATTAGCTTGTGTTGTGGGGAGGCTGCTCATGTTTGAGCAGTCTCTCTTATTTTAAGAGCCTCAAAATGAGATGATTTATTTGTTATTGTGGATGAATTTTTGTATCTTTGCCCCTCTTTTGGCGCGGAAAATTGTTTGTAAATTTATAAAATATTGAAAATCAGCTCTTTCATTGTGAAAACATGAAGGGGGATTTCGTATATATAGATATTGCGGTAATACAGCCTCAAAAGTAATAAAAATATTTTGCATTACACTGTGAAAAGATATACCAGTGTTGCAGTTAGAAAGAGCCAAGTACAACGTTAAAAGATCCTAAGGTCCTTCGTGAAGCGCCAAAAACACTTTTACCTTTTTACTTTTACCTTGTTTCTTGTTCTTTTCTGATATTTTTTTTAAATCAAAATATTTTTTAACCCTTTCTTAAAAGTTTTATGAGTAAAACAAAATCAACAACTCAAGGAAATCCGAGAATTAATTTCTCATCAGCGAAAGGAAAAATTATCACTCCTGACTTTTTGGATATCCAAATCCAGTCTTTCAGAGAATTTTTCCAGCTTGATACACTTCCTGAAGCCAGAAAGACAGAAGCTCTTTACAAGACTTTCCAAGAGAATTTCCCAATTACGGATTCAAGAAACCAATTCGTATTAGAATTCTTAGACTATCTGGTAGATTCTCCACGTTATTCAATCGATGAGTGTGTGGAAAGAGGACTTACTTATTCAGTTCCTCTAAAAGCTAGACTTAAGTTGTATTGTACTGACCCGGAACACGAAGATTTCCAAACTGTGGTTCAGGACGTATATTTAGGTCCGGTTCCTTACATGACGCCAAGTGGTTCTTTCATCATCAATGGTGCAGAGAGAGTTATTGTTACGCAGCTTCACCGTTCACCTGGTGTATTCTTCGGACAAACTTACCACGCGAATGGAACCAAACTATACTATTCAAGAATTATCCCTTTCAAAGGATCTTGGATGGAATTTACAACAGATATCAACAGCGTAATGTACGCGTATATCGACCGTAAGAAAAAATTACCATTAACAACTTTATTAAGAGCAATCGGGTACGAATCTGACAAGGATATCCTTCAGATCTTTGACCTTGCTGAAGAAGTGAAAGTTTCTAAAGCTGCCCTGAAAAAAGTAGAAGGGAGAACATTGGCTGCGAGAGTATTGAACACTTGGTTCGAAGATTTCGTAGACGAAGATACAGGTGAAGTAGTTTCTATCGAAAGAAACGAAATCATCTTGGATAGAGAAACTATTCTTGAAAAAGAACATTTAGATCTTATCTTGGATGCTGGTGTGAAATCTATCCTGATTCACAAAGAAAACAGCAACGAATTCTCTATCATCCAGAATACATTACAAAAAGACCCTACTAACTCTGAAAAAGAAGCGGTAGAGTACATTTATCGTCAGTTAAGAAATGCAGATCCACCCGATGAGGAAACGGCAAGAGGAATCATTGAAAAATTATTCTTCTCTGAGCAGAGATACTCTTTAGGTGAAGTAGGACGTTACAGACTAAACAAAAAGTTAAGCCTAAACATCCCAACTACCACTGAAGTTCTTACAAAAGAAGATATCATTGCGATTGTAAGACACTTAATTGAGTTAGTAAACTCAAAAACTGATGTTGATGATATTGACCACTTATCAAACAGAAGAATTAAAACTGTTGGTGAGCAATTAGCAGGACAGTTCGGGGTAGGTCTTTCAAGAATTGCAAGAACAATCAAGGAAAGAATGAACGTTAGAGATAACGAAATCTTTACTCCACTTGATCTTGTAAACGCTAAGACTTTAACATCTGTAATCAACTCGTTCTTTGGTACCAACCAGCTTTCTCAGTTCATGGACCAAACCAACCCTCTATCAGAGATCACTCACAAGAGAAGATTATCTGCACTAGGGCCTGGTGGTTTATCAAGAGAAAGAGCAGGTTTCGAGGTTCGTGACGTTCACCATACTCACTACGGAAGAATTTGTCCGATTGAAACTCCGGAAGGACCAAACATCGGTTTGATTTCATCTTTAGGGATCTATGCAAAAATCAACAGACTAGGTTTCATCGAAACTCCGTATAGAAAAGTAGAAGGTGGTAAGATTGAGCTTAATGCAGATCCTATCTATCTGAATGCAGAAGACGAAGAAGACAAAGTAATTGCTCAGGCAAACGTTGAATTGAGCGATAACGGTGATTTCTTAACAGATAGAATTATTGCAAGATTAGATGGTGACTATCCGGTAGTTGAACCGGCTCAGGTTAACCTTATCGATGTTGCACCCAACCAGATTTCTGGTATTTCCGCTTCATTAATTCCATTCTTGGAGCATGATGATGCGAACCGTGCATTGATGGGATCTAACATGATGCGTCAGGCCGTTCCTCTATTGAAGCCACAAGCTCCAATCGTTGGTACTGGGCTTGAGCAGCAAGTTGCAAGAGATTCAAGAATCTTAATTAACGCTGAAGGTACAGGTACTGTAGAGTACGTAGATGCTGACAGAATCGTTATTAAATATGAAAGAAGCGAAGACGAAGATTTAGTACAATTCGAGTCTGCTACTAAAACATATAAACTTACTAAGTTTAGAAAAACGAACCAGAGTACAACGATCACACTAAGACCAAACGTAAGAGTAGGGGATGTAGTAGAGAAAGGACAGGTACTTTGCGACGGTTATGCTACTGAAAAAGGAGAATTGGCTCTTGGTAGAAACTTAGTAGTAGCGTTCATGCCTTGGAAAGGATACAACTTTGAGGATGCAATCGTAATCAATGAAAAAGTTGTACGTGAAGACTGGTTTACTTCAATCCACGTAGATGAGTACTCTCTTGAAGTTCGTGATACCAAACTAGGTATGGAAGAGCTTACAGCAGATATTCCAAACGTTTCTGAAGAAGCTACTAAAGATCTTGACGAGAACGGTATGATCAGAATCGGTGCTGAAGTGAAGCCTGGAGATATCATGATTGGTAAAATTACTCCAAAAGGTGAATCTGACCCGACTCCTGAAGAAAAACTTCTTAGAGCAATCTTCGGTGATAAAGCTGGTGATGTAAAAGATGCTTCATTGAAAGCAGACTCTTCATTAAGAGGGGTTGTGATCAACAAGAAATTGTTCTCAAGAAACATCAAAGACAAAAAGAAAAGAACTGAAGAAAAACTTAGACTTGAAGAAATTGAAAACACTTACAAGGCTAAATTTGATGAGTTAAGAAATACTTTAATTGAAAAATTAAATACACTGGTAAGCGGTAAAACTTCTCAAGGGGTACAAAATGACCTTGATGAGGAAATTATCGGTAAAGGAGTAAAATTCACTCACAAATTATTGACTTCAGTTGAAGATTATGTAAACGTTAGTGGTGCAGACTGGACAGTTGACGCTGACAAGAATGAATTGATCAAACAATTGATTCACAATTACAAAATCAAATATAACGATATCCAAGGAGTTAAAAACCGTGAGAAATTTGCAATTTCAATCGGAGATGAGCTTCCTGCAGGGATCATGAAGTTGGCTAAAGTTTACATCGCTAAGAAACGTAAACTGAATGTAGGAGATAAAATGGCAGGACGTCACGGTAACAAAGGTATCGTTTCAAGAATCGTTCGTGAAGAAGATATGCCATTCCTTGAAGACGGAACACCAGTAGATATCGTATTGAATCCACTAGGGGTACCTTCTCGTATGAACATCGGTCAGATTTATGAAACAGTTCTTGGATGGGCTGGTCAGAAGTTAGGTATGAAGTTCGCTACGCCGATCTTTGACGGAGCTACCCTTGATCAGATCACTGAATATACTGAGAAGGCAGGAGTTCCTAAATTCGGTCACACTCACCTTTATGATGGAGGTACCGGAGAAAGATTTACTCAGGCTGCTACAGTAGGTATTATCTACATGCTGAAACTAGGACACATGGTTGATGATAAGATGCACGCACGTTCTATCGGTCCTTACTCATTGATTACTCAGCAGCCGTTAGGAGGTAAAGCTCAGTTCGGAGGTCAGAGATTCGGAGAGATGGAGGTTTGGGCACTTGAAGCATTCGGTGCATCGAATATCCTTAGAGAAATCTTGACTGTGAAGTCGGATGACGTGATTGGTAGAGCAAAAACTTATGAAGCAATTGCAAAAGGTGAATCTATGCCTGAACCAGGTATTCCAGAATCATTCAATGTATTACTTCACGAGTTACAAGGTCTTGGATTAGACGTAAGATTGGAGGAGTAGAATATCAGATGTCAGACACAAGATGTCAGACTATGACACTCTAAGAATTTTATAATCCTTGAATTTGGAATGATGATTTCGTCTGAAATCTGAAATCTGAAATCTAAAATCTAAAAAAAATTATGTCAAATAAAAATAAATCAAGTAGATTTAATAAAATAACCATCGGTTTAGCTTCACCGGAGTCTATTTTGCAAGACTCAAGAGGGGAGGTTTTAAAACCGGAAACTATTAACTACAGAACTCACAAACCGGAAAGAGACGGGCTATTCTGTGAGAAAATCTTTGGTCCTGTAAAGGATTACGAATGTGCTTGTGGTAAATACAAGAGAATTCGTTACAAAGGGATCGTTTGTGACCGTTGTGGTGTAGAAGTTACCGAGAAAAAAGTAAGAAGAGAAAGAATCGGACATATTGGTTTGGTTGTTCCTATTGCTCATATCTGGTATTTCCGTTCTTTACCAAACAAAATTGGTTACCTTTTAGGAATTCCTTCTAAGAAGTTAGACATGATCATCTACTACGAAAGATATGTAGTGATTCAGCAGGGTATTGCTAAAAAATTAGACGGTTCTGATTTTGAAAATATGGAATTCCTTACAGAAGAAGAGTACCTTGACATCATGGATACCCTTCCTGTAGAAAACCAATATCTTGATGATTCTGATCCAAACAAATTCATCGCCAGAATGGGTGCTGAGGCTGTTGAAGATCTATTAAAAAGAATCGATCTTGATGCATTGTCTTTCGACTTGAGACACAAAGCTCACAACGAAGGTTCTAAGCAAAGAAGAACAGAAGCTCTAAAAAGATTGAACGTTGTAGAAGCATTAAGAGGTGCTAATACAAGAATGATCAACAGACCGGAGTGGATGATCATGCGTGTACTTCCTGTTATTCCACCAGAACTAAGACCATTAGTTCCATTGGATGGAGGACGTTTCGCAACTTCTGACTTGAATGACCTTTATAGAAGAGTTATTATCAGAAATAACCGTTTGAAGAGATTATTGGAGATCAAAGCTCCTGAAGTAATCTTGAGAAACGAGAAGCGTATGCTTCAGGAATCAGTAGATTCATTATTCGATAACACAAGAAAATCTTCTGCAGTAAAATCTGAATCAAACAGACCATTGAAATCACTTTCAGATTCATTGAAAGGTAAGCAGGGTCGTTTCCGTCAGAACTTACTAGGGAAAAGGGTAGATTACTCGGCACGTTCCGTAATTGTTGTAGGTCCAAACTTACAGCTTCACGAATGTGGTATTCCTAAAGATATGGCAGCTGAATTGTACAAACCGTTTATCATTAGAAAACTAATTGAAAGAGGGATTGTAAAAACTGTAAAATCTGCGAAGAGAATTATTGACAGAAAAGAACCTGTAGTATATGATATCCTTGAAAACGTGATGAAAGGTCACCCTGTTCTACTGAACAGAGCACCTACGCTTCACAGACTAGGTATCCAGGCTTTCCAACCTAAGATGATCGAAGGTAAGGCAATCCAGCTACACCCGTTAGTAACAACAGCATTCAACGCCGATTTCGATGGTGACCAGATGGCGGTACACTTACCGTTAGGACCAGAAGCAATCCTTGAAGCTCAGTTATTGATGCTAGGTTCTCAAAATATCTTGAACCCTGCAAACGGTTCTCCAATTACAGTACCTTCTCAGGACATGGTTCTTGGTCTTTATTTCATGACTAAAGAATTGAGCTCTACAGAAGATATGAAAGTAAAAGGGGAAGGTCTTGCATTCTATTCTCCTGAGGAAGCGGAAATCGCTTATGCTGAAGGTAGAGTATCTTTAAATGCTAAGGTAAGATGTAGACTTCCAATCAAAGAAAACGGTGAAATCACTACGAAATTAATCGAAACTTCTGTTGGTAGAATCTTATTTAACCAAATCGTTCCTAAGCAGTCAGGATATATCAATGAACTTCTTACGAAGAAATCATTGAGAAACGTTATCGGTAAGATTCTTGCTGATACGGATTTCCCTACAACTGTGAAGTTCTTGGATGCAATGAAAGACCTAGGGTATTCAAACGCATTCAAAGGAGGTCTTTCATTCTCACTTGGGGATATTGTAGTTCCTGTTGAGAAAAAGCAAATGATTGCTACTTCTATTGAAACAGTAGACGAAATTAGAGCCAACTATAACATGGGTCTAATTACAGATACAGAACGTTATAACCAGGTAATCGACGTTTGGACAAACACCAACGCAGGATTAACTGAAATGATCATGAGCAGAATGAAAGTTGACCAAGGTGGATTCAATTCTGTATACATGATGCTTGACTCTGGGGCGAGGGGTTCTAAAGAACAGATCCGTCAGTTATCAGGGATGAGAGGTTTGATGGCAAAACCGCAAAAAGCCGGTTCTACCGGAGCGGAGATTATCGAGAACCCGATCCTTGCAAACTTTAAGGAAGGTCTTTCGATTCTAGAGTACTTTATCTCTACCCACGGTGCTCGTAAGGGTCTTGCGGATACCGCTCTTAAGACAGCCGATGCTGGTTACTTAACGAGAAGATTGGTAGACGTTGCACAGGACGTTATCGTTACAGAAGACGACTGTGGAACTCTAAGAGGTACAGAAGTTACTGCACTTAAGAAAAATGATGAGATCGTTGAAAAGATTTCTGAAAGAATCTTAGGTAGAGTATCTCTTCATAATATCTATGATCCTGAAACTGATGAGCTAATTGCTACTGCAGATCAGGTAATCATCGAAGCATTAGCTAAGAGAATTGAAGAAGCTGGACTAGAAGCGGTTGAAGTTCGTTCACCGTTAACTTGTGAGGCTAAGAAAGGAATCTGTGCAAAATGTTACGGTAGAAACTTAGCAACAGGTAAAGTGATCCATATGGGTGAAGCTGTAGGGGTAATTGCCGCTCAGTCAATTGGTGAACCGGGAACTCAGTTAACATTGAGAACTTTCCACCAGGGAGGGGTTTCAACAAACGTTTCCGAAAACCCATCTATTGTTGCTAGAAGAGATGGTATCGTTGAATTGGATGAGGTAAGAACAATTACTTCTGAAGACGAAAACGGTAACACTGCAGAAGTAGTGGTTTCACGTACAACGGAATTCAGATTGGTAGCTGAGAATGAGACTAAAACTCCATTAATGATCGCTAACGTACCTTATGGTGCTATATTATCTGTAAAACCAGGTGATAAAGTGAAAAAAGGAGATGTCATCTGTAAGTGGGATCCGTATAACGCGGTTATCATTGCAGAAACTGCTGGTAAAGTAGAATATGAAGATATCATCCAGGGTATTTCATTCCAACTTGAAATTGATGAACAAACAGGATTCGAAGAGAAAGTAATCTCTGAATCTAGAAATAAGAAAGCCGTACCTACCTTGAAGGTGGTAGACTCTAAAGGAGTTGAGCAAAAAGCTTACAACTTACCGGTAGGAGCCCACTTAATGGTAAACGATGGTGAAAAAATTAAAGCGGGTAAAGTTTTAATCAAGATCCCAAGAAAAGCTGCAAAGACAGGGGATATCACCGGAGGTCTTCCGAGAGTTACCGAATTATTCGAAGCAAGAAACCCTTCAAACCCAGCGGTTGTTACTGAAATCGACGGGGTAGTTTCTTACGGAAAAATTAAGAGAGGTAACCGTGAATTGATCGTAGAAGCTAAAACTGGAGAAAGAAAAATTTACTTGGTAAAACTTTCTAACCAGATCTTGGTTCAGGAGAATGACTTCGTAAGAGCAGGTTCTCCACTTTCTGACGGTTCAGTGACTCCAGACGACATCTTGAAGATCAAAGGACCAACTGCGGTTCAGGAATACCTAGTAAATGAGATTCAGGAAGTTTACCGTCTACAGGGGGTAAAAATCGACGACAAGCACTTCGAAATTATCGTAAGACAGATGATGACGAAAGTATCTATCGTAGATGGAGGTGATACTCAATTCCTTGAAGGAGCTCTTGAACATAAATATGACTTCCTAGAAGAAAACAACAGAGTATTCGGTCTTAAAGTAGTAGTAGAAGCTGGTGATTCTAAAGAATTCAAACCAGGTCAGATGATTACTGCAAGAGAATTAAGAGACGAAAACTCTAAGTTGAAGCGTGAAGATCAGGCTTTAGTTGAAGTAAGAGAAGCTTTACCTGCTACAGCAACGCCTGTACTACAAGGTATTACAAGAGCAGCTCTTCAGACTAAGTCATTCATGTCTGCAGCATCATTCCAGGAAACAACTAAGGTTCTTAACGAAGCAGCAGTTGCTGGTAAGGTAGATGCACTAGGTGGTCTTAAAGAAAATGTAATTGTAGGACACAGAATTCCTGCAGGTACAGGTCTTAAAGAATATCAGAATGTTATTGTAGGTTCTAAGAAAGAATTCGAAGACCTTAACTAAAATTAATGATTTGAAATTTGGGGTTTGAATTTATTTTTATATTTTCACAATCTCAAATTTCGAATTTTAAAAACATAATTTATAACAATGGACAACAATCAAAATCCACAAGACGGAAACATCAACATCGAATTAAACGAAATGGTAGCTGCTGGTATCTATGCTAACTTAGCTTTAGTAAACCACTCTCCATCTGAATTTGTAGTAGACTTTATTCAGTTGATGCCAGGTGTTCAGCAAGCTAAAGTAAGATCAAGAGTTATTCTTGCTCCACTTCACGCTAAAAGAGTATTAAACGCTCTTCAGCAGAACATCGCTAATTACGAGCAGCAGTTCGGAGAAATCAAAGAAGTTGAGCCTTTCGTATTAGGAGGGAACAACGTTCAAGCGTAAGATTTTTCTTAAAATAAATCAGAATGCCTCAATGTATTGAGGCATTTTTTTATTATTTCACGTAAGATTAATAATAAAAATTAATCTAAAAAAATATCTAAAATTCTGATGTGATGCTTAAAAATATTAGAATTATATTTTTACCCAGTAAGTAAATATTGATACAATTACAGATCGTATTTCAGGCTAAAAAGCTCTACTCATACCACGGATTATTTGATACAAATTGATTTATAAAATAGAAATGGCCGGAAAAATCCGACCATTTGTTACTGTTTTATAATTTTTCTATTTTTCAATATAGAATAGAATTTTAAGCAGTTTTATATTAAAAGACCAGAATTAATCTTTTAAAAATTTATTAGTATGCTTTCCGTCAGCATCTTCTATTGTAAGGATATAAGCACCCTTCATAAGATTGCTCACATCTATTGCAGTATCTTCTGAAATTGTACCTGAAACGATAGGTCTTCCTCCTATATTAAAGATCTGATAAGACCCTTTTCCTTTAATCGGAGATACCTTAAGGAAATCTTTTACCGGGTTTGGATACAATTTTAAAGGGGTTGATTCTTTAGGGGCAGTAGTATTTGCTTCAATGTTCTTTTGTATTTGATTTGTTGAAACTGGTGCCATTCTATTGGAAATTGTACCATTATCTTCTTCTTCCACACGTGCACTACATTTGGTAAATACCGCCATAACATCACCTCCTGATAAAGTTAGCTCTGTATAGGGTTGCGTTGATGAAATAACATAGGCAATTGCTGTTCTTCCAGTATTAGTTTGGGTTCTCAGGCTGCTTCCGCTGCTGCTTGTGATTAATCCTGCGTTACCTACTACTCCCTTCATTTCCAGAATTCCTCCTCCATTGGTTTCTATGACAGAATAATCACTTCTAGCGTCATACCATGATGATTTGAATCCAATATTATTTACAGGTCTGTCAAAAACTAAAGTCATACTGGTTACATAAGCTCCTGTTCTGAAACGAGCACATGCATTAGTCATGGTTACTCCACTCTGAGATGCCGCAAATGACATATTACAAGCTGGATATACCCTTCTAAAGGTTGTTTTTCTGTATACCCTTACCTGCTCTCCTCCAATAATAAGGGTTGTAGGTGCACTAGGATTCTCTGAGATATTATAACCAAACTCATCAGTACAGTTTGCATCTAAGATTTCATCTCCTACTCTTACCATAAATGAACAGGATTTGTTTCCAATGTTTACAGTGAATGTTGCTATACCACTGGATTGAGGAGTTCCTGTAATTTTATAAGTAATAGTACCAGAACCGTTATTTAATATTCCAGCCTGTGCCACTGCGGTTAATCCTGTTACTCCTGTTGAGTTGATTACCATTTGATTGTAAGTGCTTGATGCACCTCCTTGATAACTGATTACTTTAGTTCCATTGGAAGTATAACTTCTCTTTCTGTAAGTACCTGTTAATGCACCATTACAATTTAGGCTTGTAACAGTAGGATGGCTTCCTATATTAACTGAGAATGCACATGTTTGATTTCCTATTCTTGCTACAAAATTTGCAGTACCTGCACTAGCAGGAACACCTGAAATTTGGTAAGTAACGTTGCCATTACCAGAATTCAATACTCCGGCAGTAAGTACTGCTGTCAACCCTGTTACCCCAGTAGAATGTATCACTTGCGGAGCATGAGATTTTCCATTACCAGAGAAATATTGTACTATTTTTGTTCCACTGCTGTTAGCGCCTACTATAAATGATCCTGTTGCTTCTGATTCAGCACAGCTTAAGGAAAGAACACTTCCTTCAGCATCGGTCACATCTACAGAGAAAGTACAATTTTGTCCACCAAAAGCTACTGTGAAATAAGCTTTTCCTGCACTACTTGGAACACCATAAATATGAAGTGAAATTTTTCCCGGGATTGAATTACCGGAGTTCAATGTTCCACTATTCAATACAGCCGTTAATCCGGTTACTCCGGTAGAGATTATTTGTTTCTCAAAATAAGTACGTCCGTTACCCCCTGTATATAGAATATCCTTGTTTCCTGCGCTTGGCATGTTTGCTGAAAAAGTTCCGACAACAGTTGTAGAAGAACAGTCTAAAGAGGCTACCCTTTCGCTGCTTAACGCTTCTTTTACAGTAACCTGAAATAGAACAGGAGTATTATTGATAATGGTCCAGAAGTATGCCGTACCTACGGCAGAGGGAGTTCCACTTATATGGAACGTAATATTTCCCCCAGTTCCGGCATTGGCTACGGCTGTTAATCCTGTTACTCCTTGGGATGCTATACTCATTGCCGAATAGGCTCCCCCAGTGTATGGTACAGCCAGAGTTCCTGAAGAATATACATTAGCGTAATATTCCGAATTAACAAAATTAACGCCGGAGGGTGAGATTCCTGAAGACACGGTGAATCTGCTTGCCGTTAATTTTGATGTTTCCATTTTGTTATCAAAATGGGTTTCATTAGCCATTGCCAGTGATTGTACTGAAGCAGCTAATAGAAGAATGATTTTTTTCATAACTGAGATTATTTAAGTAAAAAAATTATTTAATAATTTAGTTTGTACAGGTAATTTTTCTAAGGTTGCCAACAAAAAAGCAAATACAAGAATAACGCTATATTTCTGTGGAAAACCGTAGTATATAACATGGTATGCCTATACAATTCATCTATGTTTTTTTAATATTTATTGCTTACGAAGATTCTATTGCCAATATTTTTTCAGAATGATATACCGTAAACTTGGGCATTTTATCTAAGAACGACCCTGTGAAAATATTATAGTGGGAATGGATCGGATTATTTGAATTCTGATCCTTTCAATACTTTTGGTCTAATGATTTTCAATAGGTACTTGGATTGTAGCTACACATGGTACTGAATTTAAAATGCTTATATTGAAAACAGCATAGCCTTGCTGGTTGGCAGTTCCGGTTACTGTAAAATCAAGAGGATTGTTGTTATTAAGAGTTGAAGGAAGAGAGGTGGCAGTTAAGCCTGTAACTCCAGTTGAATTAAATATTTTTCCGCCAGCATAGTTTGCACCATTTCCATTGATATAGGGGATTCTTAGTTGCCCTGAAGATGTTCCTCCTACAGAAGTGTTACCGAAAAATTGAGCTTCTCCACATTTGAATTCGAAGTTGTTAGCGGAGGTCACTTGTATTTGGAAGTCACATGTTCGTCCTCCCAGAGTTATCACAAAATTAGCAACACCTTCACCACTTGGTATACCGTTTATACTTAGCTCAATAGTGCCATTGTCATTTGCCATAATACCTGCCGGTGCTGTAGCGGTAAGACCCGTAACACCCGTAGATGCAATACTGATGGCTTCGTATGCTTGTCCTTGGCGAGCTGTGTAGTTAATGACTTTGCTTCCCGAGCTGCTAATTCCCGATTTATAGATCCCTGTAAGAGCTCCATTGCAGGTTAATCTAGAGGCAGAGCCTGTGTTGTTGCATTCATCACATAAGCAGTTGGACCAGCCTGATGATCTAAAAACCCTGACGCAGCTGAGAGTAGAATCATACATAATGGTTCCTATTGCTACAGAACCTCCCATTGGGTTGATAAGATTATTAGGGTCTGCATTGGTAGGCAATACTAATCCCATGTTATTGGTGGCAGTAGGTTTGTTGATATCAAGTGCTCCCCTTGGAGTGCTGTTTTCTATCCCGATCTGAGCAAAGATGTTACCCGTTGATAATGAGTAAATTATACAAATTGTTAAATAGTAATTTTTTTTTTTCATTACTCCTTGTGTTTGAATATTTAAAAATTAATTGTTTCTTTATTGTATTAGTGGAAATTGACTTTTCCATTTGGCAAGTGTATTTCTGCTTATTCTAAATAATTTAGAGGTCTGTGTATTGTTGAGTTTGTTCATTGTCTGATATTCTATAATTGTTCTGACACTTATCTCATCATAAGAATGGAGTTTCTGATTAAAAGCATATATCTCTTTTTTTTCATGAGTGAAAATACTTTTATGAACTTCAATGAATTTAAGAGAAGTTTTTATTTCTTCGGATAATAATGAATTGAGCTCTTGCCTTCTTTCAGGATATTTTCTTTCAATCAGATCACTATAAATTTTGTTGTAATTAGGGCTTTTCATACATGGTGTTTTTTGATATCCACTTGTAAAGTGTGGTTTTAGGGATTCTGTATTCATTAATAACTTGCTGCTTTGTTTTTTGTTGGCTATTGATCAGATCTAAAATAAAATTGATTATTTCTCGGGTATAAATATTCTTTTTAAAGGCCGGGAGTCTGCTTTTTCGATTATTTTCAGGAATACACAGTCCCTGCTTTGAAGGCGGAGAGTAAAGCACCAAATGCTGGGAGTACAGCCTGAAAAAATCATATTTCAGTAATTTGCTCCACCTCAATAATTGCTGACTGTCTATACTTTCAGATTGATACATTATTTCTATTTCTTCTTCTAGGATATTTAAAAAATTGCATATTCTAGTCTGTGAAATTTGGAGTTCCTCAACTTTAATCTTTAGGTATTGACCTATATGGATACATTTAAAGTTTTCTTGTATAGATTGATTCATTGTATCTTACTTGTAAATGGTGTTTTTTTGTTTTTATACTTTCCCTGTATATGATTTGTAAAATTATGTACTTTTACAAATCATATACAGGGGATATAAACTGAATTTGAAAATAAATTTATTGTTTATTTAATGTGTTTAAAAACAATGCTTTAAATGAAATAAATTTGAAAAATATTTAAAAAAACACTAAATATAATTTATAAGATGAAAATGGAAGAACTTAAACATCGTTTTATACATCAGTATTTTATTTTAATGAGCAGTATGGTCTTATTAGAGATTGGGATTAGATTCTTTATAGATGATACAGTCATGGCTTTATATAATATAGGTGGACTTATACTTTTATCTAATGGCTATATACTGATGCGAGAAAGATATGCTGCTAATAAAATAGTTCATACCTATATAATTATTTTTCCCTTGTATCTTTTTTTTAGCATGCTTGTACATTGGGATAGTACAGTTTGCACTTTTGCGTGGTTACTTCCTTTGCCATTAATTGCTTACGTATTTTTCTCAAAAAAAGAAGCCGCAGCCTATTCATTGTATATCATTGTCAGTATACTCGCTACTTTTATTGTTTACAATTATTTTAGTTTTAATTTTAGAGACTATTCTCGCGGAGAAATTATTCTTCTTGATACTGTTGGTTTTGTTTCTAATTTTGGATTCATCATGCTGCTGTTTATGTTTAATAACGAAATCAACAAATTTAAATTTTTGTTAGAAGTTCAAAAACGGGATTTAATTCATCATAAACTTAAAGCTCAAAAAGTACCTGTTTTAGAAAAATCAGAAGAAAAAGATGAGGGGATTAATGAGGAAATAGCAGAACAGTTGGAACGGAGCATGAGAGATGAAGAATTATTTAAAAATTCAAATCTCAATATATCAATGGTAAGTAACCGTCTAAACGTAAATTATACTTATATTTCAAGGATTATTCGTTACAAAGGGTATAAGAACTTTAACAGTTATCTGAATATATTTAGAATTAATTATGTAAAAAAACTAATGAATGAAAGTGATTTGCAGAAGGTAACCCTTATGTATATTTATACAGAAGCAGGATTTAGTAATCAGGCTACTTTCAATAGGGTATTTAAACAGATAGAAGGGATTACTCCAAGTGAATACGCAGCACAATGCTTAGAAAAAAAAAGAATTAAATCTGAGTTTATTTAATTTTTTAAGAATAGGAATATACTCTCAAATAGAAGTTCGGAACAATCAAAAAAGTTGAGCGGAGGAATGTTTAAGCGTAAGATTTCTTTTTACAATAAAATAAGAATGCCTTGGTTTTTACCAGGGCATTTTTTATATCCCCAACTCTGCAATAAAGAAATGAAGATTAAATTTATCTAATTGTTAATTTTATTTAATAAAATAAAATTATATACTAACGATATAGCAATTTTATATCTTTGTTTTAGAAAAAAGTAGAAAATATAAGATATGATTGATAACTCGTTCGCTGTAAGTAAATTTGGCTTTTTAGGTTCTGATTTTTTATCTGAGCTGGAAAAACATGCGGTTGCAATAGATATAAAAGCAAAAACTGAAATCATAAGAGAAGGGCAGAAGAATAAGTTTGTACCCTTCTTAATAAAAGGCTCTATCAAGGTTTTTACCCTTAATGATGGAAGAGAACTCATCTACTATTATATTAAGCCAAAAGATAGCTGTCTTATGACCTTTTCTTCTATTCTGACAGATTATATCAGCAGAGTGTACGCCGTTGCAGAAGAAGATTCAGAAGCTGTTTTGATTCCTGTTTCTGTAATGCATGAATGGCTGATAAAATTTCCTGAGATCAATAAAGTGTTTTACCATGAATATGACCGGAGGTTTTCAGAAGTCATGAGTATGGTGAATGATGCCGTATTCCACAGATTGGATAAAAGGGTTCTGAATTATATTAACCAACAGATTTCATCTACCGGAAATAATCCTATTAAGATAACCCATCGTGAAATTGCCAGCAGTTTGGGAACTTCCAGAGAAGTGGTAAGCAGAGTTTTGAAAAAAATTGAAAGTGAAGGTGAAATTGTTCAGACGAAAGAAGGAATAAAAGTTCCTGTAAATGAAAATGTTAGAGTTGGCTAATTTTATTTGTTTGGAAAGTTTATCTCTATAATTGATAAAAACAATTTCTTTGGTGACTTTTATCACCTGTTTATGAATTGAGAACTCAATAAGTTTGTCATAGCAATAATTTAATCTAAATTGTATATGACAAAAACTCTCTTATTTTTGTCAATATTTTCTTCAGGTCTTGCCTTTGCACAGGAAGATCTGTTGAAAGATATTGACACGGTGAAAACCAATACAGAAACCTCACAACCCGCTTTCAAAGCCCTTCAGATTGCTACGGGACAATCCACAAAACTGGCTGCCAAAAAAGAATGGTACATCATCGTAGCTCATAGATTTGGAGATATAAGTGCAGGGTTTAAAGACTTTTTCGGTCTGGATCATGCCTCAACCAAATTGGGCGTTATCTACGGTATTTCAGATGCAGTTTCCGTAAGCCTTTCCAGAGAAACAAATATGAAAACGTTTGAAGGGGCAGTGAAATACAGACTGGTAAAGCAAAACGAAAACTTTCCTGTAGATATTGTAGGTTATAATGTGATGGCTGCCAATACAGAGTTGGATAAAGATACTTATCCACACCTTAAGTTCAGTGACAGGCTTTCTTATCTTACCCAGGCATTAATCTCAAGAAGGTTCAATGATAAGCTTTCATTACAGCTTACTCCTTCCTTTGTTCATAAAAACCTTTACGAACCTACCATTGAAAACAAAAATCAATTTCTGGCAGGTTTGGGAGGACGGTATAAAATTTCAAAAAGAGTTTCTCTGAATGCAGAATACTTTGTGAATTTCGACGATCACAGTTTTTATAAAAACCCACTATCGTTGGGGATGGATATAGAAACTGGGGGACATGTTTTCCAGCTTTTATTAACGAACTCCCAGATAAACTCCGATATCGGATATCTTACTAATGCCACAGGAGCATGGGGAAAGGGACATATTTTCTTTGGGTTTAATCTTTATAGAGTTTTTTAATATGAAAAAGCAAACATCCTTATTGATATTGTCGTCAGCAATTATACTGATGGCTTGTGACAGCAGAACTTATGAAGAGATTTCTGATAATACACCAATTACTGCACCTGTAAAATATACAGCAGAGGTGAAACCAATTGTAGACAACAGCTGCATAGGCTGCCATTCAGCAGGAAGTTTTAAACCGCTGGTTACCTATGATCAGGTGAAAAATAATATAGACGGAATTCTGGACCGTATTCAAAGACCTAATGGTGATCCCGGGAAAATGCCGCAGGGAGGCTCGCTGTCTGCAGCCCAGATCAATATTTTCATCAAATGGAAAGCTGACGGATTAAATGAAAATTAAAAAATTGATATGAAAAAATTAGTATTATTAAGCGTATTACTCCTTTCTGCGGGTTACGCTTCAGCACAAAAATACAGCTCTAAAACAGGGAAATTGACTTTTGAAGCTTCTGTTCCTCTGTTTGATGATATTTTTGCTCAGGATGACAATAATGTTGTTATTCTCAATGCAGATAATGGTGAGATGGCATCGGTTTCAAACGTTAAAAACTTTCATTTTAAAACAAAATTAATGGAAGAACATTTCAATGAAAGTTATGCTGAATCTGCAAAATATCCGAAAACCACCTTCAAAGGGAAGATTGTGAACTTTGATAAAACAAAACTTACCGCAAGTCCGCAGAAATATACCGTACAGGGAACACTCAACTTTCATGGAGTAGACAAAGCTGTTACCTCTGCAGCCACTTTATATGCAAAAGATGGTAAAATCTATATGCAGGGCGGGTTTGTGGCCAGGCCTGTAGACTATAAAGTAACCATTCCTAAAATGGTAACCAAGAAAGTAGCTGAGAATGTGAATGTTGAATACAACTATGTAATGATAAAACAATGAAAAACATCATCTTAGTATTAGGACTATTTCTGAGTTCATTGCTATTGGGTCAGGAAAAGGCGAAATCAATATTTGATATTGCCAGAAGCGGAACAGTGGCTGAAGTACAGGAACTGATGAAACAAAATCCAGAGGTCATTAATCAGGTTAACGAAAACGGATTTTCTCCCCTTATTTTAGCCTGTTACAGAGGAAATACAAGTGTTGCCGATTTTTTGATCGACAACGTAAAAGATGTGAACTATAAAAGCCGTGAAGGAACGGCGCTTGCAGGTCTCGCCATAAAATACAACAAAGATCTGGTAGAACATCTATTGAAGAAAAAAGCAGATCCCAATATTGCAGATGCTACAGGATATACCCCTTTATTCTGGGCTGTAAAATCTGGAAATAAGGAACTGATAGAACAGTTGCTTCAATATAAAGCAGATAAAACAAAAAAAGATTCTATGGGAATGACGCCTTTTGAATACGCATTACAAACCAATAACAAAGAAATTATTAACCTTTTAAAAAATTGATATGAAAAAAACTCTACTAGCACTTAGTTTAGCTCTTGCAAATTTTGCTTGGGCACAGTTTTCGTCAGGAACGGTAAATTTACCGGCAACAGCTATGACGGTGAAATTAGACACGACTCCAGCAGGAGTAACTCTTACCATAACAGGAGACAGCAACTCTATGTTGGGTATAGGTTTTGGAGGAAATGGTGTAAATACAGGGGGTATGGCCCCAGGTTCAGATGGATTTATCTATAATTCTTCTGCTAACAGAGATTATACGTTTATTGGAATGACTCTACCTAACACGGATGCTGCACAAGATTGGACGGAAACCTCCAATACCATATCTGGATCTACAAGAACTGTGGTGGCAACAAGATCACTTTCCGGAGGAGCGGGAGATTTTGCTATTGCTAATGCAGCCGGAACAATCAACATCTTTTATTCAAGAAAAACAGGAACAGGGATAGGTTATCATGATGCAGGAAGAGGATATGCATCATTAACAATGGCAGCCGCTACTTTATCCACCAATGAAATTGCTGCCAATAACAAGAAGGTAAATCTTTACCCAAATCCTGCTAAAACAATAGTAAATTTCAAAAACGCTGATAAGATAAAATCCATTGATATCTACGAAGCAACTGGAAGAAAAGTGAAGTCAGTAAGACCGGATGGAGAAAACATCAGTGTCGGAGATCTGAAAACAGGAAGCTATTATCTTGAAATTCAGCTTAAAGATGGAACTACATCTTACGAAAAGCTGATTAAAGAATAATTTTTTTAATACACCTTAAATATTTAGCAATGAATACCTCTGATTTTTCAGGGGTATCATTTTTTGTTAAGTATCCATTCCAGAGGGATTGCTGAGAAAATTTTTATATTTGTATAATATCTGTACACCTATGAAAGTTACCTTTGAAAAATATAATCCTTTCTGGAAAAAACAGTTTGAAACCATTAAAAAAGAACTTGAGAACTGTATCGGTTTTTTGAATCCGGAAATTGAACATATTGGCAGCACGTCTGTAGAAAATTTATCTGCAAAACCTGTTATTGATATTATGATTGGGGTAAAGGATGAAAAAGAACTTGATAAAGTTCCGCCTTTACTAAAAGGCAAAGATTATGTCTATTATGAAAAGTATAATGAAGATATGCCGTATCGTCGTTTCTTTATTAAACTTATAGATAGTACCCATGCATTAGGATTTCCTGATGTTATTTATTCAAAGGATGAAATTCCTGAGAGAATTCACAATCATCATCTCCGCATTGCTCATATTCATGTTATTCCGACTTCTTCAGAACATTGGCTTCGCCATTTGGCTTTCAGAGATTATCTTCGTACTCATCCAGAGGTAAAGGACGAATATCAAAAACTGAAAGAGGAATTGAGTAAAAAAGAATGGTTTGATGGTAACGATTATAATCAGGAAAAAGACCCATTTATAAAAAGAGAAGAGCGAAACGCCATTCAATGGTATTTGAACCAACAGAAATAAAGCGTAATTATTATATAAATTTTAAATGTATATGGAAGTCAAAACCTTAGCTAATATTACAATTGATGAACTTTTATCAGTATTCAACCATTCGTTTTCTGATTATATTGTTCCTTTTCATTTAACAAAAGAGGTACTTATTTCAAAAATTGCAGCTGAAAAATTGGATATGAATATCTCTGTCGGAGCATTTGAGGAAGGGCGACTGGTAAGCTTTATTCTTCAGTCTGAAAAAAATGAAAATGGAGAGAAAACGATCTATAATGGAGGCACAGGTGTCGTTCCGGAGAGCAGAGGCAAAGGATTGGTGAGGAAAATGTATGACTTTATCATTCCTATATTGAAAGAAAGAAATGCCAATATATTACTGCTTGAAGTGATTGAAGGAAATCAAAATGCGATCAGAGCCTATGAAAATTTGGGCTTTACGATTGTTCGAAGACTGCTTTGCTTTAATGGAAATATTAAGAAAGGAAAAGAAAATGCTGAGGTTTCTATCCAGGAACTGAAAGACTTTCAATGGGAGAAATTATGTTCATTCTGGGATATTGAACCTTCCTGGCAGGGATCTGTTTTTGTATTGGAACCCATGCCCGAAAATTATGTAACGCTGGGAGCTTATGATGGTGAAAGATTGGTTGGTTATATTATCTACGGTCCTGCATCAAAAAAAGTATATCAGTTTGCCGTTGATAAAAATTACAGAAATCAAGGAATTGGCACCATGCTTTTCAATGCTGTCTTACAAAAAAATAACGGACAGTCTATAGCCCTGAACAATGTAGATGACTCCTCAGAAAATATCAGTAAGTTTCTCAGTGAAAAGATTGGCCTCAACAATTGGCTGTCACAATTTGAAATGAAAAGACCTATTTAACAGATATTAATTTTGATTCGAAAAAAAATAAGAGGTTTTAATATACTTTTAATCTCTTAAACTTTTCAGGGAGAAGTATAGGATGTAACTTTGCTGAAAATTTTTAAATAATGAAGCGAGGAATCCATTTTTTACTGCTGCTTATTTCCTTTACGGCTTTTGCGCAACAGGTAAATGTTGATACGGCCCAGGTTGTTATACCGGGTAGACAAAACAGTACGGAAGCACAGTCAAAACCTTATGTAATTATGATATCTACAGATGGTTTTCGTTATGATTATGCTCAAAAATATAATGCTGAAAACCTGTTGAAGCTGGCTAACAGTGGAGTAAAAGCAGAAGCAATGATTCCCAGTTATCCAAGTATTACGTTTCCCAATCACTGGAGCTTGATCACCGGACTTTATCCTTCTCATCATGGTTTGATTGATAACTTTTTCTATGATTACAAGAGAAAGGAAACTTATGCGATGAGCAGCAAGAAAAATGCTGAAGACGGCAGCTGGTATGGGGGAACTCCACTTTGGGGACTCGCTGAAAAACAAGGAATGGTATCAGCTTCTTTAATGTGGGTAGGATCTGCCAGTGATGCCGGTGGAATAAGACCTTCTTATTATTATCCTTATCATGAAAAATTTACCCCTTCCGAAAAAGTAGAAAAAGTAGTCAACTGGTTGAAATTACCGGAAGATAAGAGACCCCACTTTATTTCATTATATTTCCCGGAAGTGGATGGAAGCGGGCACCATTACGGCCCCGATACCAAAGAAACTGAAGATGCTGTTCATCTGATCGATCAGGCAATAGGGGGGCTTGTTCAGAAAGTAAATGGATTAGGCTTAAAAAATGTCAACTTTATTTTTGTTTCTGATCACGGAATGATCAAAGTAGACGGAGGTACACCGCTGGAAATTCCGGCAATTCTTTTTGATAAAAACAGATTTGACTTTTACAATTCCCAGACTTTGTTAAGAGTTTACGTTAAAAATCCTGATGAGGTAAAGGCAGTTTACAAACAACTGAAAGCGGATAAAACAGATGATTACGAAGTATATCTGGATAAAAAACTTCCTAAATATCTGCACTTTGCAACAAGAGATGACCAATATAACAGAATAGGACAGATTCTTCTCATCCCGAAAGCTCCGAAAATTTTTCTTGAAAAAGGTAAAAAATCATCGGTAGGAAAACATGGGTACAATCCTAAAGTTGTTCCGGAAATGAAAGCTACTTTCTTTGCCTGGGGACCTGAGTTTAAAAATAATCTGGTGATCAGTGAATTTGCCAATATTAATGTTTATCCTTTGGTTGCTGAAGTTTTAGGATTAAAAATTGATCAGCCTATCGATGGAAAGCTAAAAGTTTTAAAAGAAACCCTGAAAAATAAAAAATAGTCTCAAGGTTTAAAATATAATAGTTAATAAATTTTCGGCGCACCTTTGGTGCGCCGAAAATTGTTTTATTACTGATTTAGCATTTTAATTTCAGTCTTGAACTTTTGTTTCTTTCGTTTGACAAAGTCGAATCTTCGATTTCAAGACAAAAGAAACTAAAATTGAGAAGAAAATTCTTTGGCAAAATCTTCTAACTTAACATTTCCTGCAACAGGAGAACCGTGATCAATAAAATCCTTCTGTACAACGCCTGTTCTTATTCCTCTACCCATTTCAACATAAAGCTTAGCCATATCTTCCGGCAATCCGGCTTGAAGCATTCCGTTTAAAGAATCTTCATCAGAAAATTCTACCCATGGAAGTTCAGGTTTATTAACAGAAGTTCCCAGAACCTTCGCAAAATCAGCAGCTTTTCGTACATCACTTACAATATATCTGATGCTGTTATTATTTTCGACTTTCACAAGTTCTTCAGCAGCAGCTTTTGCAATATCAGTAGGGTGTACTACTGGTACTTCAATATCTGCAGGATAATTTCCTCCAATGATGCCCGCATTCTGAATTAATGGAATATCATTGAAAAAGTTATTATAGAAATACCCTGCTCTTAAAAAAGTGAAAGAGGTGTTTTCTACTTCATTGTATATTTTTTCAATATTGTGAAGACCAGCAATCGGACCGTTTTCAACTGGAGATTCAGCGCCTACACTGCTTAGCATTACGGCCTTTTTTACGTGGGTGTTTTTTAAAGCTTCAGCATAATTTTTTCCCGCATTGGTCGTATTTTCCACAATTTTATCCGGACTGATCGCTGGAGGAGTCATTACAAAAACAGCATCTGCTCCTTCAAATGTTTGAGTTAAAAACTGAACGTCTGTGATAGACCCTATTGCTGGCGTTGCTCCCAGAGATTCAATATCCTGTTTTCTTGCATCGCTGCTGCTTATAATGGTAATATCATGTCCTTCTGCAACTAATTGTTGTGCTAATGGTTTGGCTACATTTCCTAATGATCCTGTGATTATAATTTTCATAGGTAAAATATTTTTTTATTTCTGAGAACAAAGTTATATTTGTACTTACTTTTATACAAGTACTTACCCTAAAGTATGTAACTATGACAGCGATTAAAGAGAGTTCAACTATCCAGGAAAATAAAAAGACAGTACAGGATTGTCCTGTAATGTACGTCATGGAAAGAATTGGCGGATTCTGGAAACCCATTATCCTGTTCAATCTTTCTACAGGAGAAAAAAGATACAGTGAATTGAAAAAAGCAATTCCTGCGGTAACAGAAAAAATGCTGATCCAGCACTTGAAACAACTGGAAGCAGATGGATTAATTATCAGAATAGCAAGATCTGTAGTGCCACCTCATGTGACTTATAAACTGAGTGAAGCAGGCAATAAACTGGCACCTGTTATTGATGCTATGGCAGCATGGGCTTTTCAGGATATGGAAAGAAATAATAATCAATATGCTGAAGAAAACAAATATATGCTGAATAACGATCATAATGCCTTTAGCCAAAACCTTAAAAAATAAATCAGGCTCTTCAATCCGAAGAGCCTGATTTTGTAATTCTATAGAAGAATTACAAAGATTGCATGTCAATGACGAAACGGTATCTTACATCACTTTTTAACATTCTTTCATAAGCTTCGTTGATGTCCTGCATTTTGATCATTTCAATTTCTGAAACAATATTATGTTCACCACAGAAATCCAGCAATTCCTGAGTTTCCGCAATACCACCAATTACTGAACCGGCTACAGACTTTCTCCCTAAAATCATAGGAACAGTATTCAGAATAGGCTCTAAACCTCCCAAATATCCTACAAGAACATGCGTTCCATTAATATTTAACGTGGAAACATATGGATTGACGTCATGTACATAAGGTACCGTATCAATGATTACATCGAATTTTCCTTTTACAGCATCCATTTGTGCGTCATCTGTAGAAATGACAACATGATCAGCACCCAGCTGCTTAGCATCATCTGTTTTTCCCGGAGTTCTTGAGAATAGGGTAACTTCAGCTCCCAATCCTTTTGCCAGTTTGATAGCCATGTGGCCCAAACCACCTAGTCCTACAACAGCTACTTTAGAACCAGGACCTACATTCCAGTGTTTTAAAGGTGACCAGGTTGTAATACCTGCACAAAGAAGAGGAGCTACAGCTGCAAGGTCAAGATTTTCAGGCACTTTTAAAACGTGGTGAGAATCTACAACTACTTTTTGAGAATATCCTCCAAAAGTATGACCTCCCAAATGCTTGTCCTTTCCGTTGTATGTCCCTGTGAAACCATTCAGACAATATTGCTCCAGATCATGCTTGCAGCTTTCGCAATGTCCGCAAGAATCTACAATACATCCTACTCCTGCAAGATCACCTACTTTAAATTTGGAAACTTCGCTTCCTACCTTAGTAATTCTTCCCACGATTTCATGCCCTGGAACTGCAGGATACAAAGATCCGCCCCAGTCGTTTCTTGCGGTATGAAGATCAGAGTGGCATACCCCGCAGTATAGAATTTCAATTTCTACATCTTTTGGGGTTACTTCTCTTCTTTCAATATTCATTTCTTTCAGATCTGCTGTGGTAGACTCTGCACCATAAGCTTTTACTGTGATTGTACTCATTTTTTATATTTAGTTTAGGTTGATAATTTATTATATTCTTCGTCTGTTACAGGTTCCAGCCATTCCACAATTCCGTTTTGGGTATTAGGGTTGATGGCAATATGGGTAAACTCACTGTTTGGAGCAGCACCATGCCAGTGGATGACATCTGGAAGAATGTTGACAATCTCTCCAACATGTAAAACCTGAGCAGATTTTCCTTTTTCCTGATAAAATCCTGTTCCTGAAGTTACGATTAAAATCTGTCCACCGCCATGAGAGTGCCAGTTATTTCTACATCCCGGTTCGAACACTACATTTCCGATCTGACAGTTCAGGTTATCTTCATTGGGTTTCAGGATATGAACCCATGCTGTTCCTCCGGAGAAATAATCTGAAGGAGCTTTTTCCCCTTTCGGAAAGATGGTTGTATTAAAAGTTTCCATAACGATACAAAAGTCGAAACTTTCCCGTAAACCATACTTATACAGATTACCGAATTACTTACCAATTTTACAGACATCATTTCAATTACAAATGAAAGTGGTAATTTTGAATAGTAATAAAAATGTACTTCATGGAAAATCAGGAGGTTGAAATCTATAATACGGTCTCGGAATATAATAAAATGGCGAATCATGAAACCTTGCATCCGCTGGTAAGTATCATAGATTTTTCCAAATCCGATCCTATTTGCCAGTATAAAAGAATGTTTGGGTTTTATACCGTTTTTCTGAAAGATGTAATGTGTGGAGACATGCAGTATGGAAAACATAGCTACGATTATCAGGAAGGAACTTTAGTTTTTATTGCTCCCGGGCAGACCTATGGAATTTATAATAAAGACAGATTTGTTCAGCCTGCAGGTTTTGCCTTAATTTTCCATCCGGATTTAATAAAAGGAACCAACTTAGGAAAAAATATCAAAGACTATTCATTTTTCTCTTATGACGTACATGAAGCGCTCCATCTCTCCGAGAAAGAAAGAGAAGTGGTGCTGGATTGCTTTAAAAATATTAAACTGGAGCTTGAACAGGCTATAGATAAACACAGTAAATCTTTAATTGTTAATAATATTGAACTGTTCCTGAATTACTGCATGCGATTTTACGACCGTCAGTTTATTACAAGAG
Source organism: Chryseobacterium sp. GW821-FHT04C04 (assembly GCF_059420365.1). NCBI lineage: Bacteria > Pseudomonadati > Bacteroidota > Flavobacteriia > Flavobacteriales > Weeksellaceae > Chryseobacterium > Chryseobacterium sp. GW821-FHT04C04. The sequence goes on along the minus strand of NZ_JBWKTO010000002.1, from coordinate 623,478 downwards.
ATCATGTCAACCAGGGGGTTATCGGGAAATTTGAAAATCTGGTAGATGATTATTTAAAATCCGAGAATCCCAAAAATATAGGTTTTCCTATGGTCAATTACTTTGCAGAAAAACTGAATCTGTCTGCTAATTATTTCGGAGACCTGATAAAAAAAGAATTGGGAATTTCCGCTCAGGAATTTATTCACAATAAGCTTATTGATATTGCTAAAGAACAAATTCTGGATCAGGCAAAAACAATCAGCGAAATTTCTTACGATTTAGGCTTTAAATATCCACAGCATTTTACAAGACTATTCAAAACCAAAGTAGGAATTTCTCCAAGCGAATACAAAATGCTGAACTAGTTTTTTCAACACAAATAACACTATTATGGTTAGTGGATATTCGTGCTTTCATTTGTGAAATTTGTGTTTAGATTTTTTTAACACTAATGGCACTAATTTTTTCACGAATAACACAATGATGGTTTGTGAAATTTGTGTTTAAATAATTAAATTTAAAGAGAAAAGTTTCACAGTTTTAAAGATGGCACCAAATCAGCAAGACACTCCTATTTTTGAAACCCGTTTCGGAAGAATTTTAGCACTAAAAGAAGAAGGAATTATCAGGGCTAGAAGTATTCGTTATGCCCATTCTGAAAGATTTAAAAAACCTATTTCTGTAGAACCCTCATTATTTTCGATGATTATTTCTCCGGAAAAGACGCCGGTATGTCCGCAGGTTTTAAGCCCGCTTGTGGAAAAAATGATCGGAGCAACACCTGTCGAAAGTTTCGAGGTCGATGAGGCTACACAATACCTTTCCATAACCCGCCCGGAAGTAATTTCTGAAAACGAAAAACTTCCTGTTGTAGTCTGGATTCACGGAGGTTCTCATGAGATAGGGTGTGGCGATCTCGCCACTGCCGATCCTGCGGAATGGGTGAGGGAACAGCATATTATCGTGGTTGCTGTTTCATATCGCTTAGGATTGTTTGGTTTCTTAGGTGGAGATGAGGGTAGACCAGCTAATCTTGGGCTCTTGGATATGATTGAAGCATTGAAGTGGATAAAAGCCCATATTGCAGATCTTGGAGGTGATGAAAATAATATAACCCTTCTCGGACAGTCTTCAGGAGGTGATGCCATAGCACACTTAATGATTTCAGAAGGAGTGGAGAATTTATTTCAGCGTGTGATTATTCAAAGTGCTCCTTTGGGACTACGGCATAAAAGACAGAAAATGTCTGCGGAATTTCTGGCAAAAACAGAAATATTGAAAGAGGAAACCGATGTTTTAAAAATGATGGATGGGTACAGAAAATTTTTACCGTCTGTAATAAAATATGGTCTCAAAGCAGTCATGCCTTTTGGTACTCAATACGGACATTTTCCGTTGTGCAAAGAAGAGGAGTCGGTAGAAATGTGGAGGAAGAATGCTCAGAAATATGATGTGCTGATGGGTTTGAATAATGACGAAACGGCTTTTTATCTTAAAACTTCAGAGGCTTTAAATAAATATTTCGGAAAAGGATTTGGCTTAAAACTTATGGATAAAGCTGTTGAAAAAACCACTGCACTTATCTATGGGAATCCGGCAATACAGTTGGCCCAAAATCTGGCTGAAGCTGGTGGAAATGTCTATCTCTTCAAAATTCATTCGAAATTGAAAGATAATCCTATTGGAGCACCGCATTGCATTGATCTTCCTTTGATCTTTGGGAATGAATCAGCCTGGAAATCTTCCGAACTGCTGAAAAATATTCCCTGGAGCCGTATTCATGAGAATGGTAAAAAGTTGAGGGCTCTATGGGCTGAATTTGCCCGCACCGGAAAAATATCTGATACCTCCGAAAGACCGGAAATCCTGGAACTCAGAAAAATATAACCACACATCAAAACTTATAAAATCTCTCATTTTAACAAATTCCTCAACTGAAGACGTAAAAATTTCCCACCTCTGGAGGGGTGGCGAAAATTCAAAGAATTTTTTGACGGGGCGGTCAGTCATATCTTCAATATTTACCTGTTTTCATGTGGATTATGTATGTTTAATCATGTAATTGGTGTTGAATATGTACTCATAATTGTTATTTTTAATGTATATTTAATTACTAAACCATAAAAAATAGTAATTATGAAAACAAACAAAGATGTTAAAGTAAGAAAATTGAACCGTCAGGAATTGAAGAGTGTAAAAGCCGGAGATTTAAATTGGGGTAAAGTATGCTGTACTTCCAACGAAGATGGACAATGCTGTGAATGGGCTATAGACGTTTGGAATTGCAGATACATTTATTGCTAAAATATAGCCTGCTGATAAATATAAGGCATACCTAATCATCTGAACAGATATGCCTTTTTATTTGTATTGAATTTTAATCTTATTCTTATTCAGGGATCCATACACTCACATTTCCTGCCGGAGCAGGAAAATCTCCCCATCCGTTTTCATCAATGGTCACTTTATCTTTAGATCTTTTCAACAGGTCTTTGAATTTCTTTCCTGCATATAAAGTTCCTACTTCCATAGGCTTGTTATAAGAATCTTTATTGCTCAGAACAACAGCACATCCGCTATGTTCACCATCGCCCATCCGTACCCAGCCAAGGCAGTTGGCGTCTTCAAAATAATCCTGCTGGTCACCATAAGCATGATCTTTCCTTGCTTTTAATAATTCTTCAATGCCATCTACTTTGGGCATAAATATTTCCTGGTCATTGCCTTCTCTGTCTTTATCCACATAATGAGCTCCATACAGATCTGGATAAAATATGCATGGATAACCATCTTTTCTCAACAAAATAAGGGCATAGGCAATTGGTTTGAACCATGGTTCTACAGGAGCTTCAAGATCCTGTAAAGGTTGTGTGTCATGATTGGCCACCAAACTTACAGAATGCATAGGATCTGCCTGGGTAAGAGTTTCTTCAAAAATTCTCCTGAGATCATAAGAATCTCCTTCTCTGGATGCTGTATGGAAATTATTCTGTAATGAACTGTCAAAAAGACTCATGCAGCCTTCTGTCACTTCAATATATTTTTGAAGCAGATGAAGATATCCGGGAGCCCAGTATTCTCCGACAGCGAAAATGTCTTTTCCGGAATTGGAACGAAGTAGCATAAGCCATTCTTTATAAAAATCAAAAGAAATATGTTTTAGAGCATCCAGTCTCACCCCATCGAAATCGGTCTGATCAAAATACCATTTAGCCCAATTGTTGAGTTCTTCCCGTACAAAAGGATTCCGGTGCTCGATATCATTATACATCAGGTAATCATAATTTCCTTTTTCATCATCAATCATTTCTTCCCAGTCATTTCCGTATTCCGACTGTATTTTAAAAATATGGGAATCCATACCTTCAGCATAATCCACACCGCTGAAGCAGGTGAAGTTCCATTCAAAATCAGAATATTTTTTTCCTCTTCCGGGAAAGGTAAATTTTGTGTAAGATTCTATTTCGATGACATCGGAAATTACTTTTTCCCTGTTCTCTTCATCTACTTTTACGACTTTAAATTTTTCCAGTTCGTCACCGCCGGCTTTATGCCCCAGCACAATGTCCACAATGACTTGTATATTTTGTTTCTTTAAGGCTTTAATTGCTTTTGTATAATCGTTTCTAGTACCGTATTTGGTAGGAAGGGTTCCTTTTTGATCAAATTCTCCAAGATCATACAGGTCGTAGGCATCGTATCCGATAGAATAACCACCATTGGTGCCTTTATAGGCAGGGGGAAACCATACAGAAGTAATTCCAAGTTTTGCTAAGTATCCGGCTTGTTTTTCGGCTTCTTTCCACAATTTTCCGTCGCCTTCAGAATACCAATGGAAAAACTGAATCATGGTTGGGTTCATAAATTTGCTGATTTGGTTCATACAAGGTAGCGAAAAAATATGACCTATTCATTTTCGAATTCTTCAAACGGGATTTTTAGTTGAACGGAAACCTGCTTTTTTTCTTCCGTATTCAGTTGAGAGAGAGATAATCCGAGCAGGCGTACCGCTTTGTCAAAAGGGCGAAGTTCCCAAAGTTTTTTTCCGGTGCTGAAATATTGTTCCGGGGATGAGAAATAATCTTCCCTTGTTATACTTCTTGTGAAAAGAGAAAAGTCTTTATATTTTATCTTTAAAGTTAAAGTCCTTCCGAGAATATTATTCTTCTGTAATCTTTGATGGATTTCCTCTGCAAGACTTTGCAGTTTCTCGTTGATCTGCTGTTCATCCAGAAGATCTTCAAAGAAAGTTCTTTCCACGGCCACACTCTTCTGAATCCGATGAGGTTTTACCTCAGAAGTATGAATACCGCGTACCACATTGTAATAATGTTTTCCTGACTTTCCGAAAAGCCTTACCAGATCTTCAAGTGACCTCTTTTTTAAATCTTTCCCTTTATAAATTCCTAAACTAAACATTTTGTTAGCGGTAACTTTTCCAACACCATAAAATTTTTCTACAGGCAATTCTTCAAGGAAATGCTCCATTTTATCGGGATGAATGGTTTTCTGGCCATTCGGTTTATTAATATCAGAAGCTACTTTAGCCAAAAACTTATTAACTGAAATGCCTGCAGAAGCTGTAAGGCCGGTCTGTTCAAAAATTTTCTGACGGATTTCTTTGGCGATGAGGTTGGCAGATTCCATCCCTTTCTTATTTTCCGTGACATCCAGATAGGCTTCATCGAGTGATAGAGGTTCTACCAGGTCAGTATATTCATAGAAAATTTCCCTGATCTTTTTTGAAATCTCTTTATATCTGGCAAATCGGGGAGGAACAAAAATAAGATGCGGACATTTTTCTTTGGCTGTCTTACTGGGCATTGCAGAGCGTACTCCATATTTTCTGGCTTCATAGCTCGCTGCCGCCACTACGCCACGATGTTGTCCTCCAACCGCAATAGGTTTGCCTTTCAAGGTAGGATTATCATGCTGCTCCACAGAAGCATAGAATGCATCCATATCTACATGAATAATTTTACGAAGAGGCAAAGAAAAATCCATATACAAAGATATGGATTCCTTTATTTACGGTAAATTTTTTTATAGAATGGATGTTTGAGGCTGGAGGCTTAAGGTTAATGAAATCGATAAGGAAATTTATGTCTTATTTATTAAAAATTAATTAAAAAAATAAAAGTTATTCTTAGGACATACACTACTTCCATCTTCGATCTTCCTGCTTCAAGCCTTTTTCTATTTCAGTCTCATGGTGAGAAGGTGAGGCTCGAAACCTGCTTTTTCATAAGCTTTTATGGCAGATTCGTTTTGGGCATATACATCCAGTCTTATCTCGCTGATTCCTCTCGACTTTGACCAGGAAATAAGTTCATCAGTAATCACTTTATTGATTCCTTTTCCTCTGTGTTCCGGCTTTACGTACATAAATCCCAGATAAGAATACTTCTCAAATTGATTGTAATATTTTTCCGATTTTTTGATCAGGGCATATCCTGATGCAATAATCTCGTTATTCTCTTCGGCAACGATTACGGTTGCATCTGGAGATTGTATCAGAGACTTTAAATCATAATAATGAATTTCTCCTTCAATAAGTGTACTGTTGAAAGGTCTTTCTGCAGTAACAACTCCCTGTTCGAATTCTAAAAGAATTTCTAAATCCTGTTCTTTGGCTTCTCTTGTGATCATGGTGTTCAATAAATAAAATTTTAAAACTCATTGAAATCTACTGATTTTCAATGAGTTTTTATGTTTTTCGAATTAAAATAAATGACGGTTATTTTAAAAGTCTGTTTATGGTTTGCTGAAGTTCAGGGTCTTCAGGTGATATTGCATAATATTTTGCAATAGATGATTTCTGATCAATCACCATGTATCTTGGGATCCAGTTAAGATCTACATAGTTATTGAAATCATTTTTCCATCCGGAAGCAAACCAATAATTTTCTTTGTTTTTCATATCAAATCTTTCCAGACTTTTCTCAAACCCTTCTTTTGAACGATCTAATGATAGAAATACAAAATCAATATTCTTGTTATTTTCTTCCAGTTCCTTCGCTTTGGGAAGGGCATTTAAGCAATCTCTACACCATCCTGCCCAAAAATCGATAACCAGAACTTTTCCTTTATGCTGATCAAGAATCTGCTGGATACTAATGGTTTTTCCATCTTCATCTTCCAGTTTCTGTTGTAACGCTTCTTTTGAAAATCCTGTTTTAAGAGTGGCAGGAACTTTTTGTGAATAGCTTATCCCAAAAATACCCAACATAAAAATTACTATCAACTTTTTCATCTCGACAATTTCATTTGTACAAATCTAAACAATGAATCGCAATCTGAGATTGATTTCTGTTGAATTAGGAAAAATTTATAATATTGATGAATTCTATGGGGTATGAGAGTGGACCACCCCGTCAAAAACTCTTTGAATTTTCGCCATCCCTTTTTGGGAGGTGAATATTGTATCTTCGGTGGTAATATTTGTGAAATATTTTTATTGATAGTTTTTAATCAAACCTTTTACAACGGCAATTACATTGGGCATTGCTTTATTAGCAGCATTCAAAACTTCTTCGTGAGAAACGGCAAAAGCTACATCTGGTCCGCCAAGGTCTGTGATTACGGAAATACAGAAAACATCCATTCCCATATGTCTGGCAACGATTACCTCCGGAACGGTGCTCATTCCTACCATATCACCACCAATGGCTTTGATCATACCATATTCGGCAGGAGTTTCAAAAGTTGGTCCTTGTAATGCGACATAAACACCCTGATGAATTTTAATATGATGGTAAGCAGCAGCCTGTTCTGCTGTGGCAATCATTTTTTTGTTGTAAGGCTCGCTCATATCCACAAAACGAGGTCCAAGCTCATCAATATTTTTTCCACGAAGGGGATGCTCAGGCATCATGTTGATGTGATCTTTCAGAATAACGATATCGGCAACACTATAAGCAGGATTCACTCCGCCGCAGGCATTGGAAAGAATAAGATTTTGAATTCCCAGCAGATGAAAAACTCTTACAGGGAAAGTTACAGTTTCCATTGAGTGCCCTTCGTAATAATGGAAACGGCCGCTCATCATCAGAACTTTTTTCCCTTCCAGGAGTCCATAAATGAGCTTTCCGGTATGCCCGGCTACGGTGGTTTGTGGAAAATGGGGGATGTCTTTGTATTCTAAAGAATGAATAGGTTTTATTTCATTCTGTAATTTTCCCAGTCCGGATCCTAAAACAACTGCAAAATCAGGGGTTTCCTGAATAATATTTTTAATAAAATCTGCAGTCTCTTTAATTTTTTCTAACATAATCTAAGATGATTTGATTGAATTCTTCTTTCTTATCAATAAGTACATTGATAGGCCAGTAGTAAACAATATCTCTAAGATAGTCAAAAGTTTTCAGACGTACATAATCTTTCTCTGTGGTTAATATCAGTTTATATTCTCCTAATTTTTTATACTCAGCAACGATTTTTTTAATATCGTCATCGGTGAAATTATGATGATCTCTGAACTTTAAATGTTTTACCCTTTTTGAAAATTTTGCAAGATGTTCCAGAAGCGGTTTAGGATTGGCGATTCCGGTGATCAGTAAAATATCATAATAATTCAGGTTGTTATCCGGAAGCATTTTATCTTTTCCGTATACATTTTCGTCATAACCAATGGATGAAAAGAAAACTTTCTGTCCGTAAGAAGGTCTGATTCTTGAAATGTAATACCTTTTTGTTTCCTCAGTAAGCTCATCAGGACATTTACTGACCATAATGATGTCTGCTCTTTTGTAACCGGATCTTGACTCTCTGAGATCTCCTGCAGGAAGCACATAATCTTTAAAAAAAGGATCATTAAAATCAGTCATCAAAATATTGAATCCAGCCTTAATAGCTCTATGCTGCATGGCATCATCCAATACTAGGACCTGAAGATCCATATCATCAATTACTTTTTTAGCTCCGGGAACACGTTCTTCTGAAACAGCAATAACAAAACGGTTTTTAAAACGTTCAAAAAGCTGCATGGCTTCATCACCTACCACTTTGTAGTTGCTTTCGTAATTGGTTACTTCATAACCTTTGGTCAGCCTTCCGTAACCCCGTGAAAGTACGCCGGTTCTGTAATGTTTGGATAAATACTGGGCAAGATACATCACCATGGGTGACTTTCCGCTTCCGCCCACAGAAAGGTTTCCGACATTGATTATCGGTGTTTTGAATTTTGTCGACTTAAAAATTCCCAGATCATACATCGTGTTCCGGATACCCGTTACCAAATGATAACCAAGGGAAAAAGGATAAAGGTACCATCTTTTCATACGATTGCAAAAATAGGAATTTTCACAAGCATTTTGAGCAATATTCTCAAAGACTTTTCAATAAATATTTCATTAAATTAAAGTATTTTTGTGGAGTTATTATAATACATTGAGATACTTTATAGAATTTTCTTACAACGGAAAGAATTATTTTGGCTACCAGATACAGCCGGATGCTATTTCTGTACAGGAAGAACTGGAAAAAGCACTTTCCACGATTTTAAGGGAAGAGATTAAAACGACAGGGGCAGGTAGAACGGATACAGGTGTTCATGCCAAAAAAATATTTGCCCATTTTGATACAGAGCAGGAATTGAACGATCAGTTTCCGCGCAGGCTGAATAGTTTTCTGCCGCCTGATATATCCATCAAAAGGATTTTTCCGGTAAAAGATGACTTTCACGCCCGTTTTGATGCTACTTACAGAACGTATGAATATTATATCTCGCTGGAAAAAAATCCATTCACACAGGAATCTGCCTGGCAGCACTGGAAAAGGACTCTCGATATTGATAAAATGAATGAGGCCTGCAAAATTCTTTTTGAATATGAGGATTTTACCAGTTTCGCAAAGTTAAAGACTGACAACAAAACCAATATCTGCAAAATGTATAAAGCAGAATGGAAACAAAATGGAACGGAATTGAAATTCACCGTTTCGGCCAACCGTTTTCTCAGAAATATGGTTCGTGCTATTGTCGGTACCATGGTAGAAATAGGAACCGGAAAACTGCAGCCGGAAGATCTTCGTCAAGTGATTGAAGATAAAAACCGAAATGCAGCAGGAACTTCAGCACCGGGACATGGATTGTATCTGGTGGATGTGGGATACGAATTTTAAATAAAAAACTAAAAACAAAATAATAATCATGTTATCAATCTTTATTCTTATCGGTGCCTACCGATATTACGCACAATTAGCAGAAAGATTTGGGAAAACAAAATGGCACTACGGTCTTCTGGCAATAGGTATTTATTTGGGAACCCAGATTATTTTAGGACTCAGCTATGGTGTGTATTTAGCTTCAACAGATCCTAAATCTTTAGATAATGTAAATTATACAGGTTTTTCAGGAATTAATATTCTAAGTTGGCTAATCTCTATTGTCGCAGTTTGGGGAGTTTATAAACTTCTTGAAAACAAATTTATAAGAGAAAGGCCGACAAAAACAATTGAAATTGAAGAAATAGGGAAGACTATTGATCAGTAAGAACAGAAACATTTTTCTTTTTAGTATCAGAAATTAAGATTCCAATAGTACTGGGATTTCAAAGAGTTTGCAGGCAGAAGTCATTTCATTTGTGAAGAAAAAAATTGGGAAGCCGCAGAAGGATATGTTTTGGACTGGGTACAAAAGAATGCTTAATATATTCATATTGTAAATCATAGGTATCTGAAATTTTCTATGACGATTTGTTGAAGTTGTAAAGGCTGGCAATTTATAAAGTCTTATTTTTGCATAGAATTTTATTTTAATTCTTTCTTTCGATTCGTACAATGAAAAAACAAGATACCTGGGGAATTATAAAAAGGCTGTTCTTTATCGGAATGAAATTTCGTTCATGGTTCATCCTTACTCTTGTAATTTCCATCATCCTTTCAATAGTTTCTACTTATAGACCTTATCTTACCATGCAGGTGGTGGATAACGATATTACAAAGCTGCATGATAAAGCTTTGATGATGAAACATATCTATATCCTTGTAGGGTTAGTATTTGCAGAAACGATTTTAAACTTTTTCCTGGTGTATTTCTCAAATTTTATCTCGCAGAATGTGATCCGGGATATAAGAGAGAGGTTATATGCCAAGCTGATCTATTTTAAGACCTCATTTTTTGATAAAACACCTATCGGACAGTTAGTAACGCGTGCTGTAGGAGATGTGGAAACAATTGCGACGGTGTATACAGATGGTTTCCTGATGGTATTCGGGGATATTCTGAGGATTTTGTTTGTATTGGTAATGATGTTCAGTACCAATGTTCACCTGAGTTATATTACGCTGGCTATTCTACCTTTAATGGTTCTTATTACAAGATTCTTCCAGAAAAGACTGAAGAAAGCTTTTGGGGATGAAAGAAACTGGACGTCCAACCAAAACTCTTTTGTTCAGGAAAGACTGGCCGGAATGTCAATTATTCAGGTATTCAACAGACAGGAATCCGAGTTTAAGAAATTTGATGATATCAATATTACATTGAAAGGAGCGTTGTTGAGAACGGTCTTTATTTTCTCACTATTCTTTCCTGTAGTGGAGCTTATTTCTTCATTATTTATAGGATTTATCCTTTTCTACGGAGGTTATATTACGATCAGTGCCGGAGTAGTGATTGCCTTTATTCAGTATATTTCAATGTTGATCCGTCCTTTGAGACAGATTGCAGACCGTTTCAATAATATCCAGAGAGGAATTGTAGGAGCAGAAAGAGTGTTGGGATTAATGGATGAAGAAAATTCAATGCCGAACCACGGAACGGTGAAGAAAGATCATTTTGCCGGAAAAATTGAATTCCAGAAAGTGCATTTTGCTTATGATGAGAAACAGGAAGTTCTTAAAGGAATTGATTTTAAAGTAAATCCGGGCGAAACAGTAGCGATTGTAGGGGCAACTGGTGCTGGAAAATCTACTATTATCAGTTTGATCACAAGGTTATATGATATCAATTCCGGAAATATTCTGATTGATGATGTGGATTTAAAGGATTACGAGCTTTATAACCTGAGAAGCCATATCGGAGTGGTATTACAGGATGTTTTCCTTTTCCATGGAAGTATTTTTGAAAACCTTGCCTTCGGGGACGACAGCATAACGCTTGATAAAATAAAAGCTGGAGCCAGAGAAATTGAAGTAGATAAGTTTATCGAGCAGCTTCCAGGGGGATATGATTATATAGTAAGTGAAAGAGGTTCATCAATCTCCTTAGGTCAGAGACAATTGCTGTCTTTCCTTAGAGCTTATCTATCCGATCCGAAAATTTTAATTCTGGATGAAGCAACGTCTTCCATAGACCACGAAAGTGAAAAACTGATTCAGAGAGCAACGGAAAAAATTACCAAAAACAGAACGTCCATTATTATTGCCCACAGGCTTTCTACGATTGAAAAAGCGGATAAGATCATTGTAATGGAGCACGGGAAAATTGTGGAAGAAGGCAGGCATCTTGATCTTCTTGATAAAAACGGATATTACTCTACTCTGTACAAAGCCCAGTTGCGTCACGAAGTAGAAGTGGAAGAAGAAAAGGAATCATAATACAGGAAGAAATGATTCCTGAGAAATTATATAAACAAAAAAGAGAGCCATCAATGACTCTCTTTTTTTATGACGCAGGCTAACCATTTAGATTGATTATTTTAACCACAAAAGCCATAAAAGTATTTTAAAATGAAAGCTTTTGTGACTTTGTAAAGTTGAGACTGCTTTTATAAATGAATGTTAGAATTTTAATTTTTTAGTGATCACTTTTCCATCTTCCAATACTGCTGTTATAGTAATAACCAGATTCTTCTGATCAACCGGATATTTGAATTCTGAAGATTTGACATCTGTTTTTCTCATCAGTAACCTTCCTGAAGCATCATAAATATGCACTGAAGAGATTTTCGTATGACTTCTTACCGATACAGAATTTTCATCTTTAAAAATAGAAGGTGAATTTTTCAATCCTGCATTTTCTACTGCCAATAAGCCCTGAGATTCAATAATTACAGAATAATCTTCCACCTGTCCGTATTTTGGAGTATAGCACGCTGTTACAGCTGTTCCATTGAATTCCCCAATTACTCTCATCCTTAAAGGAGTATTGAGAACCGCATTGGCTGGAGGTGTTACCTGAGCGGTCGCAAATGAGCCGTTACTCACTCCGCTTTGGTTAAGAACCAATTCTGTGGATTCACTAAACTGACCGTCATTATTATAATCAATATACGCTTTGATAACGTGAGCGTTGTTTGTTCCCGGAGCTACAGTAAGGGTTGTAGCGGAGTTTTGAGGAATAGTGGTTTTTGAGATCCCTGAGCAATAAGTACCGGTAAAGTTCTCATAAAAGTTATTGGCAGCCTGTTTAAAATTACTGGAGTAATTGTTGATGCTGCCGAATTTTACTGAAGTAATCCCTACATTGTATCCCCCAGGATTCGTGATTGAAGCAGGAGTACATGCATTCGTTAATGTTGCACTGTTATTAATAGTAGTTGTAGATGCTACCGGTGAATTGATTAATGACAGTCTGTACTGTAAAAGCTGTGCCGTTGCTCTGTCAGTCTGCCCCTGGGTAAATAAATTTCTGAAGCAGTACGTATATGCCATCACATTTCTCTCACCTCCACTGTATAACTGACTGGTGCAAGGGTTTATCTGTCCTGTCTGGCAGGTATGAGGAACAGTAGAGTGATAAAGGCTTTTCATAGGCTCTGTATCACAAACAAGATCTCCATCCAATGTACAATCGTTGTTTACAGGGCAGTCTCCTGTCGTTTCATTATATCCCTGATGCGTATGTCTGAGACCTAGAGCATGCCCGAATTCATGGGCTAAAGTCTGAGCATTCACTGCAGAAGCACTTGTAGCCATAAAAGCATAGTCATTGCTTCCTCCGGGATAATAGGCAAAACCATTCAGGCCTCCGGAGTTGGATGTTAATTTTTTAACAACATAGATATTGTAATATTTTGAAGTGTCCCACATTCCCATTGCGGTAATCTCAGAAGCCGTTACAGCATTGGTGGTATTGTCGTTATTTACCCCTCCGCTTACATATTTGGGAAGTGTGGAAGCATTGATTCTGTTGATTCCATTGGTCGCATTACAGCTGGGATCCTTGGTTGCAAAAACAAATTTCACAGGAAGAATAGCACTTGTTCCGGACATACCACTGCTAGAGTTGCCGGCAAAAACCCCGTTGGTATAATTTACCCAGGCAATGATATCGGCATCAGACTTATTATTGGTAGTACCTACAGCGCTTCCATCTCCTACAACATGTACAACAACAGGAATTTCATACACCTGGTTGTTAAGTTTTGAAGCGAGCTTTCCGCTTTTGATCATTTTTGATAATTTCAGGTTGAAAGCATCATCCTGTGCTTTCTCCTCCGGATACCTTTCATAATGTTTTTTCATTAATTCATCAGTTCCGCACTCTTGAAATTCCACATTTTGTGAATAAAAATGAGAGCAGAATGCTCCTGAAATAAGCAGAAATAATAATTTTTTCATAGTATTTTTCATTTAAGAGTTGTGAATCTAAAAATAAATAAAAAATACTTATAAATAATTAAAGCTTTTTAAAACTACAGAAAACAAAATTCTGAGTGGTTCCAAAAGGAGTCATATGATCTTCAGTCATACATTTTATCTTTTCAAAATCTGCTTCAAATTTTCCGGATAATGATTCTTCATCATACTGCTGAATATCCAATCCGCTGCATTTGGTAGGACCGTTTTTGGAAAAAGTTCCGAGGATCATAAAGTTATTCACATTCTTCTCTGCAATATCAATATATTTTGCAACCTGTTCCGGAGTTGTCAGGAAGTGAAATGCAGCTCTGTCATGCCAGATGTCATAGGTTTCCATAGGTTGGAATGAAGTAATATCTGTGGCAATCCATTTTACTTTAGCGGCTGCATCTCCCAGTCTTTCCTGTGCTTTTTCCAAAGCTTTGGCGGAAATGTCAAGGACTGTGATGTTTTCATAGCCTTCTTCAAGAAGAAAATCAACAAGATTGCTGTCTCCGCCGCCAATATCGATGATGCGGGCTTCTTTTCCCAATCCTGATGACTTGATAAAGTCAAGCGAGGTCTGAGGTTTTTTCTGGGTCCAGCTTACCTGATCAGGATTTTTGGTTTCGTATACGTTTTCCCAGTGGTTTTTGTTGTCAGAAGAACTCATGAGTCTTTTAATTGATTATTGATCTCTTCAAATTTATTGATTAATTCGTTAAGTTTTCCTTCTTGTTTCTTTATTGTTCTCGGTCTCAGATAAAACCAGTTGAAAGCAATCCATGCAAATGTTACGGCATAGGCCAGAATACCTGAGCCAAGAGTCATTTTTGAAGTATATTCATACATATAGAAGCAAATTCCCAGAAAAAGCATGATAAAATACAAGTTAAGTATCGTTGTCTGCATAAACTTCTGCTTGCTTTTTACCACATATAAGCTTTGGAGATACTCATTATTCGACTGTGTCTGGTCAATTTTGTAAAACACCATAAACATTTTGTTATAGGCAAACAGGAACATAACCATGGCCAGAATAACCAGTACGATACCGATCTTTGTAGTAATCATTTGAGGCTGATAATGATACCAGATGAAAATAATTAATAATGAAGTGGTGATTAAGCCAATGTTGGCAAAGATCAATCTGCGTAGATTTTGGTTTCTGAATTTTTTCAGCTTTCCGAGAAGCTCTTCCAGATTGGGTTTGCTGGAAGTCTGCTGCTTCCATATATTTTTGAAATCTATATTAGTAGCCATTTTCTTTAAACTTTTGGGTTAATTTTTCTTTTATCCTGTGAATTTTTACCCGGATATTAGATTCTGAAAGTCCTACAATGTGGGCGATTTCAGCCTGCTTTACCTCTTCCAGTTCCAATGAAATGATGATTCTGTCCGTTTCGGGCAATTCTGAGATAAATTGATACAGCAATTGTATCTGAGGTTCTATGGATTCCTGCTTTTTCTCTTCCAGATTGATGGGTAAATCAGTTTTGGTAAATTTCTTTTCTTTTTCAATCTGCCGGAGACAGTTATTAGAAGCAATTCTGAAGATCCATGTTCCTACACTGGATTCATTCCTGAATTTCGGGAGCTGCTGCCATACAATGATAAATGTTTCCTGAGCAAGATCCTGAGCGAGGTCAGTATCATTCACATATCCCATGCATAGACGGAATATCCTTTGCCAGTAGAGTTCGTATATCTCCTCAAAAACCATTATTTCACAGATAAAAAGTGAGTAAGCTGATTAAAATACCAATCTTTATCATCATACATAATGAAATGTAAACCTTTTGAAGCATACCGTATGTTAGTGTTTTTCAAATTTTTATATTGCTCTTCAATTGAAGGTTTTAAATTTACGAAAAATGACTCCAAAAGAATGAGCGAAGGGCATTGTACATTTTTTATTTTTTCTCTGAGATCAGTATTGGAAAAATCACAGTACATTTTGGCAAATGTTTTTCGATCTGATTTCATACTCCAGCCGATCACAGTTTCCTGCATAGAAGGATCAGCCAATAGGCGTGGAATAGTCAGAGTCTGCATTTTACGAAACTGGTCATCATCCATAGCTGTTAATTTCTCGATGGTAGAGGTACAGTCATTGTTTTCTTTAGAAGTAAAATTAGGATCAGATAATGCTGCCAGACAAGGTAGAGTGTCTACAATGATGATCTTACCTACAAGCTCCGGATAGTCTGCTGCAATTGCGAGAGCAAGACCACCTCCCATGCTGTGTCCGATGATAATAGGTTTATCAATTTTATTTTTCTTTATATAAATGGCAATTGCTTTTTCCCAATCTTTAAAACTGGCATCTGCCTGTGGTTTTGTTCCTGCAAACCCGGCCATTGTTAAGGTGTAACAGGTAAAGTTTTTTTCAAATTTTGCAGTTGTTTCGTTCCATACATCTCCTGAGGAGGCGAACCCTGGAATAAATAGTAAGGACTGAGTTCCTTTTCCGGTTTTCTTTACTTCAAATGGATATGCTGTTTCCTGTCCGAATATATTGCATACTGCTAAAAAAAATAACATGATGATAAGAAGGAATGTGAATTTTTTCATGATTTCTAAAGTTTTAAGGTTTATTTGTCTTTTAGAGACGAACCCTTTAAAAATGTTACAGTAAATTTTATTTTTTTTGAAAAAAATTTAAAACTTATTACTGGTTGTTGTTGTAAGTGATTGTAATATAGTATTTTAATGGTGTTGGTTGTAATGGAATATAAATAAGGAGCTAGTAGTGCTGGAAGAAAAATCTCCATAGTAAAAAAGTGAAAAAAAATAACTTAAGTAGTGTCTATGTGATGTAAAAACCTTTGAAAATGAATATTTTACTGTATATTTATCACATCCTGATCGATTAGGGAGTTTATATCCATAAGCAAAATAAATTTTAAAAATGAATTTACCACCATACGCAGATTTCCCTACCATCATCGGAGACACGATTATACTAAGAAAAATAGAACCCAGTGATGTTCCTGATATCATTTCTATATCATACTATGATGCTGTAGCTGCTGCCAGTGTAGATGAAGCATTAGCAATGCAGGATAAAATCAATGCAGATTATGCTAAAGGAGATTCTATACACTGGGGAATAGCAGATAAGTTTTCCAATAAAATTGTAGGGACTTGCGGCTATTACAGAGGGCTGGATCACGGTGAGGGAGAGCTGGGCTGTGTGCTTCTTCCACAATATTATGGGAAAGGGTATATGACGCAAGCAATCAAAATGGCTGTACAATTTGGGTTAGAGACTATAAAACTCACTCATGTAGGGGCAATCACCTCTAAAGATAAGGCAAGCGCAATAAAACTAATGGAACGCCTGAATTTTGTAAAGATCGCAGATTTACCAGATAATGAAATTGAATACCAGTATATTACATCTTGACAAACTCAAAATACTAAAAACAGATTAGTCTACTATTCTTCCGTAAAACCTGCTGATATCAAAATAAAATCCTGGGATTTTATATTTGCCTTTTTCAAATTCCTGATAGTCGCATTTTCCGTTGTGGCTTTGTGCCTTGGTTTCCATTTGAAATCTGTTCAAAAGCACATATTCATCAGTAACGGAAATGACATGAAAACCTGTTTCACATTTCAAACCATCACCGGAAGTAAGAATTGCTCCTAATAATCCGTGGAAGTTTCCTGCAATTTTTTTGGCAGTGTCATCATCATTATTCAAATGGTACAAATAAGCGAGATAGTTCATGGCACGCAGATCCAGTGGGTTTTCATCCAAAGCATCCAGAAACAGCTGGATGCCTTTCGAAAGATCTTTTTGTGAAATACCTTCACCGCGATAATATTTGGCTACTTCTTCCGCTTTCTTCCCTATTTTATAAGGTTTATATTCTTTTTGAAAGGTATAGCCGAAGTAAAGATGACGGTATTGATTGCTTGTAAGAAGCGTATCATTCTTTTTTAAACTTTGTAAAAGTTTCGGATAATAGAATTCTGAGTTTTTATTCTCAATGTTTTTTTGAATTAAAGCATAATCCGGTGCTTTGAATTCCAGCTTCTGAGCTTGTAAAAAGCTAAGCGGTATTAAAAAGAATAATAAGAAGAATGCTTTGATATTCATGGATTGTATAGCGTTGTTACAATTTTTCGTAGCGTTAAAAATACAAAATATGTATCAATTGAATGATATTCTCCGACAATTTGTAAAAAATACAATAAAATATTATCAAAGTGTTATTTTGTGTTGATAAATTTACTAACTTTATTCGGAATTTGAGAGGTTACCCCTAACATTGAGAGGGGTAAATGTAATTTTTAACTAAAAAACCAAAAATATTAATGAGTAGTAGTATACAAGATGAATTTAAAGTCTTCAAAGACGAATTGAGAAAGTTGAATATCGAAGTACAGAAAGTTGTGAAAGTAGGAAACGGTAGTATGGATTTCCATGAGGTTTTCTACAAATCGCCGAGGTATGAGGAGGTAAAAAGTATATATGTTCAGCGTCATAATCTGGACAGTATGATTGAAAAATTTAAGCAAGCCTATCATTAAAAAAATAGAACATGCGCCACAGATCCTCTGTGGCGCATGTTTTTTATAAGGGTATAAAATATTAATCTTTATCCAGTGTTGAGGTCTTTTTGGTATCTTTCATTCCGATATACACGACAAGAGAAAAAAGAATACATCCCGTAATGTACCAGTAAAAATATTCTTCGGAACCCATCTTTTTAAACCAAAGAGCGATATATTCTGCAGTTCCCCCAAATACAGCTACTGTAACGGCATAAGGCAGTCCTACACCAAGTGCCCTGATTTCGGAAGGGAAAAGCTCTGCCTTTACTACGGCATTGATAGAAGTGTATCCGCTTACAATAATTAAAGCGGCCATAATCAATAAAAATGCACCCCATATTGAAGTCGTTGTACTGAGTGCTGTAAGAAGCGGAACAGTACATAAAGTTCCCAGGATACCAAAGCCTAAAAGAAGAGGTCTTCTTCCGATCTTATCAGACAATGCTCCAAATACGGGCTGAAGACAAGCAAATATAAACAATGAAATAAAAGAGACCAAGGTAGATTCTTCTTTCGTAAGATGTACCGTATTCACCAGGAATTTCTGCATATAAGTTGTATAGGTATAAAATGCCAATGTTCCCCCTAAAGTTAGTCCTATAACGGTAAGCAAGGCTTTCGGGTGTTTCAGGAGTTCCTTCACAGTTCCTTTTTTCTTTTCACTCATCTCTTTTTTATTCTCAAAAGCTTCCGTTTCATGAAGGTTAGCCCGAAGGTACAATGCAATGATAGAAAGCATAGCCCCAATCACAAAAGGAATTCTCCATCCCCAATCTTCCAGTTGAGCTTCAGTCAGCAGTAATTTCTGTAAAATAAGCTGAATTCCCAAAGCGATAAGCTGTCCGCCAATCAGAGTGACATATTGAAAACTTGAATAAAATCCTCTTCTCTCCTGTGTAGCCATTTCACTGAGGTACGTTGCCGAAACACCATATTCTCCACCTACACTCAATCCTTGAAGTAACCTTGCAAGCAAAAGTAATAAGGGAGCCAGAATACCGATTGATTGATAAGTTGGGGTAAGTGCAATAAGCAGGGACCCGAAAGACATAAGCAACACCGAAAGGGTCATCGCTTTCTTTCTTCCCACCTTATCTGCAATGCTCCCGAACATCCATCCGCCGATAGGACGCATAAGAAAGCCTACAGCAAATATTCCTGCGGTATTCATCAGTTGTGCATTAAGGTCAGAATCCGGAAAAAAAGAATGTGAAAAATAAATGGCAAAGGCTGCATAGGCATACCAGTCATACCATTCGACAAGATTTCCGATAGACCCGCCTATGATGGCTTTGATTCTTTGAGCGGTAGTAATAGAGATTGGATTCATAGATGTTATTTTCAGGCAAGTTTTCTCATAATGGCTGCCAAGATATAAATTTTATAAAAAATAAACCGCTCTGAAAAAGAACGGCTTGAGTATGATGGGGTTGTATATTTTAAAACCGATATCCTATAGAAAGCCCGCTTCTGAAACCAGCCCACGGTCCGTCCACTTTTATTTTTGCTCCATTGGCATTGGTTTCTACCGAATACTTTACAAATGGAATATCCAGATTTTCAATTTCCTTTTTAAGCTGAGCCTGCATATCAGGAGTTAATATATAATCGGAGGTCATAGTAAAGTCACCTTTTCCGCTTCCATAGTGAGCTCCCGCGATCCAGAAATCCAGTACAAGATTCTGACTTGTGGTCAGAAAGAACTGAACTCCGACCATTAATCCTCCGCTGTTTCCTTTCGTATCTCCCTGACCTTTAAGCGGAATTTGATAGGTAATTGCATTAGGACCATTGTAATCATAATAAAAATCAAAGGTATTGGAAGAAACACTTGAATATCTGTAATACGGTGCAAAATAAAATCCTTTTCCATAACCCTTTCCAATGTAAAACCTTGGTTCTATGGTGAAATTCGTTGCTTTTACTCTAAGATTCTGGAATCTTTTCTCGTCTTCATCTTTTAGAAAAGCATTGATGAAAGGTACTTTTCCTTCCGGCATTGTTCCGAAACCGATGTTTAAGGAAAACCATTGGTTGATGGCCCGCTCATAAGACAGATTTATGTTTCTGAATGCATAAGCCGTGACATTGGTCTTGACGATATTCATCTTTTCTGCCGGACTGTTTTCGATTTCCTGAGCTTCCAACGCAGAAAACAGGAAGCACGGAATTAATATGAATGCTTTTTTCATGACTCTATATTTTGTGATGTAAAAAAATACCAGCAAAAAACGGGCTGAATTTAACATAATAATTGGAATTTAAAGAAAATTTATTGATCATTTTATTTGGTTATGATTGTAAATGTAATATACATCGGTCATTAATTGTCCTAATAGTATAATTCATCTTCAGACATGAAAAAAACTATTTATACCATATTCTTTCTTTGCGGAACTTTTATTTTTTCTCAGGAGAAAAAAAATGATACGGCTGATGCTTCAGCAACCAAAGAAATTCAGGAAGTTATTTTGAAATCACAACGTAAAAAACAGTATGCCGATAAAGCCGTCTATACTTTTGATAAAGAAGCCCTGGAAAGAGCACGCTATGCAAAAGATCTGCTTCGTACACTTCCCGAATTACAGCTGGATCCAGTAGCCAATACAATTACCAGTACCAAAGGAGGGACTACGCTATTTCTTATCAACGGAATTGAAGCTACAGACATGCAGATCCGAAGTGTTGCTCCAAGTGAGGTTGTCAAGGTAGAGTATTATGATATTCCGCCTGCAAGATGGGCAACACGGGCAGATACGGTGGTCAATATTCTGACAAGATCTACGGAAACGGGGTATGTTTTCGGAGCGGATGTTTCTACTGCTCCCAATACCGGATTCGTGAATGGTTCTGCCTACGCCAATTATACCAAAGGAAAAAATAACTTCGGACTTGAATATTCCCTGAATCTGAGAGATTATAATGACAGAAGAGTAAATAGTGTCTATGATTATCAGCTGAACGGAAATCATTACCGTTCTGATGAAAACAGAACTGATCATTTTGGATATACATTCCAGAATGTTGCCTTGCGCTATACCAGGCTTGTTCCTGATGATTATGCTTTTCAGGCAAAACTGAATATGGATATTTTCAGCAGATTTTCAAAAGGAGTAGGGCAGAGTGTCTTTACAGAGGATAATCTGAAAGAAGAACACGCGATGTTTAAAAATAATAATTCAGATTATGTGATTCCCAAGCTGGATCTTTATTATTCTAAAAAAATGGGTGAAAAAGATGAGCTGAGCATTAATGTGGTAGGATCTCATTATACAACCAATACATCGGAAACAGCCAAAGAATGGGTGGTTGGATCAGGACTTTCAGTATATGACAATGATATGGTTCTGAAAGCAAAACAGACGAGTCTGGTGGGAGAGCTTGCTCATACCCATGATTTCAAAGCAGGAAAACTTTCATCCGGATATCGTATTTCAAGATCATCTATTTCCAATGACCTGAATAATCTTGCAGGGTATTCTCAATACAGTGTTACCTATCTGGAGCAGTATTTGTACACTGAGTTTGCAGGAAAAGTGGATAAATTCAGTTATCGTATTGGAGCAGGGCTTACGAATATTCACAACAAAAGTGCAGAGAATACTTTTGATGAATGGACCTTTACTCCAAAGGTTATTTTAGCATATCAGATTAAAGGAAATCAGAATCTTCGTTTTACAGCAAGTTACAATCCTGTAAGCCCATGGAGTAATGCTTTGAGTAGTAACGTTGTGCAGCTGGCACCCAATATTGTTCAAAGAGGAAATCCTTTTTTAGAATCTCAGCAGGTCTTTTCTAATAACCTGACATATTCTTTTAATAATAAATATTTTGATTTTAATGCAGGCCTGTTTTACCGGTATACCAACAGGGTGATCAATCAATATTACGTTCAGGATGATGTATTGGGAGGCTACGCGCTGACGTATGAAAACGGAAAAAATGGACAGCGATATGGAATACAGTTAACGGGGTCTTATAAACCTTTTGGAAATAGCCTGCTTGTTATAAAAGCAGTTATTACACCGACTTCTGAGACCGTGAGAACAAGTAAAGGGGATTTGATCAAAAATGATTATTTAGGAAATTATTTTTCGCTTTCCTCGGAATATAAATCGTTCTCTGTTCAATACCAGTTCAATATTCCCGTGTATAATCTTAGTGGTGCCTTCCTTAATACCAACGAGAATCAGAATAATATTTTTATCAGCTATAAATACAAAAACTGGACATTTTCCACCGGAATGTACTGGATAGGAATGCCATCGGAATATAAAACGAAAAGTTTGCCGGAAAGTTTAGTAGACTATAAAGTTCATACCCAGATTATGAACAATAAATCAATGTTTGTGCTAGGACTAAGTTATGATTTCTCAAAAGGTAAAAAGACCGAGATTCAGCGAAAGCTTAATAATGAAACTGCTCCTGCAGCTACTTTTTAGAAACAATTTTGAATGTTAATAAGAAATCCCCGCTCATTTGTAGGAGCGGGGATTTTGTTTTTTTATTTCTTAATGAATTTTGTATTCTTTTTATCAGCTGTATTTTTTCCACTGATCTCAATAAAATAAGAAGCTGGCGGAAGGTCTGAGATTTGTATGTTTCCTGATTTTACATCTGAAGTTTTAACCAGTTTTCCATCCAGACTGTAAATATTTGCTTTTGAATAATGATCGGTATTTCCTTTAAAGCCGATGAAATCCTGTGCCGGGTTAGGATAAACAATTAAATTTTCCTTCTTTGTCACATTGCTTATAGATAGGAATGTTTCACTTAAAGCCTGTGCACTTGAAGTCGACTGGTTGATACCTAGCAATGGAACACTGATATTTCCATTGGTTGTGCTCAATAATGCATATCTGTGAGAAGCGTCATAATAAGCATATGCTGTATTGGTAACTGTTCCGATCGGGTTGGCGTAAATAACATCAAAAGATGCATATAAATTAAAGTTCTGTGTATACTTTACTCTAAGAACGTTACTGTATGTCTGATTTCCAATAATCAAGGTTCCATATGCATCTGCCTGAGTTGCCAGAGTACCGCTGAACAATCCGTTGGCAACAGATGAGGTGAAGGTTCCTTTAGCAGTGTCATTCTGAGCCGGTCCATAGGTTGTCGGATAATTATTATAAGTACCGTTATCTACACTGAAGTTTAAAGTAGCCTGTGGATTTACAATTCCTGTAATTTCCAGTTTAGTTGCAGATGCTTTATAATAAATAGTTGTTGTCCCATCTACCATTTTAATCGTAGAACCCGGAAATGTTGTGAGTTCAGGAGAAGTAGGAGCAGAATAGGTAGTTTGTGAAGAAGCACCCATGGTAAGACTTCCGTTTGAAAACGTAGCATTAGCACCTGTTGCAGAGTTGTTTACAGTTCCGTTTAATTGATTGTAGTTCACAATATCTCCCGAAATAGGATCGTTGGCTGCTTTTGTTAATGTGATCTGCGCAGAAAGCATGACAGAAGTTCCCAATAGAAAGAGTATAGATTTTTTCATAGTAATTTTTTTGTTAAAGTTAATTAAAATCACAATTCGAATTTTAATTTAACTTGTTTTTGGTTAAATATTTAAATAAACCGCCGAATGATCATATCATCCGGCGGTTCTGTACGTTAAATAAATGTAAGTTTAGTTGCTCATCACCATTTTACGGTATGCATAAATATCTTCGATGGTCACGACACACATCCCTTTTTTGAGGGCGAAGTCTACGATTTCCGGAAGCCTTGCCATAGAACCGTCTTCATTTGTCAGTTCACAAAGTACGGCATCGTCACCCAGATTGGCCATTTTTACAAGATCTACACTGCCTTCGGTATGACCACGTCTTTCAAATACACCCCCTTCTCTGGCGATCAGAGGAAAAACGTGTCCCGGGCTCGCAATATGCTCTGCCTGGGCATCTCCTGCCACAGCTGTTCTGATCGTTGTTACACGGTCTTTAGCTGAAACACCGGATTCCACGCCTTCTCTGGCCTCAATAGAAATAGTAAATGCAGTTTGATTTTTTGAATTGTTGTTTTCCACCATCGGACGAAGGTTGAGGTGGCGGCTTTTTTCCTCAGAAATGCATAAGCAGACGATACCGCTGCATTCGCGGATCAGAAGTGCCATGTCCTGTTCTGTAATTGTGGAAGCGGGAAAGATGATATCACCTTCATTTTCGCGGTTTTCATCATCTACTAAAAGAATACCTTTTCCCTTTTGTAATGTTTGAAGTGCTTTTTCTACACGTTCTCTGGAGGTCGCTCCGAATTGTTCTAATAATTTTTCCATGTTATTTTACTTTTAAAAGTTAAAATAGTCTTCGGTACATGGAAATGAAATACGACACAGCAAGAGTCCATAAGGAATCTTATTGGTCATTTCATTTTCTTCTCCCATCCAGACTTTAACTGTCGGTTCCGGAATTTCACCAGATCAATCCTTTCCGAAGAAAGGAGTCGCGGACTGTAACCGCCGGTAGGGAATCTCACCCTGCCCCGAAGAAAACTTATACTAAGTTTTGTTATATGTTGTAATTTAAATTTTTATTTCATTGAATTATATTTAACGCACAGACTGCTAATTTCGGGAAGTTTTTTGAATTGGAGAAGAGATTTATTATGAATTAGCTTACCTTATTTTTCTCTACAGGCACATTCATGATTTTCATTTAAATAGGCAATGGTTGCCTTGCACATTTTTTCTAAGGTGCCAATACTGATATCAGAAAGCTTTTTGATATAGATGCAGGCTTTTCCCATTTTAAACGTTCCAAAGTCATCTAATAAAAGCTTACTTTCTTCAGTTGGGGAATACACATAGAGGGAAAACTCGGCTTTACGGGGTGAAAACCCAATGAGCGGCATATCACCTTCATGCCCGCTTGCATATTGATAATGATAACTTCCAAATCCTATAATGGAGGGTCCCCACATTTTAGGCTCAAATCCAGACCATTCGCTCATAAGCTCTATTAATTGAAAGCTGTCTGCTTTTTTTTGCTCTTTTTCTACAAATGAATTAATAAAATCGGTTACGTTTACATCTGTTTCGTTGGTTTTATTGGGTTTAGCCATAGTTATTCATATTCTTTTAAATAAGTTACCATTTTTTTCTCAATAAAGTCGGTGAATGAATCGGCAACTTTTATTGCTTTAGGAGGTTGGCTTTCGTGGGCAAAAATATAAATGTGGTGATTTTCTAAATTGTACAGCAATTGATCTCCATCTCCATACAGCCAAAATTCACCTAAGGTCAAATACTGTTTTTTTTGAATTGTTTCATCAGACAGCTCTGTAAAGTCAATTTCTATTCCTTCCAGTGTAAGCTTTGAAATATTTTGAAAAAAAATGGACAGCTCATCTGTAAATTGTATAGAGAGTTCTTTTTCTTTGGCTTTAATCATATCGGGTTTTACACCCGCCTCAATACCATCAGAACTACTGTATGATTTTGTGAGCTGTTTGAAAAACTTAGGATATATATTTTTTAAGTAGCCAAATTTATCTTCAACGGCTTTTTGAAGCTGCTTTTCTTTTTGTTTTTCTTCTTGACAAAAATCTTCAAATTCTTTTTCCCATCCTTTTTGATAAAGGTCTGATAAATGAGGAGTTTTATTTTGGGATTTTAACCATTCAAAAGCTCCTAATTGTCCTATGTATAGGTTTCTGATCCCACTGAAGCTTTCTTTAGGTTTTATACTAAGAAAAGCTCTTCTGCCACAGATTTTTTCTATATCATCTTTATATGCTTTAAACCATTCAGCCCACTCTTCAGCAGCGAGCTTCCCTTCTGACAGATCTGTAAATTGTTTAATAATCCCTTCCTGTGTCATATCCTGCTTTCAAACTGTTTTAGTACTTTGTCTAAGATCGTATTGAATTCTTCAGGCTTTTCCAACATAGGATAATGGCCAACTCCTTCAATGATTACATAATCATAGTTTTTCAAATATTTGCGGTTGGCTTCCAGATTCGTAGGAGAAGCGTCAGAATTGACGGCTATTACAGGGACCTTAACCTGTTTTGCAATGGTATTGAAATCAGTTTTATATAAAGGTCTGAGTAGATTAATCGCCAGTTCAGGAGCATTCCGAAGAAATTCGTGCTGCAATCTTTCTTTTACATCAGCGGGAGTTTGCTCAACGAATAAATATTGAGGCAGGAAGTTTTCCACAGCATATTTAAAATCTTTCATGTACTGAGTAAATAAAATTTCTTCAGCCTGCTGTTCCGTAAAAGCTTCATCCAGATTTTTTAGGGTATCAACTAGAATTAAAGCTTTTACCTGTGGGATTTTTAATGAAGCCTCAAGTACATAAGCTCCGGACATAGAATGTCCTACAAGAATAATTTCATTTGAATTGAGAGCATCAGCAACAGCTTTAATGTCATCCGCATATCCGGCACTTGTCCATTCCTGTCTTGAAGAATCAGATTTTCCGTGTCCTGCAAGATCCATCTGCACAATATGATATTGATTGCTGAAAAATTTCTGAGAGTCGGTCCACCATTCGGTATTGCCAAGCCATCCGTGGATGAAGATCAATGTTGTATTTCCGTTTCCGGATTCCTTATAATGGATTTTCAGACCGTCTGAGGATATTGCGTATTTTTCCATGTAAAATTGTTGAATTGGTGTGTTATGTTTTAAAGTCTAATTTACAAAAAGACTCTTAAAGCTGAATATATTCTTTGATTTGAAAGTGGGGAATGGCTGCACGCTAATGTTTAGTTGAGTGTTGATGCAGCCATTTTTGGTCAGTTATTTACCATTTCCAGATTTGCGGCTCATCTTTCCAGATCAGTAATCTGAATTCTTCAAAATGTTTTCCGTTGCCAATGGTATGGGTATCCCTATGTCCTTTTCCTAATTTTAGTTTGTGCAGAATACCTGAGTGGGCAGCTACCCATAGTGTTTCTTCATCGTCAGAAAGGGCCATTCCGGTAATGGTAGAACCTAAAAAGTGTCTCCAAAGCTGTTTCCCGTTTTTATCAAAAGCTTTGATGTAGCCATAAGCATCTCCCAGGATATAATAATCTTTTACAGCAACTCCTTCATATACTCTCATTTCTTCATCAATGACTGTGAAGTCTTCACTTTCTGTATACGCTTCAATATCTGCACCTACATATTGATCCGCATTGATGCCAATAGTAATCCCATTGTAGAAATGACATGAATTGGTAATCAACTGGCTGTCATCTTTTGCAAACAAGCAGAAATGGGGATAAGATGATTGAGGTCCTATAGCCCCCAATGTATTGCCTTCATGATCCAATATTCTGTGATCATACCCCTGGTCTCCGACTACGATATAAGAGTTGTCGTTGGATAATGCTGCATTTTCCATATCGATCTGAGAACTCCAGTCTTCTTCATGATCTTCATTGATAGGATGGATGAGTTTTTTCTCTCTGTTTGAAATCAGGAAAATCCCGTCTGAGGAAACAACAACAACTTTGCTTCCGTCATTGAAAGGGTATATATCGGTAATTCCAAAATCGGGGTTTTCATCCAATTCAAATTCATTGATGAGGTCTCCGTTCCAACCTTTGTATAAAGAAATTCTATGTGAATCTGCAATAGCAAAGACATCTCCCTGTTTGGATTTCCCGATAGCATGGATGTTTTCATCAAGTTGAGTGATCCTTTCCTGATCAAGAAGATAAGCCTGCCTTTTTTCATAGGAACTGCCTGTCATGAAAACCATTTTTTCATCAGAAATACAATGTAGATGTTCAATATTCTGCGCTTTATTTTCCATTAATGGAATGATGGGGGTATGGGCGGGAGGAAAATGCACTCTGAAAAGTTCTGTTTCTCCGTTTTTATTGGCCGTTTTAAGTAATTCAAAAACTTCGCGGGCAATTTCTGATCTTTTATCTTCAGGTTCTTCACCTTTCCAGTTTTCCCATCCGTTTTTTTCACCAAACTCAATCATTTCATTGATTTCTTTTGCATAGTGTTCTCCTTCCGAGAACCATTGTTTTTGGATTGTAGTGTTCTCCATTGAATTGTATTTTTATTGTAAACTTTTCTGGTTTAATTGTATGTTAATGTCGTTCTAATATAAAAAATAAACACTGCATCATAGCAGTGTTTATTTTTATTTTTTTGATTTAATACTGAAAATAACCACTCCGTATGAATTTCCGGAAGTATCTTTTATCTCACATTTGAAGTACATCAGGTTTTTCAAATATTTTTGGTAGAAAACTTCGGTCAGGAAAGTAATCCCTGTTGGAAGTGCATTCGAGGCATATCCTTCAAGGCTTTCTATTTCATAGGACATTTCATTATTGAGGAAGTTAAATATCTCCTTTAAAATACAATTGGCTATAAATGCAAAAGGGACAATGGGATAATTTTCAAAATGTCCCTTACACTGGTTGGAGGTAAAAGGTTCTGTTGAAATAGTAAAATGATGGGGAACATCCGTATTGATTATTTTACTTTGAGGGAGGTTGCGGTCGTGATACTCCACAGGAACTGTAGTGTGCAGATCTTTATAAAAAAGCTCAAATGCTTCCTGAGCTACAATATAATAATCTAATTCACCGGAATATAGAAGCTCATCGGATTGGCTGTCTCTTATATGAATATAAGATTTTCCTTTTCTGTCAGATTCAAGAATGCTTTCGTTGGTGATAGTAGCTGTCCGGGGTTCTTTGAAAGATAATTTTCTGATTCTTACTTTTTCTCCCAGGAAATAAATTTTCTCCCTGCTGTCATCGTTTAGGAGCTTATACAGACCAAGGCTTCCTAGTGAAAATAATAGCTTTACCAGGTGAGAAAAATTTTCGTTTTCAAAATTCCAGTTTTTTATTTCTGTTTCAATCTTATCGTCTCTGAAAATAATGTTTTCAGGAATAATGATGTACGGTGCTGCTTCCCCAAGATAGGGGATGATGTTTTTTTGGATGTCGGTTGTTGTCATGTGAATGAGGGGCTATTAGGTTAGTGAATTTATTTTTCATTTGTGGATAACTTTTTTTCTTGTGGGTAATCAGCTTATTTAAAATTTGAAATGTGTTTTATTTTTTATCTGATCAATTCTAATGTTTTTTCGACTAGTGGGAATGTTAAATTATTGTCGTTTGGTTTATTTTTAAGTATATTTTTCTTTAAATCAGTATTTTAATTTTGATTTAAAGAATTTATTTCTATTATATGTGAATTGTTTTTCTAATGCAATTTACAAAAAACAATTCAAAAATAATGATGAATCAATATTCGTGATTATGAAAATGAGGTAAAAAAAGGTGGATAACTTATCCACAAAACTTATCCACATGATTTTATTTTGTGGAAATATCACAAAAATCTATATTTATTGTAAACTTTTAAATATAAGTCTATTATATCCAGTCTCTGTACCCATTGAAAAAGTTATCCATACTTTATCCACAAGAGGTAATAAGTGTGTAAAAAGTTATCAACATTTTTTAATAATAGGTGGGTAGACAGCTATTTTGAGTTTAAGTATTCATAAAATCAATTGATTATAGTCTGTCTATGAAGTTGTTTTTTTTATAATGAGGATAGTATTGTGGATAACTATAAGCTTTCGATATATTTTTCATAGCCACTTTTTTCCAAGAGGTCTTTTGGAGTCATGTTATAAACATCTTTCCATGAATCTGAGCCGTGTTTTTCTACATATTTTTCAATAATTCTGAATCCAAGCCAATAGTTTATAGATTTCGGAGCTTCCGGAAATAGTTTAATTTGATCATTTCGAAGTAAGGGATTATTACCGGATGTATCAGAAAAATAGGGTTTCAGTTTTGTGAAAATTTCTTTTTCATTTTTACAATACCAAGCCCAGTTTTCCTGAGTCATATTTTCAACAGCTTCATTTTTTCCTATTTTCCTGTCGAAAAATACATACGCAAAATAGCAGGCAAAACCTTCATCGATGGTTTGGCTTAAGGCAGATTCTCCATCCGGATCAGTTTTTCTGAAATGTTCATATACGAGGTGGTTCAGTTCATGAGGAAGACCTTTTTCAAGCGCATAGAGAATATCTAGGTCTTTATTGTTGAGCTCTAATGCAAATTGCTCATCATTACAGCCTCCAAAAGCAATTCCTGTCAAAGGAGTGAAAAGTAGGCTTATTTTAGCTTTTGGCTGAAAAGGAACCAATGTTCTGAATTTTGTGAGTGTTTTCTTAAATGTTTTTTCAACATCGATTCCTAAAAGAAGATTGATTTTTTCTTCAAACTGTTTTTTATTGTCTCTGTACAAGGTTTTATTCCAGGAGATCATGCCCTTTGGATTGTTGAAAAGCCGGCCATTTTCTTCACCAAATATCACCCCATAGCAACTGTCCCAAAGTTTTTTATGGGGCAAATAAACATTATTAACAATTCTTGTAGAGTCATATTTATTGTTTTTATGAGCAAGAAGCTGATGTTTAAATAAATTAAGGATAAGGATATTCTCAATTTTTACACTGTCGGGAATCTGCTCTATTTTTTTTAAATCGATGCTTTGAGCGGTCAATGGTTGTGTTAAGAATAATAGAAAAGTAAGAGGTAATAAAAACAGAATGCTTCTTTTCATTTGGAATAGGTTGTATTTCTTACTATGATACTGAAAGCTTGAGAGGAACTGTCAAACTTATCCACAAAATTAAAGTTCCTATTGCTGATCTTTATAAATATTCCAAAAATTAAAATCAGTCATAGGAGCATCTGTTATCCCGACATTTCTTCCCATAGTTACAATCTGTCCTCTGTGGTATGTTCTGTGAAGAATGGCGTGCTGGATGTATTCATATTTGGAAAAATCACACTGAAACCATTGGGATTCTATCTTTACATTTTTTGAAAGATCTTCTTCAGACAGGCTTTCCACATAATCTACCAGCTTTTGTGAATTGTTTTTTATAGCATTAAAAATATCTTCTTTACTGGTAGTTTCTGCAGTTTTAGTAAAATCGAAATCATTGCTTTCAGAAATGTGGCTCCACCAATATTCCTGGGTCTGCCAGATGTGGTGTAAGGTTTTTAAAATAGTAGGAAAACTTGAAATTGTTTCCTGGTTAAGTTGCTCGTCAGACTTTGTGGATAACCAGTCGATGTATTTGTTGACTACCCAATTGTTGTACTGCGCACTTTTGCTGACTAATGTTTTTAAGTTCATATGATTACTATTTAGTGGTTTGCATGGAAGATATTATAATCCGAAATGCCGGTTTTTATTTGTGTTTTCAGGATTGATGAGTGCTTTGTTGCTGTAGGTGGCGGCTTCAAACTCACTGATGTTTACAGAAAGGAAAGAAATATCAGTCAATAGCTCGGAAAGCCGGATACTGATTTTACTTGAAAGATGGGCTTTTTGTTCTGTGGTGCGCCCTTCCATAATATATCCGAACACATGCAGAAAGTTTTTTTTGTGAGTACCTAATCGGTGATATTGATAAGGCTGAAGTCTTACTTTGATGTCATTGGGAGCAAAAAGACCTGTTTCATCAGCCACTTCATATACAGCATCCATTAATTCATCAGGTGATTTCAGCTGAAGAATATCCTGTGAACAATCTATAATAAAATGAGGCATAGATTATATTTTGTAGTTTGATTTTGTGTGACATAAAAGTAATAAAAAATATTAACGAAAATTCAAAATAAAAACCGCTCTGTTTTCAGAACGGTTAAAGAATATATATTTTTTACTGTACAGGCGTCAGTTTTATTGAATAGATTTTTTGATGCTGTATTGTGGTTCTACTGTGTTGGTCATATCAAGAACGATATTATAAACTCCATCTTCAAGTATTGGAAAAT
Organism: Chryseobacterium sp. GW821-FHT04C04; assembly: GCF_059420365.1. Taxonomy (NCBI): domain Bacteria; kingdom Pseudomonadati; phylum Bacteroidota; class Flavobacteriia; order Flavobacteriales; family Weeksellaceae; genus Chryseobacterium; species Chryseobacterium sp. GW821-FHT04C04. Next base: position 591,645 of record NZ_JBWKTO010000002.1, on the reverse strand, counting down.
CATAGGCATCAAAGGCAACGCTTTTGCCATCATTATTCAACCCCAAATTATATCCCCAGTCGTTATTATACCTGAATTTAAAGTTGCCTTTATTCAGTTTATAATTTTTCAGAAAATAAATAGTTGGATTTTTAGGATCTGTCTGTAGAGGGATGTCTTTTTCTTTTCCTTCCCAGCCGATAGGAGTAGCATTTCCTATGATTCCCCAGGAAAATTTATTAGTATTTCTTTTCGCTGTTTTCACGGTTCCATCCCAAAAATGAATCACCAAAGTATTTATTTTTCCGTTTTGATCCGGTTGAAAAGTGCAGGTGAATTTATCATCCAATTGAAATGATGTATTGCTTACCGGCAATAAGGAATTTCTTGGATAACCTCCTTCTTTGAAGATCAGATGTCCGTCAGTAGGGGTTATATAGAAGTTTGAATTTTCTGTAGAATAAACGCCTTCCAGCTTTTTTAAGTCTTCTTGACTCACTTTTGCAACTGTTGGAATTGTATAAGGCTTATTATACACTATGTTTTCAACTTGAGGAATGATATAATGAGTGTGTGATAATTCTGAATTGGAGAGTACGATAAGGCATATATCATCCTCTAAAACCCTGTAATATCTGCTTCTGTAACCTGGTCCACCACCATCATGACCCACTCTTTTTTTACCAAAAACAGACGAAATCTGAAAGCCTAATCCATAGTGATCTTTAAGGTAAGGGGTAAAAGCTTTCTCAAGGGTTTCTTTTTTCAGGATTGTATAGTTCTTGAGGGCTTCGTTGAATTTGAACAAATCGCCGACCGTTGAATACATAGCTCCTGCACCAAAAGGGTGATCGGTTTTGAAACGTAATGCTTCGTTAGATCTTTTATCAGATATGAATTCATATCCTAATGCTTTGTTTTCATCGGTAACACTATTGAAGTGAAATCCACTGTGATCCATTTTCAAAGGCTTCAGAATATAATTTTCTATAGCCTCGTCATAGTTCAGGCCTGAAACTTTTTTAATAATATAGCTGAGAATATAATACCCGGAATTGGAATAGTCCCAATCTTTACCCGGAGAAAAGTTTAAAGGCTTTGCGGAAATATATTTTATAAAGGTTTCTTCGTCTACGGTGTACTCAGAGTTCGTATCATTGGGAATTCCTGAAGTGTGAGAAAGAAGATGAGCAAGAGTAATGCTGTCTCCTTTTGGAAAATCAGGATAATACTTTGAAAGTTTGTCGTTCAAAGATAATTTCCCCTGTTCTTCCAGCTGAAGAATCACAGTTGTGGTAAACATTTTTGTGGTTGAGAAAACCCGGTAAAGGCTGTTATTGGTATTTTTTTGTTTTTTAGGAGCATTTCTGTAGCCATAGCTTTTCTCAAAAATAATTTTTCCTTTTTCGGCAATCAGAACAGAACCACTGAACAAACCCGCCTTTTCATAGGTGGTGAATAATTGTTCCAACTGTTTGGATTTCTGAGAAAAAAGAGGACTGGCTACAAGCATTACAATAATGCAGGTTAGAATGGATTTCATTTATTTTTTTTAAATAAGACACTTTTGGGTGTGATAATATTACATGTGATTGCAAAAAATATTTTATTGATGAAGAGTTGGAGACATTTTTATTTAATTTGGATTAATGTCTTTGCTAATTGTAAATTTAAGTATGAGGTAAATCCTGCATTTTAATACCACATTTTTTTTATTTCATCTGTAATTTCATCTGCCCTGCTTTCAGTGATCCAGTCTACAATTCTTGTTTCGTTGTCTTTTTGTACCAGAACAACAGAATACGTTGAACCACTCAACGAAAGGTGGTAACGGACCCCAAACTTATACTTTTCTACTTCAAAATTTTTTACCAGCATCTGATCAATCTCATTTTTTAGATAAGTTTTGGGAGCTGTAAATAACTTGTTTTTATATTGGACTGTTATTTTTTCGGGTTCTATCTTGAGAATTGTTTTCCCGAAAGTATTCCACAACCAGATATACAGGAAGAGTACAAAAAAGGCTGCAAAAGGAATAACGGATGAAATATAGTGTAAAATAGAAGAAAAACCATCTGCTTCAACGCTCATAAGAGGAATAATAATCAGAATAATAAAAGAGGCCATGAGTAAACCTAAACCCAGTATAATGGTTACTGCCCAATTGGTTTTATTTTTTATTCTAATAGTGATTGGCATTTTTTATATTCATTGTTATGGTTTCTATTTTCCAGTTAGCTTTTTTGGATTCTTTATACTTTAGATGAATGTACAGTATATTATTTTTGATTTTAATATTTTCAAAAAGATTTTCAGAATAGAATTCACTGCTATTTTTCAATGTTTTTTCAATTTTATCTTTTGGAATTTTTATAGAATACGATTTATTGCTGTTAAGATTGGTATACAGTAATTTGTTATTTGTTTTTAAAGTTAAAGTATATGGGATTTTTTTATAATTACTGTTAAAAATGATAGACCCCAGGTCTGCTATTTTTTTGCCATTATTCTTGTCATACAAGATATATTCTCCAGGTTGACAACAACCAGATACCAAACTATTTTCTATGAGAAACGACTTTTTGTACTCCGTCCAGTTTCTATAACCCAACCTTCCGCTTAGTTCTATAACATCTTTTTTGAGTTCAAAGATTTTTCTTTTAATATTTCCGTTTTGAAAAGTGATCCATGATGCATTGCAATCATATTCCCAAAATATCTTAGCTCCATTTTGAAACTGAGTAGTTTTACATGAGATTAAATTTTTTAATTCAGTATTTTTTGAACACCCGCATTTTTGTGCATCAATGAAGCTTAAGAAAAAACATAGAGTTAATGTTAGTAGATATTTCATGGTATTAATAAGGTATCAAACTAGAATAAAATTGATGTATTTAATATATTAAAGATTTTTCCTTTCATATAACTTTGTTTTCTCAAGCCCAAAATTGTTCATCCTAACCGTTGGTGAATCTACTTTCCAGCTTGGAAGCTTGGTGGAAAGCTGATCCGCTAGCTTCACTATTCCTGGGGTTACCTTATCATCAAATTCATAACTTTTTTCATTTGTAATGATTTCCAGTCCGGATTGTTTTTTATCAAATGGAGAAGGAATAATAAATGTATATACTGAAACGATTTCATCCCATTTTATAAATTCCGTTTCTTTATTCTGCTTGAAGTAAAATCCACTGTTTGTATATCGAAAGATTCCATCATCTCCATGTAACCTGTCCATTTCTTTTTCAACGGATTCATAATCCTCTTTTTCAACGGGAGAATAGAGTTTTGCTGCCGAAAATATAATAACAACAAAGCACAGGAAAATAACAGCAAAGGAAATCTTTTCGTCATCCAAAATGGGATAATAAAAAAGGTTCAGAAGCAAGACCAGACTACTGGCTGCAATTATTTTTTTCATGCTATATTTTTTCAAAATACTTACCCGTAAACTGATATCGTATTTTTTTATCCGTAACTTTATAATCATCAAGGATTAATGGAATGCTGATGATTTTCTTTTTAGCATCATATTCAATATCGTAATTTCTGATCTCATTATCCCGGTTAGATTTTGCCGAAAGATCAATTTCGTAACCAAGTTGGTTTCTGATGCCGGTTTTGGTTTTAATAAGTTGAGCATTACTGTTGAGTTGGCCACCATCAATGGAAAAGACTTTTATGCTGTGGGAAGTGAGGGCAGAACTGTATACCGCTGTATTTTGAGCGAGGTAATATTTTTTATCCTGTGATACAATATCGTTGATCTGATAATAAAATGTTTGTGGATCCATTTCGCTGTTATCACCTATTATTTTAGAATATACCTTCTGATCAGATTCATACTGGAATATATTTCTAAAGAAGTGCATGGTTCCTCCGTTCCATGTATCCCAGGAGTAGATCCTGAACTTGCCATCTTCTGAAGAAGAAACCTGCAACCCATTTTTTCTGAGCGATTTAAAATCATGCCTCATCGTTTGGGGATTGGATGTGTACTGAAGCAATAACTTTTCGAATTGATTATTGGCTACAGTAAGCGAGTCATAAGCGTTCGTATTATGATTGAGATCAGCATACCAGTGACTGATTTTCTGGAAAGAAAGATCCAGTTCTTTTTCAATAGCAGTTATACTTTGTCCGGATACACTATTATACAAAAGCAGAAAGAATAAAATTCCGGTTGTTTTTTTCATGGTTTATTGGTGTTTGTTTTAGTCTTATTTTTTGCTTTTTAACTGGAATACATTTCCCTCAGGATCTATTCCGTCACACATCCAGAAGGGGTAGTTGTCAAAAGTTTTGATTTCTCTCATCTGAATATTTTTTGAAATCAGTTCATTTCTCGCCAATTCTATATCGCTATCAATTTCAAAAACGATTTTGGTATTGTTGTCAAAGATATATCCAGTTTCTATTTTCTCAAGATATTGATCTCCAATTTTGTGTAGCCCAATCTGCGCAGCTCCTGCATCAAGCAAAGCCCAGATCGGATCTTCTTCAATCACTTTCAGACTAAAGTTTTCCACATAAAAATTCTTAAGCAATGGCACATCTTTTACATAGAGAATGATGGTACTAAGCTGAGCATTCATGTTGTATCAATTTTTAGGTTAAGCTTCGTAGATAAGCTGTACTACACCAGATCTGAATACATTGGTTTTAATTAATTTTAAATTTAATCTTTCCTTCAAATCTTCAAAAAGAGGTTTCCCTTTCCCCAGAGCGACCGGATGAACGGATATTCTATAGGTGTCAATAAGATTGTTCTGAATAAAAGTTTTAATAAGACTTGCCCCTCCATACAGCCAGATGTCTTTTCCACCCTGATTTTTTATTTCCGAAACTTTTTCTGCAATATCAGAACTGATAAAAACAGCGTTTTCATCTTCCCTGTTTTGACTTGAAAACACAAATTTGTTTTTTGAATGAACGGATTCCCATAGTTTTTGCTCTTCCGGACCTGCACCTTCCTCCGGCTGATAATTTCCCCATGCATCATAGCTTACCCTTCCGTAAAAGATAGTGTCTATTCCTGAAAGAAATCCATCAAAATCCATATCATCATCCATGATGCACCAGTCTGTTTCTCCATTGGGACCTTCAATAAAACCGTCTAAAGTAGTGGCAAGATCTAATATTACTTTTTTCATTTTTATAATACGTGTTGAATATTTTGAAATACCATGAAAGATAGGGATTTTTCACCTTTTTTATGGCAGAATGAGATCACTTTATTTTATTTTTCAGACTCTGTAACCCCTATCATCACCCCGAAATTTCCGTCTTTCTGAATCCAGTTTTTTTCAGGAAGATAGGTTCTTGAAACATATCCATCAAGATAAATCGCATCTTTACAGCCTATATTTTTGAAAAACTGTGCCAGGGTATAAAAGCTGACTTCTTTCTTAGACATCGCAAAAATGAGTTCTCCGTTTTCCAGAATTCCTACGCCGTTTCTGATGTTCATATTTTTAGAATTTTCCTGAAAGATTGGATTAATTTTTCCATTGATGATCAGCATTGGTCCGGATTGAGTGGCGTATTTAATGTTTTTATCCTGATTGTATTTTTTAGTTTCTACGATGCCTGCTTTCTTATGTTGGGTTAAATAAAATATTCCGTTAGGCTGAAGATAGAAATTGCCGCTGCCCTGCAATGTATCTATGGGTTTCAGTATTTTAAAATTTTCAATATACAGCCCTTTGGGAGCATTGTCTGGTTCAAACATACCTCCGTTCATAGCGAATACTAATTTTTCTTGTTTAGACTGAACATCATTCTTGAGATGATCAAGACTTTTCAGAATTTCCCCTTTATTATTTTTCCAATACAATTGTATATTGTGTTTCTCAGGATTCACCTGATAAGTAATAAAACGAGTATCATCCTTTACTTTTTCTTTACAGCAAAAGCCAGAGAAGAGCAGAAGTGAAAGGAGAAAATAACGGATTGTTTTTATATTAAATCTCTTGTATTTTATTTTGGAAATTTTGGTCATAATGTAGTTTTCAAAGCAAATATATTGCTTTCTGCTTATTCATTAAGACGGTTTTGTGGTATTTCAACGTTGATATTTTTTGCGTAAAATAATTAAAGCCATCAGAAACATGACGATCACAAATGTTGAAATATAAATGATTATTTTGTACCTGCTATTTTGTTGGATAAGCGTTGCTATTTCTTTTTTCTGTTCATTGATTTTTCGATCGGATTGATTAAAATCGTCCACAACCCAATCCGTAAGTTCAGCATGCTTGGAGGCATTGGAGCGTTCAGCTAATTTTTTATATTCAGTACTTAAAGATTCCAGCTCCTTTAATTCTTTCGGAGAAAGCTGATCCAGCCTTTTTTGTACAAAACATTGACTGGAGTAGAGGAGTCCTGTATCTTTTTCATCATAAGCGAAAATTAAATATTTCCCTTTTTCTGTGAAAAGAACGTCGCAGGAATGCAGTGGAGAACCGAAAAGAGTAGCATTCTGTGTATAAAATTCATCGTAGTAATCTGACTTGTAGATCTTATTGATTTTTACTTTGCTTAGAATATTTTGTGCAGTTTTGAATCCCGAAGGAACTTCTGTGACATCATATACTTCACCGATAAAAACAAAGTCTGCGTTTTCAAAGGAAGACTTCAGAGTGGGCTCACCATTACATTTGCAGGCTGCAATTTTTACAGAAAATAATAACAGGAAGAATAAAAAAAGTCTGAATTTCATGGAAATGATTTTTTTCTTGATTGGAGGAAAGGGCGAATTAATTTTTATTTTCTAAATAGGTATCATTGATACTCCCGTCAAATTCATTTGAAACAATATTGCCCAGTCTGTATCTGAATTTTGTTTTAAAATTACCAGTTAATCGAGGCTCAAATACAGTTGCTATTTCTTTTGGCTTTAAAACGAAAAACTTAATACCTGTTCCACAAGTATATCTTCTGAAATTATATATTTTTTTCCATTGATGATTTTTATCTAAACCTTCCAGCTCTAATAACACATTGTTACCAATACCAATTACACGCTCCTTTTCTTCCATGTTATAAATGGTAACAGGAAATCCACCGTAATAGGTTATAATGAGTGGGATCTCTTTTGAGAGCTTTAAACCTGCAAATAAACTATCCATTTTAGCATTATAGGCTGCATTTGATATTTTTGTAGTATCAATATCGGTTATAGTTAATGGTGTTTTTTGGGAGGTATCTACAAAAATTCGGAGATCTTTATACTGACGCTCATTAAGTTCTTTATTAAGAGCTATAAAGTCCTTATTTCTGTAATTTCTTTCTAAAATTTTACTATATGATTCATTACCAGTGTACTTGAGCTTAATATTTTTTTGAGGATGACCTATATACTGTATTTGCTTATATCTGAAAAAATTGATGTCTTCAGTTTTTTCTATTGTAATGTTATTTAAATCTTTTTCGTAAATATATTTAGGATAAATTATTTCCTGTGACCATAGCAGACAGGAGAAAAGAATTAGATACACTGTGATATATTTTTTCATCGGTTAAAAGTTTTATAAAGGAATAAAGCCGTTCTTACAAGGGAACGGCTTTCAATATATTGTCAACATCAGCTTAGCGGTAAGGCAGATTAATTTCTTCAATTTTTGCTCTCAAATCTCCAATGGTATACGTTTCCGAATTACACTGTATTTGCGGAATATTATGGGCTGATAGGAAATCATTCAAATCATCACAATTTTGGAGAATATTAAATTCTTTATTGTCTAAATCTAAAACAATTCCTTTGGTTTTTCCATTGATAGAATAGGCAAGAGGACTTAATGCCCCTAAGAATGCTTTAGACCATAAGCCTTTCATATTTTCTTCAAAATAAATGAATCTTCCATAATTCAGGACTTTACAAAATCTTGAATATTGATCAGGATCATATCCTTTGTCATCCCTGTTGGTATATTTTCTATAGGTCTGAAAATACATTTCCCCTTTATGCGAAACGGCTAGCGGAAATTTAACCCTTTTATTCTTTTGCTTAAAGTAAAAAAGAGCTTTTTCCGGCAGAGCAAGAGAATCACATTTTTCACAAACTTTGAAATATACTTCTTCGGTGGAAGAAGGTTTTTTATTTAAAACATCTTCCAGTGTCATATAAACGCCTTCCGGAAAATCTCCTTTTTTGATAGATGGATATTCTTTCTCTTGTCCGGTTACGATGCCGGAAATAAAAAGAAGAGAAAATAAAATATACAGTTTCATGGTTTTGTTTTTTTTTAGTGACTAAATTACAAATAAGTGAATAGGGAAATAGAATAAAAGATGGTTTATTCTGTGTCATTATAAGAATTGACCTTATAAATCAGCTGAAATTTTACGGTATTTTTCTTGGAATTGGGATATTTTTCTTCATTGACCTGTTTTTCGAATTCTTTCATAATTTCCAGATCCAGATCATCTTTAACTGCATATTGGATGTCATTCTTCTTTTTTCCTAATTCGAATTGAACCATTATTTTTCCTTCTTTCTTAGAGTTTTTGAACAGATTCTCAAAGATTCTGTTGGTCTTTTCTATAACAAACTGAATATCCTCAACGGAAGAATTAGCCTGTATTTCAGGCTCACTGCTTAAGAAGAGTACTTTTTCAAGTTTTGTTTCTTTGTTTCCCTTATCGGTCATGTAAACTTCATTACCATTTCTATACTTTTTGAAAGTTCCATCCGTTGTATAAGTTCCGTTATCAATGGGATTATTGTAAGCATTTTTATTGGGAAACTCATCAAGCCAGAATAATTTCAGCTTTTCTTTCAGGAAATTTACGATGTAATCATGATTTTCGGTTTGCAGCATAAACAAGGGTTCTTCAATATCAAATGAAATGGTTGACCAGTAATATTTCAATTCATCTTCATTAGCTTTTCGTATCTGAAATTTTCCAGAAACTTCTTTTTTTACTTCATCCCAAATCTTTTTGGAGTCCTTTAGGTTCTTTGACATTTTTCCTTCTATTTCCATATCGTCAATATGAAAAATGACACTATCCGGAATACTTTTTAAGCTTTCAAGATTTTTAAACCTTTTCCAAAGCGTTGGACCTATGATTAAGTTATCTCCCAACAGATCATCATTGGTCATATTCTTAAGGCTTTCAGTGAGTAGTTTTTTTGCTTTCTCATTTATTTTGTCATCAGCATAATTATAAACCACTCCATTAGGAATGGTTATTTTCTCTGTGACTTGTGCTTTAGCTGAGCTTACGATGAATAATAAGAGTAGAAGGATTTTTATTTTCATGAGTTGTTTTTCAGGGGCATAAAGTACAAAAATTGTGCTTTATATTTTTTCTGATGGTAATGTTGTGTTGCAGATATCATTTTCTAAACTGAAAAGTCTGAATAGCCTTTAAAAGTTCAATCTGACTTTCTTTCGTCAGGTTTGTTCCGTATAGGTTGAATCTGATTTTTCCTAAGGATCCGGTCTTAATGCTGTCAATATAAATCCCGGTCATACCTTTTCCGATATGTTTAGGTTCTAATATTTTTGCCTTGTATCCATCAATTTTTTTATAGGTGATTTTACTTTGGATGAAATCTTCATGATTTGCATTGTCATTAATGATAATAAATTCTGAAGTATCAATTTTGGGATTTACCTTTAATAATTCCTTTAAATCCTGTCTGCTGATAATAGGAGCCGAAGGTTCTTCCAGGGAACTTGAATAAGGTCCAAAATCATAATAAATAGAATCGCTATTCTTTGTAATAATAATTCCTGCATTACTATCATAAGCCGTCATTTTTAATCTGCTCCAACCTTTAGGAGCCTGAAATGTAAAGCCGCCAAAGTCCATTGATTTTGTCTTTTGGGAATTCTCAGAACAGCTTAATATAATAAAGAAAACAGCAAAGTATAATGTTATAATTTTCATAAGGGCATGGTTACAGAGCCTCAAATTTATGTATTATACTGATATTAAGCATATATAATTGTACAAAAAACAAAACCGCTCTGAAAACAGAACGGTTCTGAATGATATCTATTTTTCAGCCATTATTTTATCTTTCTCCTTTTGAAATTCTTCTTCGGATAAGACTCCTGAATCTTGCAGTTCTTTAATTTTTTTCAATCTGTCATATTTTGTTTCCGAGTTGAGATGTTGGGATTTTTCTTTCGGTAAGAATTCATCGGGAATAATCAGTTCACCAGATCGGATGGCATTTTCCAGATCAATTTCATAGTTCATGAGGCCGCTTCCTATTTTAGCATAATAGACAAAACCATTTTTTTTGCTGCCTCTGGGCATTATTTTCTTGACTTTGAATGTCAGTCCGGAATTACTTCTTCTGAAAGAATTAGCCTGATTAGCCAATCCCTGATATCCCGTAGTTGAAGAATAGTTGAATAAGGAAGAGGCATTGGTTCGGATAAATTTAAAATCTCCATCATTCATAGAACCTGTCCCTATTTTCAGGTCTAACCCTTCATACACTTTAAAACCTGTTGAGGTGGTAAGGGTGTCATTTTCAAATTTGGGAGTGCTTTGAGCGTAAGAAATTCCAAAAATAAGGAGCGTCAATACTACGACTAGTCTTTTCATTGTTTTATTTTTAATATTCAAAATTGAAGACCAAAAGTAAAACAAGTGGTGAGGTTTGCCTTACGGGAATCCTTAGCTGTAGGGGATTTATTTGTATCAGTACAAAATGTCTGCATCCGAATTGATAAGAAATATCGCTTCGAAAAAAGTATGTGCGATTAACTCAGGTGTTTCACCACAATTTTTAAATACTCCTTTTTGTCCTTTCACAAAACCAATATGATGTGAATTGATCAAATAGTCCGCAAATACAATGAAACTCTTGCCACTTTCGTTATGATATTCCTCCAGAATTTTCGCTAATGGCCAGATAGAAAACATATTCTTTGCCCAGTCCCAATCTGCAAATCCATCCAGTTGTAAATACAATTCTTTAAAATCATCCGGAAACTGAAAATCAATAATTTGTTCGGTTGTTTTAATGGATTCTGATGTTGCAGGAGGGTTCAGTTTTATATTTTCGCCTGCCCACTTATCTTTAATTTTATCGATCCGAAGATGTATCATTTTAATGAGGCTTATGTTCTGAAAAAACTTAAAGTATTTGTATAGTTCAAAGTTGGTGAACTTTTTTAGCGAATTTTTTGATAATAGCTGGTTCAGAATTAAAATAAAGGCTCCCCATTGAGATCTGTCGACAGTACCTCACTCATATAATCAAAAAAAGGACGCATTGCCAGTAAGGTGAGAATGACTTCCTTTTGAAAATTGTCAGATAAAACTTCCTTATCAGTAAATTTCCGCATCACCAGGAATTGCTTTTTTCTGATTAAATCTATAGCCGGATGATTTTTATCAAAACCCCTTGGTGCCGTTTTTACGGAATCGCCTTTGAGCTCTCCGAAATATTTTACGAAGGTTTTGTCTGAAGTAACCTTTTCAATTTCTGTGCTGCTGATTTCAAATTCTTTACGGATACGGAGTAAATCCTTTGCTTCGGGACCCCAAAATCCACCTCCTACAAAACTGTTTCCGGGTTCCAGCTGAATATAATATCCGCCTCTCAGCATGGGCTTAGAACGGGAATATCCAACTCCAAAATTGTTTTTATAGGGAGCCTTGTTTTTGGAAAAGCGAACGTCATTGTAAATCCTGAAAATATGGATTCCTTTGAGCTGATCATGCTCCTGAAGTTCGGTATAGATCTGATTGAAAAAAACTTTATTTTCTTTCACAATCTGATCATATTCAGATTTGTGCTTCGCAAACCATTCGCGATTGTTATTTTCTTTTAAATGATTGAGAAATTCAAATGCTTTTTTCATATTGTTATTAAGTGAGTTTATGCTTGAGCCCATTGCAGCTCAATGTATTTCGTACAGTCGTTTTTCATATCATCATACCCATCTAGTAAAATTGCTGAACCTCCTTTTTTCACTACTTCTTTTACTATTTTATAAGTTTCTTGGGCTGCATCAGGACCTAGTCCAACTAAATCAAAAATAATATTATTTGTATTTGAAAGAGTAGTATACAATGATAATAGCCGTCTCGGGATGCCTGTAAGAGTATTGACTTTTATTTTTTTATTTATCGATTCCGTCTCATAAATTTTTGAGGCATAAGGACTGGCAGGATTTGCATTATTTTTTAAATATTTTCCCACAGTCACAGGATAAAAAATATCTCTAAACTTTGATTCTCTGAAATGTTCAGCAAAAGTCATTTTTTTGTGGATAATAGCACTTTCATGGTGTATCTTACCACAAAATATATCTTTAAGAAACATTTCTGTTTCATAAAAGTGTGCTCCATTGAAAAGGTTTATAATAATAATCTCCCCTGCATTTAGTGTAAATGGGGGAACGTAGAATAGGTCTGTTTTTATTCCTTTGTTTTCTATGAGCATTTGGATGTTTTTTGTGAGTCCCAATCTGCAAATCCATCCAGTTTTAAATACAATTCTTTAAAATCATCCGGAAACTGAAAGTCAATAATTTGTTCGGTTATTTTAATGGATTCTGATGTTGCAGGAGGACTCAGTTTTATATTTTCACGGGTCCATTTCTCTTTAATTTTATCGATCCGGAGGTGTATCATTTTACAATGTTATATTAGCGGAAGTACCTTATTTTTTTTCATTCAAATATAAGTAATCTCCTTTAATCAATGATTTGGAAAACCCTTTCATTCTCACATGTAAGATCGAAGGTATCGGAGGAGTTGGGTGTCAACAGTTTTTTATTTCCAATTTCTACGAGTCACAATTTCCTTCGCAACTTCATCTACTTCTTCAAGCCTCTCATTTTTTGTTGGAGAAGCAGCAATCCGAATTATTTCATTTTTGATAACAGGACTTTCAGTGATAGGGCCAAAAATAGTAATAATTCAATATTTCCATACTTCATCTTCGTTGCTTTTTACAATGGCAAGTAACTCTGTTGTCATTTTATCATGGATACTTTCTAAGTATTCTGAAACAGGTTTTGCCACGGGCCAGTTCAAATCTTGCAGCCATTCAAGTAATTTCGGAATAATTTCTTTGAGATCCTCGTAGGAATAGTTTTTTAGTTTTTCAGCTGTAGATAAATCACCTTTATTTTTTGGAATTAAATCTTGAATATTTTCAATCATTTTTAGCTGTTTTTAGTGTGTGGTTGTCAGTGAGGAGCTTTAAAAAAAATATCCGCCCACTAATTTTACAAATACCTCTCTGTCTCCGATTTGATATATCGTCAATATACTTCCGTCTGAAAGTTGTTTCATTTTTTGACTAAATTCGGCTCTGGGGCCAGATTTCGCTAATTTATCAAGCTGTTGCAAAACTTCTCCAGGTGTTAAAACACAAATTGCTGTTTCTTCACTTTTTCCATCCCCACTTTTTTCTATCGTTTGAATGATCGCATCTTTTTGCTTAGAGCATAGTTTTTCTTTTTGTTTTTCGTCGAGTGCCCGGTAAATATTCATCATATCGTCTAATAAATTTTTATTGAGAGGATTGATAGCATATTTTGATTCTGCTTCAGAGACCATTTTTTCTGCTTTACTTTTGGACAATCTTTTTTGAGCTGGTTTCCAAAACGTGCCGGATTCACTGTTGTAATTTCCAATGGTGTAATCAATTTTCACGAATTTACTTCCGTAATACAATTGGTTCATTTGCTCCTGTGTCAATTCAGAAGGGGTTACTTTGAATACATCCAGAAGTTTATAAAAATTTTCCTGTGGATTTTCGGTGACATTCTTTTTGATCAGATCCGTATTTATTTGTGCATAGAAGACCTGAAAAATTAAAACTAAAAGACCTGAAATAATATTTTTTCTCATTGTTTTTTTATTTGAATTCAAAAATTGTTTGTATAACCTTATATTATATCAACACAGTAAGGTATAATGTTTTTAGTGTTCAGCGTTTTTAAATTCCGAATTTACTTTCCACAATCTATATTCTACAGTCCATTTTTCAGGGATATAGAATGGAATCGCATAATAGCCGGTATATTCTCTGAAAATATTCTGAGAACTTAAAACTTTCTTTTTTACTTTTTTGGTTTTATCACAATCAGATTTGTTATTATTTAATGAAATAATATCTACTGGGAGTTCTTTGGGCAATACGTAATAAGGAAATCTATATGGTGGAATGGCATATTTTTCTTCTAAGTTTTTGATATTAAAACCAAAATCTGTAATTGTTGAGCATTCAGAAACTTCTATTTCCATTGCAAATTTTATTTCAACTTTATAGTCTTTGTAGTTCTCAATTTTTGGGAGTTGAAGATCCACTCTTTTCATCCCTTTTTCAGGACCCGGATAATCGGGTTTTTCTTGTGAATAAATATTGAACGAATATAAAATAGAAAAGAATAAAATTATATTTTTCATAGTAAGGGGGGATTATTGAATAACATTTGTTTTTCTTCTTTCATGACTGTAAGTTTCATTATTTTTCAAAAGTATTTGTCAGCATTGTTTTTATTCTCTGTCAATTTTGGTTTCAATACTTCAGTTATACAAGAGTATTATTTGAAACAGAGTTAAAAAAAGAAGGGGTTTATGATTATCTGAAAATTTTAATCTGTTGCAAAACCCCTTTCTCATCTTTATAACTAAAAATATAAGTTCCGCGCTGTACTCTTGATAAATCTATCATTTTATTATAATAGGCAAAACCCTTGTTGATCTGCTTGCCATCTGTGGAATAAACAGTGTATTCAAATTGATTGCTGTTATTTTTATTACTGATGACAAAACCGTCTCTGGATGTATTTGTATAGACCTTTGTCTTGTATACAGGATCTTCAGGGGGTGTATTGGTTGCGAGTACACTATCGCTGATATCTGCTACCTGTATACTTTTAATAGCTGAGCTGGTGAGAGACGTTGTACTTCCCCCGATGATGTATAGTTTATCGTTATATATTTCCGCTGCTGCGTGTCTTCTGGGAATCATGTTGGAGGATAACGGATGGAATTTATTGGTGGTTGTATCAAAATAGGCCAGAAAAGTTTGATTATTATAGCCCCCTGCAATAAAGATCTTATTACCGGATACGGCTAATGAGTGTCCGGATATACCGGAAGGCATCGTATATTGATCGGTCCAGAGATTCGTATTGAGGTCGTAAACATTGATCAGGCGGGATGAGGTACCGTTAAAACCACCAATGACATAAAGCTTATCATTCACAATTTTGCCCTTCGCTTCTCTGGCTGTGGGCATATCGGGTAACGGATGCCATGTATCGGAAGCAATATCATAATACTGGAATCTATTAGAAAATAAAGTGCTTTTGGCTCCGTTTAATCCACTGCCGCCGAACACATATATTTTGCCGTTATAGATGGCAGAGCCTGCATTTCCTGTATAGGAACGATTAACAGCTCCTTTCGTTATGGTATTGGTGGCAAGGTCTACAATTTCAAGATGGCTATTTCCCCAACCGTTAAAAATATACATTTTATTATTGTAAGTCTCTGAATTAGCAAATTTCTTGGTCAGTAGAGTAGAATTGAGAACACTCCATTTGTTATCCGTAATATTATATTTCTCAATATAATTGGCATTACCGCCCTTGTCCTGATATCCATTACTCACATAGATATTATCATCCACGATGACACTGTTTGTGGCGCCTCTGCCTATAGACATATTGGCGAGGTTTTTAAATTGAAGGGTTTGTGCATGGGCTAGCAGTGAACCCAAAAATGAAAGGATTAATAATTTTGTTTTCAAGGATGTTAGTATTAGTGTTTATTTTTATTTGATTTTCTTTCAGTGATTCAGGTTTATTTTTTTATACCGGACTTCAAGATAATAATCGTGGTTTAAAGATAGGAAAAAGTTGAAGAGGTTCTTTCGGTTCATATAAGGATATTTTTTTCGTCCAGAATATATCCAAAACTATATCCACCTTTTTTAGATCATTGCTATTCAGTCTTCTTTGGTTAGATGCAGTTGAATGAAACCGTCTTTAAGGTTATATTCTTTATGTTTAAATTTTGAATTCAGTTCACTGCTGTTTCCCAAAACACCGCCAACTCCTGTGATGAGTGGATGAATATTAAAATAAATGTCCGTTACCAAATCTTTGTCTATAAAGGCATTAAAAGCACCTGTTCCACCACCAATTGCCACTTCGTGCAAGCCTTTTTCTGACATATATTCAATAGCTTCTTCGGGGCTTTTAACAGTCTTATAGTCTTTTGATACGTAAGGTTTTTCAGAGAGTATTACGATTTCTATTCCACTGAAATGGTCTTTGACTTCCTGTGGGAAGGCTAAAAAATTTTCAAAGGTTTTCAAGCCTATGACAAGGTTCCCCATCTTTTTTGCGAATGCTAAATAAAACCCCATCGCTTCCGGGGGCAGCTGATGATGTGGATGATCGGATAATAATACTTTACCATTAGCTGAAATGTTTGCAATTACTGTTACTTTCATTTTAATTTTTTTTACAGTATAAAATTATCTGAAAGAAACTTTACCTTTACTATCCCTTACCTTTTGGAAAGTAACTATTGCATGAGTACTAAAAAAAATGACATCAGTAAAGAACAAATATTGGCTCTTAAAGATGCCATTGAATTATTGGGCGGCAAGTGGAAATTCTGTATTCTTCATAATTTGTATAATCACAAAACAATGCGGTTTAAAGATCTGCAGGAAACAGCTTTGGGAATAAGTCCAAAAGTTCTGTCCAAAGAGCTGCAGGAACTGGAAGATAATTTACTGATCACCCGAACGGTTAATAACACCAAACCTGTTACCGTTTCGTATGCGCTTACCACGCATGCCAAAGAAACTGAAGATGTTGTCAATGCCTTAATTAATTTTGGTTTGAAGCATAGAAGGAAGATAAAGGAGAAGTAATTGTATATAATTAAGAGGTAATAGTATTATAAATTCTAATAATGTAATCTAAAAGCCAGAGGCACATGATATAATCGTGCGGTAGCGACGACGCTTAGCGGTTGTCTATTTTTTTATTTCAAATAAGTTTGTTCAAGAAGTTCAACGGATTCCGTTTCAGTTAATGGATTCTTCTTATCTGTATTATTGGTTAGATTGAATGAAATCAGATTGTTGTTTCTAACGGCATATAGTAAATATGAAGTCTTGTCCTTACTAACATCCTGAGATTTATCTTTTAGGATAATTTTCCAGATAATATAATTTTTTTCTTCGTTTCGCTTTACTTCGGAAACTTCAGCTTTCACTCCGGTTGAAGAGGCCCAGTAATCATATTCCCATTGGTAAAATGCATTCAGCAATTCTTTTTCCGTTATACCTTCTTTATAAAATTCAAATTTTTCAGGTTTTCTTACTGAAATCAGCAAATTTATCTTTTCGTCTTTATTGCTTAAGTGAAATTGTCCGGATTGTTTCAGTTGATTTTTATATTCCCATTTTCCCGGAATTTCAAATAACTCTCCATTGATTTGAAAAGGAGTCTTCTTTTGGGCAAATGAAGAGGAGGAAACCAGAAAAAGAATGAAGATTGAAAAAAGTTTAATGTTTAATTTCATTTTGATAACAGTATGTTGAGTGTTTAGTAAGGCCCAAATTTACATATTGTACCGATATAAAGTATATACTATAATGATAATGTTGATTTGAGCCCGGAATTTCCACTTTTATTTCTTCCTTCTCCTTTCGAGAAGGAGATACGCTGCATCCAGCATTTTGATAAGATGAATGTATGGGTTTACCATATTCCTTTCCGGTAGCTTGTCATAGATGCCCATTGAGAAATAAACCATTCCGGAAATAAAATAATCAAATTCCTTAACGCTGTATTCTTTGAAAGCTTTTTTAAAGACCAACAGAGGATTTTGGTATTCTTTCTCCGTAAGTAAGCCAAGAGCCAACGGTGAAACATCTTCCAACTGAGTATTGGCTGTATATTTCTTTTCCTTCAGCATGATGAAGTAGCCTGCACGGACAAATGACCGCATTGCCTGATGAAAATGATAAATGACGGACGGATCTTCTTTTATCCAGCTATTTCTTTTAAGGGCATAGCTCATAATGGTGTTTAAAAGCTCTTTGGATGCTGTCAGGTCATTGAGCTGAAAAAATGTTTCCATCTGCTGTAACTCGTAATGCTTCTTCCGGCCTTTCCCAAGCCGGGTTTGAAAGTCTGTTCTGTTTTTTTGCATGAGTGTGTATTTTTTGTTGTACGATTTTACCCGGCAGCAAAGAAGTAAGCCCTGCAATGCCTGAGCTTCCTGTCTATACAAGCCGAATGAATAGGATAAAATTTGTGTTTTTCTAAAAGCCCGAAAGCCGCAATGGATTGTACACCCCATTGTACCGTATCATGATACTTTATGTAGTAAAGCAGGCTTAGAAAAAGATGATTGTAGAAAAGCAGAACAGCATGAAAATAAAAACGGCATGAGACTCTACAATATCCGATCTGAGGTACTGGTATACCCTGCAACAGATAAGAGAGCCCACGCCTAGGTCGTGAGCTTCCTGCTTATCATCTCGTTGCTTTAAAGTACCAGTTTTCAGATCGAGATCCTAAGCAATAGCTTCTATATTTCTTTGAAGTATCGCAAAGCTACATTTATTGTAGCTTATTGTACAAATATAATATAATTTTTGAAATGTAGGTTAATTCAACTACATTTTTTTATTGTAAACTTTCCAAATTGCTTTGATAATGGTATTGCAATGGATAGAATTGAATTTCGAATCGCTTTTGGGAAAAGAGTTGAAAAATTTAGAAAGAAGATGGGATTAAGCTATCGAGAGTTAGCTCAGAAATGTGATGTTGACCATAGTAATATCAGTAAAATTGAAAAAGGAGAAGTTGATTTAAGGATTTCAACAATACAAGAATTAGCTAAAGGTTTAGAAGTTCATCCTCAAGAATTATTTGATTTTAAAATAGAATAAAAAATAAAGCTCTGAAGTCTGAAGATTTCGGAGCTTAGTTTTTTAATTGGCTTTATTGGCTCAAAGACTTTGCGGAGCTGGGAGGGGGAGTTTTTTATTAGCTCCAAAGGTGGAAACTTTACGTAATAATATTTAATCAAGAAATCTTTTCTGCTATTAGTCTAATATTTTCCATCGAAAAGCTTGTGGTTTCTATTTCTGTAGGTAATATTTCAGTAATTTCATCTAACTGATCATCTGTCTCATATGAATCTTCAATGTCATTTTCAATAAATGTATTATCTTCAATATAATATTCGAAATTATCTAAAAAGGTATTGAAATTATTATTTGTAGCCTCATACCATATTTCATTTTCTTTAAATCTACTAGCCCTCCTTTTATAATTTGTTTTTATATCTATACGATAAATACTAAAGTTATATTTTCTTATAAGAGCTTGCCAAAACTCTTTTGACCCTGGACTTGAGTGTTGACTGTCTGATAAAATTTTATATCCTAATTCATATACCAAAATCTGAAAAAGGTATGTTAAAAAACCATGTTTCTGTAATTTAGAATATGTTCCTTTAATTTCAAAATATTCAATATCATGATATAATTTGAAATTTCCGTGAATAACTGAAAGTAAGTCTTGTTGGTTTTTGTCAATAAGTTTGATGGATAATTTATCTGTAGAAATTTTAATTGCTTCAAATCTTTTTGAAGGTATCGTGTTTGGTGTAAAATCATCAAAAAATTTATTATGTGATAGTTGAATTATATATTCAATATCAATAACCTCCCCTTTTTTAATTATTGGCATTAAAATTTATATTATTTAGAATCTTGCATAACTCTCAAATATACAAAACATGTTAATTGTGTCTCTGAATTAATTATAAATCAGTCAAGAATTTTTTTCATAATTTCAATTGCTTCTGCACGTGGCTCCTCAAAATTCTCAAATCTTTTTCTAAAAAAATAGAATAATGCATTACTGTACATTGGAAAACTAATAAAAATATATTGAGTGGGTAAATGGAAGAATTCAAAATGAGGCTCTTTAGTACTGAAGATTACTAAAGAATTCAATCTTGATGATTTATCTTTAATACTGATGTTACGTTGGGTAAACTTAATATTACTCAATGCTTTAAAAGGATTCATTTCCCAAAAGTGATTCATCCAAGAAACCGGAAGTGTTCCAAAATCAGAGAATGGTCCATTGGCATATTTTATATATTTTAATCTAGTAGAAAACACTTGAAGTTTATACTCCAAAATCTCAAGCCATCGGATAATATTTGCTAAATCATTATTGTCATAATATTCATTTTTTTCAAGATTTTCTAATATATATATAATTTTTTTTTCGATCTCTGCTAAAATTGAATTGTTGCAATTTTCACATGCAGGTATGACGCTTTTTATATAAGAAATTGATTGCTGATTTACTTTTATTTCGAATCCAATATTTGTTTTATTTTGAAATAACCATTTTGGGAGAACATGTTCTTTTGTTAATTTCTTTTGTACCTTACAAAAGACACAAATCTCTGAACCTACATTTAATGTTGCTGGATGAAACCTGTAAAAAACATCTTCAGCAATTTCAGATCCATGTTTCCTGAAATTTACTCTAAGAGGAACGAATAATGAATTTATTTTTTTTGACATTTTATAATGAAGACAATATCATAATAGATTTAGCTAATTTAAAATATTATCATAAAATTCTATTACGGGAAACCACAAAAAAACCGTTCCACAAAAGCAAAACGGTTTATATATTAAATTGTCTTAGCTTACGCTACTACATCATTCCTGGCATTCCACCACCCATTGGCATAGCTGTTTCGTCTTTTTTCACTTCAGTGATTACACATTCAGTTGTTAAAAGCATTCCGGATACAGAAGCTGCGTTTTCAAGTTTTCAAGGGTAATTCTTGTTACGGTTCTATTATCCGAAGTTTCCTGACTTTGGATTTCTTGTTTTGTTTGGCAAAGTCGAAAAACTTTTTGGAGTGGAGAAATAGAAGTACAAATGTTAGATTTTGTACAAAAGTTCAATCGAAGAAATACCGTTGAACTTTGCAGTTTCGCCCCACTATCGCAAAACCCTTGTTAGCTGCAGCCCTTTTTTAGATTTAGTGATATAAAAATTTGCCAAGTCAAGACTATGATTATATGTGGTATTATTGTAGCAAAATCGGAAAATTCATATAACATTTTGTCGTACGCAAAATTGTAATAAGAAAAATCAATCAAAGGATACAAGAAAAAGAGTAGACTTAAATAGATTGAATTTTTTTTTAAGTCAGTTTTGCATTTAAATGTTTTGTTATAATTTAATATTGTTAAAAAGCCACCTAACAAAAAGGCACAAAATATTGACATCCAATATGTGAATTGATCTTCCGAAATCCTTAAAAAAAAGAATTTTGTAAAGAATGATATTATCAAAAATCCTAAAAACCATTCCGATATTATATACCAAATTTGTTTTCTTTCAAATATTTTGAGTTTGTTGGAAGTAATAATTGCAAAATTTAAACACGATAATGATAAAAAAAGATTCAATATAATTACACAAATTTTTGGTGAATCAATAAGTTTGTAAAAGCAATAGAACAAAACAAAATTGAAAGCAATTAAGTACAAAATTTTTATTGTTTTACAATTATTCATTTAATGCAGAATTTTCAAATAGGGTTGCAGCTAACGTCCAAATATACGTATTGCGCAAATATCACATATATATTATTGAGCTTATTTCATATGTGTATTGTACAATTGCTTGTTAAACAGCGGTTTATTTTTAGTTGTTTTTGGATAAACGCAATAGTAAATAATAAATGATAAACAAAGGAGTTATCTACAAAATAAAAAACCGCTCTACAAAAGCAGAGCGGTTTATATATTAAATTTGTCTTAGCAATTTGCTACTACATCATTCCTGGCATTCCACCACCCATTGGCATAGCTGGTTCAGCGCTCTTTACTTCAGTGATAACACATTCAGTGGTAAGAAGCATTCCAGATACAGAAGCTGCATTTTCAAGGGCAACTCTTGTTACTTTAGTTGGGTCAATGATTCCTGCTTCAAGCATGTGTACATACTCGTCAGTTTTCGCGTTGTATCCGAAGTCTCCTGAACCTTCTGCTACTTTAGCAACGATTACAGAACCTTCACCACCTGCGTTAGCAACGATTTGTCTTAATGGCTCTTCGATCGCTCTTTTTACGATTTTGATCCCTGTAGTTTCGTCAGAATTGATTCCTGTAAGGTTTTCCAAAGCAGAGATTGCTCTTACTAAAGCAACACCTCCACCAGCTACGATACCTTCTTCAACTGCTGCTCTTGTAGCGTGAAGTGCATCGTCAACTCTGTCTTTTTTCTCTTTCATTTCAACTTCAGAAGCAGCACCTACATAAAGTACAGCAACACCACCAGCTAACTTAGCTAATCTTTCCTGAAGTTTTTCTTTATCATAATCAGAAGTAGATGTTTCCATCTGAGCTTTGATCTGCGCTACTCTTCCTTTGATTTTAGCTTCGTCACCACCACCGTTTACAACCGTTGTGTTGTCTTTGTCGATCGTTACTTTCTCAGCAGTACCAAGCATATCTAAAGAGATGTTTTCCATAGTGAAACCTTGCTCTTCAGAGATCACTTGTCCGCCTGTAAGGATCGCGATATCTTCTAACATTGCTTTTCTTCTGTCTCCGAATCCTGGAGCTTTTACAGCAGCAATTTTAAGAGAACCTCTTAGTTTGTTCACCACCAAAGTAGCTAAAGCTTCTCCTTCAACTTCTTCAGAGATAATCAATAAAGACTTACCACCTTGTGCGATTGGCTCAAGAACGGGTAATAATTCTTTCATTGAAGAGATTTTTTTCTCTACTAAAAGGATATATGGATTTTCTAGTTCAGTTAACATTTTCTCAGGGTTAGTCACGAAGTAAGGTGACTGGTATCCTCTGTCGAACTGCATACCTTCTACAACGTCTACTGTTGTATCGATACCTTTAGCTTCTTCTACAGTGATTACTCCTTCTTTACCTACTTTTCCGAAAGCTTCAGCGATCAAAGCACCGATCGTTTCGTCATTGTTAGCAGATACGGAAGCCACTTGCTTTACCATTTCTGTAGAATCTCCAACAGTTTGAGACTGTGCTTTAAGGTTTTCAACAACTGCAGTTACTGCTTTGTCGATTCCTCTTTTTAAGTCCATTGGGTTAGCACCAGCAGCTACATTCTTAAGACCTTCTCTTACGATAGCCTGAGCCAAAACAGTAGCGGTAGTAGTACCGTCTCCTGCGATATCATTAGTTTTGGAAGCCACTTCTTTTACCATCTGCGCTCCCATATTTTCTACTCTGTCTTCAAGTTCGATTTCTTTTGCAACAGAAACACCGTCCTTAGTTACATGAGGAGCACCGAAAGATTTTTCGATAACTACGTTTCTTCCTTTAGGACCTAAAGTTACTTTTACTGCATTAGCCAATGCATCTACTCCTCTCTTTAGAGCGTCTCTTGATTCAATATCGAATTTTATTTCTTTTGCCATTTTTGATTAGATATTAGATGTTAGATGTCAGATATTAGACAACTAACAAAAGTTTTTTAATTTGATTTTTTTAATCTTAAATCTGATGTCTGTGATCTTAAATCTTAGCCAATAATTCCTAATAAATCAGCTTCTCTTACGATTAAATAATCTTTACCTTCCAGCTTCAATTCAGCACCTGAATATTTTCCATAAAGAACTTTGTCCCCTACCTGAACAGTTGTAGGCTCATCTTTTTTACCAGGACCTACTGCCACTACAGTACCTTCTTGCGGCTTTTCCTTTGCAGTGTCCGGGATGATAATACCTGAAGCTGTTTTAGTTTCTGCAGCGATAGGTTCTACTAGAACTCTGTCTGCTAATGGTTTAAAGTTTACTGACATAATATGTTTATTTATTAATTATTTCTGCTTAATATTTCTCTAAATGTATGCCATGAGAGGGAGATGGCTGAAATGGCAGACTTTTGTATCTGAATGTGAAAATTTGGCAGAAAAAAGAAAAAGCCGGAAACTTTCCGACTTTTATGATTGTTATGAGAGGATTGAACTATGGGCAATACTGTCCCGGTCCGATCCAAAGGATACATTGCCCTTTGTAATTGTATTCACAACAAAAGCGCCCAGCTGCTCCTCCATTGATAGATTTTTGAGCATCTCTGCTTAATAATTTAGCATTTTTCATAGTAATAATTTTTTGTGTGTACGATTCCTGAATATTTTATAGTCAATCAGGTTTTTTGACATTGGTGTTTTGTGTGTTATATCAAACAAAGATAAATATTTTTCCTTAATATGTGATATATTTCAATCTTATTTTTTTGAATAATATTTTGATTTTCAGTTGATAAAGGTGTTGGGCTTATTTAATAAATTCCAGTGACATTTTTCTTCCCGCCATATCCATTTCCTGTTTTACGATTTTTCTGGTTTCAGGATCAATAAAATATATGGTGGTTGTGGTCTTGTTACTGATATCATCAGTTGTTTTTACTGTCCAAACTGGTTTCCCATTGTATTCCGTTTTTTTAACATCCAGTACGTAAGCTTTGATGACTCCATTTTTGCTGGCTTTTGGATTATAATCGAAAATATAAATTTCAGAAGAATAGTTTTCTTGTAAAGGCAAAAATCTTATCAGCATGGGATAGCTGCTGCTGTCAAAATAATTCGCCGCATCTGTTTCAATTAGATCTTTTTTCTGAGACTTTTTATCCAGGTAATATCCGGTTACCTTATTTTTCCCGAATCTAAGAACCATATCTCTCATAGAATTGTAGGAAGAATGATAGTGTGGAGAAAAATCAGCCTTTTTTACAATGGCTGAATCTATCCATTTAGCGTCCGGAGCTTGCTTCATTTTTACAGTAGTTTTGATAAGAAGGTCTGTTTTGTTTAGCTTTTTAAGCTCCGTAATAATGCTTCCGATTTCTGTTTTTGAACCTGCATTTTCAACATACCATATTGCTTCGGAAGTTTCATCTTTTATCAGTTTTGAATCAATACCGGAATGGGCCGGGGTAAGAAGTTTCTGGGAAAATAAATGGGTACTGCTTATCAGTAAAAGAAAAATAAATATTCTCATAGTTTTTACCCAATAAGTACTATTGGTTTTCAAAAAGTTACAGGAAAACTATGAAGGTTTTTTTGAAAATAAAAAGAATCCTTAAGATTGAGTTTTGTCTTTCTGCTGCTGATTCAGTTTTGAAATAATAGCAGCCGAAACCGAAATGCCTATGAAATTGGTTACTGATCTCGCCTCATTCATAAAACGGTCTACACTATACAATAATGCCAGATCTGTAACCGGAATTTTTCCGAATCTGCTTAGGGTAAACATGAGTGCCAGAAAACCTGATCCCGGAACACCGGATGCCGTTTTTGAAGCTAGTGAAATAATGATGAAAAGCCAGAAATAATCCTGTGTTGTAAGAGGAATATTATACAACTGAACCAGGAAAATACATGAAATAGAAAGATAAATACAGGCTCCTGCCAGATTAAAATTATACCCGAGCGGGATGACAAACCGCAGAATTTTCAGATCATATCCCTGAGATTCCATTTTTTCAAAGATCATGGGGAAAGCTGTTTTGGAAGAAGAAGTAGCTACCACAAGGATAATCTCTTCTTTAATGCTGATTAAAAAATCCCAGAGATTGATTTTGAACAAGTGTGTTACAGGTCCCAGAATTCCAAAAATAAAAACAAGACAGGCAAGATACACTGTGGCTACCACTTTGCTTAATGGCAGCAAAGTATTAATTCCATACACTGAGATTCCGTAAGCGATATTACAGAAGATAACGATGGGAAGGAAAATGTATACATACTTTATCAGTTTAAAGAACAGGTCTTTACCCTCATCTAAAATGCGGAGCAGTTTATTTTTTCCTTTAGACAGGCCTATAGCTATCCCGGCAGAGATGGATAATAAAAGAAAAAGTACATAATTACTGAGATAAAGCGGATTGGTTGAATAGCTTAAAAAACGTTTCGGTAAACTTTTATTAACCATTGAAAGAGATATTTCCGTATTCACTCCCGGTTTTAAAAGAAGACCAAATCCAATTCCCAATGCAATGCTTACCGAAGTGATGATCAGGAAATAAATAATCATCTGTAACGTAATTTTAAAAGCATTTTCAATACTGAAAATATAGCTTACCCCATACGTCACAGCGATGAAGATCACCGGAACAATAAGGACCTCAAGAAGCATAAAAAAATAATGACTCACTTTTTCCAGCGGCCGCCCGATTTCAGGAAAGTAATAGCCTGCCAATGCTCCACAGATAATTGCTGTGAATACATAGAGACTAAGATTTCTCAAATAGGAGTCTGTAAATGTTTTTTGCCTGGATTGAGCTGTCATTATAGATTAAGATGAGAATACGAATTTATAAATATAATCTTATATAATGTGAAGTACCAACGCTGCCAGTAACATAACAATAGAAGATCCTATCGCCCATTTCAGGGTAAACTTTAAATGATCTGAAAATTCAACTCCGGCTAAAGAGACCAGTAAATAGGTAGAGGGAACCAATGGACTTAACAAATGGGAAGCCTGACCCACAAGGCTGGCCCGTCCCAAAATATCGGGAGGAATACCCATCTGATGACCTGTAGCGGTGATCACGGGTAATATTCCGAAATAATAAGCATCATTAGTTAAGAAAAAGGTGAGAGGCACACTGAATATAGCCGTGATGACATTAAGATAGCTTCCCCAGTCTTTCGGAACAATACCAATGATGCTGTTTCCCATAGAATTCATAATTCCTGTTCCGTTAAGAATTCCGGTGAAAATCCCCGCACCAAAGATCATTCCCGCTACAGACAGCGCATTCCCGGAATGTTTTGCAATAATTTTCTGCTGATCTTTAAGTTTTGGATAATTGATGACGGAAGCAATACAAAACGCAATCATAAAAGCAATTCCAAGAGGAATAATGTCAAGTATCATCACACAGAGAAGCACAACAGTAAGGATCAGATTGACAATAAGCAGCTTCGGTCGGCGCAATGCCGGATCATTTTCTCCTACAATATCCTGTTGGCTGTATTTTGTGTATTTTCCGTGCTTACTGATTCTTTTTCTCTCTTTTACCCCAAGGATATAAGCCACTATAAATACCCATACAATACCGATCAGCATAACCGGAATCATCGGGACAAATATTTCAGTATGTCCAAGTTTCAGTGAACTCATTACCCGGGCCGTAGGACCACCCCAAGGTAAAATATTCATAATTCCTCCGGCAAGCATGATGATGCAGGTAAGGACCAGGGGATTCATTCCTTGTTTTTTATAAAGAGGCAGCATGGCTGCTACCACAATAATATAAGTAGAAGACCCATCACCATCTAACGAAACCAACGTGGTAAGGAGTGCAGTTCCGATCGTTGTTTTTACCGGATCATCTCCAACGGCTTTTAAAATGGCGTTCACAAGCGGTTCAAAAAGTCCGGTATCAATCATTAAGCTGAAATAAAGGATGGCAAAGATCAGCATGACTCCCGTAAGAGCAATTTCTTTTACTCCATCTTTCATCATTTTCCCCAGTTCCGGTCCAAAACCTGCTATTGCAGCAATGAGGACAGGAACGAGCACAAGGGCGGTAAGAGGAGTCATTTTTTTATTCATGATGAGCACCATGAATATAAAAATCATTAAAAAGCCAAGAAATGTAAGCATAGTATGTTATCTGTTAATGATATGATTATTTTTGTTTTTTTCTCCAGTCAAAAGTGTTTCTGAAACCTATGAATCCATAGTTACTGGTCTTTCGGGTTTCCAACTGATTGATAAAAGCGATTTCCAGTGCCGAATTTTTTCCGGTTTTGATCCCAAGACCGGCAGTGATACGGTTGCTGTCGAAAGGTTCTTCTTTTTCAATATTCATTCTTATTTCATTTTTAAGAATGCCATAGAGTTTTTCTTTTTCCCCTTTTTTGTTGAAAGGAATTCTGACCGAGATCAGATACCGGAGCCTAACCTGGAATTCATCCGGATTGCTGAGAAAACGCTCTTCTACTCTCAGACGGTTAGATATTGACGTTCTGCCGATAAAATACTCGGCTGTTACTTGCTGAAAGGGTCTTTTCTCATATCGTATTTTTTTAGAATCATCCGCATTGTATGACTCAAGGACCAGAAACATCGCCCCTGCAGCAGGTCTTATATTTTCTGCCACTTCATAGTCTACATAGGCATTGACAAGAAAAAGCCTGGTGTCATAAGCCAGATCAAAAGAACGGTACTGTGTAAGTGCGGTTAAGGTACTTTTATCGGTAATCTTTGCCGACATCAGGTACTGAAACCACATATTATAATTATCCTTACTCTGACTATATAAAAGTCCATTCAATAAGAGTAATGATAAAAGAAGTGTTGATTTTATATTAAGTTTCATGTAATATTTGATTAACATTGCAGTTTCTCAAATATATTTATTAGGAAGAGCAGACCTGGATTTTTTCAATCAATGACCGTTTTTCTCAACGAACTGCATTTTGAGATAAAAAGATATTATATTTGGTAAAGCTGAAAATAAGGCTCGAAGTATGTTTTTAATCATAAATTTTATTATTATATTATTGATTATAAGGGTTTTATTTAGTGGTAAGATTCTGGAAAGCCTTATGAAGTACCGCTGGAAATTTTTATTGAGGTTTCAGCATATTTTTTTCTTTTTTATCTTCATTCTGATTACTTATTTCACCGAAAACTACTTCCTGAATGGTTTTGAATTAATCTGGAGTATTATTTTGAACGTATTTTTGAATGTCGGGATCTATTATCTGGTATACTACTATTTTGTACCTTATTTCTATCTATCCAACAAATATCCGGAGTTTATCCTGTATGCATTGATTGCCTTTTTGGTTTCCAGCCTTTTCAGGATTCTTTGGGAACCGGCAGTTTTTAGCATGAATTTTACTAAAGAAGGGTATTACGTAGGTTTCCTGTATAATGTGTATATCTCTCAGGGAATTGTGATTCTTGTTGCCTCGTTTTTAGGAATTACAAAAGATAAATTTCTTATAGAGCAGGATGTGATCAATCTTGGAGAAGAAAAAGAACAGCTTTATCTGGATTTATTGAAATCCAAACTGAATCCACATTTTTTACTCAATACCCTTAATAATATGTATGCCAACAGCTTTACGCATACTGAAAAGACGTCCGATTCTATTTTGCAGCTGAGTAAGCTATTACAATATATTATCTATGACAGCGGAAAAGAAAAAATAAGTGTTGCTCAGGAGCTTTCTTCGTTAAAAGCGCTTGCAGATCTCTATCAGTTAAAATACAATAACCTGCTTACTATCACTTTAAACCTTCAGGATCAGGAAGAGTTTGATATTGCAGAAATTCCGCCTTCTATACTCCTTACATTGTTTGAAAATGCTTTGAAACATTCTGCTATAGGAGAAGAGGAGAGAAGTTTTATCAATCTGTCCTGTACCATAGAAGGTTCAGAATTGTGGTTTGAAATCACCAACTCTATAGCTGCTTATCAGGCTCGTCAGGTAGAAACAGGTTACCACGGATTGGGAAATGATGCAGTTCTTCATATATTAGAAAAATGGTATGCCGGCAAATTTGAATTCCTTTCAGGACCGGAAGAAAATAATCACTATAAAATTGTTTTAAAAATTAAAATAAATGGCTAATCTGACTGTAGTAAATGTTGATGATGAATACCCTGCTTTACAGCTTGTCAAGCAATATTGTGCCCAGCTGGAAGATGTAGAGCTGCTGGGATCATTTCAGGATCCGGAAGAAGCCTTGATTTTTCTTAAAGCAAACAAAGTTGATCTGGTTGTTTTTGATATCAATATGCCTAAAATAAATGGAGTAGAGCTTTTACAACAGCTTCCCGATCCACCACTGTGTATTTTCCTTACCCTGGAATCAAAATATGCAGTGAAAGCATTTGAATTGGATGTTGTTCATTATCTTATAAAACCAGTAGATTTTGATACCTTTAAAAAAGCTGTCAATAAGGCAAAGGATTTTTTTCAATTTAAAAACCCAGCGAATAACCGTCATCAGGAAGACTATATTATGTTCAAATCGAACTATGTGATGAATAAGGTGTTTCTCAAAGATATTCTGTGGATACAAGGATTCGGAGAGTATATTGTGCTGATGACTCCATTGAAAAAGTATATGATCCTTGAAAGAATGTCCAATTTTGAAGAAAAATTTCAGCATTTTGGATTTATCAGAATTCATAAATCCTATATTGTGTTATCAGACCATATCAATTCCTATGATTCCGGGAATGTGTATCTGAAAAATGGAGAGCATCTTCCGCTGGGAAGAACCTATAAAAAGAATGTAAGAGAACATTTAAGTTAAAATAAAAAAGCCGGAAATTTCCGGCTCTATTCTGCATTGTTATGAGATGATCATACTAAGGACAATGTTGTCCCGGCCCGATCCATAAAGTACATTTTCCGTTATCATCACGTTCGCAGCACACAAGTCTGGCAGAGACAATTCCACCTTTGACCGCTTTTTGAGCATTTCTGCTCAGTAATTTGGCATTTTTCATAAGTAATATTTTGATTTTTATAAAGCCTGAACATTTAAAGTCAATCAGGTTTTTGACATTTGGTGTTTATGGTTTTTTAAAGATAATACTTTTTATATCAGCTTGTTGTGTTTTGTGTAGATGAAATGCGGATATTGGTATTGGGATAGATTTTATTGTTATCCAATCTTTTTCAGGAATGAAGAATAACACAATGGATAGGATCGAATAATAATTAGAAATCCCGGGTGGGAAAATTTAAATTGGAGAAAGTATTATTCTGTTTTTCTGAGTTCCGATAAAATACTCGGGAGTGTATTAATTCCCCAATGTTCCACATATTTTCCATTTTTTAGACGTACAATATCTATCACATCAATTTTAACCTGCTTGCCTGTAGGCTTTATTCCCATAAGAACTCCTGTATGGGTTCCAATGATTGCTTTTCTTGTTGTTACCTTATCCTCTTCGGCAATCTGATCATAGATCTCTACGGCCAGGTCGGGAAATGCAGGTTTTAAAATATTGAAAAATGTATTCCACATTCCATTACCATCGTTGCTGTCAGGTGGTGCTGTCCTGTTAATAAAATCATCATCCAAAAGTTGTCTGAACGAGTCTAAATTACATTGCTCAATGACTTCTTTGTTGAAGCGTCTCACGGTTTCTTTATTTTTTTCTAAACTGTTCATAGGTCTATTTTTGGGTTTTGTAAAGTGATATCAATCAATTTATAGTGTTTATAATGGATGGAGATTTTGGGGTGTTATTGAGTTTGAAGCTCATAATCTATTGTAATGGGGATACTATTTAAACATAAAAAACTGCCCGTAGACAGTTTTTTTTATGTTATGATTTCTTACCTGCAGCCTGCATCGGATTTACTTTGCCGTTGGCGCCGCCTCTTACAGAACCTGCTTCCTGTTTTTGTTTAAAAAGCTGGAATTTTGAAGTTTCCGTACCGGATCCGGCACTGCTCCAGAAATTATTTGTAGTATCAATATCCGCGGTTTCTCGCATTGGATCAAGCTGAATTGATTTCAGTTTCTTATCAAAATAATACGTTTTGGAAACCTTTTGTTCATTCAGCCTCCAGATCTGAGCTGCGGATTTGTCATATAATTTTGAACCATCTTCAAAAGTAAACTCAAGGATAATAGGCATTACCAGTCCGCCTTTGTTCACAAAGTCAATTTGATAGGCTGTAATATTTTTAAATTGACTTTTATCCTTAGCATCCAAAGGAAGACCTGCTTCTGTTTTAATAGCGTATTCCTTATTATTGTCAACCTTTTCCTGCCCTCTGTCATATCTGTAATAGAAATCCTGGGCATCTTTGTCTCCGTCCACATAGAATTTGATATTCTTGTCTTCTCTGTTTCTGATCTTCGAAAGGTCTTCAAAACTGTTTACCAAAGGTTTTTCAACCTGATATTTTACTTCTGCAGCAGCTTTTGGATCCGTTTCCAGATTAGGAACCGCTACTGTTACTTTATCAATGGCAATATCTACAGGATCTGTACCATAGAACCAGCCTCTCCAGAACCAGTCAAGATCTTCACCGCTGGCATCTTCCATTGTACGGAATAAATCGGCAGGTTCAGGATGTTTAAAAGCCCATCTTTTAGCATAGGTTTTAAATGCTTTGTCGAAAAGTTCCCTTCCCATGATCGTTTCACGAAGAATATTTAGCCCTGTGGCAGGTTTTGAATAAGCATTGGGTCCATACTGAACAATATTTTCAGAGTTACTCATGATAGGTTCCAGCTGGTCTTTCGGAAGTTTCATATAATCTACGATCGTCCATGCCGGTCCTCTTTTCGAAGGGAATTTATTATCCCATTTTTCTTCTGTAAGGTATTCTGTAAAGGTATTCAGACCTTCATCCATCCAGGCCCACTGTCTTTCATCAGAATTGATGATCATCGGGAAGAAGTTGTGTCCCACTTCATGAATAATCACGCCGAGCATTCCATTTTTGGTTCCTTCAGAATACGTTCCGTCTTTTTCAGTTCTTCCGAAATTGAAGCAGATCATTGGATATTCCATTCCATTGGCAGCCTCTACAGACTGAGCCACCGGATAGGGATAAGGAATTGTAAATTCTGAATAGGTTTTAACGGTATGGGCAACTGCTTTTGTGGAAAACTTTCTGTAAAGACCATAAGACTCCTTTGGATAGAAGCTCATTGCCATTACTTTATTATTGTTTTCAGGAATCGTTACGCGCATTCCGTCCCAGACAAATTTTCTGGAAGAAGTCCATGCAAAGTCACGAACATCTTTCGCTTCAAAAACCCAGGTTTTTCTTTGCTTTGAATGATTTTTTTCTGCTTTTTTAGCTTCATCCAATGTTACAATTTCGATGGGCTCAGAGGCATTCTCAGCTTTTCTATATCTTGATAATTGATCAGATGTTAATACCTGATCATAATTTTTACATTCTCCGGTTCCGCCCACAATATGGTCGGATGGTACATTCATGGTTACCTTAAAATCTCCAAATACTAAGGCAAATTCACCTCTTCCGGTAAACTGATGGTTCTGCCATCCCTGAAAGTCGCTGTATACACACATTCTTGGATACCATTGTGCCATAGTATACAGATCATTACCATCTTCCGGGAAGTTCTCATATCCTCCACGGCCTCCCATTTTCATCCTGTTGGAGATATTGTAGTTCCAGTCTACTTTGAAAACGAACTTTTCTCCCTTTTTCAGAACTTTAGGAAGATCAATACGCATCATGGTTTTGTTGACGGTATATTTCAGAGGATTACCAGAAGCATCTGTTACTTTTTCAAGACTGACTCCATAACCATTATCTTTTACCGGCAGCTCAGAAACTTTGAGCTGTTGATCAGTCGTTGAAGGGCGCAGAACAGATGAATTATCATATCCGGCATTTCTGATACTTGAATGCTCGTTTTCATCAAGCTGCAACCATATATAATCCAGGTCATCAGGAGAATTGTTGTAATAGGTTACTGTTTCTGAACCTTTCAAATTTCTTTTATCCTCATCCAGATAAGCGGAAATGTTGTAATCGGCTCTGTTTTGCCAGTATCCGTGTCCGGGAGCTCCGGAAGCTGTTCTGTAAATGTTGGGTGTAGGAAGAATAGTTCCCAGCTGCTCAAATTTATTGCCGTGGTTGCTGCCTGGGTTATTCTGAATATTTTGTGCGGTGAAACCTGTATATGCGAATACAGAAAGTGAAAATATAGCAACTTTTAGTTTCATAACCGAAATGATTTATTAATGATCAAAGATAATAATTAGCTGCTGAAATAATAAAAATATTTAACTTTTAAAAAGGAATTCTTTCCAAAGTCATTTTTAAGGATAAAGCAAATACTCCGGAAGAGACAAACAGAATCCAGTCTTTTTTATTTACCTTAAAAACGTTCAGCAGAATAAATAAAGTGACTAGAATACCAAGAACAATTACAATCTGTCCTAGTTCCAGCCCGATATTGAATCCAAGAAGAGGGAGAGCAATGCTCTGGCTTTTCGCAATCATTATTCTGGCTGTATTAGCGAATCCCATTCCATGGACAAGACCAAAAATCAATGCCAGATAGTAATTGGCGCGCATCAAGGTTTGCTTCTGGTTCTTCATGATAATATTATCCAAAGAAGTCACAACGATAGTCAAGGGAATTAAAAACTCAACCCAATCTGAGGGAACCCTGAAAACATCCAATATACTCAATGCTAATGTAATGGAATGCCCGATTGTAAATGCGGTGACAAGTATCAATATTTTCTTCCAGTCACTGTATGAATACACGGCGATCAAAGCCAGAACAAAGAGCTGGTGATCTAAGGCGTCCAAAGAGATAATATGTTCCCATCCAAGGTTTAAATAAAAAAGAAAATCCTGCATTATAATGATAAATTGTTAGGTTTTGAATATTCTATAAAAACAAACTTAATTTTATGGCTTTTATTGTATTTTATGTTAAATAACTATCAATAATGTAGGTTATTTCCATGTCGGATAAAAATTGTATAATTGCATTGATAAAAAAATGAAAATGGATATTAAAAAATTATTTTTTACAAAAGTACACATTTCACATGGAGGAGCGAAGCTTCTACGAAATGCTACAGCAGCCTTTTTGGGATTATATTCCTATGCTTTTTATGGGCAGGTACAGAAATTGGATTCCCGGTTTGATATTTTATTGAAAAATAAAGAGAGTATCGCCAATGGAAGATCTGTAAAAGAACTGGAACGCCCTGATATGAAACTTGATCAGCATTTGGTGGTGACTTCTAAGGGGGCACAAACGATGTATTCATGTATTATTTATACGAAAGAACCCGAAAAACTGAAAGCTGATGGATTTCTTGTTCAAAGCCAGTTACCTACTTTTTCTACAGCTTTAGCTTCTATTGAAGACCTTGAAAGACTGACGAAACTTCCCTATGTAACCTCTGTAATGGGGCCTGCATTTGATGAACTTCATAACGATACGAGCAGAGCTCAGTCCGGAGCAAGTCTTTTACAGGATGGAGTTTTTAATAATACAGCTTATAATGGTACCGGTATTTTGGTGGGAATTTATGACAGCGGAATAGACTGGAAACATCCGGACTTCAGAAAAGCTGATGACCAGACCAAAAGTAGAATTGTATCCATCTGGGATCAGACATTAACTGCACAAGCGGGAGAAGTCGCTCCAGTAGGGTTTGCAACAGGTGTAGAATATACAAGAGCACAGATTGAAGATGAACTGGACGGAACGCCAACAAATTTCGTTCGTGAAAATGATACCAACGGACATGGAACTCACGTTTCGGGTACGGCTGCTGGAAACGGAGCTGCTTTTACGGATAAAAGACATAAAGGATTCTCATCTGATGCAGATATTGTTTTTGTAAAAGGAGGTAACGGATCTTTTCCTACAACCAATACCATTAATGCTTTAACATATTTCAAAAATGTAGCGACGGCTCTCAATAAACCTATCGTTGTCAATATGAGTATTGGCGGACAGGGAACTGCCCATGACGGAACTTCAAGCCATGAAGTGGCTGTTAACAATTTTACCACTTCAGGAGCAGGAAGAGTAGTCGTTATTTCTGCAGGTAATGATTATGGAGCCAATCTTCACAGAAAAGTTGATATCGAAGCTAATGCCTCTCAGACTTATAATTTTACAGTAGCAAGTAATACTTCCGTGGCATCGGTATTTTCATTCATTATGTATGCCAATGACAATACTCCTGTTACAGCAAAGCTAACTACTCCTGATGGGCAGGTGTATACCCAAAATATAAGTACGACTACTGCCCACAGTATACTGGGAGGGGGTCTTACAGCGACGATGTATAACTATTGGGGGAATGATAACAACAAACGATATATTCAGCTGATAGTAACCAGAACTTCAGGAACTACGAATGTTCAGGGAAATTATACATTAGAAATTACCAACAACGGAGCACAGCAGATCACAACCCATGGCTGGCTGTATAGCCAGGGAGTGGCAACCACTTTACAAAATGGCGATAATGAGTATATTGTAGGGTCTCCGGGGAACGCCTCCAATGCTATTACAGTAGCTTCTTACATGGGAAGACCAAGCTGGTATAGTACGGGTGCTTATTCTACCACAACTCCGCAGGAGTCTATCTCTTCATTCAGTTCACAGGGACCAAGAGTAGATGGAATTCAAAAACCTGAAATTGCAGGTTCGGGTCAAAATGTGATTTCATCAAGGTCTAGTAACTCTGCTCCGGCGGCAACAGATATTATTGGAGGAACTACATATTATGTGAAAAACCAGGGGACAAGTATGTCATCACCGGGAGTAGCGGGAGCAGTAGGATTATTGCTTCAGGCAAATCCGGCATTAACGGCAGCACAGGTGAAAGCACGTCTTACCGCTAATGCAAGAATGGACGGTGCAACCGGTACTGTTCCGAATATGAGATGGGGATATGGTAAATTAGATATTTATAAAGCAGTTACCGATGAGTTAGGATGTGTAAAATCCAATTTTGAGACAGTTGGTTATGATGAACCTTACATTGTTGCCAGTACGGAAGCTAATTACTACTTTGATAATATAGCCCTTGCGGTAAGATATACACCAACATTGACAGGGAAATTGGGAGGTTTCTCATTTTTGACAGGATCTTCAATCCCTTCAGATATTCCGGTAGATATTCAAATCAGAAAAGTGAATGCAAACGGGAATCCTGGAGATATTATTGCCACTAAAACTATTACTTCATGGCTTAATAACACTCAGAAATTTACGTGGAACTATGTGAATCTTTCCGATCTGAACGTACAAATGGTAACCGGAAAAGAATTTTATATCGTGGTAAATGGCTTAGGAGGAAGGATTGCTATGAAAGCTGAAAATGCAGTGGTGAACAACAGATCCAAAACTTCCACAGATGGTACTTCATGGACTTCAAGAACTTTTGATCTTAAAATGAGAGCCATTGTCTATGAAAATGTTGCTGAAGTGAAAAACTTAGCCAATTCCAATCAAACTAAAACAAGCGCAGCAGCCAATGGATATAACTACTTTACCAATAACTGCCAGCTGATCTCAAGAGTTGAAAAAGAAACGGCGAGTACAGTAACCGGAAATGTAACTTCAAAAGTATGGGTGGACAATGCACAGCCCAACTATGTAGCAAGAAGATATGAAATTAATTCAGATGCAAACACTACCACGGCAACCGGAAAAGTGACTTTATACTTCAAACAGGCTGATTTTGATGCTTATAATCTTACAAGTGGAGTGAAATTACCTACTTCACCTACTGATGTTGCCAATAAAGCCAATCTTCTTATTGAAAAATATACAGGAACAAGTACTACAGGTACTACCGCTTCTTTTGGAGGAACAGCAGCCATTATTACTCCTGATATTGCTGATATTATCTGGAATGATACCTATCAATATTGGGAAGTAAGCTTCCAGACAACAGGTTTTGGCGGATATTTTGTTAAAACAGGGACAACGTTGGGTACGGCAGATGTTAAGATCAATTCAGAAGTGAATATCACTCCGAATCCGGCGAAAGATTTTGTCAATGTAGTATTAGGAAGACATTCTAAAGCAGCAGTTACCATTTATGATGTTTCAGGAAAATTGATTAAAACTGTACATGTGAACACAAATTCAGGGAAAATTGATATTTCTGAACTGGTAAGAGGAACATACCTGTTTACGATTGCACTGGATGATAATACAAAAATTACCAAAAAAGTAATTAAACAATAGATCCTTATCAGTCAAATGATAATATAAAAGCAACAGTTTCTATAACTGTTGCTTTTTTTATATTTGCTGTAAAATAAAATTCATGTCGGGTAAATTTTTTTGGAGTTTTCTTTTATTATTAACAATCGTATTTCAGAGTTTTGTGAGTGATGATGCTGTGCATCCTTATCATGTAGGCTCTGTGGAAATTAATTATAATGCAAAATCCAGAACATTTGAAGTGACAGGAAGATTTTTCCTCGATGATATGGAAAATGGGTTAGGAAAAAAATATGGAGGAGCTTTTCATTTTAACGATGAAAAATACAAGGCAAAATTGAATGAAGCCTTACAGAAATATTGCGCAGAATATTTCAAATTAAAGGCTGATAGCAAGTTCCTGAAAGTAAATTATATCGGATATGAAGAAGACCAGGAATCGGTGAATGTCTTCCTTGAATCTGAAGTAATCAGCAGCCCTAAAAAAGTAGAAACAGCAGTAAGCTTTCTCTATAACCTTTTTGATGATCAGATCAATATCGTTCATATCATTGTGAACGGACAAAGAAGCAGTGAAAAACTCACCTATCCCAACCGTTATCTTTATAAACAATTTTAAGAATATTAGTTCTCCAGCTGAAGCAGCGTATTGATCCCTTTTGCATGGGCGAGCAGATCAGGAAAAAAATCATCATAACATTGCTGAAGATGATCTTTATTCTTTAAAAAAGCTTCAAAAACAGGAATGTTTTTATCCAGATATTTTGCTTTATTCAGCACATTCTGAATACTGAATTTAATTCCCCAATCTTCACGGTAATTATAAAGCCAGTCGTCATGCTCCATTTTGACAAGCATTTTTTTGAAATTTTCAGGCAGCCACTGCTCATTGGTATTCAAAGCTTTGTAAACCCTAAGAGAATGGGCTTTCCACTCTGCCAGAGAATTGAGTGAAAGATCTCTGGCTACAAAGTGATCCATGGAAACATCTACAAAGGCACCTGCATACAATCTTACCAAAGGCGCAAAAACCTTTTTAGCTTCATGAATGGCAGGGTGGGAGTCTGTAAATGTATCAATAGCCCTGTGAAGGGTAATCCCGTCCTGAATATCTTTCGGGAAAGAAAAACGATCTCTGTTGCGGATAAAATCTTCTAGAAATTGCCCCACGATCTGTCCGTCGGTAAAAGATAGAAAAGAATGAGCCAGGTAATTCATAACTTAAAGGTATGAATTAAATGTGGATCGCAGATACAATAATGAATGGTGAAAAGTAAAAAGTGAATCCGCTTCGCTGGTAAATTTTTTATCCACATTAGAATTGACCTTTGACTTGCGAAGCAAAATTGACTATTCACAATTAGAAAAGTCTCTCATGAAAATCTTCAATCTTACTCACTTCTTCGATCTTAATTCCAAATTTTCTTTTCGGAATTTTATTAAGATTGGAAACGAATATCTTTTCATACCCCAGTTTTTCAGCCTCGGTAATTCTTTGTTCTACCTGTGCTATAGGACGTATTTCTCCACTTAATCCGATTTCTCCTGCGAAGCAGTAGTGTTCTGAGATCGCAATATCTTCATTAGATGAAAGAACAGAAGCAATAACAGCCAGATCCAGTGCGGGGTCGTCTGTTTTTATCCCTCCCGTAATATTCAGGAAAACGTCTTTCGCTCCAAGTTGGAAACCTGCTCTTTTTTCCAGAACAGCCAAAAGCATATTCAGTCTTTTAGAATCAAAACCTGTGCAGCTTCTCTGAGGAGTACCATACACTGCTGTACTCACCAATGCCTGAATTTCAAGAAGCATAGGACGGTTTCCCTCCAGCGTTACAGCCACTGAATTTCCAGACAGTTCCTCAAATTTTTTGGTGATCAGAATTTCAGAAGGATTTTTAATCTCCTTTAGTCCTTGTGAGACCATCTCGTAAATTCCAATTTCGGAAGTCGATCCAAAACGGTTTTTATTGGCTCTTAACAATCTGAAAAGGTGATTTCTGTCTCCGTCGAAGTTCAGAACTACATCTACCATATGTTCCAGCACCTTTGGTCCGGCAATCTGGCCATCTTTGGTGATGTGTCCTACGAGGAATACCGGAGTATTGTTTTCTTTAGCATATTTGATGATCTCATTGGAACACTCTCTGATCTGGGAAACCGTTCCCGGAGAGCTTTCTATCAGCTGAGACTGGAGGGTCTGAATAGAATCGATAATCATGAAATCCGGTTCCAGTTTCTTAGCCTCATGAAGGATTTTTTCCAATGACGTTTCCGTGTAAAGAAAGCAGTTCGGATTTTGAATATCGGTAAGCCTGTCTGCTCTCATTTTGATCTGAGAAGCACTTTCTTCCCCTGAAACATAGAAGACTTTTTTCTTCATTTTCAAGGCAAGCTGAAGCAGGAGGGTAGATTTTCCGATTCCGGGCTCACCACCAATCAGCGTGACAGAGCCTAAAACAATCCCACCTCCCAAGACACGGTTCAGTTCTTCAGAAGGAGTTTTTATTCTCGGTTCTTCGCTGGTTTCCACTTCAACAATATTGATAACATGTTGCTTGGTTTTTGAGAAAGGAGGAGTTTTATGAGACGTTTTTTCAACCACTTCCTCTACTAAAGTATTCCATTCTCCGCAGCTTTTGCATTGTCCCAGCCACTGAGGATATTGGGTTCCGCAGTTTTGACAGAAATATGCTGTTTTCAGTTTTGCCATACTGCGAAGTTATAAAAAAGCATTTTTTCTACAGAATCTAAATGGATTTAATATTAAAAACTAATCCCTCTATGGTAGAAATATCTTTCATATCTTAGCTTCATTCAATTAAAATAGTAATGTAAAATATAATTACAATGAAAAAAGTATTTTTATCTTTCGTATTTGTGCTTTTAAGTATTGTTGCATTTGCACAAGGTACATGGGAAGCAGACACCATGCATTCTTCCATCAACTTTAATATTAAGCATATGGGAATTAGTTTTGTACAGGGGAGGTTCGATAAATTTGACGGAAGAGTGGTCAATAGCGGTGCTAATCTTGATAATGCAGATATAAGCTTTGCTGTAAGTGTTCGTACCATAAATACCGGAGTGGATATGAGAGACAGACATCTTGTAAGTGAAGAATTTTTCGATGCTGCCAAATTTCCTGCGATTGAATTTAAAAGCTCTTCCATCACAAAAGATAAAAACAATAACTATATCCTGAAAGGAAAACTGACGATGAGAGGGGTAGAAAAAGAAATCAGTGTTCCTGTGACATTTGGAGGAGTTACAAAAAATAAAGATGGAAAAGAAATAATGGGGATTCAGACAAAATTTACAGTGAACCGCCTGGATTATGGAATCAAATATGATCCGTCCGGAGCAGGTATTGCGAAAGATGTTGAAGTAACGGCTTATTTTGAACTGGTGAAGCAGTAATATTTAAAATATAACATACAAAAAAGGTTTTCCAATCAAATGGAAAACCTTTTTTTATTTATAAAAGTTGATTAAAAAAATCTCAGATTTACTGTTACTCTAAACATTCACTTTTCCCGAAGAAACAGTAAAGATTCCAAAATCATCGATCAGCATATTTTCCTTCTGAACGGAATTAAAAGCCATAACTCTGTCCAGTTCTTTCTGTGAACGCCTTCTCATAATCCAATCCTTTTTCTGATGATTGTTCAGAACATAGGCGATCATTTTCAATTGTGGATGCCATGGCTGTCCTGTATAAACGATATAAGCATTCTTTTCCGAAATAGAATTCACTCCCTGAATCGCTTTACTGGCCATTTCGTTATCCCCAAAAAGCTCAAGGATTCCGGATACAATGGTGATATTAGGTTCGAAATTCAGTTTTTGATAGGTCTGTGGATCAAAGCAGTCAAAATTGGTAAAATGGATTTTCTGATAATTCTTCTCTTGGATAACTTTTTTCCCAATTTCAATATTGGATGTGACAAATTCATTGATAACGATTTCTGCATCCGGATATTTTTCTTTGATGTCAAACAAATAATTTCCGGTTCCTCCTGCAATATCCAGTATTTTAATCGGTCTTCCCTGCTGCTGCAGAGTGTGTATATTTTGTTCTAACAGCTGAAGCAAATGCTGTTTTCTGATGCGGATTCCCTTCCAACCGATAGCATTAAGGTAATTTTTATCCATCATTTTTCCAAAACCGAACTTCCCTTTCGGCTGATTCTGGTAAACATAATCCAATGAAGCTCCGGAATCAAACCCATATTTCAAGCCGATGGCCATTCCATTGCTTATTTTTCCGATCTTTCCTAAAGACAATTTCTGCATTTTAAAATTCAGGGTATTGCCGACATTATTTTGCAGATCTTTATACTCTTTTACAGAAAAAGGATCAGGAGAAAGAGAAGCTTGTTTTACATTTCTGTTGAAGCATTTTTCAGCAAAACCCACAATTTTATCATATACTTTTTCCTTTCCGGTATCGAATAAAATTCCGTGGAAAAAATCTGGAAGAACTTCATAGTATTTCAAATCCGTATCCAGTTTTTCATGGAATATTTTCTGATCTTTATTGAAAACCACATGATCTTTTTCAGCGGCCAGAATTAAAGTTGGAGTATCTATAGCTTCGGCATCTTCCACGAGACGTTTTCCGGCTTTTGCAAGATCAATGAGAAGTTCTGCATCTATCGATCTTGAGATAAGAGGATCGGTGTCATATGCTTTTTGCTGTTCAGGATCATGAGTCAGCATTTTGGATTTCACATAGCTTTTAATAATCAGACCTTTCTTGAGTTTTGTTCCTAAAGTAATCATTTCATTAGCCAGTGGAACGATGAGGTTGATTCTAAAAGCAGGAGCCAAAAGTGCCATTCCAGCTATAGATGGAGCAAAGTCATGGGCCCATGCAGAGGCAACGACTCCACCAATACTGTTGGCAACAACGAAAATGTCTGAGATTTTCACATTGTATTGTGAGCAAATAAACTTAGAAAATGCATCAAGATCTCTTACATAGTCCATAAAAACAGATGAGGTCTGGGTTTTCGTATAACCGTGCCCGCGCAGATCGAATGCGAAGATGTTGTATTTTGAAAACTGAGGAGATTGTGCAATATCATTCAGCCTTTCAGAATGCTCATGCCCACGATGGATAATGATGATACTTTTCTGATGAGGCTGGTAATTCCACTCACGATAAAAAATTTCACTGTTGTCAAAACTCTTAAAATGTCCGCTGTTCATAGATTAAAATTTTTTGAGAAAATCCTTCAGATAAGTATGAATCACAGCATGCTTATTGTGGGTTTTCATTATGGTTATTGCTTCTGCTAGAGGTAAAGATAAAGTATTTTTGATTACTAAAATTCCGATCACCGAACTTCTGGTGAATCCCATGGTGCAGTGGATTAAGATTTTCCCATCAGGAGGAAGTTGTTTGTAATTTTCCGTGATTTTTGCAACCAGTTTTTGAGTCTCATGAATATCAAATGTTCCAATAT
Source organism: Chryseobacterium sp. GW821-FHT04C04 (assembly GCF_059420365.1). Classification (NCBI taxonomy): domain Bacteria; kingdom Pseudomonadati; phylum Bacteroidota; class Flavobacteriia; order Flavobacteriales; family Weeksellaceae; genus Chryseobacterium; species Chryseobacterium sp. GW821-FHT04C04. The sequence goes on along the minus strand of NZ_JBWKTO010000002.1, from coordinate 548,449 downwards.
CCAAAAAAGGAACGGAATGATAGTTGGCTGTATTTTTTATGACAGGAAGTTCTTCTATTTCTGCCGATACATCATATACAAATGTAGTTGGGGTAAGTTCAAAATTTTTGACAGCTTCATTGCCGGGTCTTGATGAAATGTACAAATTAGGAAGAGTTTCAGCAGGAATTCTGTTTTTCCGGAAAAACTTCCAAAATATCCGGTATGTCAGTAAATAAGGGAAATAGAAAATCTTTTTTACCCACGGAATATCTCCGGTTTTATTTTTTAAAAAGAAGATGTTGTTTTTCTGATACTGATATCCGATCAGCATATTCATGAGAGCCAGCCACAGTAAAACCAATCCTGTATGTCCAACGAATTTATCTGTCCAAAGTGCCAGTAAAATGAAGATCCATGCTGATAAAAAATACCTATTGGCTACATGAAAATTTCTGTACAGAAAATCATTTTTTCTATAAGGAAAGAGGATAAAACTAAGGTTGGCAAGAATACTTCCGGTAATAATATCAATCAAATGATGTTGATAAGTTGTCAAGGTAGAAATTCCCAGCAAAATAAGCCAAAGCATTAATAATGTCCTTCCTTTTTTAAAATTCCTGAAAACAGACCAGAAAATGAAGGCATAGGCAATATGTAATGAAGGAGCCTGGTTAAAAGGAGAGTCAAATACTTTTAAAAACTGAAAAGAATATCCAAGAAAAGAACTGCTGACTTCAGGTTTGGGCAGAGAAAACTTTAGTGGAAAAAATAAGAAACAAATTCCTGCAACAATGGTAACAAAGAGCATCCTTTTTGTTAAAACTTTGAGCTGTTCTTTATTCTGACAACAGAAAAATACCACACAGAAAAAGATGCCGCTCGTCATATAAGGAATAATACTCCATGGCATGAACGGGATATATTTTTCAAATCCAAAAACAAAAGACGGAATTTCAGTTAATGTTGAAAGATACCATGCTGCAAAATTGTACACCATCATGAATACAATGGCACACAAAGTCAGGGCGTATACTTTCTGTTGTACTGTCAGTCGTTTTTCATCCATCTGGCTTTTCTGAACATGATGATATTTAATAATGAAGAAGGAAGTAGAGATAAAGATTTCATCATCCACTTCATTTTTGAAGGGAAAATAATAAGTTTTTCCTGTTTTTGAATAGCTTCAGAAATCATAGATGCCGCAGTTTCCACATCTGTAAGGAATGGTTTTTTGCTTAAATCATCCTGATTAAGCTGTCTTAATTTTTCAGTATCTATATATCCGGGGGCAATCGTTGTAACGGAAATTCCAAAAGGCTTCAAGGCACGGTGATACGCATCGGCAATCTGGATTACAGATCGCTTTGTCTTTGTATAAAGACTAGAGTTTTCATACTCTAATATCCCTGAAACGGAAGCAATCACAGCAATACTTCCTTTTTTCTGGTTTCTCATTATTTTTCTTGCAACTTCGAAACAGTTGACCGTTCCCAGAATATTCGTTTGGAGCATTTCCTCTGCTTCTTCGTATGAAATTCTTCCTGCAACATCTTCTGCGTAGCTTCCTGCACAATTGATGAAAATATCAAGCCCGTTTTTATCCACAAGAAAAGACTGCAATGTGAATAACAGAGCATTCATATCACAGACATCTGCCTGGAAAGCTTTTAAGTTTTTATGATGGTTTTCCGGGATTTTGGTCAGATCTCTTCCACAGACTCCTATACAATATCCTTTGGAAAGATAATGCCTGGCCAGAGCATAGCCAATTCCTGAAGTTCCGCCTGCGATAAAAACGTTCATGAGTGTTTGGTGGTTTTCAATTTTATGTAAAAATAGATTTTAAAAGTGAGAACAGGATTACCAAACCTATTTATTGCAGTCTTAAAAAGAATATTTACAACATAATATAAAATTTTTAATACAGGGGAGCATATGCTGAAGTGTAAATTCAAAGGGAAAATGAATATTTTATACAATAAAAAAATACGTCAAGTTTTGGCGTGAGGTCCCTGTATTTTTGTTTCAGATTCTTTTAGGAATCACTTTTTAAATTAACCTTTAAACAAAATAATTATGATTTACACAGAAGATTTTTTCGCTCAGGGTAGCGTTTATCCAAATGATGATAAGGTACAATTGATAGATAGTTATACTTATGAAACTGTAATATATACAAAAACTACTGTGGGACTACCGGCTAGTGGTAATGGGGATGGTGCGATCTATAGAAAAAAAGGGAACGATTTTTATAAAAGACAATGGACGGGTTATGTTAATGTTGCGTGGTGGGGGATTGAAGGTATTTCTACACAGTTGGCAACAGAACGTATTAATACAATATTAAAACTAGGATATAATACTTTTTTTGATAATGTTTCCATTGATATTTCTGGAGTACTCTACCTTCAGAGTAACCAAAAGATATTGTCAAATCAATCCACAATAAAACAGACAAAAACAGATACGGAGATCTTTAATTGTGAGGGGAAAGTGAATGTGTCAGTAATAGGTTTTAGTTTGCAAGGTTTGGGGACTGACTATGATTATGAAAAAGCATCCAATTCCAGATCAGTTGGAATTTTTTGTTATGGAGCTAAAAAACTTGTAATCGAAAAGAATGTGTTTACAGATTTTACCTTTGCTGCGGTAGCAGGATTGAGAGACGTTGATCATTTTGGATTTAAATTTAATAGGGTGGAAAATTGTTTTACTGAAGATTGGGCAAAAATAGCTCCTGGAAAAAAAGATAATGCAGGAATTGCTGTAGGAGGAAAAAACATTGTCATTTTTCAAAACTATTTCCAAAATTCATCGCAAGGTATTCTTATTGCAGAAAACTCTGAATTTGTAACAATTTCAGACAATGATATTAATAATACAATTCTGGAACATGGAATGTATTTGGACGCAGGTATTTCAAATCTTACCGTACTGGGAAACAGAGTGAGAAATACAAGAGGTATAGGGATAAAATTGCAAAATTATGATCAGAAAAAGTATCCTCATTATACCTGTCATAATATTGTTATCTCGAATAATATCGTAGAAAATACAGGTACTATAATAGATGAAGATACGGTTATACCGGGGTATATTCCTGCGGCAGGAGATGGTATTACGATCAATAATACTAATTCTACAGCCCCTTTTTTACTTGTTGCAAAAAATGTAGTAGTTACTGGAAATATAGTGAGAAATGCGGGACAGCATGGAATTAATGTCAGACATATTGAAGGAGGTGTCATTTCTAACAATATGATAAATAATATAGAATATGCAGGTATTTATATTGCTTATGCAAAAGAAACGGATGTTTCCCACAATATTATTAAGATGACGAAAGAAAATGGGATACTCATAGAATCAAATAACAATCTTTTAAATGTCTGTTTTAACATTCTTGAAAGTCCTGGAACTAAAAATATAAGTAACGAGGATAGGATATCAGGGATAAAATTGGTAGAAACTCAGAATTTTGAAATTTCTATAAAACATAACAAAATAAGAGCAAATAATGATATGACTTGGGGAATCTTTTCGGAAGGAGGAGCTGGTCAGTCTACCCATGAAATTGAAAATAACATAGTATTAAATCCCCGATACACCGACTACAGATTTATTGACAATACTAAAAAGCTTAGGATTTTGAGAAATAATTATAAAAATATACAAAACTCTCCTGGAGGGGAATTTCAATAAAGTTGTACTAAATAAAAGAGTGTTTCAAAATTGAGGCACTCTTTATTGCAATTGAGAAGTAAGAGTTATTATCATTAAGCTGGGTAATATAATTGATTTTACAAGTTTTTCATTGTCTGATTAAACCCATACTGCCACTGTATTTCCATATCTTTCACAAATTGTTGATAACTTTTTGGGAATGAAAAACCAATCTCAAACTTTTTCCAGTTGATTCCTTTTTTTAGATAATGTCCTTTCAGTTCCTGTTTGATGTTGGTGGTATCAATCTGAAAATCAGATAAAAGTTTTTCTGTTTCAGCAAGTCTTTTATTTCCGCTAAAACCAAAAACAGAACGAACGAGTGCTTCCTCCACCGGATTGTAAGATTGCTTTTTTTCGGTGATGATTTCCTGAGCCAGATGTTGAGCCAGTTCAGCAGGAACAAGGTCTATGGCGCCGCCGGCAAAATGTTTTCCATGAAAAAATGCCGGTTCTACATAAAACATATCAGAAACAGAAGCCCGGGTGCTTTCAAGTAAGGAAAAATTGGTGATGACTTTGAGCGATTCTTCAATAGCACTATTTTTAAAACTTTCAGAATTGCTGATAATCTGTTCAGGATGAATTCTCTTTGCCGTTTCAGGATCAGTGAAAATTACTTTTTGATATAATTTTCTTTCATTTCTTTTCTTTCCACACTCTTTTGGAGTAAAAAGAAGTTCTGAACCAATCATTAGGGTCGGGATTTCTTTTGAAAATGTTACGTTTTTTAGGGTTGGAAAACAATCAGACAAATCCTGGGGCAGATCAACAAGATAACGGTTGAAAATATCTTCAATAAAAGGTGCATTTCTTTTGTCAAATAGCTTTTTCAATGAGAAAAGTCCTATTCTTGAAAGCTTCTTTTGCTTTGTTAATATCGTGCCGGACACAAATTTAAAATATTCCTCCGACTTCAGATATTCTCTACGGGACAGATGATCAGGAAAAGCATTGATAACGGTTGCGGCAAATGAACCTCCACAGGAAGCAATAAGGACATCCGGTTTGAGATCCAGTTCTTCCAGAGCTGCAAAGATCCCAAGATAAATCATCAATCTTGTTCCGCCTCCTGAAAAGATAACTGCTCTTTTAAATTTTTCACCCATTGCTTTAATTTTTTATCAGAAGAGGAAGTGCCCAGAAGAATAATGGAGCATTGAAGATAAGACTGTCCACTCTGTCCAGAAGACCACCATGTCCGGGAAGAAGGTTTCCTGTGTCTTTTACATCGGTTTTTCTTTTTAGATAAGACATAAAAATATCTCCGAAAAATCCTGAGATCCCCAAAATAAGTCCTAAAATACTGTTGGTTAAAATACCGGTTTTAAGTAGAAAATACCCTAAAATATTACTTAAGATAATGGTGAGAAAAACCCCGCCAATGAGGCCTTCTAATGTTTTGTTGGGACTTATTTGAGGGGTTATTTTATGTTTTCCGAAAAATTTCCCCATCAAATATTGAAAAACGTCATTCAGTTCCGTTACTACCACTATAAAGATAATGGCACTGATACCATTGGTGCTATTTCTTATCCATAATAAATGGGGGAAAGAAAAAAGACACACCAATAAGGCTATGGAAACCCCATATAGTTGTTTTGCTGAAGCTTTTAATAATAAAAAATAAAGAAAAACAAATATTCCTAAAAGGGAAGAGTATAAAAGATAATTTTCAATGTTGAAATAAAACAATAAATAGAACTGAGAGATTCCTACGAATATTGATGAAATAACAGGATTCACGGGGACTTTAAACATTTTTGAAAATTCGAGAAATGATTGAAGCCCTATCCACGAAACAAAAAGTGCCATAGCAAGAGGATGTAAAATACCCAATGCAAAAACAATAATAATATAGATCCATGTTTTTACCCTTAAGGGAACATCTGCGAATTTATTTTCTTCAGGCTTCATTCAAAGATTTCTTAAGTCGTGTATAAGTACTGATGATGAGTAAAGCAATGGTAATTCCAAAAATATACTGGGAAATAGAAGCGATACTGATTCCGAAAAATATCAGTAACCCATATAATCCCAAGATAAGTGCACGGTCGCTTTTTCCCATGGGACCATCGTAACGGCGTTCTTTTCCTACAATTTTCCCAATCAATCCGGCAAACTCATTAATGACACTCAGAACAATAAAGATGACAATAAGATATAAGCTTTCCGGTTGGAATTTAAGAAGAGGGAAAAAAATAATCACATCAGAAACAATATCACCCACTTCATTTAAAACTTCACCAAGCTTACTTGTCTGATTAAATTTTCTTGCCATCATTCCATCAAGAGCATTTAAAGCCATTCTCAAAAGCAATCCGATTGGCAGGCTTAGAAAGAACCATTTCGAAAGATCTGCATTCCAGAATAATGCTCCGATCACCATAGATAATAGGATAGAGCTGATCGTAATCTGATTGGCTGTGATGCTGTTCTTATGTAAAAATAATAAAACAGGAGTGAGCAGCTGCTGAAATTTTGGTTTGAGTTTATAGACGGAAATCATGATGGTTATTGCTTTGTGTCATTTGCTTATATCAAATATAGATAATTTTTTTTATCAGGTTTTATAATTGTTTGAGTGGTGTTTTTCTATTTTCAAAATGTAAATAATTGCTTTGTATTTCTTTTTCCCATAACTTTGCACAAACCTAATCTAATGAGTAAAAAGAATACAAAGTACATCTTTGTGACAGGAGGTGTAACTTCATCTTTGGGAAAAGGAATCGTGTCTGCTTCTCTGGGGCTATTGCTAAAATCACGCGGTTTTAACGTAACCATCCAAAAACTTGATCCTTATATCAATATTGACCCGGGAACTTTGAATCCTTATGAGCATGGAGAATGCTATGTGACCGAAGATGGTGCGGAGACGGATCTGGATTTAGGCCACTATGAGCGTTACCTTGATGCTCCTACATCCCAAAACAACAACGTTACTACAGGAAAAATCTACCAAACTGTAATTGAAAAAGAAAGAAAAGGAGATTTCCTTGGAAAAACAGTTCAGGTAATTCCTCATATTACTAACGAAATCAAACGTAGAATTAAAATCCTTTCAAAACAGAACTACGATATCATCATTACTGAGATCGGAGGAACTGTAGGGGATATAGAATCTTTACCATACATTGAAACTGTTCGTCAGCTGAAATGGGAATTGGGAGATAATAATTCTATGGTGATTCACTTAACATTATTGCCCTATCTGGCTTCAAGTGGAGAATTAAAAACAAAACCATCTCAGCATTCTGTTCGTCAATTGATGGAGAGTGGAATTATGGCTGATGTGTTAGTTTGCAGAACAGAGCATAAAATTCCTAAAGATCAGAGAGCAAAACTGGCTCAGTTCTGTAATGTTGCTTTGGAAAACGTTATTGAATGTAAAGATTTGGAAACGATATATGAAGTTCCAATGTATCTTCAGAAGCAGAATTTTGACGATGTAGTTTTAAAAGAACTGGATCTGAAAAGTGATAAAACAGCTGATCTTAAAGATTGGAAGAACTTCTTGAAGAAATTCCAGAACCCTAAGAAAACAGTAGAAATCGCATTGGTTGGAAAATATATTTCCCTTCAGGATTCCTATATTTCAATTGCTGAAGCATTCAAACATGCAGGAGCTGACCTTGAAACTGAAGTAAAAGTAAGATGGGTATACAGTGGAGATATTACTGAGGAAAACATTAAAGAAACTCTGAAAGGAGTGAATGGTATTCTTGTGGCTCCAGGTTTTGGAGACAGAGGAATTGAAGGAAAAGTTCTTACAGCAAAATATGCAAGAGAAAATAAAATTCCAATGTTGGGAATCTGTTTAGGAATGCAGATCATGACGATTGAATTTGCAAGAAATGTTTTAGGACATACAAAAGCGAATTCAGTAGAATTTGATACAGCAACTCCGGATCCTGTAATTTCATTAATGGAAGAACAGAAAAATGTAGTAGATAAAGGAGGAACGATGCGTCTTGGAGCTTGGAAATGTGCTTTGAAAAACGGATCTAAGCTATATGAGACCTACGGAAGCAAAAATATCTCTGAAAGACACCGTCACCGTTATGAATTTAATAGTGATTACCTTCAGGAATTTGAAAAGAATGGTTTCCTTGCTACAGGTACCAACCCGGAAACAGGTTTGGTAGAAGCATTGGAACTTCCTGATCACCCGTTCTATGTAGGGGTTCAGTATCACCCTGAATATAAGAGTACGGTAGCGACGCCGCATCCTTTATTCAGAGCTTTCATTAAGGCTTGCGAAAAGAAATAAGGTAAAATTTTATCATAAACGTCTAATCATAAACTCAGGTTGATTTTTCTCAGCCTGAGTTTATTATATACTAATGTATTATAGTATAGAGTTTTGATAAAAAAACAGTATTTTTGTCAGCTGAAATTTACTACAGATTTATCAGTTTTCTTATAGTTCTGTGGTAATGTAAGAATAGGAAATTTTAATTATAACAAAAATAAAATGCAACAAAACAACGGAATCGATAAGAAGCAAATGATTAGTTTCGCGGTTTTATGCCTTGTTCTCTTCGGTTTTATGTTCTATTTCCAGAACAAACAAACGAAAGAAGCTGAGTTAAAAGCTCAGGAGCAGAAAACGGAACAGGTAAAAAATGCCGTAAAACAAACTCAGGCAAACAATATCAATCCAAATGTAACTCCTAACGCAATCCAGACGGCAAGCCTTGGAAATAATGAGTTGAAACTTGAATTTTCAAGCTTAGGAGGACAGGTTTCCAAAGTAGAGCTTTTAAAGTATAAAGCTTACAACCACAAAACAGACAATGCAGATCAGCCACTTTATCTGATTAATAAAAATAACTCAAACTACGGTTTTCAGTTTAAAGATAAAACAGGAAAGGTTATCAATACTAAAGATTTAGTTTTCTCACCTACTGTTAATGGAAATGCAGTAACCTTAACTGCAGATTACAATGGTGCTGTAATTCAGTTTATTTACACACTACTTCCTAAATACACTCTTGATTTTAAAGTGAGAACTCAGGGGCTTTCAAAAATTACTTCAGACAACAAAGCAGATTTCATCTGGGATTATAATGTAAGAAACTTAGAGAAAGGTAGGGCTCAGGAGCAGTCTCACTCAGAATTCTCTTATGCTTTCAATAATTATAAAGACTATGATTATGATGGAAGAACGACAATGGAGGAGGATAAGGAAACCCTTAACTGGATTGGTGTAAAGCAGCAGTTTTTCACTTCAGTGATTGAAGCTAAAAACGGATTTACTCACAGCAAAGGAAATCAGGAGAATGTTGAAGAAGGAGAATATCTGAAGAAATTAAACTATGAAGGTTTTGTTCAGATGACCGGAAGTGAGCTGAACCAGGATTTCACTTGGTACTTCATGCCGTTGGATTTACCATTGCTTAAATCTTATGATAAAAACTTTGATGAAATTCTTCCATTAGGATGGTCATTTATTGGAGCGATGAACCGTTACTTCTTCATGTGGTTATATGGTATTATTGCTGCTTGGGGATTATCTGCAGGTTGGGTAATTTTTGTAATGACAATCATTGTGAAGCTGATCCTATCACCCATTATGTATAAGCAGCACAAATTGAGTGCAATGATGAAAGTGATCCGTCCTGAAATTGATGAAGCGAATGCTAAGTTTAAGGATGCAGACCCAATGAAAAAGCAACAGGCTACCATGGAGATCTACAGAAAAGCAGGAGTGAATCAGATGGCGGGATGTTTGCCTGCGTTGGTTCAGATTCCAATCTTTTATGCGTTGTTCCGTTTCTTCCCGAACTTTATTGATCTTAGAGGACAAGGGTTCTGGTTTGCAAAAGATTTGACAGCGTATGATGATTTGATCAAACTTCCATTTAAAGTTCCTTTCCTTGGAGATCACTTGAGTATTTTTGCATTGGCTTGTACGGTTGTTATTTTGATCTATACAGTAATGACTTCAGGGAATATGCAGCAGCCTCAACAGGAAGGTATGCCTAATATGAAAGTATTAATGTACATCTTCCCGATTACATTCTTATTCTTCCTGAATACTTCAGCTTCAGGTCTTTCATGGTATTATTTTGTATCGAATGCGATTAACATCTTAATTATCCTTGTTATTAAATACGTGATTCTGGATGAGAAGAAAATTCATGCTCAGATCCAATCTAATAAGGAAAAACCAAAAGCAGAAGGTAAGTTCCAGAAGAGAATGAGAGAAATGATGGAAAAAGCTCAGGAGCAGCAACAGGTTCAGGGGCAGCAAAAAAATAAAAAGAAATAATTTCCTTTATTATAACGTAAAAAAAGAGAAGCAATTGAACAATTGCTTCTCTTTTTTTTATGCGTACTATTTAGAATAATTTTAAATTTATAATCAATGTGCGAGAATTTCATAAATGAAAATCAATTGTTTTTAATCATATTTCAATCTGAAGGATTGTCTATGATGTAAGGTCGGGCCATGCTTGATAAGAGCTTCCTGATGTTTTTTTGTTGCATATCCGAAATTGGTATCCCATCCGTATTCAGGATATTCTTCATGAAGTTGGATCATTAATCGATCTCTGTAATTTTTGGCAAGAATTGATGCAGCAGCAATGGATAGAACCTTAGAATCTCCTTTAATAATACATTGATGTGGAATGTAATTATAGGGATGAAATTTGTTCCCATCCACCAAAATAAGTTCCGGAGTTATTGTCAGTTTATCCAAGGCACGATGCATAGCATGAATGCTTGCGTTGAGAATATTATGTTCATCAATAAACGAAGGTGGAAGCTCTGCAATAGCATAGTTTTTCACATTGTCTTTGATATAACTATCCAGCTCCATACGGGTTTTGAACGTTAGCTTTTTAGAATCATTAACCAGATTTTGTTTGAAATCATCGTCTAAAATTACCGCTGCCGCCACTACTGGCCCGCTTAAACATCCTCTTCCCACTTCATCACATCCCGCTTCGATGTAAAGGTTCGACCAGTTTTTTATTAGCTCCATATTTTATTTAGAAAAAGATATGTAAAATTATGAAAAACCAATGTATTAATTGCATAATGAATGTTTTTTCGTAAGTAAAACGGGATTATGAATTTACTATTTTATGATGATTTTTATTGATAATATTGTTGTTTTAGTTAAGATTTGTGCTTTTTTTCCCACTTTGTGAGGGAAAAGAAATTAAAGCTTATAGTATGTGTTTTACGGTTTTGTAATGATTTCTTTTTGTTTTGTTGCTTAAATGTATGTATGGTGGATGTTTTGTTGTGTTTTTTTTATATAGTATTGTTAAAAAAGTATTAAATAGATAATGTTGATGTATTGTAAAATTATTGATTGTTTTTATTTTAAATATTTGTTAAAACATTCTTTTTTAACAAATATTAGTATTTTATTATATGTTTTTATTAGTAATAGTTTAAAATTTTATATTTTTTTAAGAAATTGTTTTGTGTTTTTAAGAAAGTTTTACAAATTTGTAGCCTGTAAAAAATAATTGAAATAACATGAAGAAATTAACAACTAGTGTACTTATTGTAGCACTCTCTTCATCTTTTTTTATTGCAAATGCCCAAGAAAAAGGGGGGGATACAATAAAAACTAAGACTATTGAAGAAGTTGTAGTTACTGGTGCCTTAGGTATTAAGAAAAAGGTTGACGCCATTACCAATGCACAACAAGTAGTAGGTACTAAGGAATTAAACCAGGCCTCTGCTCCGAATGCAGTTCAGGCTCTAACAGGTAAAGTGTCTGGTTTGCAGATTACGCAGACGGATAACAGTGTAGGAGCATCAAGTAGGATTGTAATCAGAGGAAATAAATCAATTTCAGGGGGAAATGAAGCTCTAGTTGTAATTGATAATGTAATTTCTTCTGCTTCTGTTTTAGCTCAGTTACCACCTGAGGTGATTGAAAACGTAAACGTAATTAAAGGACTTCAAGGAGCTGCTCTTTACGGACAGCAAGGGGTGAATGGTGTTATTATAGTAACAACTAAAAAAGGAGCAAAGGGTGAAAAGATGCAGTTTACGCTGACATCTTCAATCCAGATGAGCCAAGCTTTCAAATTTCCTATAATACAAAAGCAATATGGTAAGGGGTATCCTCATGAGCCAGCTTTTAGTGCCGGGGATCCGGATTATAATGGAACGACTTACGTTCCTTTTGAAAATATGTCATGGGGACCTGCTTACAATGATCCAAATATTGGAGGACAAATGGTTCCATCAGGGTTACCACAGGCAGATGGTAGTTTTATCTTTGAAAAATATGCTCCTGTAGACAATCATTTCTCGAAGTTTTTCAAAAATGGAGTGATTTTACAAAATGGAGTTACTGTTAATTCTGGAGGGTCAGATTCTTATGCAATGTTGTCCATTAACAGATTAGAAAATGACTTTGTTGTTGAAGGTGATCAGTTAAGACAAAATAGTTTCTTATTGAAAGCTGGGAAAAAGCTGGATAAATTAAGAATAGATGGGACTGTTAACTATATTAGTAAGATTACTAACCAATCTAGCTCTGATTTATATAGTGATATCCTTCAAATGCCTTCAATGAATGATATTAGAAAATACAGATATTCTGGCGTTGCAGGAGGGTTGTCTGCTTTTACAAAGAACCCTTATTATCAATTAGAACATACAAGACAGAATACGGTTAATGATTATCTATCAGGAATCTTATCATTGCAGTATGACTTTAATAAAAATATTAATTTAACATATACTGGAAATTTATATTTAAATAATTCCAGATCTGATAATCATGATGATGGTTTCAAGGCTACTCAGGTTTATACCGGAAGTGGGCTTGTATTAGATGATGGAACACTACAGGATTATACAGGGAACTCTAACTTTGATTCATACTATATCAATCGTACTGTTAGTACAAGAAGTTATTATGGTGATTTAATGTTAAACTTTAATTATGACCTTACGGATAATATTAATTTGAAGTTAAACATTGGTAACAACATTCAGGATAGCTACAGAACTGCCAGATCAATGGGAGGAACAAACTTAGTGGTTCCGGGATGGTATGATATCAGAAATGTTACTAACCTTATTCAGCCAGGAAACTCAGCAGGTGCAACTGTGTTGGATAACATTCTTTTTGAGAATACAACAACAAGACAGAGAACTATTGCTGGGTTTGCCAATTTAGATTTATCTTACAAAGATTACTTATTCTTGAACTCTACTTTCAGAATTGAAGAAAGTTCTGTATTGTCTACCTATTATAATGGACAAGTTCATAATAAGTCATATCCTTATTACTCTGTAGGTCTTTCATTTATTCCTACAAAAGCTTTTGAAGCTTTGAAGGGTAATAATATTATCAATTATATCAAAATCGCGCCAGGATATACCAAGGTAGGAAATACATCTGGTGTATTGCCTTATGATACTTCTAATGTAGGTATTGCCCCTGCAGGCTATCCTTTCCCAAGTCTACCGGGATATGGAATAGATGCTACGCAAACCAATAGAACAATTAGACCTGAGTTTATTTCTACATATGACTTGAATGTTCAGTTAGGTTTCTTAAATGATCGTATTACACTAGAGGGGTCAATTTATCAGTCAGATACTAAAGATTTGATTACTAATGCAAATGTTTCAAATGCTTCGGGAATAAGTAACCTGAAAGATAATTTTGGTAAAACCAGAATGAGAGGATTTGAAATTGACCTAGGGATTACTCCATTTAAATCTCAAAACTTTACCTGGAATGTAAGAGCTTCTTTTGCTAAATCAAGATCTACTGTGCTCGATTTACCAAACGGATTGGATGAAGTTGCTCTTGCAGTACCATTTACGACTGTTGGAATTGGAGTATTTGCCGTTAAAGGTTCTGATCTTCAGGTTATCAAAGCAACAACTTTCCAGAGAGATGATCAGGGAAGAGTTATTGTAGGAGCTGATGGAGTTCCGTTGCAAAATACTACATTAAGCAGTATGGGTAGAGTAACTCCGGATTATACACTTGGATTTAATACTTCTCTTAAATTTAAAGGCTTTACGCTTTCCGCTACAATGGATTATCGTAAGGGAGGTAAATTTGCTTCATTTAGTAAAAGTCTCTTGACGTTTACCGGAGCTAGTGAAGAAACTGCTGGTTTTGATAGAAGTAAAGGATATGTGATTCCTAATTCAGTTCAGATGGTGGGCGGACAATATGTTCAGAACAATACACCTGTTGGAGGAACAGCAGACTATGATGGTGTAGCTGGGTATTTCAGTTCACAATCTTTACAAAGATTGGGTGAGCCGATGGTGTTAGATGCTACTGCGTTCAAAGTAAGAGAAATTGCTTTATCTTATGATGTTCCGAAATCAGTATTATCATCAACTTTTGTAACGGGTATTACTGTAGGTTTATTTGCTAGAAATCCATTCTTTGTATATTCAAAAGAAAACAGAAACTATGCAGATCCTGAAACTTCTTATACAAGTGGAAATGGGGCAGGTATTGCACTTGCTGAGCAATATCCATCTCAAAGATCTTTTGGAATTAACCTAAAAGCGACATTCTAAAATATTAAAAAAATTATGAAAAATATAAAAATAACGACAGCGGTTTTATCTATAGCCATGTTATTTGCTTCAGTGTCATGTGACAAGTACCTTGATATCAATGAAGATCCTAACAATATTTCAATCGATAAAGTTACTCCTAATGAATTGCTTCCAGTTGGAATAACATTAACGTATGCAAAACAATCCCAGACGTTAAATAGATTTGCTAGTGTAGTAATGAATTCAACGGCTGGAAACTCATTGGTATATGGAGCTCCGTTTATTGATGATTATAAACCCAATGTTTCCAACACGTTTTATAATGATGTTTGGGATAATCTTTTCAAAGGGGTCGCTAATTTTGACAAAATCATTACTTATAATGATCCAGGTAATCAGTATGTTCAGCATAAAGCTATGGCTAAAATCATGAAAGCCAATTATGTTCAGATTTTAACTGATTTATATGGTGATATGCCTTATTCTCAAGCTTTTAAAGGACAAGATAATTTAACTCCTAAATATGATAAAGGGGAAGATATTTATAAGGCTTCTATTACAGATATAGATGATGCTATTAAATCATTAGAATCAGGTTCAGGAAATAGTCCAAGTAGTGATATTGTTTTTAGGGGAGATACTGATAAATGGATCGCTTTTGGTAATACATTAAAATTAAGATTTCTGCTAAGAATGTCTAATGTAACAGGTGACATGGCTGCTTATAGAGATCAAAAATTAGCAGCACTTAGTGGAGCCGATTTTATTGATGAAGATGTTTTAGAAAACCCAGGATACTCTGCAGCTAACGATGCACAACAAAATCCATTTACCAATTTCTTTGTATATCTGAGCTCTGGAACAAGAGCTGCAAACTATTCTATCAATGTAGCTTCTGAACATGCTGCTATTATTTTAAATGGTAACCCTGGTGGAGATGCTCGTCCGGTTTATCAGAAATTTAACGGAATTGTAGATGGTAGAAGCGCAAGAATGTTTGGTCTTGTAGGAGGTAAAGTATCAGGTATCAGACAAGGGAATTTACCAGGTCAGCCAGGAGTACCTGCAGCTATTTCAAGATTTAGTTATGGTATTACAATTGGCCAAGGTTCTCCTAAATTATTGCCAAGTGGTGATGTAGATATTGCAGATTATGTTGCTAAAGCATCAGCTAAACCTGGTTGTATTATGAGTAGAGCTGAATCGAAATTCTTACAAGCAGAGGCTGCTTTGAGATATCCAGGTTTATTCTCTGACGGAGCAGGTAACTTCACTGCTGCTGTTACTGCTTCTTACAGCTTCTTTGGAGCTACAGGAGCTCCGGCTTATCTTGCTGCAATACAAAATGTTGCTGGTTTAGGCTGGACAGGAACTGATGCTAACAAATTAGAAGCAATTATGACTCAGAAATGGATTGCTTTAACAGGTGTTAATCCGGAACAGTCATTCTTTGATTATACAAGAACTGGTTTCCCTGTGACACCATTAGCTACAATTGCATCTAATCCAAAGCCGAACAGGTTGATTTATCCTCTTTCTGAGTATATTGGTAATGCGAGTAATGTACCTGCTATTAGTAATGCAGATGTATTTAGCAAAAATCAGTACACCCCTTTCTGGGCTAGAAACTAATTTTTATAATTACAATTTTAATATATTTTACCGCCTTCGGGCGGTTTTTTTCGTTTAAAGAGGGAATTCTTTTTATAATATAAAAATATGTCTAGCATAGTATATTGAGTATTTATAGCTATTTTTTCTCTTTCTCATTTTTTTCAAGTTATTGATATTCAATTTGTTTTAGTGTTAGTGTGCTGCAATTTATTATAGATAATATCAATTTAAATGATTGTTATTATTTCTTAAAAAAAATTAAGATTTAAATGGATTGTTTTTGTTAAATATTTTGTTTTTAACTTATTTTAATACTTATTTTATTGTTATTTTTTTAAAATATTGAAATAAATGTATTTTTTTTAGATTTTGCTTTGTGATATTAAGAAAGTTTTACAAATTTGTAAAGTCACAAAAATTAATTTGATATGAAGAAACTAACAGCAAGTCTTCTTGTTTTAGTAATGTCTTCTTCCATTGCTGTTGCGAACGCCCAGCAGAAGAATGATACTATTAAAACAAAAGAAATAGAGGGGGTGGTTGTAACCGCACTCGGGATTAAAAGAGAGAAAAAATCTCTTGGTTATGCTTCTGAAGAAGTAAAAGCAGCAGAGTTAACAGGCGGAACAACCAATACTGGTAACGTAGCATCTCTTCTTTCAGGTAAGGTAGCCGGACTACAGGTAAACACAAACAACAACTTTGGCGGTTCTGCCAACCTTTTGATCAGAGGATACAAATCTTTAAATGGTGGTTCTCCACTTATTGTAATTGATGGTTCCCCAGTTAATAATACAACAGTAACAACAGGAGCTCCTTTCGATTATGGTAATTTCTTATCAGATATCAACCAGGAAGACATTGAATCAATTAACGTACTAAAAGGAGCTGCAGCGTCTGCTTTATACGGAGAAAGAGGAAGTGATGGGGTTATTCTTATTGTGACCAAAAGCGGTAGAGGGAATAATGATGGCAGTTGGGGAGTTACCTTAACTTCAGGGATTACGGCTGGATTTATTGATAAATCTACGTTCCCTAAATATCAGACAAAGTATGGAGCTGGATATGGAGGCGAATCCTGGAATGAAGATCCTGGGCCGGGAGGATATAATTATGCTAACTTTGGAGATGATGCATCTTATGGACCCGCATTTAATCCTAATTCATTAGTTTATCAATGGGATTCATTTGACCCATCCTCTCCTAATTATGGTAAAGCAACACCTTGGGTAGCCGCTAAAAACGGACCCATTAAATTCTTTGAAACACCAGTCACATACGTTAATACACTTACCATTGAAAAAGGAAATAAAACTTCAAATCTTTCCTTGTCATATTCCAATATGCTTTCCAATGGTCTGATGCCTAATTCGGAATTAAGAAAAAATACTATTTCTGCTAAATTTAGCCATGATTTTACAGATAAACTACACGCTTCAGTCTTTACTACATTAACCTTACAGGGTACAAGAGGGAGAAATGAAACAGGATATTCTGACAATATTGTTTCAGGATTCAGACAGTGGTGGCAAACCAATGTGGATGTGGCTGCACTAAGAAATGCCTATCAAAACAATGGAAATAGTAATTTTAGCTGGAACAGAACTTCAGCAGCTGATGGAACTCCTCAGTATTGGAATAACCCTTATTTCCAAAGATATCAGAGTTACCAATCAGATGATAGAACAAGAGTTTTTAGTTATGCACAATTAAAATATGACATTTCCAAGAACTTTGGTATTACCGGAAAATTATCCTATGATGATCTACAGATGGTTGTAGAAGAAAGGCTGATGAATGGATCATTGCCTCAGGTATTTGGAGCTTCTGGCCTTAACGTTGGTTCAGGATATGCAAGAACGAATGTTAAAAATTCGGAAATGAATTTTGATTTGTTTGCGAACTATAAATTTAATATCACTCCTGATTTGAATGTTAGTGGGATTGCCGGAGGAAATGTTAGAAGAAATTTGATTGATAATGTATATATGAGTACAGAAGGCGGTTTATCTAAACCAGGACTTTTTGCTATATCCAACTCAGTAAGAACAATTCTTCCTCCTGATGAAAATTATGCGAAATTTTTGACTTCAAGTTTATATGCAACAGCATCTTTTGGCTATAAGAACTTTTTATTTGTAGATGGGACATTCCGTGTTGACCAATCTTCTAATTTACCAAAAGGAAATAACAGTTACTCCTATCCATCAGTAACAGGATCCCTTATCTTGTCAGAATTTGTAAAGCAGCCATGGCTTAGCTTCTGGAAGGTAAGAGGAAACTATGCAGAAGTAGGATCTTCAACATCGAACTACAGGTTAGCCAATACATTTAAAGCAAGAGGAGAAGGATTGTTTGATCAGCCTTATTTCCTTGCGAATCCTGATTTGAAACCTCAAAGATCTAAAGAAACAGAATTTGGTATGGAGGCTCAGTTCTTCAAAAATCGATTAGGATTTGATGTTGCTATTTATAAAACAAAAACTATTGATCAGATTATCAATTTACCAGTATCTTCAGCTACAGGATACCGAACATTCTTAGTAAATGCCGGACAAATTGATAATAAAGGTATCGAAGTTCAGTTGAATGGTACTCCATTTAAATCTGATAACTTTACGTGGGATGTTAATGTAAACTGGTCTAAGAACGAAAATAAAGTTATTGCACTTAATGGTAATTCACAGAATTATCTAATGGCTACTTATCAGAACGGAGTTTCTTTGAATGCCCGTGTAGGTGAAGCTTTTGGAGCATTGGTAGGATCAGATTACCAATATGATGCTAATGGTAACAAAATTGTAGATCCGGTGAGCGGAAATTATCTTAGAAATAATAATCAGGTAATCGGAAATATTACACCAGATTGGGTAGGAGGTATAAGAAACAGTTTCCGTTATAAAGATTTCTCTTTAAGTTTTCTTATTGATGTAAAACAGGGAGGCGACGTATATTCTCCGGATATGGCCTATGGAATATCAACTGGTTTATATGAAGAAACAGCTTATTACAGAGAGAGTGGGGTGATCAATCCGGGAGTTAATCCAAATGGGAATCAAAATACTACAGTTGCCGGAGATCCAACAAGTGCAGGTAGTGTAGATGGATACGGAGTTATGCCAAATAAGAGATTCGTATATGATGCTTCTTATGTAAAACTAAGAGAAGCGAGTATAGGATATTCATTGCCAAAATCTATTTTAGCGAATACTTCTATTCGGGATGCAAAAATATCTATTGTAGGTAGAAATTTATGGATCATTCATAAAAATTTACCATACGCAGATCCGGAAGCAGGTACAGGTAACGGATTAGCTGCAAAAGGACAGTCTATTGGGGTATTGCCTACGACTCGTGATATTGGAATAGATGTAACTTTAAAATTCTAAAAAATGAAAAAAATATTTTTAATTATAGGCTTAGCTTCATTATCGTTAACTTTTACGTCTTGTGAAAGAGAGATTACTTCATTGAATGAAGACCCTAAGCATCCAACGGAAGTACCTTCAGGAGTACTTTTCGCAAGTGCTGAACAGGCATTGCTAGATCAGATATTGAACGTTAATGTTAACCGTAATATTACTAAGTTTTTTACTCAGCAGTGGTCTGAGACAACCTATATTGATGAGTCTAGATATGATATGGTTTCAAGACCAATCCCTAGAAATCATTACAATCGTATGATGTCTTCTGCATCCGCAACCATTAACTCTCCGGGAGTATTATCTGCATTAAGAGATGCAAGAAGATTTCTTGAAACAGAAGGGGTAGATGCTGTTAAAAAAAATAACAATATTGCCATGATTGAATTGGTAAATGTTTATGCATGGGCCAACTTAGTAGATACTTATGGTGATATTCCTTATTTTGGAGCTTTGAAAGCAACAGCAGAGAATCCAGGGAATTCTGAAATTCCTTATGATGATGCAAAAACGATCTATCTGGATCTTATTAAAAGAATTGATGCAGCTCTTGCGATGATCAATACATCACAAAAAGGATATGATAAAGATCTGATTTATAAAGGGGATATGTCTAAATGGGTGAAAATGGGTAATTCATTGAAATTCAGAATGGCTGTTTCTTTAGCAGATGTAGAGCCTGCACTCGCTAAAACCTATGCAGAAGCAGCATATAGTGGAGGTTTATTTACAGATAAATTAGATAACTTTGGTTTACAAACTTTCCCTTCCGGGTTATTATCTAATCCAGTATATCAGGATGTAATTCAATCTGGTAGAAATGACTTTTTACCTTCAGACCTTTTGGTTAATTTTATGAATGGTAAAAATGATCCAAGAAGAGCTGTCTGGTTTACCCAAGTAGGAGGAGCTTATATTGGAGGAAAATATGCGAAACAAAACGTTTTTGGACAATATTCTCATTTTACAGATGCTATCTCAGGAGAAAATGCTCAGGGATTCCTATTAGATTATACAGAAATTATGTTTTTAAGAGCTGAAGCTGCACAGAGAGGATTCAGCGTTGGAGGTACCGCCGCCACTTTGTATTCAGATGCAATTAAGGCTTCTATGAAAGAATATGGGGTGAGTGATGCAGATGCTGGCACATACGCTGCCGCTAATCCATATGACGCAGCCAATTGGAAAAAATCTATCGGAGAGCAATCATGGGTAGCTATGTTTAATAAAGGTTTCCAGGCATGGAACTTTGCAAGAAGATTGGATTTCCCGGTATTTGTAAACCCTTCAAACTCCAGAGTAGAAGCTGTTCCAATTAGAATGCGTTATTCCGATCAGGAATATCTTTTGAATGCTACTAATGTAAATGCAGCTGCAGCAAAAATTGGAGGAGATAAAGTTTCAACGAAGATCTTCTGGGATAAGTTTTAATTTGAACAATAATCCGGTGAGTGTTATTGCATATCCGGATGTAGAAAATACTTAATTATGAAATATTTTATTGGAATTCTTTTATTAATGGGAATTGTTTCATGTTCTAGTGATGATGATAATAATGTAATGGTAAATAATGTAACCATCAATGGAACTTGGCGTCCAATTAAATATGAATTCAGAGGTAAAAATATAACATTGAATGATTGTGAAGACAAAGGTATAATAATGATCAACGCCGATTTCTCGGGAGCTTATGACAGATATGAAGCAGGAGTTTCAGGGAATTGTAATTTATTGGACTCTTTTGTAGGGAAATGGGCTTATGATAGTTTGTATAATACTCTTACAATTACTTATACAGAAGCCGGACTTACTAAAACCATGAAAAAAGAAGTACAGTCATATTCTGATACTGAACTGAGAATTCGGGATAATAATAAGAATCTGGATAATAACCCAGGCAATGATGATGCAACCTTAGTTTTCAGAAAAGAATAAATATTCTTATTTACCTATAAAACCGCCTTCGGGCGGTTTTTTTATTTCCGTATATTTGTACCTTATATTTTGAGCTGAGACAAATTGTAAAAATATCTCAACGATAGACTTAAAAGAGAATTTAGAAAAATGAATATTAAAGATATTATAGAAAAAAAACTTTCAGAAGTCATTTTAAACGTATATCAGTTAAAAGATATCAAACTGGAAGTTCAGGAAAATAAAACGGAATTTGAAGGGGATTTTACAATCGTTACTTTCCCGTTGGTAAAACAATTGAAAAAAAATCCTGAAAGCATCGGGGTTGAATTAGGTGAAGCTTTGACAGAGCAGACGGAAATTTTCGAAAGCTTTAATGTCGTAAAAGGTTTCCTTAATGTAAAAGTGAAAAATCAATTGTTTGTAGATAATTTCAGATCTGTAAGCAAGAACTTTTCTACCATAGAAAAGAAAAATTCTATGGTAATGGTAGAATACTCTTCACCGAATACCAATAAACCGTTACACTTAGGACACATCAGAAATAACTTATTAGGATTCTCTGTAGCTCAGATTTTAAAAGAGGCCGGATATGATGTAATCAAAAGTCAGATCATCAACGATAGAGGAATTCATATCTGCAAATCAATGTTGGCTTGGGAGAAATTCGGACATGGAGAAACTCCTGAAGCTACTAATACCAAAGGAGATAAATTTGTAGGAAACTATTACGTAGAATTTGACAAAAACTACAAAAAAGAAATTGCCGATTTAGTAGGTCAGGGGATAGGAGAAGAGCAGGCTAAAAAAGAAGCTCCATTGATGAAAGAAGCACAGAAAATGCTTTTGGATTGGGAAAATGGAGATGAGAAAGTAAGAGCACTTTGGGCTGAGATGAATTCATGGGTTTACAAAGGATTCAATGAGACTTATAAAAGATTAGGGGTAGACTTTGATCAGGTTCAATATGAAAGCAACACTTATATTTTAGGAAAAGATCTTATTCAGGCAGGTCTGGATAATGGAGTACTCTATCAGAAAGAAGATGGTTCTGTTTGGTGTGACCTTACAGATGAAGGACTTGATCAGAAGCTGTTGTTACGTTCAGATGGTACATCCGTATACATGACTCAGGATCTTGGAACAGCAGTTGAACGTTTTAAACAAAATAACATTCAGAAGCTCATCTATACGGTAGGAAACGAGCAGGATTATCACTTCCAGGTTTTATTTAAAATCCTGAAAAAATTAGGATATGAATGGGCAGATCAATTGTTCCACCTTTCTTACGGAATGGTTGAATTGCCTGAAGGGAAAATGAAATCCCGTGAAGGAACTGTTGTAGATGCGGATGATCTGATGCAGGAAATGTATGAGACAGCAAAATCTAAGGCACAGGAATTAGGAAAGCTCGAAAGCCTTTCTGAAGAGGATAAAGAAACCTCTTATGAAACGGTAGGGTTAGGAGCATTGAAGTATTTTATGCTTAAAGTAGATCCTAAGAAAAAAATGCTTTTCAACCCGGCAGAAAGTATCGATTTCAACGGAAATACAGGTCCGTTCATTCAATATACGTATGCGCGTATTCAGTCATTGCTGTCTAAAGCAGGTACTTTGAACACAGAAACTGCTGATATTGAATTAAATCAATCTGAAAAAGAATTGATTATGCAGCTGACCAACTTTAAAACTGTAGTTGCCAAGTCAGCGGAAACTTTAAGCCCGGCATTAGTGGCGAATTATGTCTATGATCTTGTAAAAGCATACAACTCTTTCTATCAGAATAACCCAATTCTGAATCAGGAAGATGAAAATGTAAAACAATTCCGTTTGAATATTTCAGATCTAACAGCAAAAACGATAAAAAAATCGTTAGAATTGCTGGGAATCGGAACAGTAAACAGAATGTAAAAATAGAAAGCCTCCTGAATTTTCAGGAGGCTTTTTTTGTATGTAAATAAAGTTGATACTTTAAGATTGCTTTGCTTCTGAAGCTTCCGGGGGAATATTCTCTTCTTGTGGTGCACTCATCTGTTTCAGACTATCTGCATATAATTTTGCAGGGGTCCATCGTGCATGTTTGGACAGAACAACTTTATATCCTTTTTTATAAGTATAAACTTTGGTAAATTCTGCGCCAAAGAAAATCAGCATACAGGAATAGTTGATCCACATCATAATCAGGATGACAGTTCCGGCAGCACCAAAGGCTGAAGTAGGTTTTATCTGGTTAAAATAAAGGCTTAATAAAAACTTTCCAAGGGTGAATAAAACAGTAGTCAGAAATGCCCCTTTCCACACCGGTTTCCAGCTGATCAGAACATCAGGCAGTACTTTAAACATCAAAGCAAATAAGAACATGACAATTCCAAAACCTACCGCAAAATTCACAAACTCAACCAGCATATAGGTTTCAAAACCAAAATACTGAGTAATTATTTTATTAAACAGACTGATCAGAGAAGATAAAATCATGGTGGTCATCAGAAGAAATCCCAAAATCAGGATCATTCCCAATGAATTGGCTCTGTCCAGTAAAAATTTGATGAGTGCTTTTTTAGGAGCTGCCTCTACATCCCAAAGTGTATTCAATGAATGCTGAAGCTGAAAAAATAAGGTGGTAGAACCGAAAACCAATGATCCGACTCCCACAGCTTTCATGAAAATATTCTTTTTGTCAATAAGGGCACCTGCCAGCATACTCTCAATACTTTTGGCTACATCGGGTCCCATAATACCGCTGATTTGCGTACTGATTTGGCCACGGATTGCTTCTTCCCCAAAGAAATTTCCAAGTACCCAGATAATAATAATCAATAATCCAGGAATAGAAAATATGGCATAATAGGCCAAACTTGCTGAATCTTTTGATGCAGTAGAATTGTTCCACTCTGTAAACGTGTCTTTCAGAACCTCCCAGAAAAATTTAGCAGTATTGATCATATTAAAATGGATATCCGATAGCAATATTTAAAACAAGATTATCTTTTCTCCAGCTTGAGTCTCCGAAATTAATTTTATCGAAGGCCCATCTGTCTCCTTTCTGATAGTAAGGAACTCTCAGTGGCATGGCAAGGTCTAGTCTTAGAATCAGGATAGAAAAATCAAGTCTTAGACCCACTCCGGCACCCACCGCAATTTCATTTAAAAAGTCTTTTGAAAATTTAGCACCAGGTCTCTTATCGTCGTCATGAAGAAGCCAGATATTTCCGGCATCTACAAAAACGGCAGCATTTAAAAATTTATAAAGATTGGCGCGGTACTCCGCATTTAATTCCAGTTTGATATCTCCAGACTGATCAAAATAAGCCCCTTCATCAATAGTTCTGGGATCAAAACTTCCGGGTCCTAATGTTCTTGCTCGGAATGCTCTGATACTGTTGCTACCTCCTGAGAAAAACTGTTTGGAGAAAGGAATAAATTCTGAGTTTCCGTAGGGATAGGCAATTCCTCCAATGAATCTCGTTGCCAGTGAAGACTTTTCAGTGAATTTGTGATAGAATCTGAAGTCATTTTCAATCTTTACATACTGACTGAAAGGAATTCCGAATATTTTCTTTTCCTTATCTTTTTTCACATCAGCTCCTGTAGCTAACCCTGTAATATTTCCTGCCAGATCAAGGGTACCTTTATAATAAACCGTATTGGTTCTCGGCAGCATGGTATTGGTGTACGTGAAAGAGTAGGTAGGTCCGAAAATTAACTGTTTATCTACAATTCTTTGCATTGCAGGATTTTTTGCAGATATTCTATTATATTCATCCGTAACATTTGCTGGTGAAACCAATGTAATGTCAATCACCTTCAGTTCATGTTCTTTTCTGGCATTTTCTTTCCACAGATACCCAAATGATCCGGTGAAGTTATTTAAGGTATAATATTTTGTTCTGTTCTGGAATTCATATCCTAATGTGATATTCGTTCTCGGAACAAATTCACTGGAAGAATGAAAACGGAATGGCGCCACAATTCTAGGGATTGAAAGCTGTGCATTGGCTCCTGCACGGAAAATATTATTGGCATCCTGAGCTCCTCCCATCTGGAAATCAAAAGCTCCGAAGATCGCCGCTTTAAATTGTTCTGCACCTCTGAAGAAATTTCGGTGGGTCCAGTTCAGGTTGAGTTCACTACCTGCATAGTTGGCAGAATTGGTTCTTCCTAACGCTTCCAGACGAAGCGATTGAATTTGTCTTGGGGTTAATAAATAATAAGCATCAAATTTATGACTCAGTGAATCCGAAACCACGAACTCATTCTTTACAAATTTGAAAACGCCCAAACTGATCAAACGGTTCAGCGTAAGATTATGATTGGAGCGATTATAAAGATCTCCTTTTTTGAAATACAGTGCTCTGTCAAAAATCTTCGGCTTGAATTTATGCTGAGGATCAATGACGTAAATATCATCAAAAGCATATTTGGAAAGAGAATCTTTATTCATTGGAATGCTGTATTTCCCTTCTTTTACATCCTGAATGTTGTAATTAGGGAATACAATAACATTATTAATACTGAATTGCTGAGTCGCTAAATCAGGCGTATTGTCTTTCAGTTTTACGTTAAGCTCAACCTTATGATTTTTGCTTACAGTACTGTCTGCCTGTACAATAATATTATCAGGATGGAAATAATAAAAACCTCTTTCTTTTAACCGATTATCAATTCTTTCCCTTTCCGCTTTGATAACATCCAGGTCAAATGGATTTCCGTTTTTAAGAAATGTTTTTTTTGTTAAATTCTGAATCTCCTGATTAACAAGAGTAGAATCTTTCTGAAACTTTACCCCGTCAATCAAGTATCTTGAACCCGGTCTTACCGTATAAATAACCTGAGCTTTTTTGTTCTTTGAAACCGTGTCATAAGAAGCTTTAGCATTGAAATATCCTTTGTTTTCAGAATAATTGACAATGATATCTTTATTGAACTCACGGTCTACATCACCTAATAATACAGGCTTTTCACCTATTTTATATTTAAGCCAGTAATTAAACCCTTTATCCTTTTTCGGCTCTTTGGCGATATTATAAAAATACAGCTTGGGACGCATCCCCAAAAATGTAGAATTAGGTTTTGGGGTAAGGTTCGCTTCCAGTGCAGCCTGAAGTTCTTTTTTTTCTTTTTTTGAAATCGTATCGTTTTCAATCTTTACCTTGGCTCCTGTGTAGAGCATCTGACCTTCTTTCAAAAACCTTGTATTACTGCACGAGAATACTGTGGATGCCATTCCGGAAACCAACAGATACTTACAATATATATGGAACTTTTTACTCATTATTTAAATTCTACCACTTGGTTATTTTGATTCTTTTTTGGCTTCTTCTCTTTAGATTTCTGGAAGATCTCGCGGAATTTGTCATAATCCAATGTAATAATGAATCCAACTCCGGTTTCTATAATCTGCCCTTGAAGAGCCACCTGATATTCATCTTTACGATAAGCACGCAGCATATATCTTCCATCTTTAGAAAGGCTGTAATCTACGGAGACGTTACCCGCAATATTGGTCATATTTTCGTTCTGACGGGCCTGACCTTCCAGTCCGAAATTACTTCCTACCGTTACTTTCAGTCGGTCATTCAGTAATTTTTTACTGATGTCTACATTCAGGTCGGTTCTGGTATTTTTTTGTCCGCTGGAATAGTCTTCTGTAGAATCAAGCCCGAAATTAAGGTCTACACCTTTGATCAGACCGGATGCTAGATTGTTTAGCTGTTGAGAAAGAATTTTACTCACACTCTGTCTTGCCATGGTTTCGGCAGACATTCCAGCTCCGCTTTCAAACGGATTTTCCCCGATGAAACGGTTCAGAAGCAATAAAGCAAAAACCTGTTTATTCATTTCAGATTCCTGAGTTCTCAACTGAGCAAGTTTCTGATCAACAATGTCTTTTACATTTGTTGATACAGAGTTATTTTTTTCATCAGTAGTAATATCAAAAGTAAGCAGAGGCTTTAATAATTCTCCCTTCATTTTCAATAATGCATTGAAAGGAATTCTTTGTTTAAACTGATTCATAAGTGAAGCATTTCCTTCGCCACTTACCTGTTGTTCGACAAGATCAATAGGGGCAGCTTCTGTTTTATAGACCGCCGTAATATCCATTTGAGCCATTGTAGGTTCACCTGTCCAGGTGATTGTGCTGCCTTTCTGAATATCAAATTTACGTTTAAGCAAGCTCACAGAAAGATCATAACTTCCTTTTTCCACTTCATAAACTCCTACTAATGTCATTTTTCCGGAAGGGTCAATTCCACCTGTCAATTCTGCTTCTCCCTGAAGTTTTACAAAATCACCGTTTACTTTATCAATAATAATAGAGAGTTTGGCTTCTTTGCTGACTTCAATGTTGACACTCACATCCATTCCTTTGATACGGCTTTTGGAGTCGAGAGAATCTGTTTTGATGGTTTTATTTAAAACTACCTGATCCTGATCTATAAACTCTACAATACCGTCTCTTTCCTGTAAAGATGGGGAAGATTGAGGAAGAACAAATGTAAAGTCTGTGTTGTCCGCTACATTCAGTTTTCCGTCTACTTTTGGAAGATCAAGGTTTCCGCGGATATGAAGCCCGGCATCAATCGCCAGAACACCATACATGATCGCATCATTAGACTTTTCTGAATTGACAACTTTGAAATCTTTCGCATTCACATTCAGATTAAAAGCAAAATCCCTGTAAGTCTGGGTCAGAACCTGTCCGTCCACAACAAGAGCATTGCCGTCTTTGTCTTTGATCTTGAATTTATCAAACTCAATCCCTCGGCTCGTAAAATCTATTTCATCACTCAGATGTCTGAAGTCACTTCCGGTTTTTGCGATTTCTAACCCTGCATCATTGAATTTTACTTTTCCTAAAATATTCGGTTTGTCAGCAGTTCCTGTAATTTTTAAATTCCCAGAAAGATATCCTTCCGTATTCGTAATGGCATTCATGGAAAACCCTTGAATACTCTTCATCTGAAGCTGGTTGATGGCCATATTCAGATCGAAGGTACTGGAAGAAGTATTATAATCACCCAGTATTTTGACATCATTGTTATTTCCGGAAAGGGCAATATCAGCATTTAAAACATTCGGTGAAGCATTGTTCACTTTTACGGCAAGATTTCCAACAGGACTTCCATAGACGATCAAATCAGAAATATTAAGGTCGGAAGTGAATGTCAATTTTTTGGTGATATCTCTAAGCTGTGCCGTTCCGTTAATGGTTCCTCTTGCCAGAACTGTATCTTTTTTAATAAGTTCTGTAATGGTTTCTATCTTAAAATCTTTCAACGAAATGTTTAAAGGACTGCTTGGATTACTGCTTTCAGACTGAACAGCAATTTCACTGTTTCCATTAGATAGAATGAAATTATCTGCCAAAATTCCTTTATTGCTGATCTGTATTTTGTTGTTTTCCGCAACATTCCAATCTGTGTAATTAAGCTTCAATCCGTTTGGATTTAAAGATATTTCTGTAATGTCATTCAGCGATTTTGCATTTCCTGCAATCAGGAATTGGGTAGCATCTTTCTCATCTTTTGTAGTAACATTGTATCGGATCGTATTGTCGGCAACATCTCCGTCAATGTTTATTTTGTTTAAAGAAAAACTTGAGCTTTTTAAAGCAGCAACATTCAGACTGTACTGCAATGCCTGATTTTCATTAGTAACTTTTAAAGCTCCTTTTTCAATGGTATTTTCACCATATAATAATCTTGGAATCTGTCCGTCAATCTCAATTTTCTGAGAATCTGCATCATAATTTCCTACAAGATTGATGGTTTCAAAATCTTTCAGATCCGGAACAAATTTTCTGATCAGGTCATCATTTTTAATTTTCGCTGTAAAAGTAAAATGCTGCCCCGGATCAATTTTTTGGCTTTTATCCGGTTTCTGGAATTGATAATACTGATTTATGGTTTTCGTTAAAGCACCAAAAATCTGAGTCAGTTTATATTTACCTTTCAATTCTACATCCGCGATCTGAGAATTGAAAATAATCTGTGTAGAATCCTTTGTGGATGATGCTTTCAGATTAACTTCCTGTACAGGATACACTTCTTTGGTATCCGAGAAGGCAAAATCTTTAAGGTTTAAATATCCATTAAGATTATTTGGATCCAGACTGGTGAAATCTCCATCAATTTTTCCGGCAATGATCATCGGTTTTTCATAGAAGCCAAGTTTATTGACATCCAGCTTGATGACTTCTCCATTCACTTTTACCGTAGGATTTTTTTCATCATACACTCCTGAGGCCGTCAATTGTAAACTGGCATTCGGATCTTTTGAGTCTAAAATTACATGATAAGCACCTTTGTTGATCTTTCCGGTAAGATTCATGTTTTGATATCGATATCCTTTGTAAACAGCTGATGCAACATGTCCTTTCAGATCTGCTTTGGCATTTTTAAAATCAAAACTTTCCCCTTTCGCTGCAATTTGTGCGGTGACGGGACCAATGTCTTTATTCTGAATGATTTTTCCTACCTGTATCCCTTGGAGATTAGCTTTTACATCATATAGCTCATGATTTTTTCTTCGCATATCTACTTGTGCGACTACAGCGGCATTTCCGAGAGTAGAGTAGAGATTAAGGTCTGCATTCACCACTTTGGTCGTTCCCTTTGCATTTCCTTTGATACTGAAATGAGAAGGAAGCGAAATATTGGAAGGAATCGTATTTTTCGGGACAAGATTGAAAATCGTTTTGGCATTGGAAGAAAATTCTCCAATTCTCAGATCATAATACAACTGATCAGGGTTCATTGCATTTTTGATTTTCCCGGATGCCATTACCCTCAATTCGTCCAACCCTGAAACTTTAAGGTCCTTGATGAAAAGGTCATTTACACTTCCTTTTACGTTGGCGTTGACATTTAAAACAGCATTCGGGTATTTGTTGAATGGCACTGTATTTTTTAAAGTCGGAACAATATTTAAAATATCAGAGAATCCTATTTTTGAATCTTTTATATTGGCTGAAATCTTTACAGCACCAAGATTTGAGGTTAGCTGATCAATAGAATTGTAGTTTAAAATAACCTCATCACGCAATATTGTTTTCGGAGTTTGCAGATAAAGATCTTTGAGATAAGCCTCCTTTTCTGCATATACAAAATCCGTATTGAATTTCTGAATATCCAAACCTCTTGCCTCCTGAATTTCTGCAGAATTTACGGTTCCTGCAAAAGTATTATTCTCCATTTTGAAACTTCTCACCTCAACATTCATTTTTGAAAAATTAAGGTGGTTGAAATCCATTCCCTGTTTGGTTGGAGCAATAGCAGTATTGTTATAGTTTACTTTTACATCATTTAAAACAAGCTTTCCTAAAAGAAGCTTCATCGCCTTATCCTGATCAGAAGCTTTGGAAACTTCTGGCTCTTTTGTCGTTTTCGGGTTGGCATTCTGAGCGGGTAGATAAAGATTGGCATTAATATCAGCTCCGGAAAGAAATACATTGGCTACGTTGTAAGCGTTGTTTTCAAGGTCAAGTTTATTAACCTTTGTGCTCAGCTCTTTGAATATAACTTTTGCAAATGTTTTGGTATTTTCATCTCCGTAATCAATATCGAAATGAGTAAGCTTAATGCCTCTCAGTCCAATGTTCATTGGTGTCTTTTTGTTGAGGGAATCTACTTTTTTCTCAACCTTATTTGCCACTTCTTCTATAAGACCCTGCTTTAGCTTTAATTTTAATCCGTCAAGATTAATATCATTGACTGCATAATTATTTTTGGTAAGATCAAACGTTTTTACTCTGGTATCAAACGACTTAAAATAGAGTTTAATATCATTCTTTGACTGCTGATCATTGAAGGTAACACCAATATCTTTTAAATTAATTTTATCCAGGGAAATAATAAATGGCTTAGAAGAGCTTTCTTCTTTATCAGTGGTAGCAAAAGCATCAATAATATAATCAAAATTGAATTTACCATCCTGCTTCCGCACAACATGGGCGCGGGCTCCTTCCATACCCACCGAAGTAATATCTGCCGTAG
Source organism: Chryseobacterium sp. GW821-FHT04C04 (assembly GCF_059420365.1). Classification (NCBI taxonomy): domain Bacteria; kingdom Pseudomonadati; phylum Bacteroidota; class Flavobacteriia; order Flavobacteriales; family Weeksellaceae; genus Chryseobacterium; species Chryseobacterium sp. GW821-FHT04C04. The sequence continues at coordinate 517,284 of NZ_JBWKTO010000002.1, read as the reverse complement.
AATTGATAAGCTTTAGCATGTGTAGTCCTACATCCAGTTTTTTGACTGCAAGAAGAGTATCTACATCTTGTCCTTTCAGATATAGGTTTTCCATGACAAGACTGTTGGGAAATCCTATATAGACTCTTTCAAGGCTTACCTTGGTTTTGATTTTTTTCTCAAGATAAACAATGAGCTTGTCCTTAATAAAGTTCTGAACGGCTGGAAGTCTTAAGCTTAGTATCAACAGGGTAAGAAGAACCAATATTGAAATAAAGGTTATAACAATACGCCTTAAGAGTTTTGTGGTGTTGATTTTCAGTTTCAAATTCGGTGTGGTTTCTAACAAAGATAATAATACTAAATTATTTTGACTTTGTTGTGGTACCCTTTACGAATGCAAAAATCCTGCCTTGGCTGTCTTATTATGGAATTTTTAGTTTGTAGTTGTCAAGTGAATAGTTGAGTAAGATAGGCCAAGGCAAGGATTGTTATGGTAAAAAACGCCCCCTTTTTATCATTTTTTGATGTTGAAAAGGTTAGTTAGCAAAAATGAAAATTCAAAAGTTAGTGTAGTTGTAAAGGGGGCGTGGCATGGTTTATATGATAGATAATAAATTTTTTAGTTGTTTCCGTTCTCCCATTTTACTTCTTCTCCTTGCGGGGCGGCGCCGCCTTGAGCAGTTGTAATGGGAGCCGTTTCCTGGTTGATATGATAAATATAAGCGGCAATTTTTTCAGCATCTCTTCCTGTAATAGTTCCTTCCTTGATGAAAGGTCTCATGGTAGGATTGTTTGGAGAGCCGTTCTCAAGCATCCAGAAAACATTTTTAAATAAGCTTTTTTCTTTCATATTGATCCAGTGGGTGTCGGTAAGGTTGGGACCTATGCCTCCTTTTCCACCGTCTCCATGGCAGGTAACACAATTTGTTTTGAAAAGTTCCTGGCCATCTGCAATATTATCGGCACTGTATTTTGCGGATTCCAGATTGATCTGAGGGGCACTTTTCTCATACTCTTCAATGGAAGCTAACATGGTTTTTGCTTCTTTTGTATACTCTACTTCCGGATGGGCGTAGTCTGTAAAAGAGAAGGCTAATAGATACACTGCACAGAAAATACAGCCAAACCAGAATAGACCTATCCACCATTTTGGAAGAGAATTGTCAAGCTCTGTAATTCCGTCAAAACCGTGGTCGATAAGGATGTCCTTTTCTTCGGTCACAGATTGCTTTTTGAAGGCGGAATTCCATAATTTCTGATAATAAGGAATCTTTTTTTCTGCCAGATATTGTTGTCTCTCTTCCTCTGATAATCTGCTGAAGCTTTCATTTTCTACCAGATCTCCAATCGAATTCATGATCAGCAGAAGAATCGTGGCAATTAATATTAGTGCCCAGAAAAATGGAGAAGAAAAATATCCTGAATCGCCGGCGAACATTTCAAAGGCCATGATCGTTAAACCTATCGTTGTTGCGATATATATTGAAATTGGGGTTCTCGTTTTCATTGCAATACAATTTTAAATGTTACTCTACGCTTGCGGTTTGTACCTGTGTTGTTTTAATATCCGTACCTAATCTCTGCAGGTAAGCGATCATTGCTATGATTTCTCTTTGTTCAAGGGGGACATAGGCAGATCCTTTTGCTGTTTTTTCTTTGACCATCTGGTCTTTTACATCAACAGCTTCAGAATAGATTCTTTGTACAATAGCTTTGGATTGGTTGTCTGCCCATTGGTTGGCAGAATCGATCTGAGCTTTGGTATAAGGTACATCGAAGACATTTTTCATCAGTTTCATTTTATCTACCATTTCATTTCTGTCCAGCTTATTGGTGATTAGCCATGGGAAACGCGGCATGATGGAACCTGCAGAAGTAATTCTTGGGTTGTACATATGTTTGAAGTGCCATGAATCCGGGTTTCGGCCTCCTTCTCTGTGAAGATCCGGCCCTGTTCTTTTAGATCCCCATAAGAAGGGTCTGTCATATACAAATTCTCCCGCTTTGGAATATTGTCCGTTTTTTCCTTCAAATCTCATTACTTCATCACGGAAAGGTCTGATCATCTGAGAGTGGCAGGAGTTACATCCTTCACGGATATATAAATCTCTCCCTTCAAGCTCCAGTGGAGTATAGGGTTTTACGGCTGTAATTGTCGGAACACTTTGCTTCAGTGAAAGCGTCGGAACAATTTCCACCAGTCCACCAATTGCTATTGTGATGAAAGCTAGTATAGATAGAAGAGTAGGTGTTCTTTCCAACCATAAGTGCACCCCTTCACCTTCTTTTCTTGAAGATCCGATATTGGCTAATGCAGGAGCCTCTGCTGGAACTTCTTTCTGGAATGATCCGGCTTTAACGGTTTTGATAACATTGATTACCATTAAAATTGCCCCTAAAAGATAAAATACACCTCCTAAGAATCTCATTTTAAAGTAAGGAATGATTGCTGTCACGGTATCCAGCCAGTTTTTCCATAATAAAGTTCCGTCCGGGTTGAACTGTTTCCACATCAATCCCTGGGTGAATCCTGCGATATACATGGGTACAGCGTAGAAGATAATTCCTAATGTTCCCAGCCAAAAGTGCCAGTTAGCCAATTTTTTAGACCAAAGGGGTGTTCTCCACATGATCGGAACCAGATAATATACCACTCCGAATGCCATGAAACCATTCCATCCAAGAGCTCCTAAGTGTACGTGGCCAATCACCCAGTCGGTATAGTGACCAATTTTATTTAGTGATTTTGTTGCTAATAAAGGTCCTTCGAAAGTGGCCATACCATAACAGGTAATAGCAACTACAAAGAATTTTAAAATGGGATTTTCTCTTACTTTATCCCAGGCTCCTCTTAAGGTAAGAAGACCATTCAGCATTCCTCCCCATGATGGTGCAATAAGCATAATGGAGAATCCCGTTCCTACTGCCTGAGCCCATGCCGGTAATGCTGTATATTGCAGGTGGTGAGGCCCAGCCCAAAGGTATACAAAGATCAGCGACCAGAAGTGAATAATGGATAGTTTGTATGAGAATACCGGTCGCTGTGCTGCTTTTGGCATAAAGTAATACATCAGACCTAATACAGGAGTGGTTAATACAAATGCTACCGCATTGTGCCCATACCACCATTGTACTAATGCATCTTTTACACCTGCATATACAGAATAAGATTTCCAGCTTGTGAAAGATAACGGAACTTCAAGATTATTGAAGATGTGAAGCATTGCTACAGCGATCCAGGTTGCCAGATAGAACCAGATCGCTACATACAAATGTCTTACTCTTCTTTTGGAAATAGTTCCGAACATATTGATTCCGAAAACGATCCATGAGAATGCAATTAAGATGTCAATAGGCCATTCATGTTCAGCATATTCTTTTGAAGTATTGATCCCCATAAGGAAAGTAATCACTACGCTGACGATCATAAACTGCCATGACCAGAAATGAATCCATGATAATGTATCACTATACATTCTGGTTTTAAGAAGTCTTTGCATACTGTAGTAAGCACCGCAGAAAAAGGAATTACACACGAAAGCAAAAATTACAGCACTTGTATGGAGCATTCTGATTCTTCCAAAGCCCATTGCTCCCTGAGTATTGATCAGCCCCTGAATATTACCCGAAGCTAAGCTTTTAATAGTTGTATCATCCGTACCGAATAAAAATTCAGGTAATTCAGGATAAAAAAGCATCAGTGCAGCTGTAAGCCCCAGCAGAAATCCTACAAGTCCGAATGCGATAGTCGCATAGAGGAATGCTCTGACAATATTATTGTCATAATTAAATTTTTGCGTCTCCATAAATTCCAATAGTGTTTACCAAAGTGATATTTTCTCTGAAAAAAGGGGTGTTTTTAAGCCTTTTCTATATTGAAAATAAATATCATGTAACGTGTATAATGTTTTGCCAAAGGTATTTATTACCTTTGTTAGAGGCTAATAGATAATCTTCTAAAATATACCGAAAACTACTAAAACAAAAATGATGAAAGTATGTGGACAAAATATCAGGAAAATACGTAGGAGCAGAGATCTTACGCAAGAATATATGGCTTTTGAAATGGGAATTTCCCAGAAGGCCTATTCCGATATTGAAAATTCCAAGGTGAAGATCAACCTGGAGATACTGACTAAAATATCCAATATTTTAGACATTAAGCCATCCGATATCTGCAGCATTTCGCACAAATGTGGAACAGATGGAAATGATGACAAATACCAGAGCCTTTTAGAGTATATAAAAAATAATAATATTGCGATTCCGAAAGAGTTTTTGTAGACTTTAGTTGTACTCTTTTACATTCAATTTTAATAATTATAAAACAGTGATCTCCTTCAGCCATTGAAGGAGATCATTTTTTTGTGTTCAAAAAGTGTGTGTTTCTAGTCTATGCCTGATGATAATGTCATTGATGGGGAACAAGCAATGGTTTGTCAAATTTATTATAATCAAGATACTATTAATAAATAATTATGTAGATAAAAATTCACATGATTGTGGATAAATATTTACAATAGATTTAATTTTCTATAATATATTTGTCTTAAATATAATGCTGCCCTACTGAATGAAGCTTCTTTACTTTATTTCATTTTTGTTTGTTCTAAATGTCAACGGGCAAAACTATACTACCCAATGGTATAACATGGATAATGGTCTGCCTCAAAATAGTATCAAAGACATCGTAAAAGATAAATATGGATTCATCTGGATGTCTATGGAAGGGAGGATTCTGAGATATGATGGGAGTAACTTTGTACAGTATAATAATTTTAAACTTAAAAATTTAAGTTTTGGAGATTTCTATGGGAGTATAAAGAAAGACAGTATTTCTGTTTTTAATATTTCTGAACAAAAAGTTCTTCTGATTTCCCGCCGGCGGCCAGATGTTATAGCCATTAACAATACATTTGAGTATGGAGGTGCTTTGAAAAATAAGATTTATAAAAGAATTGTAAGGAATAATATCACTGCAAGGTATATTTCTTATTATATAAATTCTTATTACGTTCAGTTGGATGAAGGATCATATTACTTTGAAGATAATACTATTTTTTATGTTGATAAAAAAAGTAAGAAAAGAACTACTGTTGCTGGTGGGTTCTCTTATGACCGGTTAAAAAAAATGTTTGTTCATGGTGAATATGTACTAATCAGTGATCCAGTCAGAAAGAAAATAATCCAATTATATAGAGGAACATTGTCTGAGATAGAAGCCCCTTCTATCTATACAGATCCTGAAACCAGAATGTACTGGCAGCAAATTTCCGGACAGGTTTTTATGATCCACCATGGTAAAATATACAGAAGTGAATTCTCAGGAGGTAAACTAAAACTCACTTTTTTATTAGAATACAAGGATATTGATAAAGATATCTCAGGAGCTATATTTTATGATGAGACTGCCAGAAAATTATATATTGGAAGTTCTATTAATGGACTGAAGATTCTGAGCTTATCAGATTTTTCGGTTTCCAGGAAAAATTTGTCTTATCAGGATGAGGTCTGTTATGCAGCAGTTTCTTACGGGGATAATTCTGTTTTGACACAGGAAGGAATAAAATATTCCCGCCATACTTCAGAAAGATTATTTTTTGCCCCTCAGTCTTATGATAAGAGATATATAATTGAAGATAATGCAGGAAATCTGATATATCGGGAAAATAACTCTATCCACGTAAGGTATAGAAATACTGGATTTACAAAGTATGATTCCATTTCTTTTAAAGATAAAGGTATTGATGGGCTTTATAAAAACGGGGATCTTTATATTGCATCCATCATAGATAGAAATCAATTTTATCTGTATCTGTTTAGTCACAATAATTTTAAGAGAGTTGAAAGAATTATTCCATGTGAAGATAATATATATACTGTTTTCAGATATGATAAAGATCTTCTTTATCTTGGAAGCAGTGGCGGAATTTATGTGTACTCTCTTACTCGGAAAAGGATGATAAAGCAGATTGGAAAAGGTCTTCCTGTAAAACAAATTATCCGAACAAAAGACGGAAATATCTGGTTTACTACTTACAACAGGGGAATTTATTTAATAAAAGCTCAGGAAGCTGTAAGAGTTCCTTCCGATAAAAATAATTTTCTGGCCAATGCTCATTATTTGTTGGAAGATCAACATTCCAATTTATGGATGTCTTCAGATAACGGACTGTTTAAAGTCAATAAAAATACTCTTCTGCAGTACCTAAAAACTATGAAGGGAGTGATCACTTATTATCGTTATACCAAAAAGCAGGGTCTTTTAAATAATGAATTCAACGGAAGTGCCAATCCCTGTGCTCATGTACTGAAAGATGGACAATTTGTATTTCCTTCCATGGTGGGCTTTGTATTTTTTAATCCTGAAAATGTCAGAACTTATTATCCGGCAACGGAAGATATATATATAGAAAGAGCAAAAATAAAGGGGAAGATGATTCAGCTGAAAGATAAACTCTTCCTGGAATGTGGATATAAAAATGCAGAACTCTATATTGATATTCCTTATTACTCCGATTTGGAAAATATCTACCTGCAGGCAAAATTTTCAGATAGTGAAGGGGGCCCATGGGTTAATATTAAAAATGATAAAATATTTCGGCTGACCAATATGGAACCCGGAAATTATACTCTTTTGGTTCGGTTTTTATCTTCAGAAACTGGGAAATTCTTTTATAAAAAAATTCCTGTAGAAGTTGAAGCCTATTTTTATCAGACTCTTCTTTTTAAAATCCTAATGGCCGGTATTGTTATTTTCATCGTTTTAGGAATTGTACAGGTGAGGACCAATTTTTTAAGATTGAAAAATAAGGTGCTGAAAAATACAATTGTGCATAAAGATAAAGAGCTGCTTGAAACCAATAACAAACTTAAAAGTGAATCCGATTATCAAAAAAAACTAGTAGAAAGTATAAGTCATGATATCACCACCCCTGTGAAATTTATTGCCCTTCTTTCACAGGAACTCAATCAGTCTTCGGATCTGAAGACACAGAAAAAATATTTTGACAGCATTTACAAAACTTCAGAACAGCTGTATAAATTTACATTAAGCCTTAAGGAATATACGGAACTGTACAAGCAGGAAAATAAAACGGAAGAAGAATATTCTGTTTATGACCTCATTGAAACCAAAAGATTATTATTTGAAGAAATTGCAGGGCAAAAAAATACATTTATCTACAACTTTTGTGATCATCAACTGAAAATACTAATCAATAAAAATATTCTCCTTGCAGTTTTCCATAATATCATAGATAATGCTGTGAAAAATACCTCAGACGGAGAAATTACCATCACATCAGCTTTCACTGAATCATATATAGAAATCAGTATTAGTGATACAGGAAATGGGATGTCTGATGAACAGAGAATCTATTATTCCGGACTTTTTAAGGAAAAAGAAAACAAACAAATGATTTTCAAAAATTACGGTTTAGGTCTTCATATGGTTATTCAGCTCCTTATGAAAATTAACTCCGAAATGACTTTTCATAAAAATACTCCGAAAGGAACCCTTATTAAAATCCTTATTAAAATATGACAAAAAAAATACTCATTGCAGATGACCATCATGTGGTAAGAATTGGGACAGCTATGATCCTGGAGAAAAATTTTAATCATTTTGAAGTCGATTTTGCAGAGACCTATGGAGAAGCAAAAAAGAAAATTGAAACTGAAAAATATGACCTTGTTATTCTGGATATTGAACTTCCGGGAAGCATTCTCAAATCTATGGTCAAAGAGATCAAAAATATCTCTGAAGATACTCTTATCTTAATATTTACATCCTATAAAGAAAATATTGCTCTGCAATATATTAAAGAAGGGGCGAACGGTTTTTTGAACAAACAAAGTGATCCGGATCATTTTGTAAAAGCTATTGAAGCTCTTTTTAAAGATGGACAGTATTATACTCAGGAAATCATGAATGAAGTGCTGAAAGGAAATAAAAAGAGAGCTGCAGTTGAAAATTTATCAGAGCGGGAACTGCAGATTTTTAACCTTCTTGCAAAAGGAAATGGAAATCTTGAAATTGCGAATGCTCTCAATATTGAAGAATCCACTGTAGGTACTTACAAAAGAAGAGTATACCAGAAACTGAAGATTACCAATCTGGTCGAATTGCTTGAGATTTACAAAGAAATACATTAATACCTCAGCAGGTATTGTCATAAAACCACTACAGTTTTGTGGAAAAATGCGTACAGAATCTGTTCTTTACTTATCTGTTTTTCGCAGTAGGTTCGTATTGTGGAAACCTCCATTAAATAATTCATGATATTGAATGGTGTTTCGCACCCTTTAGATTCTAAAATACGTATTTGTTTATGAAAAAAAAGATGTTTTTCATGGCTTTATTAGCCGGTTTAAATTGTGTTTCGGTAAGCGCCCAGGTGGGAAGTGTCGGTATTAATACCGCAAATCCAGGCAGTAGTCTTACGGTTAACGGCTCATTTGCTGCAACATATAGGATAGTGACGGCAAGTGGTACTATAGGAGCCAATGATTATTATATTGCTTATAATGGAACTACTAACGGGACATTAACTTTACCTGCCGCAATTAATGGTACAGGCAATTTTGCCGGACGTACTTATCACTTTAAAAATACAGGCGGAGCAACACTTACCATTTCAGCCAATGGTACCGAATTGATTGATGATCAGAACGGAGCTGGCACTGGAGTCCCTTCAATTACAGTTCCTTCAGGATATTATGCATTTTTGGTAAATAAAGGGGCAGTTACCGGTACAACATGGGAACTTGTTTTAGTTTCAAGCTCAAACAGTATGCCTTCTGTGAATCAGACCTATCTTTTTTCTTCCGCACAACAGAATGCGTTTAAACAAACTTGTACAGCGACTACAGGTCCGACATGGCAAAAAACAGAAATAAAGTATAACCAGGGAATGGGCATCAATACAGGAAATGTATTGGATTTGTCATCAGGAAGATTCAAAGCTCCTACAGAAGGTTATTATATGATCTATGGTTCTGCTCAATTTGATAATTCAGAGATTTCAGGCCAGCCGGGATTTGCATGGTGTGTGTTGTATCTGGTAAAGAATTTTGCAACTACACCAAACAATCAACTTGTACAGAACCTTCATACCAATCCGGGAATTTTTGCACCGGGTATTGTTTCTGCAGTGGTTTATTTGAATAAAGATGAAACTGTAAGTATGGCTTCAGCTGCTCAGTTAAATGGGGGAGGACCTCAATATCAGGTGACCTCAACTTCCATTTATGGGTACAAAATTGCAAATTAACAGACTATTGATATGGTAAAAAAACCGGCTTTAATCTATCGGGTTAAAGCCGGTTTTTGTAATTATATTTTACATTTTGCTAGTAAAGGTATAAATAGAAAGGGGGCTTTCCGATTTGAAGAAGAGTGAATTGTCAATTTACCCCATGGAATGTGAATTTCTCTCAAAAGTTTTTATATATTTAGCGACCGAATAATTCATTCAATGAGCAACGAAAATAAAACAGGACAAAACGAGACTTTAGTTAGAGGATTAACAAATCGACACATTCAATTAATTGCCCTTGGAGGTGCCATTGGAACCGGGTTATTCCTGGGAATCGGGCCGGCTGCAGTATTGGCTGGGCCATCAGTAATTTTAGGCTATGCGTTAGCTGGGATTATCGCCTTTTTTATTATGCGTCAGCTTGGTGAGATGGTTGTTCAGGAACCCGTATCGGGAAGTTTTAGCCACTTTGCCTACAAATATTGGGGAAATTTTCCGGGGTTTGCTTCCGGGTGGAACTACTGGATTCTCTATATCCTGGTAAGTATGGCAGAACTTACCGCAATAGGGCATTATATTCACTTTTGGTGGCCCGAAATTCCGCTTTGGGTTTCCAGTTTATTCTTCTTTGTAGTGATCAATGCGCTTAACTTGGCTTCCGTAAAGGTATACGGAGAAACAGAATTCTGGTTTTCTATCATTAAAGTAGTGGCAATTATTGCAATGATTATTTTCGGGATATATCTGTTAATAAGTGGTACAGGAGGAGAAAAAGCGACAATTACCAATTTATGGAATGATGGTGGATTCTTCCCTAAAGGATTATTTAATAAAACAGAAAACGGATATTCGGGATTATTTTCAGCGATGGCAATGATCATGTTCTCTTTTGGTGGATTGGAATTGATTGGGATTACAGCTGCAGAAGCAAAAAATCCGGAAAAAACAATTCCCCAGGCGACCAATCAGGTGATCTATAGAATCCTTATTTTCTATGTAGGTGCTTTGGTTATTTTATTTGCATTAAGCCCTTGGAGAGATATTACAGAAGGATCAAGCCCGTTTGTAATGGTTTTCCAAAACCTGAACGGTCTTGAATTCAGTCTTTTTGGTAAAGTCATTCAGTTCAATACATTAATTGCGAATGTTCTTAACCTGATTGTTTTAACAGCGGCTTTATCGGTGTATAACAGTAGTGTTTACAGTAACAGCAGAATGCTTTTTGGATTGGCTCAACAGGGTAATGCTCCAAAATTCCTGAAAAAACTGAATAAAAACTCTGTTCCTACCAACGCAATCATTATTTCTTCTTGTTTTGCCGGGATCTGTATTATCATCAATAAGCTGGTACCGGAAAAAGCTTTTGAATATTTAATGGCTTTGGTGGTATCTACCTTGATCATTAACTGGCTGATGATATGCTACACCCATTTGAAGTTTAAAAAATCAATCAATGCATCAGGAATTCATTCAAAATTCCCATCTATATTTTATCCTGTATCCAATTACATCTGTATTGCGTTTTTGGTTCTGATTTTAGGATTGATGAGTATTACAGGAATGGAAATTCAGGTGATTCTGATTCCTGTATGGATTAGCTTTTTATTCGTAATGTACAAATTGTACAAACCGAAATAACAATATAAAAACAAATCTAGATATGTTTTGGAAAGGTGAAAATTAAATGATTTTCACCTTTTTTGTTTTTATTTTCTGTAACTTGGGAGTAAGATATATTTTCAAATTATATCATCTTTCTATCGTTTTGGTTTGCTAAACAACGACTTTTACCGGATCTTCATATGTTGTTGAAGAATAATTTGAAATCGGAAACAGGAGATATTATCACTTGTATTTATTTTCCTTTGTATGAATAGAATGTCAATTTAGGACAAGATTTGCTTTTTTGATACGCGTAATTTTGCATCATAAATCATTACAATGATGAATTTATGATGTGAAACTTCAAAAAACAAATAGAATGAAAAATATACTTCTCCTCATCTTATTACTCCCTTTTTGTGTCAAGTCACAAATTTCTATTCAGGCTTATGGTGGAAATAAAGAGACTGAACTTTTGGGAATATATAATAAAGATTTCAGTGGTAAGTGGAATTATTTTGCTTCAGGAACCATTAGCTACAACTATGATTCAGGGAAAGTAAGTCCTGAGCTTTATCAGAATCTTAATTATGGAATTATAAAGAACCTTGGTGTTTCTGCAGGCGTTCATATTTCAGAGAAAGATATCATGCCGTCTGTAGGATTGGCGTATGGAAAAGAAAATGATGTTTTCGCCATCAATGTATTTCCTGCATTTACCTATTCTACTGATGCGAAAGAATTCGGATTTGGGCTCTATACTTTATTGGAATATACTCCAAAAATCAATGATAACTTTAATCTTTACAGCATGTTGATCGTAGAATCCGATTTCAGTTATAAAGAACATCAGTCCAGCAGTCAGGTTATCCGTTTAGGAATAGAAAATAAGAAAAAAATGCAGTGGGGAATCGGAAGTAATATTTCCCAGACAGGAAGTAGTTTTGAAACCGATGTCAATTTCGGTGTATTTATTGGAAAGAAATTTTAATGATATGAAAAAATTATTCACACTCACTTTTGTATTGAGTTTTATATTAAGTATGGCACAAACAAATTATCATTTTCCCGAAGAATCTTCGCGGCATGAAGGAACGTGGCTGCAATGGCCGCATCACTATCAACATGGGATGACGTACCGCAAGAGGGTAGAGCAGACATGGGTAGATATGACAAAAGCCCTTCAGTCAGGGGAGAAAGTTCACATTATTGCTTATAATGCAGAGGAAAAAAATAGAATTATCCGTCTTCTGGAGGAAAATAAAGTTCCTATGAAGAATGTTGATTTCAAAATTTATCCTACCGATGATGTATGGATCAGAGATAATGGACCTATTTTCGTAAAAGATAATAAAGGAAGTGTTCTCATTGAAGATTGGGGTTTTAACGGCTGGGGCGAGAAATTTGATTTTGAAAACTGTGATGCAATTCCACAAAAGCTTGGCAGTGATCTTGGAATAAAAGTAATTGATCTGAATAAGGAAATGGTCAACGAAGGAGGTTCTGTGGAAACGGATGGGAATGGTGTTTTAATGGCTTGTAAAAGTTCAGTAATCAGTCAGAAAAAAGGAGCTACCAGAAACAAAGATATTACTCAGAAAGAAGCTGATGAAATGTTTGAAACGTATTATGGAGTATCCAAAGTGATTTGGCTGGACGGAGTAACAGGTTTAGACGTTACAGATATGCACATTGACGGTTTTATGAAATTTATTAATCATAATACCATGCTTACCATGAAAGAAGAAGATCTTCTTGAGCTGGGACTTTCTGAGAAGGATGTCAATACACTCTATACCGCAACCAATGTAGACGGAAAAGAATACAAAAAAGTTTATGTGCCTGCTACCAAAAACAAAGTGAGAACAGCGTACGGAAAACAACTGGAAGAAAAAGGCTCTTATGTTAATTATTATGTAGCTAATACCGTAGTACTTGTTCCTAATTATGGAGACCCTAATGATAGAGTTGCCAATAAGATTATTCAGGAGCAGTATCCGGATAGAAAAGTAATAGGAATAGATGTAAGAAATCTATATGAAAATGGAGGAATGGTGCATTGCGTTACGCAGCAGCAGCCTGCCGGAAATCTGACAAAATAAATTCATAGAATTAAGCGATTTTTTTATGCATCAGGTGAACTCAATTAATTAGATTGGCTTCATCTGATGCTTTTTTTATGAAAACAACTCTCAGAATCTGGCTCACTTCTTTGTTTTTTTGTATCTTAGTAAGAGATTATATTTCAAATTAAGGTGAAAAATTATAATCTGTTTGAAATCTCCTGCGGGTATGCCGAAAACCGCTATCAAGAGTAGGCAAAATAAAAAAACACACCTATGGCAAATTTGTTTCAAACGCTTACTAACACAGTAAAGCATTGGTACATTCCGTTAATTTTTGGAATCATTTTTCTGATCTGTGGATTTTATGTATTCAGTGTGCCGCTTGCAACGTATGTAACCCTTTCAATTTTTTTCAGTGTTTCATTCCTATTCTCCGGAATTACGGAAATATTCTTTTCCTTACAGAATAGCAAATCCCTGCAGGGATGGGGCTGGTTTTTGGTAAGCGGATTATTGACTACCGCAATTGGGGTTTATCTTATTGCAAATCCTCAGATTTCGATGACCGTACTTCCATTTGTGATTGGATTTACTTTACTGTTTCGTTCCTTTCAATTGCTGGGTTTTGCTTTCGACCTGAAAAGTATGAAAATAATGAGTTGGGGAAATGTAGCCCTTGCCAGTGTTGGAGGAATTATATTTTCTCTGTTGCTGATATTCAATCCCGTGTTTACAGGAATTTCATTAGTTACCTTCACAGGTGTTTCCTTTATTTTTATGGGAATAGCTTCCATTATGCTGGCCCTGGATTTAAGGAAAATTAAAAAAATTCCTGGAAAAGTAAGTCAGGAATTAAGAGACAGAATCCAATCTATCCAGGAGGAGATTGATGAGCTTAAAAAATAATAAACCGTATTTTCTGATATAAAAGGCCTTGAGAAGGGTCTTTTTTTTATTTAAAATGACAAAACTGAATTCACATTATTCCCGTTCCAGATATAAATAAGATTAAAAGGATCAGCCAGATAAAATACATCATCAACAAGAAATTTATACTCATGTCTACCTTTCGGGATTTCAACCTCTGCATACCAGTATCCTTTTTGCTTCTCAAGAACAATTGGTTTTTCTAGCCATTGGGTGAAACTTCCGATAAGCTTTACATTTTGAGCACCCGGCCAGGCGCTGACTTTAAAAATAACCTTTCGGGAATTTCTTTTTCCATACAAATTCGCCAGGTAATCATCCGGAAAATCCTGAAGTACAGAACGAAAGTATTTCTGCGATTGTATAGAATCTCCTTTATATTGATAGGCGATGGCGAGCCAGTCATTAATCAGCATGCTTTTATCCGTTTTCTTTTTCAGATTTTTAACAAATGTGATGGCATCATCGGTTTTATGTGTTCGGATAAGATCTGCTCCAAAATAAATAGCATCATTATTTTTAAAATTATAGATCTGCTGTGAATTTTTAAATAAAGAAGTGTAAAGACGGATGGTTTCGTCAATCCCTTTACGCTGATAAATGGAACTTAAAACGGGTCTGATATTTTTTGGAAAATATTCCGTAATGTCTGAAGAGTGTTTTCCTTTTTTCAGCTCTTTAGCCAATTTGAATCTGACAGGTGTGGTAAAATCTCCCTTTAAGTAAACCATCATTTCCTGCTTTTTCAGATTAATAGTCATTGAGTAGTTGGTTATAATGTCGCCCGGTTCTCTTTGTGCAGTTTCTGTCAGTATGTGGGTAATATTCTTTTCAGTAAAAGAATGAGACTGAGCCAGAAGATCTGTGGATGTTTCTCTTCTCCAGCAGGCTTCCCGGTGTCCATTAGCAATGCAGTAATTAGTGAGTGAAAAATTTGGGGTAGTTTTCGTAACAATATAATTGCCGTGGATGGTAGCGTAATCTCCGGAAGAATCAGCAATGAATAATTGAGCTGCAGATAGTTTTAATAAATTATAGGGAGCTATAAGCTGAAGAGCTTCTTTTACACTTTTACATTTTTTCAGAATATCATTTACTATCTCCTGTTCTCTATTTATTTTGGATGAATTAACAATTACAGGAATATCATCAATTGCAGTATAATCTAAAAAAAGACCGTGTTCATTCATTCCTCCCTGAGGATATTGCCACATGATATCATTATATCCGTCATGTTTTTCAGACCACAGCATATATCCCCATGATTTTTCTTCCTTGGGAATATACCAGAATCTGTATTTCATATCTGGGCTCTCATCCTCATTATTGCCTATCCATACATTTTTACCGTCATTGGCTAAAAAAATAGTACAGGCATTTATTGGAATGAAAGTGCTTACTACCAAAAGGCAGATATATATTATTTTGGTTTTCATCACTTTAAAGATAATTTTTTTTGATAAATGCTTAACAACCTTGTTATTATTTTTTTATAATAAAAGAAGCGGATTACCCATTTTAAAATTTTAGAAAGTGAAATGAAAAACAAAAACCACCCTTAAAAAGGATGGTTTGTAGACCCACAGGGATTCGAACCCCGACTGACGGTACCAAAAACCGGAGTGCTACCGTTACACTATAGGTCTGCTTTATTTTGGTGTTGCAAATTTATATATTTTTTTCTTATTTACAAATATCTTCTTTCAATTTTCTGCTGTTTACCTTAAAAAAATAGATTTTTACTCCCATAACAATTGATGTATAGATAAAAACAAAAACCATCCTTAAAAAGGATGGTTTGTAGTCAAAAGCGAACAAATGTCGAACCAAATAGTTGAAGACCTTATAGTTCTATCAAAGCTAACATCATAAAAACATATTCGTAATTATAGTATTATTCTAACTGATTTGCCATTATATTCGGTCGTATTTTGAGCATATTATCAGGACTCGTTATAAATTTCCGTTCGGGAAATAAGTAATAAATTTATCATCTTTTAATTCATTTCTTCTGTTTTCACCTCAATATCAATTTCTTCAAAATCATCAGGAGTTTCCTGAATGGGAGTTTCGAGCTTAACGCCATTTAAATAATAGGTTAAACCAAGATATATCTCTTCACTAAAGAACATTCCATCTATTTTTCTTCTAAATACTTTACCTGCTTCAGCGGTAATTATGTTACCTTCTATATTCATTTTTATTCGATTGGGAAAATTCGTGCGGCATGATAGCTCCAGCTGGTTGCTGTCTTGTAAGCATTTACACTACCTGCCGGTACATATATTTTTATTAAATCATTACTAGGATCATTACACAATGTTTTAGAAATAAGGGTTGGCGGAATTACGGCCAAAATTGTTAATTTCAAATACTTCCCATTTAAAGCACCCATAACAAATGGTCTTGTTTCAATATATTCAATTGATGCAGGGAGTTTTACTTCAAAAAATGGTGTAACGATATTGGCAGGAGGAGGAATAGAATCAGCTCTTATTATTGTAAGTGCAGTCCATTCTGAAAGATCATAAGAAGTCAATTGTACATCATTTTCATCCTTCATCGGACTATAAGCAGATTCAAACAATAAATTAGCTTTTATCTCTTTTAAATATTTAAAAGAGATCTTATTATCATCTCCTGATTTTACATAACATCTTGTAAGAACATAAACACCTAATATTTTAACATTTTTGAACCAACTAATATCCACTTTAATATTCCCCAAGCCTCCATCTCCAATTTCTTCAAGATTTTCAAATGGATTGGTTGTATTAGCAATACTTGGTGCTACAAAATATAATGGAAAGGCATTAGCTCCTATTTTTTTTATGTTAGGCGGGAAAATAACATTCGGCCCAAAGTTAATGCCATAAAATGCTCTAAAGCCTATTTCTTCGAGGCTGGTAAAAAATCTAAACTCAGGAAAAGCATTAGAAAAAGCAGTATTATAACTTGGATTAACGGAAGCATTAAAAGCATTATCATCAATCTTAGTCACAAGTCGAGCTTCGGAAAAGCTGAGTTCATTATCACCATTTTTATCATACTTCTCTAAAATTAAAGTTTTTCTTGTTGCACTAGAAAATTGGATAAATTCAGTAACATTTTGGAATGTAAAATGAAAATCAGGCCAATTGTTCTCCATAAAAACTTTATCATCAGCATAAATCGTTTTGAAATTCCATGTACCCTCTACCACTGAATGAGAGAGCGTATTTCCACTATCATCTATTCCTTTGGCAGTGATAAGCTTATAAAAAGAATCACTATTATCACTGCTTCCTATAAGATTATTGACACTAATTCTACTTATTTTTGTTAAATTATTGACAATAGCAGTTACATTTATTTTTGAACAGTTTTTAATATAAAGCGTTGTAATACTGGTGGGTGTAAAAAATAAATTTTGATTGGAAATAAAATTTTGATTGTCTAAAATAAGCGTGTTTGCCACTGTAGGAAGTACTAATAAATTTAGTAAACCACCTTTTGGCAGTAAAATAGCTGAAACACCAGTTCCTGCCGCATACACGTTCTTTATTGATGTACAGCCTGATAAATCAACAGCCTGCTTAAGATTAGGACAATTTGAAATATCCAACTCTTCCAACAACGTATTATTTCCCACAAAAAGGTTTCTCAAATTTTGATTAGAATACCCCACCACTTGGCTTCCTATTCTTAATCTTGTTAGATTCATCGCTTTTGAAACATCTAAAGTACCAAGATACTTTCCTGACAAATCTCCAAGATCTTTAATTGCAGATGCACCATAGATAATGGTTTCTGTGTCGTTAAAAGTAATCGCCGGAGCTTGAACTAAGGATGAAATATTTTTTCGCAATCGTGCCCTATTGATGTAAGAACCAAACTTAATTTTCGTATACCCATCTTTCTGAGCCGTTAATAAAAAATTAGCATTGGGAGGAATTGCAGGCGTGCCCGAAGGTGTATAAAGTCTCATCGTGATATAATCAGATGAGAAAGTAGAGGTGTCATACTTTCCGTCCATATATCTGAATCTATTTAATAACCAATAATTCCTGTGCGATTTTCTTGAACCTTGTGCTGGATATAAGTAACTTCCGTTCCCGGCTACCACCAAAGGATCTATATATTTATATTTCGCATCTTCATTAAAAATACTTTCCGCCCATTGGTCAGATTCTAATGTGTTAAAATAAGTGTTGCACTTATCATAAGTCAGAATTCCTGAAGTTCTCATTTGCTGGTATAATGTGGTAATTTCAGTATCAAAAGCAACTTCAACCAGTTTCCAAAGCTCTGAAAGCGCGCCATTCCAGACAAAACCACTTCCTACTTCGTCGTGAGCTTCCACCCAATAATCATACACATTGTGGCCCTCGTTATTAAGACCTAAAACCGTGTCATTATCATAAAATATAAGATACCAACGGTTGTTTCCTTGCGCATCCGGATACATCGCAAACATCTGATTTTTAGCGCGCTGATCAACCATTGCAAAAAACTCAGTGAATACATAATAAAACAGTAAAAACTGAATATTAAAATGATCTGGAGCCTCGGTTTTGAATTTTGCAGGATTATTTTTGCAACTCACAATCCATGTATGCAAAGCTTCAAGATTCGAAGTATCTTCATTATCTTCCGGATATCTTCCCTCAAAATCATTCTTCCATAAATGCTTACCATTTCCGTCTACACTTTGAAAATCTGTAGCAATAAATAATGTATTATCTGACGTATTGTTTAAAAATTCCCAGCATTCCTGGCCACCTGTAAAACCTGTCGTTGCTTCATTCGACTTATCATTGTTAAAATTATATTTCCCTAAGAAAATACGCTCCGAGTCTGGTGTCGCTCTGTGAAATATAAGCATTGGAAACCCGTCCATCGTAGTACGGATGTTAGGATCAATTAATTGTGGTGGAACTAAATAACCCAATTGATTCAAAGAATCTTGTGCAAGCCTCGCCAAACCAATGTTGTGAGAACCTGAAGATTCCATGAAATCGGCTTTAAAAGTAAATGTCTTTTCAGCTAATGAACTATCACGAAGCTTATACTTGGAAGAAACTAATTCGCCATTTTTAAAGCCTCCATTAAATTTGATTTTAAAGTTTTTTCGGGGATAATATTGTGAGGATGTACCCTGAACGTCAACACTCGCATTTACATAAGAAAACGATTTTGTAGGATCTTGAGCATTTTCATATGCTCCAACAATTGTTTTTTTATCGCCTTTATAAGTTGGCAGATCTCCAACGATAGTTAAACATGGAATTGATTGTAAACATTTATCGTAGGACAAATTTCCGAACGCATCGTACAGTTTATTTCTCTCGTAAATATTGACTTTTTCAACCAGGTTATCCATGTCAGCGATGTAATTTGACAACATCTGATCGGCGTTCAGATTATTATTATAAACCCGAATATTATATAGATTAATAGTACAATCACTGCTTCCAATGGTAATGTTTTGAGGAGCTTGTTGTAAAAAGCTGTCTAATGAATTATACTGATATAATGAAGATATAATTCCATTGATATACACAAATACCAATCTTTGATCTGCAACCTTTGTAACGACTACACTTACACGGATCCTTTCCTCTTCTTTAAAAAATATGGATGTACCGTCCTGCTCAGAACTAAACGCAAACGAATTTGAGGTAGCAACAAATCCAACATTTCCATTTTTGCAAGAAAAAATAATACTGTCACTGTTTTTTATATCTGAAGTTGAAAATTCAAATTCTAATGTTTTACCACCTGTTTTAAAATCGTTATCAAATATTTTAAAAGGAATCTCAACCTTTGCATTTCCGCTGACTTTTAAAGCCACAGAACCCTTTGAATCTTGAATCCAACCATTGGTGCTGAAATCAAAATCAGTAAGAGTACATGACAGGTTTTTGTATTTCCACTCGTTTTTGTTAATCTCTGAATTGCTTCTGTTTCGACTGCTTAAAAATAATTCCAGGCCTAACGTTTCGGCTTCAACTTGAATATCGAAAGCAGTTACAACTACTGAAGTATTTTTCGTGACACTGCCACATTTAAAAGTTACAGTGTGCGCACCTGAGTCCGTAAATGTATAGGTGAACTTCTGCAAACTTCTATTTACTACCAATTCTGAAACCTTCACTCCGTCGACCAAAATCTCAACATCGCTATAATTTGATGATGGTGAATACACCAGATATTCAATCGAAGCTGGAGCATATTGATTAGCAACAACATTATTTGCTGAAGAAACCAGAGGTGTTAAATTACCAGCAACAACACTGATAATATCTGTAAATAAGTGATTGCTTTCAATGATCTCTCCTGACAGATCAGCGGTCATATACACCTCTAAAATATGAACTCCGTGAGACTGTGCAGGAATTTCATAAAGAAGCTCTTTGTTATTTATGGAAGTAACTACTGGCGGAAGATCTGATCCATTTAATTTGAAATGAATCGTCTTCTCGACATTCCCGGTTGGAATATATCGAAAAATGATTGGTCCCGAATTAATAGTGGTCTTGTCGTAGGTAGTACTTAAAGCAAGTGCTATTGTTTGAATATCATATTTTAATTTCCTATTATTTCCATAACTATCGGTGATACTAAGCGTTATTGTATTGTCTCCCGCCAAAATATATGGCGTGATATCTATATCATTGGCTCCCTGCTTAATATTTTTATTGAATAGGATTGTGTTTCCTTTTAAAATACTCGCAGTTCCTCCGCCAGTCTCACTACCATCAACGCTGTCGATGGATGACCACGAAAAAACTATTTTAACTTCACTTCCAAATGATTTTACGAATGATGCAGGTATTTCAGATTTTGCGCGGAAAACAATTCCATTGCCTCCTCCGTTTCCTCCACCAGTTCCATATTCACTTTCTGACTTTTCTCCTAACGCTGAATATGCAATCTGTTTAATGATTTTTCCATCTTCATTTTTAATGAAGAACATCACAGGATAAATGAAGTTATCTGCAACTTCTTTATCTGATCTTTCATAATTTGTAAAATAAATTCTTCCTGTATATCTCATTTTAATCTTCTTGTGTTAAATCAATAAAACCATCTGTTCCACCTCCAGGCATATTAACCTCCAGAACAGACCAAACTAAACCGTCAAAGGAAATTATCCCGAAATTTTCAATCTTAACTCCTGAAGCATTTTCGTAAACTCCACTCCCTGCCCAAAACCATTTTGCTGATCCAGGCTTAACAATAATATGATCAGTAGGCCTTAAAATTCCTCCAAATGAAGAATTTACTCCTGAACCTTTAAGCAATTCTATCTGCTCCCTGTTTTCTTTGATATAGTCTACGATTTTCTGAAGCTTATCAAGATTATCATCATTCGAGGTTAGTATTTCGTTGATTTTTGCAGTCAGCTCAAGCATTTCATGATCTTTTGCCTGAAGTATATTTACAATTTCTTCAATTTGCTCCTTTGTATAGACATTTCCGGTCTCTTTACCATCGTCTATAGTGGCTGCTAGTTTGATTTTTAATTTTTCTTTCCATTCTTCTACATTTCTAGCAGTAAGATTGGATGCATCAAGTCTTGCGAGCACTAAATTATGTGCGCTTTCATCTTGCAGATGATTTGTAAAAGTTGTGCTGGATACCGTTTTTTGAAAAGTTTCATTTAAACCCGTTACCTCATCCATCTTAATATTTTCATCTAAATGACGGAATGAAGAAAAGGTCTGCTGAAACTGATTTTCTGTGGGTATATCTCCCTTTTCAAACCAGCTAAATATTGTTTTTAATGGTACTTTCATTATTATTGGAAATTAGTTTTTATAAAATTGATGATTTGAGGGAAAGTTTGTTCCTGATAGACTTATTGTAGTTAAATAGAATTCTATTTCTTTTGAGTAATTATTGATTTTTGCCCTCTTTTATCGTACTGTCAATTAGTGAATTAGTAATAGAGTTACAACTTAGAAAACATATATTTTCGCAATGTTTTTTTTGTAATTTATTTTAAATCAACTACATTCTTTTACATTTTTTCTATGCTGTTTTCTTGGTGTATTTTTTTGATTCCAATGATCATTCACATTCTTTAGAGTGCAAATTTCATTGTTTTTTAGTCCTTATAAAAGTTTTTTGACCTCGCTGTTCTGTCATTGCAGTAACAAGTATTTTTAACAGAGATAAGATAGTGTGAATTAATAATCAATTCACGATAAATGGACTCGTGAATATTGTAATCGTAGCTATATATTTTTATTGGGAAGTGATTTGAAATAAGGAACCAGATTTGAGTTTGATCATTTTTTTGATAAAGCCACCTATCTTTATCTGGCTCTAAGTTTTTATAATTTAGTACCTAGTTGCGATATATGTAATTCAAATCTAAAAGGATCAAATCTATTTAACTGGGATGAACATTCGTCCATTTATAGAAGGATTTCAGAAGATATACTTTTTTCTATAGCTCCAAAAAATATTGATTTCGTGAATGGTAAAAATAGTGCTTATAGGGTTAAATGTAAGAAAAATCAATTGAGTACTTGATGATAAAAAAATAAAAGCAGCAATTAGAAATATTACAATCTTCAACCTATCAGGTTTATATAATATGCACAAAGATTACATCAACGAAATTATTCAAAAGTCCCCAATTTATAATGAAGATTATATTAAAAGGTCTCTTTAAAAAATAGTAAGGAACACTTTTTAGTAGCGAAAATGGTGTGAGAAGAATAATTTCAGTGAATTATCTGAAGGAATCTGATTTTTCAAAGAAAACATTGTCAAAATTGACGAGAGATATTGCAGAATCAAAATAAAAACTTTGCATTGAAAACCCATTTAAGCGACCCTTAATTCTAATCTGTAAAGAACAGAACATTTTTTCTATTCAGATGAACTCAACTTTTTGCTGGGTCCACAACTTTTGTGACGGATTCAGTATCTCCCTTTTTTATTTTTCAAAAGAGAACAAAAAACAAAAACCATCCTTAAAAAGGATGGTTTGTAGACCCACAGGGATTCGAACCCCGAATGACGGTACCAAAAACCGGAGTGTTACCGTTACACTATAGGTCTGTTTTATTTTGGTGGTGCAAATTTACATCTTTTTTATTTATATACAAGGATTTTTGATTTTTTTTTTAAATTTACTGTGGATTTTATTTATGGAAAATATGCTGATAGACTTCAATAATCTCAATATTAATAATTTATCATTTAATACTGAATTTGAAAAAAAAGTGAAAATTTTTCTCGAAGAATGGTTTTCAGAAAAAACAGGGGTGAATGTACAGACTTCAGGCTCTACGGGCATTCCTAAAATTTTCGAAATTGAGAAAAAGAAAATGATCAATTCGGCAGTGATGACATGCAATTTTTTGGGATTGGAAGAAGGTGATACTGCATTACTCTGTCTGCCTGTAGAATATATTTCAGGGAAAATGATGATTGTCCGTTCTATAGAAAGAAGATTGAAATTAAGAATTACAGAACCTTCTCTGAAACCTATTGAGAACTTAGAGGAAGAAATAGATTTTTGTGCTATGACTCCACTTCAGGTAGAAAACTCATTGGAAAAACTTCATCTGATTAAAAATTTAATCATTGGTGGGGCAGCGGTTTCAGAAAGTCTGAAAAATAAAATTCAACAAATGAACCTCAGTACTTCAAACCATATTTTTGAAACCTATGGAATGTCGGAAACGCTTTCTCATATTGCTTTAAAACAATTAGTTCCGCAGCAGGAAGATTATTTCACAGCTTTTGAAAATGTATCCATCTCGTTGGATGATAGGGGATGCCTGAAGATCTTTGCCCCAAATGTGAATGTTTCTGAATTGCAAACTAATGATTTAGTTGAAATTAGAAACGGTAAACAGTTTAAGTTCCTCGGAAGAATTGATAACGTTATCAATTCTGGAGGAGCAAAAATTTTTCCGGAAACCCTTGAAGTATTGGTGAAAAAAGAACTCCCGAACGAAGCTGTATTTCTCGGCTTACCGGATGAAAGCCTGGGGCAAAAACTGATATTGGTAATAGAAGGAGGGGAGTCAGATGAGGTGATCAGGAAAATTTCGGAAATACCATTTGAGAAAAATTTCCATAAACCAAAAGAAATTATTTTCATTAATGAAATTCCCCGAACACCAAACGGAAAAGTAAACAGAATAGAACTGCATAAAAATATAAACATAGATCTCTAGCATGTATCATGATTCTTAGCTTTTGGCTCTTGAATCTTGACTTTTGATTCTAAAAAAATAAAACAATGAAAGACTTTTCAAAAGAACTCAGTTTCAAAACTTCCCGCAGCAGCGGAGCAGGAGGGCAGAATGTCAACAAAGTGGAGACTGCTGTTACTGTACTTTGGAAAGTAGATGCCTCGGATTTTTTCAACGATGACGAAAAAATACTGATTCAGAATAAAGTGAAAAATAGAATCAATGCAGAAGGTTTTTTATTTCTGACGGTTTCCGAAAGCAGAACCCAGTTGATGAACAAAAATAAAGCGATTGAAAAAATAATTGAAATCGTCAACAAAGCGCTCATCGTTCCTAAAAAAAGAACTCCAACAAAACCTTCAAAAGGTCAGAAACAGAAAAGATTGGATAGCAAGAAAAAGATTTCGGATAAAAAAGAAAACAGACGTTTCAGGTTTTAAACTTGTTTCTCCCGCAGAAAACTTTATTTTTGCGAAAACTTTTAAAACCATGATAAAAAAATTAATAACACTTGGGGTATTCTCAATCTCCATCATATCTTTTGCTCAAAAATTTTCTATCAGACCTTCCGTCGGCTATGCATGGAGAACAGCAAAAACAATTTCAGGGCTTAGCAAGGAAGAAAAAGAATATGTAAAAGATCTGAAAAGTGGGTTGAACTTTGATATTGCAGCCCATTATGAGGTGAGTAGAGGGCTTGCGTTTGGTTTGAAATATTCTCACTACGGTGCATCCAGTGACGGGTTTATGCTTGGATATGTAAATGGAATGCCAGTTTCTGTTCCTGTGACCACAAAAGATAATATTACATTTTTCGGATTCTCCGGACTCATTTCAAATAATCATTTACCTACAAGACATAAAATATTTGCAGATGTGGCGCTGGGAGTAATGTCTTATACTACAAAAACAGGAAATGTGAAAGGTACAGGAAGTACTTTAGGGGCCGAAATAGATCTTGGTTATCAATATCAGGTCAGCAAGAATTTCCTGATAGGACCAAAAGTAGGATTAAGTGGTGGTACACTGAATAAAATGAAGTTCAACGGGGTAACATACAAATTTGATGATGATCAAAAAGAAGGTTTGCATAGAGTTACTTTAAGTGCAGCCGCTACATTCCGTTTTTAAGTGCTATATTTGTAAGGATTACAAAATACTCATAATAATGGCAGCAACAATCTCTTTATCAGCAGGAAGCCGACAATCAGGATTGTTGCTGTCATTACTTT
Source organism: Chryseobacterium sp. GW821-FHT04C04 (assembly GCF_059420365.1). Classification (NCBI taxonomy): domain Bacteria; kingdom Pseudomonadati; phylum Bacteroidota; class Flavobacteriia; order Flavobacteriales; family Weeksellaceae; genus Chryseobacterium; species Chryseobacterium sp. GW821-FHT04C04. The sequence continues at coordinate 492,013 of NZ_JBWKTO010000002.1, read as the reverse complement.
ATCTTCACACAGATTCTTTTCTGAAAAGTTCTAAGGACTTTATCAATTAAGCCCTGTCAGGATTCAAGACAGGGAATCACTCCGGATTTTTATTATTGTTTTTTGCAGTTTTCTATAGAAGGAGGCTGTTGTCATATGCCTGGATTCTACATTGGATCGTTAGGGAATAACTGCATTTTAATTAAAAAAAATTGAAGAAAATGTCCAATCATATTATTGTAACTACGGGAATTTACGATGCTATAAAAGATACACTCAGAAGAAAAAAAGTGAGCATCGGAGAAGAAAAAAGACTTACTGAAGAACTTAGAAAAGCAAAACAAGTTTTGAGAAGAGATCTTCCAACTGACATTGTAACGGTTGACAGGAAAGTAACCTTAAAAGATCATACATTAAATTTTGAACACGAATATATTTTTGTGCCTTCCACCAAAGAAAAGCTCAAAAAGAATAAGCACTCCATACTGTCGGATATTGCCCTTGCAGTCGTAGGATATAAAGTAGGAGATGTTATTCACTGGCCTTTCAGAGACGGAGAAAGGAAAATCGAGATTATGAAAGTGGAAACCTGGGAAGGATAACCTTTTGAATATTATTGAGTTAAATTACAATAGGAAAGCGTGGCTCATTTGAGCTGCGCTTTTTTATTGTAATGTGTTGGGAAACGCAAGGGCGCAATTTTTTTAAATACTAAATAGTTGTAAGGCGCAAGGATTTTATCGAAGATAAAATTTTATACTGTATAATTTTTCTCACGCTGATTTTGCAGATAATATAAAAACCTGTGTGAGCTGTGAGAAAATGATACTTTCCCTTGCTGAAAATCTTGGATTTTCTTGTGCCTTAAAATTTTCACAACGCATGAAACTCTTTGCGCCTTCGCGTTTCCAACAAATGCAATTTAACAAATGATAAAAAAAGATCCCTCTATGGTACTTTCTTGAAGTGCTTTGACTGCATTCCGTTTTTAAGTTTTATCTTTGCAAAAATTAAAAAAATGAGCAAACCGATAACTGAATTCATAGAAAAGTATTACCTGCACTTCAACGCAGCTGCATTGGTGGATGCTTCTAAAGGATATGTTGCACATCTTAAAGATGGCGGGAAAATGATGATTACTTTAGCAGGAGCAATGTCTACTGCTGAATTGGGGAAGATTCTTGCAGAAATGATCCGTCAGGGAAAAGTAGATTTTATTTCTTGTACAGGGGCGAATCTTGAAGAAGATTTAATGAACCTTGTGGCACACTCTCACTATGAAAGAGTTCCTCATTACAGAGATTTAACTGCTCAGGATGAGTGGGATCTTTTAGAAAGAGGTTTAAATAGAGTTACAGATACATGTATTCCTGAAGAAGAAGCTTTCAGAAGATTACAAAAACATATCGTGGAGATCTGGAAAGATGCAGAAGCTAAAGGAGAAAGATATTTCCCGCACGAATTCATGTACAAAATGATCCTTTCAGGAGTATTGGAGCAATATTATGAAATTCCTAGAGAAAACTCTTGGATGATTGCTGCTGCAGAAGCAAACTTACCAATTGTAGTACCAGGATGGGAAGATTCTACAATGGGTAATATCTTCGCTTCTTACTGTATCAAAGGAGAACTTACAGCTACTACAATGAAATCAGGAATCGAATATATGACTTATCTTGCTGATTGGTATACTAAAAATTCAGGAGGAAAAGGAGTTGGATTCTTCCAGATTGGTGGAGGTATCGCAGGAGATTTCCCGATCTGTGTAGTACCAATGTTGTATCAGGATATGGAAATGCACGACATTCCTTTCTGGTCTTATTTCTGCCAGATTTCTGATTCTACAACATCTTACGGTTCTTATTCAGGAGCAGTGCCTAATGAGAAAATCACTTGGGGTAAACTGGATATTACTACACCGAAATTCATCGTTGAAAGTGATGCGACAATCTGTGCACCATTGATGTTCTCTTATATCTTAGAAAATTAAGGATACAATTCTCAAAAGAGATTACAATATCAGCGCTTCAATTCATTTGAAGCGCTTTTTTATTTCTTTGGAAAAAATAATGTAAAACTATTTAAACCATTAAGAAAGTGAAAATAATAAGAATAATTAAGTTTCATCTTTGATGAAAAAATAAAGCATGCAGCTACATAAAATAACTTTAGCTATTTCCCTTAATATTCTTTACAACTTAAATGACCTTAACGGTTCAAATAAGTGGTATGTAGTTTCTCACAGATCAGCCAGATCATGTGAGTAATCTGTAAAATTTGCGTGAGATTAAATAAACTATGTAGGATACAATTTTATCGGAGATAAAATCCTTGCGCCTTACAACATTTAGTATTCAAAATAATTTTGCGCCTTTGCGTTCTCCAAAAACACACATAGGCATTTGTGAAAATCTATGTAATCCGTGGAAAAGAAAAAAATCAATCCAACGAATTCACCAGTACAAAATAACGATACGCCAGAATTCCCTTTTCAACCTTAGTCAGATGATTGGGATCTTTCTTGCTCAGCTTCGGGAGAACTTTTTTATTGACTGCATTCAACAGCCTGAAAAATGATTTTTTCATATCTTTATCTTTTAATGAAACATCATCGAGACTGTAATAGTTCAAAAATGATGCAAAAAAGATAGCCAGCTAAAAACAATAAAGGAATATGGACGAAATTTTCAAACAACAGGTATACGAAGTGGCAAGGCTTATTCCCAAAGGAAGAGTATCTACTTATGGTGCCATAGCAAAAGCAGTGGGCTATCCTAATCATTCCAGACATGTCGGAAAAGCAATGGGAGGATGTCCGAAAGATGTTCCCGCGCACCGTGTTATTTCCAGTTCAGGAGTATTATCTGTCCCGGAATTTCAGCCAAAACTTGAAGCTGAAGGGATTACTATTGAAAACTTTAGAATAAAAAATTTCAAAAAACTGTTCTGGAATCCGTTGGAGGAATTGTAAATTTCAAAGAATTTTTTTAACGCAAAATTTTCATTTGTTTTCTTTACTATTTTAAGGAAGCAAATTTAGAATCAATAGAATGGATTCTTTCTAAGCGAAAGTATTATCCCAAAGCTTCATCAGCGAAAAAATCGCTACTCTTTGTCTCCTGAAATAAAGCACTCGAATTACTACCCCTTTGCGTTGAAATTTAATCTTAGTATAAAAAAAATGTCACTCCATAATTTAATATGAGTGACATCTATATTTTTTACAGTTTCAAACCGTATTATTTTCTTCCTTTTGGGAGACCTTTTAGTTCATCTTTCAGTCTTTCGTTTTCCTCTTTTAATAAAGCAATGTAGTTTTGTAGGTTTTCAATGATAGCTCCCGGAATATTATCATAGTTATTCTGATTGGTAATTACTCCCGCAGAAGAAGATCTATCATTAAATACAGGATGATCATTATTTACAATTACTGTAGCTTCCTCTTCTTCATAAATATCTTCAATCGGCACGTCCAGAAAACGGGCAAGTTTGTCCCATTCATCCTTTACGATCCTCACATCACCGCTTTCTTTTCTGCTGTAATTAGATACATCTGTGGCAATAAAATCAGCTACCTGTTGTTGTGTGTAGCCTTTTTGCTTTCTGATGACGCGTAATTTTTCTTTTTGCATGACCGACATTTTATACAAAAATGGCAAAAAAGCATAAGCTATACAATAAAAAGTAGAAAAAATATAGAATAGAGGAATGAGGGCTAAGGTAAAAAATGAAAAAGGTTTATAATATGCATGCTGTGTATATTAATTGTTAAAAATTTTCTTTGAACCAGTTGTTCATTTCATAATAACTTCCGATTGAGCAAAGATTATTTGGTAAGAGACAAGACTTAAACCTTATAGGTTTAGATTAACTATTGGTGATTTTTAGACATTTTTTTTTGGTGTTGGAAACGTAAAGGCGCAAAGAGTTTCATGCGTTATGAAAATTTTAAGGTGCAAGAAAATCTAAGATTTTCAGCAAAGGAAAACATTTAATCTCAGATTATACAGATTGTGCAGATGTTTATGTAAATGAGCACAATCTGCGTGAGATAAAAAATAAACTATACAATGCACAATTTTATCGGAGATAAAATCTTTGTGCTTTAAAGCATAAATTATATCAAAAAACTTGCGTCTTTACGTTTTTCCAAACTTTTCATACAAAAAAAAGACTGCTTCAAAATGAAACAGTCTCTTGTATATTATTTTTCAAGTTGCTTATAGCTTCTCTGTATAAAATCTGTCAGGTCTTTTCCTTTCAATAAATTTTGTGAAAGTTTGGCGAGATCCAAAGCATATTTAATTAGATTGTCTTTCTCTTCAGCATTCTCAGTCTTTAGAATCTGATTAGAAAATTCACTGTTTGAGTTCACCACAAGATTGTACATCTCCGGGAAACCTCCCATACCGAACATACCGCCGCCGCCAGTGGCCTGCATTTCCTTCATTCTTCTCATGAATTCTGGCTGGGTAATCGTAAATGGAGCATCATTGCTGTCAAGATCTTCAAGCTGTACCGTGAATTTAGTATCCTGAATAGCTTCTTCTACGTTCTTTTTTAAAGATTCTTTTTCCGTTTCATTCAGTTTTGAAATAACCGGCTCATCCTTTTTGATCAGGTTGTTCACGTGATCTGCATCTACTCTTGCAAAAGAAATATTGTCTTTTGACGTTTCCAGTTTCTGAATAACATGTGGAGTGATAGGAGAGTCCAATAAAAGAACTTCATATCCTTTATCCTTTGCAGACTGGATGTAACTGTGCTGTTCATCGGCGTTTGTAGCGTATAATACAACCAGTTTGTTGTCCTTATCTGTTTGTGTAGGTTTGATTTTTTCAATCAATTCATCCCAAAGGAAATATTGACCATCTGTAGTAGGATATAGCGTGAACTTGTCTGCTTTGTCAGCAAATTTCTCTTCTGTAATGATTCCGTACTCAATTACGATCTTGATATCGTTCCATTTTTGCTCGTAGTCTTCACGGTTTTCGTTGATTAAAGAAGCCATTTTGTCGGCTACTTTTTTCGTGATGTACGATGAAATTTTCTTTACGGCACCATCTGCCTGAAGATAAGAACGGGAAACGTTTAATGGGATGTCCGGAGAATCAATGACTCCTCTAAGAAGCATCAGGAAATCTGGAACGATACCTTTTACTTCATCCGTTACGAATACCTGGTTTTGGTATAATTGGATTTTATCCTTATCAATATTTAGATTATTGCTCAGCTTAGGGAAGAATAGAACTCCGGTAAGATTGAAAGGATAATCAACATTCAGGTGGATATTGAATAGAGGTTCCTCAAACTGCATTGGATACAGCTCATGGTAGAACTTCATATAATCCTCATTGGTCAGTTCGCTTGGAGCAATTGTCCATGCCGGTACCGGATTGTTGATGATATTGTCTACTTCTTCTGTTTCAGCTACTGCATCTTCAGGAGCATCTTCCGGTAATGGAAGAGTATGTGTTTTAGTCCCGAATTTGATCGGAACAGGCATGAATTTGTTATATTTTAATAACAGCTCACGGATTTTTGTTTCTTCTAAAAATTCTATAGAATCTTCAGCAATATGAAGAATGATTTCTGTACCTCTGTCAGTTTTGTCAGTCGTTTCCTCAAGAGTAAATTCCGGGCTTCCATCGCAGATCCAACGTACCGCAGGTTCATCTTTGTAAGACTTTGTAATAATCTCTACTTTTTCCGCCACCATGAACGCAGAGTAGAACCCAAGACCAAAATGCCCGATAATCCCCGAATCTTTTGCAGAATCTTTATATTTTTCCAGAAACTCTTCAGCTCCTGAGAAAGCCACCTGGTTGATGTATTTCTCAACTTCTTCACCAGTCATACCAATACCTTGGTCGATGATGCGTAAAGTTTTCTGGTCTTTATCAATTTTAACTTCAAGTTTCGGGTTTCCGTATTCCACTTTTGCTTCCCCAATGCCGGTTAAATGTTTCAACTTCAATGTTGCATCAGTAGCGTTGGAGATCAACTCTCTTAAGAATATTTCGTGGTCACTGTAAAGAAATTTTTTAATAAGTGGAAAAATATTTTCCACAGATACATTAATATTTCCTTTAGTCATCATATTTTAGATTTTTTAATTTGCATAATATTTCTCAAAAAAAATACCACGAAGAGGAATGGTGACAGAATGACATTTTTTCGATCGATAAGAAATAGGTTTATGTGCATTTGTCAAAGAAATATCTTACTTTTAATTCTTAAAAATTTTTGAAAATGAAGTTGAAATGTACAGTCTTTATTCTGCTCATAATGACCTGTTGGGTGTATGGACAGAAAAAACCTCTCAACCATTCTGTCTACGATAGCTGGCAAAATATTGGTGCGAGAAAAATCTCAAATGACGGAAAATGGATCGCCTATTCTGTAGACGTTCAGGAAGGAAATCCTAACCTTTCTTTATATTCAGTGAAAAATAAAACTTCAAAGAAGTTTGCAAGAGGAACAAAAGTAGACTTTACAAATGATTCCAGGTTTGCTGTTTTTCAAATCCGTCCGCTGTATAAAGATATAAAAGCGGTAAAGGATAAAAAGCTTAAAAAAAATAAATTAACAAAAGATAGCCTTGCCATCGTTGATTTTTTGAGTGATAAAACGGAGAAAATTCCTAATGTAAAATCATTTAAAATTCCTGAAAAAGCTGGTTCTTACGTTGCTTATCTTCTGGAAAATACAAAAGATAAATCTTCGGATGATGCATCTGATAAAGAAGATGGAGACGAAAATAAAGATGAAGATAAAAATGTAAAGCCTCTGCAGTTGGTTGTGCGAAACCTTTTGGATGGGAAGACTACAACGTATGATAATGTAGTCCGCTATGAGTTTAGTGAAAATGGAAAGCAACTTGCTTTTGTCACTAAGAAGCCTGAGGAGAAAGCCAAGAAGGATAAAAAAGAGGAAAAGGAATCAGCAGATGAAAAATCTGAGGATAAAAAAGATAATGACAAATCAAAGCCGAAGAAATATGCATTTCAAACCGTACAGGTAGTAGATCTGCAAAAAGGAGTGGTAACGAAAATTTCAGAAATGGAAGGTGATTTTTCGCAGTTGTCTTTTGATGAGGAAGGAAATCAATTGGCATTTGTGGGAACTTCTTCTGCACAGAATGATCTGGTGAAATTGTATCAGTTGTATTATTTTAATTTTAAAGGAAATAAAAAAGGAATTGTCACCAATGATCATTCACAAATGAAAAAGAATTGGGTGATTTCTGAAAACCGGTTACCTCTATTCAGCAAAAATGGAAAGCAGCTGTATTTTGGGGTTGCTCCAAAGCCCATTGCAAAAGATACTGCGATGATTGCAAACGACCATGCTGTCGTAGACATCTGGAACTATAAAGATGATTACCTGCAAACGGTACAGTTAAAGGAATTGAAAAATGACTTGAAAAAATCTTACGCTGCTGTAATGCAAACCGAAAAACCGGATTTCTTTAGAAATATTGACAGTGAGGATTTGGATACTCTACGATTGGTCAACGAAGGAAATGCCGAATTTGCGCTAGGTATTACAAGTTTGAATAACCGTATTTCTTCACAATGGGAAGGCTCAACAAAGAAAACCTATTTCCTCATTGATAATAAGACAGGGGAAAGAACGCAAGTTATCCAAAATCTGAACGGCGCGGTAGCTGTATCTCCACTTGGAAAATTCGTCGTGATTTTTGACAGAGAAAAAGGAAAATGGTTGAGCTATAATATTAAAACAAAGAAAACACTTCCATTAAGTAGCGGATTGCCGGTTTCCTTTGTGGATGAGGAGTTTGATATGCCTGATTTTCCAAGTTCTTATGGAATTGCCTCCTGGACGGATAATGATGAGTCGGTGATTATCAGAGACCGTTTTGATCTTTGGGAATTCTTCCTAAACGGTTCGAAAAAACCAAGAAATATCACGAATGGATTTGGGCGTAAAAATAAAATCACATTTGATACCTACGACTTAGATAAAGATATTAAAAGTTTGAACCGTAAATCTTCTATTTATTTGTCAGCATTTGATAATACATCTAAGGCGAACGGAATTTTCAAAACCTCTATTCAGTCGAATTCTGATCCTGTAAAGATTCAGATGGAAAATGTATGGGGATATCGCAGTCTTCAAAAAGCGAAAAATACGGAAGAATATATTTTAGTAAAAGAGTCCTATACTGATTCTCCCAATATTTTTGCCACATCAGATTTCTCAAAACAGCAGAAGCTGAGTGATACAAACCCACAGCAAACCCAGTATAATTGGGGTACAGACGAATTGGTAAACTGGACAACGCCAAAAGGAAATTCATCTACAGGAGTTTTATACAAACCGGAAAACTTTGATCCGAATAAAAAATATCCTATGATTGTCTATTTCTATGAAAAACTTTCGGATAACCTGAACCGTTATGTAGCACCGGCTCCAACGCCTTCAAGATTAAATATTTCTTATTTTGTGAGCAACGGATATCTGGTTTTTACCCCTGATATTTCTTACACTGACGGTTTTCCCGGAGAATCTGCAATGGAATACATTAATTCCGGAGTTGAAAAATTAAAGCAAAATTCATGGGTAGATGGTGCTAAAATCGGAATTCAGGGACAAAGCTGGGGAGGTTATCAGGTAGCCTATCTTATTGCTCATACCAATATGTATGCAGCGGCCTGGAGTGGAGCTCCGGTTGTAAACATGACTTCCGCATATGGGGGGATCCGATGGACTTCAGGGATGAACAGACAATTTCAGTATGAAAAATCGCAAAGCAGATTAGGAAAAAACCTATGGGAAGCACCGGATCTTTATATTAAAAATTCACCGCTTTTTATGATTGATAAAGTGAAAACTCCGGTAGTCATTATGAGTAATGATAAAGATGGAGCAGTGCCTTGGTACCAGGGAATTGAAATGTTTACCGCATTGCGCCGTCTCGGAAAGCCTGTTTGGCTTCTGAATTATAATGGTGATGATCATAATCTTGTAAAGCGCCAGAACAGAAAAGATATCCAAATCCGTGAACAGCAGTTTTTTGATTATTATCTCAAAGGTGCTAAAGCTCCGGCTTGGATGACAAAAGGGGTTCCGGCCACCCAAAAAGGAAAAGATTGGGGATTTGAATTGACAGATGATAAGCCTAATTAATAAAATAATCGGCGGAGCCCAAGGCTCCGCCGATTATTTTTTAGAAAATATTAAAAAAATACGAAGAAGGATAAACTGACACAATGGCATTTTTTTATGATGGATCTGTTGGTCGCTTTTTATTATATTTACCGCCAATTATAAATAACAGTATGGGAATCTTTGATTTTTTTAAGAAGAAAAGTAACAGTCAGGAAAATGTAAGTACTCCGGTTCAGGAAATGGAAATGCCAGAGGAAAAAGTAGTAGAGGAAGTGGTGGAAGAAGTTGTAGAAACAATACCGGAAACCCCATCACAACCAATAGAAGAGCCTAAAATAAATAGTGAGTACGAAAAAATCAAGACTTATAATGATTATATAGTGTATTCTATAGCACTTCAGCTAAGAGGAGAATATACTCCTATTTCTGCCTTTGAAAAAGAAAATGGCGAGGTGGAAGGCTTTGCTTATATGGTAACTGAAGATGCCTATGCGCTTTCTCCACAACAGGCGATTGGGCAAATGGAAGAAAGGTTTGAAAACGAACTTCAGGAAGGTAAGATCAAGTCTTATATGATTTTGTATCACTCTCAGTTTGATCATAATGGTAATCACACTCCGGCAATCCAGGAAGGAGAGTTTAAGGGAATTTCTCTTGCGTATCATTTTGCAGATCATGATAAGGCGAAAACAGGTCTGCCTTATGTTTTCGAAAATCAGAATGTTACATATAAAGGTTTTGCAGAGTTTTCTCATGAAGAAAATAATGCAATCATGAATCATCAGTTGGTTGATGGTAGAGATTATTTCCCGAATACAGAAGGAATTGCAGCTCCTGAAACGACTAACGAAGCAGGAATTATCATAAGAAAATCTAACATTCATAATCTTGTGAATACATGGAGCGGGATTTTTGGGCACGAAAATTTCCAGACTAAAGATTACGGTCAGTATCTGACAAATGTTTTAATGCAATCTACGGTTGCTGATCCGGCTGGTGAGGATAGAAGTAAAACAGAATTTGAAGATGTAAGATTCAAAACCATTGTTACAGATGAGCTTAGCACAATCATTCCGGAAGTAAAAACTGATTATACTTTGGATTTTGAAACAAGGTCAATCAGAGAGTGGGAAAACGCACTGAATTTACAGGCGATTGTCGCTGGTCCGGCCAGAGATACTTTCGGAGTTTGGTTCTTTGCTACCGATTATGCTGAAAACAGAAACAGATATATGACACAGCCTCATCTGAAGGTGAATGTGAGCGGAATTGTTTTCATTCTTGATGTTCATACGAATAATGATCTACCAGACGGTACCAAAATGAGTGAAGACTTCACGACCTATGTACCAAGCCAGGATCTTCCTAATTATGCATGTTTTGATTTTATTGCTCAGCTGGTAGACTTTAAGGAAACAGAATTGCTTGAAGATGGCAGCGTTAAAGGATATATTCTGAAATTGAAATTGATTACCAATGAAGAAAATGAAGACTTCTTCACCATCGATGCTTTTGTCAATAAAGAGAATGTGAGATTAGAAACCCTTACAAAAGGAATGAAGGTAACCGGAGCACTGCAGCTGCAAGGTAAAATTGCTGAATAATTTTTAAAAATATAAAAGCTTAAAGAGGTTGTTCTAAGGAATGACCTCTTTTTTTTATTGTAAATAAAACCTGAAAGATTATTTTAACGCAAAGGAATAAGAGATTCGAAAGTTGATCTTAAGGATGCAAAGAATTGCAACTTTATCACTGATGAAGCACTGAGATATACATTAGCTCAGAAAGAATCAATGAAATTGATTCCCCGTCTTTGCTCTCTTAAAATCTTACGATATACAGATGAAACCTTTGCGTTTAAAAAAACAGCCCTATCCATATTAAAAACAAAAAAGGCAATCATAAGACTGCCTTTTCTGTTATTTTTTTTGAAAAATTATTTCTTTTTCATTTCTTCCTTGATTTTGTTTTCCAATTCCTCAGAAAGATCTGGGTTGTCTTTTAAAACATCTTTTACAGCATCACGTCCCTGACCAAGTTTAGTCTCTTCATAGCTGAACCAAGAACCGCTTTTCTTCACGATTCCCATGTCTACTGCAGTATCAAGAATTTCACCTACTTTAGAAACTCCTTCACCATACATGATATCGAATTCTGCCTGTTTGAAAGGAGGTGCTACTTTGTTTTTCACAATCTTCACTTTCACACGGCTACCAATAGCTTCGTCTCCTTGTTTGATTGGTGCACTCGCTTTTCTGATATCAATTCTTACAGAAGCGTAGAACTTAAGAGCGTTACCTCCGGTAGTGGTTTCAGGGTTTCCGAACATCACACCGATTTTTTCTCTCAACTGGTTGATGAAAATTACAGTACATTTTGTTCTTGAAATGGTAGCAGTCAATTTTCTTAATGCCTGAGACATCAATCTTGCGTGAAGTCCCATTTTAGAATCTCCCATTTCACCTTCGATCTCTGCTTTTGGTGTAAGCGCAGCAACAGAGTCAATCACAACGATATCAATCGCTCCTGAACGGATCAGGTTATCTGCAATTTCTAAAGCCTGCTCTCCGTTATCCGGCTGAGAAATGATAAGGTTTTCAAGATCAATTCCTAATTTTGCAGCATATGTTCTGTCGAAAGCGTGCTCTGCATCAATGAATGCTGCAATACCGCCTGCTTTTTGAGCTTCAGCAATAGCATGAAGGGTCAAAGTTGTTTTACCTGAAGATTCAGGACCATATATTTCAATGATTCTTCCTTTTGGATATCCACCTATTCCTAAGGCAATATCTACTCCTAAAGAACCGGAAGGAATTACTTCTATTGTATTGTCTACGGCATCATCTCCCAAAGTCATTACAGTCCCTTTCCCGTATGTTTTATCTAACTTGTCAAGCACTAGTGCAAGTGCTTTTTTCTTATCATCAATGTTACTCATCGCTATTAAAATAATTTCTCAAAAATACATAATTTAAATATCAAAAGCTAATATTATTTGTATCTGGAATCTGTTTTTAGAGTTAAAAAATGATAAAGTTTTATGAGTGATGTTATTCATAACGAATGAGATGCAGAATGTGGTATCAAGGAATATTAAAAAAATAAATTTAAGATAAGAAAGTTATCGTTGGAAGCAATAAACAGGAGGCTGGAAGCTAGTATTGAATGAATTATTTCTCGTTTTCATAACTTATTAATGAGTACAACCATCGTTTTATCCCTATCCAATATAAAAAATGCTTATCTTAAAACCTTGTTTTAAAGATCATACTATGGACAGAAAATTAAAACTATTTCTGATTAAATCTTTTGCTGTATTAGCAGTCATACACCTGGCTTATTTTATTTACGGATATATAAAGTTTGAAGGTGTTCAAAAAATTGATATTTATACAGAATTTTATCGATTCAAGTTTTATGATGATGTCTCCATTTCTCATTTTTTCATATCGGGTCTTTTTTTGTTTTTCTTTGTGATTATACTTCTTAGAAATCATTCCAAAAAAAGAGATAAACTTTCAAAAATTGTGAGAATCGGGATTATACTTCTGTTGGTATCTTTTTTCTCACTGACTTTTTTCATCAGTTATAGTTTTGGACTAAATGCAAAACTACGAACTGAATTGCCTGAAAAGGATCTTAATAAAGACAAGACGTTACTGAATGTCTTACAGCCTTTTTTATACAACTACACTTCCTACAGTTCAGAGAAACTGTTTAATCCCGAAAATATTTTATATCCCAAACCTTATCCTGTGATTGAGGTGAGAGATACGATCTACTACGATCCGGACAATAAGGATTACTATTCAACACAATCCAGCTATTACAGTATTGACACACTAAGAATGCTGAGTACCAATCATGAAAAATTAAATAATAAAACGAAACTGGTGCTTGATTTTCTTGGGCTTGATGCCAAGGAGCTGGAAAAAAGAATTATTTCCAAAAAGGAGATAGGGGATAGTACCGAAATTATATTTAAAGGAGCAGAGGTGCATCCTCAATACGATGAGAAGATGTGTATTTTTCTTGAAAACAAAAGTTTGTTTTCTCCATTGCATACAATCCCTGAACATCAGCAGCAATATCAAAATGCAGTCAAAAGGTACAATTTGCTTTACAAATATAAACAGGATTCACTCCTTTATTCATTTCAGAGGCTGAATGTCCTTTTAAAAAAATATAATATAGAAACGCATATCGTTCCGAAAGAGCTGACTAAAGATGTTTTTTATTACAGGGATCGCCAGCAAGAGCCTTTGAATGAGATAAGAAATACTTACGAAAGAAATAACTTAAAAGAGAAATTTGCCACCCTTGACCGATTGTTCTACAAACCGAATTATCTTCATCCTTCCATCATGGGAATTTTCATCGGTGTTGTTATTAGTGTCTGGTTTATCTTATTTTTATTGTATCTGATCTGGAATTTAACGAGAAGGAAACTTTCTTCGGGTGACTTTAAGGGAAGTGAATAAATGTAAGATTGTATCTTTTTTTAATCAAATTGAGTGATGTCAATTTTCAGATTGACATCACTAGCAGTCTCTGGTTTCCTTCAAAAACTGAGTTTTTAATGAAAATTAGAATTTTTGGTGATGTTCAAATAGTCTTCCAATACTTTCATTTGATCCTTATTCCCCCTTTGTATTCTTGCTTTCCGGCTTACCAAACTGTCGTAAATTTTGTTGAAAAGTATTTTCGATTTTGGAAACAGGTTTTTGTAGGAAACTTCCGGGATCTCTAATCTTTTGCAGACCTCGTCATCCAGCAAAAACCAGGTACAGCAAATGTGCAGGTATCTTAAGTTTTTTCTTTGAAACTTAAATTTTAAAATAGGATTTTCCAGGGACTCATTCAGTAAAGAATGGGCAAGAAGAATAGAATCTTTATCTGAAGGCGGCTGAACAGAAGTCCATAAATAAAAATACTCAGCAGCCTGTTTCTTGTCGTCTGGAAGAAGCTGTTCCGGAATTCCCAAAAGATAACCTACATATTTCCAAAGGTGGAACATTCCTTGTTCTTCTTCAATGGAAAAACTATTTCCCAGTTTTTGGAGACTGTGAAGGAATACCAGGCTGAACCCGATATAGGTTGCCATCATGTCCCAGGAATTGATGGGCTCACCCCAATTCTCAGTGTCCCAGTCTTTGTAATGTTTTTTTATGGAAAGTCTTGCATAGGAGTGAATCAAGCGGGTTTTTATGGCAAACTCATACCCTTTTGCGTGAAGTTCCAATGCATTGTAACGGGTTGCATTCACCCAGAAATCCAGTGTTTCTGAAAGACGTTTTACCGCTCCTTTTTTCAAGGCTTCTGTTACAATGAGTGGTTTATTGAGGTACGCGTAATCGTAACCGCCAATGAGACAGTAATCCCTTAGGGAAATTAAAGAGTCAAGGTTACTTCTCATGCAAAGTTCAGCGCCACTTTTGAGCAGATTGTAATCAAGCCAATTGGGAACTTTCTGCGTCTGGCTGAACATTTTTTTTACACTTTCAGGAACTGAATCTGTTTCGGAAACCCCATTCCTTATGTAATGTTCAATTTCTTTGGAAGCTTCATTAAATTTCTTAGTGAAATAAACCTCCTTTACAACCTCGTCGCCAATTTCATCTACATGATAAAAAAAGGACGCGAATTTTTCAAAATTTTCAAAACTCACTTCTGCTCCGGAAAATTCAATAAGCAGTTTTCCGTTACCTTTTTCCCAGAAATCCTTGAAATGTGGAGAATCTTTAAACCTTGGTTGTATCATGTTCATTCCTTTACCTATAAAAGTACAAGTTTTATGCTGAAGTTCTTTGGTGAGATTTATCAGGATTGTGATGAGCTGTTTATAGGTATCCCCATTCAAAGGTCTTTTTGATAAGTTCAGAGCTGTTTTTGCAGTCAGATTTTCTTAAAATATTTTTTCTGTGGGTGCGTACGGTTTCTTCCGAGATATGTAACAGATTGGATATTTTTCCTGTTGGGTATCCTTTCGCAATACAATTAATGATCTCAACTTCTCTTTTGGTAAAAATGACGAAGGTAGATGCAGGAGATTTATTGTGTTCCATCCACTGCATCTGATGGAAATCTTCCCGTCCGTTAATTCCGGATACAAGTACAATATAAGAATTTTGGTGGGTGATGTGTTCAATATTGGTATGGATATTAACTGCCTGCAAAAGCCTGCCATTTTCATCTTTGTAGGTGTGTAAAGCCTGATGATGAAAGAGTTCATAATTTCCTTTTGAAGTTCTCATCCTGAAACAGTAGCTGGTTTTCAGTTCCTGTTGGTAATCAAAACCATCTATTTCCTTTATTTTTTCTATGGACATTCTCTCTGCTTCCATCACAAATTCCACATCGTCAGGATGGATGAGGTCTATAATTTCTTTCAGATGTATGGGATATTTATTAAGACCATGTACTGTTAAAATATCTTCGTGATGATCACAGATGATGGTGCTGTCTGCGAAATTAATGACATAATAATAGAATCGCCCCGGAGCAAAAACTTCTCCGATAATGTTTTCAATCGTTGGGACGGGCAATATTCTGTTGTCATTCTGTAAAATTTCTGGATAGTCATTCCATACTTTAATGAGGGGATGCGGTTTTTTTGCATGAGTCAGATGTTTTTTCTCCATTGGTTAATGTTTTCTTAAAAATAATAAAATTATGTTAAAAAATCACCCTTTTGTGGTATTTCATGTGGTAGGAAAGTATTGTAGTTTTAAATAAAACTAATGACCATGGAAACTTAATTTATAGAACATTCCGGTTTAGGGTGATAATTCAACCCTTTTCTCATGATCATTCAAAAAATTTTAATCTGAAAAATAAATAACCATGAAAACAAAAATTGTATTGCTGTTTCTGCTCGGATGGGTGGGGATGGTTTGTGGGCAGGTCAAATTATTATCTGAGCGTACTTCAAAAGATTTTCCATATCTGCAAAAATCAAATACAGCAGATGATTTTTTGAAAAAATTAAAAGATAATTCTAATAAAAAAGAATTAGAAAGTTTAATAAAAACACACACGGGTTTAACTTTAATAGAGATAAATCAAAATACCATCTCTGGAGAGGAGGAGGAACTAAGAAATGAGAATATATATATAACAGGAGGAAATGAACAAGATTCAATATTTATAAATCTAAAAAACGCTAAGGCATTTGTAATAAATGGTAAAAATAATAAAAAATTGTTCTTTTATTCTAAAGGTGGGATCTTTTTAATAGAAACAAACAAAAAAGCATATAAGAACATTATTAAGGATAGATTGAATATAGCATATGAAAATATAGCATATAAATGTGAAGGAATTAATGCCAAAACAATTCATGATAGTGTCTTTGCAGGTGATATGAAAACACTTAAAAATGCAATTATATTGAATTCAGCAGATAATGTAACAAATAATAATGCTATTGCTTTTACAAGTGGAAACGATACGAAATTAAGTATTGGAGCTAATTTCAATAATGGAAAACGGTGGTTTTTTAATGTTAGTGCATATACTTCAAACGTAAATAGTGGCTTCTTCTATTCGGATAAATCTTGGAAGACAGACGTAGGTGGAACCTTTACCATTAATAAAGTAATTCTTAAGGAATCAAAAAGTTTTAATCAAGATTCTTGTAATGTTTTATATAAAAAAAGAAATAATTATTATAATGATATTCTTATTAATGAGTATAAAAAATTATACAAAGCTGATTTTAAAAAAGAATTAGATCGCTGGAAAGGAGAGAAAACAAAGATTGAAAATCAGCCTAGTTATACAATAGAAGATAGAAAAAAAATTAAGGAAATTGAAGGAAATATTAAGACCTTAGAAGGAGAAATGAAGCATTATGAAAAAATAGTAGCTGACCCCGCTAAATACATTAACGATAGTATTATTGCATTTGATAAGAAGAATATTAATATTCTTAGAGGAGGTAGATTACATTGGATTAAAGTAACTCTTGATGTTTATAATCAGAATGTAGGATTTGATACTGCAAAGGTTAAAAAAATTGTTTCATCTGAGAATCAAATTAAAAATTATCTTCGATCTAATATTAGTATATCATATAATCTTAATCAACAAAATAGTCGCATATTTAAAGGGCTAAAGTTTAAATGGATAAATCTTCAACTTTTTTCAAATATTATATTAGGAAATCTTTTAGATGCTAATATTGGTAGTGATACGCCGATTCTGAAAACAATAGATTCTGAAACATTTATAGTAGATAAAAATGAAAGAATGTTAGGAAAGTATTCTTATTTAAGTAAAGCTTTTTGGACTTTACAATCTGGTTTACAGGCATCAGCTTTTGTTACGAATTACTTTGGTTTTACAGTTTATGGTTACCATACGTTTGCTTTACAAAACATGGATTATATGGATTATAGAAATAAATACGCTCTCCAAGGAGGTCTAATCTTTAGAATAAACGATGAAGAAGATGTGAACAAAGCAACTTTTAGGGTGATGGCAGGTGTAGATAATGAGCCATATCATACAAGAGCTTTGAAAAATAGTTTTATGGTTAAAGTAAGTATAGGTATTCCTTTCGGGCTATTTATCAAAAGCAAAAAAGAAAAATAAAACAAAAAACCTTCCCATCGGGAAGGTTTTATATTATTTATCGCTTATTACGTATTATAAAGAAGCAGCGTGTACAAGCATATCCACTAATTTATTAGAGTAACCCATTTCGTTGTCATACCAAGAAACAAGTTTCACGAAGTTAGGAGAAAGCATAATACCAGCATCTTTGTCGAAGATAGAAGTTCTCTTATCTCCTACGAAGTCCTGAGATACTACTGCATCTTCAGTATATCCTAGGATCCCTTTCAATTCACCTTCAGAAGCAGCTTTGATTACTGAACAAATTTCTTCATAAGAAGCAGATTTTTCAATTCTCACTGTTAAATCTACTACAGAAACGTCAACAGTTGGTACTCTGAAAGACATACCTGTTAATTTTCCGTTTAATGAAGGGATTACTTTTCCTACCGCTTTAGCAGCACCTGTAGAAGAAGGGATGATGTTGTTTAGAGCAGCTCTACCACCTCTCCAGTCTTTTACTGAAGGACCGTCAACAGTTTTTTGAGTAGCTGTTGTAGCGTGTACAGTTGTCATTAAACCTTCTACGATTCCGAAGTTATCGTGGATTACTTTAGCTAAAGGAGCTAAACAGTTTGTCGTACAAGAAGCGTTTGATAAAATTTTGATATCATCAGTAAGTTCCTTGTGGTTTACACCCATTACGAACATTGGAGTATCATCTTTAGAAGGAGCAGAAAGGATCACTTTCTTTGCACCTGCATTGATGTGAGCCTGAGCAGTATCTTTAGATAAGAAAAGACCTGTAGATTCTACGATATAGTCAGCACCGATTTCGTTCCACTTTAGGTTGTTAGGATCTCTTTCAGCAGTTACTCTGATTCTTTTCCCGTTTACTACAAGATCATTTCCTTCTACAGAAACTTCACCTGGGAAAATACCGTGTACAGAGTCATATTTTAACATGTAAGCCATGTATTCTGCATTGATTAGGTCATTGATTCCTACAACTTCAATGTTGTCTCTTTCAGTCATTGCTCTGAAAACAAGACGTCCAATTCTACCAAAACCGTTGATACCTACTTTAATTGTTGACATAATAGTTTGTTTTTATTAGATTATAAAAATAATTAGATTGCTAAAATTTCTGAAATCAGCAAAAGATCGCTATTGATTTCGTTATGTTTTTTAATGGCTTCTTCAATAGGCGTATACGTCAAATCATTGGAACGCATTCCTGCCATCACATTGCTTTGTCCATCCATTAATCCTACTACGGCACCATATCCAAGTCTGCTTGCTAAAACTCTGTCTGCACAGCTTGGAGAACCTCCTCTCTGCATATGTCCCAAAATTGCTACACGAATGTCATAATCAGGGAATGTAAGCTTTGTTTTTTCTGCAAGTTCATAAACGTTGGCTAATTTTTCACCTTCCGCTACCACGACGATGCTTGATGCCTTTCCTGTTTTTTCAGCATTTCTGAATTTCGCAAAAAGCTCATCAATACTATCCTTTTTCTCAGGAATTAGGATATCTAAAGCACCTGTTGCCAATCCACTGTTTAAAGCAATGAAACCGGCATCACGACCCATTACTTCCACAAAGAAAACTCTGTTATGGGAAGTTGCCGTATCACGGATTTTATCAATGGCATCCATTGCAGTATTCAATGCAGTGTCGTAACCGATGGTGTTATCTGTTCCGAAAATATCATTGTCGATCGTTCCCGGAATACCGATTACTCTGATCCCGAATTCTTCATTAAAGATTTTGGCACCGGTAAACGTTCCGTCTCCCCCAATACATACCAATCCGTCTATTCCAAGCTTTACGCAGTTGTCGTAAGCTTTCTGACGGCCTTCTTTCGTTCTGAATTCAGCGGATCTGGCAGACTTTAGAATTGTTCCACCCTGGTTGATTATATTTTTTACGGAACGTGCTCCCATTTTCAGGAAATCATCATTGATAAGGCCATTGTAGCCTTCTCTCACTCCGTAACATTCGATATTATAGTAATTGGCGGTTCTTACCACGGCTCTTAATGCCGCATTCATACCCGGAGAGTCACCTCCTGAAGTAAGAACTGCAATCTTTTTTACAGCACTCTCTTTCATCAAGTAAAAAATTTCGAACACAAATTTACAAAAACAAGTTCAGATTATCGTAGTAACTTTCCAATAGTTTTGAATATAAATTATTAAAAGCTTCTGAAGTTTGTAGGTTTAAAAATATATCGCGCCGTTTTCGTTTCTGCAGCATCGATGTCAAGGTCATACCAGGGTGTAAAATAAGGATTAAATGGATTTGAGAGCACATGAACAGACTGAGCCGGCGTAAATCCTTCACTTAGCAAGAACAACTTTTTTCCTTCCTGATTTCTGCAGACACCGGAAATAAAAACAATATGCCCCGGACTGCCTGGTGTGATCAGAATATCTCCGGTTTTCAGATCAGAATATCTCGTTACCGGCTTCGTTTCTTTATGTAATGAAATCGTTCCGGCATAATTGAAAATCAGATCCAGATAGTCTCTGAAACTATGATAAGAATCGTCAAAAGCTGCCGTTTTTCTGAAACTTACGGAATTTCCGCTGACAAAAGCTCTGAGTCCGTTTTTATAATCATTCCAGGAAAACAGGTCTCCGCTTGTAAAATGAAATTTTATTTCATCAAATTTTTTTGCTTTATAAAGATATTCAGCTCTCATGCGAATGGCAGCATCAGCGCATTGCTGGAGATCCTTATTTCCAGTGTCAAGATCAAAAACAGCTTCATGAAGATGTTGGGTAGAAATAGGAGTGCCATCATATTTCAAAATCTGAGTTCCATAAGGTTTCAGTTTGAAATTTTCAATAAAATATCCGAAAGAATCTTGTTTTTCTTCCACCCATGTATATCCTTTTGGAGGAGAAAATCTTTCGCGGATGGTATTTTTACCTTTATGGATATATAAAGCATTTTCTGCTGTCGAAATTTCGTTTTTATCAGACTTTTTTAAGAGTCTGCCATTCGGTTTTTCTTTATTACAGCTCAAAGCTAACGAAGCAATGAGAAGATTCAATATAATTTTTTTCATTATTAAGAATGTTTGTGTTGAAATTTTTAACATTAAGCAGCTTTAAAATTAAGTATTCAAATCATTGTTTATCAATTGTATAATAATATTAATGAAAATGAAAATAAATCATTCATTTTCTGATAGATTGGAAAGGAATATGTAATTTCAAGCGTTTATTTTTAATAATGTAAATATGGTAAAATATCTATTTGTTTTTTTATTGGGTTTCTGGGTTAATATCTTTTCACAAAATACCACAGAGAAAGTATTGTTTATTGGAAATAGTATGACCTATTTTAATAATATGCCGGATATATTTTCCGGTATTGCCCAGTCAAAAGGAAGGACCATCCAGACTGTTCAGCATACTCCAGGGGGGACAGGTTTTGTAGATCATGTAAGCAACAGCACATTATATGATATTATCAGAAGCAATGTTTTTGACAAAGTGGTCATGCAGCCGGGTACAGGTGAATCCGGGGGAGCTAGTTTTCCTGTCAGTGTTACAGCGCAAAGAGGAAACCGTATAAAAGATTCTATCAAAAAATACAGTCCATGCGCCCAGATCTTTTTATATGAAATCAGCAATGGAATAGCTTCTGCCAATGCTTATCCGAACTATTATATCACCCAGCAGAAGATCAGAGATTCTATACACAAGATGTCCGGATTGATGCAGATTCCGATGATTCCTGCCGGGGAAGCTGCCAAGAAGCATTATCAGAGTACTCAGGATCTTCGTTTACATTCCAGTTATGGAGATGTACATCCAAATTTGAATGGCAGCTACTTAATCGCTTCTGCTATATATGCTTCAATTTATCAGGAAAATATATCTCAAAGCTCTTATCTTGCCGGAGTTTCACAGGCTGATGCCGGATATTTTCAGGGAATTGCAGATGATGTTGTTCTTAACCATATCAACGACTGGAATCTTTCAAGTTTTAATCTTTTTTCAAATTTTAATTATAATATGAATGGTCTGAATGTGAATTTTCAGAACCAATCTGTAAACTTCACGAATGTTTTATGGAATTTTGGAGATGGTGCCACTTCTGTACAACAGAATCCGGTTCACCAGTTTGCAGTCCCTGGTACTTATAATGTAAGCCTATCTGCTTTTAGTGGGAACTGTCAGATAACTAAAATTAAACAAATTTCAATATCTCAATTATCTGTTAGTGAGGTGAATAGTAAAAAGCTGAAAATATATCCAAATCCTGCAACAGAATTTTTTAAAATTGAGAGTGCAGAACTTATTTCAGCTATAGAAATTTACACAGCTTCAGGAAATATGGTAATGAAAAAGAAAAATATCAGATCAAAAGTGTATCAGGAAGAAGTTTCCTCATACAGTTCTGGAATTTATTTTATTAAAATCCTTTTGGAGAATTCAGGCTGGGTACATTATAAGCTCATCAAGGAGTAATTGATAGGAAAGAGAGCTGTCAGTTTGAAAATCTCACGCGATACTATTTTTATTTCTCTCAAATGTAACCGATTTTATAGAAGTCAGTGGAAAACCACACCTATATTACATTTGAGAGAGATAAATTGACTGGCCGCATTTACCTGTTTTCATTAATAGGAATTAAAAGTTTTCCCCAATCGTTTAACTGCCAAAGAATCCCAACCAATTTTTGTCCAAGTTCTGTAAGGGTATATTCCACGCGTGGCGGCAGCTCATTAAATGATTGCTTTTCCAGAATACCGTCTTCTACCATTTCGTTGAGTTGCTGATTCAGAACTCTTCGATCAACTTTAGCGATTCCCCGAAGAAACTCACTCGGACGTTTTTTTCCTTCATTGATCTGCCATACAATAGGAATTTTCCATTTTCCACTAATTGTATTCACGGCTACTTCTAATGGACAAATTTTATTTCCTTCAGCTCTTTCCTTAGTTTCCATAAAATTGACTTTTTTATCCCTATGGGTGAAAAATATGCGGTATTGCTTATATTCACTTAGTTTCAGATTTTTGTAAAATTAATCATAAAAGTACTATGACAGAAAAACGAAAAGGCGCCCGCTCTATCAAAGAGATCCCTCCGGATATTTTAGAACAATTGAATCGGGGAGACATTGAAACGGCAAATCTTACAGAGTGGCTTGCAGTAGATCAGAAGCTATTGTTAGAAAATTTACTTCAACAGAATAATCGTACAGAATATTTGATGCCGGTTTTAGAAAATGTTGACCAACTGAAAAAGCAAACTGTTAATACCCTTAATGAAGCTATCGGGGTTGGACTGCTTACTTTGGCAACAAAAAATAACGATGATGAATTTCTACAGAAACTCTCAACCCATCCGGCAGATCTGGTACGTTGCTGGGCTGCTTATACCGTTGGAAGAAATGATGCATTGAAACTTAATGAAAAATTAAACAGAATCCAGGCATTCGCTTGTGATACTCATTTTGGAGTGAGGGAAATCTGCTGGATGACGGTACGGCCTGATATCTCAAAAAATCTTGACGAAAGTTTATCCATTTTATTAGAATGGACTCGGCATGACAATGAAAACGTCAGACGCTTTGCCAGTGAATCTACCAGACCAAGAGGAGTTTGGTGTGAGCATATCAATGCTTTAAAACAAAATCCGGGATTAGGACAGGAGATTTTAGAACCCTTACGATCCGATTCTTCCAGATATGTGCAGGACAGTGTCGGCAATTGGCTGAATGATGCCAGTAAATCACAACCCGAGTTTGTCGTAGAAATCTGTGATGAATGGCTTCGGGAAAGTCCGACAAAAGAAACACAATATATCATCAAGAAAGCCCTGCGAACCATCAAAAAGTAAAAGTTATCCACAAAAAGCAAATGCTGATTTCACTTTTTATCATATATATTACAGATTTACATACGTTTATATAACCTTTCTGTACTCCTTATTCTCTTAAGGAATGACTTTATTTGCTCAGTTTTTAAATGTAGAATATTATTGAAATAGTTTCAATGTTAACTATTTGTTAACTGGAAAAAGTTATCCACAATATGAGTTTTCGATTAATGTGAATTATATCTGTCATAAAATGAGTCAATTAAATAATATGCTTCATAAAAGAGCTAGAAATGCTTTATTTTTTCGTCGAAATATAAAGTTATCCACAATATGGAATTATTGATTCAGATTTTAGACTGATATAATAAGAATACAGGAGGAAATTGATTACGAAAATTTATGTGATCAGCTTAATCGACGAGAACACAATTAAATTTTTTGAGGATCTTTTTACCATTTCTCAGTCAGATACTTCCAGTATCTTTTGGGGACATGCTGAATATGAAGCTTCATATTTTTCCGTTCAACAATGTTGGTTTTTGTAAAATATCGCTGCCAAAGAGTCTGGTAATTTTTTTCCTCATCATGGAATTTCTGCTGATACTGATTGAAATCCAGCTTTTCATCAGGAGAGAAGAAATCACAGCTTTCCAGGTCATAAAGGATGCCGTAATTTCTCCGTAAATCGTAAATCATCCATTTCTGATCCTGATAGCGATCATTAAAATGTTTTCTGATCAATGGCAGAACATTGAAGTCGGGATCTATTTTAGCGAAAAAAACATCATCTTTCATTTTTTCAAAACGGACAAAAGCAGTCATTCGGTGTCTTTCTCTATCCACAGATTTACAGATTTTAGAAATTTTTAAAATATCAGGGTCTGCAAAATTTTCAAGAACATTTATTGCCGGATGTTTGATGGATTGTCTGACAGCAGATAAAATGAGGTTTTCAAGAGCTGGATCTTCAGATAAAAAAACTTTTAAAAGCTGATGAATTCCGGATTTTCCGATATTTTGTTCCAATTTATTGACAACTCTCTCAGATTTTTCTGGCTGGGTAATGACTTCATGAATCTCTGCGAAAATATTTTCCTGATGAAATCTTTCCCTGTTTGTAATTTCAACGTCTTTGTAACGATATTCGAAAACTTCAAATATCGCTGTGAAAAGACCGTCAAAACTTCCGTCGTAGAGTAGGGTTGTCATGTATTTAATTAAAATTTAAAATTGAGTTGGTTTGTCATTCTGAATGAAATAAAATGAAGAATCTGGTCAATTGAAAAGATTCTTCCTTCGTCAGAATGACAAATGTGCTGTTGTATCGAAGCAATAAATTAGTGATCATTCTTGAAAATGTTTGTGTCATTTGTGTTGAAGATCAAAACAAACTCAACTGTTGGGAAAACTGATTATGAAACTTAGATGAACTTCCACCTACCAGCATCTTTCTGAAGTTTTTATCGGTTAAATATCTGAGGTATGCATTACCGGCATTGAAATCAATAAAATATTTTGCCCGGTTGACAGCAGCTCCCAGTTTTTTCAAATGATCCATTGTTAAGATCTGAAAACGTCTTGCACTGACAATTTTCTGAGCTGTTTTTACCCCAATTCCCGGAATTCTTAGAATCGTTTGGTACTCTGCGGTCTGTAGATTTACCGGGAACTGATCCAGATTTCGTAATGCCCAGCTTAATTTAGGATCTACCTCCAGATCAAGGAAAGGAACATTCGGATCTAAAATCTCCTCGGCTTTAAAACCATAAAATCTCATCAGCCAGTCAGATTGATACAGCCGGTTTTCGCGAAGCATGGGAACCTCCGTTGTTAAAGATGGCAGCCTTTTATCTTCCAAAACCGGAACATACCCTGAATAATAAACCCTTTTCAGATTGAAATTTTTATAAAAATGATCGGCAACTTTGATGATCTGCAGGTCATTTTCATTGGTTGCTCCCACAATCATCTGTGTAGATTGTCCTGCCGGAGCAAATTTGGGAACTTTCCTCAATATCTTTTTTTCATCCTGATACTGAATGATTCCTTTCTGAATATAGCGCATCGGGCTGATCATATCCTGCCTGTTTTTCTCCGGTGCCAGCAGCTTTAGTCCGCTTTCTGTGGGGATTTCAATATTTACCGATAATCTGTCTGCATACAAAGCTGCTTCCTGCATCAGCTCATCACTTGCTCCCGGAATAGATTTTAGATGAATATAACCGTTAAAGTTTTCTTCCAGGCGAAGTTTTTTGGCAACTCTTACAAGCCTTTCCATCGTTGTATCTGCGTTTTTGAAAATTCCCGAGCTGAGAAATAACCCTTCAATATAATTTCTGCGGTAAAAGCTGATAGTAAGATCTACGACTTCTTCTACTGTAAAAGCAGCTCTTTTAATATCATTTGAACTTCTGGAAACACAGTAGGCACAATCGTAGATACAATGATTGGTCAATAGAATTTTAAGCAAAGAAACACATCTCCCGTCTTCTGTATAAGTATGACAAATCCCGCTTGCGGAACTGTCCCCTAAAGCTCCTTTTTTATTCTTCCTCGTACCTCCGCTTGATGAACAGGAAACATCATATTTCGCTGCATCTGCAAGGATTTCAAGCTTTTCTTTAAGGCGGTCAAAATTCATACTTTTAAATGTTTGATATTAATTGTATCTAAATGTGATTCAATTTTTGTTCAAATTTAGTTCCAAAATTGATAAATGTCAACCTTTTTTCATAGAAGTTATCAACAAAAAAGAACCTCAAAATCATTATATTTACGGCTCATTAAAGTTTATATCATGAATCATAAACCAATCGAAGGTTTTTCCAAGCTTCCAAAGCAGGGAAAAATTGAATGGCTCGTAAACGAATACCTTGAAGGAAACCAGGAATATCAAAATATATTAAAGCAGTATTGGAACGATGATGCAGATCTTCAGAAACTTCACGAAGAATTTTCTGAAAATACCATCTCCAATTTTTATATGCCCTACGGAATTGCTCCGAACTTTTTGATCGACGGAAAACTATTGGCACTTCCAATGGCTGTTGAAGAAAGTTCTGTAGTAGCAGCGGCTTCCAAAGCTGCAAAATTCTGGATCGACAAAGGAGGTTTTAAAACAACCATTATCAATACTGAGAAGTTGGGACATACCCACTTTATCTTTAATGTGGAGCCTCACAAACTATTACATTTCTTTAATTTTAATTTAAAGAAAAAGTTATTTGAAATTACAGAAGATATTACCGCCAACATGAGAAAACGTGGTGGAGGTATTCTTAATATCGCTCTGGTTGATAAAACTGCAGAAATGCCCAATTATTACCAGTTGAAAGCAAGCTTTGATACCGTAGACTCAATGGGAGCAAACTTTATCAATTCTTGTCTGGAGCAGTTTGGGAAAACATTGAGACAGGAAGTTGCTACCAGCGAAGATTTTACTCAGGACGAAAAGAATTCATTGCAGATCGTAATGAATATCCTTTCCAACTTTACTCCTGACTGTATCGTGAGAGCTGAGGTTTCCTGTAAAATGGAAGATTTAAAAGATGACAGTGGAATTTCTCCTGAAGAATTTGCTTCTAAATTCAAACAGGCAGTTACCATTGCAGAAATTGAACCTTACCGTGCTACGACACACAATAAAGGAGTAATGAACGGAGTAGATGCCGTTGTGATTGCTACCGGAAATGACTTCAGGGCTACAGAAGCCTGTGCGCATGCTTATGCAGCGAGAGACGGACAATACAGATCTCTGACACACTGTACTACAGACAACGGAGTTTTCAGATTCTGGATTGATCTTCCTATTTCTGTTGGGGTAGTAGGAGGGCTTACCAATCTTCACCCTTTGGTAAAATTCTCTTTAGCACTTCTTGGAAAACCTTCTGCACAAGAATTGATGAGTATTCTGGCAGTTTCAGGTCTAGCCCAAAACTTTGGGGCATTGCGTTCTTTGGTAACCACAGGAATCCAGAAAGGACATATGAAAATGCACCTATTGAATATTCTAAACCAATTGGGAGCTACCGAAGAAGAAAAACAGCACTTTGTGACCTATTTCAAAGATAAAACGGTAAGCCATCATGAGGTGATCAATGAGTTTAACAGAATGAGAGGAAACTAATGTTACAGATCATTTTGCCAATCGTGTTCCTTCTCTTTGGATTTTTTTTAAAGAAAACGAATAATGTAGGTTTCAGAAGCTCCAAGAAATTTGCCAATATGTTTATCATTCTGGGAATTTCTACTTTGGTCGCAAAGTTCATTTTAATGTACCTAAAATCAAAATAGTGAAAAAAAGTATTGTATTCTTCCTGTTGATTTCCGGTTTAAGTTTTTCGCAGCAGAAAAATGTGAAAATAAATGATTTGCAGCCGAAATCTGAAAACTTTGTATTTCCTGTTGTTACGTATGCAGGAAATCCGGAGGTTGCCAGTAAGATCAATACATTTCTGCAGGTAAAAGAACTGGAATATATTCCGAATTCAGGTGGTAATCCTTTTAAACTGGCTTCTACAGCAACGAATTCATACTCCAATTATGTTTATTTTTATGATTGGAAGAAATTGGAAACGCCTAAAAATATTTTAAGTATAGGTATCAATGGAGAAGCTTCGGGAGCCTATCCTGAAGAATTTGCAGACTGGAAAAATTTCGATCTGAGAACAGGGAACTATATCAATGCTGAAGATTTATTTCAAACAGGAAGCACTAAAACAGTCAATGGTTTGATCCAAAAGAAAATCAAAAAAAGAGTGAGTGACTTTCTTGTTACATTGAAATCTGAAAAAAAACCTTCAGAAGAGAATCAGGATCAGATTGCCATCTATGAAGGTTGTTTCATGGATTATACACTGAATGGCATCAAATATTTTTTTGGAAAGGATAAAATTACTTTTGTGGCAGGCAGATGCTCCAACCATGCGATGCGGGCATTGGATGAGCTGGGAAGCCACGAACTTGAATTTACTTATAAAGAACTGGAAAAGTATTGGAATCCTTATGCGAAAAACCTGATTTCCGGTTCTGAAAAAGTGGATAGAACAGGTCCTGGGAACAAATTGTTCAAAGGAAAAATTGATAGAAAATATCCTGTTACAGTTTTATTTAACGAAATCAATGAGGATGATTCCTTCTCAGCTACCTATTGGTATGATAAGAATAAGAAGCCAATCAATTGGAGAGGAGAATTTGTTCATGACCATTTTTCTATCACAGAAGATGATTATCATAGTGAGGAACTGAAAGAATGGATCCCAAGAGCTTTGGTGGAAGCCGACTTGAAGGGAAATAAAATCATTGGAACCTGGCAAGATCATAAAACAAAAAAATATTTAACCTTAGAATTAGAAGAGTTATAAAATGAAAACAATTACTTTAGTTTTTGGAGCGGTTTACGGAATGGTGTCTGTGATCCTGGGGGCATTCGGAGCGCATGCTTTAAAGAAAATATTAGCTGTGGAAAGACTGGAAAGTTTTGAAACAGGAGTACGATATCAGATGTATGCAGCTTTTTTCTTGCTGATTATCGGATATATCTTAAAATTTGAAACTTCTGCTGAAAAATGGACTTCCATTTTAATGATTGCAGGAACACTTTTATTCTCAGTGAGCATCTATTTCCTGAGCATGCAGGATTATTTAGGAATGAACCTTAAATTCCTGGGACCTATTACACCGCTTGGAGGATTGATGATGATTTTAAGCTGGGGAATGCTTATTTTTTATTTTATTAAAAATAGAATTTAATCTTGGAATTCAGGCAAAAAAGGAGATCTGCAATATGTTATGTAGATTCTTTATTGAAGAATTCCGCCATGGCTCATCGTTTTTTACTGCTTTTTGTTGTGTTTATGATTTCTTTTTTAAGTGTTCAACAAATGAATGCCCAAGGAAAGAAATTACAGAATAGTACTATTATAACAGAAGTAAAAAATATACAAAAGCGTTTTTCCGATAGTGTTACACGCTATGATTACAAAAAAGATGCGGCTTTATATCGTCAAAAGTATGGAGACTTTTACGGTGAAAAATTAAAGAATCTAAAAAATCTGTATCAAAGCATCTATGACAAAGAAGTGATCATCGGAAAAGCAGATCCAAGTATTTCTTTTAAAACAACGAGCGGATTACAGGTCGAAAACAATGTATCCCAAGCAGGAATTACTCCTCCGCAGGAAGTGAAAAATAAATCCGTTGATATTGCTGAGGTTGAAAACTACCAACAGCTTGAAGAGTTGAAAAAACGGTTGACGCTTGATTTTCCCATTTATTTAATAGAAGATTTTTACGGAGAAAACTATCGTTGTAAACTGAATTTTACAATTGATGTGGATGGCAGGTTCAAAAAAGTAAAATATAGCGAATCATCTGATACAGAATTCAGCATTATTAGTGCATTGTTTCTATATGCAATCGGAGGCTTGGAAAAACCTTTGCTTTATAACAAAAAACCGATCGTACAAACCTTTGCGCAGCCCATTATATTAAGATTCGAATAAATAAAATACGTATTATCAAAACGGTAATAATCAGTAAAGACACATAATGATATTCTTTTACTATTTAAAATAAATTAAAATGAAAATCAATAGAAGAAGACGCTTAATCAAAACATTTGATCTTTTGGATCAGCCCATCAGATTTAACCCGTTTGTGTTCAGCCGTACTTTTTTTATGTGGGCGATTACAGGTCTTGTAGGTGGTATTATTGCCGGCGGATATTGGATCGTGTTGGAGCATTTTACCGAATTTTTGACTGAGTTCCAAGGCTGGCAGGTGATTCCAACGATGGCAATCTGTGGATTGCTGGCTGGGCTGGTCATTCATTTTATTGGTGATCCCGGAGAAATTCATTTGATTGTTAATAACATCCGATTCAATAAAGGAAAACTGGAACCAAAGAATAATCCTTCAATGATTCTTTCTTCTCTTTTTTGTGTAGCATCAGGAGGAAGCTTAGGGCCGGAAGCTCCGTTGGTACAGGTCACTGGAAGCACCGGAACCTGGCTGGGGAAAATTTTCAGATTGAAAGGGGAAGAGCTGAGGTCTTTGAGTATTGCCGGGATGGCTTCAGGCTTTACAGCGTTGTTTGGAGCTCCGCTGGGAGGAAGTCTTTTTTCTCTTGAAATTCTGCATCATAAACATGCTGTAGAGTATTATAAAGCGATTATTCCTGCATTGGTAGCAAGCTGTTTCAGCTATCTGATGTTTGCTTTGATCATCCATTTGGGAATCGGAGCAGCCTGGGATCTGAAAGCATATCATTATGCGGGAGTATACGACTTCGCCTATGCCACAGCTTTTGGAATCGTGGGAACTTTATTCGGATGGATCTTCATTTTTGTAGTCAAATTTTTCAAAAAAGTTTTTGAATACAGAAAGTTTCCTATTTACATGAAAACATTCGTAGGTGGAATTATTTTAGGAATTATCGCCTATAATTTTCCCATTACAAGATACTTCGGACATAACGAAATCAACCAGCTGATCGGTGGAAATTTCGGATTAAATTTTTTAATCTTAATTCTGATTTTTAAAATATTGGCCATTGCCATTACGGTAACTTCCGGATGGAGAGGAGGTTTTATCATTCCTTTGTTTTTTGTAGGAACAACGTTGGGATTAATTATCCACAATTTATTCCCAGCCGTGGATACCACTTTAGCAATTGTAAGCTGTATGGCAGCGATCAATGCCTGTGTGACAAGAACTCCGATGAGTACAACCATCATTTTGGGAACTCTTACCGGATTTACCTATTTTGTACCGATATTATTTGCAAGCCTAACAGGATATTTCCTGGCGCCGAAAATTCCTTTTATTGGATCTCAGTCTGAGAAATTGGCTGAAGAATAAGGGAAAATCGAATGATATGTTAAAAATCAAGTCAATCGGACTTTAAATTTTAAGTCAATAAACTTGAACTTCCATGTCTTTTTAGTAAATTTGTCAACCTTTAAATTTTTAAATAAAATAATAAAAATAATATGAATCTTCACGAGTATCAATCAAAAGAGATTTTATCAAAGTATGGAGTAGCTATCCAACGTGGTTTCGTAGCAAACAACGTAGATGAAGCTGTAGCAGCTGCTGAGAAATTGACTGCTGAAACCGGAGCACAGGCTTGGGTTGTAAAAGCACAGATTCACGCAGGTGGACGTGGTAAAGGTGGTGGTGTAAAGTTCTCTCCAAACATGGATAAACTTAAAGAAAACGCTCAGAACATCATCGGAATGCAGTTGATCACTCCACAAACTTCTGCTGAAGGTAAATTGGTAAATTCTGTATTGGTGGCAGAGGATGTTTATTATCCTGGAGAATCTGAAACTAAAGAATTTTATGTTTCTATTCTTTTAGACAGAGCTGAAGGTAAAAATACAATCGTATATTCTACTGAAGGTGGTATGGATATTGAGCACGTTGCTGAAGTAACTCCTCATTTGATCCACAATGAATTGATTGATCCTACTTTAGGACTTCAAGGTTTCCAGGCTAGAAAAATTGCTTTCAACTTGGGTCTTGAAGGGAATGCTTTCAAAGAATTCACAAAATTCATTACTTCTCTATATAACGCTTATGTAGGAATTGATGCTTCTCTTTTCGAAATCAACCCGGTTTTGAAAACTTCTGATAACAAAATTATCGCTGTAGATGCTAAAGTAACTTTGGATGGTAACTCATTGTTCCGTCACAAAGATCTTGAAGCTCTTAGAGATACAAGAGAAGAAGATCCTATCGATGTTGAAGCTGGTGAAGCTGGTCTTAACTTCGTAAAACTAGACGGTAACGTTGCTTGTATGGTAAACGGAGCTGGTCTTGCAATGGCAACTATGGATATCATCAAATTATCAGGTGGTAACCCTGCTAACTTCCTTGACGTAGGAGGTACTGCAGATGCTCAGAGAGTACAAACTGCTTTTGGAATCATCTTAAGAGATCCAAACGTAAAAGCAATCTTGATCAACATCTTCGGAGGTATCGTAAGATGTGACAGAGTAGCACAGGGAGTTGTGGATGCTTACAAAGCGATGGGTAGCCTTCCGGTTCCATTGATCGTAAGATTACAAGGAACTAACGCTGTAGAAGCTAAGAAACTAATTGACGAGTCTGGTCTTCCGGTACACTCTGCAATTACTTTAGAAGAAGCTGCAAACAAAGTAAAAGAAGTTTTAGCGTAATCTAAAATTTTCAAATAAATAAGAAACCGTTCCATTTTTGGAGCGGTTTTTTTATTATTATTCTAAATGTTGACCATTGAAATAATATGACTTTATTGATTAAATTCTTCCAGATGGTAAAGATCCAGAACATTAGGGGCGACTTTTAAATCCGGTCTGAAAATCAATATTCCTTTTACAAAATTTTTGAGTAACAGATTACCATTTGTAATCAATGTATCAATATTTAAATTGACAGTTTTCCGGGTAGCTTTCTTTAATTCAGGCTCAAAGAAATGGATGCATAAGCTAGGAGCAGATTCATCAAACTCAGTCAGTAACACATCATATTTGCCCAATTCCGGGATGGGATGAAGTTCAGCATAAGCTATGGAATATAAAATGTTCTGGTTGCAATAATGGTGAAGTCCTTTTTCATCAACAATAATATGAGTGGTCATACTTTTTTTGTTTTTCTGAAAGAGCATCCAGACACAAAAACACAGGATTGCAATAAAAAGGGCAATTAAAACACTCTTTATTCCTATAGAGATTTCTTTTGCATTAAATACGAATATAACCATTATTATAATGGATAAAGGGGTCATAATTAAAAATGATATACCAATCAACTTTATCAATAATGTAAGCCCTTTTGATTTTTTTGATTCAATGGGGGAAAATAAACTGGATTGTGATGACATCATTTTGTTGATTAAGATCTTTCCATAAAAGTATGAAATTATGTAATAACAATTTGAATCTAAAACGGATAGAATACATAGCCTAATTCAACCAATGACTCAAAATAAAAATATTTATTTATCATGATTTTCAGTAGGAAGGGATTCCCCGTTGGTGATACTGATGCTCGTAGGGGTTACCAACAGAATTTTATCTGCATCCAAGCGTTCTTTAATGCCTAAATATGCTTTACTTCTTACCTGCGCAAGATTAGCCCCTATTTTTATCCAAAACTTCACCTGAAGATTAAATGCTCCTTGTTTCAGATCAGTGAAGATTACTTCTACAGTATCTAACTTATCTACATTATCAAGATTTTTAACGACATCAAGAATTCCCTTCTGTGCTTTGCTGATATCTTCATCTGCAGGGATTTCAAAATTTAAAATAATTCTGCGTTGTGGCGATGCTGTAATATTATAGAAAGGAGCATTGAAAACGACCTGGTTGGGAATATATGCTTTCTTCCCATCATCCGTGAGAATTTTGGTGGTTAAAAAACCAATTTCCTGTACCGTACCGGAGTGTGCTCCAATGGTAATATAATCTCCCACTTTATAGGCTTTGTCAATGCCGATCAGCATACCGGAAAATATACTTGAAACAAGATCTTTTAAAGCGACTCCGGCAATAACCCCAGCTACTCCTAAACTTCCGATAAACTTCCAAAGAAAACCACTGAAACCCATTATTTCAAGGGCTATAAAGGTTCCCATCAACATAATCAGAAATCGAAATATGCTGATTAAAGTAACCAGAGAGCTTTCTTTTTGGCTTTTCGGGAAAAATTTGTGAAATAATTTTACGGCGGCCTGACTTAAATATTTACTGGTAATCAAAAAGAACGTAAATACTAAAATGCCGACAATTAGTTTTGGGGTAAGTTTTGCAAAAGTTACATACCAATTCTCTAATACCTTGTACACCAAATCAATATAGGTGAGTCCGGTTTTCTCCATGAATAAAATTTTATTTAAATATATAAATTTTCAGCAAAAAATTTGCCAGTTCCAAAAAGTCTACTAAATTTGTAGACTATAAAAGCGGAATATTATGTCGATCAAACTAGGAGATACAGCACCCAACTTTCAGGCAGAATCATCTTTAGGTGATATCAATTTCTATAATTATTTGGGGAATTCATGGGGGATTTTATTTTCACACCCGGCAGATTATACTCCGGTATGCACTACAGAACTGGGGTATACAGCAAAATTGCAGTCTGAGTTTGATGCCAGAGGAACGAAGGTGATAGCGTTAAGCGTAGATGGAGTAGAGGATCATCAGAATTGGGTGAAAGATATTAATGAAACTCAGAATACAAATGTATTGTTTCCTATTATCGCAGATAAGGACAGAAAGATTTCTGAACTCTATGATTTTATTCACCCGAACGCATCAGTTACGGCTACTGTTCGTTCTTTATTGATTATTGATCCAGACAAAAAAGTAAGACTGATTATTACCTATCCGGCCTCTACAGGAAGGAATTTTAATGAGATCCTTAGAGTGCTGGATTCTTTACAATTGGTAGACACTTATAAGGTAGCTACGCCTGTTAATTGGGAAAATGGAGAAGACGTTATTGTACCTCCAACAATTTCTACAGAGCAAGCCAGGAAAATATTCCCAAAAGGGGTAACGGAAATAAAGCCGTACTTAAGATACACCCCGCAACCTAATACATGATTTATTTGATTTTTTATAGTTTAGTTTTAATTTGTACGAAAATCGCCTCGAAAAATTTTTCGAGGCGATTTCATTTTTTTATAAGTATTTCAGTGATTACTTAACGTCGTTGATGATTTGTTTACCTTTTGAAGTTGGTAAATAGATACTAAATCCTACATTGAAGGTTAAAGTAGAAGTTAATCCCTCACTACCAAATCCTGCAACACCATTATATTTTACTAAACCTTCAACACCAATGTTTGGAGTAATGAAGTATGAATAACCAGGACCTGCTCCAAAATCTAAACCGGTTGTAGAGTTAGATCCTTCAGTAGAAGTACCTCCAATACCTACATTACCTTCGAAGAACCATCTTCCGTGGTGTAATAGATTGTCTACTCCTTTTTCTCCCGGAGAAACATAATATCTACCTAAAGCTCCAACTTTATATACAAAATTGGTAGGTGATCCGTTTGTAACTTTATTAAATCCTAAATCTACATATCCTCCAACTGCTACATTGTCTTGAATAAAATAAGCTGCTTTTGGCTGTAGTGAAATGTTATATCCACCACCTGTATTTAAACCAAAGTTACTTGCAACGATGCTACTTCCTACCATCCAATTACCTTTCTGAATCTGAGCGTTTGCAGTTGCTGTTAAGCCTGCTACGGCTAATATCCCTGTTAAAATAAGTTTTTTCATAATTTATTATTTTAATAATTAAATGTTTATTATTCACGAATTATAGAAAAAACAAGAAATGTGCCATACTCTTAATTTTACGTAATTTTTCTAAACAAACGTTAATGTTATAAGTAAATTTAATTTATTTTTTTAACATAATTAATGGTGATGCCTTAACAATATATATTATTTGGAGTAAAAATGGTAAAAATTTATGATAAAGCTTTAGTAATAAAAATGCTTGCTTTTTCCTTCTTCAGTTTTCTACTATTATTATATAAATAAAAGAATGATAGAAATAATAAGACCAGCAATAGTAAACTTGATTCCACGCTTGAATGCTTTCGTCTTAGGATTGAACATCCAGAAGCTTGAAATTACAAAAAAGAAAAGAGAAACTCCGAAAAATACACTTAAGGGGGAGATTGCATCTTTAGACTGAGATTTGTGAAGAGAAACCATTTTGTCTAGTACAAAAGGTAGTTCCTTCTTAGTATACTTTGCCTTTCCGGTTGCACTGTCATACGTTCCCTGCTTAAAATAAAGAACACTTCCTTCTGTTTTTTCTACTTCAAGACCTTTCATCTTCAGCTCTTTTTTCAGTTCTTTTTCTGAAAGGTTGGCAGCGATATTTTTTTCATATTTCTTTTCGTTCTTAAGAAAATCTGTGTCTCTGTAAACCAGAAGAATTCCGCTTAATGCATACACGGCCATAATACCTGCAAGGAAATATCCCAGATAACGGTGGGTGATTCTCATAAAGCTTCTTGTGTCTTTAATCTTGTCCATATCTTATTGTTTGTTTTTGTTTTTAAATTTTAAAAGTGGAAACTGCAAAAATGCAATTTCCACTTTTAATGAAAGAATTATTATATAAAGAATTCTAAAGTTTGTACGTCAAAGTAAAATAATAGTTTCTCGGAGTGATTGGGTTCACAGAATAATTTTCGTGAACATTGTAGTTTACAACATCAAACAAATTCCCCACTCTTCCCTGGATAGAGAACTTCTTCCACTCGTAGCCAACTGACACAGAAACTGTAGTGTAGTCTTTTAGGTCAAACATTCTACTCACGTTATTTCTACTTGTGTTTGTAGATTTTGTGTCATTCCATCCAGCGATTCTGTCCCCAATGTAGTAAACTCCAGCTCCAATTTTTAACCCTTTTACATAGTTTGTAAATTTATAGAAAACGGAAGCATTTGCTGTTGTAGCAGGTGTTCTTACCAATCTTTGGTTTTCAACATATCCTTTTTCAGGAGTATCGATATAAACGGAATTGTTATAAGAGAAACCTCCGATTATAGATAAGTTTTCTGTCGGATTTCCTGTAATATCTAATTCCACACCACGGCTTCTCATATTTCCTGCAAATTCTTTAAGATTCGTATCTGTTGAATTTACCGGAGCTCCGTTTGGAGTAGAAGCGAACCAATAGGTTTGATAATAATTGTTGTACATAATCTGGTAAGCTGTTAAGTTAACAGCTAAAGCATTGTTCCAGAAATTCTTTTTAACCCCAATTTCGTATTGATCAACTGTTGAAGGTTTTATGCTTTGTCTGGATAAAGTCGCTAACTGATTTTGAACTTGTGCAGGAGGTTGATTGGTGTTTACCGTATTAAATTGATCTGAAGTATATCCTGCATTGGAAGCAAATGAGTTAGTATACGTTGCAAACACTGAAAGGTTTTCATTAGGAGCATATACCAACCCTACTTTTGGAGAAAATGCATTGTCTGCAGTTGAGGAATTGGATACTTCAAATTTTTCATTTGCCGTAAAACGAGTAGTCAATGTAGGCATATTTTCTACATAAGACCATCTTAAACCTGCAATTACTTTAAGTTGTTTTGTTAAGCTAATGAAATCTTGTGCATATACCCCGATTCTTCTTGTGTTAATTCTGTTTCTTGTATTAAGGGTAGAATTTGGCATGTCAACACTTCCCCATGTTGAAGGATCATCTAAAAATAAAATATTAGAAGTAGCCCCTAAAGTATAGGTATAAGCATCTGCCTGGCTGTAATCTGCATCAGCCCCAATCAAAACTTTATGGTTGATTTTTCCTGTATTGAATTCACCGTTTAAGTTTACCTGTGCAGAAGTATAGTTTTGTTCATTGTACGTTTTACCAAAAGGTCTGTTCCATGAAAGTCTGGTAGCAGTAGGTGAGCTGTAGCCCCATTGTACTCTTTCAGAAGAAAAATAATCTTTAGTATAGTTTTGGTAAGAAGCAGTAGCATTCAAAGACCATCTTTCGTTAAATTGATGATTAAAAGTTACATTCGTAGAAGCTTGCTGTACATTTTGATATTGCCAGTCAGTTCCGAAGAAAGCATTTCTGGAAACAACATCATTCAATCTATAGCTTTGGTCTTTTTCAGTAATAGATCCAGTCCCAAAATCCGGGGTGAAATTATTTTTAAGATAATCTGCCTCAACAATTAATTGAGATTTTTCACTTAAATTAAATAAAAATGAAGGGTTAAAGTAATATTTTTCAGATTGTACAACATCTCTGAAACTTTCAGCATATTCATAAGTTCCATTTATTCTGAAAGCAACATTCTTCGATAATGGTCCATAAATATCAACTGTTGGCTTGTAAGAGTTCCAGCTTCCACCATTTAATCCTATACTTCCACCAAAATTGAATTTAGGCTTTTTCGTAATCATATTAATAATACCTCCGGCAGCAGTATTTCCATAAAGCATTGCGTTGGCTCCTTTTAATACTTCTACTCTTTCAAGACCACTTACTTCAGGGAAAACTCCACTGTTTATCCTTGCTCCATTCTTGAAAATATTGTCATTTCCTAAGATAAAACCACGTCCACCAAAACTGTCCTGAGAATTACCTCTGGATGAAGTAATGTACATTCCGTTTATATTCTGAAGAACATCGCTCAACTGTTTTGCTTGTTGTTGCTCAATAATTTCATGAGTAACAATGGCAATAGGCTGAGGGGTTTCCATTACCGTCAAATTAGACTTTGTTGAAAATGGCTTTGCCTGGTTCGGATTTCCGGTTTTGTGTAAGTTGATGTCTTCAATTGTTTGGGTTCTGATGGTATCTGCTTCAGCATTTTTCATCTGCGAACTCGCTGAAACAGCGACAAATAGAAGACCTAAAGAAAGTAGTTGTCTTTTCATATTATTTTTATGTAGAACAGTTTTAAATAAGGCGCAAATGTAAGTATTTGTTTAGAATAGATAAAAATAATTTTATGATTTAAATCATACTCCATTAATAATGGCATGGATTATTTCTATAGTTACTTTATACGAAGGGATAGAGAATTTTTTATGAATATATTTGTTAAAAATTATAATATGCAATTGGTAAAAGCAGGGCTTTGCGCCTTTGGAATGAGTGGGAAAGTTTTCCATGCTCCCTTTTTAAAGGAACATCCGGGATTTTTTATTTCTGCTGTGGTAGAAAGAAGTAAAGAAGAGTCAAAAGAAAAATATCCTGAAGCAACAATTTACCGCTCTGTTGAAGAAATGCTTCAGCAGGCAGATATAGAGCTGGTCATCATCAATACTCCGGTTCAGACACACTATGAATATGCAAAAAAAGCATTGGAAGCCGGGAAAAATATCATTGTAGAAAAACCTTTTACAGTCAATGTTTCCGAGGCCGAAGAGCTGGTGCAGCTGGCCGAAGAAAAAGGACTGTTCTTAAGTGTATATCAAAACCGAAGATTTGACCGTGATTTTTTACAGGTACAAAAGGTTTTAAATGATCAGAAAATAGGGAATATTAAAGAAGCTGAAATCCGTTTCGACAGATTTCGAACAACGCCTAGTGGAAAACAGCATAAGGAAAGCCCGGATCAGGTAGGTTCAGGATCACTTCATGATCTGGGGTCGCATCTTGTAGATCAGGCAGTACAGTATTTCGGATATCCTGAAAAATTGTTTGCCGATGTATTTTCTATGAAAGGGAAGGAGTTTGCGAATGACTATTTCGAGATCCTGCTATTCTATAAAAATGATCTGAGAGTAAGACTAAAATCTTCGGTTTTCAGTAAAGAAGGACATTATGCCTATACCATTCATGGGGACAAAGGAACTTTCTTGCAGGAAAGAACAGATAATCAGGAAAACGAATTGGTAGCAGGAGCGATTCCCAAATATGGTAAAGAGTGGACTGAGCCGTTAAAAGGAACAGATGGGATTTTAAATGTCTTACATGAAAACTCCGAAACAGAAAGAATACTGACTTCCAGTGAAGCCGGAAATTACATGAATTATTACCAGCAGATTTATGAACATATCGTTTTTGGATACGCGCTGCCATCTCCGGGAAAAGAAGTTATTCAGAATATGAAAATCATCGATGCTTCCCTGAAAAGTGCAAATGAAGAAAGAGTAGTAGAATTGTAAATTATAGATTATGAATTATGAGTTGGAAAATAAGAGTGTGTTATCCACTTTACACCAACTCATAATTCATAATTTTTAATGTATCATTATTAAAGGATTTCCTGAAGTTCCAGCCACTTCATTTCATACTCTTCTAACTTTTCAGAAATAGTTTCCAGCTCAGCAGATAGTTTTGCAACTTTTTCATATTCCGTTTCATTATTAAGCTGATCCATTATTTTAGCACGCTTTTGTTCAAGTTCTGGCATTTCTTTTTCTATGGTTTCCAGTTCACGTTGTTCCTTAAAAGACATTTTTCTTTTTTTAGAAACAGGTTCAGGAGCCTCTTTTACTGCCTCGATTTCTTTTACAGGTTCTGGCTTTGATACTGTATTTTTTTCTAATGCATCCTCACGGCTTTTAGTTTCTCTGTATTCTGAGAAAGTTCCAACAAAATTTCTGATTTTTCCATCTCCTTCAAATGCAAGAACATGACCTACGATTCTGTCCATGAAATATCTGTCGTGGGAAACAATGATCAAACTACCCTGAAAGTTGAGCAAGAAATTTTCCAGAACAGTCAAAGTTGGAAGATCCAAATCATTGGTAGGTTCATCAAATATCAGAAAGTTTGGATTCTGATACAAAATATACATCAGGTGAAGCCTTCTTTTTTCACCTCCCGAAAGTTTAGAAATAGGTGAGTATTGCGTTTGATCATCAAATAAGAACAGCCTCAAAAATTGCGATGCAGAGATCGTTCTTCCGTTAGCTAAAGGGAAGTTTTCGGAAATTTCTTTGATAAAGTCAATTACTCTTTCATCTTCTTTATATTTCAGTCCTTTTTGTGAAAAATATCCGAATTTGATGGTTTCTCCGGTTTCAATTTCTCCGGAATCCTTTGGCTCAAGACCTTGGATGATGTTCAGTAATGTAGATTTTCCGGCACCATTTTTTCCTACAATTCCTACTTTCTCACCTCTTTGAAACTGATAACTGAAATCTTTTATTAATAATTTCTCGTCATAACTTTTAGAAATATCTCGAAGTTCCAAAATTTTATTTCCGAGTCTTTTCATTTCAAAATCGAGTTCCAGAGATTCTTTTCGGGTATCGGTTTTGGCTATTTTTTCAGTTTCGTAAAAGTCTTCTTGTCTAGACTTTGATTTTGTAGTTCTGGCCTTAGGCTGTCTTCGCATCCATTCCAGTTCTTTTCTGTAAAGATTATTTGCCTTGTCGATTGTGGAATTCATATTGTCCTCACGAATCATTTTGTTCTCAAGATAAGTCGCATACGAACCATTGTGGAAATACAGATTTTTATCTTCCATTTCCCAGATAATGTCACAAACGCTGTCAAGGAAATACCTGTCGTGAGTGACCAGAATTAATGTTATTTTGGCTTTGCTTAGATAGCTTTCAAGCCATTCTACCATTTCTACATCAAGGTGGTTGGTTGGCTCATCCATGATCAAAAGAGTATGTCGGTGCTCGGCTCTTGTTTCAGTTAACAATTTTGCTAAAGCCACACGTTTGATCTGCCCTCCGGAAAGTGTTCCCATTTTAGCTTCCAGATCTGTGATTTTCAACTGAGAGAGAATTTGTTTCATATCATTCTCCAGGTCCCAAGCTTTATGAATTTCCATTTCAGCCAGAGCTTTTTCAATGAAATCATAATCTGTAGAAAGTAATGATTTATGATAATTTTTTAAGGCCTGAATGGGTGCAGAATCAAGCGTCATCATAAATTCATCAATAGTGAGATCAGAATCAAAATCGATTTCCTGGTCAAATAAAACCACCTGAATATCCTTATTGATCATCACATTGCCACTGTCTGCAATTTCTTTCCCCATCAATATTTTAAGAAGGGTAGATTTTCCGCTTCCGTTTTTGGCAACAATGGCTATTTTATCACCTTCATTGACATGAAAAGAGATATTTTCGAACAAAACTTTGATGCCATAAGATTTAGTAAGGTTTTCTACAGAAACGTAATTCATTGGAATGTAATGGTTTGATATTGATTTTGAATTGAACCGCAAAAGTACGAAAATGTAGCCTAAAATTTTCCTGAACCTCTTTTATAAAATGAATATTTATAATTTTTTAATAAACTGTACTCATGATCTGAGAAAACTATTCTGTAAATTTGATATGACACAATGAATACATTTTAAAATATTAATAAATAATACAAAAATCTGATTGAAACAATGAAAAAAGTTATTGTAGACATGGACGGGGTAATGGCAGATGTATATCATCAGCTGGCACAATTTGAAAAAAGAGATACAGGAAGAGAAATTCCAATCAGTGATTTGACGGGTAAACCTGAAATAGAGTCTTTTCCCAATGGAAAAAAACACGTTAATGAAGTTGGGTTTTTCAGAACCTTACCTGTAATGAAAGGAAGCCGCGAAGCGATGGAATATCTGAATAATAAATACGATCTCTATATCGTATCTGCAGGAATGGAGTTTCCCAATAGCTTAAGGGAAAAATACGACTGGCTGGCAGAGCATTTTCCATTCATCACCTGGGAACAGATTGTTCTTTGCGGAAGTAAAAAAGTAGTTTCCGGAGATGTAATGATTGATGATTATCCAAAAAATCTGGATCATTTTTCAGGTGAAAGATTAATATTCACCCAGCCTCATAATGAGCTGATAGAAAATGATACTTATAAAAGGGTTCATTCCTGGGAAGAAGTGATGAATATCCTTTAATAGAAAGGGTTTTAAATATTTTTTAGAATTATCATAGAAATAACGGGAAATTTTAAAAGAAATTTAACTAAAGAAAGAATAAATTTAATAAGGTGTTGTGAGAGTTGGATGTTGAAAATAAATAAGTTTGCGTCAAACTTTTAACATGAAAAAACATCATACCTTATTCTTTCTTTTGGCAGCCTCTGCTTTCCATGCACAGGTTATTTCCGGAACCATTATTTCTAAAAATGAGAATCAGCCGATTCCTTATGTGAAAATAGGAGTTGAGAAAGAAAATATAGGGGTAGTCTCTGATGATAAAGGACATTTTTCAATCGATATTTCCACTCTGTCACCACAAAAAAAAGTGATCATAGAAGTACCGGGCTATGAATTATATGCAGAAACAATAGAGGACTTCAGAAAACATGATCTGAAACCGATACTTTTAAAAGAGAAGGTTAAAAAGATTAAGGAAATTTCGATTAAGCCTAAAAAGCTGGTTGACAAAAACTGGGGAGTCAATACGAAGACAAAAAACGTGATGTACTCCGTAAATCCACAATTCAGAAAAGAAGATTTTCTTGGTGAAACAGCATTGGGATTTAACGCTAAAAAAAGATCAAAGATTACCAATATCAACCTGAATATTGC
Organism: Chryseobacterium sp. GW821-FHT04C04; assembly: GCF_059420365.1. Taxonomy (NCBI): domain Bacteria; kingdom Pseudomonadati; phylum Bacteroidota; class Flavobacteriia; order Flavobacteriales; family Weeksellaceae; genus Chryseobacterium; species Chryseobacterium sp. GW821-FHT04C04. The sequence continues at coordinate 448,494 of NZ_JBWKTO010000002.1, read as the reverse complement.
CAGTTATATTTCTGACAAACCCGTCATGATGCGGTATACTGTTTACAGTGAGAAAGAGGGATATCCGGATAAAAATATTCTTGATGAAGAAATCACTGTTGAACTTACAAAAGATATGATTAAAGACGGAACCTATACATTGGATGTTAGCGATCGTAATATTTGGGTACAGGGAAAATTTTTTATCGGGATTCAGTTTTTAAAAGAATTTGAAGGAAAAATCAACATAAGTGCTGCTCTTTTCAGAACAGGGTTTTTAAGGAAATTTTATGGAGATTGGAAGAAAATGACAATTGCTGCACCTGCTATTAATATTGATGTGAAAATGGATAAAAATGGAGATAACAATATCGAGGACGAAGGTGGATTCGTAGATGACAGTGCCGAGTCACTCATACCAGATGTATCAAAATATATTCAGGAATCTGAGCATACCGTATATGGTCAGAATGCATCAGCGGGAAATTACCTGAAACTTCAGGATACAGACCTTTATTATGAGATCTATGGTGAAGGAGAACCACTGATTCTGCTTCATGGTAATTCAGGAAGTATTAAGGATTATTATCAGCAGATTCCAGTGTTGTCAAAGCAGTATAAAGTAATTGTGATAGATACCAGAGGGCAGGGGAAAAGTTTAGATACCTCTAAAAAAGACTTTACCTATAAAATGTTTGCAGATGATGTAAAAGCACTTGCAGATAAGCTGAAACTCGATAAAGTAAATATTGCCGGATGGAGTGATGGCGGAAATACAGGATTGGAATTTGCTCTGAAATATCCGGAAAGATTGAACAAACTTATCACGATTGGAGCCAATGCATTTCCTGATGGAGTAAATGACAGGCTTACCGATCATTTTGAAAATAAAATGTTGGTGATGAAAGAATTGAAAGAACCAGGGAAATTTAATGAACAAAGACTTTTGAAGATCATGCTGACACAGCCTCGTATTGGTAAAAAAGATTTAAATAAAATGGGAAGCAAAGTATTGGTAATTGCCGGTGATAAAGATGTTATCAAGCAGGAGCATACCGAACTTATTGCCAAAGAAATTCCCAATGCCGAACTTAAAATCTATAGCAATGCTACCCACATGATTCCTTTTGAAAATGCAGATCAGCTTAATACAGATATTCTGAATTTTTTAGGAAAAAATAATTAAAAAACAGAAGCGGGAAATCAAATTTCCCGCTTCTGTTTTTTTAATTATTATTAATCCAGTGTCAGTCTTTTTAATGACCAGGAATTTCCATTATAAATATCAATATCCACTTTGGCGTTGATGCCATGAACAATACCGTTTTCTGAGAACTGCCAGAAATCCCACTCATCATCCGGAGAAGGAGAGGGAACATCATTGTAATTGGCCAGCCATAAAGGATATCCTTCGAACTCACCTTTCAGAAAATCTTTATAATAATGATAATACGTATAAATGATAGGTTTTTGACCATACGTATCCTCCACGATTTTACACCATACTTTCAGGTCTTCAATCAATTTTTTATTGGTCTTACGCTTTGGGATTTTTTCAATATCTAAAATAGGAGGCAGGTCGCCGCTTTCCAGTTTTACATTGTTTAAAAAGTTATTAGCCTGAATAACGGGATCTTCATCAGCTCTGTAAAAATGATAGGCACCGCGGATAAGATCATGTTTTTTAGCACTTTCCCAAAACTCATCAAAATGCTTATCAGCACTTCGGTTTCCCATCGTAGCACGCATCACGACAAACTCTAATGGAATTGTTTTATTACCAATACTGAGACTGTCCCATTTGATATCTTCCCTGTTTTGATAATGGGAAACATCAAAACCATACGTCTTATCCAGATTACTGCTTAATATTCTCTGAATTCTTGCTGCTTCCTTTTCACTGTTGTGAAGTTTTTTGTGCTTAAACTTATTAAAGTACAACGCATAATAATAGCTTACAGACTGCTTTAAATAAAATCCGGTTCCTATCAATGCTATGATCAATATCCCCAATATTACCCATCTTCGGAAAAAATACTTCTTCCGTCTTGATTTATGGACCTGTTTGGCAGTTTTTTTGGTGTACTTTTTTGGTGTCATAAAGTTTTGCAAAACTAACTTTTTTCACTGCTAAATGCTAAAATAAAATCAGTAAATTTGTGTATTATGGAAACACGCGAAAAAATCATCATTATAGGAGGAGGATTTGCGGGGCTGCAGCTTGCAAAAACATTGAATAACAAGAACAAAAAGGTCATTGTTCTGGATCGGATGAACCACCATATGTTTCAGCCGCTTTTTTATCAGGTAGCCTCAGGAAGGATAGAACCTTCCAACATTTCTTTCCCCTTCAGAAAGATTTTTCAGCAATCCAGAAACACACAGTTCCGGATGACAGAGGTGAAAGAAATAGACCCTGCCAGCAATAAAGTCATTACCGACGAAGCCGAATTTACGTATGATAAACTCATCATTGCAACGGGCTGTAAAACCAACTTTTTTGGAAACAAAGAATTAGAAGGAAGAGCTTTTGGGATGAAAAATACCCAGGAAGCCATCAGTATCAGAAATCATGTACTGATGACCTTTGAAAAACTCATCATTGAAAAAAGCAGAAGCGATGACGGAAACTGGAATATCGTGATTGTAGGAAGCGGGCCCACCGGAGTGGAGCTGGCGGGAGCTTTTGCTGAGATGAAAAAAGATATTCTTCCCAGAGATTACCCTTATATGAACTTTGACCACCTGAAGATTATTCTGGTGAGCTCTACCGAAAAACCACTGGCTGTAATGAGCAGCGAAGCACAAGAAAAATCGGAGAAGTACCTTAAAGATCTTGGTGTCACTTTTCTGAGTGGAGAAGTGGTGACAGATTATGATGGGGATAAAGTACACCTTAAAAGTGGAAAAGAAATTTCGTCCAACAATGTAATCTGGGCTGCTGGAGTTACCGGAAATGTTGTAGGAGGTTTTCCGGAAGAAAATTTAATGCGAAACAGATATATTGTAGATCGATATAATAGAATAAAAGGATACGACAATATTTATGCTATCGGAGATATTGCCTATATGGAAACACCAAAGTATCCACAAGGGCACCCTCAGGTTGCTAACGTAGCCATTAATCAGGCAAAAAATTTAGGTAAAAATCTATTAAAGAAAAATCAGGAAGAATGGAAAGAATATGAGTATGATGATAAAGGCTCGCTGGCGACCATAGGGAAGCACAGAGCCGTTGTAGATCTGCCATTTATCAAGTTTCAAGGATTTCTGGCTTGGTATTTCTGGATGTTTCTCCATTTAATGCTAATTTTGAGCGTTAGAAATAAACTGGCCATATTCTTCAACTGGATGTGGAGCTATATCAACAAAGATTCTTCTTTAAGATTAATTATTATACCTACTAAGAAAAACGGAACATTACAATGAGAATTGACATAATAAGCGTACTTCCTGAACTGATGGAAAGTCCGTTTAAAACCTCTATTTTGAAAAGAGCGATGGATAAAGGGTTGGCGGAAGTACATTTTCATCAACTGAGAGACTGGGCAATCAATAAACACAGGCAGATTGACGATGAACCTTACGGAGGTGGAGCAGGAATGGTCATGATGATTGAACCGCTGGATAAATGTATTTCAGAGCTTAAATCTCAAAGAAATTATGATGAGGTGATATACCTTACCCCAGATGGAGTCACTTTGAATCAAAAAATAGCTAATTCGCTTTCCATAAAAGAAAATCTGATCTTTCTTTGCGGACATTACAAGGGGATAGATCAAAGAGTAAGAGACCTTCATATTACAAAAGAAATTTCAATTGGTGACTACGTTCTTACAGGAGGAGAACTGGCAGCCTGTGTTCTTGCAGACTCTATCATAAGATTGCTTCCCGGCGTTTTGAATGATGAGCAGAGTGCTTTGACAGACAGTTTTCAGGATGATCTTCTTTCACCACCAATCTATACCAGGCCCGAAAGTTATAAAGGACTGGATGTTCCTAAAATTTTACTGAGCGGGAATTCTGGAAAAATTGAAGAATGGCGTCATGATGAAGCTGTAAGAATCACTAAAGAAAAACGTCCCGATTTACTTTAGATCAAATTTGCCGGGATTTATTTGATTCTGGCCAGCCTACTTAATCCCGTCTGTTATTAAGGCAAATGGAATAATATTTGTTATTAATTTGATAGGTGCGAAAAATATTAATATTTCTAATTTTAAATTAATATTTTATTTCTATTATTCTTGATTTATCATATTGTCTCAATTTTGACTAATATATCAAAACTATCGAATGATTGAAAAATTAATTTATTTTAGCTTGCTTCATTGGTATTTTTATTATATTTGAATTGTTTTTTATTGAAATTTATTTATTCTTTATGGGCGGTGAATCAATGATATTTGAAAAAATAATAGATTTACATCTTGACGTAAAAAGAACATAATAAATTAAAAAAGTATAGAAATTAGTGTAGATGGAGTTATTCTCTTTTTATAATGTTGAAAATTTATTTTTACCCGATCCGAAACCTGTCCACAAATTAGATCCTACCCGATCAGGATTAAGGAATTGGGATGAAAAGAGATATAATAACAAACTTTTCAAAATCTCCCATGTATTTCAGTTGATGAAGGAGGAGAATGGGGTAATGCCATTTGTAATAGGATTGTCTGAAGTTTCCGGAAGGAAAGTTTTGGAAGATCTCGTGGAGATGGAACCCTTTAATTCGCAATATGGAATTGTACATTACAATTCTATGGACGAAAGAAAAGTGGATGTTGCCATGTTATATGATAAAAATAAAGTAGAGGTAATAGATTCAGAAACCATTACTTTCTTTTTTGAAATAGTGAATAAAAACACAGAATATTACGACACAACCAGAGACGTACTTTTTTCGAAAATTAAATATAAAGGAGAAATTATTAATGTCTTTATCGCGCATCTTCCCTCTAAACGCGAAAAAGATGTCAATAAACCGAAAAGAACCTTTATATTGAATGAAGTCCGGGAACGGATTATGAAATTAGTAAATGCTGATAAAGAGCATGTCATATTGTGTGGTGATTTTAATGAAAACCCGGATGATGAAAATTTAGTGCAGATTCTCTATGACAATCAACATGAGAAGGTTTTAATGAATCCTTTTCAGCAATTGTTTTCTACTAGAAATTATTCTACTTTTCATTATAAATCTGGATTGCTGTATGACCAGATCATTATGTCAAGATCTTTGCTTGATAATAAGACGCTGGCTTTTCAGGATGCCCATATATTTAATTCTGAAAACATCAGCAGCAAGGCCAGAAATTTTGAAGGACGTCCTTTCCGAACTTATGCTGGTACACGGTATTTGGGAGGATATAGCGACCACTTTCCGGTTTTTGTAAAATTTAAGAATTTACAGTAAAAAACATAAATAATAAAAAAGTAGAAAATGAAAAATTCGAGCAACACAAGCTACCATTTGGATTCTATTGACAAAGAGATTATCTACATGTTGATGGATAATGCTAAAACTTCCTTAGCCCACATTTCAAAGCATGTTGGGATTTCAACTACTGCGGTACATCAAAGAATCAAGAAACTTGAACATGCAGGAGTTATTGAAAATTCAATATCCTTCCTTAATCCTAAAAAAATTGGATATAAGGTAACTTCCTACATTGGTGTATTTCTGGATCAGCCAAGCCATTATCCAGACGTGGTAAAATCTTTACATGATGTAAATGAAGTAGTAGAAGCCCATTATACAACAGGAAATTACACTATATTTCTGAAAGTTCTCTGCAAAGATAATGATCACTTGATGCAGATTCTTAGCAAAATTCAAAAACTGAAAGGAGTAACACGAACAGAAACTTTTATATCTTTGGAACAAGGTATTTACAGACAATTGAAAGTATAACGATATGAACATAGCCCAATATTTGGATTCAACTTACTTGAAAACACCAGAACAATCAGGTATTTCCCATGAAGAAACACTTCAAAAAGACAAAGAACTTGCCCAAGAAGCTATTGAGAATGATATTTTTGCCGTGATGATTCGTCCGGATTATGTATCTGAGATCAAGAAATATATTCAGGAAAGAAATTCAAATGTTGCAGTAGGAACTGTGATAGGTTTTCACGAAGGTACATATTCAATTGATGAGAAGCTTGCAGAAGCCTCAAAAGCAATTGAAGATGGTGCAGATGAATTGGATTTTGTAATTAATTATACCGCTTATCTGCAGGGAAATATAGAATTGGTAAAAGAAGAATTTGTAAAATGCACAGCATTATCCCTTGAGCATCATAAAGTTGTAAAATGGATTATTGAAATTGCAGCATTGACTGATGAACAAATTGCTGATCTTACTAAAAATATATCTACCTGGGCAGAAGAGAACTTCTCTGAAAATGACTGGTCAAAAATTTTTGTTAAATCTTCCACAGGATTCTTCAAAACTACCGATGGGAAACCTAATGGAGCAACCTTTGAAGGGGTTACCATTATGCTTAATAATGCAGGGAAACTTCCTGTAAAAGCAGCAGGTGGTGTAAGAACTCCTGAAGATGCTGAGAAGATGATCAGTATGGGAGTTAAAAGGATAGGTACCTCTTCGGCTTTAGCCTTAATTAAAGATGAATCTTCCTCAGAAGGATATTAAATATCATATTCAAATTATAAAAAAACCATCAGCTTAGCTGATGGCTTTTTATTTTATATCTGTGCCTGATATTCTTCGTAGAACTGTTGGGTTTCTTTAATTAGGCTGTTCATTTCTTCCAATGTGAAAACTTCCAGAAACTTTTTTCTGAAATCTTTGAAATGAGGAATTCCTCTGAAATAGTTGCTGTAATGCTGTCTCATTTCAATCAATCCTAATTTTTCTCCTTTCCATTCTGCACTCCATTCCGCATGCTGACGGACTGCCAGTAATCGGTCTGATATGGTAGGAGCAGGTAAATGTTCTCCTGTTTTAAAGAAATGCTTAATTTCATTAAATATCCATGGATAGCCAATAGCAGCACGTCCAATCATAATACCGTCACACGCATATTTTTGCTTATAGGCTAATGCTTTTTCAGCAGAATCTATATCACCGTTTCCAAAAATTGGAATTTCAATATTAGGATTTTGTTTAATTCTTGAAATATGTTCCCAATCTGCTTCCCCCTTGTACATTTGACCACGGGTTCTGGCATGTATGGTAAGAGCTTTGATTCCTGTTTCCTGAAGACGTTCTGCTACTTCATCAATATTGATGCTGGTGCTGTCCCATCCTAGACGCGTTTTAACGGTTACGGGAAGGTGGGTAGAGCTTACAACAGCTTTCGTAAGACGAACCATAAGGTCAACATCTTTCAAAACTCCAGCTCCAGCTCCCTTACAGACAACTTTTTTGACAGGACACCCAAAATTGATATCTACCAGATCCGGATTTACCGTTTCAACAATTCTGGCAGACATAGCCATAGCTTCTTCGTCTCCACCAAAAATTTGTATACCAACGGGTCTTTCATAATCGAAGATATCCAGCTTTTTACGGCTCTTAATAGCATCACGAATCAATCCTTCGGAAGAAATAAATTCCGAATACATTAGATCTGCACCGTGCATTTTACACAAACGTCTGAAAGGAGGATCACTTACGTCTTCCATCGGAGCCAGCAAAAGTGGAAATTCCGGCAGTTCTATGTTGCCTATTTTTATCATGTTGCAAATTTACGAAATTCTGAAAAAACAATATTTTGTTAATCATTATATTGTTTGGTGTTTTACGTTTGTTTGTTTATTTAAGGAACTTTAAGATATTTTGTTTAATTTTTATTAGATATATCTGTTTGATTTTCAATGTTTTTATTGATTTATTGAAAATTAATTTTTATATTTAGTATAATAAAAATTAATGATATGAGAAAAATTCTATTTTATTTGATGGCAATTTTAGCTTCATCAAATTTTTATTCACAAGTGAACGTTTCGGCTACAGCAGGAACAGCTACAGGAACCTATACTACGTTAAAGGGAGCATTTGACGCTATTAATGCGGGAACACATCAAGGAGCAATTTCAATCAGTATCACAGCTAGCACAACAGAAACAGCAACTGCCAGTTTGAATGCCAGTGGTGGAGCAACCATTTACACCTCAGTTGCGATAAAACCGGCGGTAGGAGTTACAGCTACAATTTCTGGTGATCTTGCCAGTGCCCCTTTAGTGAGAATCCAGGGTAGTAATATTACTTTGGATGGAAGCAATGTCGCTTCAGGAACAACAAGAAACCTTACCCTTACTAACACCTCTGTTACTGCACCGCAGGTACTTACATTTATTGCCGCTTCTGCTGCGGTAGCTAATAGCAATATTATGGTTAAAAACCTGAATATTGTAAATGGTATCAATAGTTCTTCAGCTTTAGTCATGTATGACGGAGCTACAACCCCTGTTGGAGGCTTCTTTAATAATGTTACCATCCAGAATAATTCTATAAAGAAAGCTTATATGGGAATTTATTTATTTGCAGCCACAGCAGCAGGTAATGGAGCCAATACATTAGTTACCGGTAATGATATAAGCGCCTCCGGAGCAGATGCCAATCGTCTTGGAGGAGTGTATGTACAGGGTGCAGACGGAGTGACCGTCAGCAATAATATTATTGGTAATTTTGAAACTGCTAGTACGGAAATCAAAAGAGGGGTCTGGTTTGCTACTGCTACTGTAAATTCTTCAATTATTTCAAATACCATTACCAACATCGGATATACCGGAACATCTACGGGGGGAGCTTCCGGGATAACCGTTACATCCGGAAATACAGGAGCATCTGCTGTAGCTAATATTATCATAAGGGGAAATACTATTTCCAATTTTACTTCCAGTGGAACAGGGACTCTGTTTGCGGGAATTTATGCGGGAGGTACACTGACAGCCGGGGTAACCATTGATAATAATAAGATCAATGGTATAAAAAATACCAATATTGGCGGATATGGAGCTCAGGGGATTTATCTGGCTACAACAAGTCTTACATCAAACACTCTGGTTTCTAATAATATAGTGAATGGTATAGCTGGTTATGGATACGCAACGACTGGCGGAGTCAATGATAACGGAAACGGAATTGTTATTGCCGCAGGAGGAGGGTATAAAGTATATTATAATACTGTTGTCATGGATGTCAACCAGACTGTCGCAGGAAGACCTTCTGCTTTAAATATTACCAGCGGAGTAACAGGTCTTGGAGGTATTGATGTAAGAAATAATCTTTTTGTCAATACACAGACGCAGACAGGGGATAGGTATGCTATTTATGCCGGAGCAGCCAGTACGGTTTTTTCAATTATAAATTATAACAATTTTTATTCTTCAGGAACTAATCTTGGATTTATCGGAGGATTGGCGAAAGCGACACTTGCAGATATTCAGTCAGGATTTGGAGGAAATGTAAACTCGTTGAATGTGCTGCCGGTGTTTGTATCTGCTACAGATTTCCATTTATCTGCTACCGGAAATGCAGCTCTTGATAATAAAGGAACTCCCGTGGTAGAAGTGACATTAGATGCAGATGGTAATATCCGAAATGCCCTCACTCCGGATCTTGGAAGTTTTGAATTTACAGCTACCTTGCTGGCGATAAATGAAGCTGCTAAAAAGAATACAGTAAATGTTTATCCGAATCCGGTTATGGATTATCTTTATATCAATAATGATAGTAGAATCAAAGATGTTGAAGTATATAATGTTTCAGGACAGAGAATTCTTAGTGAAACAATCAATGCTGAAAAAGGTTCTGTAGATATGAGACGTGCTCCTGCTGGAGTTTATATCTTAAAAGTAAATGCAGAAAAAGGTTCGCAGTCACTGAAAATTATTAAAAAATAAAATGTAACTCATAATCAAAAAGGATCCCCAATAGCGATATTGGGGATTTTTTATTTAAAAAAGTAATCATTACTGTTAGAAACTTGCCTTTACCTGCATACTTCCAATGTGAATTGTTCGTTCACCTGAATTTCTTCCTTCGTAATTAAGATTCAATTGGATAAACGAGTTGATGGCTTGTTGAATAAATACACTCCATACCTGGTTTTTTCCAGGCTTCAGACCATCCAGCATCTGGTTTCCTACAATACTGAAATTATTTCCTGTAAAATTATTGCTGATGAACGAGAAGTTTCCACGGATGGAAGTCTTTCTACGCTCCCATTGGATCGTTCCTGTAACATCAAAAGCTTTAAGAAGTTCTTCACCATCTAATCTTTGTTTCTGACGGAAAGCAGAAGACAATTCTGCCTGAATAGCATCTGTAAATTTATATGTCGCCTTAGGTTTAGTTTCAAAATTATTAAGACGATAATCCCTTGTCGCAAATAATTGTGAAGAGTTTTTGATATCATGAACAGAATTTTCCCAGTCGACCCTGAATTCTTTATTGAACCAATATCCGACATTCAGAAAATGAGAAACCTGCTCACGCTCTTCATTACTGAAATTGGCATTAATAAGGTTATCATTTGTGATGAGTCTGTAGTTTCCGTTCCATCCTGATTTATCAGTCGGATTAAACTGTACGGAAGCCAGGATATTCTGATTTTTAAGGATCTGATCACTGTTCTTTTCAAAAGGATTCAGCACAAGAACTTTATCTTTTTTATAGAATGAGTTTTGAGAATTTAATGAAATATTGAAATTCCAGCGTTTTAGAAATCCATTCTCTGAATTGAAAACAATAGCTGGATTTACAAATAAAGCCAACTGTATTTTATTTTTATTGGAAGGAATATACCTTACAGAATTGGTGTAGACACGAATATATTGTGCAAGATCGGAATATTCGGCAATTTCAAATTCGTCCAGCTGCTGAATACCATCTCCGTTATAATCCGTCCATTTATAAACTCCCTGTCCGTCTGTAACTTTGATGTACTGGAATTCCCTTTGTGCTTCCTGTCCGTTTCCAAGCTCATAGAAAGCCTGAAGACGCATCCCGTTTCTAAAAAGCTGTTGATTGTAAAGGATATTTCCAACAACGAAGTCATTATTTCGGGTTACATTACCTTCCGGACCAGAGTAGAAGAATTTTCTGTAATGGATTAAAGCATTTAAAGTAGTTCTTTCTGTTTTGATGATCTGGCTCTCCGCCATGATTCCCAAAATATTGTTCATATTCTGAAGTCTGTTGTCACGCACAGAGTCGTTATCTCGCATGTATACTTTTGCCAATAACTTTGTTCTAGTACTGTCACCGATTTTCTTTTGCAAAAAGAGCTCTTTCCAGCTGAAACTCGTAACATCCATAAGTTGAGTGTCATTGTATTTTTTCTCATTATGCTCCATACTTCCTCCAATAGTCCAGCTTCCTTTTTTACCGGTAAACTCAGTTGAAGCTCCTCCACGGATGAATTTAGTGTCCTGTAAGGTTGCATTGGTACTCAGGTAGGATAAATTCCCTTTGGTAAAGAATTTTCCTGTGATCCAGCCGAAATCTAAGTCATTTTTAAGTCCTTTGTAAGAATTTTGCTCGTTCAAATAATTGACACGATAATTTAAAGTAGATTTATTATTCCATTTATTCAGGAAACTGAAAATAAATCTGTTTTGAGTCTTTTTATTAAATTCCTGTGCAAGGTTAAAATCTCTGGAGAATTCTACATCGTTGATACGGTCCAGAATATGAAACTGTTTGTCGATGTATTGATATTCAAAACTTGGAGTTCCTTTCCATGCATTCTTTGTAAAACTCTTATTCCCGAAGATCCGCCATGCATACCCCATATTCTGATCAGAATCTTTTGACGAAAATAAATTGACATCATAATTACTCAGGGAAATATCAGCCCCTATCTTACCTTCATTCAATAAATACTCAGAATTCACAGAATATACCTGTGATTTCTGAGGGGAAGGAAGTTTTCTTACCGCTCTGTAGTCTCCCGCATTGGGGCCTACATATTGGAAAACACGTCCGTTATTGGTCGTCTGTGCTATTTTATAATCCCCAAGATTAGCCCCAAAATAAGTAAAAGAAACCTGATAAAGGGTTAAACTAGGATCAGTAGAAAACTCGTAGAAATTTCCGGCTGTGTTTAATTTATATAAAATTTTATTGACATCATACTCGGTGACCACTCCCGATGGTGCATACATGAGATCAGGATTGTTTCCAGCATCAGCAAGAATCTGCTCATCTTCTTTGGAAAGACTTAAAGAAAGCGGTGCATTTTTGTTGTCATTTTCCATGAACCAGTTAAGTCCCACCTTGAATCTTTCTCTCTGATGTTCAAGCTTTCCTGTAAATAAATACCTTGAATAATTTCTATTGGCATAGTTATACGAAATCGTGATGAAATTCTGCTGGAAAATAGGACGGAAACTGGTAAAGGTAACCTCACCCGTATTATAGTTGATGATATAATCCTGGTTTTCTCCACGCTTCATTAAGATCCCATCAATGAAAACCTGTTCAGAACCTGAGATCAAAGTAATAAACTGTTCTCCGTTCTTACCCGTCAGACGATAAGGTCCCTGGTTACCCTCAACCCCCTGGAAACGGATTCGGTGAAATTCACTTCGTGCAACACCCGCAGAAATATCTACAAATGTTTTATTTTCCTTCCCGAATTCTGTCTGGAACTGAAGCCCCATACTCCTTCTCTGGTATTTTGCAAAATAATTTTTAGCTTCTACAAGATCAAGGTGTCCTGCTCTGAGGATAGACTTTTCTTTAATATTAAGCTGCATGTAGATCTTGTCAAACTCTTCCAAAGTTTGGGTATATCCGTCAGCCTGAATAGGAAGGTTATGATCTGAAATACTGGCTAAAATAGTCACATCTTTTGATAATCTCCCTGAGATCTGAAGGTCCATAGAACTCTGTACAGACTGTCCCTGATTATTTCCAAAAGTGATCCCACGGATAATAGAACCTTTTGAATTAAGTTCTCCTAAAAATCTCTTTTTATCGTTTTTTGCCAATACAGCTTCATCAATAACGATCTTGTTGTGAGTTCTTATGAAATCAAGAGTATCTTTTGCGAAGATGTCCTGTTCCAGCCTTGCAGCGAGAATGCTGTCTCTTTTAATGCTGTCTTCAGGAATGTTGGGGTTTTTCCATGAAAATACCTGAGCATTTCCTGAAAATATGCCTAAAAAAAATAAAACGAATAGAAGAATAAAATTCCGCAAGTCCTGAAAATAATTGGTAAAAATAGCTAAAAAATGTTAATACTAAGGTGTTTAGAATTATTAACAGAAATTTAATCCAAATATTGTGAAGTCGCGAAAAATCAACGTAATTTAGCCCCCGAAATTATTAATAACAGAAAATTTTTAAATCATGAAAAAACTTTATTCGTTAGTAGCGACTGCTGCTTTAGCAATTTCTGCATTTGCACAAAGTACAATTTATTCTGAAAACATGGGAGCAGGTAGTTCATCAGCACCATTAATTACGGCTTATGCAGGATGGCAGAATTCTTCACCAATCGTTTATACCGGAACAAGTGATGTTAGGAATACTACTACTTCTTCTGGATATGCTGGAGCATCAGGAACCGGTAATATTTTATTTAATGCATCATCTGATACATTTATTATTAATGGTATTAATACATCGGGATATTCAGATATTCAACTATCATTCGGGCACTTTAAAAGTTCTAGTGCTGCAAGTACTGAACTTGCTGTTTCTGTAAGTACTGATGGTACAAATTGGACCCCTCTAACGTACACAAGACCTTCAGGAGCCGGTACAGCAATCTGGGCATTAATCAATACAACAGGAGCTATTCCTGCAACCTCTAATTTATATGTGAAATTTGATACATCTGCTTTCCCTAGTACTAATCCACCTCAAATGAGAATAGACGATATCAAAATAACAGGTAATGCTGCAACGTTAGCAACTTCTAATATAAACAAGTCTAAAAACGGTTTCGTTAAAAATACGGTTGTAAACAATGATATCACTTTCGGAACTAAATCTGATGTTAAAATCTTCAACATTGCTGGCCAGGTTGTAAAAACAGCAACTGTTTCTGAAAACCAATCTTTGAATGTTTCTGATCTTAAAGAAGGAACTTACATTGTAACGGGAACTGTAAACGGTAAATTTGTTTCGGAGAAGATAATTAAAAAATAATTGGTTAATTAACTAATTGTTAAATATATAGCGCTATTCAAATTGAATAGCGTTTTTTTTTGTAGTTTTACGAAGTATTAAAAAAAAATTATTTTCATGAAAAAGATCTTTACTATTTTAGGAATTGCTTGTGCTTCAGTATTGATGAACGCTCAAGTAAGTATTGCACAAATTTATGTTGGTGGTGGTAACAGTGGTGCTAACTATAACAGAGATTATGTGGTTTTATTTAATAAAACAAGTTCATCAGTAGATATTTCCGGATGGTCTATACAATATGCAGCTGCCGCAAATAGCGGAGCTTGGTCTGGAAAAGCAACAATTACTTCAGGAGCTATAGCCCCATATTCTTATTACTTGGTAGCTCTTGCTACTGCTAACATTAATACAGGTGCTGCATTACCTACTCCTGATTTTGATGGGGGAACAGCCGGAATTAATATGGGAGCAAATGGTAAGGTAGCTTTAATGAATAATAGTACTACAATTAATGGAGCGGCTCCTGTTGGTGCTATTGATTTTGTGGGAATGGGAACGGCTAATGCGAAAGAAGGGTCTGCTACGGCTCCAGCAGGAACAGCAACAAATGCTCTTTTAAGAGCAAATGGAGGTTGTACAGATACAGATGATAACGGTGCAGACTTTGTTTTGGCACTTGCAACACCACTAAATTCTAGTTCTGCTACTAATGTTTGTGCAAGTTTAGGTACTTCAGATGCCAAATCTGTCAAAGTAGGAAGCTTCATCAAAAACTCTTTCGTTAAAAACAACGAGATCGTTTTCGGATCTGATGTAAAAGACGTAAAAGTTTTCAATATGTTCGGGCAGCTTGTAAAAGAAGCTTCTGTAAAACAAAACGGAGCTGTAAGCGTTGCTGAGCTAGCAAAAGGTAACTATATCGTAACAGGTACAGTAAATAACCAACCGATATCTCAAAAAGTTCTTAAAGACTAATTTCTTTTAGATAAAAATACAAGGAGCCGCTTCACAGAAGCGGCTTTTTTATGCGATTATTTAGTGATTTTAGATTTTTGTATGGCCTTTATTTCTTAATTTGGTGGTATTATTTTTGATATTTTTATCACAAATCCATTTCTAAAAATTAATACGATGAAAAAAATCTTTACTCTTGCCGGACTTCTTTTGTTAACCTCTTTTTCAAATGCTCAGATTGTGATCAACGAAATTTATGGAGGGAATGCTAATTCAGGGGCAGTGTTGAAAAATAATTATATTGTTCTTAAAAATATAGGAACCAATTTGGTTTCTTTGACAGGGGCGAGCATACAATATGCACCAGCGATAGGTGCTTTTACCGAATATCATACATTACCAGACTTTACTTTGGGACCGGACGAAACATATTTGATTCAGGAGTCAGCAATTGATGGAGGTACTGAAAATTTGCCTACACCCGATTTTATTGCGACGACAATCACTAATTTTGACGGAACTCCTAACAAATCTTCCGGGTTAAGAATCTCCAGTATATCCGGAAAAATTGCTTTAGCTGGAAATATAGTGCAGGTAGCAGGACCCTCTGCATCCAATGTACTGGACTTTGTGGGATACGGATCCAATGCCGATCAATTTAAAGGAGATGGACCAGCTCCTTCTCCAACGACCACCACCGCTATAAAAAGAACATTAGTAGGGAGTGATAATAATATGGCTGACTTTTCCCTGGAAGGCAGTGTGAAATCCGGGTTTGTACAAAATCCCTTTATAAAAGACAGTAGAATTGTCTTCGGTACCGAGGTGAAAGATGTGAAAGTATATGATACCTACAGACAGGTTGTCAAAAAATCACCTACAAAACTAGCCTCAAGTCTTGATATTGCAGAGCTTCCCAAAGGAACTTATATTGTGACCGGAACGATCAATAATATTCCGATTTCACAGAAAATTATAAAAGATTAGTTTTTAATAAAAAATAGCTTCTTTCAAAAATGTCATTCTGAACGAAATGAAATATAGTGAAGAATCTTATGAGCTTGACTACAAATAAGATTCTTCCTTCGTCAGAATGACGAAAGCCAAATTATTTGACTTTTGAAACCATCTTTTTTTGTTTTCCAGAATCTTAATACCAGCCTCTTCTTGCAGCATTGATAATTGATCCCAGATTAAGAATCAGGGTATATCTGATCCGTTTTCCATAATCTTTAAAGGAAGGCTCAAATCCTAAAGAAGACTGTATTGGGAAATAAACTTCCAGGAAATCCGGGATAATTCTTACCTTAACTCCCGTATCCCATATGAATTTGGCAGGAAGATCTTTATTTTTATACACTCCGGCATCAGCATACACATGGAATATTTTCCAGATACTGGAATCTACATTGGCAGAAGTAATCCATTGGTTGACAGTTCCCGGGAGAAAAGATTTGAAACCACCATCTGCTAATATAAACTGTTGTGAAAGAAGTCCGCTGCTGGCACTTTCTCCCAAAAGGGTATAAGAGAATGAGTAGTTTGAAACCCTGGAAATCCCATAGTCAAAAAGATTGTTTCGGGTATCGTTTCTCATGAAATATCCTGCAAATAAACGTAAGCTCAGCTTTTGTTTAGGTGCAAATTCCCATCTGTAGAAGCCTTCAGCTGTTATTTTGTTGAAGTCTTCCATTCCCTGAGCGCTCAGACTGAAACTTTTTTCATGAATCATCTGGCTGTCACTATAGCCATATCCAATACTCCAGAGATTATATTTACTGTAATCGTTATTAGCAATCATCAAGGGGCTAAGATCTCTTTCAAAATAATTATATGAAATACCTACGCTTCTGCTTACTGTACTTCTCGGATTTTTTCTGAAATTGATACTTGACGCAATAGAACTTTTTCTGTAGGCCAACCCATAATCATAATGAAAATAAGAACCGGAAACACCAAATGTTAAGCTTCTGATAATACTTTCAGCGGGAAGAAAAGAGTAGGAAACTGCCCCTGAACCTGTAAGCTTTCCTGTTCCCGTACTATAAGTCGGTGTAACCGAATACAGGAATTTTTGGTCAAAGAAAGATTGATTTTTTAAATTAACTCCCAGGAGAAATTTATCATACGTATTGTTGAAACGTACTCTTGGGCTAATATAAATTTCATTGTATTCCGGATTCGGAATATCTTTTATTAATTTAAGCTTAATTTTTTTTGCATTGGAAAATATTCCTTTCGCATACAAAAAGTTATCCCTGTAATTGGATTCGGGGAAAATATATCCACTGTTTAGCGTGACTTTATAAATGTTATCTGAAGCAGGAAGAGATACGGTGGTGATGTGCTGATTTTCTTCAGTATCTATCCAATAAGCCTTCTTTTCCCCTTCTTTAGTTTCCGTTTCCAATTTTACAGGAATGGAAACATCGGTATTTTTCGCAATTCTTATCTGAAGAGAATCGTTTTCTTTTCTAATATTCTTTAGCCTAAAATCAACCCTGTTTTTCTGTTTGAAAAAGTTGGAAAGATAAGCCGTTGACTTGTTCTTTTCAGAAAGAGACTTCAGAAATTCATCAGGATTAATTTTTTTTCCGGAATTCTGAGAAATATAATTTTTTACAATATCATTGAAGTGCTCATATCCCATTTTATCTGCCGAATAATTAAAAAGGCTTCCTGTTTCAAAGCTGCTGATAGCCATGTCATTGAAGTTACTCAAAACAGGAAAGTGCTCGTCAATCTTTTGATCGAGGTTCTGCAGCATGATATACTGATAGGAAAGTCCGTAACGGTCCAACAGTTTTACTTTGGATGCGTGGAATAATTTTAAAGGTTTGATCCCAAATATTTTAGTCTCAGGAAGTGTACCTAAAAGTTTGCTGTCGGCATAGAATTTTTTCAGATACTGAATTTCCAGGTAGGATTTTAAACCATTTTTGAACCAATGGTCTTTTTCCTTATCAACGATAACGTTTTCATCAAGAATTTTCTTGGCAATGATTCCAAAATAATCCAGATCGGTCTTTTCAGCATTCGTAAATAGCTGGAATCTGAATTTCAGGAACGTAATATCATTATTTCCGAAAAAGTCTTCTTTAGCCCTGAATTTATCAGAAATAAAAATACTCTTCGGAAGAAAACCGAGTCTCTCTTTGAGGAACTTTAAGTGCAAAGGAAGATAAAATTCCAGATTTTGTTTTTCTTCCGGCTTCAGATTGTATCCAAACTTAATTTCAGTTTCAGATCCATCAACATTGGTTTTTATGGAAGGATAGCCAGTAGGCGAAATTAAAAACTCGGGATCAGAATCCAGAGAACCCCTGAATGAATTCATCTGAGTCTGTGGAAGATTACCTTCAACAAAATTATTGACAGGGACATCAAAGTTTATAGTCCAGAAAGTATTGAAGCTTACCTGTTCTTCAATGTCATGGTAGTTTCTTTTCGAAATATTGTCCGGATCAAAATGATCCGGAACAATAAAGAAATATTTTAATACAGTATTCTGAGCGGATGTCCCGTATCCCGTAAATGTTTTATCGGGAAGCTGCATCCGGTATTGCAACTGTAAAGTGACGCTTTCGCCAGGTTTTAATACATTTTTCAGAGGAATAAAAAGATTTTCGTCTGAGAGGGTAGTAACAGGAATAGCTTCGTTTTCAGAATTTTTAATATTCAGTTCAAGAAGTTTTCCCAATTGATTGCTTTTTGCAAAATGCAAATCATTATTTCGGTCTTCCAGTTTTCTGTAGACTAAAGAAGTTCCGCGTTTATTGTAAGCGGAAACCCAATTCAAGAGTTTTATGGTCTGCAGGTCTTTTTCAGAATGATTGTAATAAACAATTTCCTGACTGACATCAAGGTTCTTTTTGTCAGGAGACAGTTTAGCTTCAATATATATACTGTCTGTCTGTGCAGAAACCTGTACAACTCCCCAGAACAAAATAAGGCAAATGCTGATCTTTTTCAAATATCCGTGATAAAGACCAAATATAACTTATTTTGTATACACTTTATAGGATTTTAACCCTGAATTGCTTTTTTTTCCAAAGAATTAATATACGCATTCCATCCCTCTGTCTTGTAAGTGATTGCAGATGCTTCTGGATTATCAGATTTATAAATTCCTCTTCCTACAATAATAAAATCTGTATGAAGTGTTTTGAAAACATGTTCCGGTGTATTGTATTGCTGTCCTTTACCATCTCCGGAATCTGCAATATTTACTCCTGGAGTGAATAATAAAAGCTCTTCAGGAATTTTATTCTGAGATACACCACCAATTACATTAGGATGAGATAAAGCTATTTTTAAAGCTTCCTCACGATAGCTTGCAGTTGTTAATGCTCCTTTAGAAGACATTCCAACGATGGCTACTACCCCTACATTATTGAAACAGTCTAAGGATTCAAAACCTCCGATCACCTGAGACGTTACGAAATCTGCCCAATCTGTAATTTTGAAAACTCCGCTTGTGAACTGAAGTTCCTGAGTGTTTCCAATATCAGCAAATTTTCTGTCTTCCATTAATAAGAACTGGTGTTTTGCAGCAATTGCTTTTAAAGGGGTGATTGTTTTTTCGTATTCAAAATCAGAAATAATGTCAATATGCGTTTTTAAAGCAACGATATGTGGACCTACTTTTTCAGCCAGTTCCAACAACTCCTGAGTAGTGGTTACATCTGCAGAAGCAATAAGATTTGATTTTTTTGCTAACGCTGCTTCCAGCAACTTCTTTGAAACTGAGTGCTGCGCATTTTGAAGTTTTTGCTCATAAGAAGTTCTTGTTTCTTCTTCGAACTGAATATGGTTCCCCTGAAGGAAATCCTGAATTCTTTTTACTTCTTCATCCGATAATTCACCTGTTTCCTGAAGAATATTACACACTTCGGAAATATTGAAAAGAGTGTGTACTCTATAACCTTTGCTTTCTAACAACTGTTTTCCACCTTGCTCTCTGTCCAATACCACCACAATGTCAGAAACCTTAAGATCTTCCTGTTCTATTTCTGGAATGGTTTCCAGCAAAGACTTTCCTGATGTGATCACATCTTCTACCAAAAGACAGTTCTGCCCTTTCTGGTAAATTCCTTCAATCAGTTTTTTCGTACCGTAGCTTTTCGCTTCTTTTCTTTTAATAATTAATGGAATGTAGCTTTCCAGAGACATGGCAGTAGCCATAGGAAGAGCAGCATAAGGAACTCCACAGATTAAATCAAAATTATCCAATGGAAGCATTTCCAATAAATAATTAGCAAGATTTTTTAAAATTTTAGGATCTGAAGCCAAAGGTCTTAAGTCTACATAAAAAGGACTTTCGATACCACTTTTTAAGGTGAATCTTCCAAATTTGATGATGCCTAGCTTGTAGCACTCTAAAAAGAATTCTTTTTTACTTTCCATTATTTTTTATTAGATATTGCAAATTTAAGGAATTGAAATAAGGCTTAAAAATTTATCGCTCATTTGTAAATAAAAAACCACCCCGGATTGACCAGGATGGTGTGAAAAATATAATAAACTGTTATTTTACGATTTCTGCATCAATGACTTGAGCACCGCTGTATCTTCGTTCGGCTTCCCATAATAAAAATTTGTCAACCTCTTTGATGAGCTTAGGAATCGTCAGTGACAATACTGCCAGGTCGTCCATGACTCCAAGTACCGGGATAACAAATTCAGGAAGCAGGTCAATAGGGGAGAGCACATATAAAATTCCCAGTAGAGGAAGAATAATGTCTATGGATTTCATGGGATAAACTCCTTTTCTCCACATTTTGACCATTCTGAAAATATCAGGGATCTTTTTTATGAAGCCCTTGTGATTGATGGCTTCTTTTGCAAGATTTAATTTTGAATATTTCATTTTGTGTTTGGATTTAATAAACTTTTCAACGCTATTAATTTCACAAATCCTGTACCAACAAATTATAAAATTTAGTTAAAATATTATTTGATGATATTGTCAATGAACTGATGCACAGTCTCTGTGTTCCAATCTTTTGTAGCATCTTCTTTAATAAGGATTCTGCCGTTCTTATCCAAAAGGAAAGTCGTAGGAAATACTTTGGGAAGAATTTTCTCAGAAATCGGACTTTGAGCAATATATACAGGAACGCTGTAATTATTCTCCTTCAAGAATTTTCTTACATCCTCTTCTTTATCATTCATAGCAATCAGGACAAAATCTACATTGTCTTTTCGGGAATCATACAGTTTCTGAATGGAAGGCCATTCTTTTCTGCATGGAGGACACCAGGTTCCCCAGAAGTTAAGAAAAACTCCTTTGTCCTTAAAGTTTTTAAGGTTGGTGCTGGGAACATTGATCCCTTTAAGCTCTATATCGTAATCCTCTTCACTGATATGAACAGCGTTTTCAATAGTTGCGACCGGTAAAAACGTATCCTTCAGGAAATTCCTTATTCCCGGAACGAAAGCAACGATACCGATAACAACAATTAATATAACATAAATGATATTTTTTTTCATATCTCTTTTTTATAGCAGATCTACAATTTCCTGAACAGCATCTTTCCCTCTGTTTTTGGCATAATATATCTGCAGATCATTATAGAACATATCTTTTGGATAGGCTTCAGGATCTGCTTTATATTTCATCAGGAGTTCATATCCATATTTCGGACGCGGACCCCATGAATTTTTTACATTCAGGTCTTTATCCAGAATAAGTACTTTAGGAATAGATTCCGTACCGTTGGTCAAAAACTGATTAATTAGGCTTTTATCGCTGTCTCTCAGGAAAACTCTTACTTCATTATTTCCTTCAAAAAACCTGAAAAGTGCAGGCACTGTTGCGCTTGCATCTCCACACCATGCTTCAGAAATGATTAAAATCTTTCCGTCAAAATTTTTGGCAGCCAGTTCTTTCAGCTGATCTTCATCCGGAACGTATTTTTTTACCGTTCTGTCCATTCTCTGAAGACCCAGTTCATAATATTGTTTATAATCAGCCTCCTGCTGGTTGGCAGGGGTCTCTAATCTTTTTTTTGCGATTTGAAGATATTCTTCAAAGGAAATTCCTTTATCCCAGTAATTTTTCATTACCAAAAATATTTATGTTAAAAATTATTGATATTTCTTGTTTTGTTGATCAAAAACAGGTCTGCCAATACAAATGCAGCAAGACTTTCCACTACAGGAACTGCTCTTGGAACTACACAAGGATCATGACGTCCTTTTCCTTCTACGATCACAGGATTTCCCTCCTTATCAATACTGTCCTGAGGTCTCAGAATAGTGGCCACAGGCTTGAAAGCTACACGGAAATAGATATCCATTCCGTTGGAAATACCACCCTGTATACCTCCTGAAAGATTAGATTTTGTGGTAAAATCTGTATTGAAAGCATCATTGTGCTCTTTTCCTGTCATTTTGGCACCACAGAAACCGCTTCCATATTCAAAACCTTTGCAGGCATTGATATTCAGCATTGCTTTTGCAAGTTCGGCCTGAAGTTTTGAAAATATAGGTTCACCAATTCCCACAGGAACATTTTTAATCACACAGGTGATTGTTCCTCCGATCGTATTGCCTTCTTTTTTGATCTCCTTGATTCTTGAAATCATCTTTTCAGCTGTTTCAGCATCAGGACAACGAACGTCATTGCTTTCTGTTTGAGAAAAATCTAAAGCCTGGTAAGGTTTTTCACAGAAAATATCACCTACAGAAGAAACGTAAGCATTGATCTCAATGTCTGATAAAAGCTGCTTTGCAAGAGCTCCTGCCACTACCCAGTTCATCGTTTCCCTTGCAGAAGACTTTCCACCGCCGCGATGATCTCTGAAACCAAACTTCTGGTCATAAGTAAAATCAGCATGACTCGGACGATACGCTCCCGCAATATGGTCATAATCTTTTGATTTCTGATTTTCGTTTTCAATAATAAAACCGATTGGGGTACCTGTTGTTTTTCCATCAAAGATTCCTGAAAGAAACTTTACTGTGTCACTTTCTTTTCTTTGTGTAACGATTGCCGACTGGCCAGGCTTTCTTCGGTTCAGTTCATATTGAACCTTATCGAGATCTACCGTTAAACCTGCCGGAAAATTATTGATGATACCGCCGTAAGCCACTCCGTGACTTTCTCCAAATGTTGTAAGACTAAGAAGATTACCTAATGTGTTGAACATAATACAAAATTACCTATTTTTCTTCAGATAATAAAGTTTCTGGATTTGTTCTATTTATCAATGTTTTTGATATTATTAATAACTTTTTCCGCTTCCTTTTTTTCATCAAAAGTCATTTTTTTCCAGATAAATCCTTTTTTGATATCATTTTTGTCAGAAAGCTGTGGGAAAATTCCTGCTTTAGCATCATCGAAAATATAGAAAGGGGTGATAGCGGGAAGAGGAGTATCAAAACTATAAGGGTAGTTATGGGAAACATTAAATTTAAAGTTTCCTACTTTGAATGTGTCAAACTGTTGATATTTATAAGTTGAAGGCTGGTAAAGCTGCTCTTTTTCAAATCTTGTCATAAAGCTTCCTACCCGGAAACTTGGAATATATTTTTGGATAAGTCCAGGAAAAGATATCATTGGAATAAGAAATACACTGAGCATCGAAAAAACAAGAATAGATTTTTTTTCATTAACATATTTGTGAAACAGGACAAAGAATATCACGAAAAAAACATCTATAAAAAACCTGTACTGGGCTGAAAAAGCCAGGATCAATATACTTTTTATCAACAATGAAATACAGATGAGGGTAATGAGTCTTCTTTTTTTGATCCATGCGAATATTGAAAAAATAATTAAACTCAGAACAAAAAGAATATTGATTTTTGATTTGATCCCTTCAAGAAAAAACCAGTTTTTAATATGATCCGAAGTTGAAAATTTCTGAATTTCCTCATAAGAGTATTGCATGTCATATGTTTTCATAATTGCAAATTGTGAAGAAGTTTCTAAAACTTCATGGTTGGGCTTCCAAAGCACTCCTAAATCACCTATTGCTACAGGAAAGACTGGATAACCGAATGTCCAGATGTTTTTAATGAAGAACAATAATAAAATTGAAATCCCAAAAAGCAATTGTTTAAAACTTACTTTTAAAATAAAAATGGCGTTTAGGAAAACCAATATAGGCAGCCAAATCATGGTTGGCTTTATGGTAAAAACGAAAATTGAGAAAGCAAAAAGAAGTGGTGTTTTCTTATTTCCGGTTATAATTTCATTTAAAATAATTAGGGAGAAGATAATGACGGGAAGGTCGGGGCTTGGAGATTGTGAAAACAATAGTAATATCGGGAGGAAACAAAGGTGTATCCAATTTTTTCTTTCAATACTATAAAAAGTATAGATAATCAGTAATACAGCATTGATTCTTAAAAACGGGTCTGAAAAATTTGAGAATCCAGCCTGAAAAATATGCCAGATAGACATCTGACCTAAGGTAAGGTCTACATTAGAAATTCCTCTTATGAGTCCGTATTCCGTAAGCCATTGAATAGTGGGAATATAGTATCCGAAATGATCTAATATATAAGGGTAAAATGAACCTGCAAATATGATAATAAGAGTTATAGCACTCATTAATATGAAATCTTTCTTTGAAAACGTATCAAATTCCTGATAGAGTTTATTTTTAAAGAAAAAGAATAACCCCAATATGATAGAAGGTACTTCAACATAGATATTTAAAGGAATGAAAAAAGAGATCACAGTCCATACCAGGCTTATCCCCATGATTCCTGATAGGATTTTTCCAGTGATTCCTTTATATAGTATTCCGGAAATATTTCCCATGATTTCTCCCCAGCCCATTAAGACTGGAATGATGAAAATGGAAGAAAACAGAATCAATAACATAAAAAAAGATTGCTTAAAAATAAGCAATCTTTATATTGTATTGAAAAAATATTTATTAACGAGGTTGTACCCTTCCGTCTTTTCTATCCTGTGATCTACCGATGGTATAACCGGTCGCACCACCTACAACACCACCAATTACAGCTCCAAGACCTCTGTTTTTCTTAGCGATAAGCGCTCCGGCAGCAGCCCCACCTACAGTACCAATGACGGTTCCTTTGGCAGCTTTACTCCATCCTTTTTTCTTAGTGGTTGCTTGTGAAGTACCGTTTCCATTATTGGCATAAGTTCCATTGCTGCTTCCTCCTGAATTGGAATTTGAGCTTCTGTCTCTATATACTGTTCTTGTCTCTCTGATTACCTGTGGTTTTGAATTATTTTCAGCAGTAGCTTTTGCTTTTTTGCTTTCTGATATACTATCTGCTTTTTTCTGGGCTTCATATACCAGTTTTTCTTTTTCAATGGCTAGTTTCTGCTTTTCTATTTCAAGTTGTTTAGCTTGAAATTCAAGTTTCTGTACTTCCAGTGATTTCTCGGCAGTTCTGTCATCTTTCTTGCAGGCCGTCATTAATAAGACGGATAAGAATCCTGCTAATACTATCTTTCTCATAATTCAAATTTTAATAAGATAAAGCCGAAACGACTTTGATGTTAGTTTTATTTCCAATTATGAAGCCAAATTTTAGTTAATGAGTGTTAAATTTGGTAAAGGAAAAGTGAATTAATTTTAAATACCGGTCAATTTTGTATTGTTTATGGGGATTCTATGTGTTTCGTATTGAAAATTGGTTTTATGTTAAATAATTCGTCAGAGATGAAAAATTGATTCTTTAAGTAAAATTTTTTCATTGCTAGTCAATTGTTTCGAAAATTTATTATGAACATTTTCAAATTTTAATTCATGAATAATTTTTATCGAATTCATATAAGTTGATTAATTTTGAGTACCAAATACTTTTAATATGAAAAAATCAATTTTTACAGTATCAGCATTTATTGGATTGCTGACTGTTGCAACATCGTTTTCCTCAAAGGAAGTCGTAGAAACCAATAAAGCATGTTCAGGAATATCTGATATTACACCAAAAGCTCAAACTTATAAGATCCGGTACGGACTTCTTTCAAAAAGTGGAACAAAAATTCTTTCAGGAAATTATGACGTAGGAAGTTTTCTAGCTGAAAACATGGCTACCGGAGAAGTGTACGATACATATTACAGTGTTGGGTTTCAGTCGGTTCCACAATATTATGATGGTCTTCCCGCGGGAACTTACACCTTTTCTGCTATGCAAGGGCAGGGAGGCTGGGTAGGCTATGGAACAGTAGTTGCTACAGTTTCTGATGCACAGGTAGATTCTGATGGATATATTACCATATATATTCCGATCATTTGGGAAGAATAGACTTGTGAGCCCCAAAATATTTAGCTACATTTACGCTTTCCAAAAATGAAGATTTTTTTAGCCAATAGTTGATTATTTGTGGTTTTTATTTTGATTAAACATTTTTTATATTAAATAAAAACTAATACATCAATTTGTTGATTAAAATTATTCAAATTAATTTAATCTTCAGTATGCGGCTTTATTCTCATAAAGAATATTCATTCTTTTGTTCCGATAATGTACCCTATTTCTCCCTAAAGAAATAGGACAATAAAGTTCATATTGAATGATTTTACAATATTCTGTTTAGATTTTTCTAAATAGATTTTTTTCATCATTTGTGTTTTTTAGGCCTCCGTTAGGAGGCCGTTTCTTTTACTTCAGGATTTATGTCTCTACACCTATAATAAATGTTTGGATACTGGTCGTTTTAATACTAAGAACATTTTCCTTGCTATTTTATCAAAAAAAGACTTCCCGTTAGGAGAAGCCTTTTTTTATATATTATCTAATGTAGCCTTTATTTTACTGATTATGCGGTGTTTTCTGTTGATTTGGTAATTAAGAAGTTCATAAATCTCATCTGAACTGGTAAAAGCTTTCGGAACAATCTGGTTGTTGATTTTTTTTATTCCCCGCCTTGTCATTGTATCATGTATCACTCTGGCAAAGGATTCTTTTGCACTTTGTTTTGCTGTTTGCTGAGAAATTCCATTAGAATGAAGCCTATATAAATATAAAGGTTCTTTGATGTATTTTATCTCTCCCTGCTCCAGTATTTTTAAATACAGATCCTGGTCTACTGCATTTTTCAAATTAGGATTAATCCCCGAAGTTCTTATATAAGTTTCTTTCTTAAATATAAAGAAATGAGCAAACTGAGTAGGACAGTTAAAGAAATACCGATTATTATAAATCTGCTTGGTGCCGGCGTACACTCTTTCAGGAACAAGTTTTTCATCACAAAGCATCATCTGGGAATAAACGGCTACAAGATCATCTCTGCTGATGAATTCCTGAGTTGCTTTTTCGAGGGCTTCCGGATAAAGAGCGTCATCCGGATCCAGAAAAGCACACAAATCTCCCTGAGCATAGGTCATGCATGCAGCTTTGGTAAAGCCGCAGCCTTTATTGATTGTATTATGGTAGAGTTTAAAACGGTAATCATTTTTGATCAAAGATTCTATAATCTCGACTGAATTATCTGTAGAAGCATCATCAATAATAATCACCTCCCAGTTTTCATAGGATTGATTGATTAAAGAATGATAACATTCCTTAAAGTACTTTCCATTATTATAGTTGGCTATAAGTACCGAAAAATTTATCACGTTATTTTGAATTAATTATGTAAAATTATAAAATAAAATATGTGAAAAACATACCCTTGATCATCGTGCATCTGATATTTTTTTATTATATTTTGAAAGTTATGGGTATGAACTGTGTGTTAATTATTATTTATTGGTATTAAATAGTTGATATATTGGTAAATAATTATATAGTTAATAATTTGTGAACGCTGTTTATTGTCTTTTTTTGAGAATTGGTAGCAATAGGCTGAAAAATCTTCATTGAAAAGAAATAATAATTTTATGATTATACTCATAAAATAAGAAGAAAGAGTGGTATATATTTGGGTAGAAATTAATAGATAAAATAATTTTTATCTCTGATATAAAATTTTTTTTCATCATTTGTGTTTTTTGAGGCCTCCATTTATTGGAGGCTTTTTTTAATATTGAATCTTAAAAATAATTTCATACATCAAAGAGTTGTCTGAAATCAAATAGTTGTTTCAAATTTATTTTTTATTCCGGCTGATATTCTTTTTCATTGCTGACAGGATATTTAATGTAATGGATCGATGTAAATAAGAAAGGATGTCAATTTGTAGTTTATCCTGTTTCTTATGGGCAGAGTGAATATTAAAAAAACTTTAGACTTTGAATATTAATTTTATTTTATTAAAATGTAAATTAATTTATTTTCAATACTTTTGCCGGAGTGTTAGATTTATCTGAAACTATTGTAGGTAATTATGATGGGTTTTTAAAGTATCAGTAAAATCGGTTTAAAATACTGAATTGATGAAATTGCTGCTGTAAGAATAAATTATTTTTTTTTCAAAAAATTAATATTCTTGGCACGATTTTTCAATATAGAAATGTAACTCATGTTTAATTTGAGTTTTCATGGTTATTAGTTTTTATCCTCGGAATTTCCGAGGATTTTTTTTTTGTCCCAACATGATGCAGCTTCTCAATGCAAACTGATCAATCCAATTTTTGAATAGAATAATTTTCTAGCTTATCACATTTTATAGTAGGTATTCATGTCTTTTTGAAATAGCAGAGCTTGTTTCAAAGAATGTTTTTGCGAGAGTTCGATGTGGGATCTGTGATCTGTGATGATAGATGTATATTGAAAATAAAAATCCCCACCGGATAGTGAGGATATTGATTATGGTAAGTTGGATAAATCGTCTAATTTGCTTTCTAAAGCCAGGACTTCGCCGCTGTTATATTGATCTTTTTTATCAAGTAAGGATCCTAAATAAATGATGAGTGAGTCAATTTGTCTTCTTGAAATAAAAACATTTTCTCTTTGAATTTCCTCTTCTATTTCTTCTACATATTCAAGTTCTTCATCATCTGACCTATCTTGTATTTCTTTTTCATATTGCATTGCTGCTAATAGTAAGCTTTTTTCTTCAGGAGTAAAGTGTATCATCAATATTTGATTTTAGTCTTACTAATATACAATTATTTTAAAGGGTTCTTTAATCCGGCGGAGACTATTATTTTTCTTTGGATTCTTTAATCCCTTTTTTAACGGCACACTTTATTAACATGTAAAAGCCATACATGCTGCCTAAGGCAATTAATAGTAATATGATTGCCGAAATTATAATATGAGTTGATGATAATGATAAAAACATGGTTATACTTTATTAGATACGAGGGTGATTTTTTTTGCAAATATAAAAATATACATGTGATTAGTTTATAGTAATCCAAAAAAAGAAATAGATGTCTGTACTTCTTGTCAGCTATTGGAAAAATAGAAAACAAAAAAACCTCTAAATAAATTAGAGGTTTTTTGTGAGGTACCTAGCGGATTCGAACCGCTGTAGATGGTGTTGCAGACCACTGCCTAGCCGCTCGGCCAAAGTACCATTTTTACCATTTTTGAGGTGTGCAAATATAGCAAAATTTATTTATGAACAAAAGTTTTTAGGCAATTTCTTTCTTCCCAAGATCGTTGATTTCGCTTTTTGCTTGAATTTCAGCCTGATAATTTTTGATGTTAATAACTCTTGTTTCGCTCCATTTGTCATGCCAGCCATTTTCACCTAAAAAAGAGAGCACATCAAAAGGAACAATTCTGGAAATATTTCTGATAAGATAATCATTAAAAGTAGGCTCGGTACCATCAATAGAAATAACTTTCGTGCCTGTAATATACTTACCTACGGATCTACCTTTAGTAAAATACTCAATGAGAAGGGTGTAGATGAAATAAACTGCAGAGCTAATCAGTATATCAACAAATCTATTTACTTCTGACATTTTATAAATAAATCTCACGAAAAATTCGATACCGAAAAATTTGTATAATAAAGAAGAAATAAAGCCAAAAGCAAAAACGAAGATAGCGATTGTTATTCTGTCAATAATAAGGTTGGCGAATCTCGTCCACTTTGTGGATCTGTTTCGATCTACAACGACTAAATATTTTTTCATGGTTGGTTATTAGTTTTTTAGTTTTGTTTTTTATTTAAAATTTTAAAATCCGTTCACCAATAGTTTTAATGAAGCATTGGTATCAATAACGGCGGTGATTCCCGTATTGCTGAGGAGAATTTTACTTGGCTTAAGATTAAAAACTTTTCCGTTCATCTTTAAACCTTTATAATATTCTTTGTTAAAGGCTTGTTCAATACTTTTTCTGGAAGCATCTTCCATTTCCTGAGTTGGAATACCATATTCTTCTTCAATCATTTTTACGATTTTCCCCTGAAATAGGAGAGAGGCCGTTTTCTGCAGAATATTGGTAGTTTTCAGTTTGAATTTGGTTTCCGATAAAACAATTTTTCGTTTCGTTTCATCATAGACAGGGATTCCGGAAATAATGGAAGTTCCTTTTATGTAACCGTCGGTCTGAGCTTCAATGACTACTCTGTTATCAACGCCATATACTCTGATATCCGTTACTTTCACTTTAGAATCACGGACATCAAATTCCTTGTTTAGGAAAGTTTTTCTGGCCATATTACTAGCTTCTGTGAAAGGAATATTGGCGGTGGTTTGTAAGATAAACTTATCTGCAACAGTAGGAGCGGTATTAAAGTTAGCAACGCTGGTCACCGGTAAAGATGCGGCAGGCTTACTTCCTGTAAAAGTTTCGGAATAAATATCAACACCAAGAATCGCACTGATCTCATTTCCGTAAAATTTCAGAGGAGTAATATTGACTGCCATGGGGCTTACTTTCAACCATGTATTATATTCTTCCGAGATATTAAAAGGCTGCAGAAAAGTATTCCAGGCCATTAAGGCATATTGCTGGAAATTCAATTGTGCTGCCATTTGCTGATCTATTGTTTTACAGAATTTTTCCTGTTGCTCTTTTAAGCTTTTTTCAACGATGGAAGTAATAGGAATCTGAATTCTTCCATAATCCAGAACAGGTTTGGTCACCCATCTGAAGCCGTTGGGCTGTGTATTGGTGGTAATGGTCCAGTTATTTTTAAATGTAACGGTTGTATTGAATGACATTACCGTTTCAAAAGTGGTATTCTGATATGTATATACTCCCAAAGTACCAATCCCTTTTTCTGCCCATATTTTTAAAGGAACTTCAATTAAGAGATTCTGACTGGTTCCGCCTACCAGACGGATAGGTCTGGTTTTCCAAACTTTCACCTTAAACTGATCATTGTTGTTGTCTGTATAAGAATCATCCTGATAAACCAGATCTTTCACAGAAGCATTAATCATATTACTGAGTTCCGAAAGGGGAATGGACACAGGCATAGTAATACTGGACTTTATCTTTGGAAAGTTATAACTTGCCAGCTGATTATCAACGCTGTTCTGCCCAAAAGTGCTGATTCCTGCTACTAAAAATAATATTTTAACGAATTTCAATTTGAATGTTTTTTTTAATGAACGAAAATAAGAATTTTAATTTTCCGGTTTAAAGCTTTTTTCGAGCTCAATGCTGGCACCTTTCATTTCTCCTTCCATGGGTGGAGCTGTTTTCGTGATTTTTAATTTTATATAATCGATCTGTGGAAAGCTATTGCGAATTTTTGAAATCATTCTCCCTGCTACATGTTCCAGCAATTGGGATTTTATTTTCATTTCCTTGTGGAGAATATCATTAATATCTGCATAGCTTATGGTATCATTCAGATCATCAGATTCTGCTGCTTTCCATAGATCGGTATGAAGTTCTACGTTCAGGATATAATAGGTCCCGATAATGTTTTCTTCAGGGAGTACGCCATGGTACGCATATATTCGTACATCTTCAAGATATATTTTGCTCATTGCTTCAGATTTTATCAAGCAAAAATCGTCTTAATTCTTCAAAATCTGAATTTATTTCTACAGTTTTTTTCTCCTTTTTCATCAGTTCATTCAATGATTCCGGAATTTTAATCTGGGCATTAATTGCTTTTTCTACTGCATCGGGGAATTTCACAGGATGAGCAGTCCCCAGAATAAACCCTTTTTGGTCAGGGTTTTCTTGCAGATACTCTTCCATTGCAGCAAATGCAACGGCACTGTGAGGCTCCAGAATATATCCGTATTGCTTGTAGACTTCTGTGATGGTTTTCATTGTTTTGTGATCATCAATGGAGTAGGTTGATATTTTATTTTTCAACACTTCAAACTGATGACCGAAAAGCTCCAGAATCCTTACGAAATTGCTTGGATTGCCCACATCCATAGCATTGGATAGAGTATGAACTGCTTTTTGTGGCTGATAATTTTCGGTTTTAAAATAATCAGGAACTACGTGGTTGGCATTACAGGCTGCGATAAAATGGCAGGCCGGCAAACCTCTGAAATGAGTTAGAAGTCCGGCACAGATATTTCCAAAATTTCCACTTGGGACACAGATTACAGGCTGTTCTTTATGATGCATGATCCATTGTTTTAATGCGATCAAATAATAAATCTGTTGAG
Organism: Chryseobacterium sp. GW821-FHT04C04; assembly: GCF_059420365.1. Taxonomy (NCBI): domain Bacteria; kingdom Pseudomonadati; phylum Bacteroidota; class Flavobacteriia; order Flavobacteriales; family Weeksellaceae; genus Chryseobacterium; species Chryseobacterium sp. GW821-FHT04C04. The sequence continues at coordinate 416,021 of NZ_JBWKTO010000002.1, read as the reverse complement.
GAAGCCATCTCGCAACATTAATAGAATTGGCAGAAGTGAGAAACAATTGACTATTGATTTCTTCATCCGAAAAAGCCTGTTTTACAAGATTCTGACAGTCATCAAAACTGCCGTTTACTTCCAGCGCAGAAATATTTTCTCCTAATGCGGTCAGTTGTTTTTCCTGAACCGGGCTTACCCTGTTTTTGGGATACAGAATAACTACATTGATCTGTGGCGTTTTATAAAATCCATGGGCGACAGCACCTCCCGTATCTCCGGAAGTTGCTACAAGAACAGTGACCTTTTTTTGCTGATCTTTCAGAAAATAGGCGAGACAGCGGCTCATGAATCTCGCTCCAATATCTTTAAAAGCTAGGGTAGGGCCATGAAACAGCTCCAGGATAGATATCTGCTCACTGATCTTTACCAGCGGAATTTCAAAACTAACGGTTTCTGCAACAATTTCTTTTAATATTTCTGAAGGAATTTCGTCTCCCACAAAATCTTTCATGCATTTGTACGCAATTTCTTCATTAGAATACTGATGGAGATTTTGAATAAATTCATCGTCAAACTGAGGAATGTTTTCAGGGAAAAATAATCCTTTCTCTTTTCCCTGACCTTTTATGGTTGCTTCTCTGAAATCAACTTTTTCCAGAGAATCTTTTAAATTATAATATTTCATTTCTGTTATTTTGAGGTTAAGCTTCTCCAACGATTTGAATGCCTTTCGGATTTATTTTTGAAACATAGACAAGGCTTTCTATTTCAATCTCATCATAGACTGATTTCATCATTTGGGAGATTTTTTCTGCAGTTTCGTTTTGTTCGGACAACATAAAAATAGATGGTCCTGAACCGGATATTCCGCCTCCCAAAGCCCCCAATTGCAGACTTTTTTCTTTAATTTCGTCGAATTTCGGAATCAGAATACTTCGGATAGGCTCAATGATGACATCGTGGAGACTTCTGCCAATCAACGGAAAATCATTTTTCTGAATTCCTGCCACCAACCCTGCAATATTTCCCCATTGCTCAACAGCACTTTTCAATGTGATATTTTTCTTTAAAATCTGTCTTGCATCCGAAGTTTTCACTTCCACCTGCGGGTGTACAGCGGTTACAAATAAATCAGGACTATTTAGCGGAATAATATCAATTGGATTCGTTGATTTTACCAATGTAATTCCCCCATAGATACAAGGTGCTATATTATCGGCATGGCGTACTCCTGAAGCCAGTTCTTCACCAAACATGGCAAAATGAATCATTTCATCCTTTGATAACTTATTTCCTAATAATATATTGGCTCCAATGGCGGCTCCTGCGGCACTTGCCGCACTGGAGCCGAGCCCGCTTCCTGGTTTTATATGTTTATGGATAATGACTTCAAAACCGTTTTTCAGATTAAAATATTCCTGAATTTTTAATAAGACAATACCGGCAACATTCCTTGAAGGTTCTTCAGGAAGTCCAAAAGAGTCAGTATGTTTTATAATAATTTCCGGAGTTTCCAATAATCTGAATTCCATCTCATCGTATGGCTCATGAACTGCCATTCCTAAAATATCAAAGCCGCAGACCAGATTGGCAACAGTAGCGGGTACTTTTAATTTTACTTTTTTCATAATTGTATTTTTAAATAGAACGAATAATATCTGCAAAAACTCCACTTGCTGTTACGTCAGCCCCGGCTCCGGCTCCTTTTACCACCAAAGGCTGTTCGGAATATCTGAGCGTTTTAAAAATGACGATATTGTCCTTGCCATAAAGATGAAACAGATCACTACCCGGAGCGATATGCTGTAAACCTACTTTTGCTTTTCCATCTTCAAACTCTGCGACATATTTTAATATTTTGCCTTCATTTTTAGCATGATTCAATAAGTTTTTAAAATGATCTTCATATACTGTAAGCTTTTCATAAAAGTCGGCAACGCTTCCCTGCATACATTCTTCTGGCAGAAAACCTATATTTTCAATCTCTTCAAACTGAAGCGGATATCCGGCTTCTCTTGCAAGGATTAAAATTTTTCTTGCTACATCAGTTCCCGAAAGATCAAGTCTTGGATCCGGTTCTGTATATCCTTCTTTCTGAGCCTGAGCTACTACTTCAGAGAATGTTCTGCTGCCATCATACTCATTAAAGACAAAATTCAATGTTCCACTTAGAACAGCCTGGATAGATTGGATTTTATCTCCGCTTTTGATAAGATCGTTGATGGTTCCTATTACCGGAAGTCCGGCTCCTACATTAGTTTCAAAATAAAAATTGCAATTGTGGTTCCTTGCTGCATTTTTTAAAGATTTATATTTTTTTATATCTGAAGAGGCTGCAATTTTATTACAAGCCACGATATTAACACTTCTTTTTAACAGGTTTTCATAGATTTCCGGTAGGTCAGAACTTGCAGTCACATCAACGAAAACTGAGTTTCTGAGATTTCTTCGTATTATTTCCTCAGCAAATTTCGTTGGAGAGGCTTTTTCGCCCTGTTCATTCCATGTAAGGTATTTTTCATAAGATATTCCATTATCCGAAAATAGCATATGACGGCTGTTGGAAATCCCTGCAATTCTCAGATTGATCAAAAAGTTTTCTTTTAAAAAAGTATTCTGGTCATAAATCTGCTGGATCAGTTTTGATCCTACATTTCCAGTTCCGCAGATATAGACATGGATTTGTTTAATTTCAGACTCAAAAAACTCTTCATGAAGGACATTCACTGCTTTTTTGCTGTCTTTCTGAGAAATGACAATACTGATATTTCTCTCTGAAGATCCCTGTGCAATTGCTCTTATATTGATTCCGTTATTCCCCAGACATCCAAACATTTTTGCACTTACACCACTTTTGCTTTTCATACTTTCTCCTACCAGCGCTACAATGGAAAGGCTGGTTTCAATTTTTACAGGATATACTCTTTTCAGATTAATATCATCAGCAAAGGAAGAATTAATTGCATTTTCAGCGCGTAATACTTCTTTTTCATCAATAGCAATGGTGATAGAGTGTTCTGAAGATCCTTGTGTAATGAGGATCACATTAATTTTTTCATGACTTAAACACTGAAAAAGTTTGGCCGAAATCCCCGGAATTCCTACCATTCCGCTGCCTTCCAATGTGAGTAGAGCAATACTGTTCATATTGGAAATACCTACCGCAATCTGTTTTTCATGATCGGATGATTTCAGCAAGGGAGAAATTAAAGTTCCTGGAGCGTCAGGATCAAAAGTGTTTTTGATGATCAGGTCTATATTCTTAATCATAACAGGCTGAATGGAAGGGGGGTAAAGTACCTTTGCCCCGAAATGAGAAAGTTCCATCGCTTCATGATAAGTTATTTCCGCAATAGGTTTAGCATTGGAAGCAAGACGTGGATCAGCGGTCATCATTCCGCTTACATCTGTCCAGATCTGAAGTTCTTCTGCATCAATAGACGCTGCTATAATGGAAGCAGAATAATCGGAACCGCCTCTTCCTAATGTTGTTGCATTATTTTTTTCGTCGCGGGCTATGAAACCCGGTCCTACGATGATACGATTCTGATTTTCATTCAGAAACTTGACAATATTACTTTCTGTGCATTCAAAATTTACTTTTGCATTGGTAAAATTGCTGTCTGTTTTGATCAGGTCTGCAGCGTTCATCCAAACACAATCTAATCCCTTGTGCTGAAGCCTTGCTGCTATAATTTTTGAAGATAGAAATTCTCCATAGGAGGCAACTTTATCTTTGATTCTGTCCGTAAGTTCACCAAGAACAAAAATTCCATTGTAAAGATCTTCGATATCGTTGAAATGCTTTTTAACAAAGCTTAGCCAAGAACTTTGTTCTGCAATTGAGAACAGTTCTTTAACCAGGTTAATATGTTTTTCTTCAAGATTCTGAACAATCTGTAGGTAACTTTCATCTTTAATGGAAGCATTTTCTGCTGCTTTGATCAGCTGGTCGGTAACACCATGAAGGGCTGATACGATTACAACAACCTTGCTTTTTGAAGATTCACTTTTTATGATATTTTCTACCAGTAATATATTCTGAGAATGGGCGACTGATGTTCCGCCGAATTTTAAAATTTTCATCAATTATTTTTTTGAAGTTGGGTAAAAGGAAATGTTGTCTCTTTAAAAAAAAAGAGTACAGGTACCGGAAATAATATGTGAAAATTTACCCCGTTATGGGGTAGTTGTTGTAGTTGTGAATGTAGAAACAGAAAATCCGCCTGAAATAGGTAATTTCAGGGCAGAAATATCAGATATGTTTCTTAATAAACTCATTGTTACAGAACAAATGTACAAATTATTTTGGAACAGCCAATTTATTAACATCATAAAATATATTTCCTTTTTTAGAGATATATTTGTTGTAATTGATTAAAAATGTTACATTTATAATCTAAACCAATAACTAAATAAGCATGAAAAATTTAAAGAAAATCAATCGAAATGATTTAAAATTTGTCAGAGGTGGAATAGGTTCTTGTAATGCAAACTGTCCTGCCGGACCTTACGGACCAGGTGAGTCTAGATCATGTGATGATTATAATGCATTACCCGAATGTTGTAAAGGAAGAGTGCTGGTGAGCTTTGAATGCTTCGGTCCTTATTAATTTTTAATGACAAAATGTGTGTTGTTCTTTTATTACCAAATACTAAAATTATTACAATATGAAAACAATCAAAAAATTATCAAGAGAGGATAAAAAAAGTATCAAGGGTGGCTTCACTGATATTCAGATTGAAGCATGTGGAGGAGAACAATTTGTATGTTTCCGCGGAGGAGGAAAATGGGGATGCTGGCTGAAACCGGGAGGAACCTGTTATGCACCAATGCTGTAAGGATTGTCTGCTTGTACTATCCAATGGAAAAAATCAAAACTTAATTTAAAAATTTAACGACCATGAGAAATTCAAAAAAACTAAACAGAGAAAGCTTAAGAGTTATTATTGGAGGCGGAGGAGATACCTGCGCTGTAGATCTCGATTGCGGACCAAGAGGTTGTGCAGTATGTACGGATTTTAGAGGACGTAAAGTTTGTCTTTATCTTTTTCCTTATGATCCATCCATTCCGGATAGCTGTCCAGTTCTTGAAGGTTAGAAAGATACTAAAGAGTATCAATTTTTTGTAAAAAATATCAAAATCAGAATTTAATTAAAATTACTATGAAAAATTTAAAGAAATTAAACAGAAAAGAACTTGAAAAATTACATGGAGCAGCAGGTCCGTCAAGATGTGCAGGGTGCCCGCAGCATGCTACATTTGGAGATGGCCCGGGATTTCAATATTCGTGTGCAGCTTATCAGGGACTGCCTGACTATTGTAAGATGTGTGTCTTAGTAAGTATAGAATGTGTTGATGGAGGAGTTTCTTAAAAAATAATTTAGATTTTTATGAAAAACTTAAAAAAATTGAACAGAAGGAATTTAGAACAAGTGAAAGGCGCTGGCGTTTCTCGTTGTGATGGCTGTCCTACCCATCTTGTTTTTGGGCCGGGTTCATCCAGTGATCCTTCGTGTGAGGCCTATTGGCATCTGTCAGAAAACTGCAGAATGTGTGTGATGGTAAGTGTAGATTGCTTTGTTGCGATTACTGCTGACTAAAATAAAAAAGCACTGTGAAAACAGTGCTTTTCAATTATTTTATGCTTTTTGAAAGATCAAGCATAGCCTCAATCGGTTTCAATGCTTTTAATCTTAATTCTTCTTCGATAAGAATTTCCGGAAGCTCATATTTCATACATAAATACAATTTTTCCATTGTATTACGTTTCATATAGAAACATTCCGAACAGTTACAGCTTTCATCAAAAACCAAGGCAGGGATCAATTCCTTGTGAGGAGCACGTTTTCTCATTTCGTGCAGAATTCCTTCTTCTGTGGCGATGATAAACTTCTGACAGTCATCTTTTTCTACATAATCTAATAACGCAGATGTGGAACCAATAAAGTGAGCAAGTTTCAATACGGCTTCTTCACTTTCAGGATGAGCAATCATTTTTGAATCCGGATTGTCAGCCAGCTGTTGAGCAATTCTTTCCATTGAAAAAGCTTCGTGTACAATACAGCTTCCATCCCAAAGAATCATATCACGTCCCGTTTTCTTAGATAAATATCTTCCCAGGTTTTTATCCGGTGCGAAAATAATAGGTCTGTCTTTCGGAAGTGCTTCAATCACTGTTTCAGCATTTGAACTTGTTACGATAATATCACTTTCTGCTTTAGTTTCTGCATTACAGTTGATGTAAGTGGCAATTAAAGCGTTCGGGTGCTGTTCGCGCATTTTTCTTAATCCTTCTCCGGAACAACCGTCTGCAAGAGAGCATCCGGCCATGGTATCAGGAAGAACTACTTTTTTAGTTGGGTTCAAAATTTTTGCAGCTTCCGCCATGAAGTGTACTCCACAGAATACAATCATGTCAGCGTTCGTTTCTTTTGCCTGCCTTGCCAGCTGTAAAGAATCACCCAGGAAATCAGCAATATCCTGAATCTCCCCCGGTTGGTAATAATGGGCAAGAATGACAGCATTTTTTTCCTCTTTAAGTTTAAGAATGGCTTTTACCAGTTCTTCTCCCTGAGGGATGGCAATATCTTTTATATCCAAAAATCCTCTGACAGGAATTGCAGATTTAGCTTTTTCTAATGTTTCGGTACTCATATCAACCTCAATTTTTTATTATCAGAAGTTAGAGGTTAGAAAGTAGAAGTTAGAGTTTGAGGGTAGTATTTTACTCCCATCCTCCTGCTTCTATCTTCCAGCCATTAATTACTGATAAAACTTTTTATTAAACTTTCTATTTCTTCTTTAGCTGCATCAAGATCTTCATTAATCACGATCTTGTCAAATTCGCTGGCGTAGGTCATTTCTTCTTCTGCCTTTGCCACACGGGTTTTGATGGTTTCTGCATCATCTGTGTTTCTTGAAATCAATCTTCGTTCCAACTCTTCAATGGAAGGCGGTTCTATAAAAATAGACAGCGCTTTTTCTCCAAAATATTTTTTTAAAGAAATTCCTCCTTTTACATCTACATCAAAAATAACAACTTTTCCCTGATTCCAGATTTTTTCTACTTCAGATTTTAAAGTACCATAATATTTATCAGTATATACTTCTTCATATTCTACAAAAGCCTCTTCAGAAATTTTCTGTCTGAACTCTTCGGGTGTCAGAAAATGATAATCTACTGTGTGAACTTCACTTCCTCTGGGCTGCCTTGTGGTACATGAGATCGAAAATTCAAGTTCAGAAAATGTTTCCAGAGAATGCTTTACCAATGTAGTTTTTCCGCTCCCTGATGGTGCTGAAAATATAATTACTTTATCCATTTTTTACAATTTCGGGTTCCGGGGTTGGTGTTCGGGGTTCCATTTTTTTAAAATGATAACCCTACCTCTCATACCTCGTACCTACAATACGTTTAATGTTTGTTCTTTAATTTTTTCCAGGTCATCCTTCATCATTACGACCAGCTTCTGGATTTCCGAATGATTGGCTTTAGAACCTAAGGTATTGATCTCCCTTCCGATTTCCTGAGAAATAAAGCCTAGCTTTTTCCCATTGAAAGATTCATTATCCATTACTTCTTTATAATATTTTAAGTGCTGGGTAAGTCTTACCTTTTCTTCAGAGATATCAAGCTTTTCAGTGAAATAGGCCATTTCCTGGTAAAAACGTGTTTCATCAACATTTTCAAACTCTTTTAAAGATTTCTGATAACGTTCTTTCACACTGACAATTCTTTCTTCTTCAAAAGGAATTACTGCTCCAAGATATTTATCAATATTCTGAATATTCCTGTTTAATTCTTCGTGTAATATGCTGCCTTCAGTCCTTCTGAATTCTTCGAATTTGTCTACGGCATTGTTGACAATTTTTGCCAAAGATTCCCATTCGCCTTCCGTCAATTCATCAGGTCTTGATGTGATGGCATCAGGAAGTCTTACCGCCATTTTAAGATATTCGAAATTGGGTCCGTCTGAAGCAATGTTTTTAAGTTCGTTGATGTAAGAGTCAATTAAGCTTTTGTTAATTTTTACATCATTAGACTCTTCAAGATTCTCAATATTGACATAGCAGTCTACTTTTCCACGGATAATTCTATCATTAAGAATTTTTCTGATTTCAAATTCTTTTTCTTTATAACGTAAAGGAATTTTGATATTTAAATCAAAGCTCTTGCTGTTCAGTGATTTAATATCTATTGTAATTTTTTTTCCTTCAAAAACATCTTCGGCTCTACCGAATCCGGTCATTGATAAAATCATAGTTTTTTATTGTTCTACAAAGATAAACATTTAAGTCTATACTATAATACCATGAAAATTCAACATAGACTATCTGATTATTCAATGTTGAATTTATTTTGAACCATGAAGATTTTAATGAAGACGTTAAGAATATTAAGATGAGCTTTGCTTTTAGCATAATGCTTAAGAAAAATCTATTGGATTTTTTTCTTAATTAAACTTAACAACTTAAATATTCTTAATGGTTCAAAATAACAGCAGCTTTCTTTTGCATAATAAAAATTCAAATAAACTCATTTTCGTAAATTAGCGCTGTGAAAAAGAAAAATTTGATTTCTGTAGTAGGACCCACCGGAATTGGTAAAACAAGATTGGCTATTGATTTGGCTCAGCATTTCAATACGGAAATTATTTCCTGTGATTCCCGCCAGTTTTTTAAGGAAATGAAAATAGGAACGGCTGCACCTTCTGAAGAGGAATTGGCTGGAGCACCTCATCATTTTATCGGAAATCTTTCAGTCGAAGAATATTATTCTATTGGTCAATACGAAGAAGACGCCCTTCAAACACTGAATGAACTTTTTAAAACTCATGACACCGTTATTCTTGTCGGCGGAAGTATGATGTATGAAAAAGCTGTGATAGAAGGGTTGCATGATCTGCCGGAAGCCAATACTGAAAATCAGGAGAAGCTTCAATCCATTATGGAGCAGGAGGGTATTGAAAAACTTCAGGAAATTTTGCAAGAACTCGATCCCGAATATTTTAATGTAGTAGATATTCACAATCACCGAAGGCTTTTGCGTGCAATAGATATCATCTGGCAAACGGATAAAAAATATTCTGAACATATTGCTGTTTCCCAAAATGGCAGAGATTTTAATGTAATCAGAATCGGAATAGAAGCTCCAAGGGAAGAACTGTATGACAGAATCAACCGAAGAGTGGATATTATGATGGAAAATGGACTGCTTGATGAGGTGAAGGGACTTGAACAATTTAAAAGTCTGACGGCTTTGAATACGGTAGGATATGCTGAATTGTTTAAATATTTTGATGGAGAATGGGATCTCGATTTCGCGGTTTCAGAAATTAAGAAAAACAGCCGCAGATATGCAAAACGTCAGTTGACGTGGTATAGAAAGGCAGATGATATTCATTATTTACAGTTGGGATATTCTGAAAATGATTTCGAAGACTTGCTTCAATGGATTGCGGAGCAATTTCAGAAATAAATTAAGCGTCCGTTTGTCATTCTGACGAAGGAAGAATCTTATCAATTGTTCTAAGATTCTTCACTCCACTTTGTTCCATTCAGAATGACAATGCAGTCTTATAGCATAAAAAATGCGGTCCTAAAAAGAACCGCACTTCAACAAATATAATTTAATTTACTACTTCCAACCGCCGCCTAGCGCTCTGTATAGATCTACAATGCTGCTTAATCTCTGTCTTTTAATGGAAGCAAGATTCAACTCTGCCTGTAGGGAATTCCCCTGTGCTGTAATCACTTCCAGGTAATTGGCTGAACCTCCTTTGTAAAGAAGCTGTGCACTTTTAATTCCATCTTTCAATGTAGTCGTTTGTTCTGTTGCTTTTTGTTCCTGAACTTTTAAATTTTCATTGGAAACCAAAGCATCAGAAATTTCTCCTACCGCATTCAATACTGATTGACGGAAAGCCAGAACATTTTTCTCTCTCTGAATTTTGGCTACTGCAAGATCCGTTTTCAATTGTCTTTTCTGAAAAATAGGCTGAGTAATTCCTCCTAAAACTGATCCGAACAATGAGGCCGGAATCTGAAACCAGTTATCAATTTTGAATGAATTTACCCCACCGTTAGCCGTGATCTTCAATGCGGGGTACATATTGGCCTGCGCGACTCCTACCATAGCATTGGATTCTAATAAAACCAACTCCTGCTGGCGTACATCCGGTCTACGGCTTACCATAGCTGCCGGAAGCCCTGCAGTAATATTTTGAGGTAATGAAGTATCGGACATTTCAATTGTTCTGTTTACTTTATTGGGAAGTTCTCCTACCAAAATGCTCAATGCATTTTCCTGAATGGCGATATTCTGTTCAAGTTGAGCAATCAGAAGTTCAGTTGCCTGTTTCTGTGCAGCTGCCTGCTGAACCCCTAAAGAAGTGTTGTCACCACTTTCCCACATTTTTTGTGTAATCATTAGGGTATTGCTACTCAATTCAAGATTGGATTTTGCAATAGCCAATTGTCTGTCAAGCATCAACAGGTTGTAATATCCCTGTGCAATAGCGGCTACCACCTGAGTCTGAACAGCTTTTGAACCTTCATAGGTTTGAAGATACTGCATTCTTGAAACTTCCTGCTGGTTTTTGATTTTCCCCCAAATGTCAGCTTCCCATGAAAGGTTGAAGGCTGCATTGTAATCTTCAACATGGCTTTGTCCTAAAAATAAATTTAAGCTTTGTCCATTCATGCTGTTTTTCGAAGGTTTTGAAATCTGTCCGCTCACCCCGAAACCAACGTCCGGATATTGCATATATTTTGCCTGTTTCAGTTTTTCCTGTGAAGCAGCTACCTGCTTTAGGGCAATCTGAAGGTCATAATTATTTTTAATTCCTTTTTCAATCAATCCCTGTAAAATAGGATCGCTGAAAAACTGTTTCCACTCCAGATTGGCTATACTGGCGGTGTCTGCAGTTGCGGTGTACTGGAACTTTTCCGGAAGAGGAAGCTCGGGTTCTGTGTATGCCAGTTTGGACACACACGAAACAGAGCCTATAGCCAGCGCAAATGTTAGAATAATATTTTTTACTCTTTTCATAGTTTTTAAACTTTTAATTGAATACAAAACTTAGAGAGGTTTCTGTTGATGCAAAAAATTGTCTTTAGTAGGAGAAAATAGTTAGCTTTTTTAAACCATTAAGAACAGATAAGAGACTCGTTAATCTTTTGTAGTCTTAAAATTTTCTCTAAGTTTTTGTCATTCATTTTTTTATTAGTGGCTAGCAGCTAAAAGTTCTTCCTCCATTTGTTTTTTCAGAAGTCTTTTCTTTTTTCTGCTTGGCATTTTTTCATGCAGATACTGGAACACGACATACATTACCGGAATAATGAAAATCCCGAATATTACTCCTGTAAGCATTCCTCCTACGGTACTATAGCCGATAGAGTGGTTACCTTTTGAAGAAGCACCCTGTGTCCATACCAATGGAAGCATTCCCACGATGAAAGCAAAAGAGGTCATTAAGATCGGTCTCAAACGTAATCTTGATGCCTGAAGTGCAGATTCTATCAAGGTTTTACCTGCTTTTCTTCTCTGTACGGCAAACTCTACAATCAGAATGGCATTTTTAGCCAATAACCCGACCAGCATGATCAATCCTACCTGTACGTAAATGTTGTTATCTATTCCTGCTAATCCTGTGAAGGCGAATACTCCGAAAATCCCTGTAGGAATGGTAAGAATAACGGCAAACGGAAGAATATAACTTTCATATTGTGCGGCTAATAAGAAGTAAACAAATAAGATACTTAGGAAGAAGATAAATGAAGTTTGTCCACTTGTCTTAATCTCTTCACGGGTAATCCCTGTCCACTCATATCCATACCCTCTTGGTAATGATTGTTGAGCAACTTCTTCTACAGCTTTGATGGCGTCACCGGTACTGTATCCAGGTTTTGGAGTTCCGTTGATGGTTACTGCATTGAAGAGGTTATTTCTTGTTACCGTTTCAGGACCGAAAGATCTTTTTAATGTTACGAGTGTTTTTGCAGGAACCATTTCTCCTGATTTATTTTTCACATAAATTCCTTCCAGTGAATTGACATCCGTACGGTAAGGAATATCTGCCTGGGCCATTACTCTGTAATATTTCCCGAATCTGTTAAAATCTGATACAAAGCTACTTCCGAAATAAATCTGCATCGTCTGCATCAGCTCTGTTACAGAAACACCCAGCTGGTTGGCTTTATCAGTATCCACATCAATGGTGTACTGAGGGTTTCCTGCTGCATAAGTGGTAAAGGCGAAAGCAATTTCAGGTCTTTTCATCAATTCTCCAATGAACTGTTGAGTGGTTGTTCCCAATTGTTCAAAAGAGCCATTCGTCTTATCCTGAAGCATGAATTCAAATCCGGAAACGTTACCGAAACCTTGTACAGTAGGGAAGTTGAAGAAGAATGCATTGGCATCTTTTACCTGGCTAACCTTTCCTGTAAGCATTGCTGCAATCTGGTCAGGATCTTTCATCTCACCACGCTTGTCATAATCTTTAAGCTTAATGAAACCTGCGGAATATGGAGAAGCGTTGGCATTACTGATGAAGTTCATCCCATCCGCTACCCAAAGGTGGTTGGTTGCTTTTTCACCATTGATAATCTTATCAATTTGTGCTGTAGCTCTGTGTGTTCTTTCCAATGAACTTCCCGGAGGAGTATTCACTGCATACAATACGAATCCCTGGTCTTCAGTAGGAATAAATCCTGACGGTGCCTTTTTGATCAGAAATACACTGGCTGCTGTAATGACAACAAGGCCTCCTATAGCCACCCATTTATTTTTAATTAAAAATTTAAGGCTATAGATATATTTTCTGGTCATGCTGTTGAAGCTGGCATTGAAAGCATTGAAAAATCTTGCTCCAAAACCTTTTTTATGACCGTGCTCACCATGTTCTCCCTGAGGATCATTTAAGAACATGGCACATAATGCAGGGCTCAATGTCAATGCATTTACTGCTGAGATTAAAATTGCAATGGCCAATGTAAATGCAAACTGTCTGTAGAATACCCCTGCAGGTCCCTGCATGAAACCAACCGGAATAAACACGGCACACATTACCAATGTAATGGAAATAATAGCTCCTGAAATTTCACTCATTGAATTCATGGTAGCTTGCTCTACTGGCATTCCTGTCTGTTCCATTTTAGAATGGACGGCTTCCACCACTACAATGGCATCATCCACTACAATACCAATGGCGAGCACCAATGCAAATAGGGTAAGCATGTTGATACTGAAACCAAATAACTGCAGGAAGAAGAATGTTCCGATAATCGCTACCGGTACGGCAATAGCCGGGATCAATGTAGATCTGAAATCCTGAAGGAAGATATATACTACAATAAATACCAATATGAAAGCAATAACAAGTGTTTCTACAACCTGATGGATAGAAGCATCCAGGAAGTCTTTAGAATTATACATGATAATGGGCTTTACTCCTTTTGGTAAGGTCGTTTCCATTACCTTCACCTGATTTTCAATTTCAGTCAGGATTTCATTGGCATTGGAACCCGCAGTCTGTAAGATCGCAAATCCGGCAACCGGTTTTCCGTCTACTCTGTTGGTTGCAGTATAGGTATAAGACCCAAACTCTACTCGTGCTACATCTTTTAATCGTAAGAAAGAACCATCACTGTTCGCTTTGATAGCGATATTTTCATAGTCTTCATTCTTATTCAGTTTTCCTTTGTATTTAAGGATATATTCGTAAGTTTCCTTACTTCCTTGTCCAAGGCGGCCAGGAGCTGCTTCAAGGTTGTGATCTTTAATGGCTCCCAGAACTTCCTGAGGAGAAAGATTGTTAGAAGCCAAACGGTCCGGTTTCAGCCAGATTCTCATGGAGTAATCCCTTGTTCCGAATACCTGAGCCTGAGCCACTCCGGGGATACGCTGTATCTGTGGAATAACATTGATCTTCAGATAATTTTGAAGGAATAATTCATCATATTGTTTTTCATTTTCACTGGTCAATCCCATGAACATGATCATACTGTTCTGAACCTTTTGGGTCGAAATCCCGGCTTGTACCACTTCCTGAGGCAGCTGGCTCATAGCTTTTGATACACGGTTCTGTACGTTTACAGCAGCATTATCCGCATCGGCTCCCTGCTTGAAGTACACACTAAGTGTCATGGTACCGTCATTACTGGAGTTGGAAGTCATATAGGTCATATTCTCAACCCCGTTCACGGCTTCTTCAATAGGTGTGGCCACAGAACGTGCTACCACCTCAGCATTAGCTCCAGGATAGAAAGCCGTTACCTGAACACTCGGTGGAGCGATATCCGGAAAGAGGGCAATCGGTAAATTAAAGAGAGACAAGGCTCCCAATAATAAGAGTATTATGGAGATGACCGTTGAAAGGACCGGTCTTTCTATAAATTGTTTTAACATAAGAAGTTTATTTTTTTAAGTCTTCTGTATTCGGAATGGACTATAATGGTTTCGCTTTTAATAAGCTGTCAGAAGAAATATTTTTAGGCCTGATGGATGCGCCATCTTTTAAGCTTCCAATTCCTGTGAATACTATTTTTTCTCCAGGTGTAAGCCCTTCAGAAATAAAATAATAGCTATCCGTTTTTCCTGATATTTTGATCGGTCTTCCGGTTACCTTCTGATCTTTGCCCATTACATATACATACGTTTTATCCTGAATTTCGAAAGTGGATTCCTGTGGGATCACTACGGCATTCGAGATCAGTTGTGGCATGCGTACTCTTCCTGTATTTCCTGTTCTTAAAGCTCCGTTTGTATTAGGGAAAATAGCACGTACACTAATGGCTCCGGTAGTTTTGTCAAACTGTCCGTCTACAATACTCAATCTTCCTTTTTCAGGATATGTACTATTATCTGCAATGACAAGATCTACCATTGGCATATTTTTCAGTTTCTCTTCAAGACTTGCTCCCGGGTATTTATTTTGGAAAGCAATAAAGTCCAGTTCACTTAAAGAGAAATACGCATAAATTTCACTGATATCAGATAATAATGTCAACGGATTTACATCTGTTCTTGAGATAAGACTTCCCTTTTTGTAAGGGATTCTTCCGATATAACCGCTTACAGGAGCTGTAATGGTTGTAAATCCTACATTGATTCTGGCGCTTCCTACAGAGGCTTTGGCTTGTGAGGCAGCGGCAACAGCGGCTTCATAATTGGCTTTCGCTGTTTTAAGCTGTACATCAGAAACTACTTTTGCAGCAACCAGTGGCTGAAGTCTGTCTACTTCTACTCTTGCTTTTTGGATATTGGCATTGGCAACCTGAAGATTAGCCTGAGCCATATTCATTTGCTCGCCGTAGCTTCTTGAATCTATTTTAAATAACGGTTGTCCTGCTCTTACGTAAGATCCTTCTTCTACATAGATTCTATCCAGATATCCGTCTACCTGAGATCTGATTTCTACGTTGTTTTTCCCTTCCAAAGCGGTTGGGAATTCCTGATATGTAGTAGCGGGTGATGTAATAACGGTATAAACCGGAAGTTCTGGAGCTGGAGGTGCGGCATTGGTTCCTTCTGCGGCTTTGGTGCAGCTCTGTAAAAGAATTATACTTGCAATAAGTACAATAAACCTTGTTTTTCCAGGTAATTTCATTGTTGGTTTAATTTTTTAATGAAGTGTTAGAGGTAAGTAATGTGTTTTGATAAATGCTGTATTTTTTCCTAACAGTGTTAATAATTAGTTCAAAAAAAATTACAGAATTTTTAATGTGCAATTGGGTCGATAGTTTCCATAATTGAAAATTTTTAATGTTGATTTATATATGATAAGAATGAGGTGTATTCGTGTTAATTTTACTAACAGTGTTAATTGGTATGATAAAAATGCTTATCTTTAATTATCGAAATTGTAAGATTTTACATAAATTATTTTAGTTTTTAATTAGACTTAATTAAATGTTTTAATTAATTCAGTGTTAAGTTTCCTAACGGTGTTAATTCTTAATTCAAAAAAAATTTATAATGACTTAATGAAAGCCGAAACAGTTTCGTCCAAAGACGTTTTGTTCATCGTTGAAGGGATATCAGCAGTACGCATCATCATAATTGAGATCATCCCGTGAACGGCAGAAAACAGAGCATGAGACATATGGCAGGCATTGTCGGGATTTGATCCGTTTTTCATAATAATCTCATGAGTACATTCATAGATAAGCTCCTGGAATGATGAGAATTCTTTTTTCATTTGGCCTTTTCCGCAGCATTGCATACCAAGACCAAACATAAGCTGGTAATATTCCTTATTTTTAAAAGCAAAGCTCCAGTAAGCATCCACAATAGCAACAAGCTGCTCTTCCGGAGTACTGTGCTTCTGCTGAGCTTTTAATAATTCTATATGCAACTTATGAAAGCCATCTAAAGAAATTTCAAATAAAATGGCTTCTTTATTTTCAAAATAGTCATATACTACGGGAGCACTATACTCAATAGCATCTGCTATCTTACGCATAGAAAGCGAACCCCAGCCTTCAGTTTTAGCCAAAGTAAAAGCAGCCTGCAAAATATTTGCACGGATAGATTCTTTTTCTCTTTGACGACGTTCATGTAGGCCCATTATATTCTTTACTAACAGCGTTAGCAAAACTACAAACTTTTTAACATAACTTCCAAAGGATATTATGAATTTAACTTTGAAGAAAGTATATATAAGGTGTAAATCAATTAGCTGTAATTAATAGAAAGAGTCTAAGGAAGCTACTTCTGGATATAAATGTTTTGGAATAAAGAGAGTAATAGAATTTGACTATAACTATTTTTGAAAGCTTAATCCCTTACTTCTTCTTTCTCGGATTCCCTTACCCTATTAAAATAAAAATGTCTTATTCAGAACCCGGTTTATTAATAAAAAGAAATATCTATCTTTGCCACTAAAGAAAAAAGGATATGAATACTCCCTCAAATATGCTGGCATTAGGAACAAAAGCTCCGTTTTTTGAACTTCCTAACCCATCAAAAACGAATGAACTTCAGTCTTTGGAAGAGCTGAAAGGAGAAAAAGGAACATTGGTAATCTTTATGTGCAACCATTGCCCGTTTGTTCTTCACGTGATCGATAAGATCAACGAATTGTATGAAGATTATAACGAGCGAGGAATTGAATTTATCGCTATCAATTCCAATAATATTGAAAAATATCCGGCAGATTCTCCGGAAAAAATGATCGAATTTCAGATTGAAAGAGGATTTGACTTCCCTTATTTATTCGATGAAAGCCAGGCGGTAGCTAGAGCTTACGAGGCTGCATGTACACCGGACTTTTATTTCTTTGATGATAAACTTGATCTTGTATACAGAGGTCAGATGGATGATTCAAGACCTGGAAATAATAAAGATGTAACAGGTGAAGACCTTATTATTGCATTTGAAAATCTTTTGGCTGGGGAAGCTCAGGAAGAGATTCAAAGACCTAGCATGGGATGCAATATTAAATGGAAATAAGTAATGATCAGTTGCTAATTATTTAGCGGCTGATTCTTTCTCATTATAATACAAAGCTGCTCTTTTTAGAGTGGCTTTTTTATTTTAGAACTTTTTTGAAGCTTAAAACACACTATTAAAAACTCACTTTGGTTTTAATTTCTTTCTCAACCTTCAAATCCACATTGACTTTATTGTGGGAGTGATTCTTTATAAACTCTGAAGGTGTTTTCCCGGTATATTTTTTAAACATCCTGTTGAAGTACGTCACATTATTGAAACCGCATTGATAGCTGCATTCTGAAATAGACCTGTCCTGTACCATCAGCAGACATGCCTTATTGATCCTATATCGGTTTACAAACTCTGTGAAAGTAATCTGGGTCGCTTTTTTAAAGAAATTACAGAAAGCCGGTAAAGTGAGATTGGCTAATTTCGCTACCTCTTCAATGTCAATTTCCTTATCATAATGATGCTCTACATAAGTGAAAATGTTTTCCAGACGGGTTTTATTTTTTGAAATAATGGTATAAGGCATGATTTCGTTATTTAAGAGATCATAATCCTGACATTTTGAAAGTTCAAAAAGAATTTCCAGCAGCAGCAAATATCTTTTATAGCCTTCCGATTCCAATATCAGTTTCAATTTGGGAAGCATTACTTTTTTTACTTTATGATGAAAATGAATCCCATATTTTGAAAGCTCCAACAGATTTTTGATAGAGCTGGCTTCCACTTCCTGTTGGGGAAACTGAAGAATTTCTTCTTTGAACTGAAGGACAATCTCCTCATGCGGATCAATAGAGTTGAGCCCAAATCCGGAGTGGGGAATATTGGACCCAATTAAAACCAGGTCTCCATTCGTATAATTACTTTTATGGTAGCCTACGTGACGGGTTCCGCTCCCGGAAATGACACAGACCAGCTCAATTTCCGGATGATAATGATATTCCCACTTGAATTCTGAAATAGGAGAGTTATTATGAATCGTACGGAATGAGCTCTTCTCATTGGGGATCACTCTTTCAAAAGTAACTTTCATTTAATTAATCATATTTATTTACTAAAAATACTAATTATATTAATATAGTTCAAATATTTGTTTACTGTGTTAAATTATCGTTAACAGAAATGCTTCTATCTTAGCCGACAAGAAATACCCTGAATGAAAAATCTTAACATCAAGGCCGTTTTATTTTTAAACTATTTTGTCTTCGCAATTCTTCTGAATTCTGTGGGAACAGTGATCCTGCAGGTACAGCAGAATTTTGGGATTTCAAAATCTTCGGCCAGCATTCTGGAAGGTTTCAAAGATCTTCCGATTGCTATATGTTCTTTCATTCTCGCATCATTTCTTCCGAAAATAGGGATTAAAAACTCCATGCTGACAGCCTTATTTCTGGTAAGCTGTATGTGTTTTGTAATGCCTTTTACGAATGAGTTCTGGGTATTCAAATTATTATTTGCTATTGTAGGAGTTTCCTTTGCATTGATAAAAATCTCAGTTTTTACCTCTATAGGACTGGTTACAGAAACTGACAAGGAACATTCCAGTTTTATGGGATTTCTGGAAGGTTTTTTTATGATCGGAGTATTGGCAGGAAATCTTTTATTCAGTCTATATATTGATGATCATAATCCGAAATCTACAGAATGGCTGAATGTATATTGGGTTCTGGGAGGACTTTCAACCTTATCTTTTCTATTTCTGTTCTTTTCAAAGCTGAATGAGCAGGAAGCTAAAAGTGAGAAAACAGACCTGTTGGGAGACCTGAGAAATAGTGTAAGCTTATTCAGTTATAAAAAAGTATTGTGCTTTTTATTGTGTGCTTTTCTTTTTGTATTGGTAGAACAAAGTTTCCAAACCTGGACTCCTACTTTTTATAAGGAGATTTTAAAAATGCCAACATCCATGAGCATTCAGGCAGGAGCAGTTTTGGCAGGAGCTTTTGCCTTGGGAAGATTTTTGTCCGGATTTTTCTCTAAAAAATTCAGCTGGATCTATGTAGTTTCTTTTTGTGTGGTAGGTTTTGCCATTAGTTTACTATTGGTTTTACCCTTGACTCATAATATTCATATTGATACAAATACAACCTGGATGAATGCGCCTTTGGCCGTGTATTTATTTCCTTTGATGGGAGGCTTGCTGGCACCCATCTATCCAAGCATTAATTCTGTAATTCTTGCTTCGATTCCCAAATATCTACACAGCGCTATGTCAGGATTGATTGTCGTTTTCTCAGCAATCGGAGGGACTATAGGTTCTATAATTACGGGGTTTGTGTTTCAGGAGTTCAGCGGGCAGCAGGCATTTTATCTTTCTCTGATTCCGCTTTCATTACTGATCACGTCTGCCATTTTCATGAATAAATTAAAAATTAATCCTAAAAAATAACAATGAGTAATCAGCTTTATATAAACGAAATTCAAAGTCTGTTTGATGAGGTACAGAGGTCTGAAATTTTTGAAGATCAGAAAATGATGACAGATGCAGTTCCCCTGTTTCCAATTGCGAAGATCAATGAGGATTATGAAAAATTAAAAAATACGGAAGATTTTGATCTGAAAGAATTTGTGATGACCCATTTTGACTTTTTGGGAGCAAGAGTTTCTGTTCACAGAGACAAGCAGCTTCCCATCGGGGAACATATTGAAAAGTTATGGGATGAACTGACGCGTACCGCTTATGAAGAAAAAGGAACACTTTTAAAATTGCCGAAACCTTATATCGTTCCGGGAGGTCGTTTTAATGAGTTTTTTTATTGGGACAGCTATTTTATTATGTTGGGATTAAAAGCTTCCGGAAGAGTAGAAATGATGGAAAACATTGTTGAAAACTGCTCTTACCTGATCCAAAATGTAGGTTTCGTCCCGAATGCGAGCAGAACTCATTTCCTGAGCAGATCGCAGCCTCCTTATTTTTCGCTGATGCTGGATCTTCTTTTTGAAACCAAAGGCGATGAAGGAATTTATATACAATACCACGAAACTCTGGAGAGAGAATATGCTTTCTGGATGAATGGCGAAGAGTCGCTTGAGAACAATTCAAGTGTAAAAAGAGTGGTCAGAACACAGGATGGAGATATCCTGAACCGTTACTATGATGCAGAGAATGCACCACGTCCTGAAAGTTATCTGATCGATATTGAAGATCACGAAAAAGCTGCAGGAGATGAATTTTACAGAAACATAAGAAGCGGCTGTGAGTCAGGCTGGGATTTTTCCAGCAGATGGTTTGCAGACGGAGAACATATACAGACGATAGAAACGCTGAATCTTGCACAGGTTGATCTGAACTGTCTTTTATGGCATTTGGAAAAGACTTTGGCAAAATCTTCAGCACTTCAAAATCTGAGTGAAAAAAACAATTATTTTTCAGAAAGAGCAGCAAGCCGAAGACAGATGATCAATAAATATTTCTGGGATGGAAATACTAACAATTATAAAGATTATCACACTAAAAAAAACACAAAAACACCGTCTGAACATATTGCTGCTCTTTACCCTTTATTCCTTGGAATTGCCGATCAGGAGCAGGCGGCGGCAGTTGCTAAGGCTATTGCTGAAAAGTTCCTTTATCAGGGAGGCTTGGTGACAACCACTAAAAACTCAGGTCAGCAGTGGGATCTTCCCAATGCATGGGCTCCTTATCAATGGCTGGGCTTTAAAGCAATGAAAAATTACGGCTTTGATGAACTGGCAGAAAAAATTAAAAAGAACTGGTGTTCCAATGTAGAAAGGGTCTACAAAAACACGGGAAAACTGATGGAAAAATACAATGCATTAGACACAGAAACAATAGCAGGCGGCGGGGAATACCCTAATCAGGACGGATTCGGTTGGACCAATGGAGTGTATTTACAATTACAACAAAACTGAAACTAACAATAAAAATAAGGCTATGAAAAAAAAATCGATCTTTTTAATCGCCGCAACAGCTACGTTATATTTTAATAATGCTTATGCCCAGGAAACTCCGCAGGATTCTGCAAAAGTTTCTTCTATCGATCAGATTGTCATTACAGGAAACTCAAATCCAAAGAAAAAAATAGAATCCAGTACGGCAATTTCTACATTTAGTGCTAAAGAAATTCAGAAACAGAACCCGATCAGTGCCGCTGCGTTACTACAGAGAGTTCCTGGATTTGCTGTGGAAACTTCAGGAGGTGAAGTAGGGAACAACCTTTTTGCAAGGGGGATCCCTTCTGCAGGTGCCTATGAATTTGTACAGGTACAGGAAGATGGTCTTCCTGTTTTTGAAGATGGAGCATTACAGTTTGCTAATGCTGATAACTTTTTCCGTGTGGATAATTCGGTAAGCCGTCTGGAAGCTTTGAGAGGAGGCTCAGGATCTATTTTTGCTACCAATTCTCCGGGAGGACTTATCAACTTTATTACCAGAGAAGGAACCAATGATTTCAGAGGAACGGCAAAAGTGGAAACAAGTACCTATGGATTGATGCGTACAGACCTTAATGTAGGCGGTGCTTTGGTTCAGGATAAATTATTCTTCAATATCGGAGGCTTTTACAGAACAGACAGCGGAATCAGAAAGACTGGCTTCAAAGCTAATGACGGAGGTCAGATCAGAATGAATCTGAAATATGTCTTTGATAAAGGCTACGTAAAAGTATATTATAAAAAATTGGACGACAGAAATACGTTCTTCCTTCCGATTCCTTTGGTTCAAAATGGAGATGACCTGAAAGGATTCCCAGGTTTTAATCCTAACTATGGAACATATAGCTACCGATCAATCAGTCAGTTAAATATTCCACAAGCCGGAGGCGGGTTTTTCAAAAGAAATCTTGAAGACGGAATTCATCCAAAAGTAGATGTATTGGGGGCTGAGTTTAAATATGATCTTGGAAACAATTTCAGTGTTTTAAATAAAACTAGATATACCAATATCAATATGAATTACACTGGGATTTTCCCTGCCGGAGCTCCATATACAGCAGCAGATTTTGCGAAACGCAGTGGAATTACCGGAAGTAATTATCAATATTCAATGGTAAGTAACGGCGGAATTGTTAATCCACAATTTGTACAGGAACTTGGATTCTGGGCTATTGACAAACAGATGAATAATTTTGTAAATGATTTACAGTTCAATTATAAATTTGATAAAGGAAACGTTACAGCTGGTTTTTATAAATCGAACTGGAAGTCTCACCAGTACTGGAACTGGAGCAATATTCTGACGACTGCAACAGACAGACCTGAATTGCTAAACCTTGTAGATACTTCTCTTACGCCTTTGGATACCGGATATTCAAAAACGTATAACGGAGTTACCAGCATGACTTTTCTACAGAGAGATACACAAACTCAGGGAAGCTTGAATGATCTTTATGTAAATCTTGATTATAATATCACCGATGCTTTAAGTGTAAATGGAGGTCTTCGTTACAGCCACGATTATTATAAAGGAAATTTTGCCAATACAACGACTGCCAATTTAAATAATTCAGGATTAACAACTGATGGAACTCACGGCTTCAACACGACAACTGCTGATGATAACATGAGCGTATTGGGAAATAAATACACGTATTGGAATTATAACATCGATAAAGTGTCTTTTACCGTAGCGGCTAATTATAAAATCAACAGAGAAAATGCCGTATATGCCCGTTTTTCTAACGGTTTCAGATCTCCAAATGAAGAAGCGTACTACAATTATTTCTCCAACCCAGCTCCTGATAAGCCGTTGAAATCTGTAACAACCAATCAGTTGGAAGTTGGATACAAATATTACTCGCGTACTTTTGATATCGCAGTGATTCCGTTCTATTCTACATTGAAGAATCTTTCTTTCACAGATATTTTCTCTAATGGAAAGTCTGAAAATACATTTGCCAATACACAAAACTACGGAGTTGAATTTGAAGGGTATGCCCGTCTGTTCAATAATATTTTAGAGATTTCATTCAACGGAACAGTTCAAAGCCCTAAATATAAAAATCTTGAAGCCGGAAGTCTTCTTGAAGGAAATGTAGTACGAAGAATGCCGAAATTTTTCTTTAATATTTCACCGGCAGTCAATATTACAAAAGCATGGAGAGCCTATGCAAGTATGAATTATTATGGAAAACGTTTCCAGGATGAGAAAAATGTACAGACGTTACCTGCTTTCACGGAATTTGGTGCAGGAATGTCTTATCAATTAGGTAAAATACGCTTTGCCGTGGATGGAACCAATATCTTTAATACCATTGGGATCACAGAAGGAGATCCAAGAGCAGGATCACCAAACGGAGATGGAACAATCATGGCAAGACCTATTATGGGAGCTGCTGCCAGAGCATCAATTACTTTAGATTTCTAAATTCTATTTCTTTATAACAACAAAACCATCAGAATTTCTGATGGTTTTGTATTTTTTATTATTACTGCCCGATAAAAAGTATAAATACATTAAAAATATCAATATTTACGGTATGAATTAGCAGGTCGTTCCTCCGAAGCTTTATTTTATGGGGACTTTATTTTTTTTTCTACTAACAGTAGATCCCGATGGGATTAAATCCAGCTCCAAGGAGAGCTAACTGTTAATAGAAAGTATTTGTTTTAAAATTATAGATCCAGAGGAGCGACCTGTTAATTATGTTTAAATTTTATCGAACAAGAATGATTATTTATATAAAGTGTCAGATCTGAGGTTGATTCAAAACATTTATATGACTCTCAAACCCTCCGACTCTTTTACTTTAAAAACGGATTATACTGTTTTTCAAAACCAATAGAGGTAGGATTTCCATGTCCTGAGAAAACCTGGGTATCATTATCTAAAATAAAAAGTTTAGATTTAATTCCTTCAATCAGCTGATCATAATTTCCTTTATAGAGATCTGTTCTTCCGATGCTGCCTTCAAAAAGCACATCCCCGGAAATCATGAACTTTTGGTTTTCATTATGATAAACCACACTTCCAGGAGAATGTCCCGGAACATGATAGATTGTAAATTTTTCACCGTCTAAATCCAGTTCATCACCTTCCTTGATATATTCTACCTCCACTTTTACAGGATCTATCTGCATTCCGAATCTTATGCCGCTCGCCTGAAGCATATCCAGTACTTCCTGATCTTCCTGATGCATATTCACAGGAACTTTGAATGTATCAAAAGCCCATTGAAGCCCGAATACATGATCGATATGAGCATGGGTAAGAAGGATTTTCTGAATGTTCAGTCCATTTTCAGTGATGAATTGATCAATAGCCTGAGTTTCCTGTCCGCTCATATTTCCCGGATCAATCAGCCAGGCATTTTTATTTTCGTTATAGATGATGTAAGTATTTTCGCTCGCAAAGTTGAATACGAAACCTTGAATCTGAAGCATATCTGAATATTTTTTATTCAAAAATACAATATTATTAAGGAAATGGCTATCTTCGTCTTAATGAAAACTTTGCGAATACTCTTACTTTCTTTAGGCGGACTGGTCTTTGGACAAAACATCCAAAGTGTTCAGTTGTTTAATCCTCAGACCAATGATGAGACCCCGGTAATTAAAATTGGAGAACAATTGGTTCTTGGTTTTGATGATCTTACAAACGGCAGTCAGATTTACAGATATACATTCAAACATTATGACAGAAACTGGAATGAAGATAATCTGTTTTTTACAGAATTTGCTACCGGAAGTATGAATGCGCTTCTGGATCAGTTTCAGTATTCTTTTAACACGCTGCAGGCTTATACCCATTATAAACTGGTTTTTCCGAACGATAAAATCCAGCTAAAGGTTTCAGGGAATTATGAACTGATTGTTTACAAAGATTCCGCAGATCAGCCTCTTTTCAAAAAAAGATTTTATCTGGTAGAAGATATGACGGCTCTGGCTTTAAATATTTCCAGAATTGCAGATGCAAAGAATCCTAATATCAACCAAAGGGTAGAGGTAAATGTTTCTCCAAAAGGAGGAGATATTTCTTCTAATGTCAATTCAATCACTATGAATGTGATGCAGAATAACAACCCGAATATGGTGATTTCCAATCAGAAGCCAAGCACCGTTTTAGGAAATCAGGTGCTTTTTCAGCAGATGAACCTTACTTTTCCCGGAGACAATGAGTTTTATTATTTCGATAATAAAAATATGAACATGGCAGCCGATATGGTACGTTCAACTGAAATAAGAGATGATGTCAACCAGACCTATCTTCATCCTGTATGGGCTTTTCCTTTAAATTATCAATATCAGCCGGATGTCAACGGAGCATGGTATTACCGAAGAAATGATTTGGGAAGAGAAAGAGATGCCGATAGAGAAGGGGATTATTCATGGGTACACTTCTATCTGGAGTCGGATCCTGTAGATAAAGAGATTTATGTTTTGGGTGGGTTTAATAATTTTAAGCCAGGCAAAGAAAATCAGATGCAGTACGATGCCGCCACTAAACAATATGTGGCTAAAATATTTCTGAAACAAGGTTTTTATAATTATGTTTTGGTAACAAAAGAAGGAAACGGTCCATTGAATTTCGGAGAGGTGAATGGTAATTTCTGGCAGACAGAAAACCTGTATCAGGCATTTCTTTATTATGCCCCTTTCGGAAGAAACTATGATGGGCTTATGGGCTATGGAGAATTCAGAACTCCAATTGCGAATAAGCGATAATGATTTGATATCAATTATTATTTAAAAAATACATTTATAAAATGGGACTATCTCTTGAGGTGGTCCTTTTTTATTGATCTTGGAGACTTATATCTTGTCAGATTTTAGTGTCTTTATTGTTTTACGTATTATAATGCACAACATAATGAAAAAATAATAATTCACAAAACTTTGATTTTTGTTAAATATATTAATATAAAATCTTTTTTATTTTAAAAATATTATTAAATAGTATTCTTTGTTTTAAAATCATCATTGTGTTTTGTTTATTGATTCATAATATCAATTGAATTTATCGCATCATATATATCATTTTGTTGTGAAAAATTTATACATTCGTTTTTACAACCAATCAATATTATTATGAAAACGAAATTTATCTTAGCTGCAAGCATTGCAGCATGCTCTTTTGTTTTTGGACAAAACACCCCCTCAAAATTAGTTCCGGGTAAAAGCGGATTACATGCAGAATTTATGCGATTCGAAAAAAGCGCACCTGCTTTTCAGGGAAGTCCTGTTTTATTTGATGAAACTTCTCAGAGACTTTTACAGGGAGAAGCGCGTAAGCTGGGATTTGAAAAGGATGCGTTGGGATTTGAAACGCATAGATTTCAGCAGACCATCAACGATATTCCCGTAGAATATGGAATGATGGCCGTACAGACCAAAGATGGTAAAATTGTAGGAGAAACAGGAAAGTGGATTCTGGATGTTTCAAAAGCAATTGACAAAAAAGCCAGCCTTTCCGAAAGCGGAGCATTACAGAGTGCTTTATCATTTGTAGGTGCAGAATCCTATAAATGGAAAAATAAGGAAGAAGAAGACTTTCTTAAAAAAGAAACGGGTGATCCAAACGCAAGCTTTGCTCCTAAAGGTGAATTAGTTTATTATTCAGATCCGGACGATGAAAGATTAAATCATGTAAGATTAGCTTATAAATTTGATATCTATGCTGAGAAGCCATTAAGCAGACAATATATTTTTGTAGATGCTAAAAATGGAAAAGTATTGGGTGTAGATGCCATTATTCATGAGGTAAATACTCCGGGAACTGCTGTTACAGGATATAGCGGAACCCGAAATATAACTGCAGATTCTTACAATGGAAGCTATAGATTAAGAGAAACGGGAAGAAATGCAGGAACTGCTGTGGAAACCTATAACTTGAAAAAAGGAACCAGCTACGCTTCTGCAGTAGACTTTACAGACACAGATAATAACTGGAATAATGTCAATACGAATAAAGATCAATATGCTACCGATGCACATTGGGGAGCAGAAATGACGGTAGATTATTTTTATACAAAATTCGGACGTAAAAGTATTGATAACAATAATTTTGCTATTAAATCGTATGTTCATTATTCGACCAATTATTTTAATGCATTTTGGGATGGTTCCAGAATGACTTACGGAGACGGAAGCTCTTCTACAAACGGAGGAAAACCATTAACAGCCATTGATGTCTGCGGTCATGAAATTACCCATGGAATGACTTCTAAAACAGCCAATCTTGCTTATCAGAGAGAATCTGGAGCCTTAAATGAGGGATTCTCAGACATTTTTGGAAATACAATTGAACGCTGGGCAAGACCCACGCAGGCAAGCTGGACATTGGGAGAAGACTTCAATTATGTGATCAGAAATATGGCAAATCCTAATGCGTACAGCCAGCCTGATACTTATTTGGGAACGTATTGGAAAGCTACCACAACTTCAGGGTGTGCCAGCCCAAGCCAGGCTAATGATTATTGCGGAGTTCATACCAATTCGGGAGTGCTTAACTTCTGGTACTATCTATTGGTAACCGGAGGATCAGGAACCAATGATAAAGGCTTTGCGTATAATGTTTCCGGGATCGGATTAGATAAGGCAGCAGCTATAGCTTACAGAACATTGACTACTTATCTTACTTCTTCTTCTACTTATGCCAATGCAAGAACCTATTCTCTTCAGGCAGCTGCAGATCTTTATGGTGCAGGTGGCAATGAAGTTATTCAGACTACCAATGCATGGAATGCAGTAGGGGTAGGTGGCGGAACTTCTCCGGCAGGAAAAGTGACTGCGGTAGAAACTCCATTGTATACTATAAGCCCAAATCCTGCGACAGATAGATTCACCATAAATTTTGAAGGAAAAGCTGGAAGAGGAATTGTAGAATTGATAAGCCTTACAGGGAAGAAAGAAATTTCTGAAAAAGTAGAGATTATTGATGGGATCAATAAACTGAATATCCAACTTCCTTCCAATATCCTTCCGGGAGTATATATTGTAATGGTAAATGGAGAAAAAGCAGGAAATCTGATTAAAAAGTAAACCAAATCTTAATATATTTCACTAAAAAGGCCACAAGAATTACTTGCGGCCTTTTGTATATTTTGACTCATGTGAATTAAACCAAATAGAAATCATTCAGTTTTTCTTCACAGAGTATTTTTACAACATCAATCCATCTGTCTTCATCATTCAGACATGGAATATAGTGGAAACTTTCACCACCACCATGCATAAACTGCTCTTTACCTTCTACAGAAATTTCTTCTAAAGTCTCAAGACAGTCAGAAACAAATGCCGGGCATACAATAGCCAGGTTTTTCACCCCATTTTTACCAATTGATTCCAAGGTTTCGTCAGTATAAGGTTCAATCCATTTATCTTTTCCTAATCTTGACTGGAAAGAAACAATTGTTTTTTCTTTAGGCAAGTTCAACTTTTCAATCACACGCTGTGTGGTTTTATAACATTGATGACGATAGCAGAACTGATGGCTTGGATTGTCATCTCTGGAACAGCAGTCATTAAGATTACAGGTTTTTGTAGGATCTGTCTTATAAATATGTCTTTCCGGAACTCCATGATAAGAAAACTGAAGGGCATCAAAATTTTCAGGAAGTTTTTCCTTAATACTTTCTGCCAGACAATTGATATAAATATCTCTGTTGTAGAAAGGCTGAATATAATTGATCTTTACCTTTGGAAACTTCTTTTTCCTTACTTCTTCTGCCTTTTCAATCACCGTTTCCGTTGTACTCATGGCATATTGAGGATATAAAGGAAAAAGAACGATTTCAGTAACCCCCTGATCTACCAGTTTCTGAATACCAGCTTCAATACTCGGTTGCGCATATCTCATTCCGATTTCTACGGGAACATCTACCAGTTTTTGAAGTTTTTTCTGAATTTTTTCAGTGATGACAATCAGTGGAGAACCTTCATCTGTCCAAACCGTTTTATAGGCTTCTGCAGATTTTGCAGGTCTTGTTTTCAGGATAATTCCCTGTACGAGAAGAGCGCGAAAGATCCAACGGTAATCAATCACTTTTTCGTCCATCAAAAATTCATCAAGATATTCCTTTACGTCGTTTACAGCAGTAGATCTCGGTGATCCGAGGTTTACCAGTAAAATTCCTTTCTTATTCAATATTCTAATTTTTAATTATGAACAGAAGTTGTAAAATCTGTTACTAATTTTGATACTTTAGCAAAGGTATTACTTTCCATTAAGCCATTGCTATCAAATTTGCCTTTTATCCCTTTTATTAATGTCTGATGTTTATCATCTGTTACAGCTCCCAGAGTTTTTAAAATTAATAACAACTCTTCGTGTCCTTTTTCTCCATTGGCCGAAGCGGTAATTACAGCCACAGGCTTTTCAGAAAAAATTGTTGTGGAAACACACCATTCCAAAAGATTTTTCAACCTGCCCGGAATACTAAAAATATATTCCGGAGTGGAGAATATAACTCCCGATGAATTTTGAATGTCTTCTCTGATTTTCAGAACTTTATCCGGAGTATTACAATCCGTTAAAGCAGTATCAAAATGGGGAAGAACAGAAAGATCTTCATACAATTGAAAATCTATAGTATTCATCTTTTCCAGGACCTGTTCTATCAGTTTCTGATTGCTGGAATTCTCTGAAGCACTTCCAATAATGACAACAACTTTTTTTTCGGGAGGCATTTCAACTGTTTTATCCGTTTACAGCCTCTACTCTTTCTACTAAATCCGGAACGAATTGCTTTAAAATATTTTCAATTCCGTTTTTCAAAGTAGCTGTAGAACTTGGGCAGCCCGAGCATGCACCCTGTAGAAGCATTTTTGCAGTTTTATTTTCCTGGTCATATTCCATCAGAGAAATTTTTCCTCCATCATTTTCCACGGCAGGAGCCACATATTCATTTAAAATGTCAGAAATTTTCTGCTCATCTTCCGTATAATCTCTGTTGATAATCTTTTCAACAGGGTTTTCATGTTTCTGAGGTTCTGCTTTTGAAATTTCACCTCCGTTTTGAAGATATTCCGCAATCAGACCACGAACAGCCATCATTACCTGGTGCCATTCTACAGAATTATTTCTTGAAACTGCTACAAAATTATCAGAAATGAAAACTTCCGTTGCAAAATCAAACTCTTTAAAAATAGCTTGTGCTAAAGGAACTTCCTCAGCTGCATCTCTGGATTTTACCTCCACGAAACCTTCCATTAGTAACTTGCTTGAAACAAACTTCATTACATTTGGATTGGGTGTCATCTCAGCATAGATCTGATACATTTCTTTTTTCTTTTGAAGATAAATTCTTGGGTTGGCCAATAATTCGTCTTCAATCACATTTTTCAGACTTTGAGCAACATGTTCCCATTCTATGGTATCTTGTTTTGCAACAGCTATAAAATTAGCCGTAATGAAAATTCTTTCCACAAACGGATAATTGAAAAGCTCCTGTGCTAAAGGAATTTCTGAAACATCTGAATTTCTGTCCAACTCCAAAGAGCCGGGGATGAGATTGTAATCAGTAACAAATTTCATCACTTTCGGGTTTTCGGTTGGTTCTATAAGTACGGTACGCATTTTTTCGTTAAATTTGAGATACAAAAATACGCATTAGAAGTTAGAAGCTGAAAATTGAGAGTTAGATTTTTGCTATCGCTATAATTTAGAAGGTAGATACTAGAAATTATAAGGCAGCAATCATCATTTTCAAATTGGCATATTTTCAAATTTTCAAATTAATATTATGGCACTTATAAAAGAACTTTTAGGAAAAGCACCACAGATTGGAGAGAATACCTTTTTAGCAGAAACGGCAACCATTATTGGTGATGTTGTAATGGGAAAAGATTGCAGCGTTTGGTATAATGCAGTAATCAGAGGCGATGTTAATTATATCAAAATGGGTGATAAGGTAAACGTTCAGGATAATGCGATGCTGCACTGTACCTACCAGAAATACCCTTTGAATATAGGAAATAATGTTTCTATCGGACATAACGCGATTGTTCATGGATGTACCATTAAAGATAATGTACTGATTGGGATGGGAGCTATTGTAATGGACGATTGTTTGGTCGAAGAAAATTCTATTGTAGGAGCAGGTTCGGTAGTCACTCAGGGAACACATATCAAATCCGGTGAAGTCTGGGGGGGAGTTCCGGCAAAAAAAATTAAAGATATCAATGCACAGTTATTAGAAGGAGAAGTGAACAGAATTGCGGATAATTATGTGAAATATTCGTCATGGTATAAAGAAAATGTAAAAGACCATCAATTGTAGTCTCTTATTGAATAATCAACTCGTTTGTCAATTTTTTACGCTTTTGAAGCAAAATTCAAAATTGGCTTTCATCCATATAAAAAGCTCCGTCCTGAGACGGAGCTTTTTTCGATTTGATAGAGAACCTTTGCAGTATTGTTAGTTAGGATCTGGTGTGATAAGTTTTATCTTTCCATTGATACATTTTAAAGAGGTTGGAGGGGTAATCATGACACAGTCAGACATAATATTATATTTTTGATTGAAAGCCTTTATTTTATCCGTATAGTCGTTGACTCTCGGTAAGAAAGTAGCTTCTATCTTTTTGGGATAAGCAATATATTGCTGAGGTCCGCCGCAGGATTTCGCCCCCATTGGAGCAAATGTCCATTCACCAGCATCTGTACACTTTTCTCCTGAGACCTCAGACTCAATAGAAGCTTTTAATTTATCGAGCTGCGCCTGATCATATTTCTGGCTATCTTCATCGGCAGGTCTATCGGCAATATCAATCGGAAGATTGGTGTTGGCATTCTTTGATGTATTGCAGGAAATCAGAGATAGTGTAGTACATAATACTATTGCAGGGAAAAGTAGTAATAATTTTTTCACAATAAACTTTATTTCTTTTTAAGAATTTTCAAAACTTATGCCAAGGTAAGAAATTCAAATTCATTTCCGTATTTTTGACGACGATGAACAATCATTTTTTTGACTTAATAGAATATACCAACAGAAGCGTTTTTTTGACCGGGAAAGCCGGAACAGGAAAAACGACATTTCTTAATGATTTTGTAAGACGTACGAAGAAAAAACATATTGTAGTAGCTCCCACAGGGATCGCTGCGATCAATGCGGGAGGAGTTACGATTCATTCCATGTTTGGACTGCCGTTGAGAACCTTTCTTCCTACTACAGAAAGGATAGATACCAGTTTGGCTAATAATATTGCCGATCTGATGCCCCATTTCAAATACCGTAAGGATAAACTCAAACTTCTTAGAGAGGTTGAGATTATTATCATCGATGAGGTTTCGATGTTGAGGGCTGATGTTCTTGATATGATGGATTTTTCTTTGAGGTTTATCAGAAGGAATAATCAAAGATTTGGTGGCGTACAGATGCTGTTTATCGGAGATTTATATCAGCTTCCGCCAGTGGTGAGAGATGAGCATATTCTGAAAATGTATTACAATTCACCCTTCTTTTTTGACAGCCATGCCATTAAGGAGATTCCGATTGTTACGATTGAACTGACGAAAGTCTACAGACAGTCTGACGAACAATTTCTGGAAATTCTGAATGCCATCCGTGATGGAGATGTGAATAATATAGATTTTAACCATCTTAATGAAAGGTATGATCCTGATTTTAATATGGGGAAGGAGTCTTATGTCTATCTCTGTTCTCATAACAAAATGGCGGATGAGATCAACCAGGAAAAATTGACGGAGATAAAAGTTGATGCTCAGACCTATGAAGCTAAACTTGTAGGAGACTTTAAAGAAAATCAGTTTCCCAACGAACAGTTTCTGGAATTGAAAATAGGAGCACAGGTGATGTTTATCCGAAATGATATTTCCGGAGAAAAGAAATATTTTAACGGAAAACTAGGGGAGGTCATTGGATTGGATGAAAATGAAATCCGTGTAGTACTGGATGAAAGTGAAAATGAAATTATTGTCAAAAGAGAAACCTGGGAACAGAAAAAATATTTTCTGGACACAGATAAAAATATTCAGGAAGAAGTTCTTGGCAGCTTTGAACAGTTTCCAATAAAACTGGCCTGGGCAGTTACTATCCACAAAAGCCAGGGATTGACATTTGATAAAGTCATTATTGATGCCGGAAAAAGTTTTACTGCCGGTCAGGTATATGTGGCACTATCCCGTTGCAGAACGTTAGAAGGGATTGTTTTAAAATCAAAAATTACTCCTGAAGTTATTTTCAAAGACAATAGAATTTTACATTTCCATACGGATACGATTGCCAACGACCATGTTGAAGCGATTCTGAATCAGGAAAAATATGACTACAGTATCAGAAAAGTACTTCGTACGCTGGACTGTGTATGGTTTTTAAAAGAAGTGGAAGAATGGAACAATCTTTCGATTGTGACCAAGAATATTGATCATGTTAAAACCAAACAGCTTTACCAGCAATTGAAACATGAGGCTGTAAACCTCGGGAAAATATTTGAAAAGCTGGAGCGTATCATTTTTCAGAAAGTCAATAATTTTATTGAACAAAAAGAAGAATGGTCTGAGATTGAGAGCAAATCAAAAGGAGCTGTTAATTTCTTTTTTACAGAAACCAGAAATAAAATTTTCGATCCTTTGAAAGAATTTTATGCTGAAATAAAAGGAGCAAAAGGGTTAAAACAATATAACGAAGAATTCAAAAACTGGCTGGAAGATATTGAAGAATATCTGAACAGTTTAAGAGATATTTACCTTCTTGAAACGAAACTTTTAGAAGAGAAAAATGATAAAGAAATCAATCTGAAAATAGCTAAAGTTCCGTCTCAGGTTTTAACTTTTCAGTTATTTGAACAAGGAAAAACCATTGGAGAAATAGCCTTGGAAAGAGGGTTGGTGAAAGAAACGGTCATTGGACATCTTGCCAAATTTGCAGAACAGGGATTGCTGGATATTTCAAGAGTTATTACTTCAGATAAGATCAAAGCTTTTGAAGATGAATTCTACAAAAACCCGCGCGAAACCCTCACGGAGTGGAAGAATGCCTTGCCAAGTCATTTTGAATTTAATGAAATAAGGATTTTGATCAATCATTATAATTATAAAAAAGAAAAGAACTCATAAGAGTTCTTTTCTTTTTTATAGGATTATTCTTAAACTTAAAAACTAAGGATACATTGCATTGATCGTGTTGATATCCCCGGTTGTAAAGCCGGTTCTATTATAGGTGAAGCTCGTGTTGTTGGCTCTCGTAATAGTAGGCTGTCCGTTTTTGGAATAAGAAGTCGGCCAATACATCATCACAGAATTGATATTAAAAGGACCTATATCCGTTCCGGAATTATAGATGTTGAAATTATATGCCTGCCCATCTTGAATATTGTTCCACAGGATTTTCACATACTGATCCCTGTCTTTTCGGGTATGCTCATGATAAAGACCTACGCTATGCCCCATTTCATGAATGACTGATCCTACAGAAATATACTGATCCAACGAGACATTCTGCTTTCCTCCCTGATACCCGATATGAGCCCAGCCATCTGATCCGGATGAACTTCCGAAAATAAATTCTACATAATTGGTCTGATTGGTACGGGGAATCCATTGAGTATTGGTCTTGGAGTTATATTCATTAACGGCGCTTGTGATTTTGTTGGCATTAATAGAACCCATATTACTGGCGACTGTATAATAAATTTTTCCTCCGGGCCACCTTGAAAAACTGGCACCCCCTTTATTGAGCTCGCTGCCTTCTGACAGCTGTTTGTCAGAAATGACCATATCTCCCTGGAAGAAATTCAGTCCGTTTTTTCGTTCATAAGTAATTTCCTGGCCGTTCAATTGCCCTTTTTTAAAGTTTTCAATATTGGTGGCATCGGCTTGAGCTTCAGAGGTGATTTCCTCATTATTTTTACTACACGACACGAATGTTGCAGCAATAATAAAACTCATAAAGATAGTTTTTCCTGTCAGCATCTGCCGGTAAAGCAGACTGTTTGGTTTTTTGTTCATATTAAAAATTTTAAGATTTGGTATACGAATATAGTAAATATTTCTCTTTATGATGAATTATTAATGTTAAAAAAAACTTTTATATGATAATTGTTTAATTTAAAACTTCGTGTGGGTAAAATAAAAAAGGGTTTGAATATTTTCAAACCCTTTTTTATTTTTATTCGTTTAGCAGATCCTGATTGACTCTGTAACCAACGATTTTTATATCTCCTTCTTTATTTTTTTCTAAAGTAAAAGATTCTTCTGTTTTTTTAGTTCCTCTTTTTACATTATACGTGAAGAAGTATTGACTTCGCGCATTGCTTCCTTTTACAACCATCGTTTCCCATTTGTCGAGATTATATTCTTCAACAGGACCAATCTCATTGACCATATTCATAAGTTTTACAAGTTTTTCTTTATCAGTCACTTCAAAAAACTTCTCACCAAATAACTTATAAATATCATCAGGATTGTTTCCATATCGGAGTTCCCAATAAAATTTTATTGGAATCTTTTCACCATCTGTTTTGTCAGATTCTCTGTCTTTATAGAATTCGTTGAAAGAACAACTTATTAAAAGAAATGAAAAAAGAAGTAAATAAATATTTTTCATTTAAAGTTCAATATCTAAAATTAATTTTCTTCGATTGTTATCGTAAAAAGTAGCCCGATAACTTTCGTCTCTGAATTCAGTTTCTGTATTTTCTATCTCATTAAATATATTTTTATCTGTTTTGGAAAACTCAACAATTTCAAAGTACTTTTCATCGATATTGCTAAAGTCTACCAGTTTCAGATAGTCATCCATGGAGTTTTTATCAATCATAATTTTTCCACCGCCGAATTGATGCCTGTTCTGACCATTTTTCTTAATACCGGATACCCAATATTCTTCTCCAGTTTCTATATCAAAATGATTAGCATTGATTCCTGGCCTTTTTAGCTTTTTGAGTGCCTTGCCATTAAAATAAACGGTTTGCCCTGATTTTGAAAATTCTACAAAACCAATCCATGCAGGGCCATGATGACCGAAGGATTTGTTTTCGAGATACATTATTTTTGTTTTCATGTCCTTGAATAATACTGCAATTTACCCAAAATCTTATAAGTAAAATCAAGTAAACAAAAATTTTATTCCCATAGTTTTTCCCTGAACTGATCGATCGGTTTTATTAATTACAAAAAGTAACTAATGCAGAATTTATGTTTTAAATTTGTTTGGTTTTTTGAGACCAAAGAAAATTAACATCTCAATATGAAAAATTTTGAAATTTCTGTTTTAGATCTTGCACCGGTAAAGCAGGATAAAAGCATTCATGATACCTTTCAGGACAGCTTATCATTAGCTAATCACGCTGAAAACCTAGACTATAAAAGATTCTGGCTGGCAGAGCACCACAATATGGAAAGTATTGCCAGTTCAGCAACCTCTGTTTTAATCGGTTTCATCGCCAACGGAACAAAAAAAATCAGAGTAGGTTCAGGAGGAATTATGCTTCCCAACCACAGTTCTCTAATTATTGCAGAACAGTTCGGTACTCTGGAATCTCTTTTCCCTGGAAGAATTGATCTAGGAGTAGGAAGAGCTCCCGGAACAGATGGATTAACGGCTCAGGCATTAGGGAGAAACCCGGCTATTATCAATGAACAGTTTCCAAGACAGATCCTCGAACTACAAAGATATTTCTCAAAGGAAAATTCAGACGCCATGGTTCGTGCTATTCCCGGGGAAGGGCTGGATGTTCCGATTTATATTCTGGGATCAAGTACAGACAGTGCGTGGCTTGCTGCGGAACTTGGTTTGCCATATGCTTTTGCCGGGCATTTTGCTCCGGAGCAGATGGAAATGGCTTTTAAAATATACAGAGAGCATTTTGAACCGTCAAAATATTTGGATAAACCTTATATCATTGCTTGTATAAATGGTGTTGCTGCTGAAACTTCGGAAGAAGCTCATAAAATCTCCACTACTTTATTTCAGGCATTCATCAATATTGTAAGAAATGACAGAAAGCCATTTGCTCCGCCGGTTGATGATATGGATGAAATCTGGTCACCAATGGAAAAGTCGATGGTTTTGCAAAAATTAAGATATACTTTTATCGGAAATCAGGAAGAAGTAAAGGAAAAACTTAAAGATTTCCAGGAAAGATTCCAGGTGGATGAGCTGATGATCAATTCGCATATTTACGATCATCAGAAAAGATTGAGGTCTTACGAGATATTCAGAGAGGCAGCCAACTCATTATCCAAAGCGTAATAAACCATTCAGAATTAATTGGCAGATGCTTATTTTTATGAGTATCTTTGCAAAAATAAAAAGTAAAAATGTCCGATATTAAATTAAATACTATTCCAGAGGCTATAGAAGACCTTAGAAATGGTAAAATAATCATAGTAGTAGATGATGAAGACAGAGAAAATGAAGGAGATTTTCTTTGCGCAGCAGAACTGACAACGCCGGAAATTATCAATTTTATGGCACTTTATGGAAGAGGGTTGATCTGTATGCCGCTTCCTGAAAAAAGATGTGATGAGCTAGGACTTGAAGTGATGGTAAGCAGAAGCAGCGATCCTAAAGAAACAGCTTTCACCGTATCAGTTGACCTTTTAGGAAACGGAACATCTACCGGAATTTCTGCTGGAGACAGAGCCAAAACAATTTTAGCGCTGATGGATGAAGAATCCAAGCCTACAGATTTTATGAGACCTGGCCACATTTTCCCGCTTCGTGCAAGAAAGGGAGGAGTATTGAAAAGAGCTGGACACACAGAAGCAGCGATTGACCTTACGAATTTAGCAGGTCTGAAAGAAGGAGGAGTGATCTGTGAGATCATGAATGAAGATGGTACCATGTCACGTCTGCCTGAATTGCATGCATTGGCTCAAAAGCATGATATGAAAATTGTATCTATTGAAGATCTGATTCATTATCAGCTTAAAAAAGGAAATCTTGTTGAGAGGCTTGAAGAGAAAAAAGTAAAAACGCACTACGGTGAGTTTGATTTTTATGCTTTCAGAGAAACTTCCAATGACCAGATCCACTTTGCCCTTACAAAAGGTTCATGGACAGTGGATGAGGCTGTTTTGGTAAGAGTACAGTCTTCAGATTCTTATTTCGATGTATTGACAAGATTGAATAATGGGGAAAAACCATTATTGGAAAAAGTAACAGGAATGGTAAATGAGGCTGGGAAAGGAGCTATTATTTTTATCAATAACGTTTCTAATTCTGAAAATACTTTGAGAAAGCTTCAGCAGTTCCTTAATTATCAGGACGGGCAGGAACAGCATCCTACGTTAGCATACAATTACAGAGATTATGGAATTGGAACGCAGATCTTAAAGAATTTAGGAATCAATAAGTTCAAAGTAATCACTCAAAACCCAAATATCAAACCTCAGGTTGGAGGATATGATGTAGAGGTTACAGAGCTGGTACAATTGTAATTAATGAATAATCAGCTGTGAATTTAATTCACGAAAAATGGCTGTTTACAATATAAAATAAAAGGTTTGGGATTTTTCTAAACCTTTTTTTATTTTTAAACTATGACAGAGTCTTTAAAAAAGCATATTAGAGAATACATAGAAATTTCAGATGAAAAGCTCGATAATTATTGCAATGCTTTTACCCTTAAGAAACTAAAGAAAAAAGATTTCCTTTTGAAAGAAGGAGAGATAGGTGACTTTGAAGGATTTGTAGTCAGTGGCTGCTTTAAAGTCTTCCATACCAATCATAATGCATCCGAACAGATATTATATTTTGGAACTGAAAACTGGTGGATCTCCGATATTGACAGTTTTATCAACAGTATACCCTAAAAACTTACTATCCAGGCTCTTGAGGATAGTGAGATTCTTCTGATTTCGAAAACAGATAAAGAAAAGCTTTATTCCGAAATGCCTGAGATCGAAAGACTGATGAGGCTTAAGTTTCAGATGTCAATCATAGCATTACAAAGAAGAATCATTGATAATTTAAGTAAATCGTCAGAGGAAAGGTATATTGAATTTTTGAAGGCCTATCCGAAAACAGCACATCGGCTGACCAATATTCAGATTGCAGCTTATCTGGGTGTAACTCCTGAATTTATCAGTAGAATCAGGAAGAAAATGGTAAGTAAAAGCTAGTACTTTTTATAAACTACAAAAGTCACAAACTGTTTATAATAAACCTTTTGTGACTTTTGTTGACTGTATATAAGTTCTCCTTAATTTTTTAACGTTATTTCATCAAAGTTTCGGAAACCGTTCAGAAAATCTTTTACCATCATTCTTTTTTTACCTTCCAACTGAAGTTCCTGTGGATAATAAATTCCATCTTCAGTGTAGATTTTAAATTCGTTCTTTGAAATATCCAAGGTTCCAGCTGGTTTTCCGTGATCAGAAATTTCAAACTTACCAGCGAATATTTTTAATCCTTTTTCTTCGCTCTCTATTTTTAAAGTCGTGAAAGCGGCAGGATAAGGCGACATTCCCAGGATAAACTGATGAACTGTTTTTGAAGGGGCGTGCCAATTGATTTTGGTATCTTCCTTAAATATTTTATAAGCGTTTTTAGGGTGCTCTACTTGCGGCTGATGTTTCTCATCAATCGTATTTTCGGCAAGGCCATTTAATGTCCTAACGACCAATCCTGAACCCATTTCCATCAGTCTGTCGTGAAGACTTCCTGCATTTTCATCAGGTAAAATTTCCAGCTCCTGCTGAAGAAGGATATTTCCTTCATCAATTTTTTCATTAATAAAGAAGGTTGTTGCGCCCGTTTTTTCCTCTCCATTGATTACGGCATAGTTGATGGGTGCAGCTCCTCTGTAATCCGGTAATAAAGAGGCATGAAGATTGAATGTACCCATTTTAGGCATTTCAAAAAGAATTTTAGGCATCATTCTGAATGCAACTACTACAAAAACATCAGCATCCAGTTTTCTTAGTTCTTCCAAAAAATCGGGATTTCTAAGTTTTTCTGGCTGGAAAACGGGAATATTGTTTTCATCTGCATACACTTTTACCTGTGATTGGTGAATCTTTTGCCCGCGGCCACTTGCTTTATCAGCTACAGTCACAACTCCTACCACCTGATGGTGAGATTGATGAATGGCTTCCAAAGAAGTTTTTGCAAACTCTGGAGTCCCTAAAAAAACGACTTTCAATGATTTCATACTGCAAAGATAGGGTTTTCGTTAATAGCTGAAAACAACGGAAAGCAGCTTTTCAATTATGAATAGTAGAGTAGTTCGATGTATCGGATTTAATATATAAGTGATAAATCATCTGTAATAAGATGTTGCATTATATCAACAAACTTATACTCATTATTGAGTGCTCATTATTCATGATTAATTGCATATGTCCTGAAATTGAGCATTTTTACCTTTCCGGAATCGAGAAGAAAGATAAGGTTTTCTAAGATGTTTTCTTTAGAATGATAACTCAGCTGTATAGAAAGCTCTTCAATTGTTGCCGCCTTTTTCGTCAATAAATTAATAATTTGCAGAGAAATGTTCTTACCAAACATAGACTGTTTATTTTTTTCACAAACAGAACACTGACCACAGTTTTTTGAATTTTTTTCGCCAAAATAGGCAAGAATGAGTTTCATTTTACAATAGTCATTGTTTTCTGCGTAAAATTTCATCTCTTCCCATTTGAGGATTTTATTTCGCTGAATATGTTCAAATAATTTCCAGTAAACATTACTCACAGCCCTTTCATCACGAGGTTTCAGGAACTTTATGCTTGAAAGTGCACCATCAATATACTCGAGGTAATTTTTTTGCTGCAGCTCTTTCAGGCGTTCCTTAATCAAAGGGACACTGACATTGATTTTGTTGCTTACCTGCTGTTCACTGAACATTACTTTATGGGTAGTGATTCCAGATATAGAACGGAAAAGAAGCTCTAAGAAATAAGCATCCTTTTGTGGTAATTGATCTATTTCATCAGATTTTATAAAAAGCTCCAATGAGGACAAGCTTTTATTTTCATTGTAATAGATGATTTCCTGATTGTGCAGAAAATTGAGGATATTGTTGATTTTTGCTTTCGAAAGTTTGGTAAAATTCTGTATACCAATGGTATTCAGCTGAAAGGTTTTTTCAGGAAGCTCAAATTCTGCAACCTGAAAGATAGAGTAGAGGTAGCTGATGATCTTTAAAAACTCTGCTTTATTCGGAGTTTGGTTTTTTAAAACCTGATCAAAATTCAGAAGTTCCTGCTTGTTCCAAAGCATAAAGGCAAAACTGTCTTTCCCATCTCTTCCGGCCCTTCCTATTTCCTGATAGTAGTTTTCTATAGAGGCCGCGGGTGAATAGTGTATGACAAACCGTACATTATCTTTGTCAATACCCATTCCAAAGGCATTGGTAGAAATCAGAACATGATTGTCACTCTTGTTCCAAAGATTCTGTTTAGCATTTTTCTCTTTCGTTGTTAAACCTGCGTGAAAATAATCTACATTTTTTACCTGATTTTTCTTCAGGAATTCTGCCAGCAATTCAGTTTCTTTTCTGGTTCTCGCATATACGATACCGGAATCATTACTATATTTTAAAATATCAAATACGCGTTGAAATTTATCAGATACTTCATCAGTAAAGATTTTGATATTCTCTCTTTTGAAACTTTTTTGAAAGACAGAAGGTTTCTTCAGTTCCAGTTTATTTTTGATTTCTTCCAGGACTTTTGGCGTTGCAGTCGCTGTCAAAGCAAGACATGGTATTTCAGGATTATTACTTCTGAATCTTTTAATATTCTGATAGCTTGGTCTGAAATCCTGGCCCCATTCTGAAATACAGTGAGCTTCATCTACTGCAATAAATGATAACTGAATTTCCTCCATGTTTTGGATAAACTGGCTATTGGTAAGTCTTTCAGGAGAAACATACAGTAGTTTTGTGAGCCCTTCTTTGCAGCGGCCATAAATGGTTTCAGCATCATATTCATCAAGCTCAGATGAAAGGTATTCTGCTTCTATTCCACGGAATTTAAGCTGATTTACCTGATCTTTCATCAATGCCAGCAACGGAGAAATTACAAGGCAGGTTCCTTCTTTCAGTAAAGCGGGTAGCTGATAACACAAAGACTTTCCTGCTCCTGTGGGTAAAAGAACCAGTGTATCTTTTTCATTGATAACAGCATTAATGATTTCCTCCTGAGAGTCCCTGAATTCGGTATACCCCCAGAAATATTTTAGGGTATCATATTTTAGCTTTTGAAAATCCTGTGGAGAAATCATGTTGTAAAAATAAGAAAAGTATGATGACAAAAAAAGCCACGCAGTGCGTGACTTTTATATAATAAATTAATAAGCTTATTATTTAGCTTCGAAATATACTCGTCTGTTAGCTCTGTTTTTCCATTCAGGGCACTTCGTTGCTGGTTCACATTCAGGGTATTTAAGATCTTTTTCACCTTTTCCTACTGCCTGTAGTTTACCGTTTTGAACACCATTTTTGATCAGGTAGCTCTTAACGTTATTTGCTCTTCTTTCAGATAGTTTCTGGTTGTAAGCGTCCGTACCTCTTGTATCAGTAGCACCGATTACGCTGTAAGAACCATTTGAAGAATTAATATAGTTTACAGCATTGTTTAGGATTGGAGTATTTGAAGGTAGAATTCTGTCAGAATTTAAGTCAAACTCGATTCCTTCCAATTTAGTTTCTGTTTCTACTACAGGTCCTGTTGTAGCTATAGGACATCCGTTGTTTTCAACAGGTCCAGGAACAGTTACACACTTATCGTAAAGATCGATTACACCATCTAAGTCGGTATCAAGTGCGACTCCGGCACCATCCACTCTTGCTCCTGCAGGAGTATCAAGTTGTCTGTCCCAATCGTCGCAAACTCCGTCGTTATCAGCATCACCTTTTTTACATACTTCGATATCCTGGTTTTTATTAGCCAGTACATCCAGTTTGTAATAGATTTCCTGAAGTGGATCATGCCACATTACGTGTGATTCATGTTTTCCTAGTTTTAGGGAAACCCCTAAAGTCGCATTGAAGAAGTTGTCAGAAACCTGCTCAGAACGTTTGTTGATCGCACTGTAAGCATCACCACCTCCATCAAATTCATCATCACCGGTTACGACATACATTAATCTACCTTCAATATCGATTCTTCTGTTTACTTTGAATTTCAGACCTGTACCAGCCTGCATAAACATTGAACCTAATTGGAAAGGCTTCACTTCAGTCATCAATCTTTGCCCGTTGATGTCTTTCTGGTATGCTCTGTAAGCGATAGTACCGATACCTGCATATCCATGAAGAGCCCATCTGTAAGTAGAGTGGTTGTCAACTCTTCTTAATAAATTAGAAAAGTTGATATCTCCTAAAATGGAGATAGCGTCATATTGAGTTCTTCCAGCTACTGCAGATGCATCAGGTGCTGCATCTTTACTATTAAACCATCCTTGTCTGGTTTCACCTCTGTCATACTGTAAGTTGATTCCGAAAGCATGTGTAATTGCTTTATCGATACTTACATAGGCAGAATATCCAAAAAGGTTTTTACCATTACCATTTTTGATAGAAGTTAAATCTGCAGATTGAAGAAGTGGAACTCCAACCCCTGCGGAAATAGCCCAGTCGTTGAATCTCTTAGACTGATTGGTAAATGGGGAAACATTAGCAGATCCCGAAGAAAATGTATTAGGATACTGTCCTTTTGAAACTGCCGTTGAGTCTTGTGCATAAGTGGCAGAAGGAATTGCCAAAGCAAATGCTACAATTGCTAAACTTAATTTCATAGTGTTATTTTTTTAAGTTAAGTTATTTTAAATGAATTTTTACGTTAAAAAACGCTTTTGTGTTAATTTTTTTCAAGATGAACTCGTTGATTCTTAATGTGTTTCTAAAAGGCATCCTAAAAATAATGTTAAAGATATGTAAAAAAATTCGGAGTAGAAAAAAAATAAACCGAAAAGAATGTTTCTTTTCGGTTAGGATGTATTTATAAGAATTATTTCTTCTTTTTCTTAGCCGGAACCTTTTTTACTGATTTCTTTACAGGCGCATCTTCATAGTCTTTCTTTTTGATTGAATCCCATTCTGAGCTTTCTATAAATCTTACTGTAACTTTTCTGTCTGCTAATCTCTCAGCATCTGAAGCTGATGCCGGGACAGTCGCTTCTGCAGAACCTACCCCTTTTGACTTCAGTATATTTTCATTGATTCCTCTGCTTTCTAAAGCTCCTACTACAGCAGCAGCTCTTTCTTTAGATAGTCTTAGGTTGTAAGCAGCATTACCTTTGATATCAGTATGTCCTGTTAACAGATAGTTACCTCCGTTTTCTTTAATAATTGAAGCAGCCAGATCCAATTTTTCGTTAGAT
Organism: Chryseobacterium sp. GW821-FHT04C04; assembly: GCF_059420365.1. NCBI lineage: Bacteria > Pseudomonadati > Bacteroidota > Flavobacteriia > Flavobacteriales > Weeksellaceae > Chryseobacterium > Chryseobacterium sp. GW821-FHT04C04. Next base: position 371,403 of record NZ_JBWKTO010000002.1, on the reverse strand, counting down.
TCAGGTCTGATAGTCGCTTTATTAAAATTGAAGTAAATATCTTTAAGAGTTTTTTCTACTTCTACAGCAGTCTCTTTGTTATCTTTTTTAACGATAGGACATCCGTTGTTTTCAACAGGTCCGGGAACAGTTACACATTTATCGTAAAGATCAATCACACCATCTAAGTCGGTATCAAGTGCGACTCCGGCACCATCCACTCTTGCTCCTGCAGGAGTATCAAGTTGTCTGTCCCAATCGTCACAAACTCCGTCGTTATCAGCATCTCCTTTTTTACATACTTCGATATCCTGGTTTTTATTAGCCAGTACATCCAGTTTGTAATAGATTTCCTGAAGTGGGTCATGCCACATTACATGAGACTCATGTTTTCCTAGTTTGAAAGAAAGTCCCAAAGTAGCATTGAAGAAATTGTCAGAAACCTGCTCAGAACGTTTGTTGATCGCGCTGTATTTATCCCCGCCGCCATCAAATTCATCATCACCGGTTATCACATACATTAATCTACCTTCAATATCGATTCTTCTGTTTACTTTGAACTTCAGACCTGTACCAGCCTGCATAAACATTGAACCAAATTGGAAAGGCTTCACTTCAGTCATCAATCTTTGCCCGTTGATGTCTTTCTGGTATGCTCTGTAAGCGATAGTACCGATACCTGCATATCCATGAAGAGCCCATCTGTAAGTAGAGTGGTTGTCAACTCTTCTTAATAAATTAGAAAAGTTGATATCTCCTAAAATGGAGATGGCATCATATTGAGTTCTTCCAGCTACTGCAGATGCATCAGGTGCTGCATCTTTACTATTGAACCATCCTTGTCTGGTTTCACCTCTGTCATACTGCAAGTTGATTCCGAAAGCATGTGAAATTGCTTTATCGATACTTACATAAGCAGAATATCCAAAAAGGTTTTTACCATTACCATTCTTGATAGAAGTTAAATCTGCAGATTGAAGAAGCGGAACACCCGCTCCCACTGAAACAGACCAGTCATTAAATCTTTTTGATTGATTGGTAAATGGGGAAACATTCGCAGATCCTGAAGAAAATGTATTAGGGTATTTTCCACCAGAATCTGCAGTTGAGTCTTGTGCATAAGTGGCAGAAGGAATAGCCAAAGCAAATGCAACAATTGCTAAACTTAATTTCATCGTGTATTATTATTTGATTTCTTTTGAAAAAGCAATTTTAAGCTTCTTAATTATTTGGTAGGACAACCGTTATTTTCAACAGGTCCTGGAACGGTTACGCATTTATCATAAAGATCAATAACTCCGTCAAGGTCCATATCCAAAGCAACTCCGGCACCATCTACTCTTGCTCCTGCAGGAGTATCAAGCTGTCTGTCCCAGTCATCACATACTCCATCATTGTCTGCATCACCTTTTTCACAAACAACAAGGTCTGTAGATGCATTTTCAAGAACGCTGGTTCTATAGTAAGCTTCCTGAAGCGGATCATGCCATGCAAGGTGAGATAGCTGTTTTCCTAATTTGAAAGATAGACCTAAACTTACTGTCCATGCATTATCTGATCTTCTAGGATTTAGCATATTATATTTTGAACCTGGAGTAGAAGGATCATAGTCATTAGGATCTGCCCATCCGCCGCCATCGAATTCATCATCACCACTGATAATGTACATTGTTCTTGCTTCAACATCAATAAGTTTAGAAACGTTGTATTTGATTCCTAAACCTCCCTGATAGAAGATAGAATTGATATCGATATCCTGCTTAATGAATAAAGGAGCTCTTCTAGGAGTTGTACTCCATCTGAATTCATCATTGTCATGTAATGACGTTCTGAATCCCTGAACACCAATTCCCATATAACCATGGAATGCCCATCTGTATGGAGAATGATTGTCTACTCTTCTGAATAAGTTTGAAAAGTTAATATCTCCTAATAGAGAGATATTATCAAACTGGGTGGTTGCCGTAGCAATTCCTGATTTTACTCCTGCAGCACCGGGAAGTTGTGCTGTTTGTTTCGTTTCTCCTCTCATATACATAACGCTTAGAGCGAATGCATGGGTAATTTGCTTATCTACACTTACGTAAGCATTATACCCCCAATTGATCTTATCCTTGCGGATAGATTTTAAATCGGAGTGAACCATAAATGCAGGACCTCCTCCAACAGAAATAGACCAGTCTCTGAAACGCCTGGCTTTATTGTCAAAGGTTTGTACATTAGCGGAACCTGAGGAGAATGTATTAGGATACTCTGTGGAAGAGTTTACTGTAGTGCTGCTGTTCTGTGCGAAAGCTGCAATTGGCAATGTCGTAGCCAATAATAATAAACCTAATTTCATACAATATGTTTTATGTTTTAAATAAAATCTTTTAATAATATTCTGGAAAAATCCCGTTCAAAAAGATGTTTTTTATGAGGGATTTCTAATCTTTCTGATTTAAAAATTAATTCATTATACTTAATGATATCAATGTCTATGGTCCTGTCGGTATATCCTCCGGAGACTTTTGAATCATTAATTCTTCCCATCTCAACTTCTATATTCTTAATACAATCAAGCAGTTGAATTGGTGAGAGATGTGTGAATATTATTGCTGCAATATTACAAAAAATATTGGAACTGACAAATTCTACAGGATCAGACATTAAATATTCGCTGATTTGTGAAATGTGATTTCCTGCTTCATTGATCTTCTTTAATGCAAGCTCTATATTTTTTTTTTGCTCTCCTAAGTTACTTCCTAGTAACAAAACGACCTTATGCTGCGACATATTAGAAAATTGATTGATTTATGAGAAGTTTCTTTAAAAACGTTTTGGCAAATATAGTAGCAATTATCATACTTTGCGCTCTATTTTTCATCTTTTTCATTACGGTGCTTGTGTTCAGTTCTATGGGAAATGATAAGTCGGCAGCAGTGAAAAAGAACTCGGTTCTTACGATTAATTTAAAAACAAATATAATCGATAGTCCTACTGAAGAACAGATGGGGTTGTTTGGTATAAGTTCCCAAAATAAAAGTATTCTATTATATGATGCATTGGAAGCTATTAATAAAGCTAAAACCGATGATAATATTAAAGGAATTAGTATTGAGGCGGATAATTTGAATGCCGGGCTTACTCAGATCGATGATCTTAGAAATGCTATTGAAGATTTTAAGAAAAGCGGAAAGTTTGTGTATGCTTACGGAAACGGAGTCTCACAATCAGCTTATTACTTAGGATCTGTGGCCGACAAATATTATCTGCACCCGGCAGGAGGAATCGAATTGAAAGGTCTTTCTACTGAGGTTACATTCTTTAAGGATTTTGCTGATAAATATGGTATCGGGATTGAAGTGATCCGTCACGGTAAATTCAAGTCTGCGGTAGAACCTTTTTTAAGAAATGATATTTCCCCGGAAAATAAAGAGCAGCTAAGTACTCTTTTGAATGATCTTTGGAAAAATACATCGAATAAAATAGCAGCTTCAAGAAAAATTGATACCGCTCAGTTCAGAACAATTACAGACAGCTTATATGGAATGATTCCTGAGCAGGGATTAAAATACAGACTTGCAGATAAACTTATTCAGAAATCGGAATATGAAGATCTTATTAAGTCGAAATTGAGTTTGAAAGAAAAAGAAAAGCTTAATAAAATTTCTCTGACAAGCTATATCAGCTCTTATGCTGACGAAGATAAATCGGGTGAAAAAGTAGCTGTATTGTATGCTTCAGGATCTATCAACAATGGAGATGAGTATAATGATATTCATTCTGAAAAATATGTGAAGTATATCAAAAAACTTCAGGACGATGATAAGGTGAAAGCGGTCGTTTTCAGAATCAATTCTCCAGGGGGAAGTGCTAATGCTTCGGATGAAATTTTATTTGAATTGCAGCAGCTGAAAAAGAAAAAGCCATTAGTAGTTTCTTTTGGAGACTACGCCGCTTCAGGTGGATATTATGTGGCAATGGCGGCTGATAAGATTTATTCAGAGCCAAATACGCTTACCGGTTCTATCGGAGTATTTGGGGTAATGCCTTATTATAAAGATATTGCGAGTAAAAACGGAATCCGTGCAGATATTGTTGCTACGAATGCGAACTCTATGTATTATTCAGGGCTAAACGGAGTGACTCCTTATGGGGTGAATATGATGACCAGAAGTGTAGAAGGTACTTATAAGAGATTTGTACATTTTGTGACTCAAAACAGAAAGAAGACTTTCGAGCAGATTGATAATGTAGGAGGAGGTAGAGTATGGAGCGGAGTTCGTGCGAAACAGATTGGTTTGGTAGACGAATTGGGTACGCTGAACGATGCTGTGAAGTTTGCTGCACAGAAGGCAGGATTGAAATCTTACCAGGTAGATGCTTTCCCTAAGAGAATGTCGCCTTTCGAGCAAATCTTCAAAGATCTTAACGAAGAGGATGTTTCTGCCAGAATTATTAAAAATAAAATAGGTAAATCCAACTACGAGATTTTACAGCAAATCACAGACAAAAAATTACAGTCTGAGGTGAAGATGGAAATGCCTTATCAGATTAGAATCAACAACTAACTAAATTTATATTGTACACGAAAATCCCGGATCTGAATTTCAGACCCGGGATTTTATTTTTTTATCAACATTGATATTTGATATCAGCTTTTTTTGGTAGCCATTCCGTAAATCCAGAGGATGATTAAAGCTCCTCCAATTGAAAGAATCCAGCTTCTCGGATTCCAGAATGAAGAGACATCACCCCAGTGTAGAACGTAAACTCCAATAGCTCCTCCTACAAAGGCTCCCAGGATTCCCAGGATAATAGTGATTAGCCATCCTCCTCCCTGAGTTCCGGGCATGATCATTTTAGCGATTGCACCAGCAATAAGACCGAATAAGATCCATGTTAGTATTCCCATAGTTGCAAATTTTTTTATTGTTAATATTTAAAAATGATTCGTTTGCTAATATAAGGGAAAACATGATATAAATCATCTTTTCTTGAAGAATGAGTCTACAAATTCCGTACCATTAAAGAGCTGTAGATCCTGCATTTTTTCGCCTACACCAATATATTTAACTGGAATTTGGAACTGATCAGAGATCCCAATCACAACACCTCCTTTTGCTGTTCCGTCCAATTTTGTTACTGCTAAAGCATTCACTTCCGTTGCTGCTGTAAATTGTTTTGCCTGCTCGAATGCATTCTGTCCTGTAGAACCATCAAGAACCAGTAGGATCTCATGAGGAGCATCAGGTATCACTTTCTGCATGACTCTTTTGATCTTAGAAAGTTCGTTCATCAGGTTGATCTTGTTGTGAAGCCTTCCTGCTGTATCGATGATGACCACATCCGCATTTTGGGCTACAGCACTCTGCACGGTGTCAAATGCTACAGAAGCAGGATCAGATCCCATTTCCTGTTTTACAATAGGAACACCCACTCTTTCACTCCAGATAACAAGTTGATCTACCGCAGCAGCTCTAAAGGTATCAGCAGCTCCAAGAACTACTTTCTTACCTTCTGATTTGAACTGGTGGGCCAGTTTTCCGATAGTCGTTGTTTTTCCAACACCATTCACCCCTACTACCATAATGACATAGGGTTTCTTTGAAGTGTCGATGTTTCCTGTACTGGCATGAGGGTTTTCAAGAAGCAGTCCTGAGATTTCTTCACGAAGAATGCTATCCAGCTCGTTTACTCCTACATATTTATCTCTTGAAACACGTTCTTCAATTCTTTCTATGATTTTGATAGTGGTAGAGGCACCTACATCAGAAGCAATCAGTATTTCTTCCAGATCATCAAGTACTTCATCATCTACTTTACTTTTGCCGACTACGGCTTTCGTCATTTTTTCAAAGAATCCCTGACTGGATTTTTCCAATCCCTTATCTAAGGTTTCTTTTTCTTCCTTTTTGAAAATATTTTTAAACCAACTCATAGTTTTAGTTTATTCTTATTTATTTTTAATCACTGCTGTAGCTTCTACTTCTATAAACACATCGTCTCTGAAGAGTCTGCTCACCTCTACAAGGCTGCTTACGGGAGGGTTCTGGATATTGACATACAAATCCCTGACTTTTCTAAAATCAGGTGTTTTTTGGATGTCTGTGGTGAAGATTCCCAATTTAATAATATCTTTCCCGGTACCTCCATATTCTTTCAATATGTTTTCAATGTTTTTGAAAACCTGATGGGTTTGTTCCTCTATGGTATTTCCCACTATGTTGCCTTCAGTATCCAGAGGCACCTGCCCAGACAATAAGATCATTTTGGAGCTTCCGCAGTCGATACTTACCGACTGTGACAGTCCTTTTATGTTGAAAACTTTTGGAGAATTTTTATATTCTATAGGGCTCATCGTTTTCTGACTGAATGAAAATAGAAAAGTTACTGTGCATGCCAGAACAAGAATCTTTTTCATATTTTGCTGATTAATAATCTGGTGAACAAAGATAACAAAAAAACTACCCAAAATATGAGTAGTTTTTTTATATTGTAAACAAAGTACTGATTATTTTTTCAAATAACCGTCTACTTCGTCAGCGTTCATTACTTTTTCTTCGAAAACGTAAGCTCCTGATTTAGAAGACTTAGTCATTTTCACCACTTTAGTCATCTTTTTAGACTGACCGCTTTGTAGGGTTGCTACTACTTTCTTTGCCATGGTAAGATATTATTTATAAATTACTTAATTTCTTTGTGAAGGGTAGATCTCTTAAGAACAGGATTGTATTTTTTCAATTCCAATCTCTCTGTAGTGTTCTTTTTATTTTTTGTAGAAATGTATCTAGACATTCCTGGCATACCGCTTTCTTTGTGCTCTGTACATTCAAGGATTACTTGAACTCTATTTCCTTTTTTTGCCATGATTTATTAATTCTTTTTAATCAATCCGTTTCTAGTAGCTCTTTCAATAGCTTCCTCGATTCCAATCTTGTTAATCACTCTCAATCCATGAGCTGATACTTTCAGTGTAACGTGCTTATCTTGCTCTGGAAGGTAAAACTTCTTCTCTAATAAGTTAATTTCAAAACGACGCTTCGTTTTGTTATTAGCGTGAGAAACGTTGTTACCAACCATTGCACGCTTTCCTGTTATTTGGCAAATTCTTGACATATCTCGATGTTCTTATTTGTATAATATTTGAGAGTGCAAAATAACGAAGAATTTTTTAGATAGACAAATCTTTTGGAAAATATTTGTAAATAAGTAACTGATTAATAATATTGAATTTTTAAAATAGTAGAATCCTTGGGATACAGCAGATAATGGGTCCTGATATATTTCATACAGGCTTTTTTTTAAGCAAAGAATTTAATAATCTATCTTTGATTTTAATTAATCTAAATAAAAATAATATGAAGAGGATTTCTATTTTATTGTCTATGCTGCCTCTGGGCCTGATGGCTCAAAACTTTACTGAGATACAGACCAGCATGAATAATTTTTACTATTCGGCAGCTGATATTGCGGATGTAGATAACAATGGTACAATGGATATTGTTCTGAACGGAGCTATAGATTCTGATGGCGACGGAAACGTGGATAGTACTTATAATGAGGTATATCAGAATAACGGGGCGACCTTGTTGCCTTATGCAGGATTGGGAATTGATGCCAACCATTTGGGGGATATTAAGTTCATTGATTATAATAATGACGGGCTGATGGATATTATTTCCACCGGGCTCAGCTATATGGATATTGTTAATTATAAACACTATCGATTCAAAAATACAGGGTCAGGATTTGTAAAAGAAACTGAACTTCCGGGAAAAATCTATGGATCTATGGAAGTTTTTGATTTTAACCATGATGGAAAACCAGACTATGCAATCAATGGAACTCAATATGCCCATGGAGGTGGTTTCCGAAATACATTAGATTATTATAAAAATACGGGGAATGATTTTGATATGACGGAGAATTGGGTTGACGGAACCCAAAACGGAAGTTTCAAAATTGTAGATTTAAATAATGATCATCTTCTGGACCTTGTAATTATCGGATCGGATATCAATGGAGCTCCGGTTTCTAAAGTATACATGAACCAGGCAGGCGTTCTTATGCATACACAGGATCTTGCTCCACTAGCCAGTGGAAAAATAGATTTTGCAGACTTTAATGCTGACGGATTTCAGGATGTTGTTGTGATAGGAAGAGACGGAAATGATGATGGGTATTTTGCAGTTTTAATGAATGACGGTACCGGTACATTGACTCCCCAGGTGATTCCTGTAAATGATATTTCGGATGCAGCAATAAGCATTGGTGATCTTAATAATGACGGATATTATGACTTTATCATTGCTGGAAACGAAAATTATAATGCGGTTGTAAAAACCTATATATACAATACATCCGATCATAAATTTAATGAAGGAACAATAACGGGTATTACTCAATTAGGAGGTTCAGGGCTGGTGCATCTTTTTGATTTTAATAATGATCATCATCTGGACATTCTGCTGGGAGGATTTGACTGGGCAACTACTGATCTGCCTTCACTGACCAAGGTCTTTAAAAATAATTCTACAGCAGAAAACGCAAAGCCGACTCCTCCCACTCAGCTGAATATGACTAAAAACGGGAACCGTTTTAATTTTTCATGGAGTGGCGCCTCGGATGATAAAACTCCGGTGAATGCCCTGCGTTATGAAATTACGGTGGGATCTACACAGGGAGCTCATGATATTGCTAAATATGTTGTGACAACACCTTCCTGGTTTCTGGATCTTGATCCGGCTATTCAGGATGTGCATTGGAGTGTAAAGTCTATTGATGCCTCAAAAGTATATTCTGATGCTTCTGTACAAAGTGTACTGGGAACAGCAGAAATTAAATCTGATAAACAGCTTGTGATTTATCCGAACCCTGTATCGGATAAAGTATATATCAAAGGAGAAAAAGTTTCGGAAGCTGAAATGTATTCGATGGACGGAAGAAAACTTAATATTACGGTAAATGGGGATCAGTCTATTGATGTTTCTCATTTGCCCAAAGGAGTATATCTATTAAAACTGAAGATAAAAAACGAAATAACCACCAAGAAGCTTACGATTAAGTAATTGAATCAATTCTATCTTCTATCAATGAGAAAAGCCAGACGTCCAGCTGGCTTTTCTCTTTTTTTGTTCTTAATATTTTAATGATTTACAATCAGAATAATTAAATTTCATACAATGAAAATCTATACGATCTGCAGGATTTTCTAGCAGTATATTGTCTCACCGATTTGTGTTATTCGTGTGAGAACTTGCAATTTGTGTTTAAAAATTACGCTTTCTTTGTTTTCTTTTTAAACCATTCAATCAGATAATAAAACAGTAAAAATCCTAAAGCAAAGATTGAAAACCTTGAAAGAAGATCACCGGCTCTTGTATAGAACGTCATGGTATCATAAAGATTCACTTTTGCAAATAAAGCGGTCTGATCTCCATAGAAAGTATCAGCAGTAATCTCACCTTTAGCATTGATATGAGCTGAAATACCACTATTGGCAGCACGGGCAATTTCTCTTCTGGTTTCAATGGCTCTCAGTTTTGCGTAAGATAAAAGCTGTTTGTGTCCTTCTGTAACCCCCCACCAGGAGTCATTGGTCATAATCCCTAAGAAATTAGCACCCTTTTTCACATAGTCTGTTACAAATTCACCATAAATACTTTCATAACAAATGATAGGAGCTATTTTTCCTTTGTTATAAGGATTTGAGAAAGCAACCCTTTCTTTGTCTGTTCCTAAAGAAGCTACAGTACCTCCAAGATTAAGCATAGCATCTCCTAAAAGTGGTTTTAAAACATTCATATAAGGGAATATTTCAACACCCGGCACCAATTTTCCTTTGTGGTAGGCTTGCACTTTTTGATTGGGAACAAGCTGAACAGCGGTATTATAGCTGCTCACCCAGACACCGCTATTGATGGGGTAGGCTTCTTTAGGCAAATCAGCAGGGTTATAAAAAAAACGGTGTGAGGAAATTCCTGTTGCAAAAACAGATCCCGGATGTTTGGATAAAAATCCTTTGATATTGTTTAAAAGTAAGCTCTTTTCAAAAGCAGTTTCAGAAATAGATCCCCTGCCGGGAAGGGCTGTTTCCGGAGCTATATAATAATCTATTTTACCTGTTGAGTTTTTTTCAGCGAGTGCTAAAAGATCCTGTTCTATAATTAAACTGTCTTTTGAATATTTTTCAGCATAAGGATCAAGATCCGGTTGTAACATCAGTACGCTGACTTGTCCAATGGGTTTTTCATCAAAATTATTGTATTTGATCACGGAAATAATCATAGGAAGAACAATTAAAGCTCCTACAATAGAAGAATTTTTAATCAGATCCTTCCTCTTTCTTCCCGCTTCCCACGTTCTTATCGTATAAAAGATCAGAACATTGGTCAGAAGGATCCAGAAACTGCCTCCTGTAGCTCCCAGTGTGTCATACCATTGTATCAGTTTCGGGTAATCTGAAAATACATTTCCCAGATTCAGCCAGGGCCATGTCAATTCCCAACCCATATGAAACTTTTCAAAACTCATCCAGATTGCGATCAGAAAACCAAGTCCCCAATATGTCCCCTGAGCATTTTTATACCAGTGATAGCATTGAAATACCAAAGAATATAAAAGAGAATTTACCAGGACGGGAAATAAAACAGCCAGCAGAGAGTGGCTTCCATCCGGATTCTTTGCACCGTACAGCCATCCTGTAGTGACTACATTCCAAATTACAAAGCAGAGATAAGACAATCCGAAGACCACCCAGCTCTTTCTTTTGTAATCAGAAAATTTTGAAACCCCATGTTCCATCATCAGAAGAGGGACAAGGGCAAAAAATATAAAAAACGGGACCCCATAAGTTGGCCATGAAACCGACAGCAGCATTGCTGAAATAAGTGTAAGTAAAACGTATTTCATTGAAATAAAATATAATGTAAAAATAAGGTTTGTAATAAGAAACTCAAAGTCAAAATAGATTATTAAAAAATTAATTTTTTAATGCCATATCTTTAATTCCCCAATCCTGAATGGTCATAAGGATCGGCATAAAGGTTTTTCCATATTCTGTAAGCTGATATTCTACTCTTGGCGGGATTTCTGCATAGATTGTTCTTGCAATAATATGATCCTCTTCCATTTCTCTGAGCTGATTCACCAGCATTTGTTTACTGATCATGGGAATGGCTTTTTGAAGCATGCTGAAGCGGTTTACATTCATGCTTATTCCATACATGATTACGGTTTTCCATTTACCGCCTACTTTATTGTAAAAATGAGTTACCGGACAATTATTGGGATTGAAATCTTTGTTTTTTCTTTTATTTTCCATTGGTCTAAAAAAATATACTATAAATAATAATTGAGACTAGTATTAATAAGTAATACAAAGGTAATAACTTCGTGGATATAAAGACAATAAAGTATGGATAATAAAGAATTAGTATTAAAAGCAATCACAGCTGTTTTTGTCGATAGAGATATTACAGCATTCGAGAAATATTTTGGAGATCATTATATTCAGCACAACCCTTCAATTCCCAATGGAACAGAGGCTCTGAAGCAGTTTGTGCCGGCCTTACCTGAAGATTTCAACTATGAGCCGGGAATCATTACAGAAAATGGAGATATTGTAATGATCCATGGACGATATCAAAACTGGAACGGAAAAAATATGATTGCAGTGGATATTTTTAGGATAAATAATCATAAAATAGTGGAGCACTGGGATGTATTGCAGGAAGAAGTGACTGCAGAAAATTCTATTAATGGAAATGGAATGTTTCCTATATAATTAATTTAAAATTCAAAAACAATATGATAGAACAGATAAGAAAAAATGCATTGGGAGAATGGGAGAGTATTTCAACAGAAATCCGGCCAAGTGCATTAAAAAATTCAGATGGAAGTCTGAAACCTTTTTATTTGAAAAGATCATTTACATTTCTTCCTGAAGATAAATTTGAACTGGATATTATTAATTATGCCGATGCTTACGGAGAAATACCTTTGGCTAAAATTGCTCTTAAAGGGCATATAGAATGGAAAGGAAGCCACGATATTGCAGAAGGGGCACAAAAAGTAGATTTTACGGCTGATGAGGCTTATGAAGTAACTCCTTTGATTCCAAATTTCACTGTTGTTTTAAATACCCTTGCAAAAGAGAACTTTGAAGTGTGGGAAACCGGAAAATCTCAAAGCATACTAAGAAAAAAGTTTTTGCCTTTTGGATTGGTGGAAGGACAGATTTTTAAGGAGTATGACCTGATCTATATTTTCAATGATATGATGTTCTGGGGAGCAAGAAATATTGATGGCAGAGGTTTTGACACAGAAGAAAACCACCCGACAAACCTGCAGATCCCAATGAAAAGGAGATGATAATGATATAATCCGAAAAGAGGGCCATAATGGCTCTTTTTTTATGGACGTAATTTTTATAATGTATTGTAAGCAGGGGTGAAAATGGATATATTAGCAGTTCAATGATGAAGAAAATATATAAAATTATTATTGTTCCGTATACTCTGTTTCTGCTCTATCTGATGTTTTGGGGAATGGGCAGATTTCAGTACGAAGAAAATCTCATTACGGTAGAACCTGTTTTTTCGACGATAAAATTTATCCAGGGTACCAATAAGACCATAGATATTGTGAAGATTGTTTTAGGAAATGTTATCATGTTTATTCCTTTTGGGTTTCTGGGCTGGATTTTCTCTGACCTGAAAAAACTGAAGCCATTACTATATAGTTTCGTCTCGTGTATCTTTATTGCCGAAGCTCTTCAATACTTTACCAGAATGGGAATATTTGAAGTAGACGATATCATCCTGAATACTTTCGGGGTATATTTAGGATGGTTGCTTTGCAGATGGAGTGAAAAGAATCTTAATTATTGAGCTCTTTAGCGCGTTTTTCAGCATTCAGAATTCCTTGTTTCAGAATTTCTTTGAGACTGCTTTCTTCAAATGTTTTTAAGGCGGCTTCAGTTGTTCCGCCTTTAGAAGCAACGTCTTTAATCAGTTCTTCAAGATTTTTTTCTGAGTTATTGATCAAATGATAAGCCCCCAACATGGTCTGTTTGACAAAAAGTTTGGAAAGGTTTTCTTCAATTCCCATTTCAATTCCGGCTTTGATCATTGCATCAATGATATAGTAGAAATAAGCAGGACCACTTCCGGAAAGAGCGGTAACACCATCCAAAAGGTTTTCATCCTCCAAATAAACAGATCTTCCGGTACTGTTCAGTAATCTTTCAATATTGATCAGTTGGCTGAAAGAAATTCCGTTGGCTGCAGTATATCCCGTGATTCCCATTCCTAAAAGAGTAGGAGAGTTTGGCATCGCTCTTACAACAAGTGGATGATTCAGTGATTTTTGAATTTTTTCAATATTGATTCCAGCCATGATGGATAATACCATCTGGTTTTCTTTAAAAGTAAATTGAATGTTTTGGACAACCGCCTGGAAATCCTGAGGTTTTACAGCGATAATAATCAAGTCAGCATCAACATCCTTCACGTCTGCAAATGTGGAAATTTTAGACTTGGGGAATTCTTCAGCTATTTTGGAGATTTTGGATTCACTTCTGATGATAAGGTGCAGGTGTTCAGGTTTGATCAGTTCGTATTTCAAAAATGATTTTGAAAAAGAAAGTCCCATATTTCCGGCTCCAAGAATAGCTATTTTCATCTCGAATTGTAATTTTAAGCTAAAATAATGATTTTTTGGGGATGTATTGTTATTGAATACGTTGTAATACCGTTAGAAAAAACTAAGGCGCAAAGATTTTGGAGAATATACTGTTTTTAAAGCACAAGAAAATCGAAGATTTTCAGCAAGAGTGAAATGAAATGTCCCAAACATTTGTGTCATGTGCAAAATCAGTGATAAATTAGATTATATAAAATATGCAGAATTCAATTTTATTGCAGATAAAATCTTTGCGACTTAAAACAACAAAGTAAATTAAAAATCCTTGCGTTTTCGCGTTTATCCAACAAATATATTTTAAGTGATAATAAAAAAGCTATACTCGTTATGAATACAGCTTTTATATATTTTTAGATTACATAATATTTACTTCCCTTTCAAGTTCTATCCCGAACTTTTCTTTCACAGAATTGATAATCTCCGTAGAAAAATCAAAAATTTCTTTTCCGGTAGCATTTCCGGTAGCATTGATGATCACCAGAGATTGCAATTTGTGTGAACCAACATTCCCGATCTGCTTCCCTTTCCATCCACATTGTTCAATCAGCCATCCTGCAGGAACTTTTACCTTATCTCCATTGGGATAGCCCTGGATATTTTCAAATTGTTGTTTCAACGCCTCAAATTGTGCTAAAGGAATCGTTGGGTTTTTAAAAAAACTTCCGGCGTTTCCGATTTCTTTAGGATCCGGCAGTTTACTTTGTCTGATATTGATGACTGCTTTTGAAATATCCTGAATACTTGGGTTTTTAATACCAAGATTCTCCAGTTCAGATTGGATCGCTCCGTACTCTTTTTTGATACGGTGGTCTTTTTGGGTAAGCTTAAAAGTGACTTCCAGAATAACATATCTTCCTTTTCCTTCCTGTTTGAAAATAGAATCTCTGTAACCGAACATGCACTGCTCTAGGTTGAATGTTGAAAGTTCAAGATCTTCTAAATCCAATACCAGACAGCTGACAAAAATATCTTTGATTTCTGTTCCATAAGCCCCAATATTCTGCATAGGAGAAGTACCTACATTTCCAGGAATTAAAGAAAGATTTTCCAGTCCGCCATAATTTTTTTGCAAGCAGTACATCACAAATTCATGCCAGTTTTCACCTGCTTTTGCCGTGACCAGGACTTCATTTTCATTGATGCTCTCTTCGGAAATTCCATTTAAATTAAGCTTGATGGCAAGGCCCTCAAAATCTTTGGTAAGAAGAATATTGCTTCCGCCTCCCAAAAACAGAATCTGAAGAGATTGAGTCTTCGAGAAAACAAGTGCTTCCTTTAATTCATCAATAGTATTGACTTCAGTGAAATATTGGGCTTTGGCTTCAACACCGAAGGTGTTATAAGGCTTCAATGAAAAATTTTCTTGCATATTTTTATTGGTATTCTTTAGGAAGAATCTTGTCTAGTTGTTCTTTAAGTTGTTGTAGCTGCTTGTAGTGTAACGTATCCGCATAGGCATTCACATAGATGTGTGATTTTTTCGGAGTACGGATCTGAAACGTTTCATCTATTCCGTCTACCGACTGCTGGCTGGGAGAACTTTTTATGTGGTCAAGATCAACAATATTGATGGATGATATAAGCTGTTTCCAGGTGTTGGAATTGATGGCAGAAGCCCATGCTTTATGGCTTTGATTGGCCGTTATTCCTTTTTCTGCAAAAACGGAATCTTTGGTGACTTTAATGATTCTGTAATTTCCAAGGTTTCCTTCAACATGAGATACACTGATGAAAGTAATCTCATGCGGATTTTTATGGGGAGCAGCCTTTTCTGTTTTTTTTAAGTCACAGGAAAAAAATGCCGACAGCAAAAGAATCGAAAACAGTATTTTCAGATATATATTTTTTGTTGTCGGCATAGGATATATTTTACAGGCTGAATTCTTCTCTGTACTTCTTTAAAGCCTCTTTAAGAATTTCAGCACTTCTTATTAAATCTTCTTCTTTCAGCACGTAAGCAATTCTTACCTGCTTTTTGCCCAATTCCGGGTTACTGTAGAATCCTCCGGCAGGAGCAACCATGATTGTCTCATTATTAAGAGCATATTTTTCAAGCAGCCACTGTGCAAATTTTTCAGTATCATCTACCGGAAGTTCAGCGACACAGTAGAAAGCCCCTCTAGGTTTAGGGCAGATAACACCAGGGATGGCGTTCAATAGATCTACCAATACATTTCTTCTGTGGGTATATTCTTCTCTTACTGCTCTGATGTAAGGACCATCGTTCTCGTGTGCAGCTGTTGCAGCAATCTGACCCAAAAGAACCGGGCTTAATCTCGCCTGTGCAAAAAGCATAGCAGCATTACGGATCTTGTTGGAACGTGTAAGCAGACATCCGATTCTTACTCCACACATAGAGTAACGTTTAGATTCAGAGTCGATGATGATACAGTTTTCAGCTAATTCAGGGAAGTCCAGCATTGAGATCTGCTGCTTTCCGTCATATACATATTCTCTGTATACTTCATCAGAGATGATAACGATATCGTATTTTAAAGCAATTTCTGCAAGTTTTTGAAGCTCTTCGCGGGTATACAAATATCCGGTAGGGTTTCCAGGGTTACAGATGATGATCGCTCTTGTTTTTTCTGTGATTTTTTTCTCGAATTCCTCAATAGGAGGCAAAGCAAAACCAGTATCAATAGTAGAAGGTACCGCTACAATATTCACATCGAATGTGCTGGTAAAACCGTTATAGTTAGCATAGTAAGGCTCGGGAATAATCACCTCATCACCTTCATCACATAAAGTAGAGATAGCAAAGTTAAGGGCCTCAGAACCACCATTGGTAACAATGAAGTTATCAGGAGTAATATCTGAAAAACCTAATGAATGATAATATTCTGTAAGGGCTTTTCTGTATTCTATATTCCCTTCAGAAAGTGCATATTCCAATACTTTTAAATCGATGTTTTTTAAAGCATTTAAAGCTGTTTCCGGAGTTTCAATATCAGGCTGTCCGATATTAAGGTGATATACTTTTATTCCTTTTTGTTTTGCTTGTAACGCAAAGGGAACCAGTTTTCTTACCGGCGATGGCGGCATATGCAGTGCTCTGTTTGAAATATTCGGCATTGTTCAAAAAATTTGTATGACAAAAATAGGATTTAATTTCTCAATAATAAAATTAAGGATCAATAAGAAATGGCTCAATATCCTTTAATCTTTTTTTAAGCTCTCATAATTTTAAGGTGTCAAAATGCTAATATTTGATTTTGATTGTAATTATTTTACTTTTTCTTTAAAAATATCTTTTTTGTATTATTATTTTTACTAAATTTCGCCACAAATGTGAATAAAATGGTAATAAATTTATTTTCTAGGGTGATACCCGCTATCGCTCTGTTTTCTGCCTCTGTAATGATGGCTCAAAATTATCAAACTATGCCGGTTGCTTCAGGCTTTACAGCTGACGTAATTGCAAACGGGATAGGATCTTCAACAATTACTACAAATAATGATGTAGACGGAGTTTCTTATGCTTTTGTAGCTAAAGATTTCCAGCTGACACCCACAAGTGCAGCGATTTCGTATGGTATTCCTATTGACGGGATTATTAATTCTGTAATAGCAACAACTCCCGGACTGAGCTTTCAGCTAGCAAGTTTGAATGCAAACAACTCCCTAAGGCTGGCTGCGGTAAATGATGCCGGAACTCTGGCATTTACAACACCAAAAGCAGTGATCAAGCTGTATATGCTTGCCGTAAGTGGGAGTGGTACTTCTACGGTAAATGTAGTGGTAAACTTTACAGATGGCAGCTCACAAACATTTTCAGGAATCAGCCTTCCAGACTGGTATGGGGGGACCAACTTTGCCGTACAGGGAATAGGAAGAATAAAAAAACCTGGTGCAACTCCTGCCAGTGGTGATGATGTTCCTTCTCCAGAGGGGGGAACAAATCCAAGATTATATCAAAATGAACTGGCAATAGATGCTGCAAACCAGGCGAAGCTGATACAAAGTGTAACAGTAACCAAAGTAAGTGGTTCTGGTTTACCTAACATTTTTGCTTTTTCAGCAGATGCCTATTCAGATTGTGCACCTCCAGTATTACAGGCAGTTTCAGGGATAACGGCTAATTCTGCTTTGGTTTCATGGACAGCTCCAAGCAGTGCTGCCAGCTATGATGTGTATCACAGCACTTCCAGTACAACGCCTGCAAGTACAGCAACGCCTACTTATCCGGGAGTATCTGGTACAAGTACAACGATAGGAAGTCTTAATTCCAATACAACCTATTATTATTGGGTAAGATCCAATTGTAGTTCTGCAACAAGCCAGAGTGTATGGTCTTTTGCAGGAACATTTAAAACGGCTTGTTCTACGTTCACGGTTCCATATACAGAAAATTTTGATACAACAAGTGTAGGGTCTTCAACAAATACGAATGCACCAAGCTGTTGGGCATATTTAGAAAGTGCTTCATTTACAGGGTATGGATATGTAACTACAACCAATAATTATTCAGCGCCTAATGCTTATTATTTATATAATTCTACTGCTAGTACAGGGAGTCAAATGTTAGTCTCACCTCCAACTGTAAATCTTTCAGATGGTACTAAGCGTGTGAGATTCTATGCAAGAACGGGAACAGCTGGTACAACACTATTAATGGGTACTTTATCAAACCCTGCAGATCCAGCTTCTTTTACACAAATTGGTTCTCCAATTACTTTAACAACTACACATACACAATATACTGTTAATATTCCTGCGGGTTCTGATTTGCAATTAGCATTTAAACATGGTTTAGGCGGTTCAAATCGTGCCATTTATATTGATAATATTACCGTTCAGAATATCCCTTCTTGTCTTGAACCTACTGCAGTTACAACACCAAACGTGACGATGAACTCTGCAGTGATCGGTTGGACAGCACCTGCTTCAACACCTGCAAACGGATACGAAGTATATTACAGTACAACCAATACAGCACCTGATGCTACTACAGTTTTAAACGCTTCGAACTCTGTAACTTCTACGACAACTTCTGCACCTTTGAATTCGCTATCTGCTGATACGAACTATTATGCGTGGGTAAGATCTTCATGCAGCGCTACAGATAAGAGTATTTGGAGTGATGTTACAACCTTTAGAACAGGCTATTGTCAGCCTTCATCTACAGGTCAGGCTTCATGGCTTTCTGCTTTCAATTCTACAGGGGCACTTATAGACATGGCTTATGCATCCGGTTCTAGTGTAGCGGGAGGATATCAAAATTTAACTACAACTAATAATAGAATAACAAATGCTCCGGGATCCAGTACCAATATTTCTTTCACAGCAGGAGGTCCTACCTGTGGAATTGCAGTTTGGGTAGACTGGAATAATAATTTAACGTTTGAAACTTCAGAAAGAATGTTTGTTACGTCAAATTATGTAACAAATACTACCGGATCTATTACTGCACCTGCGGGAACACCAGTAGGAAATTACAGAATGAGAGTGGTAACGGATTATAACAGTACAGCACCTTCAAGCCCTTGTACAGCTATTTCAAGAGGAGAATTTATTGATTTTATATTTGAAGTAGCCACCTCTTTGTCAACTTTAGAAACAGGTGTGAAGAAAAAAGATATCAGTGTATATCCTAATCCATTCAAAGATGTTCTGCATATCGGTGATATCAAAGACGTGAAATCTGTAACGATCACGGATGTGGCGGGAAGAGTAGTGAAAATTATTGATCAACCGACCAATGAGCTTCAGTTAAGTGAATTGAATGCCGGATTATACTTAGTGACAATGAACTTTAAAGATGGCTCAAAATCAACAGTAAAAGCCATTAAGAAATAAAATTTTTTGAGTTAATAATTTCTGTAGGCAGTTGCATTCGTGTGGCTGCCTTTTTTATGATCAAATTAAATAATAACTGGAAAAATGATTCTTCAAAAATGTTGATAAAATTATTATAAATTTGCACCGAAAACTATATTATTCATGAATAAACTTAAACTCCTTTTTTTAATACCATTATTTTATTCCGAATTTTCACACGCTCAGAGAATTGATAAAGAAATGATCAGTTTTCAGCTTTTAAAAGAACCTGTTTTTCTAACGGAACTTTCCAACAGAAATTACATGATTACCGTAAAATCTCCCTATAATATCACGAAGGAAGATGTTGTAAGATTGTCAAAAGAAGACTATCAAAGAAAGGTAGACAACTATCAGACGAACGTTGAAAATGCCAAATATGAACATCAGGAAAGATTAAAAGACTATGATGCTGAGGTAAAAAAACTTCAGGAAAAATATAAACTTGAATCTGCAGAATACAGCAAATTATCAGCAGTTGAAAAAATTGCTGCAACCAATGGAGCTCCTGCATTGAGGCTTCCTTCAAGACCAATTCTTAATATTCCGCCAACGCCGGTTTACCAGCAGCCTGATCTGAGAGATGCCTTAATTGTAGATAATAAAATCCTGGCCTCTCAAATAGATGTAACTGGTTTCTCAAAAGGAGGGAATTATCTTGATATCGTCATTGAAATGGAAAGAACCAACTTTCAGGACAACCAGGGGAAAACTTTCGCCAATCAGCCAACAAGAATTATAGCGAAACAAGGGGGAGCCGTAAAACTGGATAAAACCTATTTCTCAGATTTTGCTGAGATAGCAAGCGTTCCGACTAATGAAATCAATCTGAATGCCCAGGAGAAAAGATACCTGCAAAGAACGATCGACCGTACACGAAATATTATTAATGAAAACTTCGGATATCAGACCATCAATTCTACGGTGACCTTATCAACGGTAAAAAATAAGGGAGAGTATGACGATTTGGAAAAAGCATATATCTATGTGACGACCAATCTGAAAAAACTTCAGGCAAAAACGGATTACGCACCGAATAAAGTAGCCATGGAGAATATGCAGAAAGGAATTGATCTTTGGAAAAGTACTTTGACCAAAGTGAATTATAATGACAAGAAAGCCCTTTACAATCAGAAAATCGGGGAGTATCTGTATTTTAACCTGATCAGATTAAATATCGCTTTAGGAAACTATCAGGAAGCTGAGAAATATTTAAATGAGTTACAGGAGCATTTGGTAGATATTAAATTATCCTACGATGCTAATCTTGAACTGAAAAGATTAGAAGAAAAAATTTATAATAACTAAAGAAAACAATATGATTAAACAGATTATTGCTTCGGCATTAATTACGGCTTCGGTGTATTCTTATGCACAGACGAAGGTGACTGAAGGAACAAAATTCACGGTGGATGCCAATCTTGAAACCGATGACAAACTGGTATTGGCAGACGATTACAATTCTTATATGTTCAGCGCTATTAATATAGACGGGCTGATGAGAAATGTTTTCCCTCACAAGAAATTACTGATGAGAAAACTGGATCAGAACGGAAGTCTTGTAGACACTTATGTAAAAGATTACGCCAATAAAACAAACGGTGTACTTCACAATTATCTGGGATCTCAGCAGATAGATGATGATAAATTCATAGCATTTACAGAAGAGTATTTTGGAAAAGAAAACAGAAAAGAAGTTTTTCAACATGTTTTCAGCAGAAAGGAAGGAACTTTTACCACAAAGAGCATTGCAAAATACAGCATTGAATCTACTAATAGATCAGGAACAACGTATGTTCTTTTCTCGGAAAATGGGAAATATGCTGCGATCTTCAATGATAGATTTGCCAACAAAAAAACAGATAATGTAAATGATGTTCTGGTATTGGATCTGAGAACACTTACTCCGGTTTGGAATAAAGAAATTACATTGAGCAATGATTATGTTGAAAAGTCTTTAACATTAACGAACTCAGCAAAGATAGTTGTACTGCGTAAAGCTGCGGGATGGAAAGAATCTTACAAGCTGGAACTGGTTTCCAATACTGAAGATAAAGACCTGCCTTTCGATGACAAATATATTCCTGAAAAATTATATGCGTTCAGTAAAAATGACAATGATTATCTGGTAACTTTCGGTAGAAAGAATGCTGCAGTTACGATTGGAGCAAGTACCTTCGGGACAGTAATGTTCTACGATATGAAGTCTGGCAAAGCGGTGATCAGCAATACCAACTTAGCGGGAAGCAAAGACATGAATGATGTGAAGGTGATCAAAACAATTGTAAAAGGTGATGAGACTTTAATGGCTGTTCAGCAGGAAACAGTGACGAGACCAATGCCTACAACAATGAATCGTTTCCCTGATCCTGTTTATTCTCTGGATGCGGGAATGTTGATCAAATTTAACAAAGAAGGAGAAGTAAAGCAATTTGTGGCTGCCGGAACTTCTACAGGAAAAAGAATCAATATTGTTGAGGCTGGAGACAAGCTTTATATTTCTGCATTTTATCCTAAAGGAGCATTCGGGAATACAGGGTTTTCTATGAAAGTTTTTGATTTTGCGAACCTGAAGCCTCAGGAAGTAAGCCTTGATTATAAAGGAAGAAACTTCTTCCAGAACTACGGTTTTGCAGATGGAAATATGATACAGTACGTTCCGAATGTCAACAAAATGATGTTCCTTCAAAAGAGCAGCAAAGATGTTCAGATGTTCAATGTGTACAATTTTATAAAATAATTGTATTTTAGAAAAAAATAAAATATGCAGATTCAGTCAGTTTCCATAGAAGATTATCTCTCAAAGATTCCTGAGGAAAGACAGGAAGCTTTTAAAAAGCTCTTTGATACGGTGAATGACAATCTTCCGAAAGGTTTTGAAGAAGCTACCAATTATGGAATGATAGGCTGGGTGGTTCCTTTGGCAACCTTTCCTGCCGGATATCACTGTGCACCCGGAACGCCGCTGCCTTTCATCAACCTGGCTTCCCAAAAGAATTTTATAGCACTTTATCATATGGGGCTGTATTCCAGACCAGAGCTTCTCGATTGGTTCGTCGCAGAATATCCAAAACATTCTAAGAAGAAACTGGACATGGGGAAATCCTGTATCCGTTTCAAAAAAGTAGAAGATATTCCTTTTGAACTGATTGCTGAACTGAGCCGGAAAATGACTCCCCAGGACTGGATTGGAATTTATGAATCTCAGTATAAAAGATAAAAAAAAGCTCTGAAATCAAATAGATTTCAGAGCTTTTTTTATGGAGGAAGATGGAGGATTAAAGTTGGAAGTAATATTTGTGTTTTTAGAATTACTGATTGCCATTAGAAGGTTAATAAAATGGGCATATGTGTATTCATCGACTTCCAGAAGCTCCATCCCCCAGCTTTCCTCTTCCTTTCTAAAAATGAATATCCCAGATCCCTGTTTTACGTTCAAGATCGATCAAAGCAGCTGCATTATCTGCAAGGGCCTGATAATAATCTTTTCTTACATTGTTATAGGTTCTCTGAGCATTCAGAACTTCCAGGATAGAACTTTCTCCTCTTTTGTAGCTGTAAACAATACCTTCCAGTATACTTTTCGCTTCCGTAAGCATTCCATTATGGAATTGTCTGAGCTGTTTCTGAGTTGCGGAATACTGTTGATAAGCCTGCATCACTTCAGCCCTTATCCCTTGTTCAATTTGTTTATATTCAACTTCTGCCTGGGAATGCGCCATTTCTGCTATTTTTAATCCTGCATTTCTTCTATTGGAAAATTTAAGAGGAATACTAAGACCAATTTTTACTGCATTAACAGTAGGTGAAGGGGCAATCTCGTTGGTGGCTTCGGTATGATGTTCAGCTCCGGCACTGATGCCCAGGTCTATGACACGATTGGCTTTTTCCAGACTGATCTGGCTTTTGGTTACCTCTGTATTTTGTTTGGCTGCCAATACATCTGCTCTTTCATTCAATGCCTGAAGAATCAGATCATCAATGCTGAAATCTCTGTTGAAGGAATTGAAATCTCCGGCAACATCTCTGTCTGTTATTTTATTGTCCCCAAGAAATACTGACAGACCGGTGAGCGCTTGTTGTTCTGCACTTTCAGCCTGATATACTTCATTGAGCAGAGAGGAGGCTTCGAGCTTGGTCTGCTTTGAGGTTATCAATGATATTGTTCCTAAACGGTATCGGATACTGTCAGACTTTGCCAGCTGCTGCATATTTTTATAAGAATCCTGCTGTACTTCAAGCAAAGCTTTGGATTTTAAAGCTTCAATATATCCTAAACTGGCATCTGCACGGAGATTTCTGAAAAAATCCTGCAATTGTATTTTGCTCAGCTCGGATTGGTTTCTGGCCAGATTCACCCGGGCTTTTCTTTTACCACCAAGCTCAAGGGTCCAGCCGATAGATGTTCCGTAGACATAGCCCATATCTTTCTTCACTCCGTTATTGGTGGTCTCTATTTCCAATTGAGGGTCCGGGAACATGTTGGCGGTTTGGATTGCCGCTTCAGCCATACTTACATTGTATTTCTGGGAGGCGTAGCCGAGATTTTTAGTTCCAACAAGGCTCAGGTATTCTTCAAAATGTAGAAGCTCTTTTTCCTGTGCTTTTATACCTGTGATGCTAAGCAATACGACAGATAATATGATAACATGAACTCTAATTTTCATCTGATTCTAAATTTTGTTTTTCGTTGCGGCGTTCAGCCATAAAATAAATAGCCGGCAGAACAAATAGCGTTAAAATAGTAGAGAACATCAACCCGTAAACGATTACTGTTGCCAGTGGGCGCTGTACATCCGAACCGATTCCTGTAGCTAATGATGCCGGGAATAATCCGATTACGGCAACCGTTGCCGTCATCAGTACCGGTCTGAAACGATCCTTTGCCCCTTTGATGGCTGCCTGTTTCAGTTCATATCCTTTTTTACGGAGATCATTGATATGCGAAATCATGATGACTCCGTTCTGGATTGCAACCCCGAATAGTGCTATAAATCCTACAGCGGAAGAGACATTCAGAGACATTCCACGGATATTGAGTGCTAGCATTCCACCAAACAAAGCCAACGGAACAATAGACATCAGAACCAAAGCTTGCTTGAAATCCCCAAATGCACCATATAATAAGAGGAACATAATCGCTAATGCCAGCGGAACAATAAATGCCAATCTTGAGTAAGCTCTGTTTTGATTTTCAAACTGTCCGCCCCATTTGATCTGGTATTTTTCGTGGTCGTATTTTATATCCTTTTCAATTTTAGCCTGTGCTTCTTTCAGGAAAGAAGAAAGATCGGTACCTCTTAAATTCAGTTTTACCGTAAGATGGCGCTTGTTCATTTCGCGGGTAATGGTACTTTCACCCGTACTTAATTTTACTTCTGCTACCTGAGACAACGGAATTTTCGCTCCTGAAGCTGAGGTCAGCATCAGATTTCCGATTTTGTCCGGAGTGTCCCGGCTGTCTTCGGTATAACGGCAGGAAATATCATATACTTTATTGCCAATAAAGATCTGGGAAATTGCTTTTCCGCCCAATGCAACTTCAATCAGATCGGCTACATCAGCTACATTCAATCCATACTGAGCAATCTTATCTCTGTCGGCAATAATCTGAAGCTGGGGTAACGGTGGCTCCTGATCAATGGCGAGATCGGCAGACCCTGGGATTGTATTCAAAGTAGACAGTATGTTTTCAGCAATTCGTCTGGTTTCTTTGAAATCTTCCCCATATACCTTTACGACCAGTTCGCTGTGCGCTCCGGAGATTTTGTCCATTACCCCGTCAATCATAGGCTGTGAAAAACCTACGGTGAATCCCGGCATGTTTTTATAATCTGCGGCGAGCTCTTTGATGAGGTCTGCTTTTGTTTTCCCGGCAGGCCATTCGCTGTAAGGTTTTATTCCAATAGAGACTTCAAAGTGAGAAGCCGTCCAGGGATCAGTACCATCGTCATTACGTCCTGCCTGAATCATCATATAGGTAATTTCAGGGTGTTTCAGGGTACGGGCACGTAGCGTATCGCTCATCTCTTTTGATTTGGCTAAAGAAATTCCCGGAGGCAGCTGTACCTGCAGCCATATAGAACCTTCATCCAGTTCGGGAAGGAAGTCTTTTCCTACCGTATAAGACAAAATTCCGGAGGATACCAAAACGATAACGATAGGTATAATAACCCTCTTGGGAGCCTGCAGTATCTTTTCGATTTTTTTTCCGTAGGCTGCAGCTATTTTTTCCAGCCATTTATTGTGGTAGATCTTTTGGGGTTTACGATAGATTACATAAGCCAATCCGGGGATCAGCAATAATGCTACAGCGAGTGCACCCAGCAGTGCATATCCTACAGTGAAAGCCATTGGTGTGAATAATTTTTTCTCTACTCTTTCAAAAGCGAATAAAGGCAGATAGGCGGTAATAATGATAATCGTGGAAAAGAAAATAGGCTTGGCTACTTCAATCACTCTTTGGGTAATTGTTTTTTCTTCCAGTGTTTCTTCAGAATTTTCTTCTCTTTTCTTCAGAATAGTTTCCAGCATGACGATGGCTCCATCTACAATAATTCCAAAATCAATCGCTCCTAGTGAAAGAAGGTTCGCTGGGATGTTGGTAAAATGCATTAATATAAAAGCAAATAACAAAGAGAGCGGAATCGTAATAGCTACTAATAATGCTCCGCGCCAGCTTCCAAGAAATATAATCAGAACAATAATAACTAATACAATGCCTTCGGTAAGGGTGTGGGAAACTGTGGTAAGCGTTGTTTTTACAAGATCTGTTCTGTCGAGGAAAGGATGAATTTTTACACCGGGAGGAAGCGTCTCATTATTCAGCTGTTCAATAGCTTCATGTACTCCGTCCAGCACTTGTGAAGGATTTTGACCTCTTAATAAAAGTACAATTCCTTCTACACTTTCAGAATAATTACGTTTTCTGTCGGTATAGCCAAGAACTCCTTTTCTTTCCAGATTCCCGTATTTCAATGTTCCTACATCATTTAAAAAAACAGGAACTCCATTTTGGGTTTTCACCACAATCTTTCCAAGGTCATTTAGATCTTTTACCAGACCAATTCCACGGATTACATAGGCGAGGTTTCCCCTGGGAAGCATACTTCCTCCGGCACTCACATTGTTTTTGGAAATGGTCTCAGTAATTTCAGATAAGGAAAGCGCATATTGTTCAAGCTTATGCGGATCCAGTTCGACCTGGAACTGAGTGGTAATCCCTCCAAAATTCGTAACATCAGCAATTCCTGAAATTTGTTTGATACGTGGAATAATCACAAATTTTTGTAAGTCGGTAAGCTCCCGCAGGCTGTGGTTGTTGCTTTCGATGATATAACGATACACTTCGCCAATAGGAGAGGTAAGGGGGTCCAGTCCTGGCTGCGCACCATAAGGAAGGTCTACATCAATCAATCTTTCCTGAATACGCTGCCGGGCCCAGTAATCGTCTATACCATCATCGAAAACCATGGTGATAATGGAAAGCCCGAAGGTACTTTTGCTTCGCATCACATGCATTCCCGGAAGTCCGTTCAGAGATCTTTCCAAAGGGATTGTGATTTGCTGTTCTACTTCTTCAGCGGCCAGCCCCGGAACCTGTGTGACAACCTGTGAGGTGACATCGGCAATATCAGGATAGGCTTCTATGGATAATCTGGTCCAGGAATAATACCCGAAGAACCCCAATAAAAGGAAGAGGGCAAGCATCAGCCATCTTTTCTGTATAGAGATTGTAAGTAATTTCTTCATAGTTTTTGATTTCTCATCATTATACATTATTTCGCATCCAGCATATAAATTCCCCCTTCAGTCATGATGGTTTCTCCGGGTTGTAAGCCTGATGTAATTCTTACGGTTTTCTGATCGGTTTCTCCAGTTATCACCGGACGTTTGATGAATTGATTCTTACCAGCTTTTATCCACACATATTGGGAGCTGTCCTGCTGCATAAGAGCGGTAACGGGAATCATCACTGCCTTTTCAGAAGCTGTTGAGAAGTTAACTGTAGCGTACATGCCCGGTTTTAGTTTTCTGTCCGGATTATCACATTCAATAAGGACTTTAATACTTCGGGTATCTTCGTCTACAATTTCATTGATATGATAGACTTTCCCTGTAATATTTTTGTCAGGATAGGCACCTATCTTTACAGAAACCTGATCTCCGGTATTGACAAAGCGGATGTCTTTTTCTTTTACATCACCGGAAATCCAGACTTTGGATAATTCTGCGATGATCATTATCGGGTCAGCATCTCCTTTCAGATATTGACCATTTACAATTTTGTTGGAAATAATTTCTCCGTTAATGGGGGCTCTTACAACAAGAGGACTTCCTATACCTCCTCCTTTGCTGTTGTATACTTTCAAAGCAGAAGAGGCATTGGAAAGGGATGTTTTTTTATTTTTAAAATCTGTTTCCGCTTCATCCAGTTCTTTCTGAATACCTACCCCATGTTTTACAAGATCCTGCTGGCGTCTGTAATTTTTCTCGGCAAGCTGTACATCATTCAGAGCATCCGTATAATCCTTTTGAACCGAAAAATAATCTGAAGAAAGGATCTCAAAGAGAGGACTTCCGGCCGATATGTTTTGGCCAAGCTGAATAAATGATTTTGTTATCCTTCCCGAAAAAGGACTGGCAATTTCTGCATAATGATTAGGAATTGCCTGAATTGTTCCTGCTGAGACGACCCCATCACTGTGTTCTTGTTCGGTAACAACCTGTGTTTTAATTTTTTTGAAAACGGGATTGTTTTCCGGAACAGTGACCTGATCGCCTTTTATCTGGAGATCCTGATCCTGCGGGGTTTCACTTTTGGAATTTTTACAAGAGGTAACAAATGTCAAAAGTACCATTGTTAAGACTGTTTTTCTCATATAAGTTATTTATAACCATTATTTTAATTTCTCTTTGTTGATCTTTCGGGGCTGATTTTTTGCCTTACAGCCACTGTCCGAATTTTTTGATAAACCATTGTTTGACGAACTGGGTTAGGATACAATACCCTGTAAGAATTCCTATTAAATAAGGGAAGTAGCTCAGAGGCAGAGGCTGCATTTTCAGATATATGGCCATGGGTGTGAAAGGAATCAGAATTCCAATCAGCATGATCAAACTTGTCAAAGCGACTACGGGTGTGGCTGCCCAGCTTTGTATAAAGGGTATTTTTTTCGTTCTGATAATATGAACAATCAAGGTTTGGGATAATAAACCTTCCACAAACCAGCCTGTCTGAAATAAACCTTGCTGTTCCGGAGTATTGGCTTTAAAAATGAAGAACATCACGACAAAAGTCACGTAATCAAAAATGGAACTCAAAGGACCTATATACAACATGAACTTTTTAATACTTCCGGCTTCCCATTTTTTGGGTTTTTCAAGAAAATCTTTATCCATGGTATCCCATGGAATGGAAGATTGTGATACGTCATACAGTAAATTCTGGGTTAAAATCTGCAGCGGAAGCATGGGCAGAAACGGAAGCAATGCACTGGCTCCGATCATACTGAACATATTTCCAAAATTGCTGCTGGCCGTCATCTTTATATATTTGACAATGTTCCCGAAAGTTCTTCTTCCATAGATCACTCCGCTTCGCAGTACCATCAGATCTTTTTCCAGCAGAATGATATCGGCACTTTCTTTAGCAATATCTGCTCCCGTATCGACAGAAATTCCGACATCAGCTTCCTTAATGGCTGCAGCATCATTGATTCCGTCACCCATAAATCCTACGGTATGGCCTTTTGATCTTAATATTTTTACAATACGCTGTTTCTGTAAAGGGCTTACTTTAGCAAAAACAGAATAGAGATCCATATCTTTACGAAGTTCATCATCGCTCATATTCTCCAATTCATCACCCAGCATAATGGTATTGATGGGAATTCCTACATCATGGCATATTTTTTTAGCCACAATATCATTGTCTCCGGTGACTACTTTTACGTCTACACCCAATTTGTGTAAAGCTTTGATACTGGGTTCTGCAGAGGGTTTTGCCGGATCAAGAAATCCCATGAATCCTGTAAGGGTAAGATGGTCTTCATCAGCAACAGAATAATTTAACGGATGGTCACCATCAAATTCCCGGATGGCAATTAATAGTACCCGTTGTCCTTCAGCATTGAGCTTTTCGGACATTCTGATAATTCGTTGTTTCATGAAGTCGTCCAGTGGAACAATATTATCATTCTCAATATGCAGACTATGGTCTTCTCCGGGATCTAAAGCATACTTACATAAGGAAAGCATTTCCTCTACTGCGCCCTTGCAAATCATCAGGTGCTTACCTGTGGAAGTATTCAGGATCACAGACATTCTTCTTCTTTCAAAATCGAAAGGAATTTCGTCTACTTTCTGATAAAGTTCATCAGCTCTCATCAGGTTATGAACTTCGGCATGATCCAAAACCGCTTGATCCAGAAGGTTTTTGAGTCCGGTTTGGTGAAAACTGTTGAGGTAACCCCATTTCAATACTTCATCATCTTCGATACCCCGAACGTTGAGGTGAGTTTCCAATACAATTTTATCGAGAGTAAGAGTTCCCGTTTTATCGGTACAAAGAATATCCATAGCTCCGATATTCTGGATGGCATTCAACCTTTTAACAATCACTTTCTTTTTGCTCATATTGACGGCTCCTTTTGCCAGATTGGCAGTAACAATCATGGGCAGCATTTCAGGGGTAAGCCCTACCGCTACGGCAATGGCAAACAATAAAGCCTGCATCCAGTCTCCTTTTACGAATCCATTGATAAGAAAAATAACAGGGGTCATGATCAGCATAAACCGGATCAACAGATAGCTCACTTTATTGACTCCGATATCAAAAGCTGTTTCTGGTCTTTTACTGGCCAGACTTCTGCTGATGCTCCCAAAATAGGTGAAAATACCCGTATTTGCTACGACTACTGCCGCTGATCCGCTTACCACATTGGTTCCCATAAAGCATATGTTTTGAAGACTAAGAGGATTCCGATCTTTAGCATCTTTGATGGGAAGAGCATTTTTTTCTACAGGCAGAGCTTCTCCGGTCAGGATGGACTCACTGATGAAAAGGTCTTTGCTTTTAAGGATTCTGCAGTCGGCAGGAACCATATCACCGGCAGACAGAATAATGATGTCTCCGGGAACAATTTCTGTAATTTCTATTTCTTTACTTTCATTAAATTTTCTTTTGGTGAGACAGCTTGTTTTTACCATTTTCTTTAATGCTTCTGCTGCTTTATTGCTCCGGAATTCCTGAATAAATCTTAAAACCGTACTGAACAAAAGCATTACAGAAATAATAATTGTGGTACTAAAATCCTTTTCACCAGCGGGCACAAGAATACCATCAATGAATAATGAGATTAATGCAATACAGGCCAGGATATAATTAAATGGATTAAAAAATGAGTGGGCAAACTGTTTCAGCCATGAAGGTGCTTTTTGAGTGGCAATTTCATTCTTGCCATAAATTTTCAGACGATCTTTTACGGTGTTTTCGCTGAGTCCTTCTTCTGAAGTTTCCAGCATGGCGTAAATCATTTTTTCGTTCTCTGCCGCGGCTTCTTTTAATTTTACAAGAGCTGCTGAATTGAGATTTTTGTTGGAAGATTTTTTTAACATTGTTTCCATGTTTTTTAATGTTATAAATCGTTTTCAGTACCTATAATTTCCCAGCTTACCTTGATGACTT
This sequence comes from Chryseobacterium sp. GW821-FHT04C04, assembly GCF_059420365.1. Taxonomy (NCBI): domain Bacteria; kingdom Pseudomonadati; phylum Bacteroidota; class Flavobacteriia; order Flavobacteriales; family Weeksellaceae; genus Chryseobacterium; species Chryseobacterium sp. GW821-FHT04C04. The sequence goes on along the minus strand of NZ_JBWKTO010000002.1, from coordinate 340,226 downwards.
TATCTTCAATGGTCAATCTGCTGGCTGTTTTTTCCATGAAACTGTCCTGTGGAGTGGAAGCATGAACTTCCGCTGTAATGATGGCATTTTCAGGCACACCATTGTCATCGCTGGTAAGAGATTTCAGCAATACTTTGTCGTTTCCGCTTAAAGACTGCATGAGCTGTACACGGACATGATTCTCTACTTCACTTTTACACTTGATGCTGAGAAGGTATTCGGTATAATGGTTTCTGTTGTTGATGGTATTGCCTAGTTTTACGCCTAAAGGCCGAAGGATAATATGAGTGAGGATAATAAAACCGCTTGTAATGGCTGCTTCAAAAGGCAATCCCAGAGCACTGAGAGCTCCTACAGATGCTGAACACCAAATGGTAGCTGCCGTATTGAGCCCTCTTACAGTTAGCCCGTCTTTCATAATAACTCCTCCTCCTAAAAAGCCAATGCCACTTACGATATATGAGGCTATTCTCCCTGTAGCATCCCCACCAATGCGGATGGATAGAAGTACAAATGCTGCAGAGCCAAGACAAACCAGGGTATTGGTACGCAGACCTGCACTTTTCTGGCGCCATTGTCTTTCAAAACCAATGCTGGCACCCAGGGTAAATGCGATAAGAAGACGGAAAGTAAATTCTAATGTGTTCATAACTTTTCTGTTTTTAGCATACAGCCGATATACAGAAAGTGATATGACTGAATGCTTAGTTGATGTAATGTGACGGATCGGTATCCATAGGGGTTTTTATTTGCTGCAAAGGTATTCCTCCTTATAGAAAGAGGCTGTTAGAGAAGCTTTAGAATATTATTAGAAAATGATTAGAGAAAATTCCATTAAAACTTTTCATCAATCTAGGGGGGGGATCGTACGATTAAATGGAATGATACCAATATATAATGAATAAGGTTTTAATATGAATTGGTTTTCATTTATGAAGCTTCAGGAATAAGTTAAAGCTGTATCCATATTGAAAGATAAAATTTCAATACATTTGAAGGCTGGCTATTTTACATGTTAAATTTCACAATTTATCATATAAAATAAGAGTGTGTTTAATCCCGGAAACTTCTTTCCAAGATCTTTTGAACTATATATTTTAGAAATGAAAAAATCAAATCTGGCGATACCTGCCACGCTTTTAGCGATCATCTGTGTACAGGGCGGAGCATCTATTGCAAAACAGCTTTTCCCTGCCATTGGCGCCATTGGTACGGTAAGCTTAAGAATTGTACTTTCGGCTGTTCTGCTTACTTTGATTAATCGCCCGAAATTTTTGTCATTTAACCGACAAAAATGGAAATACTGTGCGATCTATGGTATTGGTCTGGCAGCCATGAATCTTATTTTTTATATGGCTATTCAAAGGATTCCCCTAGGATTGGCGGTTACTGTAGAATTTGCAGGACCTTTATTTCTTGCATTAGCTTTGTCCCGAAAATTATTGGATGTTATCTGGGCATTGCTGGCGTGTGTAGGAATTTTGCTTATTGTTCCGTGGCAGAATGATCATGTAGACTTGATAGGACTTGGGCTTGCGTTTCTAGCCGGGATGTTCTGGGCTGTTTATATTGTGATGGGAGGTAAGGTTTCGAAAATAATGGATGGAAAAGATGCGGTGACTACCGGGATGATCTTCGCGAGTCTTGTGATTATTCCTTTTACATTGTGGGATGGGGCTGTTTTTAACATCACCCCAGGTATTTTTGTAAAAGGTCTTGGAGTAGCTATCCTTTCAAGTGCCTTACCATTTTCATTAGAAATTATGGCTCTGAAAAGACTTCCTGCAAAAACATTCAGTATTCTGATGAGTCTGGAACCCGCATTTGCTGCTCTTTCGGGGTTATTATTCCTGGCGGAAGAATTGTCTTTTTTACAGTGGATTTCTATTGCGTGTGTGATTGGTGCGAGTATAGGAACTACAGTTTTCAATAAAAAATCTCTTTCCCATGAGTAAAGGTGTGAAATTTTAAACCATTAAGTTAATTAAGATTTTAAGGAAAGTTAAGTTTTAAATCAATTTGAATGAGGTGGTTGCTCCTAAGCTAAATTATATCAAATATCACTGTAAAAATAGTCTCATTATGAACTGATACAACGGTAATCTTTGCATTGTGGAGCAGAATGATTTTTTCGGTAAGGAAAAGTCCTATTCCATGTCCTTTTTCTTGTCTGGATGTTTCGCTTCTGTAAAAAGGTTCGAAAATATGGTGTACATCTTCCTGAGGAATATTATTTCCCGTATTGGTAAAACTGATCCTAAGGATTTTGGAATTGGTTCTGACATCTATCAAGCATGTGTGTTCCGGTGAATATTTACAGGCGTTATCAATAAGATTATTAAAAGCAACCTGCAAAAGGTATTCATTTCCCTGGATGATAAGCTGATGCTCTTCCACTGTGTCTTCAATATTCAGTGAAACTTTATATTCCGAATTTTCCTTGATTATTTTGGTGTAAGATTCCAGGAGAATTTCATCAAGACGGACTTCAGAAAAACTGATCTCATTGGGATCATAGCTTGCTTTGGCGAGGTCCATTAAACTATTGGAGAGCTTCACCATATTTCGGGCGTCTTCCAATGCATATTGGATGGTTTCCTGATATTCTTGTTGGGTTTTATCCTTTTCAGAAGCCAGCTCCAGTTCGGTAATAATAGCCGCCAGGGGAGTTCTCAGCTCATGTGAAATATTAGATACAAAATGCTTCTGAGAATCAAAAGAGCTCTCAAGACGTTCCAGCATTCCGTTGAAGTTTTGAGCCAGTTCATTAAGCTCGTCTTTTTCTTTTGTCGTTTTTAAGCGCAACTGTAGCTTTCCGGCGGTAATATTTTTAATCTGACTCACCATTTCACTGAGCGGGCTCAGCGCTTTTTTGGAAAGAAATATTCCGGCCAGATAAATAAGGATTAGAATACTAAAGAATGAGATAATGCTGATGGTGAGAAGATGGGTAAGATAGTCATATCCGTATTTGTCATAAGATGCAGCGGTTACCGCATACGTTTTTCCTTCATAATGATACACCATTCCGATCACCTGCAAATCGTTTAAAAAGAAATTAATCCTCTTTTTCTGGAATATCTGCGAAAGCATTTCCGGGGTTTCTTTTACATAATCTACTTTGGCATCATCATGATAAATTAGCTGCTTATCAGCACTATAAATGGCTACCTGAACTTCATTCAGAGTTCTGGTATTGTTTTTATAAAGTTTGTGCATTTCCTGCTCAGGCAGTGAACTCCGGAAAAATAAGTCAGCCTTGGCAATGGCTTCGTTCTGAAGTTCGCTGTAAAAAGATTTCTCTCTGGCTTCTTTTGATGAATAATAAATCGAAAAGCTGTAAACACCTAAAAGCATAGCGGTGATTAAGGTAAAAAGCAGGGTAAGTCTGGTTCTTATTTTCATCCGGATATTTTTAGTAGATCTTCATGATTATACAATGCCTGATTCGTAATCTTTTTTGAGAATAAATCCCATACCGGCTTTAGTGTGGATAAGTTTGGTTTCAAAATCTTTATCAATTTTCTTTCGGAGATAATTGATATATACATCGATAAAATTGGTTCCGGTATCAAAGTGGGTTTCCCATACTTTCTCCGCAATTTCACTTCTGGAAAGAACCCTTTCCGAATTTTCCAGCATGAATTTTAAGAGATTAAATTCTTTAGGGGTTAATTTGATCGGGCTATGATCCCTGCTTACCGTTTTCTGCTCCAGATTCATTTCAATCCCTTCATATTTGAGGACGAAAACCTTTTGCTGCCGCTGTTGTGAAAAACGTTTCAGAAGAACTCTGATTCTTGCTACCAGTTCCCGCATTTCAAAAGGCTTGGTCAGATAATCATCAGCTCCGGCATCAAATCCTTCCAGTTTATCATCCGTGGTTCCGAGTGCTGTAAGCATAATCACCGGAAGATTGGGTTTTAATGCTTTAATTTCATTGCAAAACTCAAGACCGTTTTTTTTAGGAAGGACAATATCTGTCACCACCAGATCAAAATTCGTCTGTAAAGCCAGTTTCAAACCCGTGGTTCCATCATAAGCCACAGTGACCTCAAATTCAGCTTCCTGAAATCCTTTTGCAATCAATTTTGAAAGTCTGTCGTCGTCTTCAACTAATAAAATATGTGGCATAAGAATCTTGAAAATGTTTGGGTTGGTATGAAGAATAGATCAATATTCTCACAAATGTAATGAATTCTATTTTGTAATTTTGGTCCTGAAAGTATAATCAGATGCCGGAATAAAAAATGGTTTTTAACAGAAAAATTAAAGAAATTATTGTTGCAGGGGTTTTGTCCTGTTTATTATTACTATTGACTCAGTGTAATCGTAATTCTCCCGGAAAAGAGCAGCTCAAAAATGGAGATTTGCTTTTTGTAACGGCAAAAGAATCGGGGCTTTCCGGTGCGATCAATAATGTTACTCAAAAACAAAAGACAGCTTCATTCGATCATATAGGAATTCTGGAAAAAGAGGGTAACAGGATGTTTGTGCTGCATGCAGCTCCTAAAGGCGGTTCGCAGAAACAGGGTTTAAAAGATTTTATCAAAGATCAGAAAGAAGACGGGCAGGAGGTGATCGTTTATCGTTTGAAGGAACAATACCAGAAAACAATTCCTGAAGCTATTAAAAAAGCAAATTCTATGGTGGGGAAACCTTATAATTTCAATTATATTCTGGATGAAAATTCTTTTTACTGTTCAGATTTTGTGGAAAGAGCATTTCGGGAAGAACATATTTTCAAATTGGAGCCGATGACATTTATAGATCCCAAAACAGGAAAAACAAATGCATTCTGGGAAGAATTTTATACTAAGAAAAATCTGAAAATACCTGAAGGAGAGCTGGGTTGCAACCCTAATGGACTTGCAGGTTCAGACAAGCTGGAAAGAATAGAAAAACTTTAAAATAGGAGAGAAGCTGATGAAGCTTCTTTTTTTTATGTTAAATTTTAAAAAATATTAGTCTACTAATTTGGTGGACTAATATTTTTTTATATTTTTGTCACAGATTTACATGCAGAGAGCAATATGATCAGATAATGTTTAACCCAAAAATGTTTAGCGATGATTACACCTAATCCTGGCCTGCAGGTTTTACAAAACAAAATAAACCTGCCTAAAAAAGAATTGTTATTAGAAATAGAGTTGAATGGCAAAATGAAATTTGAACATTTGATGAATACCATCTATAACCAATTGGGCATCTGCCATAGAGTGTTATCAGCAAACATAGAGTATATGAACGGATATAGTTTTGGTTCAGTACAATTATATATTAATGTCAATTCAGAAGATTTCCATCAGCTTGAAATCTATCTGAATAAAAATAAACTTATCAATACGACGGTAGAATATACCTGCAGAACCTATTTTTAAGTGAGATTCATATAGTTTTAATTACTCAAAGTGTCTGGTTCTTTTACCAGGCACTTTTTATTTTATACTATAAGCAAATTAAAAAGTCCGATCATGAATAGGTACAGAATTGAGGCTGCCTCAAGAGTTGCATTCTGAGCGAAATGCAATGTAGTGAAGAATCTTGTATATTGGGTTGTCAATAAGATTCTTCCTTCGTCAGAATGACAAAAGCCAAATTCTTTGAATTTATGAAGGAGTGGTCAGATAAAGGAGTATTTACAAAAAAAAGCGTTCAGAGTACTCTGAACGCTTCTATATTAAATAAATTTAAATTCTTTCAATATCAGCACCAATGGCTTTCAATCTTCCATCAATATTTTCATATCCTCTGTCGATTTGTTCGATATTGTGAATAATAGATTTTCCTTCTGCAGAAAGTGCAGCAATAAGAAGTGCATTTCCTGCTCTGATATCAGGGGAAACCATGGTGGTTCCTCTTAACGGAGCTTCCTGATTCAATCCGATTACCGTAGCTCTGTGTGGATCACACAAAATAATCTGAGCTCCCATATCAATCAATTTATCAACAAAGAATAATCTGGATTCAAACATTTTCTGATGTACCAGAATACTTCCTTTTGCCTGAGTTGCTACCACTAAAATAATAGATAATAGATCCGGCGTAAATCCAGGCCAAGGCGCATCCGAAATCGTAAGGATAGAACCGTCAATAAATTTCTGAATTTTATAATGTTCCTGAGCAGGGATGTAGATGTCATCACCACTTTGCTCAAGCTCGATTCCTAATTTTCTGAATGTATTCGGAATTACTCCAAGCTGGTTCCAATTTACATTTTTGATGGTAATTTCAGATTTTGTCATGGCTGCAAGACCAATCCAAGACCCGATTTCTACCATATCCGGAAGCATTGTGTGCTCAGTCCCTCTAAGGTGTTCAACACCTTCAATCGTAACAAGGTTAGATCCGATTCCTGAGATATTAGCCCCCATTCTGTTCAGCATTTTACATAATTGCTGAAGATATGGCTCACATGCAGCGTTGTAGATTCTTGTTTTTCCTTTTGCCAAAGCAGCTGCCATTACAATATTGGCAGTTCCTGTTACGGAAGCTTCTTCCAAAAGAATGAATTTTCCTTTTAATTCTTTAGCCTTTAAAGAATAAAAATATTCCTCTTCATCATATTTGAATTCAGCACCTAATTCAACAAGTCCCTGAAAGTGAGTGTCCAATCTTCTTCTTCCGATTTTATCACCTCCCGGAGTAGGCATATACGCCTCTCCATAACGAGCCAGCATGGGACCCATCAGCATAATAGATCCACGTAATTTTGCTCCATCCTTTTTGAATTCGTTGGATTTTACGTAATCGAAATTAACCTGATCAGCTTTGAAAGTATAATCTCCCTGTCCGTTTTTAGTAATTTTTACTCCAAAATCTCCAAGAATTTCAATCAGTCTGTTGACGTCATGAATATCAGGGATATTTTTGATTCTTACTTCTTCGTCCGTAAGGAGAACCGCACATAAAATTTGTAGAGCCTCATTCTTGGCTCCTTGTGGAGTTATTTCGCCCTGCAATCTTTTTCCTCCTCTTATCTGAAATGTTCCACTCATTACTTTCTGTTTTTATGATTGTTATTATGCCTTCTTTTATTAGGCTGGTTGCTGTTATTATTGTTTTTATTATTGCTGTTGTTGCTGTTCCTGTTGTTGTTATTGTTATTATTTCGGTTGTTGTTATTGCTGGTGTAATAGATTTTACTTTTTTCAAGAGATTCTATTCCCGTCAGATCCAACCTGTTTTCAGACAGTTCTTTCAAGTGGCGGAAAATAACATCGTCCGTCACATGTTCTTTATTATAGACATTATAAGATTTCTTCATATTGTTGGCAATCACTTCGATAAGGGCTTCTTTTTCGTCACCCGCTTCCAGTTCGATTGCTTTTTCTATCAATTGAAGAATACTTTTTCCGTAAAACTTAAAGTCACCTTGAAGTTTTGGATATTCCATTCTTTTTGGTTTTTCTGCCAATTGTTCCATTGTAGGGAACGGATAAGGAGAATCTACATCCAGATCATGATTAGCAAGAATAAAAAGATGGTCCCAAAGTTTATGTTTATAATTTTCCTCGTCGCGAAGTTGTGGGTTTCTCTGACCCATAAAATCGATGATTGCCATAGCCATTTCGTTCCTTTCCTCTTTGGTAGGAAGTTCTTTGCAGCGCTCAACCAACTGTTGTATTATTCTGCCATATTCCGGCATATTAAGCTGAGTTTTTTGGGTATTGTATTCCATAGTATGCAAATATATGGATTAAAAGAAAAATTGTTTAGAGAATCTGAAAAATTTATGATTTATTATTAAAAATTTCAAATGACTTTATTCTTGATTTATTATTAAAAATTAAAATATATCCCATTCATTTGAATTTTTTTTCAATAAAATTGTATCTTGTTTAATAGATTGATAATTAATTGTTACGATGAAAAAAGCACATTTTTTCCTTTCCCTACTGGCTTTAGCATTGGCTAACTCATGCCAGAGCAATGATGAATTCACTACTGAACCTTCCAGGCAGGAAGAGGTTCATAACAAAACGGTAAATGTAACCCACCATGACGGACGGCCTTTCAGTACAGGAGCCAGTTCAGCATCTGCACAGAGTAAATTCGTAGCCGGTGCCGGTGGCGGAGTGATGATGCAGGGCTTTTATTGGGATGTTCCTGAAGGAGGTAACTGGTGGAATACCGTTAAAGATAAATTAACAGCCTGGTCCAATGCAGGAGTGGGTGCTGTATGGCTTCCTCCAGCCTCAAAAGCACAAAACGGAGCTTACTCAATGGGATATGATCCTACAGATTATTATGATTTCGGAAATTTTAATCAGAATGGAAGTACTGAAACCCGTTTTGGATCAAGAACCGAACTGGAAGCATTGATTACCAAGGCGCACTCAGAAAATATGCAGGTGTACGCAGATATTGTGATCAATCACAACAGCGGTGGTCAATCGGAAGCCAATCCTTTTACAGGAACCAATACATGGACTGATTTTTCAGGGGTTGCTTCCGGGAAATTCCAGAGAAACTACAATGATTTTTATAAAAATGCCTACGGAAACAATGATGAAGGAGCTTTTGGAGGCTTTCCGGATCTGTGCCACACCAATCCACATGTTCAGGACTGGCTTTGGGGAAGAGATGATTCTGTCGCCAAATATTATAAAAATGTGATGAAATTTGATGGATGGAGGTTCGACTATGTTAAAGGTTTTGGCCCTTGGGTTGTCAATACCTGGAATTCAAAAGTAGGCGGGTTTTCTGTGGGAGAATTATGGGATTCCAATGTGAATACGCTGGAGTGGTGGGCAAATAATGCCAACAGTTCCGTTTTTGATTTTGCAGCCTACTATAAAATGGATGAAGCTTTTGATAACGGAAACTTAAATGTTTTGAATGATGACATGATGTGGAAAAGAAACCCATACAAAGCAGTTACTTTTGTAGCCAATCACGACACGGATATCATTAACAATAAAATGCCGGCCTATGCCTATATCTTAACGCATGAGGGATATCCTACCATTTTTTACAGAGATTACGAAGAATGGCTGAATAAAGAAAGATTGAACAATCTGATCTGGATTCATAATAATAAAGCCACCGGAACCACTTCTATTTTATATACCGATAACGACGAATATATTGCAAGACGTAACGGATACAACGGCAATCCCGGGCTAGTTGTTTATATTAATACTTCATCAAGCTGGCAGGAAAGATGGGTAGAAACCAACTGGAGCAGCCAGCAGATCAAAGACTTTACAGGAAGTTCAGGCTGGTATCCGACAACACAAGGAGATAAATGGGTGAAAATCCAATGTCCTCCGAATTCTTATTCTGTTTGGTCGTTGAATTTATAAGCATTGGGTGATAATTGATTAAGCTGGTAAGAGACTATTATTCAGTTTTATTTCTATTAAACATTAAACTAGAACAACTATACGTCTTATTTATCTTTCCGTAGGAATCTATACCATCCATAATTTCTAATGCTGATTGTTAGAAATTCTTACGGAATGATATTTTTATAAGTTAAATAAAACGGTGTAAGATAAATTACACCTGGATAAATTTTTTCTTCTGATGCTGATCCGGTAAATAGCATTTCTGATTAGCCAGTTTCATTCTGTTTCTGGAAACAACATCATACACTTTATCACTAAGAAATCGGGGGATAATTTTTCCAATAAAGGAAAGTGTATACACTCCTCCCAACAAGTTAGCGATTTCCAGTATAGCCCTTGATTTGATCTGATAATACCTGCCAGGTTTCCATAGATACATGGTATTGAAGACATTTTTTTCCAATCCTCTTTCAGATAAAAACTGCTGCCCGAAGTCAGATTGAAGGGATGCAAACATGAATTTGTCTTTCTTATCTCTCTCCAAAATCCATTGCACCCAGAAATTACAGACTCCGCAATCTCCGTCAAAAAATACAATATGTTTATTTTCCCAGTTTTCCACGACTTTATTTATTAAACATGATTCCTCTTTCAGTATCTTCTTTTACCTTTTTGAAATATTGAATAAGAGTTGTACGCTGTTCATCCGATAACTTGGCGTTCTGGTGTCCCAGATAATAGGACTCAAGCGGCATTTCTTTCTTTTCAACCATTTCTATACATTCTTCCAGTTTATGAAGCTGTCTTTGAGGTTCATATACTGCAAAGGTAGAAAAATTAAGATGTTTCCTTCCTTCATTGATGTGATTTTTTACCCACCATGAAGCTGGGGAAATATTGGCATACCATGGATATGTTGTTTCATTGGAATGACAGTCGTAGCATGAAGTCCTTATGGTACGGGCAATTTTGTCCGGAGTATTTTTGATTTTCAGAAAATCCATACCGGGCGTAGGAGGTGGATTCGTCTTATCGATGGGGAAAAACTGAATAAGGATAAAGGCAACGAGAATGATAACGATTATTTTTTTCATAGCAGATGTTCATGTTGGTCATGATAAAGGTAGCTAAATTATTTTTTAATGCACATTGATTTGAAGAGGATGAGTTCTACAGAAGGAAGATCCAGAAATTATATTCTTTTACTAATTTGTATACAAATTACTAAGCTATTTTTTCGGCTATCAATAAACTTTTATTTTCCAGTTTTGGTCTTCCCTTTTTCATTAATCCTTACGTTGAGTAATTCTAAATTGGGCTGTATACTGCTGTTTTTATTTAAGTTAATCTAAAAATTTACTAATTTAATACCACAATTATGTCTTAGTTTTCAAGAGGTAGGAAATATTTATTTATAGTTTTTAACTATCATTGAAATAAAAATTAATAGATTGTATTTATCGGTCAAACATTGTAGGTTTGTCATGTTCTTACAATAAAGAATTTAAACTGTATTAATCAATATAAAATAAACGACAATGGAAAAAGATTTGAATGACATCAGTAAATGCCCGTTTCACAACGGAACAATGAAGAAGAATGTAGCAGGGGGAGGTACCCAGAATTCTGACTGGTGGCCTGATCAGCTTAGAGTAGATCTTCTGCGCCAGCATTCTTCCCTTTCTGATCCTATGGACAAGGATTTTGACTATGCGAAAGCATTTGAAAGCCTGGATCTGGAAGCGGTGAAACAAGACCTTCATGCATTGATGACAGATTCACAGGATTGGTGGCCGGCAGATTTTGGCCACTATGGACCTCTTTTTATTCGTATGGCCTGGCACAGTGCAGGAACTTATCGTGTAGGAGACGGTAGAGGAGGAGCAGGAGCTGGGCAGCAGCGTTTTGCGCCTTTAAACAGCTGGCCGGATAACGTAAGCCTTGATAAAGCAAGAAGGTTATTATGGCCAATCAAGCAAAAATATGGTAAAAATATTTCCTGGGCAGACCTTTTGATCCTTACCGGAAACATTGCTTTAGAATCGATGGGCTTTAAAACATTTGGATTTGCGGGAGGCCGTGCAGATGTTTGGGAACCGGATTCCGATATATATTGGGGATCAGAAAAAACATGGCTGGGAGGTGATATTCGTTATGCTCATGGTTCAGAAGGAGTAGTTGAAGGACATTCAGCTGTTCTCCCTACAGACGATAATGCAGACGGAGATATTCATTCAAGAAATCTTGAAAATCCATTGGCCGCTGTACAGATGGGACTTATTTATGTAAATCCTGAAGGCCCGGACGGAAATCCTGATCCGATTGCAGCCGCTAAAGATATCCGTGATACTTTCGGCCGTATGGCAATGAATGATGAAGAAACTGTAGCTTTGATCGCCGGAGGACATACTTTTGGTAAGACTCACGGGGCTGGTCCTGCAGATCATGTAGGTAAAGAACCTGAAGGAGCAGGAATTGAGCAACAAGGGCTTGGATGGGCAAGTACGTATAAATCAGGAAGTGGAAGAGATGCTATTTCCAGTGGTCTGGAAGTGACATGGACAGAAACTCCAACTCAATGGAGCAATTATTTCTTTAAAAACCTTTTTGAAAATGAGTGGGAACTGACAAAAAGCCCTGCCGGCGCTCACCAATGGGTAGCAAAGGATGGAGCAGATATCATTCCTGATGCATTTGATTCTTCTAAAAAGCATAAACCAACAATGCTTACAACAGACCTTTCATTGAGATTGGATCCTGTTTACGAAAAAATATCAAGACACTTTTACGAAAATCCTGATGCGTTTGCGGATGCTTTTGCAAGAGCATGGTTTAAATTAACGCACAGAGATATGGGACCACGTGCCCGTTACTTAGGACCAGATGTACCACAGGAAGAACTGATCTGGCAGGATCCTATTCCAGAAGTAAACCACGAACTGGTTGACGAAAATGATGTGGAAGCATTGAAATCAAAAGTTTTAAATTCAGGATTGAGTAATTCTGAACTTATATCTACAGCATGGGCTTCTGCTTCTACTTTTAGAGGAAGTGATAAGCGTGGTGGTGCCAATGGAGCCAGAATCAGATTGGAACCTCAAAGAAATTGGGAAGTGAATAACCCTGCACAACTGAATAAAGTATTAAGTGTATTGGAAGGAATCCAAAAAGAATTCAACGATTCTCAGAGTGGAGGTAAGAAAATATCATTGGCAGACTTAATTGTTTTGGCGGGTAATGCGGCTGTAGAAGTGGCGGCAAGAAATGCGGGTCAGGAGGTAAAAGTTCCTTTTGCATCAGGAAGAATGGATGCTTCTCAGGAACAAACCGATGTAGAGTCTATGGGATATCTTGAACCGGCAGCTGATGGATTCCGTAATTATCTGAAAAGAAAATATACAGTATCTACAGAATCTTTATTGATTGATAAAGCACAGTTATTAACGCTTACTTCTCCCGAGCTTAGTGTATTAATAGGAGGAATGCGTGCTTTGGATACGAACTTTGATGGTTCTAAACATGGGGTATTCACCAGCCGTCCGGGAGCTCTTACCAACGACTTCTTTGTCAATCTTCTAGATATGGGAATCCAATGGAAGGCCATGTCAGACGATAAAGAATTATATATGGGAAGCGACCGCTCAACAGGTCAGCCAAAATGGACAGCAACCCGTGCTGATCTTGTTTTCGGATCCAATTCTGAATTGAGAGCGATTGCAGAAGTATACGGAAGTGCCGATGCACAAGGGAAATTTGTGAAAGACTTTGTAGCGGCGTGGACGAAGGTGATGAATCTGGATAGGTTTGATTTGGTTTAATATTTTATTTATATAGAAAACAGGCTGTCTTGGAAAAGACAGCCTGTTTATTTTTGGTAGAAAGTATTTCAATTGATTGGTAAAATATTACTCTGTATGTTATGATTAAAAGGTATAGAAGTAAAAAGTTACAACCTTGATGATTTGAGGTTGTTTTAGAATATTTCTAATTAATAGATTACACATAAAAAACCACCGCAATTGCGGTGGTTAATTGTTTATTTTACTTTACTTTACTTTACTTAGTAAGAATAAACATCTTATCATTGAGTATTTAGCTCTGTCTCTTATAACTTTATTTTATTTATTTGTAACTTTTATAAAAGAACTTCGGAGTTAAATGAAGCATTTCAAATAAATAATGATATAATCTTCTTAAACCTTAGACATTTTATACATCCTTGCTTTGATGTAATTAATGGCCAGTACATTGTTGAAGTTAGAATGATAAGATAAATATAATTCAGTTATATTTTAACAATTTTAAATTATACATATAATGGCTTATTCTAAAGGAGAATCAAATAAAAGATTCTTCATAACTCCAATTGTAAGCATAATTAAAAAGAAGAGTAAAAAATAAGAGAACAAATTTACCAATCGTTTTCTAGTATTATGTTTTTCTAACGTATTAGTATTGTAGCTATTAATAAAATTCTTTAATCCTGAAATAAATATAACAATAATTGATGTAAATACAATATAGAGAATAATAGATTGCTTCAGTTTAAAAAAGAATAAGATTAATAAAATATCTACTAATGCAATAATCCAACTTAATTTAAATATTTTAAAAGACAATATATTTTTCCCCAACAATAAAAATATTGAATTTGAAAATATGATTATAAGAAGTATTACTTGTAAGATTATATTCATAAAATTGAATATTAAAAGATTAATGTGTGAAAGGATTTGGAAAATTAAGCTTTATATCTGCACCCAAACCTAGGCCATCTGCTACAGCTCCAGAAACACCTACAGAATAACTATCATTTTTAGGGTTGTAAAGATAAGAGGCACCACCTTTTGCACCTGCTGCGCCAATTGGGATAGAACCTGTTAGGTTAACTCCCCATCTGCCTCCAGGAGAAGTAGCGGTCCAATTTCCTTCAATTTCGGCTAATGCACCAAATGCACCAACATCTGCCGACCATCCATATTTATTTGATTGAAGGTTACCTCCAATAAACCCAGTTAGACCTCTTGCCGCTACATAGGTAGATAAAGTACTTGTTGTGAAACTTAATTTTGCTTCTGCAGCAGTCCCTTCTAAATAAGCTTGAATATTTGAATTACTACCGATTACGGATGGTAGAGAAAGGCCACCTTTTACATTCATTAGTTTTATATTAAGATTGGTATCTAAGCCTTCAAAATTGAAATTTTTCAAGCCTGCGTTATAATCAACTGCCGTGAAGTCAAATGATGAAGATGTAAATGATGAAACATTTCCATTCAGTTTGGAGAACCATTGGCCATAATACATATTATTCGTATAATTGTTACCTTCATTGTAAATTTTAGTTTCAGACCAATCTGATGCTCCGCCAGGTCCTAAAGTAACTTTTGAACTTCTAGAAGTTGTATACTCATTATGAGTATATCCATCAGTGAAATCACTATATCCCATAGATTTATAATTATCTTTCGTTACTTTGTCATTCCATTCCCATTGTTTTCCTCTTAGACCCCAACCATCGGGAGCTCTTCCATCAGGATCAGTAAACCTCATTGGATTATCAAATGCATAGTTATACGGAGACCATCTTCTCATCTTCTCTGCCAGTGGATCTATTACTCCCCATCTTCCGATGTCTGGCATATAATTTCTTGCGCCATAATCGTACATACCCGTTTCCTGAAGTTCTTTGCCATTATATTTGTAATTATTCTTAATTCCGTAGTCGGACAGATAGGAACTATTATTGTATCCTTCATGCTTTAATCCAAAAGGATAATAATTACTTTCTTCCATTAAAATATAGCCTCCACCATCGGCGCTGGCTATATTATATCTCACATTTCCCAGATGATCTTTAAGATTATAAATATACATTTCTCTGTCCATGCTGTAGAAACCTTCTGCAGTAGGAATAAATTTAAGCATATAACCACTGTCAAAGCCATTTTGAGCTGTATTTATTTTAGTATAGGTTCTTTCATATTGGAAACCGTCAAGATATTCAGTCTCTGAATAATCTGTACTGTAAGGGTTTACATTATCTACCCTCTTTGCATATTTGGATCCGTCAGACCTGTATTTATAGGTATGGAGAGTTCCTTCATTCATTCCTGGCGTAAAACCTCCCACTACCGAATTCACTATAATAGGAAGGTTAAGGTAATTATACTTAATTGCTTTTACCTGTTTGTCCATATGACTGGACATATTGCCATTAGCATTATAGTCGATGAGATTACCTCCTAAAGGATAACCGGAAGGGTTCATCTTTTGGTCGGTAATTTTGATCAGACGATTAGAATTCCCGCCAAGATCATATTCATATACAAGTTCATCAATCTGCAATGGAGTAGTCTGTCCGGGCGGAGGATTCTTGAAACGATTTAAGGTCTTAATATTACCATTTATATCATAAGTCATCGTCTCATCATAGTAATGGTTCTGACTGTTGGAAGTTATATTAGGAGTAAGGTAAATTCCCTGCGTTAAACGGTTTAGTCCATCATACTGATATGAATATCTGCGGTAATTTCCATCACCTAAAGCCGTTTTCCAGTCGATTTCTGAGATATTTCCATTATAACGTGCCACCCCATAATTGGTATCTTCGGGGTTTTGATATTTGATTTTCATGGCAAAAGTATTATCAGGTCCCAGATTGGAGGGATCATTGATAGAAGTCATCCAGCCATGAATGTTATAGGTGTAATTGATGGATTGAAGAGGATTACCATCATCATTCCGTCCTATTTTTTTGTTGATAACCTGCCCAATTTCATTATAAGTATTTAGGAGAATGGGCTCTTCAGGTTTGTTGTTTACCTGATGTTTTTGAGCTAAAAGCCTGTTCTGACTATCATAATCAAAGGTTTTTTTGATATGAGTTTCTGTATCATTGGTAGTACGTTTGTGGTAGGTATGAGCTTCTTTGACAAGTCCGCTGAAATCAAGCAAGGATTCGTTGCGGGTATACCCTCCAAGATGATTCATAGAATACGTTCCGATTAATCTCCCATTGGTATCGTATCTGTTAAAGCTTTTAGTCCAATTATCATCATCAATATTTTTGATAAAAGTTGCCAGAGGAAGACTTTTTGTACTGAGTGAAGAATTGGGATTATCTTGCAGAACATTTTGTCCAAGAATTTGTCCGGGAAGAATTGGAGCACCCAATGGATATCCATCATAATAATTGACACCCAATACGGTCATACTTCCAGTAGGAAAGGCATTCTTCGTGTAATAAATATCAATACCATTGATGTTAAATGGTGTTGTACTTCTGGATTCATTATTTCCGGGATTAGCGGCCATATTGTTGACTGCGGTTTGCATTGCTGCCCTTGTTGCTGTATTTGCAAAAAATCCAGTATATACAACTCTGCCGAACTGGTCATATTTAGTAAACATCCAGCCTTTTTTACTGAAATTGTTATTTAAGCTTCCCAGCATCGGGTCTTGTGTGAGTACAATCCTGTTTTGTTTATCATATACAATGAGTTCCCATTCATCTTTTCCAGGCAGCCTTTTTTCTACCAATCTGCCTTTATTATCATAACGATATTGATAGCAAAGTGCATTAAGTGTTGTAGCATCAGTATTTCCAGAAACAGAGGCCAAAGGTGGAATTACGAAAGCAAGTTGGCCATATTCATTATACACATAAAAGGTATCTGCATTTTCTGATGCACTGATAACCTTTCTGTTTAAAATGGTTCTTCCTTCTCCGTCTACAAAATCAATAACCTGGAAATTATCTTCATCAAATTTGATATTCTTATACAGCTGGTTATTTCCATGTTTTCCTGATATGCTTAATACAGAAATTGTAGACCCATTTACCCACGTTGTAGAGGTTGTGTATTTTCTTACTTCCCCATCGATATTTCTGTCGTATCCGAATTGTACAGGTTTGTTACTCCAGGCTGTCCCCACCTGTATTTGTTGTTGAATTTTATCCAGCGGAGAACTTTCCAACATTTTTTCAGAATAAATTTTCTCATTGCCGTATACATTAGGATCAGTCGCGTTTTCAAGAGGATTGGCATACATTGCACCATTTTGAGTCACTGTCTGAGGTACTGGTAAATATTCTTTCACCTGTCTCCCAAACTGATCATATTCTACATGAGTAACCATATCTCTGCCTTTAGGCGTTAATTTGACTCCAATAGTTTGCTTTACTCTTCCAATTCCATCAAAATATTTAATGTTTTGCATTGGCGGTTTAGCCAATGTATCGGAACCTTTTGAGATATAGTTTTTAGTGGATATATAATTTTCAGTTTGTGTTGGTCCTGTATTTTGAGCATAATAAAAATTACTCAAAACAATGGATATTAAAAATAATAGTTTATAATTTCTCATTTTAAAATACAAAATCAAATTTTAAAGGATTAGCAGAGTTGGTTCCAACGGATCCTGATAGCAATTTCACATAGATATTACCCGCAGTGTCAATTCTTATTGACCATGTTCTGTTGGCTGGTGTATTACCGAAAGAACCTCCTGGCGGCTCTACATAGTTGCTGATTGTTCTTTGTACAGAAGGTTTACAATTTCCGCCCATCTGCCCGATTTTAATTTCATTATTCCAATAGCTGGCATTAATAGGATAATTTCTGAAATTAACCTTTACTGCTATATTTCCATAGTAGGTATAAACATCTGTAGATAAGGCTACGAAGTTATTAGCCATTGTAAAAGGACAGCTTTCCTTAGGAAAACAGGTAGCATACATATTAGCTTCATTTTGCCCGTTGGCATTGGCATCATCAAGAGCCTTTTGATCTGCATCAGCTTGGCTTATGGTTGAAAAGAACTTGTTATCAGGTATCATATAGCTATATGGCCCTCCTTCAAAGTTTGCTCCGCAATTTGTCCTGTAAAATGTTTTTAAAAGAGAGGTGTTATAATATCTCTTAGGAGAAAGATTATAATCATATACCTTTACGGGATTTCCATCATTATCAAGTATTTTCTTTGGACGGTTTAGTGCATCATACTTGTAGAATTCCTTTTTTCCGTTTGGAGTAGTAGATGTTTTAATTCCAATGAGAGGATCATAAACATACGTTGAAATTTGAAAATCTTTGAGTTCGGTTTTTAGTCTGAAATTATCAAGAGCTGTGACTAGATTAGATTCAGCAGATTCACTGGTATCTAAATCAGATTTTTTTACAATATCTAACTGCAGGTATGAAATACTGCTGGCAGGATCCAGATTATATATCTGCATTACCTGTGAATAGGTGACCCCTATAATTTCTGCGATGGGCAAGGACTGTTTATATCCATACAGTATCGTAGTGGGTATGCCGTTGGCATTTTTGAATTGTATTAAATTTCCTAAATTATCATATAGTTGATAGTTTACTGTTTCTTCCACAGCAGCTGATGAAGGAGTATCTAACGTAAAATTAGAATCAAGCAGCGATTGCCTTTGCTTGCTGATTTTTAGAATATTGTTTGTAGTAATGTCTTTTGAGTACACACTTTCTGTAAGTGTAACTTTGTTATTGTTATTCATCACACTTTTAATGATAGGGGTGATAATGCCATTATCTGCCATATATTTATAGATGGAAAATTTCCCTCCTACCTGATCATTATCCGGTGGGCAGTTTCCGGAAATACAAGAAGAATTGTTTCTTACTAAATCTTGTGGATAAAGAGTTCTGCTGATGATTTTCCCATTGTAAACGGGTTGAATCCAAGGTAATGGCCATTCATATGGAAGAAACTCAATAGTCTCTACCGGGTTGGGATGCCAGTATAAATATGAGTTTGTGTATTTAATGTATTTCTGGCTGTCTACAAGTTTACTGCCGACATAATTTCCATTTATGGTTTGCGCAGGAATCTGTTCAGTCGTTTTTATTGAGATTGGCAGGTATGGTAGCATCGGCTGATACTGATAATATCCTATATATTCCAATTGTGAAGGATTTGAAGAATTGGGTGCCCATACACTGGCTTTAGCTTCTACGTAATATTTATCATCGGATATTTTGCAGGTGGTACATGTGTTGGAGATCTCGTTAACCGGATTTACATTATTTAAGAAATTGGTATACTTAATGGTTTGTGTTGATACTGCAAACATATTGGCATCATGTTTAGCCATCTTATATAGTTTTCCCCTCTCATTATTTTTATTTATTTTCAAAGGCAATTTTGACTGGACAATCTGAGCTGCATTAGGTAATCCATTGCTGCTGTATACTTTATTTGCCAGAGAATCAGGATTGGAAACAAGATCTGTAAAATAAAATACATTTCTTTCCTTTCCGGTGATTTCTTCTGTAACCTGACTATATCTTACATGATCATCATAATATCCACGACTTTTACTTACAAGCGTAGGAGCTCCCTCACCAAACCAATTGAAATTCTCTACAAAGGAACTTGTCTGATCTTTATAGGTTAATATACCTGAAGATTTACCGGCATCATTTAAATATTCGTATTTTTTTACGCCAATGGCCTGGTTCATGTTGTCATATGTAATAACTGTCTTCAGCCTCTGTCCATCTATGCGGGATTCTTTATCTACCAAAGAATTTCCTTCTGAACCAAGGCTGGTGCGTAGGAAATAGTTCATTTTAGAAACATCATTCTGCTCATAGACGAACTCTTCCTTTCCTCTTGTCGGATAAATTATACTTTTTAACATTCCTCCAAATCCGGCATAATACTGAATTCCCGATGGATCTGTTTGATATCCGTTACTTCCGTCATAATAATTGAAACTATAAGTTTCATTATTGTTAATGATTGATTCAAGAGATTTCCCTGTATAATTGAAATCAATTTTTTTTACATTTTTCTTAAAACTTTTTAATTCGATATTTTTCAGAAAAGGTTTTGTAAATGTATTGCCCGCCTGAATATAATCGAATGTTAAAGAACCATAATCAGACACTCGGATTGAATCTAAAATAGCTAGTTTTTGGTAAATGTTTACATTAGTAGAAGACATCGTTGAAGATGTATCATATGGACCGTTGTTGGTAGAAGAGCTGCTATTGTTATTGAAGTCATTTCCGTTTCCGTTTCCTAAGAATATATTATTATTTAATAAGACAGAATTGGAAGGAATTCCGGATGGATAATCACCTTTTAAATATTCACCTCCATTAGTAAACGGGTCTAAAATGCTTTTATTACTGTTTTTATAAAAAGCCTCTATAATTCTTCCGTTGGGAAGCTTAACCTTCTTTAAATATAATGCTGAAATGTAGTTGACTTGTCTGTTGGTATAAAAATCAGTTACATAAGTGAAAAAACCATCATCTCTCCACGAATTATAAGTATATTTTGATTTGCTATAGTATACATCACTTGAATTGTAATCTCCTCCAAAATAGAATTCATTACCCTTATCATCTTTCATGACAATTTCGGGGAAACTATTGATCGGTTGGAAAATGTTATGACACTTTTCACCATTATAAGATGCTGTTAAGTTTCCATTTTCAGAATATACAAGAAATTTTCCTACATTATCAAAAACCATGTATCCGCTATACCCCATAAAGTCGAAGTAGAATGTATTCGGCTCATAGGTGTAGAACGATGTATTGGTATTCGGATTGGTAAGAAGCTGTTTTTTTGATACAGTTCCAGGCCCTGAAACAAGACAGTTATTTTTGGATGCTGAATAGAATCCTGAACTCATATTGGCTCCTAAAAATCTTGGTTCATGAAGATCTCCTGGTTTTTTATAAGCTACGGTGATTTTACCGAACATATTGTAATTCCAATTAAATCCCACCATTCCTGGTTCTGTTTTAGGTATTTCCTGAAGGTAATCTACGCTTCCTTGAAGAAACAGATTACCCAGATCAATATTGTATAGCGGAATAGAAAGATTAAGTTTTCCTACATTATAGTTGTTTGAGACATTTACCTTTTTACCCAGGCTATAATCTTCTAAGGTCTTACCCTGTGCATGTATTATTTGACATAATATCATAAAGATACCTGTCAAATAAAATCTAAATTTATTCATTAGTTATTATTTTTTAATCAGCTTAGCATTTGCTGTTTTATTTGTATCCGTTTTGATGGTGATAAGATAGGCCCCTTGTATTAAAGCCTGTGTATTGATCTTGGTGACTTTGTTCTTTGTTTTTATACTCTGAATCTGTCTTCCGCTCATATCATATAACATAATATCAGCATCTTTAAAATCAAATCCGATTTCTACATAAGCATAATCAGATACAGGATTCGGATAGATTTTGATATCATATTTCTCTATCAGTTGACCAACCTGTTTGTCTCCTAGTTTCACAATTTTCCAGTTCTCTTCTCCTAGCTTTGTTGCGCTGGTTCCAGCCAAAATAATAGAGCCATCTCTATTCAATTTTAAATCTGAAAGTCTTTCTTCTTTTTGTCTGGATTCCCCAGTGACATGTTTTCTCCACTGTTCATTACCATTCAAGTCTAGATACATTATCCAGAAGGTTTCGTCATCCTTTTCTACTCTTTTTTCAGCCTGAGTGTAACCACCCAACAGAACTCCTTTTGAAGACTTATCATCAGCTGAATGAAGGACGCTTAGTCCCATCAGAATATCTCTGTTTTTGAAGTTGTAAGACTTTTGCCACTGTTCATCACCTCTTTCATTCAAGGAGATCAACCAAAGATCTGTTCCTTCTTCTATGCCTACCGTTTTATTTCCTGATCTTTCCGATCTGGATTCACCACCAATGATATAACCACTTGAAGTTAAAGCCAGAGCTCTGATATGATCATCTTCTTTTCCACCAAAATTCTTTTCCCATTCTACTTTGCCGTTTTTATCCAGCTTTACAATCCAGTAGTCACCCTCTCCGGAATTTTCAGATTGTTTTAAATAATGAGTAATGGGTAATGAAGATTGAGTACCAGACTTTGGATCATTAGTAGAGGTATTGCTCTTTGATGATTGTTTATTACTTGTGGCAGTTGTTCCACTTCTTGAGTAAATTCCCAGTAATGCTCCTCCATCCTTTGTTGGAGTCATTTTTTCGATTTCGTCCAGACCTCTTCCTCCTAAAATTAACTGAGAAAGCTCCTTTCCGTTTTTGTCTAATCTTGTGATGAAGACATCCTTGGAACCGTACCCTTTTGAATAGTTTTGAATGTTTCCAGCGATAAAAAAACCTAGATCTGTAGTTTGAATCACCGACCTAGCTTCTTCATCTGAAGAGCTTCCCAATGTTTTTTGCCATAATTCATCTCCGAATTCATTGATTCTGATTAACCAGATATCAGCCCCTCCCTTAGAATCGTCTTTTTTGTCTAAACCTTTTCCAGAATAAGATGTTCCTGCTAATAAAAATCCACCATCTTGAGTAGTGACTGTAGCTGATAAATAATCATGGTTTTGTCCGGAAAAATATTTTTCCCAGACTTCTTCTCCCTGCTGATTCAGTTTTACAAGGTGAAAATCATAACCGTTGTTTTGTTTTTGAAGATTGGCTGCTTGTGATTGGCTTTTAACCTGAATGCTGCTTCCAGTGATAAGGTATTGCTGATCAATTGTTGTAGTGACCTGACTTAGAAAATCCTGGGTAGAGGATTTGATGTCTTTTTGCCACAACACTTCTTGGGCAGATGTACTCAGAACAGCGCATAAGGTTAGCGCACTGAGATAGAACTTTTTCATTCCCGCGTTATTGTTTTTGAGTTAGTATTAGTTTTTATAAACCTCCGCGAATTTAACTGTTTTTAACAAGGTTTAAAGCTCTTATTATTGCGGATTAACATGAGTTTTGTCACCTTTTAGTGTCTTGTTTTTTCGCCGAATTTGTTTTTAAAAATGTTCTGGAGAATGAAGGAATATTGTATTTTTAATGAGGCAATCACAAAAGTTGGAGAGAAAAACTTTTGTGGCTAATTTGTTTTAATTAATAGTAAAAGTGAAGAAGAATAGATAGTGTACAACAAACAAAAACCATCCTTAAAAAAGGATGGTTTGTAGACCCACAGGGATTCGAACCCCGACTGACGGTACCAAAAACCGGAGTGCTACCGTTACACTATAGGTCTGTTTCTATGCTGCGAAATTATAGAATTTATTTTAAATATGAAAATCAAAATTAAAGATTAATTAACATAATAGAGGAGTAATTGCTTTACTTATTGATTGCCAAATCATTATTTTTTTGATAAAAAAATTAAAAAACATACTTTCATGGTAAAATAGCAGAGTTGTGGATATTGTTTATCAAATTTTAATTTAAAATATTCTCATAGATTATCCCTTGTATAGTTGCTTTGAGAGTCTTTTCACAGCTAATGTTCTTAAAACTATAGTTAAATAATAAAATCTTATCTTTGCAAAAAATTGGGCTCCAAAAGTTGGAGTAACCCATTAATAACATATCCTGAGCATAGCAAAAGGATTATTAAACATTTTTTATGTCAAATATTGTAGCAATCGTTGGGCGTCCCAACGTAGGAAAATCCACGCTTTTTAACCGTTTATTAGAAAGAAGAGAAGCCATTGTAGATTCTACAGCCGGTGTTACCAGAGACCGTCACTACGGAAAATCTGACTGGAATGGAGTAGACTTTACTGTAATTGATACAGGAGGTTATGATGTAGGTACAGATGATATCTTCGAAGAAGAAATCCGTAAGCAGGTACAATTAGCGATTGATGAAGCAACTTCTATTATCTTTATGATGAATGTGGAAGAAGGGCTTACTGATACAGATTACGAAATTTACAGACTTCTTAGAAGATCCAACAAACCGATTTATATCGTTATTAACAAAGTAGATTCTTCTAAAGAAGAACTTCCAGCAACAGAATTTTATCAGCTAGGAATAGATAAATATTATACACTTTCTTCTGCTACCGGTTCAGGAACAGGAGATCTGTTAGATGATATTGTTAAAGATTTCCCGACTACAGAATACAAAGACCCTTTTGAAGGATTGCCTAAAATTACGATTGCAGGTCGCCCTAACGTAGGGAAATCAACCATGACCAATGCTTTATTGGATGTTGAAAGAAATATTGTAACCGATATTGCAGGAACTACAAGAGACAGTATCCAGACTTTATACAATAAATTCGGGCATGAGTTTGTATTGGTAGATACAGCAGGGATGAGAAGAAAGTCTAAAGTAAATGAAGACTTAGAATTCTATTCTGTAATGAGATCTATCCGTTCTATCGAATATTCTGACGTAGTTATCATTATGGTGGATGCTACACAAGGATGGGAGTCTCAGGATATGAACATCTTCGGATTGGCTCAGAAAAACAGAAAAGGAATTGTAATCCTTGTTAATAAATGGGATTTGATCGAAGACAAGCAGACCAATACGATACGTGATTTCGAAAAATCAATCAAAGATAAAATCGGTCAGTTCCAGGATATTCCAATCTTGTTCGTTTCAGCTTTAACGAAGCAGAGAATCTTAAAAGCTGTAGAACTGGCAATGGAGGTGTATGAAGACCGTAAGAAGAAGATCAAAACTTCAAAATTGAATGAAGTAATGCTTCCGATCTTCGAACAGACACCACCACCAGCATTGAAAGGAAAATATATTAAAATCAAATATTGCGTTCAGCTTCCTACGCCGTCACCGCAGTTTGTATTTTTCTGTAACCTTCCTCAGTATGTGAAGGAACCGTATAAAAGATTTACTGAAAATCAGCTGAGAAAAGAATTCGGGTTTACCGGAGTTCCGATTGAAGTATATTTCAGACAAAAATAATAAGAACAATGTTCACAAAGAAATCCGGTAAGCTTGCTTACCGGATTTCTTATTTTACCCTAACTTTATAGGAGAATAATTTCTTTTCTAGTTTACATCCATTTTTCATAGACCAATCTTACAGGCTGGTAACCTTGGGAAGAAAGCCAGCTTTGCATCGTATCATTGGTACAAAGCGTATAACGGTATATTTTCCGGATTTTATAGCCTTCATATTCTTTTTCAAATGCTTTATTGAGAGCAGAGTAGATTCCCTGCTTCCTAAACTCTTTTTTCACATATCCTTCAGAAACATATAAATTATCTCCCTCTCCAAGTTCGAAATTACTGTCGTCTCTCTCTTCAATATATCCAAAAAGAAAGCCTATAGCTTTTCCATCAATTTCTGCAATAAGAAAAGTGCCCTCATTTTCTTCCTCACATTCTGACATAAAACGGAGATAACTTTCCCGGATCTGGTTCCAGTCGGCAGTTTTATCATTCATTGTTTTTTCCGAGAGATGAAGCTCTCCTACCAATTCATCTACAATAGGAAGGTTTTCATTGATTTTTATTTTTCTGATGAAATAATTCATAATGATGTTTTTTTATTTGTTGGAAGCTGGAAGAGGGGAGTTGGAGGTTTCTATTGTGCAATAATATAATCCTTGTTATTGATATGTAAAACAATTTTAATTGGAAAGATATGTATTCCTTTTCTGAATTTTAATCACTTCCATCATCCGCCCTCCATCTTCCTGCATAATTACTTTCCTCTCAACGGACTTCCATACCACGATGTGTTATCGGAAAGAACTTCTCCTTTCATAACCAGAGAAAGAGGATCTATGTTGACATTATTTCCAATCTCACTATCATATAAAATAATTGTTCTTGAATTGATCGTTGTCTGGCTTCCAACTTTTACACTCCCTATTTTCATGATTCTGTCTTCAAAAAGATGGGTTTGAGGACCGCAGTCTTCGTTCAGCATTGTTTCATCTCCGATAGATACCATATCAAATTCTGTAATGTCAGTCGTATTAAGCCATACTCTTTTCCCGATTTTTACTCCAAGAAACCTCATAAAGAATGGCAGCCAGAATGTACCCCGCAGAAAATCAAGAAAAAACTGTACAGGAAGTGCCTCATAAATGGTAGTGATTCCTTCGCTCAACCAAACTTTCATACTGTACATAGGCATTTCGGTTTTCTTATACTTTCCGACCAATACCCACTTCAGCAATACCGTGAAGAAAAATGAAGGTAGCGCAACAATACCCAAATAATAAAACGGAGCCAGTAAAAGAAGATAATGAATTTTCCCTTCCAGATAAGTACTGGTATACGCAATGAATAATACACTGCAAATGATGACCACAGTTTGTGGAAGAATAATCCTGATTCCTTCTACAATAGCCCTTGCAAGCTTTAGGCGGAATGGTGGATTGTAAGTGAGATTATCCTGGAAGACCTCAGACTTTTGTCGGGAAGGAAGACCTATCGGAGGAGATCCGAACCAGTCTTTCTCAGTAGAATTTCTCAGCTGTTCTTCAGAAGGAGCTTTACTCAGAACGCCAATCAGCATATTATTTCCAAGCTCATATCCCTGCGGAATCAATCCGCTGTTTCCTACAAAGCTGTTGCTTCCTATGGTTGTTTTTGATAAAATTAATTTTTCATTTCTTACATCATGTTCTCCAAGAATCACAGCATCTGCAATAAAGGAACCTTCTCCAATTTCTAGAAGATGGTGAGAAACATCGCTGGCAGTCGATATTTCTGCATTTTTCCCTACTTTGGCGCCCATCATTCTGTAAAATTTACTGATATAAATGGAGGCAAAAAGTGGATGTACTATAATAAGAGACAGGTTGAAAATCTGATCCTTTATCCATTTTTTATAATACATAAAACTGTACACGGGGTAGATTCCCGGTTTCATATTGAATTGTAAAATTCTGGTCAGTATACTGACCACTCCAATAAACAATAAAATATACACGGTAGAAAGTATCGGAGCCTGCCATAAATAATAAAAATTATAATCGGCTGAACGGTCATCCAGATAATATAAGGTATAAAGAGTAGGAGCTAAAGGCAAAACAATAAGAAGAGGAAAGAAAAATAGCGAGCATGCATACATCAATGCAAACCGATTTCTCTTTCTTGCTGATGCCAGTTTTGGAACTTCAACTTCTTCACCTGATTTCACTCTTACTTTTTCAGCAGGACTCCCGTTCCAGACTTCTCCAAATCCAATTCTTCCACCTTCATTAAGGCAGCTTAAATCCTGAAGCTCTCCAAATTCCTCAATAACGGTATCTCCACACACAATAACAGAAGAACCAAGGTAAGCATGCGCTTTAATATGTACTTTTCTTATTCTTAGAATACCATTTTCAACAGAAGCATTATCAATACTACAGCCGGAGCTGGTATTCACATTTTCATCGATCGTTACAAGATCTTCTGCGGAGATAGGAAGCAGGCTCAATTGGGCACTTGGATGTACTTTTACACCCAGTAACTTTAAGTATTTCGGATATAAAGGAGTTTCTACAATAAATTCAGAAGGCATTAGTCTTTTAATTGTTTTCCATAGCCACCATCTGAAATAATACCAGCCCCAAAGCGGATAATCTCCTTCTTTTATTTTTCCTATCACCAGCCATTTGGTAAGAACGATAATGATGGAATATACTGGTGGAATCAACGTATACAGTAAAAAGGCACTCAATAAAGCATAATGCAGCCCATATCCATTAATCTGAAAATAATAATAACTTAAATAAGGGAAAAAGATCTGAATACTTAATAAGGCGAATACAACCAGTAAGCTGATCGTCTGGGCAATATTACAGGCAATATACTGAAACGTTGAAACCCTGTGAAAAGGCTCCTGATGAGATGCAGCCTGAGCATGTTTGTTTTTGAGACATTCAGAATAAGCGGACAAAGGGCGGTTCTCATAGATTTCCTTTAATGAAGCTGTAGGAATTCCCGCCTTTTGACGAAGGTGGGAAACTAAGGTAGCTGCCAGCAGGGAATGTCCACCCAGATCAGTAAAAAAATCCTGACTCAGGTTAATTTCTTTTCCTGGGAATACCCATTTCAGAGTTTGAATAAGCCTTTCCTCTACAGGAGCTTCAGAATCAATGTTGATGTCTTCGTTTTTCTCATGACTGGTGAAACTTTCGGGGATAGGAAGTCGTTTTCTGTCGATTTTACCACTGGGCATTCTCGGCATTTCTTTTAGCAGAACAATAGAAATCGGAACCATATAAGGAGCCAGGAACTTGGCAAGTTCTTTCCGCATTTCATTTTCATCAAAAGAAGACTCATTGTTCATCACAGCGTATCCCACAAGCTGTCCCTGTTCATTGGAATCTTCTTTTACAGCTACGGCAGCGGAAGAAACATCACGAAGCTGGTTCAGCCGGGATTCTATTTCACCAAGCTCAATTCTGTAGCCTCGTAATTTGATCTGATCATCTATTCTTCCCTGGAAATCGATGAAGCCATCTTCGCGTATAATAACAGCATCTCCGGTTTTGTAAATTTTGTCTCCCGGAAGTTCTTCCGGAAATGGATTAGATAAAAATTTCTGTTCGGTGAGTTCAGGAAGATTAAAATAACCATTACTTACCCCGGGGCCGGAAATAACCATTTCGCCGCGCTCACCACGCGCCACGATATTCATATTTTCGTCAATCACGGCAACATGATAATTGGGAAGAGGCGGTCCTATTGTCAACTCTTGTTGACGATTCAGTTGAGCCATGTTGGAGGAAACCGTTGTTTCCGTAGGCCCATAGCTATTGATAAATGCTCTGTAAGATTTAGCCCATTTTTCCTGTACCTGTTTTGTACAGGCTTCACCTCCCGTATTGATCAGTCTGATGGCAGGAACTTCATCAATAATGGCTAAAATACTTGGAACTGCATGAAGCACCGTGATTTTATTTTGGGTTAAAATATCGCTGAGCTCATCTATCGCTTTTACAGTAGTGGCATCAGCAATCCATATAGTAGCCCCAGCAAAGAGGCTGATCCATACTTCCTCGCACCACATATCAAAAGATACGGAGAACCCCTGATACACAATATCTGTATCGTTTATTCCTATAAAATCCTGTTCAGAACGGATCAGATGACAGATATTCCGGTGCGAAATGGGAATTCCTTTAGGATTTCCGGTACTTCCGGAAGTGAATAATACATAGGCCCAATTGTCCGGGGTGTAATCCGAAACAGTTAAAGGAACAGGGTTGGGAGGCTGAGGAATAATTTCTAAAGGCTTACAGTGAATATGAGCATCAGTATCAGAAAAATAAGTCTTAACATTGATGTCTGTAAAAACTTTTTTTATTCTATCCTCTGGCATTTCCCGGTCTAAAGGAATGTATGAGGCACCAGCTTTCAAAATTCCAAGTATAGCTACAGGAAGTTCAAGACTTCTGGGATACCATACTCCTACACGATCACCGGGTTGTACTCCCTGATCTTGCAGCTGAAGGGCTATTGCATTGCTCCAGCTGTCTAGTTCAGCATAGGATAATTTTTTATCTTTAAATATAAAGGCTGTTTTATCTTTATATTTTTTAAAGGTGGGAACCAATAATTCAGGCAGAGTTTCTTCTTTGATAAACTCTGGGCTGATCTTTCCTAAAATAAGGCTTTTCATCATTTAAAAATTACAATATAATATGGAGGGAATATTTTGATAAATATACTTGATTTCTCCTCAGGCTCAATCTTTCAATTCGTTTTTTAGTTGTAATTTTGCAAGAATTAATATCAATTAACTGAAATTAAAAAAAAATAAAATTTTCATGCTTACTATTTTATCGCAAAACTTTTCTCTTGTCAACGAATGGATCAACGAACTTCGAAACGTTGATATTCAGCATGACCGAATGAGATTCAGAAGGAATATGGAAAGAATCGGAGAGATTGCCGCTTTTGAAATCAGTAAAGGACTGGAGTATAAAGATGTTGAAATTCAAACGCCCTTAGATACAATAAAAAGCAGAGAAATTGCTGTACAGCCGGTTATTACAACTATTTTGCGAGCAGGGGTGCCGTTGTTTGAAGGGATACTGAACTATCTGGACAGAGCAGACTGTGGTTTTGTAGCAGCGTACAGAAAACATGATGCTAACGATTATTTCTCAATCAAACAGGATTATCTTACGTGCCCAAGTATCGAAGGGAGACCTTTGATCGTAGCAGATCCTATGTTGGCAACTGGTGCTTCTTTAATTGAAGCGATTAAAGATTTGCTGACCAATGGAAATCCAACTCAGCTTCATATTGTGGCAGCCATTGCATCAAGACAAGGGGTTGAAACTATTCAGAATGCCTATCCTGAAGCTCACATCTGGGTAGGAGCTATCGACGAGCAATTAACGTCCAAAGGTTATATTACACCTGGACTGGGAGATGCCGGAGATCTTAGCTACGGAGAAAAACTTCAAAGATAATTTAAGAAAGATTCCAGAAATCTTTTATTAAGTTCAAAAATAAATTAGGTCGTACTTTATCCATGGGATGCTTTGTATCCGGAAGTACGGCCAATTTTGCATTAGGAAGACTTTTGTAAACTCTTGTACTTTCTTCTATAGTTACCATATTATCTTTGTCCCCTACCATGATTTGAACAGGAACATTAATAGCCGTGAGGTTATTTTCTAAAGGAGGGTTTTTACCTAAATCAATCATTAAATCAGCAATAGCCGGAAGAAGTTGCTTCCATTTTGATCCATGTTGAGATTCTAAAAGTTGAGCATACTGCGGAATTTTTTCAAGAATAACATCAGGATTAAGCATCTTGCTTTCTTTTAAAGCCTGTTCTTCAGTCCAGTCAAACTTGGTTCCCAGTGTTACAACAGAATTTACATTTTCAGGCATTTTCATAGCATAGCAAAGCGCAGCATAACCTCCCATACTGTGTCCGAAGATGGAAACATCTGTCAAATTATTCGCTTCACAATATTCAGATAATTCCTGAGTATACTTTTCAATATTTATGCCTTCTGCAGGAATTTCCACATTTCCGTGTCCTGAAAATAAAGGAGTATGTACAGTAAAATATTGTGACAGTGTGCTTAGATAAGGCGTGAAAATATCGCTGTGACCTAGAGCTCCGTGTAGTAAAATCAGATTGGGCATAGTGGTTTAGTTTCCGGAAAATTAGGAAAAAGAATTGAATAGGGAAAATAGATTGGATATGAGTGTAAGAGTGTGGGAGGGTTTGAGAGTCTGAGGGTTCTAGAGTTTGAGAATGTTTTTGAATACAATCCCACCACGAACCACGAAACCCATACCCCGTGGCATCTCGCACTTCACATCATACATCCAGCGCCATTACCAACACACTTACCTTATTATTGCCTGCATTTAAAATCTCCCATGCAATAGATGAAACCGTATTTCCTGTGGTAAAAACATCATCAATCAAAAGAATATGCTTTTCGGTAACAGGCTGAGTAACGGAAAATGTATTGACAGCTTCCAGTCTGTGTTTCTTATCCTTTAATGCTTGTGCCTTTGAATAATGGTTTCTCTTGATTAAGTGATGATCAAAAGGGATTTTATAAAATTCAGATAGAATCTCTGTGAATAGATGAAGCTGATTGTAGCCCCGTTCTTTCAATTTCCTGGGATGAAGGGGCACACTTACCAGAAGGTCAGGCTTTTCGTTCTTAAAATCTAACCGTTCAGTAGTCCACTCTGCAAGAATCTTTCCTATTTTTTTCCGGCTTCTGTATTTCAGTTCATGAATCATCTTCCGGCTTAGGCTTTCCTCTTCAAACTGTATTAAAGCAAAGGTATTCTGAACAGGGAAAAGTAGTCTGCATTTTTCTTTAATCGGATTATTTTCAAAATAATCATAATGTGTAAAATGAATCTGGCTAAAACAAAGATCACATACCAAAAGTTCAGAACCGATGATTGTGTTGCAGTGAACACAACGATTGGGAAATAATAAATCTAATATCATGAATGTGTTTTTACTAAGATATAAAAATAATTGTCAATTTTTGCTTCGCAAAGCCAATAGGTAAGTTATAGATTAAAAAATAACCAATAGATTATTTACAACCCCGAATCACATATCCCGAAACATGCATAAGTTCACAAGCGAAGCAGATTGACAATTCACCATTCACTTTTAAAGACCTTCAAACCTCTTCCTGATCTTCTCAACAGAACTTTTCATACTTAGGTTAAAATGTTCCTTTTCCAGCCTTACCGGTGGTGCTTGTCTTACTTCACAATCAGCAATACTGCAGGATTCACAGGTAACTCCTACGTTAATGGTTTTTAAAGAAGGAGATTTTATAAAACTTATTTTCTTGATCGTTTGTGAATTCAGCAAAATACCAAGACAGTAGCTTCTGTTGCTTCCATCCGAAAAAGGGTTTTTCTGTGAAGTGGAGATCACAAGATAGCTTATTCCCTGATCTTTGTAATGCGAAATCTGAGCATCCGTAAGGGTTTCATTTTCTTTTAAATAATCAATATTTTTTACTGCAATCCATCTTCTGCAGTAATGTTCGTTGGTTGCGTTGGCATGAGGAGCCTGCTGATGGTTCAGATGCAGTTCTTTTAAAATCTGGATTTTATCTGAGTTTTTCTTTTTTACCAGGCATAAATAAAACAAATCTTTAATTCCCATTTCAGCCGAAAGAATATTGGTAAGCCGGTAATAAAAAGTTTCAGGGGAATGGGTAAAGCTGTTGATAAGATTTTCGAAGTTTGCTGGTTCCCATGTATTTTGCTGAAAAAATTCTGAAGCTTTTTCAATGACGGGTTCTTTTGAAATTAATAAAGCACCCGCAAAATACGAAGCATAAAAGTTATTCAGAATCTCTTCAAAACTTCCAAAGTCTAGCCATGAGTAGGTATTGGGACGGATTTTTAATTCCAGTACATTGAATCCGATTTCTTTAGCGAGAATAAAAGTTTTCTGATCTTTTTCTAATTTTTGATTCAGCAGTAATAATTTTTTCTCAGGAATAAAAAGGGAACGAAGATTATCCAGAGTCCCATATTTTTCAAAATCTTCAGATTGAATGGTGTAGCTGAACTTTTCTGTAAGAATCTTTTCTAGAATGTCAGACTTTAAATTTTTTCCGATTTGTAACTGATTTTCTTTGGTGAACAGAGTCACTTTTTCTTCAATTTCAGGGAAATAATTGTCATACAATTCCTGGAATGATCTTAATACCGCAAAATAAAACCTTTCCTTTCCAAGATTATAATTCTGGGAGATTTCGATCAGCGCATTGATGAAAGCGGTTACCTTTTTGGGAGCATCACTGATAATGCTGATGAGGTTGTTCTTATTAATCCCAAAAAGCTCCAGCGGAACTTCTTTGAAGAAATCCGACTGTAGTATTTCATTAAAAGGAGCAAGACTTTTATCAAGCTTAGTAGAAACAAGATCGTCAAAAGTACAGTTCAGAGCTTCAGAAAGCTGAATGATCTTATCATGCTTGGGATATTTTTTTCCGTTCTCAATTTCATTAAGGTAAGATTTTGACAAACCTGTCTTTACGGCAAGATCCTGCAGAGACCAGTTTTTCTTTTGTCTCTGCTGTTTCAGTTTTAGTCCGAAAACTGTTTTGATAAAGTCACTTTCTGAATTCATTACTCAAATATAAATAATTAGATGCGATTATTCGCATAATAAATTTTAAATAAATTTAGCGAACGTTCGCTATTTTATGAAAGTTTTTATATATGTTTGTACTATCAAATCACAAAATCAATATGTTATGGAAACCAAGACTCAAATGAAAATAAAGGCACAGAAACAGTTTGAAGCAGTTTTTACTCCAGACTTGGTAGATTTTCTGATTGCCCTTCATCAGAATTTCAATCATCAAAGACTTGAACTTTTAGAAGAAAGAAAAAAAATACAGCAGAAATTTGATGCAGGAAATCTTCCTGAGTTTTTGAAAGAAACTGAAGCGGTCCGAAATGGAAATTGGATATGCGCACCGCTGCCTGAAGATTTGCTGGATAGGAGAGTGGAAATTACCGGACCTGTTGACCGTAAAATGATTATCAATGCTTTGAATTCAGGAGCTTCTACATTCATGGCAGACTTTGAAGACAGCAGTTCGCCGGTATGGGAAAACTGTATTGAGGGACAAATTAATCTTTCTGATGCGATTAACCGGACTATTGACTTTGTCAACGAAAAAGGAAAAACTTATACGCTTAATAATAAGACGGCCGTTTTGCAGATTCGGCCAAGGGGCCTGCATCTTCCGGAAAAACATGTAGAAATCAATGGAGAAAAATCTTCCGGCTCGTTGATTGATTTTGGAATTTATTTCTTCAGAAATGCAAAGCAGCTTTTAGAAAAAGGGAGTGGTCCCTATTTTTACCTTCCGAAACTCGAACATTTTAAAGAAGCCCGCTGGTGGAATGAAGTTTTTGTTTTTGCCCAAAACTATCTGGGGATTCAGGAAGGAACCATTAAGGCTACTGTTTTAATAGAAACCATTACGGCTTCATTTCAAATTGATGAAATTTTATTTGAATTAAAAGAACATAGTGCCGGACTCAACTGTGGCAGATGGGATTATATTTTTTCCTACATCAAAAAATTCAGAAATCTCACGGAATTTATCGTTCCGGACAGAGATCAGGTAACGATGACATCCCCTTTTATGAGTGCTTATTCAAAAAGAGTCATCGAAATATGTCATAAAAGAAATGTACATGCTATCGGTGGAATGGCCGCTCAAATCCCGGTAAAAGATGATGAAGAGGCCAATAACAAAGCTTTTGAAAAAGTACGAAATGATAAAGAACGTGAAGTAAAAAACGGTCATGACGGAACCTGGGTGGCACATCCTGCATTAGTAGCTGTGGCTAAAGAAGTTTTTGACGAGTACATGCCTTTAAAAAATCAAATTGATAAAAAATTCGAATATCATATAAAGGAAAGTGACCTGCTGGAAATTCCAAAAGGAGATATTACCGAAAAAGGAGTCAGAAAAAACATCAATGTAGGAATCCTTTACCTTGAAAGCTGGCTGATGGGAACTGGTGCTGCCGCCATTTATAATCTGATGGAAGATGCCGCTACTGCAGAGATCTCAAGAACACAGATCTGGCAATGGCTGAAAAATGAAGCAGTGCTAAGTGATGACAGAACATTAACCCGCAATATGATTTTGCAGTGGGAAAAAGAAGAAATGGACAATATTGAAACATATGTAGGAGAAGCCCGCTTCAAAAACGGAAAATTTAACCTTGCCAAAGAACTTTTCAATGAATTGATTTTCTCTGTAAACTTTGAAGAATTTCTAACCCTTAAAGCCTATCCTTTTATTTAGGTTGAGAGTGAGAGAATGGGAGAGTGGGAGTGTCTGAAAGGTTAAACCTCACATCCCGTACTCTAATCTCAAGTCTCATACCCCGAAACCCTAATCTAACAAAATCCAAATATTATGAAAACAAGACAAGAACAAATCCAGGCTATAGAGCAAGATTGGCTGACAAACCCACGCTGGAATGGTATTAAAAGACCATATGCAGCAGAAGAAGTTTTAAAACTTCGTGGTTCGTATACAATAGAGTATACCATTGCTACAGAAATGTCCAAAAAATTCTGGGATAAATTAAATAACCAGGATTATGTAGCAGGCCTTGGTGCACTCACAGGCAATCAGGCGGTGCAGGAGGTAGATGCCGGACTGGAAGCTATTTATCTTTCAGGATGGCAGGTGGCTGCAGATGCTAACTTATCAGGAGAAATGTACCCGGATCAGTCGTTGTATCCTGCCAATTCAGTGCCTTCTGTGGTAAAGAAAATTAATAATGCTTTACTGAGAGCAGATCAGGTACAGTCTGTAAGCGGAGCTGGGAATAAAGAATATCTGGTGCCAATTATTGCAGATGCAGAAGCAGGTTTTGGAGGTAATCTGAATGCTTTTGAACTGATGAAGCAAATGATTGAAGCAGGAGCAGCTGCTGTACACTTTGAAGATCAGCTTTCTTCTGCAAAAAAGTGTGGACATCTAGGTGGAAAAGTATTGGTACCAACGCAGGAAGCTATTAATAAATTGATTGCAGCACGTCTGGCCGCCGATGTATTGGGTGTTCCGAGTCTTATTATTGCAAGAACAGATGCAGATGCTGCAGACCTTCTGACATCAGATATTGATGATCGGGATAAGAAGTTTGTAACAGGAGAACGAACTGCTGAAGGATTTTATGTGGTAAGAAACGGTGTAGAACAGGGAATTGACAGAGGTTTGTCGTATGCACCATATGCAGACCTGATCTGGATGGAAACCTCAAATCCTGATCTGGAACAGGCAAGAAAATTTGCAGAAGGAATTCATGCAAAATTCCCTGGTAAAATGCTTGCGTATAACTGTTCCCCTTCATTCAACTGGGCAGCGAGGCTGAGCGTAGAGGAAATGTCTACTTTCAGAGAAGAGCTGGCTAAAATGGGATATAAATTCCAGTTTATTACGCTGGCAGGATTCCATGCTTTGAATACAGCGATGTTTGAATTGGCTTTAGCCTATAAAGAAAGAGGAATGGCAGGATATTCAGAACTGCAGGAGCGTGAGTTTGCTTTACAGCAAAAAGGATTCCGGGCGGTGAAGCACCAGTCTTTTGTAGGAACGGGATATTTTGATGAAATACAGAATATTGTTACCAATGGTTCTTCAGCCACTGTAGCGATGAAAGATTCTACAGAAACTGCACAATTCCATTAGTCATTTTTTTCCTATTTTTTTGATGTTAATTAAAACCCTTTCTTAATTTTTTTGAGAAAGGGTTTAATGATAAAGAAGGTTATTTTGTTTAGTCAGATAATTCATTCTATTTAAGATAGATTGTCTATTGAGTAGCTTTTACTTCTTTCCAATAAACTGCTCGACAAAACTCCATAAACAGCAATATTATGAACAGAAAGCTCACGAACAATTTCAGGAATTGCCTGATAATTAATTTTACAAGTTATTCCGAATTCCTGTTCCAGCATAAATGTGTCCTCACCCTCAATTTGCAGAATAATTTTTCTCAGTTTACTTATTTCAGAAGGATATACTTCAAAATAAACAAAATATTTTGAATCAGAATATTCCAATGGGGTGCCTGTATTTTGTTTTTCCATAAGTTGATATAGTACCAATCAAATATATGCAGAGTTTTCAACTTATATAGTAGAAGTATTCTGCTTATGATAAATATCTTGCTGCTGCTGTATCGATGGGGGATTCTACAGAAACTGCACAATTCCATTAGTTATTTTTCTATATTTTTTTGATGTTAAACCTTCTCTTTTATGGGGAGATTGTTCTTTGTTTAAAACTGTTTTTAATTCATTTAAACTTCAAAACAATAAGGAATAAATATCACATCATAAGTAATTGAAATTTGAATTATATTTGGGGACGGAAAAATATTATTAAACATGAATTTAATTAAAGTACTTTTTATTACATTAGGATTAACACTTACTGCAAATATCGCAAATGCTCAACAGAAGGTTGGAAGTGTAAACACAGAGGAGGTTTTTGCAAGTTTATCTGAAGTGAAAACTATAGGAACTACCATTGATAATCTGACTAAGAGCAAGCAGACAGAGATTGAGAAGCTGATTAATGATTATCAGACCAAGCTGAAAACGGCTCAGGATAAAGAAAAAACACTGAGTGAAGCCAACAAAGAAGCTGTAACTAAAGAACTGATTGCAGCGCAAACAGAATTACAGGCTTTAGGTAAAAAAATAGAAGAAACCAGAGCACAGGCTGCTAAAGATATTTCTGCTAAACAAAATGAATTGCTTAGCCCGCTGCAGAAGAAAGTAAGAGATGCTATTTATGCTGTAGCAAAAGAAAGAAGCCTGAGCTATGTATTTGATACAGCAGCACAGGAATCTAATAATCTTCTTTACACTGACGGAAGTGAGGATATCACAAGTATTGTGAAAACTAAATTAGGAGGAACAACAACAGCTGCTAAACCTGCTGGAAAATCTAAATAAGAATTTCAATATACTAAATATTGTAAACGGAATCAGATCTCTGATTCCGTTTTTTTATGCAATAAAATGGAGGATTTGTTTCTACAGGAGTAAGAGAATTTTATTTTAAAATGATAAATTTGAGTAAACTTTCAGGAGAATGAATTTAATGTACGAAAAACAGATAAAAGTAACAGAAGAGCATATAGATCAGAACAATCATGTGAATAATGTACAATATGTACATTGGGTGGAAGAAATAGCAGCAGAACATTGGGATCTTCTAAAACATCAAACTGAATTTGTGAATGATGCGTGGATGCTTCTGGATCACCATATACAATACAAAAAACAGGTTTATCTGAATGATATCATCACGGTAAGAACCTATCCCATGAATCCTGAAGGAGCCAAACAGCCAAGAAAAGTAGAATTCTACTGCAATGATGAACTGGTGGTAGACTCAAGCACCCTTTGGATTCTGTTTGATCCGGAAACCAAGAAGATTAAACGCCTGGAGAGCGACTGGCTGGAGAAATTTTTTTAAACAGAAATAGTTGAATATTAATCTAGGAAAATGGAATTTGAGTATAATAAAAATAAAATCTTGGGTAATCTGATATTTGGATATTTTTACCTGATTTTTACTGTTTTTATATCTATTATGATTTTGCGAAAATTTATTCTGGAGTGGAATGATCTACAATTATCAAAAGTGTTTTTAATAGTTATAGCAATCTTTCTGTTTTCTTCTCTTACTTATCTTTTTTTAGGGACTGCTTTAGTGAGAAAGAAATATTATCTGCAAAACTTAAAAGAAGAGATTATACTCAATACGTTGGAAAAACAGATTATAGTATTTAACAAAGAGAAAAGAACAGAAAGAATCATTGATTTCAGTAAAATTAAAGAAGTAGAATTATATTATTCCTGGGATTCAAACGCTTTTTCATCGGATTTGGGGTATTCTAAAATCGTCATTGAGAATAGTGATGAGGCTATTTTAATTACCCAGAACAATATTGATCAATATCATATCTATAAGGCTTTAAAGAATAAAGTAACCGTAAATAAGTCAAAATTCCTCAACAAATTATAAAGAAATGCATTGAGCCTTGCTTCTTATGTTGTTGGCTCTAAATTTGTAGCTTACCGGATGGTAATTATCAACTAAAAAACTAAATATACATGAAACTCTTTTATTCACTGGCTTTGCTGTCGATCAGTATGGCAGGCTATAGTCAGGAAAACCCTTACTGGTTTTCGGATGATATTAAAAAAAAAGTGGCAGATCCTAGCCAAAGTCAATCCTGGAAAAGCCAGATGGGGGCAACATACTATTCAATAAGCGGACAATATAAATCTGCATTGGAAAGTTGGGATACCACTTTCGGGAGAGTGAAAAAGCTGAGTACTGCGGATAGTTTGAAATTTACAAAACTTATTCCGGTCAATGCCCAAGACTATATTTTAGAAAAAGCAGGCCATGAAAAGGTGATCATTATCAATGAAGCTCATCATAATGCCAGTCACAGAACCTTTGCGTCTTCCTTACTGCAGGGATTATATGACAGAGGATATAGATATTTAGGGCTCGAAACATTAGCAGGCGATTCTTTACATATAACAAAATTTGCTACCCTCAACAGCGGATATTATTCTCAGGAACCAGAATTCGGAAATTTTATTTACAATGCTTTGAAAATTGGATTTAAGCTTTTTCCATACGAAGCCGAAGGCAATAATAAAGAAAGGGAAATTGGAGAAGCAAAAAATATCTCCGATTATATGCAGAAAAACAAAGAAGGGAAATACCTGATCTATTGTGGCTATCAGCACGCTTACGAAGGTATTCATAAATCGTGGGAAAAAACCATGGCGGGAAGGTTTTCAGATTTAACGGGTATCAATCCGTTTACCATCGATCAAACTCAATTCTCAGAAAAAAGCAACCTGAAATATAATGAACCCCTTTTGAGATTGATAAACAATACAGTTCCTGTTGTTTTAAAAGATGAAAATCAGATAATCTATAACGGTGAAGACAAAGAATTGTTTACCGATATTAAAATCATTCATCCTATCACAAAATATATCAAAGGCAGACCAGATTGGATGTTGACTAAAAATCGGAAGTTATATAAGATTCCAGTCTCTAAACTTCCAAGCTATCCGGTTTTGGTTTTGGCATACAGAAAAGGTGAGTTGGATCAAAAAGGTATTCCCGCCGACATCATTGAAATCAATGCCCCTAAGGACAATCGTTTTTTAATCCTTGATAAAGGAAACTATGATATTGTCATTAAAGATAAGGAGTACAAAATTATTAACAGATTTGAAAAAACGATTAGATAATATCTGTAACGTTATAAGTGGATTTGAAATATACAGGCAGAAAACCACGAAATGAAAAATAAATTAAGAAAAATAGTCATTGATAATAAGGAATATCTGTACATCGTTACAGATCAATTTCATTTTGAGACAGATACCAATACTTTGACATTGAAAGTTTTTTTAAGCGGCCAGAAAAAAACGCCTTTGATTATTGAATTTATGACTGTTCATTATTATATCATCGGACAGCCTTTAAAATCAGGGATTAAACTAAAAAATAAAATAACTGATTCTGAGGATGAAATAAATCTTAATGAACCCAAATACATAAGACAGCTTATTTTGCAGGGCATAAAAAACGGATGGTCTGGTATAAATCCAATGGCAATACAAGACGGACTCATCTATTTGAATGAACTGGGGTTTGAGACAGATGAATTAAGTCCCGGAAAATAATAGATTAACATAATAAGACCAACAATTATGAATAAGCGTTTGCTGAATCTCTTGTTCATTCTATCTTACAAAGTAATCAACGTTGATGGATCCCAGGATAATAATGTAACATTGAAAATTAATTAAAAATGGGTCTTTATTTATGTTGGAGAAGCAAAAAATAGTAAGAGAGTTGAAGTCAATAATCATCCCAATTAAAGTGAAAAATAAGTAGGTTAATAAACAGTTAATGGCATATTTGAATAAGAATCTGACATAATTTCTTTTTAAATTTACACCAATGAATAAGGCTTTGAATATTGTATTGAAGCAATATTAGCCTATTGAACATTTTGTATAGATTATGATAATGCTAAAGAAATATTTTTTACTCAATCTCGTATTAGTTTCCTCAATAGGATTTTCACAACATAAAAAAGAAGAAATACCAATTCAGACTCACTTCACAGGCAATAAAAATGGATCTAAGGGAGTACAAGAAATTAGCAGGCAATTAAAAGATTATACTATCGTTGGACTGGGAGAAGGAACCCATGGGACTAAAGAGTTTAATGAAATCAGAAGTGAGATTTCAAAGCAGCTGATTAACAAAAATGATTTTAGAATCGTAGCTTTTGAAAGCGCTTATGGCGATGCTTCACTTCTTAATGAGGCCGTTAATTCCGATGCTGATTTGAAGGTTGCATTAAAGCAATATGTGACCTCTATCTGGCAAACAAAGGAAATTAATGATCTTTTGGAGTGGATTAGAATATATAATAAGAATCATAAAGACAAAGTGATCATTTCCGGATTCGATACAGATTCTCTTACCAACAGTGCCAAAATTCTGAAAAAAACTACTGATTTGGGACAAGAGTATTCTGAGATGACAGAAGAAATTCAAAAGAAGGCA
Source organism: Chryseobacterium sp. GW821-FHT04C04 (assembly GCF_059420365.1). Taxonomy (NCBI): domain Bacteria; kingdom Pseudomonadati; phylum Bacteroidota; class Flavobacteriia; order Flavobacteriales; family Weeksellaceae; genus Chryseobacterium; species Chryseobacterium sp. GW821-FHT04C04. Next base: position 298,531 of record NZ_JBWKTO010000002.1, on the reverse strand, counting down.
GTTTTGCAGGACCAAATGTGGGAAAAACAAAATGACCCATCTTTCAGACTAGATATGAAAGCGGTCATAAAGAACGGATCAGAAGGGTATTTACTGACTAAAAAAATAGATAGCTTATATGGTCCGAAGATGAATCTGAGTTCAAAACTGGCATTACATCATCTTGAATTGGGATTTAAGATCCCTTATGAAGCGGGTAAAAAGAATTATGATGTTTCTAGAGATTTTATCATGGCCGAAATGATTGAAAAAATTCAATCAGGATATCATAAAAAAATGATTCTTTTTGCACATGACGGACATATTGCCCTGAAGCCTATACTGGTAGACGGAATGGGAGGGTATCTAAAAGAAAAATATGGAAAAGAATACTATGCATTGGCCACATCTACAGCTTCCGGAACCTATAGTGCCACTACAGATCCCCGCGCAGTAAAAAATAACAAATACACCTCTTATCCGCTGCCAAAACAATTGGAAAATAGTTGGGAAGAGAAATTAGCAAGTAAAAAGTTTGAAAATTATTTTGTAGACTTCCGTGGAAACTCTGAAGAAATTTATGGACAAGCTTTTAAGATGAGATTAATGGGGTATGGGCCAATAACGCCAGCTTCAGAAAAATTTACGATAACAGAACCTCTTAAGCTGAACGAATGTTTTGACGGAATAATTTTTATAAAACATACGAACGCAGCAGAGCATTTATTTACTGATTAAACTTTCAGAGAGTTCTAATAGATTTTTATGAATCAATTTATAGATGGTCTGGCTTTTTCAAGTTAGACCGTTTTGTCATATCTTTGCACTATGATACGTATTACAAAAATTTTTACATTCGAAACTGCTCACGTGCTTTACAACTACGATGGGAAATGTAAAAATATGCATGGACACTCCTACAAGCTGTTTGTAACAGTGAAAGGAAAACCGATCAATGATATTGAAAATCCTAAAAATGGAATGGTGGTAGATTTCGGAGATATCAAAAGTATCGTAAAATCTGAGATCGTAGATGTATGGGACCATTCGGTTCTTGTCAATGCACTATCTCCACACAAAGAACTGGGGGATGACCTTGAACAGAAAGGACATAAAGTAATCTACTGCAGCTTCCAGCCAACTTGTGAAAACATGCTGTATGCTATTGCTGCAAAAGTTAAATCAAAACTTCCTGATGGAATTTCTTTAGCTTATCTTAAACTTCATGAGACAGAAAACTCTTATGGAGAATGGTTTGCAGAAGATAATCAATAATTATATCCCACAAAACTCAGAAGGTGTTAAAGACGATAATTAATTTAGAACCTGGAAAAAAAGTATATTTTGCTTCAGATCAGCATTTTGGTGCTCCTACGCCGAAGGAGAGCAAGGTGCGTGAGGATAAGTTTATACGTTGGATGGATGAGATCAAAGAAGATGCTCAGGTTTTGTTTTTAATGGGTGACCTTTTTGATTTCTGGCATGAATGGAAGCATGTTATTCCTAAAGGATATGTCCGGGTACTTGGAAAAATTGCAGAGCTTAAAGACAGAGGAATTCATATTTATTTCTTTGTCGGAAACCATGATCTGTGGATGAAAGATTATCTGGAAGAGGAGATAGGATGTACTGTTTTTTATCAGAAACAATATTTTGAAATGGGAGGGAAGCAGTTCCTGTTGGCACATGGAGATGGATTGGGACCTGGAGACAAAGGATATAAAAGAATGAAGAAATTATTCACCAATCCTGTGGCACAGTGGTTTTTCAAATGGCTTCATCCTGATATTGCAATGAAAGTTGCACTCTACCTTTCTCAGAAAAATAAAATGATCTCCGGCGAAGAAGACAAAGCTTTCCTGGGAGAAGATAAAGAGTTTCTGATTATTTATTCCAAAGAAAAGCTGAAGACTCAGAAGATAGATTACTTTATCTATGGGCACAGACATCTGCCTATGGTACTGGATCTGGAACAGAATTCAAAATATATCAATCTCGGAGACTGGATTTCTTATTTTACTTATGGGGTTTTTGAAAAGGACTTTGAACTAAAGACTTTTGAAAAATAAAGCAAAAAAAATTACCCCTAAAAAGAGGTAATCTTCGAATAGGCCGAAACCGATTCTTGTTTTTAATCCATATTCCAAATAAATACTTGCAATAAGTTTACCAAAATAGATTTGATAGATTAAAAAATTATTAAATAACATTGTTTTATCTTTGTAATTGCTTCATAGTGAGGAAGTAATAAGCTTAAAAAGTTTATGGAATTGAAAAATATGTTCAACATACAGACTGAAGAGGATTTTCTGAATGCATCATTGAAAACATTTCGATATCAATATGAAAATATTGAAATATACAGGAAATTTGTAGACTTTCTGAAGGTGAATCCTGATGAGGTAGACAGCTTGGTGAAAATTCCGTTTTTGCCAATAGAAATGTTTAAAAATCATTTGATTCTGGATAAAAACGTAAGTACAGATTTGTTTTTTCAAAGTTCGGGAACTACACAGATGAATCTTTCAAAGCATTTTATTGCAGATCCGGAACTTTATGAAGAGAGTATTTATAAAAGCTTTGAACAGTTTATAGGAAAACCTGAAGAATTTATTTTCCTGGGATTACTTCCTAGTTATCTGGAAAAACAGAATTCATCACTGATCTATATGGTGGATTATCTTATGAAAAAATCTGCCAAGCCGGAAAATGGATATTTCCTTTACAACCATTCTGAACTCTTTGACCTTTTGAACACATTACAGGATAGAAAAGTCATTCTCTTCGGAGTTTCCTTTGCTCTTCTTGACTTTTTAGACTATTGTCATTTCGAGCAAAGCGAAGAACCCCTCAACTTTCCTGAAAATTTAATAGTGATTGAAACCGGAGGAATGAAAGGGCGAAAAGAAGAAATGACCAAAGATGAACTGCTGAAAATCTTGCAGAATGGTCTTAAAACAGAAAAGATTTATTCAGAATATTCTATGACGGAACTGCTTTCACAGGCTTATTCACTTGGAAATAATGAATATAAATGCCCAAACTGGATGAGAATTATGGTTCGGAATGCAGAAGACCCTTTGGCTTACGAAAAAGAAGGAAGAACGGGGGCTATTAATATCATTGATCTTGCCAATATTCATTCCTGCTCATTTATTGCAACACAGGATCTTGGGAAAATAACAGGAGATAAGTTTCAGGTATTAGGAAGGATAGATCACTCTGATATCAGAGGATGCAGCCTATTGGTAAGCTAGGAAAAAGGATAGATCTCTTGTGAATTTTATCTTCATTTATATGTGAAGTGAAAATAACACTTAGCATAATTCACTATTGTACATTTTACAATCATACGAATGATCAAAATAGAAGAACTTACACATGCCTACATCCATGCCCATTGCGATTTTGAAAAAGAGATCGTACTGACTAATTATTTTCAGGCAGATTGGGAAGCGGATATACTGACCATCGATTCAGAAGGTGGAAGTCATGAAATAGAGATCAAGCTGTCAAAAAGTGATTTTAAAAATGATTTCAAAAAGTCATATCTCAATAAAGATACCGGAGAAAAATTTCTGAAACACGATAAAATTTCCTGTGGAGACTATATTTGTAATGCTTTCAGCTTTTTGCTCCCGATGGGAATGGTAGACGCTGCTCTTATCCCTGAGCATTGCGGGATTATCGAGTTTTACCATAACGTAGATACCTGGGAAACCGAATTTTACCTTATCCGCCAGCCTAAAAAGCTTCATGAAGATTCTTATTGGAAACTCAATGATAAAGACCTTTTTATCAGAAAAATGGCTTTGAATTTACTTCAGCGTAAAATGGAAATCAAAGGCAAGCATGAAGAACTGATCTTCAAAAACCCTTTTGAAATTAAAAAGATAAAATAAGAAATCCTGTTTCCATACAGGACTTTTTTGATGCTTTCTTTTTGTACATTAGTAGAACATAATTGTAATGGATAAATATATTACTGGAAATGACGGATGGATTTTTTATACTGATGGAGATGACATTGAAAAGTTACATTTAACATTAGAACATATCGTGAAAATTGCGTTCAATATATTGTTATTATGAATATTTCCAAGAATTAAAATGTAACCTTAGTCAAAAAACATGAAATTCATACAAATTATTCAATACACTTGTTTCACTGCATTGGTTGTTTCCTGTGGTGTGAATAACCGTTTAAAAGATTCCACGAATTTCAATAAAGAGAATGTTGTAATCAGAAATGACTTCAAAAAATATTTTGATGAATGCCGGGTAGAAGGATCTGTCGTAATATATGATAATAGCAAAAAGAAATGGTTTTTGTCAGACACTATTGATTCCAAAAAAGAAACCCTTCCTGCCTCAACTTTCAAAATCATTAATCTGCTGGTTGCCTTAGAAACAAAGATTATTAAGGATGAATATGATGTGGTAAAATGGACAGGGAAAACTGATACTGTAAAATATGGATTTAGGCCCGATATTTATCATGATATGACAGTGAAAGAAGCATTTCAGGTATCTGCAGGCTGGGTATTTGTAGAACTGGCAAAGGAAATTGGAAAGGAAAATTATAAGAAATATTTAATGCGCTCCCGTTATGGAAATCTTGATCTTTCACAAACAGATGCTGATTTTTGGAATTTTGGAAAATTTGAAATTTCACCAGTTAATCAGGTAGAATTTATAAAAAAATTATATACAGAAGATCTTCCTTTTTCAAAAAAAAATATTGAAATAGTAAAAAGAGTGATGGTTACTGAAAAAACGGAAGACTTTACGATCCGATCGAAAACAGGCTGGACAAGAGATAACGGAATAAACACCGGCTGGTGGGTGGGAAGCATAGAAAATAATAAAGGAACATATTTTTTTGCTACCAGACTTCTTCAAAACAGACAGATAAATAATCCTAATTTTGGAGCCTGTAGAAAAGAAATTACAAAAGCAGTCTTTAAGGACTTGAATATTATACAGTAAAAAATGATTGTATATCTACATTTCCTGAAGTTCTAATGTTGACGTTTTCTATTTATAATGGAAATTTGACATTGTTTTTCTAAAAATCACCAACTATTTTTGACCACATGACCAAAAAAAATAAACTATCTCGACCGAGATAGTTTATTTTTCTTAAAATTTATTTTTAATTTAATTAATCTGCAATTTCAGCAGTGTCTCTCTGAAGTAAGAACTTGTAGATCAATCCTCCTACAACTCCACCTAAGATAGGAGCTACCCAGAACAGCCAAAGCTGTGACATGGCAATTCCTCCCATGAAGACTGCTTGTGAAAGTGATCTTGCAGGGTTTACAGAGGTATTCGTAATCGGAATAGAGATCAGGTGGATCAAAGTAAGGGCAAGACCGATGGCAAGACCGGCAAACTTACCGTTGGCCCATTTATCCGTAGCTCCCATGATGACGATAAGGAAGAAAGCGGTTAATAAAAACTCAGCCAGGAATGCAGCACCCATGCTGAAAGCCTTTCCGTTGTAAACAGCCTCTCCGTAGAAGTTGGTGGCGAAATCTCCGGGTTTTGAGAATTCCACGGCTCCTGCTCCGTTAAGGATGGTATACAGACATCCTGCAGCGACAATTGCTCCCAGACACTGGGCTACAATGTAAGGGATAAGATCTTTGGCAGGAAATCTTCCCCCTGCTAAAAGTCCAAAAGAAACTGCCGGGTTAAAATGTCCCCCTGAAATGTGGCCTACCGCGTAAGCCATAGTCAGAACAGTAAGACCGAAGGCCAGGGCAACTCCTAAAAGTCCGATGCCAATGTCTGGAACACCAGCTGCAAAAACAGCGCTTCCACAACCTCCGAAAACAAGCCAAAATGTGCCGAAAAATTCAGCGAAAAGTTTTTTTATCATGTTGTTTATTGTTTAATGTATCTCAAATGTAAAATTTAAATCTTAAAGTAGAAAGTTAAAACTGAAAAAATATTTCAAAAAAGTGGGAACAAAAATTGTAAAATCAGTAATTTGGTGTAAAGTTTGTTTGGGATTTATTCACAGAGTATTATAGTCGGTTTTGGAAGAGATAACATAAATGTTTTATCTTTTATTTGTAATTTTAAATGATGGTGAATGAGAAAGTTTTTTTGTGTGGTCTTCGTGCCTTTTATTTATAGTTTACACTATTCGCAGACGGCGAAAAAATCTTTTCCCTGCTATGATCTTGCTGCTGTATTGAAGGTGGAGGCTACACCGCTTTACAAACCTCATCTTGATGCCTCAAAGAGTTTCGGAATACAGCTTCTGAAAGATTCCAAAACAGTACAGAAGTATATCAATAACGGGAAATTCCACAAAATAAAAAAGACCAGTAAAGGATATCAGATCCAGAGACTTGATTACAGCAGGGCTTATATGGTTTCAAAAGCAAAAACTACGTTGGAGAAAATAGGTTCAAAGTTCAGTAAAGACACAAAAGGTGGCACATTTACAGTTTCATCCATCACCAGAACTCTTGAAGACCAATGCAGGCTGAGAAGAGTAAATTCTAATGCCTCACTAGGAATTAGTTCTCATAATTACGGCAACTCTTTTGATATTTCTTATATAAGATTCAACAACGTTTTGAAGTATAATCCCAAAATGGAAGCTGCACTTGAAAAGGTACTGAAGCATTATGAAAAGGCCGGTAGAATCTATTATATCAAAGAAAAGCAGCAGAGCTGTTTTCATATTACGGTGAAAAATTATTAATAAAAATCTTCTTGCATAGCATATTTAGTTTATATACTTTTATACAACAAAAAAACTATGCTTATGACAACATTAAACATTGTAGACTACATGCTTCCTGTAGAAGAATGTAGAGCTGCAGCAGGTGAGTGGAAAGCTCGCTTTTCTGATTTTTCCAAAATTCAGAGTCTTATTCCTACCAACTATGTTTTTAGAATTTCCAGAGACCACCTTGAATGGATGAAAGGTTTTGAGGAATATAAAGAGTTTTGTTCGGCGATAGGGGTATATAAAGAGCGTTTGATTATGATTCTTTATCCTATGAATGATAAAGGAACAAAAATAGATGTAAAAGAATACCCATACTGCTTTCTTACCGAACTGGAGAAAGACGTGAGACTTCAGGAAATCCAGGAATATACCGTTGTTAAAAATGCAGTTCTTTCCAAAAGTCTTGAAAAAACAGAGAAAGATTCCAATATGTCTTTTCCTATATCCAGTACACCAATTCTTGAACAGGATATTGCAGTAAATGCTATTGAGCGCTGGAGAAATGAAGGGATGGATTGGTTTTACAAAGAATGCGGAGAAGATCAAGGAAGCGGGATTTTCAGAAAGTTCTATGTTCCTACAGCAGATCTTTGTCTTTCAGATGAAAACTTAGCAAGTATTACCTGCTCTTTTGGTCTTAAATACAATGATATTTATGGAAAAATGCTGGTAACCCTTATTTTTATCTCTTTCATAGAGAACCCTAAGAGTAATACAGTAGCTGGGGCGCAGACCATTTCAAATACCTATGACTGGGCAAAACCATGTCCTCCTATCTGCCGTATACCGGATGTAGATGTTGGATGTGAATTTTAAAATAATATACTCAAGGAATGGCCGAACTTTATAAGGTAATTTTATTCCTGAATTATGGACTGCTTCTATCTGTTATACTTTTGGGAGCAGCAAAATATCGCATATTACATTCTAAAGAAAAGCAGTATTTTTATTGTATTGCTTTTCTTTTTTTTATTGAATTACTGAACCTGGTATTACCCTATATCTTCAGGCTTAATGATACTTCATTTCTATATCCCTTCTACATTGCCGGGGAGTTTTTTCTGCTGACAGGATTATTCATCAGAAAACTGGATGGGCCAAAATCTGTTCTCGGTCTTACGGGTTCACTAGCAGTGGCTTTTATGATCTCGAAATATGGATTTGATTACCCTTCCAATGCTGATATTGCGAAAGTAGTTTCCAATATTATGATTATTTGCCTTTCCGGGGTTATGATGATCCGTGAGATTAAAAATACGTCTGCTCAGAACCGTTTTCTTCTCGTAGATGCCAGTATTTTTTTCTATTATTCTGTTTCAGTGTTTATCTTTATCGTACAGCATCAGATAGCCAACCTTTCAGAAAACGATTATTATATTATTCTCAGTGCTAATAATATTCTTTCGAGTATTTTGTACTGTTCATTTTTATATACATTTATCAAATTAAAGAAGTAACTTTAAATATCAATTTGCTTATTCTTATAATTGTTACCATAACAGTTATAGTATCGTTTATTCTGCTTGCTTACAGAGCTTTTATAACCAGAATTATTAAGGAGAAAAATGTACAGCATGAAGCGGAAGTTTTGCACCAGAAAAAATTAGTGCTGGAAAACATTAAAGCCCAGGAAGAAGAAAGAAAAAGAATTGCAGTAATGATTCATGATGACATTGGAAACCGGCTCAATATTCTTTCCCTATGGTTAAATAATCTTGATACTCAGGGTGATGATCTGATCAAAAAAAACATTTACAGTCAGATGTCTTCCCTGATTGATGCTGCCAGAGGTATTTCTCATTCATTATATCCTGTAAATCTGGAATCGGTGGGGCTGGTTTTATATGTTGAAGAATTAATATCCAACCTTTCCCACAAAATTAATATTTCCCTGCAGGTAATGCCGGGATATGAAAAAAAAGATCTTTTTGTAGAAGTACAGCTGTATAGAATTATTCAGGAATTTACAACCAATGTGATCAAGCATTCAAATGCCGCGGACCTTTGGATCTATATTAAAGATTATCCTGAAAATATGGCGGTCATTATTTCAGATAACGGACAAGGCTTCGAATATGAAGATGTAAAAAAAGGAATGGGAATTAAAAATATTGAATCCCGTATCAAATCTATGAACGCTACACACAAATGGAAAAAAACTTTTTCGAATAAAGGAAGTCGTTTAATCATAAAAATTCCAAAACATCATGAGTTCCCAAATCAAACTAGCACTGATTGATGATGAACAGCTGATCCTCGAAGGGGTAAAAATGTTGCTGTCCAATGAAAAAAATATATCGGTATGCCTTACCGCAGATAATGGCCCCGATTTTATAGTAGACCTCGAAAAACTTTCAGAAGATGAATTTCCTGATATTGCCCTTGTAGATGTTCAGATGAAACCTATGAATGGCTTTGAACTGGTAGAAATCTTAAAAGAAAAACATCCTGACCTTAAAATTATTATTCTATCATCCCATTATAAGACCTCTATCCTTGGATATATGGTGAAACTGGGAGTGTCAGCATTTCTTCCAAAAAACTCAAATAAAAAAACGTTTATTGAGGCCATTACGATGGTTGACAAAAACGGAGTTTTCTTTACAGCGGAAGATCATCAAATGCTGTTTACCTATATGAACAGTACTGCCAAGAAAAATTCCCTTTTTGAGACAGAAGATGAGCTTTCTGAAAGAGAAAAAGATGTTGTAAAACTGATCTGTCAGGAGTTTACCAACAACGAAATAGGAGAAAAACTCTTTATCAGTCCAAGAACCGTAGAAAGTCACAGACAGCGTATTCTGGAGAAGATAGGAGCCAAAAATACAGTAGGGATAGTCATTTATGCCATTGTCAACAATATTTATTCCCTTGAAAAAATATAACTTGATTCCGTAGAAATACGGAATTTTTTATTTAGTACTTTTCACTCTAGTTAACCTTGCTTTTCTTCTGTTATTTTGAAATGTCTCTTTTAGGGATTTTAGTTGAAAAAAAACACAAACAAGATCTGTAATAAAATTAAAGTAAAAACATGAATGGCAGCAGCGTGATTTCCGTTGGGATTTTCTTCGACGGTACAGGAAATAATGGGGTAAATATTCTTTCACCGGACAAACCGCTCAATAATAATGAAAGCTACTATGGGAACTTCACTAATATCTATAAATTATACAGTTTATTTATGGGTGATGAAAAAATATATATCGAAGGAATTGGAACTGTAGCAGGTAGTGAAGATAATAATTTTGCAATGGCAACATGTGCAAACCCGCCGTACGGAAATGGATATTCTTCTGATGATAAGCTTCAGAAAGCAGAGGAATTTGTACGGCAGATTACTCTTGATGAGACAAAGGTATATCATTTTTATATCTATGGATTTGGCAGAGGTGGGATGCTGGCAAGAACTTTCTGCAACCATCTTTTAACTTATTATTCTCTGGAAAATTGCAGGATAAAATTTTTAGGAGCTTTTGATACCGTAGAATCCAAGCCTTTCAATACCTATAATCTGAGCGTTCCTGTCCAGGTAGAAAATGCGTTGCATATCTGTGCAGTGAATGAGAGTCGGTTTTTCTTCCCGCTTACCGGGTTTTTTGAAAATTCAAAAGTAATGCAGGACCAGAAATCTGAAAAGCAGTCATCGGTTTGGAAAGAAATCTTTGTACCAGGTGATCATGCAGATATAGGCGGCGGCTATCTGGAAGGACCGCAATCTGTTTATATTTCTACAGATTTCATGAATATTGATGATCTGCATAATTATGTTTCAGATATCAGAAATGCAAAAACCAATGCTGAAGGAAATAAAATCTGGGACGTTCTGCTTTCCGGCTATGAAGTTGAAACAAAAGATGGTCTTTCGCAGGCTTATGTATGCCGGGATAAAGTATACAATGATCTTTCAAAAGTATATGGAAAGCTCATGATGGATGAGACCAATACAATATTGCCCATCTTCAGCACAGAAAACAATGCCTATTTTGGAACAGATTATAATAAACATTCTTTTCTCAACCGTTTTTATAGCAAAATGAAAGAATATATACAAGATCTTTCCATCAATAAAAAACCGATCTATGATTTCGGAAGATTTGCAGATTATACCCATATTTCTTCCAATTTTGGCTTATACAATAAAATTTTCCAGAAAAGAACACCTAAGGAAATTAATATTGAACTGATCAATAACGGATTAAATGTTTCCAGCAGTACCTCTGTGGATCAGACCAGTGAGGTCAGGCTTTCCGTAGAACTTCATTTGCCGGAAGACAGCTTTGTAGCAGATTTTCTGTATGGAACAAACGTTCCCAACAATGATATCTGGATTCGCTCAATTTTAAAAACACCCTCAACTATCAAGTTAAACGGAATTAATAATTAACGCTATCACTTCTCAGTTTTAAATTTAGGTTAGGGGACATCATTCAGGTGTCTCCTTTTCTGTGAAAAATACTGATTATCAATTAAGTATAAGTACTTAGTTTTAAATTTGGTACATTCTACTGTAGTTTTTGGATTTTAATTCTCGTTATTTTGAACTGTTCATTGAATGATGCTTTAAATAAAAAAATATGAGCAAAGGCGTATTCTGAAAAGCCTACTACCAAAGAGAGTAAGAACACCAAAGATTAAAACAATGGAAAAGACACTGATTCAAAGACCTGGAACTAGCATATACTCAATTAACTTTGATTTTACATCCGCTGAACAAAGAGAAATCTTACAATACCTGCAGGCAAATGGTTATCAACTCATGGGGTACAAAGGGGCAACAGGTTCAAACCAAATTACTTCAGGAGTACCGGCTTGGTTTGCCACCAGCTTTGGGAATATGTTTGGTACAGAAGAAATTTATTGTGAACGGAAATATAAAGTATATGTTTTCAATCAATCTGTTATTGATCCTAATACTACCATTCAGATGCAGGCATTATCACAGGAAATTCCTTTAGGAACAGCCATCAATTTCCATCAGGACGGTACATTTTCGATGGAGGGTACCACTTCTGAAGAAGTAATCACCGTAAGAAATGAAAGACCGGCAGGTACCCCTAATATTACAATAGGACTTGCTGCAAAAGTAAATGGAAACTTTGCTCCTTTCTGTGCTTTTACATGTGTCCCACAAGGGGAAGTGAGTATGCAGCCTAATGAAAACATAGTTGTATTCGCTTCTCAGGTAAATATAAATTCCGGTACCGTTACGAGTAATGCAATGGCATCAGGATGCAGCTTTACATTTAATGCCCGGAATACAGAGTATGATTTGCAGATGATTCGGGGAACTTATGGCATTACAAATGCACCCGGAGCTACTTTTGTAGACGCGGTATCTGCAGGACAGCTATTGATACAGCTTCTCAATAAATAAAATTAAATATCCAATCACCAAAATACATAATTATGACAGTTTCAGCATGGCTTAAAAAAGCAAAAAAACTTTTAGAGACTTTTGAATACGAAATCAGTATCAAAAATGGGAGTAAAAAAATGACTATGGCTCAGGCTACCAGTTTGAACGAATTGCAACATGAAATAGGATCTCACCACGGGATCAAGCAGGTAACCTACAAAGAGGGTGCACAAACCCTTGTAGAGATGATTGCAATGGTAGAATCGGGAAGAAAAACACCCCCGCTTACCGCTGGATAAAAATTTTATACATCAGTGACATTAAAGGAAAAAGCAGCCTATTTCGGGCTGCTTTTTTTATTTCTGGGCTATTCATTTCTTTTTCCGTATTTTTGCGGGCGAAAATTCATTATTCATTACTAATTATCAATTAAAATGCTTTCGGTTCAAAGTTTAGGATTACATCATTCAGGAAATTATTTATTTCAAAATGTCAATTTCACCATTAAAAAGGATGATAAAGTAGGTCTGGTAGGTAAAAATGGAGCGGGGAAGTCCACTTTATTGAAAATGCTTTCCAAAGAAATTAATTTCTACGAAGGAGAAGTGGTCACTGAAGGAAGTGTTACCATTGGTTTCCTGAAACAGGATCTTGATTTCGTAAAAGGAAGAACGGTTTGGGCTGAAACAATGCAGGCTTTCGAGCAGATTAATGCATGGAAAAACGAGCTTGAGGAGGTGAATCACCAAATGACTGTCAGAACAGACTACGAAAGTGATTCTTATACAGATCTGATTAATAAAATGACCGAGCTGAATGACCTTTTGATGAACCATGATGCCTACAATCTTGAAGGTGATATGGAGAAAGTGTTATTTGGTTTAGGATTTAAAGCTGATGATTTCCAAAAAATCACCGATGAATTTTCCGGAGGATGGAGAATGAGAATCGAATTGGCAAAATTACTTCTGCAGAAGAATGACATTATGCTTCTCGATGAGCCAACCAACCACCTGGATATGGAATCCATCATCTGGTTGGAAAACTTCCTGAAGGACTATCCGGGAGCTATTGTTCTTGTAAGTCACGATAAACAGTTTATGACTGCGGTTTGTAACCGTACTTTCGATATCAATAATAGAAAAGTTGATGATTATAAAGCCAATTACTCCAAGTATTTGGTCATGAGAGAAGATCGCCGTGAAAAACTGATTCAGGCTAAAAAGAATCAGGATGCGGAGATCAAACAAATGGAAGATAATATTAATAAGTTCCGTGCAAGTGCTACAAAAGCATCATTCGCGCAATCGCTTATTAAAAGATTAGATAAAATAGAACGTATCGAAGTTGACAATGAAGACGTTTCAAAGTTCAACATTCGTTTCGTACAATCTATGGTTCCGGGGAAAGTGATCTTCGAAGCAATAAATCTTGGGAAAGCTTACGGGCAGAAACAGATTTTTGATGATGTAGATTTCATTGTTCAGAGAGGAGACAGAATTGCTCTTTTAGGACAGAACGGACAAGGAAAAACAACTTTAGCTAAAATTTTAGCAGGAGATATTAAAGACTATTCAGGAACCTGGAATCTTGGTCACAATGTGAATATCGGGTACTTCGCTCAGAATCAGGAAGAGGTCTTAACACCTAATAAAACGGTTCTGGAAGAAGCAGAAGATGCTGCAACAGAAGAGACAAGACCTAGAGTAAGAGACTTATTAGGATCTTTCCTGTTCCAGGGAGATGCCGTTTCTAAGAAAACAAAAGTACTTTCCGGAGGAGAGAGAAACCGTCTGGCACTCTGTAAACTATTGCTTCGTCCTTTCAATACGTTGATTATGGATGAACCTACCAACCACCTTGATATCCAGTCTAAGGAAATTATCAAGCTGGCATTGCAGAATTTTGAAGGAACTTTGATTGTGATCTCTCACGACAGGGAATTCCTTCAGGGACTTTGTGACAAGATCTACGAATTCCGTGATGGAAAAATGAAAGAATTCCTTGGAGATATCAACGAATATCTTGAATACAGACAAAAAGAAACGATTAGAGAAATTTCTGCAGAAAAAGCCAAACTTCACCAGGAAGTAAAGGTAGAACCTAAGAAAGTAGAAGAAAAACCAGCTGTGAGCAGCAGTCAGACTTCTAATATTGTGAGTAAAGAGCAGAAAAATATTCAGAATAAAATCAAAAAAGTAGAAGAGAAAATTTCTGAACTTGAAACAAAAGTAGAGGAAATGGAAGCTTCTTTTGCTAAAGAAAACCCTTCAGATGAAACCTTAGAGCAATACAATAAAGCTAAGGAAGAGCTGGACACAGCACTGCAGGAGTGGGAATATCTTGGAACTCAACTTGATTAAAAATAAAATAGAAATGCTTCATCGACTAAAAATTGTGAAGCATTTTTTGTAACAGAACCTTATTTATTATTACATATTATCAATAGTTGCAAAGTAATTTAATAAAAGTTTAAGGAAACAATTAAATTATTTTCATAATTTTGAACCATGATTTTTAAAGAAAGCAGAAATTTAAAGAGTTTTATCTCCAAGCTATTGTTTGGGGTATACTTCCTTGCGCTGCTTTCTCAGAGCTTTCACCATCACGATTCTGTCGACTATTTTAAGGCTTTCAATCTTAAAAAAGTGGAGAATACAGTGACGAAAGCCGTTACTAAAGAGAAAGCTGGCGATTGTCTGGCCTGCCACTTTTTGGTTACCGGACATACCTTAGCTCCTGAAGAATTCAGTTTTACTTTCGAGCATTACAGCCATGAAGTAAAACAAATCATCGCCGTTCAGGAGAAAATCTGGTCTCAGACCAAATTCAATTTTCAACTTCGGGGACCGCCCGCAATTTCATAATTCATAGATTCTATAGGGTTTAAAGTTTGATACTTTAAAGTTCAATGTTTAATGCTTCAAATTTGATGTTTAAAGCTTAAGGTATAAAGTTGTTAGGAAAAACAACGGTTAATTTGTAATTGATATTTGATAATGTTCAATTGCTAATTTCTAGCTT
Organism: Chryseobacterium sp. GW821-FHT04C04; assembly: GCF_059420365.1. Taxonomy (NCBI): domain Bacteria; kingdom Pseudomonadati; phylum Bacteroidota; class Flavobacteriia; order Flavobacteriales; family Weeksellaceae; genus Chryseobacterium; species Chryseobacterium sp. GW821-FHT04C04. The sequence goes on along the minus strand of NZ_JBWKTO010000002.1, from coordinate 283,418 downwards.
CTAACCTCTAACTTCTCATCATGAATGCATTTTACAATCAAACTAGCCCTTTCGACAAATTTTAACGAAAAATGTACCTTATTGAAAGGTACGCAATCAATCTATTTACAATGAAATTGATATATTGCCTGCTGCTGATCTTTTGTGGATCAGTATTTACAAGTGCACAAAAAACTTATACTGTAGAAGGAACCGTTCAGGATTTTCACGACAAAACTATGTTGGAGAATGCTGTAATTAAAATCGGAAGCTTTACAGCGAAAACCAATAAGAATGGTAAATTTTCTTTTGACAAAATTCCTGCAGGGAAGTATACACTCGTTGCGCAGCATCCTGATTGCGATGACTATACTGAAAATATAGGAGTTAATAAGGATATTCAGCTGGTGATTACCCTGGAGCATCATATCAAGGATATTGAAACGGTAACTATTCACGGAAGTCACAAGAACAATGGAAGCATGGTTGTGAAAACCATTGACAAAGCAATGATTTCAAGAAATGTTAGTGAAAACCTGGGGAATCTTTTAACTAATATTTCTGGGGTTAATGTTCTTAAGACAGGAAATAACATTGCAAAACCTATTATTCATGGGCTTTATGGAAGTAGAGTTTCCATTCTTAATGATGGGGTGAAACTTGCCGAACAGGAATGGGGGGTAGAACATGCACCCAATGTAGATGTCAATAATTTTGAACATATTGATGTGATAAAAGGAGCATCTGCCTTGAAATACGGAGGGGGAGCTGTAGGCGGAGTTGTTGTTTTACAGCCTCAGGTTTTACCTAAGAAAGATACCATCATGGGGAGTGTTTCTCTTTCTGGAATTTCTAACGGAAGAGGAGCTGATCTTAATGTAAAACTAGCAAAAACATGGGAAAACGGTTGGGCAATAAAAACCAATGGAAGCTATAAAAAACTGGGCGATCTTGAAGCTCCGGAGTATGGCTTGATGAATACCGGACTAGAGAGCTCCGGATTTAATTTTGGAGTTCAGAAGATGACATTTGAAAAAGGTTTTTCATTTGATTATTATCTGACAAAGAGCACAGTGGGAATTCTTAGAAGCTCTCATGTAGGGAATTCTGAAGATTTGCGTAATGCTCTTACAGCACCACAACCCGTTTACCAAAGAGATTTTAGTTATGATATTGATAATCCCAAACAGGAAATCGAGCATCATATTGCTAAAGTATCTGCTTACAAAAGATTTGAAAATTTTGGAAAAATCACGGCTACTTATAGTTTTCAGTACAATCATAGAAAAGAATATGATATCAGACGTACAGAAGAACTGAGTAAAAAGCCAGCTTTGGACCTTGAGCTGATCACCAACGATCTGAATGTGAATCACCTGATAGAAAGAGGAAAATGGAATCTTGAAACAGGAATCAATGCAGGATATCAAAACAACTATTCCAATACTCAGACTGAGGCGAGACGACTTGTTCCAAATTATGACAGATATTATGCAGGAATTTATTCTGTATTAAAATATAAAATCGCCCCCCAACTGGATCTTGAATTGGGAGGAAGATATGATTTTGATCATTATGACGTAACAAAGTGGTATGATCTGAGTGACTGGAATAAACAGTATGCAGCAGATTATTCAGATTTTGTAGTAAGAATAAACCAAAACAGGATTCTTACAAACCCCTCTTTAAGCTATAATAATGTTTCTGTAAACGGAGGGCTTGTTTATCATCCATCTGAATACTTTAACTTGAAATTCAATTATGCCAGAGTTTCCAGATCTCCGAATGTTGCAGAACTTTTTGCAGACGGACTTCACCATTCTGCAGCCATTATTGAAAGAGGAGATATGAGAATGAAAAGTGAAACGGGAAATCAGTTTAACTTAGTGGCTGATGTAAAAGCAAATATTTTAAAAGGATTGAATGTTTCAGTAAACCCATATTTCTTTTATACTCAAAATTTCATCAACCAAATTCCTACAGGATATCAGAATACACAATGGGGCGGGGCTTTTGTAGTCTATAATTATCAACAGATCAATGCGAAAATGTATGGATTGGATCTGGATGTTCAGCTTAAGATCACGGATAATCTGACCTATAAAGGAAGCGGATCTTATGTGTATGGACAGGATCTGACTAATGATGTACCTCTTATTTTAATGATGCCACCGAATTTTAATAATTCATTGGAGTTCAATAAGAAAGAATGGAAAAACTTTTATTTTACAGTAAGTAACAATACTTATTTAAAACAAACAAGATTTCCGGTTTATAACGTCCCCATCAGATTATTTGATTCTGACGGAAATGCTTACAATGAAGAAGTAGATATTTCTACACCTCCAAATGGATATTCACTTTGGAACCTTCAGACGGGGGTGAATCTGTCTAAAAATTTCGGAGTTGACTTTTCAATTCGAAACGTATTCAATACGTCTTACAGAGATTATCTGAACAGACTTCGTTTCTTTTCCAACGAAATGGGAAGAAACTTTATTTTAACTCTTAAATATCAATTTTAATTACTTAAAATCAAAAAAATGAAAAATATTTTTAAAAATACTACTCTTATCTTAGGACTTTTATTCTTCGCTGTTTCTTTAAGTTTAACTTCTTGTAACAGAAGTGATGATGAAGCAGATGACCTTCCTCAGGAAGAACTTTCGGATGTTCTCTTAAGAGTAACGGATGAAGCTACGGGAACTCCTGTTGTTTATGATTACCAAGTGAACAGTACAACGAATCCGAATGTTAAATTAATCAATGGACATACCTATAATGTAGAAGTAATCTTCAAGAATGGTAATGAAGACGCTACTCAGGAAATTAGAGATGCAAAAAATGAACATTTTCTGGTGTATAACTTTCCAAACTCAGATATTACTTTAACACGTACCGATGATGCCAGTTCTACAAGAGGAGACGGAAACCGTGTGGGATTGAAAACAAAATGGGTTGTGAATACTGCTGTAAAAAATACTTCTGCAGCTAGTCAGTTGGTTCTTACATTGTTCCACCAGCCGGTAACAGTTTCTGAAACTTCTTCAGTGAGTGGGAACGGAGTCGTGTATGGAACCCATACAGGAGGGGAAACAGATGCACAGGCAAACTATAATATTATTAATTAATATATCCTTTAATCTTGTTAACAAAGCCACCGGAATTCCCGGTGGTTTTTTATTTAACAATATTTGGCGTTATAAGTTGATTTTAAGTGGGTGGTTTTCATAAAAAATTCATATTTTTGCAACCTAAAATTTTAATCAATAATGAAGGTTACCGCACAAAACCATGATGACGTAAGTGCATTGCTTACAGTAACACTGGAAAAATCTGACTACAAAGAAAAAGTAGAAAAGCAGTTGATTAACTATGCTAAAAATGCGCAAGTTCCTGGATTCAGAAAAGGGAAAGTGCCTTTGAGTATGGTTAAAAAACAATATGAAGCAGGTATTGCATTTGAAGAAATCAACAAACAAGTTTCTGATGCTTTAAACAACTATATCAATGAAAACAAATTAAGATTAGTTGGTCAGCCTGTTCCTCAGCCAGTAAATGAACTAGATTACAATGCTGATCAACTAGAAGTTGCTTTCGAAGTAGGATATGAGCCTGAATTCACTATAGATTTAGCTAAATATGAAGCTCCTCACTACAAAGTAGAAGCTTCTGACAAAGAAATCAGCAAGAGTATTGAAAACATGCAGAAGCGTTTCGCTGAGCAGGTTCCTCAAGATAAAATCACTAAAGATTCTTACATTGCCTTAGAAGTTTCTCAGGTTGTAGAAGAAGATGCTGAAGGAGAGCACCACCACCACCCAAAAAACGTTACCATTACTGCTGAAAACAAAGAAGCTTTCAAATTGGTAAAAGGATTGAAAATGGAAGGTTCTGTAAAAGTAACTAAAGAAACTCTTGCAGGTGACGAAGAATTGGCTAAAGAAATAGGATTCAGCAAAGAAGAAGTTGAGCACCTACACCACAATGAAGTAGAAGTAAAAGTAAAAGACTTCTATTCATTAGACTTAGCTGAGCTTAATCAGGACTTATTCGACAAAGTATATGGAGAAGGAAACATCAAGTCTGAAGATGAACTTAAAGATAAAGTGAAAACTGAATTAGATGAGTACTTCCAACAAAATGCTGATGTTCACTTTGTAAATAAAGTATTAGAGCAAGTAACTGGTAAAGAAGAAGTAAAACTTCCTGAATCATTCCTTGTGAAGTGGTTATTATTCTCTAACCAGAATATCCAGTCTGAAGAGCAGGCTAAAGAAATTCTTGAAGCTGAGAAAAACCAATTGAAATACCAGATCATCGAAGGTAAATTGATGACTGAAAACGAAATCAACCTTGACTATGCTGATGTATTGGCACAGGCTGAGCAGTTGGTAAAGAATCAATTGGCAATCTACGGAATCCACCACTTAGGTGAAGAGGAAATCCAGAAATATGCTGTTGAAATGTTGAAAGACCAGGAACAGGTAAGACAAATTTCTTCTGAAGTAGCAATGGCTAAATTGAAAGATGTAATTCTTGAAAAAGCGACTAAAAAAGAAACTAAAATTTCTCACGACGAATTTTTAGAAGAACTTAAGAAATAATTATATTCAGATATAAATATTTGAAAACCGTCAATTTTTTTGACGGTTTTTTTATTGCAGACCCATCAGGGAATGTCCGTTATACAGCGTACAGTAGTATATTCGATTGATGGCTCTGCCTGCCTTATATTCTAGGCTTTCTTACCCATTATTCATGAATTATTTCCGGCCCATGATATATGTCCGTCAATATTCCTATATTTACTCTTTAAACTTTATTATAAATATGAAAAAGATCATCATTCCGTTTTTCTGTGCAGTACTTTTTTCAGTACCTGCAGCAGCTCAGAAAAAAGGAGCTGCATCTGTCAAAACAGAAGCCGCAAAATCCAAACTGACATCTAAAGAAGTTGTTGATAATTATTTCAAAGCATTAGGTGGAAAAGATAAATTGGAGGCTGTAAAATCTACCATTATTGATAACACTGTGAGTGTACAGGGAATGGAAATTCAAATGACTACCAAGAAATTAGGGAATAAATTCAAGTCTGTACAATCGGTGATGGGGAAAGAAATGATTCAGCTTTTTGACGGCGAAAAAGGATACTTTGATCAGATGGGAAATAAAATGGATATTCCTGCTGATAAGATTGCTGAGCTGAAAAAAGGAAAGCCAATTGATGCTTTAGCTTTTGATGCTTCTAATTTCCAGACTGTATCAACAGAAAAACTGGATGGGAAAGACTATAACGTATTGTCTTCAGACAAAGGGAAATTTTATTTCGATGCAGGAACCGGACTTTTGTATAAAACCGATGCAGGAGAAGGTAACGCGACCATCAAAAGTTATATGACCGTAGACGGATTACAGTTTCCAGAGGTAGTAGATGCTGAAGGTGGAGGTCAGAAAATGACTATCAAAACTTCTAAAATTGTTATCAATTCTGGAGTTACTGATGCTGATTTTAAATAAAAATCACTTTTTTATGATATTAAAACCGGGTATTTCCCGGTTTTTTTTGTGTTTTAATAATTTTAACTCAAATTTAACTATAAATTTTTAAGCAGTATTTCTTCACCTTGTGAAGAATTGATACTTTTAGCGTGTAAATAAAATCAAATAACATGAAAAAAGTATTATCTTCATTTGCGGTCATCTTTCTGATGTCTGCTAATGCCTTTGGACAGAATATCCCTGTGGATTCTTCCGTAAGAATAGGTACCCTTTCCAACGGAATGAAGTACTATATCAAAAAAAACACGTTGCCTGAGAAAAAAGTAGACTTCCGTCTGGCGATCAATGCCGGATCTATTCTTGAAGATGAAAATCAAAGAGGATTGGCTCACTTTATGGAGCACATGAACTTCAACGGAACCAAAAACTTTCCAGATAATAAATTAGTAGACTTTTTACAGTCTATCGGAGTGAAATTTGGACAGCACCTTAATGCTTACACCAGCTTTGACGAAACGGTTTACATGCTTCCTGTTCCATTGGATAAGCCTGGGAATCTGGATGCAGGGCTGAAAGTAATGGAAGACTGGGCATTTAATGCAACGCTTTCTGATGAACAAATCAATAAAGAAAGAGGAGTTGTATTGGAAGAGCTGAGACTGGGGCTGGGAGCAGACAAAAGAATGATGGATAAATACCTTCCGAAACTTTTATACAAATCTCAGTATGCAGAAAGACTTCCAATCGGTAAAAAAGAAGTACTGGAAAATTTCAAACCTGATGTGATCAGAAAATTCCACCAGGACTGGTACAGACCGGATCTGATGGCGATTGTAGTAGTAGGAGATATCAATGTGGATGAAATTGAAAAAAAGATCAAGGATAACTTCAGTAAATATAAAAACCCTTCAAAACCTAGAGAGAGAAAATCTTTTGATCTTCCCAATCATAAAGAAACCTTGGTAGCGATTGAAACGGACCCTGATGCGACCAATTCTATGGTGCAGTTTATCATGAAAGATGCTGATGCCTATACCCCGGATGTAACCATTCAACAATACAATCAGAGTTTAGTCGAAAATCTGTCAACAGCAATGTTGAACAACAGATTGAGGGAACTGATCAATTCTACAAACCCACCTTTTACTTTCGGATCTGTATACCACGGAGGAACTTATGCAAGAAGTAAAGAAGCTTTCCAGGGATTTGCCATGGTAAAAGAAGGAAATCAGCTTAGCGCATTGAAAGTTTTGCTGGAAGAGGTTGAAAGAGCAAAAAGATTCGGATTTACACAGTCTGAGCTTGACAGAGCAAAATCTCAGCTTCTTTCTAATCTTGAAAGATCTTATAACAACAGAGATAAGACAGAAAGTGATATGCTGGTAGATGAGTATGTGAAAAACTTCCTGGAGCAGGAACCAATTCCTGGAATTGCCTGGGAATATGAAGATACAAAATCTTTCCTGCCATCTGTTACTCTTGCACAAACCAACGAAATCATCAAAAAGATGGTGAAAGATGACAGCAGGGTAATTGTTATCACAGGTCCTAAAAAAGATAATATAACCATGCCTACAGAGGCAATGGTTGTGAATACATTCGACGCTGTGAAAATGGCTGATCTTAAACCTTATGAAGAAAAGGCAACGATCAAGAATTTAGTAAAGCCTTTCAAATCTGAAGGAAAAATTGCTAAAACTGAAACGGATGCTAAGCTGGGAACAACAACCTGGACATTAAGCAACGGTGCGAAAGTGACTTTCAAGAAAACTGATTTTAAAGATGATGAAATTGTATTTACAGCAAGAAGTTTAGGAGGAAGTTCTCTTATTCCTGATGCTGACTACAATAAAACCCAATTTGCATTTGCTGCATTAACAGAAGCAGGGGTAGGTGGGTTCTCTAAAGCAGATCTTACCAATTATCTTGCCGGTAAGCAGGTGGGGGTAAATCCTATGGTAACATCTCTTTTTGAAGGAATTTCAGGGAGAACAACTCAAAAGGATCTGGGAACAGCTTTGGAACTGATGTATGCTTATTTTACAAGTTTAAATTACAACCCGGCATCCTTTAATGCTTACAAAGAAAAGCAATCTGCCATGCTAAATAACCTGTTGTCTAATCCTCAGGCTTATTTCTCTAATGAGCATGCAAAATTCATGAACCAGAAGAACCCTAGATTTATCGGTGTATTCCCAATGGAAAAAGACTGGGCCAATACAGATTATAAAAAGGCATATGATATCTATAAAGAGAAATTTGCCAATGCTGGAAATTTCCAGTTCTATTTCGTCGGAAATATTGACGAGGCGAAATTTAAAAATGAAGTTCTTCAGTATATTGCAAGTCTTCCGTCATCAGGAAAAACGACCATGTTTAAAGATACCGGATACAGAACAATTACCGGAGATTATACAAAAGTGTACAAAAAAGGAAAAGATCCTAAGAGTATGGTATCTATTTCTTACAGCGGAGAAGCTCCTTACAATGAAAAAGATGCTTTAGCATTATCTGCACTTGGAGAAGTGGCTACCATCAAGGTACTCGAAAAACTGAGAGAAGATGAAAGCGGTATCTACGGTGGAGGTGCAAGAGGAGGTATGAACAAAATACCTTATGGTACTTACAGTTTTGGCATCAACTTCCCTTGTGGTCCGGAAAATGCAGATAAGCTCACTAAAAGTGCTATTGCAGAACTTCAGAAGCTGATCGACAAGGGTCCTGAGCAAAAAGACCTGGATAAGTACAAAGAAGGAGAATACAATGACAATAAAACAGAACTTAAAGACAATATGTTCTGGATGAATGCCATTGCTAAAAACCAGCTGGATGGAAGTGATAAATATGATATCCTTAATTACCAGGATAAAGTAAAAGCACTTACGGTAAAAGATCTTCAGGATGTTGCTAAAAAATACCTTACAAAAGGAAGAATCGTAGCGACACTAATGCCGGAAGATGGCTGGGAAAAAGCCAAAAAAGAAGAAACTAAAAAAGTAGAAGCCGCCATTGTAAAGCCAGGGGCAGTAAATTAATTTTTTTTATTTAAAATAAGAAAACCGTTGTTTTTTACAACGGTTTTTTTGTTGAATAAGGATAATATAACGGCAGATCAATAGCATTTTTAGCTTAATGAAGAAAATGAGCTTATTTTTAATAAGTCTATTTTAAATAATCTACGAATGTTTTTAATGAAAAATTATTTTAAGTAATATAAAATAAACAATTCGCTTTCATTTTGTAATATTTAAATTTTTTAACTTGAATTTAACCGTGTGGCAAAGGCTTAATTGTAGGGAGAATTGATATTTTTGAATGTCAAAAAATAATGCAGATGAAAAAAATATTATCTTCGTTTTCGGCCATCTTCCTGATGTCTGTAAATGTCTATGGACAGAATATCCCTGTGGATCCTTCTGTAAAAATAGGTACTCTTTCCAACGGAATGAAGTACTATATCAAAAAAAATGTTTTACCTGAGAAAAAGGTAGAATTCCGCCTGGCGATCAATGCCGGATCTATTCTTGAAGATGAGAATCAAAGAGGATTGGCTCACTTTATGGAGCACATGAACTTCAACGGAACCAAAAACTTTCCAGATAACAAATTAGTAGACTTTTTACAGTCTATTGGAGTGAAATTCGGCCAGCACCTTAATGCTTCTACCGGTTTTGACGAAACGGTTTACATGCTTCCTGTTCCACTAGATAAGCCTGGAAATCTGGATGCAGGGCTGAAAGTGATGGAAGACTGGGCATTTAATGCAACACTTTCCGACGGACAGATCGATAAAGAAAGAGGAGTCGTATTGGAAGAGCTAAGATTAGGTCTTGGACCGGATAAAAGAATGATGGATAAATACCTTCCGAAACTTTTATACAAATCTCAGTATGCAGAGAGACTCCCAATCGGGAAAAAAGAAGTCATTGAAAATTTCAAACCTGATGTGATCCGAAAATTCCACCAGGACTGGTACAGACCCGATTTGATGGCGATTGTAGTTGTGGGAGATATCAATGTGGATGAAATTGAAAAAAAGATTAAGGATAATTTCAGCAAATACAAAAATCCTTCAAAACCTAGAGAAAGAAAATCTTTTGACCTTCCCAATCATAAAGAAGCACTGGTTGCTATTGAGACGGATCCGGATGCTACAGGTTCCGGAGTTCAGTTTATCATCAAAGATTCTGAAGCGTACAAACCGGATGTAACGGTCCAGCAATACGATCAAAGTCTTGTAGAAGGTCTTGTCAATATTATGCTGAACAGCAGATTGGCAGAACTGGTTAACTCAACAAATCCACCTTTTACGTATGGTTCGGTATACCACGGAGGAACTTATGCAAGAACAAAAGAAGCATTTCAAGGATCGGCAGCTACAAAAGACGGCGGTCAGCTGAATGCACTAAAAGTCCTTTTGGAAGAAGTGGAAAGAGCAAAAAGATTTGGATTTACCCAATCTGAACTGGATAGAGCAAAAGAACAGCTGCTTTCTTCTTATGAATGGGCTTACAACAATAAAGACAAGAACCAAAGTGGGGATCTGATTGATGGATATGTAGGGAATTTTCTAAGACAGGACCCCATCCCTGGAATTACCTGGGGATACGAACATATTAAAAAAGTCCTTCCAACCGTAGTACTGGAACAAACCAATGGAATTATCAAAAAGCTGGTAAAGGATGACAGCAGGGTGATTGTGATTACAGGACCGAAAAAAGATAATATTAAAATGCCAACAGAGGCAATGGTTCTGAATACATTTGATGCTGTGAAAATGGCTGACCTCAAACCTTATGAAGAAAAAACTAAGGCTGAGAGCTTAATAAAACCATTCAAATCCGAAGGTAAAATTGCAAAAACAGAATCAGATGCTAAGCTGGGGACTACAACCTGGACATTAAACAACGGGACTCAAGTTACTTTCAAGAAAACAGATTTTAAAGATGATGAAATTGCTTTTGCAGCAATAAGCCTGGGAGGAGTATCAGTTATTCCGGATGCTGATTATCATAAAACACGATTTGCCTTCGATGCTTTGCTGGAAGCAGGAGTTGGCGGGCTTTCTAAAACAGATCTTACACATTATCTTGCTGGAAAACAAGTGAGTGCAAGCTCTTATGTCGGAGGTCTTACAGAAGGCGTTTCCGGAACAAGTTCGAAAAAAGATCTAAAAACGGCTATGGAGCTGATCTATGCTTGTTTTACGGACTTAAATTACAACCCTGATGCATTCAATGCTTACAAGACAAAGAAATCTGCAGCATTGGCTAATGTAGATTCAGATCCGGAGTATTATTTTTCTAATGAATATGCCAAATTTATTAATCAGAAAAATCCAAGATTTACCAGCCTTGAACCTACCGAAAAAGATTGGGCGAATACAGATTATAAAAAAGCATATGATATCTACAAACAGAAATTTGCCAATGCAGGTAATTTCCACTTCTATTTTGTAGGAAATATAGATGAAGAACAGCTTAAAAAAGAAGTACTGCAGTATATTGCATCCCTTCCTACCTCTGGAAAATCATCTACATTTAAAGATACGGGGTACAGACCTGTGGAAGGAGGATATACCAAAGTATATAAAAAGGGAAAAGAACCGAAGAGCCTGGTAACCATTTCTTATAGCGGAGAAGCCCCTTATAATGAGAAAGAGGCTATGGCGCTTTCAGCTCTTGGTGAAGTCGCTACAATTAAAGTTCTTGAAAAACTAAGAGAAGAAGAAAGTGGTATTTATGGTGGTGGTGCAGGGGGAAGTTTCAGTAAAATTCCATACAGTGCCTACGATTTTAGTGTTAATTTCCCTTGTGGTCCTGAAAATGTAGATAAACTCACAAAAATTGCAATGGCCGAATTACAAAAATTCATAGATAAAGGCCCTGAGCAAAAAGACCTGGATAAATATAAAGAGGGAGAATACAACGAATATAAAACAAGTCTTAAAAACAATGGATTCTGGTTACAGGGGATTTCCCAAAATCAGGTAGATGGCAGTGATCAATATAATATTCTGAATTATCCGGATAAAGTAAAGGTACTCACCATAAAGGATCTTCAGGATGTTGCCAGAAAATATCTTTCTAAAGGACGAAGTATCGCGGTATTAATGCCAGAAGATGGGTTTGGAAATATCCCAAAAGCGATTAAAACTAGCGGAGGGACAAAACAATAAATTCTTATTTCAATTAAAAAACCGCAGAGAAATCTGCGGTTTTTGTTATTTAATTTGAATCGGTTAAGAACCAAATTCTTTTTTCCATTCGTCAGCGACCTCACTCAGAACATTGTAAAATTCTTCACCATACTTTCTTGTCAATGGGGTTTTCAAAAACTTATAGACAGGAACCTGAAGTTCTTTTCCCAGGGTGCAGGCATCGCTGCATACATTCCATTCATGATAATTCAAAGCGGTAAATGAAGAATATTCTGTAACACGGATCGGGTAGAGGTGGCATGAGATAGGTTTTTGCCAGTCTACAGCACCATCTTCATACGCTTTTTCAATACCACATTTGGTAATTCCTTTTTCATCGAAAGTTACATAAGCACATTCGCGGTCCTCCACCATTGGAGTAACATACATTCCGTCGTGCGGATCAGTAGTCCATGTTCCCTGCTCTTCAAGGGCTTTGATTCCTTCCTGAGTAAGGTAAGGCTTTATTTTATCAAAAATACTGTCCAATACTTCAAGCTCGTCTTTGTCCAACGGAGCTCCTACATCTCCCTCCACACAACATGCACCTTTACATTTCGTAAGGTTGCAAACAAATTCCTCGGAAAAAATATCTTCGGAAATCAATTTATCGTCTATCTGAATCATAATTTTTTAAAATAAATCAAAAACTGTACCTGCTTTGAAGGTCAGTAAACTAATAATAATAAGCCATAAACCAGCCTCTTTCATCCAGTATTTAGGCAAAAATCTCATCATTCTGCTCAGAATAATGCTTGAAGGAAATGCCAGAAGCATCAGATATTCGTAGCTTTTATTCATATACAGGATGATGGAAACAAGCTGTGCCATCGAAAAGACCAGTAAGAAAGTATACTTATACCTGCTTATCGGACTCTTCTTATTATAATTTTTAAAATGGTCATATACCGCATAGATCAGCATCAGAATCACAGGGATCAATGGCAGAATCTCCGTATAATCTGTTATCGGCTTCATCTTTCCAAACGGAAAATAATCAATATTCCAGGAAGTGAACTGAACAAAATACATCACAGAAAAATAACTGAATGTAATCAGGGCAATTCCCAGCAGGAACCTGAAAAGATTCAATGCAATTTTGGCAGAGGTAGCAATCACGTGAATGATTACAAATAAAGCCATCGGCCAGGTCGTAGGAAGGAAAATAAAATTCAACGCCACAATAGCTCCCACCAATACATATGACTTCTTTCTGATGTCCTCATCTGCACTTGTCAGAAGAAGGATAAGAAAAGAATTGGTAAGCAGCGAAACAGCAATTCCTATATCCAGATTTCCGGGATACAGCCCAAAAATAAAAAAAGTATATAAGAATAATGGCAGATGAGTCTGATAATTAAGGGCAATACTGTGAAAACAAAAATATCCTAAAGCAATTCCCAAAAAAGTTATTCCGGCAACAATAGCTTCATAAGTGTTGAAATTCAGTATGTTAAATATTATTACTACTAAAAGAAGAAAACCAATATAAACAGGAATTGAAAAAATATTGCTTTCTTTTGAAAGTAATTTAAACATTTTTTATAAATTTGTACAAAGTTAATTTAAAAAAGGAAAATAATGACGTCTTTCTTTCTATTCTTAAGTAAAGTTTTCAAATGGACTTTCGGTTTCTTTGATTCGTTTGGTAATGTTTTAAACTGGATTCTATTTGCGGTTTGCTGTGTATTGTTTACTTATTGGTGCTATGTACTGGTAGTGACATTAGGCGGTGACAAAGATAAAGACTATTATTCTCCAACGGAAGGTAAGAATCCTTACTACGATCCAAAGATCTACAAAAAAGAAGGTTAATTAATTGGTTATATAGTAAAAAACCGATCAAACATTATGCTTTGATCGGTTTTTTTATTACTAACGATTAAAATTTCTTTTTCTTAGTCGTGAATTGGAAGTACGAGAACAGGAATACTTGAGCTTTTCGTAATTCCTTTTGTTAAGCTTCCCACGAATACATCATAAATTCCGCTTCTGCCGTGTGATCCCATCACAATATAATCTGCATTTTTTTCCTTTGCATGATCCAGAATAATATCTTTGGCAAGTCCTTGTTTTAAAAGGTGCTCGCAATCAATATCTTGGGCGATGATTCTTTGCTCAATCTTATTAAGCTGCACCAGCTCCTCTCTGATTTCGTTGGCTTCCACTTCCGGAAAATATTGAAATCCCATATCGCCAATGGCAAAGCCAATATCTGATGGCGCTACGTGGATCAGGTAAATTCTGCCGTTAAGCTGTTTTGCAAATTTTATGGCACCGTCTACCAATTGGTCTGTCTTGTCCCCAAAATCTACGGGTAATACAATATTTATCATAACCTTTCATTTTGTTACCTAAAGATAAGGGAAATTTATCAGACCAGATGTTAAAATATAATAATATTTAAAGTAGATTTTAAACTTTTTTTATTGCTAACGAAGGTTCCCCGTTTTTAATTTTAATATTTTCTTCATCGAAAATTAAATCATATCCCCCTCATCATTCTTTAGTAAAGATTTTAAGAAGGAGGGAAAGCAAACTTTTTAGAAAGGCTCTTATTTACTTATCTGAAAAACCATACATTATTCATTAGTAGTTGATTTTATAGGATAATCTAAGATTTTGTATAGGTTCAGAAATAAATAATAAAATTTATTAGAGCCTTATAGAAAACCTAAAATTCTGAAAATACCAAGATATTAGCCTCATAGATCCCAAAACATATGGAAACAACACTTTAAGTATATATCATCATTTCATAAAATGGTGAAGAAATGGGAATTGGGAACGGTTAAAGGAGGTTTTTTTGAAAAATACAAAACATATTTGGATTTATCCTGCATTCGGCTTGATGGCTCTCATATCCTGGCAAAGCAAGATGGAGAAAGAGTTGGTTACCAAGGTGGAAAAAAGTGCAGAACGACCAATATGTTGTTCTTGTATGATAATCAAGGTATTCCATTGGGATATAGCCAAGCTATTGATGGGATGTTATTTTTGATAAAAATTGTACAAAAGAAGGTTTGTTATTGAGCGTATGAATGCATGGTTAGAAGGATTCAAAGCCTTATTAATTTGTTTTGAAACTAGAGCTTTACATTGGAAATGTATTCAATTAATTACTTCTTGCTGTATTCTAATAAGGAAACTTTAGACAAGTTCATTGTTTAGATATTTAATTAATTTTATTTTGATTTGATATGAATGGATTTATTTCTATCGGATTGTTTTACTGTCAAAATTTTTACATCAGATGTTTTATATTGGTGTAAAAGCTTGGTGTTATGCAAAAATAGCTTTCAGCACTGAAAAGCCGGAATATTTACGTAAACAGCAGTACAAAAGCTTTATTTTATCATTGTGGGAGTATAGAGCTTCGCAGTACTGGTTTACAATTTTAGAAACTGATCGATACAGGGAAATTATGTTCTATAGACCAAGGCTTTTCCTGAAACCTTTTAAGGCTTACCTTTCATCTCGGTACGGTATCAGAAGGAAAATCAAAATTATTTGTGATACTTATGACTTTATTTATGATCATGGTATTGAAAAGATTATTCAAAAGGATGATTCTGTCATTTGCGAATTTCCTTTAAAAAATAGTTTACCAGGAAGCCTGGAAATAGGATATGATGACCGCTATAGAAAAGAAGGTGAATTGGTTTTTTCTTTAGTTATTGATCATCTTCATGGTAAGATCGCTTCGGTTTCTTTTTCACTGGAAAAAAGTAAAAAGGATGATTGGGTGTGCAGAATCGGCTGCCTGCAGGGGCGGCCTGCCATTGACGGGAAGTATGTAACTAAAGAAGCTCAAAAGCTCATGTATGGAATAAGGCCCAAATCCTTTTTGATAGAAATGCTGCAGGAATTTTGCAAAGAATTCAATGTAGGGTTAATTATGGGGATTGGCGGTAAGTGCCAGACACAGAACAAGAAACATTTTGTCCATCTTCCGTTTATTCATAACATCTGTTTTTCTTATGATGCTTTTTGGAAAGAAATTGGCGGAATAGATAATGGAGATGGTTGGTATTTGTTACCATTGAAGAATACCAGAAAAAGTATGGGTGATATCAAATCAGAGAAAAGGGCATCCTATAAAAAAAGATATGCACTTATAGATTCTGTGAAAGAAAGTTTATCTAATTATATGAAATAAACTGGTTATCTATTTTAAATTCATCTCATGAAAAATGTTCCGGATTTTCTTCTCAGGTTTACAGAAAATCACAAAATTATTTTTACCATATATGTTATAGCTGCTGCTGTTACGGCCTTAGTCAATTATTTAAATGGTCCTCAGTCTTACAATAACTATTTGTTATATAAATATGTATTTGTGAATACGCTTGAGCAGAAAAATCTTTTTCTGCAATATCCCGATATTTTTTTTGACAGTAATCATTATGGGGTCTTTTTCAGTGCTGTCATAGCTCCTTTTGCCATACTGCAGGATGGAGTAGGGATGATCGCGTGGAATATTGCCAATACCATTATATTCCTCTTTGCATTGTATAAACTGCCGTTTTCTGATAAAAAGAAATCCTTTTTTGCATGGTTATGTTTACAGGAATTTATAACCGCTTCCTTATACTATCAGTTTAATGTAGCATTAACAGGACTTTTGGTATTGTCTGCAATTTATATTTATGAAAGAAAGGAGGTAAAATCAGTTAGTGCTATTGTAATAATGTTTTTTGTTAAAATTTATGGAATAGTAGGTCTTGCTCAATTTCCTTTTGTCAAAAATAAATTCAGCTTTATCATTTCGGGACTGGTCATAGGAGCGGTATGTTTTGTGGTCCCTATGATGTATTCAAGTCCTGCATTTGTTGTTCAGAGTTATTATGAATGGTTTCATTCTCTTGTCGGGAAAAATGCAGAAAACCAGATATTGGGAAATAGGCAGGATATTTCATTAATGGGGGTTTTCAGGAGGATTTCGGGACTTGCTTCCATCTCCAATCTTGTCTTCCTGGCTTTCGGAATACCTCTCTTTGCAGCTCCCTATATCAGAGTCAGACAGTATCAGTATTATACTTTTCGTCTGATGATCCTCGCTTCAACTTTATTGTTTTTGGTGTTGTTTAGCTCAAGTTCTGAATCTCCTACCTATATTATTGCAGTAACGGGGGTGATGATCTGGTTTTTTCTTCAAAAAGAAAAGACACCTTTTCTGATTGCATTATTGATTTTCGTTATCATTTTTACCTGCTTTTCAACATCGGATTTGTTTCCAAAATTTATTAAAAAGAATTATATCATCAAATATTCTTTAAAAGCAGTACCCTGTACTATTATATGGATTAGGATAATTTATGAACTGTTGGCTAAGGACTTTAAGAAGGATTACAGTTTTTAAAGTCCGGAAAAGAAAGACAGGTTATTTCAATATAAACAAAAAGCAATAGTTCCTGAACTATTGCTTTTTGTTTATCATAGATGATTTTTTACATGATTCTGATGTCCAATACCTTTTCCTCCTGAAGAAATGCTTCCAATACATCGTTTTCATTTACCTTTCCCACTCCTTTTGGAGTTCCGGTGAAAATAAGGTCACCTACCCTTAAAGTAAAATACTGAGAAGCAAAAGCAACGATATCATCAAAGCTGAACATCATATCTTTTGTATTACCATCTTGAACCTTCTCTTTGTTTTTCAATAATGAAAACTGAAGACTGTTAAGACTGAAATTTTCTTTTTTGAAGAAACTGCTTACTACCGCAGAACCGTCAAAACCTTTGGCTAGTTCCCATGGAAGTCCTTTTGATTTTAGCTCACTCTGAAGATCTCTCGCTGTGAAATCTATTCCCAGCCCTATTTCTTCATAATGCTTGTGCGCTGTTTCTTTCTGAATATATTTTCCTCCTTTTGAAATTTTTACTACCACTTCAAGTTCGTAGTGAATGTCATTTGAAAATTCAGGAATGTAAAAATCATTTCCTTTTAGAACCGCTGTATCCGGTTTCATAAAAATAACAGGGTTCTCAGGAATTTCGTTTCCTAATTCTTTTGCGTGCTCACTGTAGTTTCTTCCTATGCAGATGATTTTCATAACTCTTTTTATTTTATTTTTTGACTTCGTCATTGTGAGGAACGAAGCAATCTTATTAAATGATGAAGATTATTAATTCCTATTGATCGTGGCTAAATTCATTCCCGCAATAATAACATTTGAACTTATGACTCGTCAGAAAAGAAATTCCAAAGAAACTGGTTGCACTGTCATCCCTGTAAATATGATTGGAACCACATTTCGGACATACAAAATCAAACTCAGGATCTTCAATGGTATGCTCTACCTCCAAAGAATACTGTTCATTATCTTTATAATCCTGCAGGATTTGTTGGGCTTTTTCGAGATCGTCTTCAAAAACCTGAAGTTGTATACCGCCAACAGCTTGTGAAAGAAGCCAATCCGACTGGATCAGCTGTTCATTCGCAATAAAGCTATTGATGTCGTTTTCAGCCAATATCTGCTTGTCCCTGTTAGCTTCAAGGGCAGTTTCATAAAATTTAAAGCGAACAAGATCTGACATTTTTAAAATCTGCTTGATAGTTGAATTTTTGTAAAAACCTTCTTGGTATACAACGGAAAGTCAGCATTCTGAAGCCATCCGTAATATCCTAAATCTTTTTGGAATACAGCTTTCACTCCCTGGCCTTTGTATTTTCCAAAGTTGAAAACTTCTTCCATCTTTTCATTGTATCCGATAAATCCGGCAAGATCCGCATTCTTGTTATGAAAAGTGAACTCGCTTAATGGGGCAATTTCGTTTGGAATATCATCATATTTTCCTACCTGAGCATCCAAAACTTCGAACGTTGCCATTACATCAGCTTCTGCAGAGTGTGCATTTTCCAATGTTTTTCCACAGTAAAACTGATAAGCAGCCCCTAAGTTTCTAGGTTCTTTTTTGTGGAAAATAGTCTGTGCATCTACTAATCTGAATTTACTCAGATCAAAATCCATTCCTACTCTTAAAAGTTCTTCAGCCAAAAGGGGAACATCAAATCTGTTGGAATTAAATCCTCCCAGATCACTCCCGGTAATCATTTCCATCACTTTTGACGCAATATCTCTGAAAGTAGGAGCATCTTTTACATCCTCATCATAAATTCCGTGGATCTCACTGCTTTCTTTAGGAATAAGCATTTCGGGGTTTACACGCCACGTTTTGCTCTCTCTGGATGCATCCGGATTTACTTTTAAAATACAGATTTCGACAATTTTGTCTTTTCCAATATTAGTCCCTGTGGTTTCCAGGTCAAAAATACAAAGCGGTTTATGGAGTTTTAAGTTCATGTTGATCATTAATAATTTGAAAATGTGTTCTATTTACAATGGACTTTATACGCATCTTATACGTATTTGTGCCTCATATAATTTTTAATTTCTAATACCTATTTTAACTGTCCCTGAAAAATAAGAGACACCAATATATAATAAATAACAAGCATCGGGATTCCTACTATCTGGAATATGGCAAGAATAGCAATGCCACCCACTAATAATACTACTTTAGGATAGTTGTCCTTCAATTGTTTGGATTTGAATTTCATGGCCATCATCTTGATTGGGCTGATCAGCAGCCATGACGTAAGAAGAGTCAGCAGGATCAATAGCAGTTCATTATCAAATAAAAAGCTGAAAGTTCCGGTTTCTTTAAACGCATAATAGAGACCAAACAGTAGAACGGTATTGGTTGGCGTATTCAATCCTTTAAAATAATAACGCTGCTCTTCATCAAGGTTAAAGATAGCAAGTCTCAGGCAGGAAAATACAGTAACGATCAATCCAAGATACTTGATTTCAAATGGAAAGTGAAGTCCCAAAAGCTCGGTTCCAAATGGTTCAAGTGCTTTGTACATAGTAAGTCCCGGGATCAATCCAAAGCTTACCATATCCGCAAGTGAGTCAAGCTGAAGTCCCAGATTGGAGTTTGATTTTACTGCTCTGGCTACAAAGCCGTCAAAAAAATCGAAAATCGAAGAGAGAACAAGGCAGATTGCCGTTGTCTGATAATCTCCTAAAATTAGATGTATTGCACCTACACAGCCTGCAAATAAGTTAGCCAGCGTTAAAGCATTGGCCAGATTATTCTTTATAAAATCCATAAGCACAAAATTACAGTTTTTAAAAATTCTAACTCAAAATAATCTGAACTAAAAAATGCATTAATGTGATTTTGATGTAAATTTGCTCCATGAAATTTTTAAAAGGATTTAGAAAACAGGAACTTCTGGCATTAGTTTACAGGATTTTTCTGGCCTATTTTTTTTATCAGATTGCCAGGCTTTTATTCTGGGTTTTTAATAAAGATCTGATTAAAGTTGACTCTGTTTCAGAATATATAAAGCTCGCCTTCCATGGTACGGCTTTCGATACTACGGCTATTTTATATGTAAACGCATTATTTATACTTCTGAGTTTACTGCCTTTGGTCATCAATACCAAGAAAGTTTTTCAAAAAATTCTTTTCTGGCTCTATTTTATTACCAACGGGATTGCCTATGCCATGAATTTCGGAGATTTTATTTATTATAAATTTTCGCAGGCAAGGCTTACTTCAGCCGTATTTCAGGTGGCAGAGCATGAGTCTAATGTTTCTCAAACACTGATGATCTCTATCAGACAGCATCCTTTTGTTCTGATCTGGTATGTGGTTTTAATGATTTTGTGGGTTTTCCTTTACAAAAAAGTGAAAGTGGAATACTCAAAACCTGTGAAACTTCTGCCTTATTTTATTACTTCCATTCTTACTTTGTGTATCACAGCGGTATTAGTGGTTGGAGGAATCCGAGGAGATTTTAAACACAGTACAAGGCCTATTAATATGGTGGATGCTACCCGTTTTGTAACAAATCCTCTGCAGGGGAACATGGTGCTTAACAGTACATTTTCCTTTTTCAGGACTTTAAATACCAATAATTTTAAGGAAGTTCATTTCGTAGATGAAAAATACATTGAAGAAAACGTACAACCTTATAAAGTATATGACAGAAAAATAGAAAACCGTCCTAATATTGTTATTTTCATTGTGGAATCTTTCGGAAGAGAATATTCCGGTGCTTTCAATAAAGATAAAAATATTAAAGATTACGTTTCCTACACTCCGTTTATGGATAGCCTGGCAGGCCAGAGTCTTATTTTTCCCAATACTTTTGCGAACGGAAGACAATCAATTCATGGGATGAGCAGTGTATTGGCCGGGATTCCGAGCCTTACCGATGCTTTTACAGGATCTCCGTATTCCAACCAGAAAATTCAGTCCATCGTTTCGGTTTGTAATGATCTGGGATATGATACTTCTTTTTATCATGGAGCGCCTAACGGATCTATGGGATTCCTTGGATTCGGTAATATCTTAGGATTTAAACATTATTTCGGGAAGACAGAATACAACCATGATGAAGATTTTGACGGGATGTGGGCGATATGGGACGAGCCATTTCTTCAGTATTTTGCTAAAAATGTAGGGAAGAAACAACCTTTCATGACCACTGTATTTACCGCTTCCTCGCATCACCCTTTTAAAATACCTGAAAAATATAACGGGAAATTTAAAAAAGGGAACATAGAAATACACGAGCCGATGCAGTATACGGATTATTCTATCAAAAAATATTTTGAAACGGCTAAAAAACAGCCGTGGTTTAACAATACGATCTTTGTTTTCACTGGAGATCACACCAACCAGGTGTATTATCCGGAATATGAAAGAGCCATGAATCGTTATGCAGTTCCATTGGTTTTCTACTCTCCCAATCCTGCATATCAGCTAAAAGGTGTTAATCAGGAAATAGCACAGCAGGCAGACATATATCCTACACTGGCAGATCTGATAGGGTATAACAAGCCGATCAGAAGCTGGGGAAGAAGTTTGGTAAGTGATAAAAAGTATCCTTTCATCGTAGTCAATTCAGATGGAAGTACAGATCAGTTTATGATCGGAAATTATATTTACCGTTTTGATGGAAAAGAAATCATCGGAGTATATAATCAATCTGATCTGAGCCTTGAAAAAAATCTTATTAATGAGGTTAAAACTCCTGAGGTAGAACAAGGAAAGAAAACAGCAAAAGCATGGTATCAGGATTATATGGATAGGGTAATTAATAGAAAGCTGAATTAAAGCGAAAGAATACAACCGCAAAATGACAGTTAGGTTGACGGGCAAATTAGTTTTTTATAATTTTCCCATTTTACCTTTCTGTATCTCTTTATGCTTTGTATAATAAAAGTTTTTGTTTGTTGAAAATTAATTTATATTTTTATCAATACGTAGATAAGAATATTATATTAAAATTAAAACTATAAGAAATATGAAAAAATTATTGTTAACATTCGCACTTTCTCTATTCGGTGTACTTACGTTTGCACAGATAGAAGGAAAGTGGAAAACGATAGATGATGAAACAAAGCAGGCTAAATCTATTGTTGAAGTGTACAAAAAATCAGACGGGAAATATTATGGAAAAGTTTCTCAATTGCTGATAAAACCAGCTGAGCCCAACTGTACATCTTGTAAGGATGACAGAAAAGGAAAACCCATTTTAGGACTGGAAATTATCAGAGGACTGAAAAAAGACGGTGATGAATTCACAGGAGGAACGATTACTGATCCCAAAACGGGGAAAACATATAAGTGTACTATTACAAGAAGCGGAGATAAGCTGAATGTAAGAGGATACTTAGGACTATCTCTATTAGGAAGAACCCAGGTGTGGGAGAAAGTGAATTAATTTAAGTTTAAAATAGAATTTTAAGACGGCATTTCAGCAATGAAATGTCGTTTTTTTTTGAAAAAATATTGTAACGAAAATAAAAACGTCCCACTTATAGGATATGAGCACCGAACAGGAGAAAACATTTATCGAATTTTTTAAGCCCAATCAAAGGGTGATTCATAAAATATGTAAAATATATACGGACAATGCCGAAGATCACGAAGACCTTTTTCAGGAGATTACCATTCAGCTATGGAAATCTTTTCCGGGATTTAAAGGAGAGGCTAAGTTTTCGACCTGGATGTATCGGGTAGCATTGAATACAGCAATTACTTTATTCCGGAAACCTAAGAAAGCTGGGAGCCAAGCTGTAGATATTGATGTTTCGTCTCTTACTATGGAATATGAAGACTATGAAGATGATGAATATAAGCTTAAGAAGATGTATAAAGCGATCTATGAACTGTCTGATGTAGAAAAAGCTTTAATCATGATGTATCTTGAAGATAAACCCTATAGAGAGATAGGAGAGATCCTTGGGATAACAGAAGGAAATGCAAGAGTGAAAATGAACAGAGCGAAAAATAATTTGAAAACCAAAATCACTGCAAAATAAATATGGACGAACTGGAATTACTGAAAAAAGACTGGAATAAGGAATCAGGAGATTTCAAGGAATATTCCGAAAAAGAAATTTATACCATGATAAAACATAAATCTGTTTCCATCACAAAAAAATTATTCATTATCGGAATAGTTGAAGTTATCTTATGGACGTTGTATAGTTATCTGGACAAACAGTTTCCCTATGTAAGAATGGGAATGTTTTTAGTTTTTATGGCAATCATCATCACCTTGTTCCAAAAAATGAAAACCGGGCAGAACAGCATCTCCCTAATGAAAAGTATTTTGAATCTGAGAACACTTATTTTAGGATATGCCTGTATTTCTTTGATTTTGGCTATTGTAGACGGTATCATTCATTTTGATCACAATACGAGAGATTTTATGGCAGGATTTAAAGATGGATGGAATACAAGACACCACATGGATGCTGCCCTTACAGATCCCAATCAACTGATGCCTGTAACCGGAAATTATATTGCCTTTGGTATTTTTCTGTTGATTGGGTTATTCTTATTGTATATCATCTATAAAATGACCTACGGAAAAATTTTAATGGATCTTAGAAAAAACTATAAAGAATTGAGTAGTCATGAAGAAAAACCATTTTAAATAAAATTAATATTATAACTTCATCATTCAAATGTGGAGCCTTTTTATGATGTGTATAATAAAAAAACACTATTTTTGTAGTCTAAATTTTTCGAATAAATATGGCAGAATATACTTTTCGTGAGGTAATTGCACAGGCAATGAGCGAGGAAATGCGTAAAGACGAATCCATCTTTTTAATGGGGGAGGAAGTTGCAGAATACAATGGTGCATACAAAGCTTCAAAAGGAATGCTGGATGAGTTTGGTCCTAAAAGAGTAATCGATACCCCAATTGCAGAACTTGGTTTTACAGGAATTGCTGTGGGTGCTGCGATGAATGGTAACAGACCAATTGTAGAGTATATGACATTCAATTTCTCATTGGTAGGAATTGATCAGATTATCAATAATGCTGCAAAAATCCGTCAGATGAGTGGTGGACAATGGAATTGCCCAATTGTTTTCCGTGGCCCTACAGCTTCTGCAGGTCAATTGGGAGCTACCCACTCTCAGGCTTTTGAAAACTGGTTTGCAAACATTCCTGGTCTTAAAGTAGTGGTTCCTTCAAATCCTTACGATGCGAAAGGGTTGTTGAAAACTGCAATTCAGGATAATGATCCGGTTATTTTCATGGAATCTGAGCAGATGTATGGAGATAAAATGGAAATTCCTGAAGAAGAATACTACTTACCATTAGGAAAAGCAGATATCAAGAGAGCAGGTACAGACGTTACTTTGGTTTCTTTCGGTAAGATCATGAAGCTGGCTTTACAAGCTGCTGAAGATATGGCTAAAGAAGGAATCTCTGTAGAAGTTATCGATCTTAGAACTGTTCGTCCTCTTGATTTTGACACTATTTTAGAATCAGTGAAGAAAACAAACAGATTGGTTATTTTAGAAGAAGCTTGGCCATTTGCTTCTATATCTTCTGAAATTACTTATATGGTACAGCAAAAAGCATTTGACTATTTAGATGCTCCTATCAAGAGAATTACTACTCCTGATGCACCTGCACCTTACTCTGCAGCATTGTTTGCAGAATGGTTCCCTAAGCTTGAAAAAGTAAAAGAGGAAATTAAAAAAGCGATGTACGTAAAATAGTTATAGAGAAAAACTTCCGAAAGGAAGTTTTTTCATTTATTATATTCATGAAGAAAAGTTCTTGACGTCATAAAATTAGTATAAATTTGCGCCTTTAAAATAAATAAGCTGATATGGCAGAAGTTACAGAAGATGGTTATCATTTTGATATAAAGAAACTTTCTTTTATCGGAATTCTAGTGTCTTTAGGAATTGTTTTTGGGGACATTGGTACCTCACCGCTTTACGTAATGAAAGCAATTGTGAATGCGAGATCGCAGGGGAGTAATATGCCATTCAATGAATACATAGAAGGAGCTCTTTCCTGTATTATTTGGACCCTTACCCTTCAGACTACAATAAAGTACGTGATCATCGCTTTGAGGGCAGATAACAAAGGAGAAGGAGGCATCCTGGCTTTGTTTTCACTCGTAAGAAACCTTAAAAAAGGGTGGTTGTACCTTATTGCAATTGTAGGTGCTGCGGCTCTTATAGCAGACGGAGTAATCACACCATCGCTTACAGTAATGTCAGCCATTGAAGGTCTTGAAATCTATAATCCACATACCCCGGTTGTTCCCATCACAATTGGAATTCTGATTGCTATTTTTGTGGTGCAGCAATTCGGAACAAGCTTTATCGGGAAGTTTTTTGGCCCTGTAATGGTGGTATGGTTTTTAGTATTAGGAGGTTTGGGCGTAATGCATTTGAGCGAGAACTTTGAGATCCTAAGATCTTTCAATCCTTATTATGCTTACAAACTTATTGCTAACTCTCCGAGTGCAATTGTTATTTTAGGTGCCGTTTTCCTTTGTACGACAGGAGCAGAAGCTCTTTATTCAGACTTAGGACATTGTGGTGCCAAGAACATAAGAGTAAGCTGGGCATTCGTTAAGATTATGCTTATTCTGAACTATCTTGGACAAGGAGCATGGCTTTTGACCAATCATAATAAACCTGGATTTTCTGTAGTAAACCCATTCTTTGGAATTATGGAAGAATGGATGATTATACCAGGCGTAATTTTAGCAACTGCTGCCGCAATTATTGCCAGCCAGGCATTAATTACAGGTTCTTTTACAATCTTCTCTGAAGCAATGTCTCTCAACCTTTGGCCCAATCAAAAAATTGATTATCCTTCCGGAGTTAAAGGACAAATGTATATCCCAAGAATCAACTGGGGACTTCTTATTCTATGTATTATTGTGGTTCTGCATTTCAGGGAATCCGGTAAAATGGAAGCGGCCTACGGACTTTCCATTACCGTTACGATGTTGATGACAACCGTCCTGCTGGTCTTCTGGTTACTGAAACATAGAGTAAGCAAGGTTTTGATATTATTCTTCGCATTAGTATATATGGCGATCGAATTAGGCTTCTTTAGTGCCAATATCATCAAGTTCATGGAAGGAGGATGGATTACCGTTGTATTGGCTGGTTCTATCGGAATTTCTATGTATGCATGGTATAATGGTAGATTGATCAAAACAAGATTTATCCAGTTTGTGAAAATAGAAAAATACGTGTCTATTCTTAAAGACATGAAACTGGATGAAACCATTCCGAAATATGCTACCAATCTGGCTTATCTGAGCAGAGCAAAAAGAAATGATGAAGTAGAATCCAAAATTATCTATTCCATTATCAAAAAACAGCCGAAAAGAGCCGATCATTACTTTATTTTGAGCATCGTTAACCAGGAAGATCCATATACCTTCAGATATACAGTAGATGAAATTCTTCCCGGGACAGTATATAAAATCAATTTCCTTTTAGGATTTAAAGTAGACCGAAGAATCAATGATTACTTCAATATGGTACTTAAAGATTTAATGGCTGACGGAACGATTCCTTCAAGAAGCAGCCACCCTTCTTTGAGAGCTCACGAGATACCACCGGATCTTAAATATGTGATCATAGATAATACATATATCAACGATATACTATTAACTGTTAAACAGAAGATTATTCTTAACATTTATAACTTTGTGAAGTATATCGGAAGTGACGACTTTAAGGCTTGGGGAGTGTCTTCTCATAACGTTGAAGTGGAATCTGCGCCGATCACAGAATTAACAGTTTATGATAACAAGATTGAGCAGTCGGGCTATTTCCGTCATAACTCTTAACTTCTGGTATGTAACCATAATATCTATTTAAATAAAATTCAATAAATTTGTAGATAATTTTTTTAATGGATACAATACAAAAAGAAAAAAATATAGCTTTGATCAAGGATGTTTTGAGAAACTACTTATTAGAAAAAGGGTTCAGAAACACACCTGAGAGATATACGATATTGGAAGAAATTTATAATATGGATCATCACTTCAACGTTGATGATCTGTATCTTCTAATGATGCAGAAAAAATATCATGTTTCTAAAGCAACGATTTACAACACGATTGAAATTTTCCTTGATGCAGGTTTGATCCGTAAGCATCAGTTTGGAGAAAAAACATTGACTTCTTCATCATATGAAAAGTCTTATTTTGACAAACAACATGACCACCTGGTCATCTACAAAAAAGGCTCTGATAAAGAAATTGAAGAAATTATTGAGTTTTGTGACCCAAGAATCCAAGGAATCAAAGAAGCCATTGAAGAAGCATTTGGCGTAAATATTGATTCTCATTCGCTATATTTTTATGGCACTAAGAATGACTAATTAATGAGAATAATCCTTTTTCTGTTACTCTTTATTTCTACGCTAAATTTTGCGCAGGATAAAACCCCTGTGAAGAGAGATCCCTACTTGCAGACTCCTTCATCTGGCCAGCCTAAGCAGGTGCAGATGAGACCTGAAGATAAAGTAAAGATCATCCACGCAGACGAAATCAAGAAAAATCCTGAAAAATATGATGGGAATCAATATTTTGTGGGGCATGTTCAGATTGAACACCAAGGCTCCATTCTTACTGCAGATGAAGTTATTTTGTACAATGAAGAGAACTTTGTAAAGGCTATAGGCAATACAAAACTTCAGAATACAGATGGCTCTGTAATTACAGCAGGAGAAATGGAATATGATGCCAATACCCAGAAAGGTGTTGCCAGAAAAGATGTAGTCCTTACCGATCCCAAACAAACGATAAAAACTGATATTCTGTATTATGACAGGCTTGCTAATCAGGCTTATTTTAATACAGGAGGAACGATCTCTGATGGTCAGAATGTGACCTATGCGAAAGTAGGAACTTATTTCCTCAATACAAGAGTCGTAGACCTTACAGGAAATGTAAAAATTGAAACCCCTCAATATATTATAGAAGGGCCCAACATCAAGCAGAATCAAAATACAAAAATTGCTGATTTTCTTGGTCCCACAACCATTACCAGTAAAACCAATCCTAAAAACAGGATTTATACTGAAAAAGGAATTTATAAAATGGAAACAAAGGAGGCTTTTCTAACCAAAAACTCCAGAATCTTTTATAACGATAAAATCCTTACCGGTGATGAGATGTACTATAATCAGATAACAGGGTTTGGTACAGCAACAGGAAATGTAACCCTTGATGACCCGAAAGAAAAGAGATATATAAAAGGAGGCTACGGAGAAATTTTTGAGAAAAAAGACTCTTCAATGATGACGAAAAATCCTTACGCAGTAAAAATAATGGAAAAAGACTCCGTTTATTTTGCCGCTGAGAAAATTGTCTCTTATCAAAGACCGGATTCGCTGGATATAAAAGTGAAGAAAAGTTATCTGCGGGCATATAAAAAAGCCCGTGTTTATAAATCTAATGCACAGGGGAGAGCAGACTCTATCGCTTTCAATGAAACAGACGGAATTATGCACATGTATACCAGCCCCATTCTTTGGAGTGGTGAGAAGCAGGTGACCGGAGATAAAGTAGAAGCTTACTTTAATACAAAGAGTGAAAATATAGACTCGCTGAAGGTAATAGGAAATGCTTTTGCCATCAGCAAAGTAGATTCATTAAGCCTAAAAGATGAGTTCAACCAGGTGAAAGGAAAATTCATGACGGTTTACTATGAGAAGAATGATATTAAAGAAGCAAGAGTAGTAGGAAATGCCCAGTCTATTGTATACGTTGACGATACTGATCAGGAAACCAAAAAACAGGAAAGAATAGGAATTACACTTTCTACCTGCGGAATTATCGGAGCGTTATTTGAAGAAAGAGCCCTACAGATTATTTCATGCAGTATCGGCGCCAATTCAGATACCTATCCGATGAGTAAGATAGAACCTGCACGAAGGAAGTTTCCGGATTTTAACTGGAATACCAAAGACCGAATCCGAAAATGGCAGGATATTCTTGTAGATACCCCGAACAACGAAGAAATACATTATACCGCTGATAACGAACTCTTCGATAAAGCTCAGAAAACCATAGATGACGAAAAAGCCAAAGAAGAAGCTAAAAAACCTAAACGGACCAGAAAATAATAGAAAAGACCAGTACACACTGGTCTTTTTTTATGTATTAATTTTAACGTTTAATGAATCTTTTATAGCTTTGCTGAAATTTTGGAGACAATGGAAATGCATAAAGATTTTTTTATATATCAGGCTCAAACCACAAAATTCGCAGCAGGTTTTGAAGTTGAAAAAGCAGAAGGAAGCTATATTTATGGTACAGACGGAAAGAAATATCTTGACTTTGTAGCAGGAGTTTCTGCCAACACGCTGGGACATTCACATCCTAAAATTGTGAATGCAATCAAAGAACAGGCAGATAAATATCTTCATGTAATGGTATATGGTGAATATGCGCAGGAAAAACCTATAGCACTCTGCAGACTGCTTGCAGAAGCTACTCCGGATCCCTTAGAAGTTACC
This sequence comes from Chryseobacterium sp. GW821-FHT04C04, assembly GCF_059420365.1. Classification (NCBI taxonomy): domain Bacteria; kingdom Pseudomonadati; phylum Bacteroidota; class Flavobacteriia; order Flavobacteriales; family Weeksellaceae; genus Chryseobacterium; species Chryseobacterium sp. GW821-FHT04C04. The sequence continues at coordinate 253,899 of NZ_JBWKTO010000002.1, read as the reverse complement.
TATCTTGTGAATAGCGGTGCAGAAGCTATTGACGGGAGCTTAAAACTGGCAAAACGATATACAGGGAGAGAAGAGATTATTTCCTTTAAAGATTCTTATCACGGGAATACACACGGTGCTTTGAGTGTTTCAGGAAATGAAACGCATAAAAGAGAATTCCGCCCCTTATTGCCAATGGTTTCTTTTATCGAATTTAATAATCAAAAAGATTTCGATAAGATCACCGAAAAAACCGCTTGCGTTATCCTTGAAACCATTCAGGGAGCAGCAGGATTTCTGGTCCCCGATAATGACTATCTGATCCAGCTAAAAAGAAGATGTGAAGAAGTAGGAGCACTTTTGATTTTGGATGAAATACAACCCGGATTTGGGAGAACAGGAAAACTATTCTCTTTCGAGCATTTTGGAATCGTTCCGGATATCCTGGTGATGGGCAAAGGAATGGGAGGAGGAGTTCCCGTAGGTGCTTTTATGAGTTCCAGAGAAATTATGGAAACCCTTTCGCATTCACCAAAACTGGGGCATATTACTACTTTTGGAGGAAACCCATTGATTGCCGCTGCAAGCCACGCCACTTTAAAAGAAGTTCTGGAAAGCGGATTAATGAATGAAGTAGAAGAAAAAGAAAAACTATTCAGAGAACTTTTAGTTCACCCAAAAATTAAAAATATCAATGGTAAAGGCTTAATGCTTGCCGTGAATCTAGGAACCCCGGAATATACGCTGGAAGTGGCTAAAAAATGTATGGAAAGAGGACTTGTTGTTTTCTGGCAGCTCTACAGAAATGAGTACCTGAGAATCTCTCCGCCCCTTACATTATCCCTGGAAGAAATCAAAGAAGGATGCCAGATTATTCTCGATATTCTCAACGAAAATTAAAGATACAATCTCTCTGAAAAGGAGAGATTTTTTTATGCTTCACATCGTAGTTTTATGAATTAAAATTTACCGTAATAGAGATTTGAATCCGGTGATAAATATCATACAGATTCTATAAAATAGTAATTGTTTTTTTGCGTAATAAAAAAATTAATTTATATATTGCGGGACGATAAAACAAAGATTATATGGCGAAACATAAAGTCCATTACGAATTCCCAATGCACTGTTTATCAGAGATTTTATACGAATATCTGGCAACTGCAGAAGGATTATCTGAATGGTTTGCGGATGAGGTAACAGAGAAAGGCGATGATTTCTTTTTTAGCTGGGGCGGAGGACCTGCTGAGAAGGCCACTTTGATCAGATATAAGCCTGAAGGTTTCGTGCGTTTCAGATGGGAAGAAGATGAAGGAACTAAGAATTTCTTTGAAATGACTATCACAATAGATGATATTACTGAAGATTTGGCCCTTAATATTACAGATTTCTGTGAAGAAGGGGATGAAGAAGAAAATGCAATGTATTGGGAAAATCTTATTGAAAATCTCAGAATAAAATTAGGTGCGGCATAATGTCGGACTTTATTAAATGATAAAACTGATGAACGATTTATCGTTCATTATTTTTTTGTAAATAAATCGCAACAAAAATTGGAAAATCAATATTTTACATCAGACGAGTTACATCTAAAGAACAGAGCCTTTCTTTTGGGTGACTCAGTGAAGGTTTCTTTCTTTGTAAGAAATGGTGGTTTGATCATGGATGAAGAATGCTATTTTTTCTTGATGGCTTCCATGAGGAAAATGAGAATGAATATCCCTCTTACTTACACCCTGGAATTTTTTCAAACTCTTTTTCAGAAAGATATTATTGAAGGAAAAGAAATAAAAAACGGAATTATTAATTTTCAGGTGTTCAGAAATAATGACGGACTGACATTGGCAAAATCTTCTGTTTCCTATTTTTATGAAGTGACGGAAATGGATGATGTACTTGCTGTTCATCAAAGACCTTTGGATCTGGATTTGATTAAGGAAATTAACGTTAATAATAACCTTTTAAGCAATATTAGAGTTCACTGTCCGGAAAATATCTATGGAGCGATCTATGCGCAGGAAAATGACCTTGATGACGTGATCCTTCTGAATCCAAACAAGAGAATAGCTCGTACCACTGCTGGTAATCTTCTTTTTTTGGAAGGAGATGTTATTAAAGTACCCAAGCAGACCGAAGGAGCATATATTTCTCCTGTGATGGAAAATTTCGTTACTTTTTTACATAAAAACAACTTTGCAGATATTCAGGAACATGAGATCATTGCATTTGAATCTCAGAAAGCAGAAGAGATCTTAATGATTTCTGATGAAAAAGGTATATTTTCTGTAGGTAAGATAAGAAATAAGACTTTTGAGAACGTCCGCTTCTTAGAATTGGTAGAAAGCTGGAAAAAAAGCTTTAATTCATAAAAATTGACAAACCCGGTAAACAACAAAGTTCCAGAAGTCCTTTACCGGGTTTTATTCTGAGTAAATCAGAAATTGTTTATTTTATTTAATATTCGTTGATGACATCAACAAATTTCTGTGCGATTTCTTTTTGCCCTTTTTCACTGGTAATATAATTCCTGTTTTCAGAATTATTGATGAACCCAAGTTCTACCAATACTGCAGGAGCTTTAGTCTCCCTTAAAATATGGAGATTGCTTTCCTCTATTTTGTGGGCATTGAATTTTTTATAAATTTTTGCGGCAAGTTCCTTTGAAACATCAGAATTCTGAGTGTACACTTCAAATCCGTTATCAACTGTTTCCTTTTGAGGAGAGCTGTTGACGTGAAGTGAGATCACCATTGCAGGATTCAGTTTGTTGATCTGATTGGTTCTATCAGAAAGAGTAGGATAACTGTCAGAATCACGTGTTAAAATAACTTCATATTTGTCCTGACTTTTATTGAGTTTCTGAATTTCCTTAGCAACGCTTAACGAAATATTTTTCTCTAAAATTTCACCATGTGTAGCCCCAAAATCATTTCCGCCATGACCGGCATCTATGACAATGTATTTTTTGTTGATAGGGGTGAATGATAAAAATGCAGTAGAAAATATTGATAAAGCAAGTAATGTAATACCTTTCATATCAGTGGTTTTTGGTTTTTCAAAGAACGGAAAAACTTTCTTTAAAATTGGTTAAAGGAATCTTAAAGTTTGTTAATTGTGCTACCGAGATGAAAAATATACTTTTTAGTTCAACGAAATATCTTCAGGAGAATTAGCCCAAAGAAGAAATTCTCCCCCAAGATTATGCATGATAGACTTCCAAAGAGTCTGATCATTGGGAAGCGTATAATCAAGATTGTAAACATCTACTACTGTCCACATTTTCCTTTGAACTTCAGTGTCTAGCTGGTTAGGAGCCCACCCGGAATAGCCTGAAAATATTTTAATATTTTCAATATTCAGTTCGGTGCTCAAAACAGCATTTATAATCCGTTCAATATCCTCTGTGAGATAGTATTCGTCGGTGATGTCTGTATAGATTTCTGTAACTTTTTTACCTTTTATGATGAAAAATACCTTGTCGTTTTCTACAGGTCCTCCATCATATACCTCAATTTTAAAGTCAAAAAAATCTTTGAATTTGCTACTCATCTGGCTGTTCTTTTTATTCAATATCAAACCAAATGCACCACTTTCATTATGTTCAATAACCAATACTACCGATCTTGAAAAAATATCGCCGGAAATGTCAGGGGTCGAGATTAATATTTTACCTTTGTATGAGTGATTCATACTCAAATTTAATAAAAAATATTTATGGAAAACCTGCACGACAAAAGAAAAGTGTACGAGAAATCCCAACTTATTGAAAGTGAGATAAAACAAAATCCAATTGAGCAGTTTAGGGACTGGTTTTTGGATGCAAGTGATAGCCCAATGATCTCAGAGGCCAATGCTATGGCTGTTTCTACAATAGAGGAAGATGGCTGTCCGAGAACAAGAATGGTACTTCTTAAAGCATATACCCACGAAGGATTTATTTTTTATACCAATTATAACAGCCGAAAAGGAAAAGCAATAGAAAGCAACCATAAAGCTTGTCTGCATTTTTTCTGGCCTAATCTCGAAAGACAGATCATCATTAAAGCAGATCTTGAGAAAGTGGCAGAAAACCTGAGTGATGGGTATTTTCATTCAAGACCAAAAGGAAGCCAGCTGGGGGCTGCCGTTTCTCCGCAGAGTGAGGTTATTCCCAACAGAGAATTTTTGGAGGAAAAATTGAAAGATCTGGAAAAAGAATACGAAAATAGTGAAGTCCCAAGACCAGTCAATTGGGGCGGATATCTTGCCAGACCTTATGAAATTGAATTCTGGCAGGGGAGACCCAACCGTCTTCATGATAGGATAATCTATCAGCTTGAAGATCTGGATTGGAAGATTTCGAGACTAGCTCCTTAGATTAGAAGCTAGAAATTAGAAGTTAGTGATGTCAGTTTTATAGTAAACTGATTTCCAGAAAAAAGATAAACTTTATACTATCAATAGAAGCGGGCTTTAGCCCGCTTATTTTATTATGAATAATGAGAAGGCTGTAGCCAAAACTTAATAACTCTTAACCACTTAAAAACTCCTTAACGGTTTAATTTCCTCTCACGATTTGAAATAAAAAAAGGCCGTTTCTAAGAAACAGCCCTTGAATTTTTGTAATCTGAATGATTATTTTTTCTTAACACCAGAAACTGCATTTGATAAATCAGCTCCAGCTTTGAATTTAGCAACTTTTTTAGCAGCGATTTTGATCGGTTTTTTAGTTGCAGGGTTGATCCCTTGTCTAGCCGCTCTCTCAGCTACTGAGAAAGTACCGAAACCTACTAAAGAAACTTTTCCATCTTTTTTCTTTAATGTAGTAGTTACGTTACCAATGAAAGATTCTAAAGCAGCCTTTGCTGCAACTTTAGTGATACCTGCATCTTTTGCGATTGCGTCGATTAATTCAGACTTGTTCATAATTTTTAATATTAAAGTTAGTTCGTAATTATAGCAAATATAATACTATTTTCTAATTGTGCAATTTTTTTATTAAAACTTGTAAAATATTTTTACTTTTCGGTGAAAACAGTTAAAATATGATAATTCCACTTTTCACAGAAAATCTACGTTACGCGTTACTAAAATCATGCCAAATGCTTATGTTTATTGACTTTAGCAAAAAGTTAATATTATTTCCTTCATTTATTAAATCCTAAATTGAGTGTAAACAATTAATATTTTTGACCATATGATTATTAAATTTGTAAGCAATTTTCCAATTTCTTGTATTTTTTAAAATTAAACCCCTGTGTTTGTGGGAGTTTTAAAATAAGACGAAAGGCCTATTTTATAAATTTTTATTAATAAATTTGCATCATGTTAATAGAAGTTTTCAAGTCTAAGATTCATAGGGTGAGAGTAACGGCCTCTGACCTTAATTATATAGGGAGTATAACGATAGATGAAGATCTTATAGAAGCTGCCGGCCTGGTAGTAGGAGAAAGAGTCTATATCGTGAATGTAAACAACGGAGAACGTTTTGATACCTACGTTATCAAAGGGAAGAGAAAATCAGGAGAAGTATGTCTGAATGGGCCTGCTGCAAGAAAAGTACAGAGGGATGATATCATTATCATTATCGCTTATGCACAGATGACCCCGGAGGAGGCAAAAGACTTCCAGCCGAAGATCGTTTTCCCGGATGAAAAAACAAATCTTCTTACATAGTCCATGGAGAAGACATCAAAAAAACCAGTAAAATCAATACTAACAATAGTAATATCGCTTGCTTTTGCAGGCTTTTTTTTATGGCTTGCCTTAAGAGGGCTTGATTTTAAAGTCATTCAGAAGTCACTGGCAAAGGCCAATTATCTTTGGGTATTATTTGCTTCTGTCTTTGGACTTCTTGCTTATTGGTTCAGGGCTATTCGCTGGAACCTGATGCTGGAACCCATGGGATATAAAATTTCGAATTCCAATTCCCTTTGGTCCATATCATTTGGATATCTGATGAATCTTACTATTCCAAGAAGCGGTGAAGTGGCAAGAGCTACAGCTTTATATGGAGTGGAAAAAGTACCTGTGGATAAATCTTTTGGGACTATCATTCTGGAAAGAGTGGTTGATTTGGTTTGTATGCTCGGTTTTTTAGGATTGACTTTATTGTTTAAATATGATGCAATTCTGGCGTTCTATAAAAACTCCGGAATAAATATGAATCCTAATAAGATCTTATTGATTTTTTCAATTCTGATTGTAGGAACAGTCTTATTTTTTGTATTCAAAAAGAAACTTTCAGGAATTCCATTTTTAGGAAAAGTTGTTCATTTTATTGATGGAATTTTTCAAGGATTAACTTCCATTTTCAAATTAAAAGAAAAAGGAAAATTCATTCTTTATACATTAGGAATCTGGATTTGTTATTACCTGGCAGCTTATCTGGTTTGCTTTGCGCTTCCTGAAACATCTGCATTTACCTTTGCTGACGGTTTCTTCATTATTGTTGTGGGAACATTGGGAATGATTATTCCTGCCAGTGGGGGAATTGGAGCTTATAATCTTGCAATGAAATACGGTTTTATGGCTCTTTTTATTGCAGTAGGGAAAAGCGCAGATCTGGGGGGCGAAATGGGGCTTACCTATTCCTTTATTTCTTTACCGCTGCAGATTGTGATTATGCTGGTGATGGGGTTGATTTCCATTCCTATGCTGGCAAAAGCAAGAAATGCTGCCACTTCAGATAAAAATTTTGAAGATTAATTCAACATACTTTTAGACAATGCAAGGTTCAGTTTTTTAATTGGACCTTTTTTTATGGTCATTTTGTGACTTAAATAGTCTTAATTGAGCTGTGAGGATCATTTTTCTGTCAATAAATTTGGTCAATTCGCAAATCACTTCTATCTTAATGCAAAAAATAATCATAATATAAAACACTATGGCAATTAATCTACAGAAAGGACAAAAGATCGAGATAGGCTTGACTAAAATGACGATTGGATTGGGCTGGGACCCGAATGAAGGAACCGGTTATGACTTCGATCTGGATGCTTCTGCAATCATGATTGATTCTGACAGAAAATTAGTAAGCGAAGAGTATTTTGTTTTTTACAATAATCTGCAGTCTCCGGACGGAGCACTTACTCATACAGGAGATGATCCTAGTGGAAAAAACAGTGATGGTGACGATGATGAAGCTATTGTTATAGATCTGGATAAAGTAGACTCAAGAGTCGAAGAGATCCTTTTTGTGGTCACCATAGAAGATTTTGAAAGAAGAAGACAGAATTTCGGACAGGTAAGAAACTCTTATATCAGAGTGGTAGACAATCATTCCAACCAGGAAATTGCAAAGTATGAGCTGGATGAAGATTTCTCTATTGAAACAGGAGTAGAATTCGGAAGACTGTACAAAAGAAATGGCAGCTGGAAATTTGAAGCTTCAGGGATTGGATATAGAGCAGACCTTGGTTTCTTCCTTGAAAAATACTATAAAGGGCAAATCATCAAATAAAATCATCAAATACACAAAACGATAACTATGGCAATTAATTTACAGAAAGGACAAACAATAGATTTAAGAAAGAATGACCGCGGAGAAAGCGTTTATGATCTTTCAAAAGTAACCATTGGTTTAGGATGGGATGTAAGGAAGCAGGGCAGCGGATTCTTTGGGAAACTGTTCAGTAAAGAAGCTGAATATGACCTTGATGCAGTAGCTTTTCTTCTTGATGGCAACGGGAAAGTAGCCAATCTTGGAAGAACAGTACAGACCAATGATGGAAGACAAATGGGACTTTATCAGGGAGATGTGGTTTTCTTCAATTCGATGCAGCACCCTAGCGGAAATGTATGGCTTACAGGAGACAACAGAACCGGAGCGGGAGATGGAGATGATGAACAGATCATTGTGAAACTGGACCAGCTGGATCAGAGTTATCAGAAAATTGTGTTCCTTGTTACCATTTATCAGGGAAAAACCAATAATCAGCATTTCGGAATGATCGAAAATGCATTTATCCGTGCCGTAGATGCTGCAGGAAAAGAAATTACAAAATATAGTCTTTCTGGTGATTCAAGTATGAATGGCATGTGCGCCATGGTTTTTGCAGAAGCATACCGTCATAATGGAGACTGGAAATTCCGTGCAGTGGGAGAGCCGCATCATACAGATAACTTTATAGATATTCTGAGACAGCAGTACTCTTATTCCAACTAAATTCTCGATTTTTTTCAACTCACATAAAAGCCGGCGGAGGAAGTCGAAGACTTCCTCCGCCGGCTTCAGAATTAATACTTGTCTATAATGAGCAGGAGATTATTAGCTTATTTTTTATTAGATACTTCAGGTTCTATGAATGGAGAACCTATTCAGGCATTGAACAACGGATTCAACGGCCTTATAAGTATGCTTCGTGCAGATCCTCAGGCGATGGACAGTCTGCATTTGAGTGTCATTACCTTCGATAGAGAGGTTAAGAATATTATACCATTAACAGATCTGGCGGGTTTTTACCCGATGGAAATTACCTGCCCGGATAGCGGACCTACTCATACAGGAGCTGGATTGGAAATGGTTTCCGAATTGGTTCAGAAAGAAATTATAAAAGAATCAGCCGATGAAAAGGGAGACTGGCAGCCGTTACTATTTATATTTACGGATGGAAAGCCTTCGGATATTCAGAAGTACAGACAGATGATTCCTGTAATCAGAGGATTGGAATTTGGTGCCATCGTAGGGTGTGCAGCAGGTCCGAAAGCAGATGAACAGTTTCTGAAAGAACTGACGGATCATGTAGTCAAACTAGATACTACAGATGCCATTACTCTTTCTTCTTTTTTCAAGTGGGTGAGTTCTTCCATTACACAGGGAGGGCAATCTCAGAATACGGGAGAAAATATCACCTTACCTCCGCCACCATCGGAGCTTACTATTATTATTTAAAAAATTGTCTTTACAATATGAGAAGACTGCCTATTTATTTTTTAGTAGATATCTCCGAATCTATGGTAGGAGAGCCTATTGAGCAGGTACAGGAAGGTATCGCTAATATCATCAGGGAATTAAAAAAAGATCCCTATTCATTGGAAACCGTTTATATTTCCGTGGTAGGTTTTGCCGGAGAAGCAGAAGTGATTACTCCCATGCAGGATATTATCAGTTTTTATCCGCCTAAGATTCCGATCGGAAGTGGAACATCACTTTCCCAGGGCTTAATTAAAGTAATGGATTGTATCGACAGGGATATCGTGAAAACAACCTATGAACGAAAAGGAGACTGGAAGCCCATTGTTTTTCTGTTCACGGATGGAGTGCCTACTGATGATGCCACCAAAGCCATTGAAAGATGGACTCATAAATACAGTGGAAAACCCAATACGATTGCGGTATCCATAGGTGAAAATACCAATTATAAACTTCTCGGTTCTTTAGCCGATAATGTATTATTATTCAATAACTCTGATGAAAATTCCTATAAAGAATTTTTTAAATGGGTAACGGATTCTATTAAAACAACCAGCCAGAGTGTCACGGAAGCGAAAAAAGAAGGAATTAACCTATCCAAGATCGATTCTCTTATTCTGGAAAAAGTAGATCCCGAAATGGAACAGAAATTCCCGGACAATAATTTTGTAGTGTTGAACGGAAAATGCCAGGAAACGGAAAAGCTTTATCTGATGAAATTTAAAAAAGCTTTCACAGAATCAAGCATTCCGGGAATGGCTACAAGATATTACAGATTGGATGGAGCTTATAAAATTGATGAAAAAGCCTACTACAGACTTTCTTCGAATCATAAAACTTCCCTTAAAATTAATATAGAAGAATTGGAAGGAGGTACTTCATGTCCTCACTGTGCGAACCCCATTGCATTGGCTACCTGCTCGTGTGGTGGTATTCACTGCCTGAGGGGAGAAGGATATAGCAAATGTCCATGGTGTGGAACTTCAGATTATTACGGATTTTCTGGTGGAGGATTTGATATTAACAGAACTCTGGGCTAATGATGGGCAAATTTTTCAAGAAATCAGCCTCTGACTCTAAGCCAAAGACTATGGAGCAAGCTGTTGTTTATAAAGAAAAAGAAGAGTTTAAAGATGCCCATTGGGTGCTGAAGAACGCCAGTGCAAAAAAGTTCTATGAATTCAGCCTTGACATGGAAGACTTTCCCAATATAAAAATTCAGAAGATCGGAAATCTGGAAGAAACGGGGCTTACTTTTGAAAATAATACCATTTCGGGAACTCCGGTTACGAATAATATGTATCATCTGGACGTTCAGTTTTATCACATTCATGATCAGGACCAGATTGAAATAAAGAAGATCCAGCTTTTTGTAAACGCAGATCCGAAAGACTTGTGGAAAAATATTCCAAGCGATAAAAATGCTGCTTTTTATAAATCTGAAGAAGACTCCTTCAAAGGTTCATTTTCAGACAAAAAAATGGTGGTTGCTTCCAAAAGAGGGCGTTCCCATGCTCATGAAGGAAAATTCCGTGAAGATGATTTTGCAGTAAATAGGCTTCCTGCAGACTGGAGTATTATTTCTGTTTCAGATGGGGCGGGCTCGGCTAAGGCTGCCAGAGAAGGTTCAAGATTGGCTACGGCAACGATTAATCAGTTTTTCAATTCACAGGAAATAATAAACCAAATTGAAAACAATATCAATCGTATGTACGCTACTGAATTTTCCGATAAGGAACGTTCGGAAGCAGAATCCAATATCATCAATCTTTTGTTGGAAGGCGTTTTGGATGTTTATAAAACATTAGAAAAAACAGCAGCAGAAAATGCGTTGTCTGTAAATGATCTGCATGCAACCCTTATTTTTACATTGCTTAAAAAGTTCAGTTTTGGATATGTCATTTTGAGCTTTGGAGTAGGAGACTGCCCGATCAACCTTATCAATGCTGACTTTTCCGAAGTGAAACTCTTAAATCAGATGGATGTTGGAGAATTTGGAGGAGGGACCCGTTTTATCACCATGAAAGAAATTTTCAATGATCAGATAGCTTCCCGTTTTAGAATAACCTGTGTGGATGATTTTTCTTATCTCGTGCTGATGACGGATGGTATTTATGATCCTAAATTTACCACAGAAAACAAACTGGAAGATACCGAAAGCTGGAAGTCCCTTTTTGAAGACCTGGCCGGAAACAACGATGACCGGACGAAAGCAGACTTTATCAACGATGAAAAAATTGATGAACAGCTTCTCCTATGGAGCGATTTCTGGAGCAGAGGAAATCATGATGACCGTACATTGGCCATAATCTATTAATACCATGAAAAAGACCATTAAGGTTGTTTCTGTCCTGAACACAGCCAAATCGTATGAATACATAGACGAAAATCCCATCCGGGGTGGGGTGAAAGATGTTTATTTTTCGCCTGATAGAGACTATGTGGTAGCTTTTTACCGCAGTCCGTTGGATGAAGGGCAAAAAGAAAGAATCATGAGAATTGTTTCTACCTATCTGCAGAGTATACAGAATGGAAATACCTCCGAATACTTTTTAAACGAAATTTTCAGATGGCCTTACGATATTGTTGAAAGAAACAAACTCACAGGAATTGTGGTTCCTGTTTACCATCATAAATTTTATTTTGCCAAAGGATATATCGGTTCAGATAATATCCAGGGACAGGATAAAGTAGGGAAATGGTTTACCGCTCCGATGTTCAGAAATCAGCAGTATCCGTTAAGACTGGATCCGTCTGAACTGGGGGATTGGCTGAGCTATTTTCAGATTGCCGTCAATATCAGCAGAGGAGTAAAAAAATTACATCAGATGGGGCTGGCACATTCTGATCTGTCCTATAATAATATTCTGGTGGATCCTGTTTCAAAATCTGCCTGTATTATTGATATAGACGGTTTGGTTGTTCCAAAACTTTTTCAACCTGAAGTCATAGGAACCGCAGATTTTATTGCTCCTGAAGTTTTAAAGACCAAACATCTGAGTCTTCAGGATCCCAAACGACACCTGCCCAATCAAAAAACAGACCTTCATGCTCTTGCTGTTTTGATGTATATGTATCTCCTGAGAAGGCACCCATTGCGTGGAGGGAAAATCTGGGATCTGGATTCCGAAAAAGATGAAATTTTATCCATGGGAGAAAAAGCCTTATTTATAGAAAATCCGGAAGATTCCTCCAATCATGTAAAAGCAGATCATCTCAGAAAATGGGATGCATTCTGGGGTGATCCGCAAAATATTCCTTATACCATAACAGGTCCCTACCTTTCAGATCTGTTCAGGAAAACATTTATAGACGGACTGCATGACCCTATCAGACGTCCTACAGCCAACGAATGGGAAAGCGCCTTATTGAAAACCGTAGACCTGATACAGCCTTGTCATAATTCCAATTGTGCCGAAAAATGGTATGTCTTTGATAATACCAGCAAGCCCAAATGTCCTTTCTGTGGAACACCTCATCAGGGAACATTACCGGTTTTGGATCTGTATTTTAAATTTGATGATGAGGTATGGAAGCCGGAAAATCACAGATTGATGGTCTATCACAATCAGTATTTATTCAAGTGGCATGTTTCCCGAAAAGTGATAAGAAATGAAAATCTTACCATGCAGGATAAAATGCCGGTGGGCTACTTTACCTTCCATCAGGAAAAATGGGTATTGGTAAATCAAGGGTTATCCGGAATGAAAGATGTCACAGAGCAAAAAGAAATTCCACCCGGTTCCATGGTTGAGCTTACAGATGGTAAAAAAATATTGCTTTCTGCAGAAGAAGGCGGAAGACTGATCTATGTGACCATGGCGAATCAGTAAACGGTCATTGCGAACGTAGTGAAGCAATCTCAAATAAAAAACAGGATTATGTATTTTGTTCCCACAGATTTTTCAGATCTCGCAGATGATTGTGTCTATTTGTGCTCGCTTATTTGTGAAATTTGTGTTTGAATCAAAGGAAAATTCAACGGATTTAGCCCAAACTAAAATGATCTCACTTTACTGCTTTTCAGTTTCCATAAAATAAGAATACTCATCTTCATCCACGATTCTGAACCCTAGACTTGTATAAAGATGCTGGGCCTTATTCGTTTTTAAAACACTTAATGACACTGTTTTTCCTGCTAATGAAGCTTCCTCCAGAATATCAGACAAAATCTTTTTTCCAAGTCCTTTTCCTTGCTGGCTGGGATCAATCTGAAGTTGAAGGACCTCAATGTTGGTAAATGTTCTGTCTAGTTTTAACAGTCCGATGGGATGATTGTTTAAAAGAATGATATTGGCTTTTTCAAACTGATAGAGAACTCTTTGCATAGTTGTTTCCCGGTCGGTAGAAAGTCCTGAAGTTTTATAATGAGGATTCATGGTTTTCATTCTGAGATCAAGAAGAAAATCAATATCGGTATCATCAGCTTTTTTGTAGTGAAGATCAAGATTCATATTCAAAAATAAAAATTAGTGTGTCTACTTTAATGCAATTTTCAGTCCCATTTCTTCTTTCATGTACAGCAAAACCTCAGCATTTCCTCTGGCATCATCTACCGGATTGTGCGTGTGTTCAGTCTTGCGAAGATGCTTCCATTGGGAAAAAGTATCTTTTTCCAATCCACAATAAAGGTCAGAAAGCCTCCTGGAAGAAAAACCAAAAGGATTTCTCCCGATAAAATGATGAAAATACCAGCAGATAAACATCCAGTCGAAACCATTATTATCACTGATGAAAATAGGTCTGCCTTTGGAATTTGTTTTAATCCAGTCTTCAAAGGCAAGCATTACTTCTTCAGGATCATCAAAATTCATTGTTTCTTCCCTGCTGAAACCAGAAACAGCCAAAGCATCAGGATTGAATTTTTCAGAAACAGGTTTCAGTTTTCCATAAAAAGTAGTGTCAAGTTCTTCATTAACGAGTACTGCCCCGAAACAAACCATTGAAAAATCGCCGGGAATGGGGCCGTCCGACTCTATGTCAACCATGATATAGCTCATTGGAAATAGTTTTTAAGAGAACGAAGATATTGAAATAAGCTGAGAGATGGAAGGTGGAGGTAGGAAGCTGGATGCTATTTTTGTGTTGTAAAGAACTTTTGTATTTTTTAATTTTAACTTCTGTTTAAAAAAAATCCCATCAAAAAAGTTCATCAGTTCATCGTCTGACAAAACTTCCGTGCTCCGACTCCCATCTTTATATTAGCTCAAAAAAGCCTCTTTTCCCGATTTTTATTTTGGTTTGAGGGATAGGTTCCATTTCTTCATTTGGATCCGTTATTTTAGCGTTATTGATTTGAATTGCTCCATTTTCAATTAATCTTCGAACCGCCGATTTGCTGAGATCATTTTTAAGCTGATGACAAAGTTCAAGAAGAGATATTTTATTTTGAATACTTTTCAAAGAACGGATAGAAACAGATTGATATACTTTCTCTTCAAAATTTTTATTCTGAAACTGATTGATAAAGAATTGTTCTGCATTTTCTGCTGAAGCTGCATCATGGTATTGGCTGATGATATTTTTAGCCATCAGTTTTTTGATATTCATAGGATTTTCACCTTCTGCCATCCTGGAGATAAGTGCTGTTTTTTCTTCCGTAGAAAAATCGGTGGTCAGGTTGATAAATTCTTCAATCAGTGCATCCGGAATAGACATCGTTTTTCCAAACATTTCATTGGGTTCATCTGTCAGCCCAATAATATTATTCAGGGATTTGCTCATTTTTTCCTTTCCGTCAAGGCCTCTCAGCAAGGGCATACACATGACAATCTGAGCCGGCATTTGATGAACTTCCTGAAGCTGCCTTCCCATCGTACAGTTGAAAAGCTGATCCGTACCTCCCATTTCAATATCACATTCAATTTTTACAGAATCAAAACCCTGAAGAATAGGGTATACCAGTTCATGCATCGCAATAGGCGTGTTTTCTGTAAACCTTTTATTAAAATCATTACGCTGCATCAATTGGGCAACGGTCACTTTGGAAAGCAATTGGATAACCTCTGAAAAACTAAGTGCATCCAGCCAGTCAGAATTGAAAACAATCTTTGTTTTCTGAACATCAATCACTTTGGAAAGTTGATTGATATATGTCTGGGCATTATGCTGTACATCTCCGGCACTTAAAGGTTTTCTTGCTTTATTTTTTCCGGTAGGATCACCAATTCTTGCTGTAAAGCTGCCTACGATGATAATGATCTGATGCCCCAGATCCTGAAACTGTTTCAGCTTTTTGAGGACCACTGCATGCCCCAGATGTAAATCCGGAGCCGTGGGATCAAACCCCAGTTTAATAGAAAGCTTTCTATTTTCCTTTTTGGCTTGGGCAAGTTTTTCTTCCAGACCGTTTTCCGGCAGGATGATAGCCACATTTTCTTGTAATGGATGAATCATGTTGAATAGTTTTAAAATGAAAAAAGCCCGGACAGGTACTGTCCGGGCTCTATATATGTTAGATTATTTTATTGGATTACAGATATAGAAAGTCTTCCCGAACGATAGCCCGGAGTGTAATATTCACTGAAGAATGGAAGACGTAGTATACTGTTTAAATGTTTCATTGTGATGCAAATGTAACAGGAATTTCCTGAGGAGCCAATATTTAAACCATTAAGACGTATTGCAGGGTTATAACAAGATTTGTTTTTAAGAAAAAACTTAACCATCCATCTATCTTAATGGCTTAAAATAATGGTTCAAAACAATTTTACTTGCGATTTTTGAAGCCAATTTCATGCCATAAATCCCTTAAAAGCAAAATACAGGATAAAGATGTAAAAACTGTATTTTATTATTCTCTTCGTCAGTTGGTAGGAAGCCCGTAAAACTGGGCTGATGCTTTGTTTTTCAGTAAGTGTTTTCATAGAAAAAAATTAATAATGTAAGGTAATTATATACAATTTTATACTAATCATGATATTTAATTATTATGACTCTGTTATTCTGAATGCAACGAAGTGAAATGAAGAATCTAAGCCATATATGAGATTCTTCCTTCGTCAGAATGACAACAGTATAAAATTCTATATAGTCACCTAATTCATTACATAATCAGAGTATAAATTTCTTATTTGATCTTTCCATATTTCAAGATTTTCTGAGGAAGTTTTATCTGCTTTGTCAAAAAATAAATGGCTGATGATTTCCAGCCCGGAATAGATGAAAATACCATTGTCAGAGGTTAAAGTGAGTGCTTTATCCATCCCTGTTTTTTCATATTCTTCATGAGATTTTCCGTGGGTATTGATAATCACAGTCTTTTTGCCTTTCAGAAGTCCTTTCTGTATACCCTGGTCATAGCGGTAGGCAAAACCATAGCTGAAAACACGGTCTATATACCCTTTCATTATAGCCGGAAGACCTGTCCACCAGATAGGATAAATAAAAGTAATCTGTTCTGCCCATAAAATATGCTCCTGTTCGGTTTTTACATCATCTGATATCTTTCTCATGCGTTGTCCATGCATATCTTCCAAAGAAAATACAGGATCGAAACCAATTTTATAAAGATCTCTTACAATAACCTCCTGATTGCGGGATTGGAGTGTTTCAACAACAGTGTTTAAAAGACTATGATTTAAACTGTTTTCATTAGGATGTGCGTAAATGATTAAATGTCTCATTGTTTTGATTGTTAAGATTAATGAGACAAATGTAGGACGGTGTACTTTTCAAAAATTGTAAGAAAACGAAACGGCCTATTCAGATTTTGGATTACAGATCTCCTGCTGGAATTTTAAATACTGAGCAGGTGAAATGTTGATAAAATGCTTGAAATCATGGATGAGCTGGCTTTGATCATAGTAACCACACTCAGCAATGATATCAAACCACTTTACTTTATGCTGTTTTCCGATTCTTTCTTCAAGGGCTTTTATC
This sequence comes from Chryseobacterium sp. GW821-FHT04C04, assembly GCF_059420365.1. Classification (NCBI taxonomy): domain Bacteria; kingdom Pseudomonadati; phylum Bacteroidota; class Flavobacteriia; order Flavobacteriales; family Weeksellaceae; genus Chryseobacterium; species Chryseobacterium sp. GW821-FHT04C04. Next base: position 237,146 of record NZ_JBWKTO010000002.1, on the reverse strand, counting down.
GCTTTTAAAAAACGATTATAGCGGGTAAGCTCTTTTAAAGAATATCCAAACTGCTCTTTCTGTTTGCGCTGGATATTTCTTTCGGTCTGATGGGTTTGTGCTGCGATCACTTTGATTGGATTAAAAAAATCGTTTTCAAAACTGCTCAAAAGCTTACTGGTAGTGTCCTGATGCTGAAGATAAGGTCTGCAGAACTCAAGGATATGACTCACTTGCTCTGCGATGGAATGCAATCCTGTCAGCTGATGCCACAGATCGGTAAAACAGTTTTCGCTCAGCAATTCGTCAGGATGCCTTATGGATTGTTCAATGGATACTTTTCCAAAAAATCTGAAAAATGCATCATCTTTAAAATTGGCAACCAAAATGGAACAGCCTGCCGGAAGCGTATAGTCAAAAGCCTGCCTTACCGGACCGAATACCATACATTTATCAACTCCAATAATTGTTTTTTCCCGGGTAGACATCGCTGCACTTTCTCCAAAACAAAATAACAGAATCGTCTGATAAGTGGGAAGAAGTGTTTTTGTAACCGGAGTTTTTGAAGTGTTTTCAGCAAAATAAAAATGGGTGAATACATTTTCAAATTCCTGTGGAACTGAAATTCTGCACTCATTGTATTCCGGACGTAATTCCATAAGCCTGAAAATTAAGCGGAGAGGTATTTTGTCATTTTATAATTGGTCATAGCAATCCCTTTTACATAGACCGTCTGTTCTTTGACCACTTGAAATCCTATTTTTTCAAAAAAAGGTCTGGCTGTTTTGCTTACCTCTGCCATGAGTTGTTTTTCATGATGTTGAAGAGCTTCTTGTTCAATCAAACTGTAAAGCAAAGATGCTATTCCTTTATGTTGATAATCTTTGTGTACAAAAAGAAGATCAATATAATTTCCCTGATCGAGAGTGCAGAAACCAGCCATCTGACCGCTACTTACTACAATTAAAACATATTGATTGCTGATCACATTCATCCATCTTTCTTCATTTTCAGCACCAGATTTCCAGGCCTCAATCTGTTGAGGATCATAGTCTTTTTTACAGATTTCATCTATAGTTTCTGTAAAAAGCTGCTGCATTTCAGGAAGATCATTTATTTCTCCTTTTCTGATGATGAGGTTACGATTATCGGATATATTGCTGTTCATAAAGCTGCTGCTGTTCTTTATTGAGAAGTGGATAAAAAAGGTTCATCTGAAGAAGGGTATAATGCTGTATGGCTTCTTTTGGGTTAAGCTTTAAAATCAGTCTGTTGTGGGTAAGCCAGTTGTCTGCAATGATAAAGATCTGCTCGGTAAGGCACCCGATGATAAAGCTGGGCACATCCTTTTGAAATACATTGTTTTTTTGGAGGTCTGAAAATATCAGTTCAAATTCTTCTTTTCTGCTAAAATTAATGCCTTCATACCGGGATTCTACGTCAGGCATTGTATTGAGAATATCGATGAAATTGATAAATATAAAACGGTAAGAATAAAAGATTTCGCAGGTAGAGTAGGTGAACTGGTAAAGGTCTTCCAGGGTTTTATTCTCCAACTTTTTCATTTGGTTCAAAAGTTCATCCATTTTCAGGGTAAGCTCTGCAAAAAGGATCTTAATAATGTCTTCCGAATGTTTGAAATGATAGTGCAAATTTCCCGCACTGATGTTGAGTTCAGCTGCAATATGCCTTGTAGTAATATTGTTATAGCCCTTATCATTAAATAGTTCCAGTGCTTTGGACAGAATTTTATCCTTGGTCTTCATATTTCAAAGATAAGAATATCAAAGTGGATATAAATCATATTTTTAAAATTAGAACAAATGTTCTAATTTGATATATTTGCAGTATCAAATTTTGTGATAATGGAAGGAAAACAAAAATTCGATTACGAAACAGCAGAGAAAAACGGAAAGGAAAATAAAACAGATCCCCAGGAAATGATTTCGAAAATCCTGCAGGTAATCCTTGGGATCATTATGGCTGTGCTTCATATGTAATGAAAAAGAGAATTTCCTTTTGGTTTCTGCTGGGATTGGCAGTTTGGGGAGCAGTGATTGTATTGAGACAAAACGGAATTTATATTCCGTTTCTTAATGATTATTTTACAGATTGTATCACCGTTCCTATGTATTGCTATCTGATAGAGTATATCATGAACGGTGTATTAGGCTGTCACTGGAAACCTGATTTGAAGTTTGTACTGACTTCAGTGCTTTATCTGTCTTTTTTATTTGAAGTGCTTTGTCCGAAATTATCCAGCCATTTTACCGGAGATTTTTATGATGTATTCGCTTATTTCATAGGGGGAATGATGTACTGCTTTTTTAAGTTCAAGATATTCAATCGTAAAATACATAAAAAAGCCAACAGTTCTCCATCGTAAAAAGAAGCTGTTGGCTGTGGTATAGTTTTTATCCTGGTCAAAAATAATTGTGGCAGAAGCAAGTTTAGTTGTTGCCGCCAGCTCTGTTGGATTCTTCAAACTTCACTTGCTTGGTAGCTCCTTTCACATTGTTGTTTCCAAATTTGTAGGTAAGAGAAAGATGAACGTTTCTGGTGATTCCTTTGTACTGGTAATCAATATTGTAAGTAGGGTAATATTCTATCCCTTTTTCACGATTGGTATTCAGGATATCATTTAAGTACAGATTGACCAATAGTTTTTTATCCATAAAAGCCAGTTTCATCCCTGTATACAGTGAAGCATTGGTATAATAATAAGTATTTCCGTCTCTGTTGGGAAGACTTCCCCAAAGCCCAAGCATAAGAGTGACCGTTTTCTCCTTGTTAAGGAAAAAGCTGTTGTCAATATTAAGATTGGCACTGTATCCAGCCGGCGCAGGAAGAATCAATGGATCATAAGATTTTGATTTTGTATAGTATCCGTTGACAAAAATGGTAGATTCCAGCCATTTCAGTTTGTTGTAATTATAACTGATATTGACTCCTGCCTGGTCTTCATTATAGAAGTTTTTGGAAATCGTATATCTGTAGTTGCCATCTACCATCTGAATTCGGTCCCAGTTGTCTTTGTTGTAATTATAATATAAAGTGATATTAAGATTATTGTTTAAAACATATCCGAATTCAAAATTGTCTGAAAAGGAAGGCAAAAGATAAGGGTTACCAGTGGTGTATTCATACTCCGAAGTATAATACTTGAATGGATTCAGGTTGCCAAAATAAGGACGTGAAATCCTGCGTGAATAGTTAAGAGAGAACGAATGATTCTCATTGGGCTTATAGCTGATATAGGCAGTAGGGAAAAATTTCCCATACTTGATGTTCGCTGAGGTATTATCATTCATAGAAACTCCCTCCAATGTTGTATATTCATAACGAAGCCCCGCCTTTGCATCCCATTTTTCACTGATCTTAAAATTGGTAGAGAAATATGCTGCAAAATTCTCCTCATTATAAAAGAAAGTATTGGTTCTTCCTGAATTCAGATTATACTGTCCGTTTTTGATATCAAAGAAATTAAATTCAGAATCATTTTTAATCTTGGTATACTTTATACCAGACTCTGTCTTGACTTTAGCAAACGTTTTTTCAAGATCAGCCTGTCCGGAATAGATCCTGTATTTACTGATAGGATTGGCCATTGTAGAAATCGTTTCCGAAGTAATGGTATTGGAGAAATTTCTTGCATTGGAATTATTAAGCATCAGATTCGCTGTAATAGTAAGCTTACCTCCTGCACTATCCAGCTTTGTTTCATAAAATGCCGTTGCATTGTGAACATCCCTGCTGTTTCTGTTCCTGTAGTTAGAAAGAATATTAAGCAGCCCTTCATCATTGAATCTGGTTGCCTGGCTTTCTCCCTTTTCCAAAGGATTACTGTGCGAGTAGTTATAGTTGATCCCTATAAGGTTTTTATCATTGATCTTGTATTCTGTCTTTACGTTTCCACCTTTGTACTTATAATTATTAAGGGTCTGGGTATCTCTGTTCCAGTAATCATTATTCGTAGTACCGGAAAGATAATTATAAGTAGTATAGTACCAGTAGTTATCTCCTAGGGATAAATTTGTGCTTATAGACAGCTTTTCTCCCTGATAATTAAAGGAAGCTCCACTTCTTGAGGATACAGTAGGTCTGTTCCAAAAATAATTTCCCGAAGTCTGGATAGAACCATTCCAGCCCAGATTGGCATTTTTCTTAAGCACAATATTGATCAGTCCGCTTTTTCCTTCAGCATCATATTTGGCAGGCGGAGTGGTAATCACTTCGATCTTCAGAATATCATCAGAACGAAGTGTCTTCAGATAATTGATAAGTTCCTGTCCATTCAGGTTAAGAAGCCTGTCATTGATCATAACGGCTACATTACTTTTTCCGGCAATACTTATTGCATCATCGCTGGTTTTTACCATCGGTGTTTTGGCGAGTGCCTCTATAGCATCTATTCCCTGAGAGGCTACAGAATTTTCCACATTAAAAACCAGACGGTCTACTTTTCTTTCGAATAATTTTTTCTTTGCAGTAACAGTTACACCCTCTATTTTCTGTTCGGTAACAGGCACATCCTTAATTTGTAAATCTTTTCTATAGGCGCCTTTTACGCTAATTTTTTCACTGTTGGTTTTTATCCCGTCTTTTATAATTTCAAATAAATAATCTCCGTCTTCTTTTAAAGGAATTCTAAACATTCCTTTGTCATCCGTGATGGCTGAAAATTTCACATCATTTTTTGTAATCAGTACCTCAGTTTCCATCGCCGGCTTATTATCCTTGTCTGTAATAATCCCTTCAACGCTTTGTGCAAAAAGAAAAGACGTGGAAATAAGACCTAAAAGAATGACAATCTTTCGCATAGTTTTGTTTTAATACAAGACAATTATTCAATCTATGTTATTACATTCATCAGTGAAAAATTTATTTTAATAATGATTAATATTGGATTTTTCTTTTGGTATTTTTGTATAAGACTAAAAAAATATCAATGCACGACAAGCTTTTACAATATATTCACTCCATTCATGCTTTTACCCGTGAAGAAACCGAAGCTGTCAAAAAATACTTTGAGCCTGTGGCGTTTTCAAAAAATATAGTCATAGAAGAGGCTGGAAGAATACCTGAATACCTTTACTATATCGTTTCTGGATACCTAAGGCTTTTTTATATGGATGAGAATGGCAATGAAGTGACCACACATATCAATTGTCCGCCGGGATTTTTTACGTCTTATTCAGAATTTATCAACGGTACCGTTTCTGAAAATAATATAGAGTGTATCACAGATGCTGAGCTTTTGAGAATTTCCAAAGAAAACCTGGATCATTTGATCAATCAAAGCCAGGCAATGAAAGATTTCAGTATTTCGGTCTTCCAGCAGTCGATTGCCTATAATGAAAAACGTTCCCGAGAATTGTCTGTTCTGAATGCTGAACAGCGTTACCTGAAACTCATGAAAGATTATCCGGAAATTATTCAGAATGTTCCTATCCAGTATATTGCTTCATTTTTGGGAATGAAACCGGAAAGTCTGAGTAGAATCCGGAGGAAAATAATTAACTAACAAAAGTCAAGTGGTTCCGGTGCCGGGAAGATGAACTTTGCAGCATTAAAATGTATGCAATGACAAAGAATCATATCAATCTTGTTTCCGGAGCCAATGGACATCTGGGAAATAATCTAGTCAGATTTTTACTGAAGCATGGACTTCCGGTGCGGGCTGCCGTAAGAAATACACAAAATACAAAACCTTTTGAAGGGTTGGATTGTGAACTGGTACAGGCGGATATTACCGACAAAGCTTCTTTTGTAAAAGCACTGCAGGGAGTGGAAACATTCTATGCCGTAGGAGCTTCTTTTAAACTATGGGCTAAAGATCCGAAGAAGGAAATCTATGATGTGAATATCAATGGTACCCGAAATACCATCGAAGCTGCTGCTGAAGCAGGTGTGAAGAAAATAGTGTATGTAAGTTCTATTGCAGCACTCGATTATACAAAGTTAACTACCAGAGAAAGCAACGGTTATAATCCGGACCGCAGAGATATGTATTATAACTCTAAAAATGATGGTGAGAAACTGGCTTTTGATCTGGCTGCAAAACTAGGGATAGAACTGGTTTCCGTCATGCCTTCTGCCATGATTGGAAGTAAAGCATTTTTACCGTTAAATGTTTCGTATGGAGTTCTTACATTAATTTTGAATAAAAAGATTCCTGTAGATACTAAAATTACTCTGAATTGGGTAGATGTAAAAGATGTTGCAGAAGGATGTTATCTGGCAGCTGAGAAAGGTCGCTCCGGCGAGCGTTATATTCTCGCCAATGAAAAATGTATGACCATTACCGATACAACCATTCTTGCCAATACACTGTATCCTGACCTGAAGCTGAACATCCCGCGTTCTGTTCCCAAAGGAATTCTGTTTACCATTGCAGCCCTTATGGAACTGACCGCAAAACTAAGTGGAAAACCTCCGATACTTACCCGGAAAGATATTGCCATGTTCTCAGGATTACAGCAGGATTTTGATATTTCTAAAGCCAGAAATGAATTGGGATTCAATCCTAAAAGTCCTGAACAAGCTGTGAAAGAAGCATTAGACTACCTGATGAAAAACCCTGAAATACTGAGAGAGGTCTGAAAAACCTCTTTTTTTATTGATTTTCAAGTTTGATAATAGGACCTTTGTAAAACTTGGTCAGATCATAAAGATCCGTAAAATGATGCTGAAGATCGGGAACGATTTTAGGGTCAAATTCTTTTGAATTTAATTGATTTTCAGCAAGAAGATACAGTGACTTATTGTCTGGTTTCAGGTAGTCACAAAGGATATTTTCATGTCCTTGTTCTCTATTCAGAATTTCTGTGAGAAAAATTCCGTAGATCAGGAATTGGTTGAAGTTTTGAGAATCCACAATATAATTCATGTCCTGCTTCAGGAGTTTTTCATAGCCTGAAAGAATCTGGAGGAAATTTTCAGAGTGAATCGCAGCCGGGATTTCGTAAAAAAGATCAATACCATTGATGAAAAGCTGAGTCTTGGCTTCTTCATGATCTGAAGAATAAACACGGCTGAACCATTGAAAAATAAGTAAAAGTTCTTCCTGGGTAAGCTCTTCAACAGAGTCCTGTATTTTTTCTTTAATCGTTTCAAGGGTAGCTTTTGCTTCAGGTTGAAGGAAACTCAGAATCTTATCCTCGTCACGATTAAGCTTATTGTACAAATTGATTTTGGCAATAATAGGGTTGGTTTTGATGAAATAAAGTTCTTCCGCCATAGTTATTTACCAATTAATCTTTTAAAAATGGTTATTTAAAGATACAAAATATGTCTTAACCTTATTTAAAAAATTAATATGCATCAAATGGTATAGCTATTTTACGGTTTCATGCAGAGCAATTCTGTTCCCTTCCGAGTCCTCAAATTCCGCTACGGCAAAACCATATTTTTCATCTGTCTTTTTAGCATAAAGAACAGAGCCTCCATGTTGTACAGCCTTTTTCAATGTCTCTTCAATACTTTCCGTCTTAAAATAAATGATAACCCCATTTCTGGAAGGTTTGTAGACATCTCCTTTAGCCAATGCTCCTGAGATACCGCTGTTTTTTTCCTCAAAAGGAAACAAAGCCATTTCATAACTGTCAATGATTTCTTTCTCAAAGCTAAAATTGAAAACAGCAGAATAGAATTTTTCTGCACGCTTCAGATCATGAACAGGGATTTCAAAATAAACAACAGGATTGGTGGAGCTCATATTTTTTGCTGGGGTTGGTTTAGGTGAAGGATTACAAGATACGCCTATTAACAGTAAGAATATCATAAATAAAGGAAGTGATTTCATGGGATTGAAGCTTGAATGAATGAGATTTTTTTCTCTGATCTAAAATAAAAATTTTATCTGTATTTTAAAAATAGATAGACTTATCTATTTTTTTGACTAGATTTGTAAAAATTTTCAGGATGAAAAAGGAAAAAGTACGAGACAGAATTATCAGAGTGGCTTCGGATCTGTTTTACAAGCAGGGCTTCAATTCTACGGGGATTAACCAGATTATTGCAGAGGCTGATATTGCTATTGGCTCCCTGTACAATCACTTTTCATCTAAAAATGATCTTCTTCAGGCTTATCTTATAAAAGAAGAGCTCAATTGGTTTGAAGGATTTGAAAGCAGCATATCCAAAATTTCTGAACCAAGAGAAAAACTTCTGGCACTGATTGACTACAGGAAAAAATTGCAGCAGACCTACCAATTTGCAGGATGTCATTTCATTAAAATTGTCTCCGAAATAGGAGAAGGGAACCCTTCCGTTACCGCTTTTGCCAGACAGCATAAAGAAAAACAGAAAGATATGATTAAAATAATCATAAAAGAATATGGAGCAGAAGTAGCGGATAAAGATTTGTTAGCCGACACTATTTTTCTTTTAATAGAAGGAGCAGTTGTGACCTCTACAATCAATAGACAAAATGATTCTTTTGATCAGGTCAAAAAAATGGTTCAGGGTTTATTACCCTAATTTTTTTTAATATTTAAAAATAGATATATCTATATAAAAATGAATTATAAGTATTTGAAATTGATTATAGTATTGTTTGGTCAATTGCTGACGATTATGGATATTTTCATTATCAATGTGTCCATTCCTTCCATACAGAATGACCTTCATGCTTCTAACGGGGAAATGCAGTTTATGATTGCCGCTTACCTCATTGGTTTTGCTTCTTTTCTGATTACAGGAGGCAGGCTGGGAGATTTATATGGTATGAAGAAAATGTATACAATCGGACTGCTTGCTTTTATGCTGAGTTCTATCGCCTGCGGAGTTTCTGTGGGAGCAGGGCAGCTGGTTATTTCAAGATTTGTACAGGGAATGAGTGCTGCAATGATGGCCCCGCAGGTACTGTCTATGATACAGATTTTATTTCCAGATCATAAAGAACGTACAAAAGCCATGGGGTGGTATGGAATTACGATTGGGATAGGAACTGTTTTGGGACAGTTTCTCGGAGGATATTTTTCATCATTAACAATAATGGAAGAATCATGGAGACTTATTTTTCTGATGAATATTCCTATAGGTCTTCCGGCGGTCTTTCTGAGTTTAAAAATATTGGATGAATCTAAAATCTCAGTAAAACAGTCTTTGAATATGGGAGGGGTCTTGATGATTTCAGCGGCATTATTCTGTGTTACTTATGCATTGACAATGTTTGAGCATGAAGGGTTTCATCTCAAAAATGCTTTTCTGATGATTATTTCTGCTGTAATTTTATCGGGTTTTATAAAAAATCAGAAGAGAAGAATAAAAAAAGACCGTCCTTATCTTATTGATTTTGAGATTTTTCGTTATAAAAATTTCAATCTGGGTATTGTGGCTGTTTCTTTCTTTTTTATTATGCTGGATTCTTATTTTTATATCGTGTCCCTTTTTTTTCAGGATGGTTTAAAAATAACTGCACTCAAGGCAGGAGAAATTATTGTTTTCCAGGGACTAGGTTTTATTCTCGCCTCTATAACTTCTGTAAAAATGGTTTTAAAATATGGTAAAAAAGCCCTGATTGCAGGGCTGATTTTTATTATTGTTATTCTTTTTCTCCAGCTGTTTTTATTCAGAATGCAGACCAGCTTTCCAATTTTCTGCCTGCTGTTATTTTTACACGGATTGGGAGTGGGTTCTATCATTCCTTCGCTGGCTAATATTGCTTTGTCTGGAATGTCAGAAAAACTGATAGGCAATGCATCCGGTGTTTATAATACTTTTCAGCAGATTGCAGCCATTCTGGGGATTGTTGCGGTAGGAAGTGTTTTCTATTATTTTCTTGGAGAAAAACCTTTGATACAGCATTATCACAAGGCATTTTCAGTTGCAGTACTTATTAATATTCTCTGCCTGATTTTTGTCATTGTCACTATTTTTAAAGTGCCTGATCATGTTCTTCCAAAGATGGACAGGAAGAAATAAGATGGAGCGTATTTTATGGCTTCTTTGATGAGGTTTTGATTTCAGTTAAAGTCGCTTTTGCAATATTTCGGGTAACTTCAGTAGGAGAGTGGCAGTCGCAGTTACTGAATCCAATCACATATATATCTTCTTCCGGAACATAAACTCCCATGCTTTTAAATCCAAATATACTTCCTCCATGTTCGCGGTCAGGAACTCCATTAATATCCTTCAGATGCCATCCGTATCCATAGGTAAATTCCTCCCCGCTATTTAGTTTATATTTCTGAAAAGCTTTTTGGGTTTCTTTAGAGTTCAGCAATAGGTTTTGATTGAGTGCTTGCTGCCATTTAAGCATATCATCTACTGTAGACATCAATGAGCCTGAGGAAAATGGAACACTGAAACTGATCACTGTTCTATTAACAAATCCCTGCTCTTTTTTGTGATAGCCATAAGCTCTTTGAGGGATCACTTTTCTGTCGGAAGCATAATAGGAATGGATCATTCCAGCCTTATCAAAGATGTTTTTCTTAATAAAGTCTTCATAAGAAGTTCCGGAAACGAGTTCAATGATATAACCTAAAACCACATATCCGGAATTGTTGTAATCAAACTTTTCCCCAGGTGCAAAATCCACAGGTTCATTTTTGAAAAAGTTAACCATTTCTTCCGGCTTCATCTCTTTTTGAGCAATGGTAGACAGAGATTTTATTTTGGTAAAATCTTTAATTCCTGAAGTATGGGTTAACAAATGATGGAGGGTAATTTTATCTCCGTTAGGATAATCTTTGACGTATTGGGAAACCGGGTCGTTAACATTGAGTTTGCCTTGTTGTTCCAGCATCAAAATAGCCACAGCAGTAAACTGCTTGGTCATCGATCCAATTTGGAAAACATGATCCGGTGTCATATTGACATTGAGTTCAAGATTGGCTTTTCCGAAAGCTTTCCGGTATAGACTTTTTCCGTTTTTAGTAATCAGAAAAACACCTCCTGGCTCATTGGTATTCCCAAATTCAGTCTGGATAATACTGTCAATTTTCTTTTCATATTCTTTTGTTTGCATTTGAGCATCCATCGTATGAATTAAAAATGGAAGCAAAAAAAGAGCGGTTATCAATTTTTTAATAATCATAACTATGTAATTTGTTATGCAAAGATATAATTTATTTTTATTACTATGTTATGCAATATAGTAATTTGTGTTTTTACAATATGATTCCGGTTTTCATAATAATCAGTAGTATTATCAATACAAATTATAGATGACCAAGAAACATAATTTATCAAAGTGACTACTCTGAAAATGAAGTTGTTTTATGTTATTTTTCAACAGAAATAAGCAACATCATAGGTCTGCGTAGTTCATCTTTCATTTCCGGAATTTCTTTCAGCATCTCCTGACTAGGCTTTGGTTCTATAATTTCCTTAATTTTAAAACCATGTTTTAATAATGTATTCAGATAAGAAGTTAATGTACGGTGGTATTTTATAACATTTTCGCCTAAAAATGTGGTGTTTCTTTTCCCTTCCACAAAATACCCGTCAACGGGCCAGCAGGTTTTCTGACCGTCTTTGTCATATACCCAATCCTGACCGCCTTCTGCTGTGAAAACAGGATGTTCCACGGAAAAAACAAAAGATCCGCCGGGAGAAAGCCATTGATAAATATGCTGAGCAAGGGTGTCAAATGATTCCACATAATGCAATGTGAGTGAACTGAGTATGAGATCAAATTTTTCTGCAGGATAATCAACATCTTCAAGGGCTTTCCTTTCATATTGAATTCCCTCCATATTGTTGATTTCTTTAGCTTTTGTCAGCATTCTTTCTGAAAGATCAATTCCAATCACAGACTTTGCCCCATTTTCTATTGCATAGCGGCAGTGCCACCCGTAGCCGCAACCCAGATCAAGGACGTTTTTTTTCTGAAAGTCCGGCAGCATATTTTTCAAGGTGTGCCATTCTCCGGCTCCTTCCAATCCTATTTGAGAACGGAGCATTTTTTCGTACTGGTCAAAAAATGACGGATTGTCGTATTTATTTTCTTTCATGAGATAGGAATTTATTGTTCTTTTGATGCTAGTCTAAAATTTTTCAGCCAATGGAAGATTTCAATCGTTTAACCGTTATTTTTACGCATTGCCTTAATAAGTTTGTCATTTCGTCTATCCGCTCTTTCATTATTTAGAGAAAGAACTGCCCATATTGCTGCAGGAAGCCATCCGATCAGGGTAATTTGTAAAATAAGGCAGACAATTCCTGTGATCACTTTCCCCCGGATGATGAACGATAAGAACGGAAGTAAAATAGCGAGTAACATGATTATAGATTTTTAATTAATACTTATTTTTAATGAGATTGAGGATCAAAATATGCCTTAAAAGTGAGAGGGTCCTCAATTTTATCTTCCACTTCCTCAAGGTATTCTAAATATTCTTCCTGATGTTTTTCCATATAAATAAGCACGATCGACAGGTTTACAAACAGATTTTTGTCGTTCGAACCTAACTTTAGAGCGGTCTTTAAGTATTTCAGAGCTTTTTCGTTTTCTCCCATATCGGAATAAATAGCACCAATATTGATTAATGCTGAAGTGTTTTCTGGCTCAACAAGTAGAATTTCATCTAATTCTTTTACTAAGAGATCATTTAAAGTATCCCAATGGTCCTCATTATCCCATCTTTTAGCCTGAAGTTTTTTTACGTTTTCTAATCTTAATGTTATCGTGCTCATGATTTAAAATTACAGAATGGATGATTGCTTATGCTCTATAAATTTAGCTTTCCCAGAAGAGAAAGGTTCTTATTCATTATTCTATCAATCAGGTCTGATAACAGGGCTCGAACCTGTGTCCTCCCGGTCCAAGAGCCGGGTGCTCTGCCACTGAGCTATATCAGATATCAGGATAGGTGCAGGGCTCGAACCTACGTCAACCCGGGTGAAGAGCCGGGTGCTCTGCCACTGAGCTAACCTATCCTTTGTATTTTTTTTCAGAGTTTTCCAGAAAAATATTTGTTCTGTCTTAAAACCTTTGCTAAAAACGGATTTGAAACCGTTACACCATGCACCAGTTCGGGAGTTGGCTTGAAAGGGCTTACCCCATGAATTCTGGGGGCAATCCAGCCTGATTTTTCAGGATCTATACCCGCTTCCCTGCAGGCATTGACAATGGTTTCTTTATTACAGAAAACCCTTTCCTGAAAAACTTCCCACGGCAAAGGTACATTATTCCAGACTTCTGTATTGGGATCAATCTTCCCGCCGGTTGATAAATGCCACGCGATGACATCGGCAGCCATCAGGCGCATTACTTTTCCAAAACAAAGATCGTCTAGAACAGAATCCAATCCTAAAGCGTAAATTATATTCATCCAGTTATCTCTCGCTTTATTCCAGGCTCCGGCCGTATTATTCCAGGTGGTGGAGTCATTTCCTCTTTTGACCGCCATGGTTTTTCTATAAATATCATTTTCATTCCAAAGCGTTTCCAGAAATCCGGAAATTTCTTCAAGAATAACAGTCCATTTACCCAATAAATTACCTTTTTGCTCATCTGTCAGATGAAGTAAAACTTCTTGGGAAGTGTAGATATAGGAAATAGCTGACCAGTTTGTTCCTTCCGGATTTTGTTTGCATCGGTTGAAAAGCATGTCGCATATCTCATCAAAAGGTCTGTCCTGACTCTGATTGGTAAAGGTACTTCTCATATTGCTTCGCGCATTAAAGTATGCAATAAAGCATGCTGTGTTCATATCAGTGGAAAAATCTTCAAAACTGATCGCATGAGAAAGTCCGTGTTTGGAAATTTTCTGAAATTCTATCTTTTTTGATTCTTGAATAAACTTTTGAAGTCTTATTTCAATTCGTTTCAGAAGTCTCCATTTTTTATTATAATTCCGTTTGGAAATATCCATTCCGGCAAGCTTTCTCAAATCTTTATTAAGACGATCTTTTCTGAAATCATTTTGCCCTACATCTTTATGAATAATAGGAGAAACTTCTTTCAGAAAAGCTTCAATTTCATCCACATTATTATACCCGGAATTTTCTTTTTCATTGATCTTAAAGATCTCAGTCGCTTTTTTGATCTGTTTTCCGGCTCCGACAGCTTCTCCAAATGATTCAAGCATTGAGGTATAGCCATAGAAATTATTTTTCAGCGAGCGATTAGTTGCTTTACTTAAAACAGCACATTCCTGAGCAGATAGATGGATTTTCATCAATTCATCTATCATTTCTGCAACATCTTCGGGACGTCTGCGTTCATGTAAGGTTTTATAAAGCGTTTCGATATGGACCATAAAGACAAAGTTATAAGATATTTTGATAGGAGATGTACTTATGCTTTTATACCATCCCGTATTGCAGCTTTCAGGATTTCAATGTTGATATCTTTCAGGGTTTTAAATTTAATACAATATCCTGTCACACTGGCTTTGCCTATTTTTTCTCCATAGGTTTTGGCTAAGTAAGTTTTATCACTGATGTTCATAATATAGACTGAGATTCCTGTTGTATTAGCGCTCATTCCAATCTGGTAAAAATCTCTGGTTTTTCCACCAGCATAGTGCAGGGTATACAAACCATATCCGATATTGGGATTGGAAACCGTTTTATTTTCACTGTTTTTGCCGTCCATAAACCATAATTGACATGCCGGATGGAGTTCCAGAATAATACCATGCAATTCTTCCATATCATTACATTTCAGCTCAGGCTGGCTGTTGATATAGTCTTTGATTTGTTCTTGAATGGTCATGTGAAATCAGGAATTGGTTTGAGGTTATTGAGCGACTAATTTACAAATTTTCATAAAGCTAGAATGGAAGACAATTATGAAAAAAAAGAACAGCAATTGCTGTTCTTTTTTTATTTTATTTCCCTGATCTACTGAATCAGCTCTTTCATTGTTTTATCCGTTTTCATCAGCTCACCTTGCGGAATCTGATGATTAAGATAAGTGAAAAGTAAGTGAGTCACCCAGGTATTTTCAATCTGATGAATATAGTAAGAGCAGATCAAACCGAAATCATCAGAAATCATCAGAAATATAAGCCGGTAAATCTGAAGACCCGGTAGTTCTGAAAGTCGATATGAAAATCTCCTTTCGAACATTACTGATTTTATCTTCTGTTTCCTCATCCACCGATTTTTCTTCAATAGCCTGGTATGTTTTCATCCATGTCTCTGAAAACTCAGCTGAATCTCTGTTGTCAAGGAGTTCATCAATCTTTTCAGGAGTCATATTGTGAAGGGCAGCTTTTAAAGATTCATTAAAAACAGCTTCCAAAATGCTTATTTTCTCTGTCATAATTTAAATGTATCCTATCCAAATGCTCTTTTCAACAAACTTTCCACTTTCGGCTCACTGCCTCTGAAACTTTTATACAGTTCCATTGGATCTTTAGTTCCGCCCGAAGAAAGCAATATTTTATATTTAGCAGCAATCTCAGGATTGAAAATTCCGTTTTCTTTGAAGTATTGGAAGGCGTCAGCATCCAAAACCTCTGCCCATTTGTAAGAATAATATCCGGCAGAATATCCACCCTGGAAAATGTGAGAGAAACTAGGGCTCATGGCCGTTTCAGAATTAGAAGGATAAAGAGTGGTTGCTTTTGTATACTTATCCTCAAATGCCTTTACACTTTCATTCTCCAGTTCTGCAACTTTCGTATGATAATTCATATCCAGAAGTCCGAAACCTATCTGTCTTAAGGTTTGGTAGCCCTCCATGAAGTTTTTAGACTGCTCGATTCTTTCAATTTTTTCGTCAGGAAGTACTTCTCCAGTTTTATAATGCTTTGCAAAAGTTTTTAAGAACTCAGGCTCATAGCAGAAGTTTTCAAGAAACTGAGAGGGAAGTTCCACAAAATCCCATTTTACAGAAGTTCCTGATAGCGTAGGATATTGGGTATCCGCCATCATTCCGTGAAGGGCATGTCCGAACTCGTGGAATAGAGTAGTTACTTCCTGGAACGTTAGTAAACTAGGAGTATCTTTTGTCGGTTTGCTGAAGTTGCAGACAATTGAAATATGCGGGCGTGAATTTTCACCATTTTGCTTGTACTGATTTTTATAGCTGGTCATCCAGGCTCCGGCTCTTTTCCCTTTTCTCGGGAAATAATCAACGTATAAAAGAGATTTATAAGTTCCGTTTTCTTTTACTTCATATACTTTTACATCCTCGTGGTATTTCGGAATGTCATTTCTTTCCTCAAAAGTCAGCCCGAAAAGTTTTCCAGCCAATCCGAATACAGCATCCTGCACCTGGTTTAATGGGAAGTAAGGTTTTAATTCTTCATCATTAAGGTCAAATTTTGCCTTACGAAGTTTTTCAGCATAATAAGCGTGGTCATAGCCCTGTATTTCATCAATTCCATCCGCTTTGGCTAAAGATTTTAATTCTTCAATTTCTTTATCAGCATAAGGTTTTGCCTTGGTCAAAAGCTCATTTAAAAAATCTAAAACCTTTACCGGAGACTTCGCCATCCTTTCTTCAAGAACAAAATCTGCATAGTTTTTATATCCAATAAGCTCAGCTTTCTGCTGCTTCAAATGAAGAAGCTCTTTAATAAGATTCTGATTGTCAAATTCTCCACCGTCAAAAGATTTTTTACCATTTGCTAAAGCCAGTTCTTTTCTCAATTCACGGTTTTCAGCATACGTCATGAACGGAAGGTAGCTTGGATACTGCAAAGTGACTACCCAGCCCTCAAGGTTTCTTTCTTTGGCCTCCTCAGCATATTGATCAATGATAGCCTCCGGAATTCCGGCAAGATCTTCTTTATGGGTGATATGTTTAAAATAGGCATTGGTAGAAGCCAGTACATTTTGTCCGAACTGTAACGATTTTAAAGAAAGATCCATGCTGATTTTCTTTAATTTCTCTTTGTCTTCGTCATTCAATAACGCTCCGCTTCTTACAAAACCTTTGTAGGTTTCATTCAAAAGCATTTCCTGCTCTTCATTGAGATTATATTTCTCCTTTTCATCATATACTTTTTTGATTTTGTTGAAAAGGGCTTCATTTTGAGAGATTTTTGAAGAATATTCTGTTAATATCGGAGAAACTTCCTGAGCAATCTGTTGGATTTCATCGCTGGTTTCTGCAGAATTTAAGTTGAAAAATATGTTGGAAACGACATCCAGCTGTTCCCCTGAATAGGCTAATGCTTCAATCACATTTTCAAAAGTGGGTGCCTCAGGATTATTGACAATAGCATCAATTTCTGCTTCGGATTTTTGAATTAATTCTTTAAATGCCGGAAGATAATCTTCATTTTTAATGTCACTGAATGGTGCTGAATGATATGGAGTGTGAAATTTTTCTGTTAAAATATTCATTTTTAGATTTTTTATGTAAGGTAAATTTAATGATTCATCGGGAATCACAGCTGAAATGGTCAAAAATAATGCCTTACCGGAAACTTATGACAAAAATACTTATCTTTAAATAATCTTGTCATATGGAAAGACGGAGTGATGTGGGAATATTTAATTTTGAGAACAGATTTAACAGTCATCATTAAAATGAATAACCTTAATATAAAATATATAAACTATGAAAACACTCTTAAAAATTATTGGTACCATCATCGTACTGATTCTCATCTATGCTGTAATCGCTATGCTGGCTTTCAGTAAAGATTATCATTATGAAAAATCTATCGTCATCAATGCTCCGAAAGAAAAAGTGTGGCAGCATACAAACTCTTTACAAGCATACAATACCTGGGATCCTTTTTCTAAAGAAATCAAGAATTTCTCTGTCACTTATTCAGGAAAAGGGGACCAAATGGGGGATTCTTATCATTGGAAAGGAGATGACAGTGAAGGAGAACAAACCATCACAGAAATTGCAGCCAATGAAAAACTAGGTACTCAGCTTCATTTTATAAAGCCTTTTGAAGGAACTGCCAAAAGTAATATTGTGCTGACCCCTGAAGGTAACGGAACAAAAGTAACCTGGATGATCGATAATGAGCTGAACGCCATGATGAAGATTATGAAACCTATGATGAACAGTAACATGGATAAAATGTTTGGTCAGGGACTAACGGATCTGAAGAAACTTGCTGAAAAATAAAATGAAAGCCTTGTAAATTGTACAAGGCTTTTTTATTAAAATCCTTTTTTACCAATCTCGTTGATTGAATCTTGTTTTCTTTATCTTTAGTATCACACGATCATCAAAATAAAATAATAATGCCTTACCTCTGACTTTAGTTGTAAAAAATTAAGTCTGGAATAATTTTTAAAGCGATGATATCCTTTGGAAGAGTTATTTTATAGTAAGCTATTGAAATATTATTCTAAAAATATTATCTTTATATAAAGAATCGATTCTATGGAGAAGATTGTATTTGAAAAAAGTGATATCAGAGACTTTGTGAAAATGGCTATCGAAGAGAAAATTGAAAAGCTTAAAAATTTTATCGAATTTACATTGGAAGCCAGTCGTGACATTAAAAAAACTCCGAAATATGACAGTATGAGAGAAGAGATGCAGGAGGAGATTTATCAGATGCAGCGACAGCTGGGAGCTTTGAATGATCTTAAAAGAAATTTGGCAAAAGTACTCAATACAGCTACAGAAAGAGTGCAGCTTGGCTCTCTGGTCATTACGAATAAAGCAAGGTTTTATATTTCCGTGTCATTAGGGGAGTTCTTTTTTGAAGGAGACAGGTTCTATGCCATCTCCCCCGAAAGCCCTATGGCTAAAAAAATGATGGGAATGAAATCAGGGGATGAATTTACCTTAAATAAAATCCACCAAAAGGTCATAGAAGTATTATAATATCAATAGTAAATGACCTCCATATAATAGAGCTTCAAATGTATTTGAAGTTTTACTTTTATTTAATACTTTGTGATTCAAAAACATATACCCATGAAATTTGACAGCTTAAGGACCAGCAGGTTCAATCACTGGATGATTATACACCTGCGTTATCTGGTGGGATTTGCTTTTTTCCCGTCCGGACTGGTAAAACTGATGGGGGAAAGATTCACCCGGATTTCAACAGATGAACCGATAGGATATTTTTTTGAAGCATTGTATCAGTCTGGCTTTTACTGGAATTTTTTAGGACTGGCTCAGATAACAGCCGGAATTTTACTCATGACACAGCGTTATGCTACATTGGGCGCATTGATGTTTCTTGCCATACTGACAAATGTATGGATCATTACCATAAGTCTTTCGTTTAAAGGTACCTGGATTATAACCTCTTTAATGATGATGGCTGTTCTTGTATTGGTGATCTGGGACCAACATAAACTACGTCCGATTTTTAATTACAATAAAGCAGGTACAGTAAAAGAATATCCTGATTCCGGGTACAACTGGATCATTGCAGGAGTGGTATACGCGATAAGTTGTATTGCTTTATATTTGCTGGATCCTATGAAAGGGGAATCTTATGAAAAATGGCTGTTTAGGGCACTCGTTTTACTTATTCTTACCACTTTTGCCATAAGCAATTACAAAGCTTATAAAAATCATAAACTGGCAGTCAATACTTAACAATTTAAATGAAACAGATTGAATTTCATGTTGTAAATTTGCGGGTATGAATAAAGCATCCATTTTAAAAGAAATCATAGAGCAAAGAAGAAGTATTTTCCCAAAAGATTATACAGATGCAGAAATTTCTCAGGAAGTTCTTGATGAGATTTTACATTCAGCGACTTTGGCTCCCAATCATAAACGTACAAGACCCTGGCGTTTTAAAATATTCAAAGGAGAAGAAAAAGCAAAACTGGCTTCAGAAATGCAGGCTATCTATAAGGCGAGTCAGCCGGAACAGCTTTTCCTGGAAAAAAAACACAATGACATCGGTTTTAAAATCAATAAAGCGGATGTTGTAGTCTCCATTGTAGTGAATTTTAGCGGAATGCTTCCTGAATGGGAAGAGATCGCTGCTACTTCAATGGCGGTTCAGAATATGTATCTTACCTGTACAGCGAACAATATTGGCTGCTATTGGAGTTCCCCTAAAATTGTAGATGATCTGAAAGACTCTCTAACCATTGAAGAAAATCAGAAATGTCTGGGGCTTTTCTATATGGGAACTGTATAATATGAAGAATATTTACAGAAATTATAATGAAGAAGATTTGCTGGTCGCCTATCTTTATATGACTGATCACACAGGAAAAATAAATGATGAAATGCGTGAAGCAATCAGTCAGAAATTTAATTATGATGAATTTGTAAAAAAAGCCGAATACAGGAAAATTTTAATTAAAGAAAAAGGAAGAATCTCGTTTGAAGTACACAACAGAGTGCAGAAAGGAGAAAAAATAGATCTTATTTTTGAAAACATCTCTTCAGAAATCATGGAAAGGGGGGAATTGAAAATTTTTATTCTTGAGAAATTTGATCAATTTTCAAAGGTAAAAGAGAATGATAAAATAGATGAGAAAATAATTTTTAAAAGCCTTTTAGGAATTGTAGCAGCTTCTGTTACCGGACTTCTTTTTTTTAAGGCTATAATCTCATTTACAGGACAGTTCTCCTTTTTTTTGCTGGTACCTGTTTATATCATCAATTATGTAGTGATCTATGGCATTACAGGAAAGACCCGGGATAATTTTGCTGTTTTTATGGCTATTTTAATTTCTGTAATTATTTCAACAATATTCTCTCTTGCCATGCTTGGCTAAAAAATAATTTGAATTTATAAAACTTTTTACTCGAAGCTTTTTACTTCAAACTTTTTTACTATCTTTGCACTCTTAAATATTTAACTGGGACGAGTTCCCGTAAAATTCAAACATTATGTCAGTAAAAATCAGATTACAAAGACACGGTAAAAAAGGAAAACCTTTTTTCCACATCGTGGTTGCAGATTCAAGAGCTAGAAGAGATGGTAGATTCATCGAAAAACTAGGAACTTACAACCCAATTACTAACCCGGCAACTATCGAATTGAACGTTGATTCTGCTGTACAGTGGTTAAACAACGGTGCTCAGCCTACTGATACTGCTAGAGCTATTTTATCTTACAAAGGTGCTCTTTACAAAAAACACTTACAAGGTGGTGTAGCTAAAGGTGCTTTTGATGAAGCTGAAGCTGAAAAAAGATTCAATGCTTGGGTAGACGCTAAAGACTCTAAAGTACAAGGAAAAGTAGAAGGTTTAGCAACTGCTAAAGCTGATGCTAAGAAAGCTGCTTTAGATGCTGAAGTAAAAGTAAACGAAGCTAGAGTTGCTGCTGCTGCACAAGTTGAAGCTGATGCTAAAGCTGCTGAAGAAGCTGCAAACGCACCTGCTGAAGAAGTTGTTGCTGAAGCTACAGAAGGAGAAGCTCCTGCTGCTGAAACTGAAGAAAACACTGAAGCTTAAGAACAAACCCTGTTATGCGTAAAGAAGATTGCTATTTTTTAGGGAAAATCACACGCAGACATGGACTTGCGGGTAACGTGATCCTTAAATTGGATACCGACCAACCCGAGCTTTACAATAAATTGGAATCAATATTCGTTGAAATCAACGGATTATTGGTTCCATTTTTTATTGAAAAATCATCATGGAGCAAACTTGATGCTCTGAATCTTGCATTCAAAGGCTCTTCTGAGGCAATGGTAGATCAGGTTTTAGGTAAAAGTGTTTACCTTCCGCTTGCTACGCTGCCTAAACTTTCAGGAAAACAATTCTATTACCACGAAATCATCGGGTATAATATCCTTGACGAAAACGATAATGATTGTGGTGTGATCCGTTCTGTAAATGATCAGACGGCGCAGACTTATTTCATTTTAAATTTTGAAGGAAAAGAAATTGTAATTCCCATGATCAAAGACTGGGTTCTGGAGGTTGACAGAGAAGAGAGAATTATTAAAATGCAGCTGCCGGAAGGCTTGATGGACGTATTCCTGGTTCCATCTAAGAAAGATGAGTAATTTTTGCAATAAGCAGAAATTTTTCGCCCCATCTTTCCATCTCTATTTAAAATTTCATTATTGATTACTCATTACCCATCATGATGGCGGGTAAAAGATATTCCTGTACTATTTTGTCGGTTTGCTGGTGGGCATAAGGTTTGTTATACGCCTGTGCCGTAATGACTATGACAACAGGGATTTTGGTGAACATAATGATTTTGTTTCCTCCATTTCCACTGCTCTGAAAAGCCTCATAGCTTTTATTTCCAACGGTATATACCTTTCTCCAGAATAAATATCCATAGCCTTCAAAATCAGTATTGTCTGCAAAATAATTGGTAAATGACTTCTTAACCCAGTCTGTACTCAAAATTGTTTTGCCATTCCAGACTCCGTTATTTTTATACAGTTGTCCGAATTTTGCAAAATCGAGGGCTTTCATGCGCAATCCTCCGGCCAGAGAAGGTTTTTGCTGAGGAGTAAACTGCCATTTGTAATTGGTGATTCCAAGAGGGCGAAACAATTTTTTATCTGCATATTTTTCCAATCCCTGGGGAACTGTTTTGTCCAAAATATCTCCGGTTACGACAACTCCTGCTGTAAAATAATTCCAGTTTTTTCCTATTGTATTCTCAGTCATCGGAAGATCTAATACAAACTTTATCCAATTGTCAGTAGGATACATATTTTCTTCATTTCCGGGAGATTCAGAATCTTGGTCATTTCCATCAAATCCGGAGCTCATCGTTAATAAGCTTTTTATGGTGACATCATCTTTTTGGGAAGAATAATTTTTAAACTGTTTTAAATCATAGAATTCCTTCAGCGGTTGATTTTCACTTTTTAAATACCCCTCTTTTATTGCAATCCCAGTCAAAGCTGATGAAAAGGATTTTCCTACTGATCGTGTATCCTGCAGAGAGTCTCTTCCGGAGCTGTTAAAATATTCTTCCAGAAGCAATTTTCCCTCTTTTACAATAACAATCCCGGTGACATCTTTGAACCTGTTTTCTGCAATTTTTTTATTCAGGGTTCTGATCATTGTAGTATTGATTTTTTCCTGGGAAGTCTTCCATCCACTGTTAGGCTGAATCGGTTGAACAACAGTCTGACTCTCGGAAATATTTTGAGAAGGAACGGTAAGGTTGATTTGCCCTTCCGAGATAATAGGTCCTGTTTTTAGGGTAGAAGCTTTCAGATAAGGGCGTATTTCAATTTTTAAAATGTGATTTCCTGCTGCCAGGGCATCAATACCGTCATGAGCCATATAAAAGCGCATCCATAGGTATCTTCCCCACGAATCTTCGTTTTTACTGCTGATAAAAGGAATTCGTAATGTTGTTTTGGTTTTTTTATTTTCCGGAGTACCTGCGCCTGTATTGAGATCTTCTTTATAGATGAGTTTTCCGTCAACGTAGAATGAAAATTGATAATTTCCGTTTTTAAGAAGTTCATCTACAGTCCAATTGGGTTCAAGCTGATGAAGGTAGTTGACAAGTGAATTTTCAAAAAAAGCATGAATGCTAAGATCTCCGTTTTCCTGAAATATGGAAGAAGAAATAAGATCCGAATCCTTTACGTTCTCCAGAGCAATATTTTGGGTAAGGAAAACCACTTTTCCGGAATGTGTTTTTTGAACAGGAGACTCAATTTTCTCAGGATTGACTATATTTTTAACTTGTCCCTGATAAAGAGAAGAGCTGACAATAAAGATCGATAATAGGATCACTTTCATTTCAAGAAGTATTTCAACAAAAATAATGAACTTCCTTACAGTAAAATAGAATGAAATTAACATTTCGATTGTATTATCGATCTCTTACCGAATAAGGATACTTCTTAATTAAATAACCTCCTGAATTCTCCTGGTGATTGATTTGTTTTTTGTTTAAAAAGCTTACTAAAAGACTGTGGATGTTCAAATCCTAATTCATAGGCAATTTCACTCACGGATAAACTTGTAGTACTCAAACGTTCTTTAGCAGAATCAATTAATTTATTTTGGATATGCTGTTGTGTATTTTGCTGAGTGTGAAGTCGAAGCAGCGTTCCAAGATAATTAGGGGAAATATTCATTTGGTCGGCGATACACTTTACTGATGGAATTCCGTTTTCTATAAGATTTCCGTTTTCGAAATATTGAGAAAGAAGGTCTTCAAACTTGTATAACAATTCATGACTTGACTTTTTTCTGGTGAAAAACTGACGTTCATAAAAACGCTCAGAATAAATCAGTAATAATTCTATCTGTGAGATAATGAGTTCCTGCGTGAATTTATCAGTGTTTGACTGATATTCCCGTTCAATATTTTTAAAAACATCAACTAAGATTTTCTCTTCTTTATCAGAAAGGAAAAGAGCCTCTTTTACCTGGTAGCTAAAAAAATCATATGATTTTATTTTCTTGGTTAATGAAGTGTTCCATAAAAAATCAGGGTGAATCAGTAACAAAAATCCTGTAGGTTTAACTTCGATATCCTTTCTTATTTCCAGGCTTAAATACTGTTGTGGTGAAATAAAACACAGCACTCCTGAATCAAAATCATATTGCTGTTGTCCATAATTGAATCTCGGATTGACATTTTTTTTCAAACCGATGGAATAAAAATTCTGGATCCATTTCAATTCATCATCATCTACTACATAATGCACTTTACTATAGTCTATCAGGCTGATCAACGGATGCTCAGGATTCGGGAGACTACAGAAAGCATGAAAATCTGAAATAGAATTAAAACGAACGGGCTGTTTCATAATAGCGAAGTTAGTTGTTTTTGTAAAAAGTATAACACATTGATTCAAAAGTCTTCGACTCTGATCAGACTGACTTCCCTAAAATTTTATGTTCAAATGATTCAAACGAATTACTTAGAGCCAACCTGAGCAGAGCCGAAGGATATTATTACCAGATTAAATTGCCGTAGAAACCGTCAGTTTTTCCCATTTTTCAGCATCTTTCTTTAAAATATCAATCTTATTATTTAGAAACTCCAGGGTTCCTACACCTAACAATAAATGTACAGGAGGATTTTTCTCTTTACTGATCTGGATCAAAACATCAGCTGCTTTTTCAGGATCATTAGGCTGGTTTCCATTGATTTCATTAAGGTGGGCCTGTTCAGAATTTCTTGCCGCTTCGTAAGCCTGAATAGGATTGGCAGGAGTTTTTACAGAATCTTTATTCAAAAAGTCTGTGCGGAAATATCCCGGATAAACAACCGTAGCATGTATTCCGAAATCTTTTACTTCCTCAGCCAATGCTTCTGTAAATCCAGCAACAGCAAATTTTGTTGAGCAGTAAATTCCCCAACCTGGAAAATTGGCCGAATATCCACCGACAGAAGAAATATTGAAGATGTTTCCTGATCTTTGTTCCCGAAGATAAGGCATTGCATTTCTGATCACGTTTAATGTTCCGAACACATTCACAGCATAATTTTCTCTTGCCTCCTCATCAGTAAGTTCCTCAAGTGTTCCGATCTGTCCATAACCGGCATTGTTCACAACCACATCTATTCTTCCGAAATGCTCAACTGTTTTTGCAATAGCAGATTTTATGTCGTTATTATCAGTGATATTGACGCTAAGTGGCAGAAAGTTTTCAGAAGCATCTCCGATAGTAGAAATCAGGGATTCAACGGTACGGCTAGTGGCAGCAACCTGAAATCCTTCAGACAACAATTTTTTTACCAACTCGAATCCTAAGCCTTTTGAAGCTCCTGTCACGAACCATACTTTTTTTGTTTCCATTTTTAAATATTTTTTTGTTTAAATGATGGTACAAAGATGGAAAGTTACAGAGGGTAAAATGTAGCCGAATCGGGGAATGATGTATCCAAATCGTGAATGATGTTTTCAAAAGTCAAATTATTTGGATACTGTCATGGACTACGTCGAATTTTCGATTTCTGATGAAGGGAGAATCCTATTGATGATCAATTGTTTGAGATTCTTCATTGCATTTCATTCAGAACGATATTTTTGAAATGACTTCTCTGATTACAAACAAATTTCAATAGATTTTCAGAATATTTCTATATTTCAGAGGGGTTATTCCTATGTTTTCTTTAAAACATCTGGTAAAATGGCTCTGGTCTGAAAAACCGCATTCCAGGGCAATATCCGTTAAAGAAGCTGGTGAAATGAGAAGTTCTATTGATTTATTAACTTTTAATTTTCTCAGGTATTCTCCCAAATTACAATGAAAATATTTATGGAAATCTCTGCTTAAATGAATAGGGTGGATGTTCAATGTTTTAGAAAGTTCCGTAAGGTTCAATGTTTCTGTAAAGCTTTCATGTAAGATCTCATTAATCTGACCTACCCACAAAGGTTTTCTTTCTGTATTTTCCTTTTGAAAGGTTAATTGACTGAAAAGATGTAATAACAGCTGATTGACAGTCAGCCCAAAAGAAGGGTCATAGGTTTTAGTCTCTTTGAAAATCTGATGTACCAATAATTTAAAGGCTGGATTTTTTATATTAAAACTGCCTTCCACTTTATTTTTCGGGATATCAAACCGGTCAAACCAGCTTTGTGAAATTTCGATATGAAAGCCTCGCGTAAAAATATCCGGTTTGATATTGTAATGAGGATCTTCCCAATGATGATACAATAATGTTCCCGCAGAGCAGTCATATGTTTCTTTTCTGTTTCCTTCCGTCATATTGCCTTGAAGAAGAAAAGTGAAGTAAGCATTTTCATGATAATGCCAGTCTACATAAGGATGCGTATATTCCGTATCTGTGATCGTCAATCCTTCCAAATTGACCATTTGATTGGTATCTCCAAAATATTCGCCGTTACGAAGAGTATTCATAATAAATTCTGTTTTAGGCGGTCAATCTGTTCATACATCTTATTAAAAAACATTTTCCTTTCCCGGTTTCCGGATTCATTCAAAGATTTTGAGTTCTTGATCTGGTGTTCAAAATAGCTCAGAGAATCTTCACAGGTGAGTTTATCATTGGTCATCATATATCCGAACATGCTGAAAGGAACAAAAAAGGAACATTGCTGCTCATTTTTAAATAAAATACTGTTGTTTAAAATTACTAAATCATTGACATATATCTGGAAATTAGTTTTTTCCAGTGTTTTGCTTTCCAGTTCTTCAATTAATTTCCTTAGGTCATCAAGGATCAGATCAACATCACTTTTCTTTAATAATCCCATTTCATAATAAAACGAAATCTGTCTTAAAGCACTCATAATAGTAGTGTCATTCCAGATTTCTGTTACATTTTGTTTATCGTAAAGATCTTTCAGCATTT
This sequence comes from Chryseobacterium sp. GW821-FHT04C04, assembly GCF_059420365.1. Classification (NCBI taxonomy): domain Bacteria; kingdom Pseudomonadati; phylum Bacteroidota; class Flavobacteriia; order Flavobacteriales; family Weeksellaceae; genus Chryseobacterium; species Chryseobacterium sp. GW821-FHT04C04. The sequence goes on along the minus strand of NZ_JBWKTO010000002.1, from coordinate 210,093 downwards.
CATTTTTTACAGAATGATATTCCATATTGAATTCATGAAAAGGGCTTAAAAATTTGTCCTGATTCAGTAAATTCATCCATACATAAAACTTGAAACGGGAAAGAATAGAATCTGAAATGGTATAAAAAAACGGGATGTCTTTTGCAGAATAAAATACTTTAGAATGGGAAATATTCTGGAATACGTTTAAAATCTTCAGAGAGTTTTCAAAATAATTTAAAAGGTCTTCAGTAGTTCTTACAGGTTGTGTTCTTTTGACAACCAATTGATTTTCTGTTCCCAGGAATTGATCTAACGAAATTTGATAGTATTTGGCAAGCTCCAGTGCTTCTTCAAAACTGAATTTGGCTTTCAGAGAAGTTCTCCTATGAGCTGCATCATAGCTGATATTAAGAATATTGGCGATCTCATCATTCAAAGATAGGTCTCCGATTTTTCTTCGGATTTCCTTTAATAAAGCTTCCTGGTGCATAGTTTTGTGATTTTCACAAATGTAGCATTTTTTTTAATTTTTTTTCACATTCGGAATTTTGGCTTCTGCTGATAATTTTGAACTGTAATTTTAAAATAACGAGTTATGAAAACACGAATTTTATTAGCAGCAGTTCTTTTATTCAATAGTCTGGCCTATGCATCAGACAGTCTAAAAGTTGATTCTTTGAAACCGAGATTGATCGCAGCTTCACCCTCAAAGAATGTCAGAAACGTCAACGGGGTTTTATTTAAATATTATGATGAGGAAGATCATTTTAAGCCTAAGAAAGTAAACGGATTGGGAATGGGATTCAATTTTATAGGCATTTTTCTTCCTCCATTGATGCTTTTCAGTTTACAATCAGCGGGCAGATGGAGTTTTAATGAAGATTACGTAATTGTTCCCCGTGAAAAAATGAATAGAATCAATGGGTTTCAATTGTCACTGGTCAATATGGAACCTACAATTACCAATGGTCTTGAGATCAATATTTCGAGTAATGTCAATACTTATGCTGTGACCAACGGAATGTCTGTGTCTCCATTTTTTAACCTGCATCATGAGATGAAAGGTGTTTCTGTAGCACCATTAGCCAACATTGGGCAGAAATGCAGAGGAATACAAATCGGTTTGTACAATAAATGTGATGATTTCAGAGGAATACAGATTGGCGGATGGAATGAGAACGGAAAGAGAAAACTTCCTTTAATCAACTGGAATTTTAAGAAACAAAAAGTAGATAAGGCATTATGAAAAAGTTTGTTGTAATCACTGCACTATTTCTTTGTGGCTTTCTGAAAGCTCAATTTGAAGAAATCAAAGAGAAAAAATGGCTGGTCATTCTTCTCAGTACCAGAATTGAAGGAACTTCAATGGATAATAAAGCATTTCTGTCCATAGGAACAAAACTGACTGATGGTGATAAGAATTACTATAGTTTAAGAGGGCATTTTAACTGGTGGGACGAAAGAAAACTACTGGTCATCCCGGAGTTTGATTATTTCAGAAAAGTTGTTTCGTTTCGGGATGGTGCAGAGGTATCATCTTTATATGCCGGTGCCGGAGTTTCACCCTATGCGGTTTCACCCAAAGCAGGAATAAGTTTTTACCATTTCTTTTGTGCAGAATTCGGGTACAACTTCGAATATAATACATATAAACCATTCCCAATTAAAGGATTTCGCTACGGTATGGGAATTAACCTTGTCTTTTAAATGATGAATACAATGATTATGAAACCAAAAATCAGATTTAAAAAAGCAACCTCTCCTTTCTATTCAGAATTGCGTGAAGAGGTGAATGTATTGCTGACGGATGAAGTGACGAAAAAAGCCGGAAGATTGATGATCATCAAATTTTTGTTTTATTCTCTGGCTTTTCTGCTCTTGTATGCCAATCTTTTTAATCCTTATATGGAAAATAAGAATTGGGCAGTAGTTTTGAATTATATTGTATTGGGTCTTACAGGGATATTATTGGCTTTTAACTGTGCTCATGACTGTGTACACAATACATTTTCAAAATATAAAAAAGCAAACCAGATTATTTATTATATCATATTTAATCTGCAGGGAGTGAATGCAAGATTGTGGAGAAAAAGACATATTGCATCCCATCATGTATTCCCGAATGTGGATGGCTGTGATGCTGACATTGATGATAATATTTTTTTACGGTTATCTGCTCATCATCCAAAAAGAAAAATACATGCCTACCAGCATTTATATGCAACTGTACTGTATTGTTTCTACACTTTACATTGGATCGTTATCAAAGATTTTATTTACGTCAGAAAAAAAGAGCTGGCCAACCTTAGAAATCAGAATCATTCATTCATGTCTGTTACAGAAATAGTTCTGTTGAAATTAGCTTACTTCACCTATATGCTGGTTTTGCCTGTTCTTTTTACCCATATTCCAGTGCTGATGATTCTCATATCTTTCATCATCATGCATGTGACAATTTCGTTGTTTTTTTGTACTGACTCTGATTATTTCTCACTTGAGCCTTGAAACAGATTTTCCGAAAGCTGATGATGACGGTTATCTGCCATATGATTATTATGAACATCAGTTAGCTGTATCACTTGATTATCATCCAACCAGCAAGTTGGGAAACTGGATTTTTGGAGGATTCAATTCCCATGCAGCCCATCATCTTTTTCCAGGACTGCCTCATACGGTTTATACTATTATTACTCCGGCGATCAAAAAGGCAGCAGTCAGAAACCGTTTTCCCTATCATGAGAAAAGCATTGTGGATGCAGTGATTTCACATTATCAATACCTCAAAAAATTAAGTAAGTGACTTTAAACCATTAAATAATTAACCTATGAAAAATAATAAACTGATATTATTGTTATTGATGCTCTCAGCCCGTATTTTTTCACAAAATACGACCAATGATACACTGAATACCCAAACGGGAGAACCTTTTGATTATAAAAAATATTATAACTGTGATGATGGGGAAGGAAATGTTTTGATTATCATCAAAAAAGGAAAAGAATTTACAGACCTTAAAGATTTAAAAAAAATCAGAGAAAGGCTTCGCTGTTAAAATGGAAGCGATATACAGCATGGAATTTTCGGATGGAAAAAGATATGAATCAAGTGTGGTGAAAAATATTACACAGGACAGTATTTCAATCACGAATTTTTTTAATGAAAATGCTGCTAAACTGGCGGGAAAACCTTTTACATTGATTAATTATCCTCTTTCATCCCTGAAATATATCCGTTTTATTAATGACCGGATGCTGTCCCTGTACAATAAAAAGAATATTCAGAAGAATTTTGACCTGATCGTAAAGAAAATGGATCATGCCAAAATATGCCCTGCTGTTCTTAATTTTAAAGATAGAAATGGTGAAATGAAAGTCTGTCACTTTTATCTGACCTCTCAGGGATATGATCTTCTTTATGAGAACAATGGAAGAGTATATTATCTGGAGGGTAAAGTAGAGTGGAAGTGATTTTTGAAGGGAGTAAAATCATCTGACTGTACTCTTTTTTGTAAATTGATCAGCATTAATCTTAATGTACAGATTGATTAATACATGAAAAAATAAAAAGGTTTCATGAATGTACTGAATAAAAATAATATTTTTGTAGTATACCTAGGAGGAGTGATGAAAGTAAAATATCTGATACTGTTATTGATTGTATGTAACGTATTTTATGCCCAAACAAACAGAATTGAAAAAAACATTTCGGAAGAGCGGACTTATCAGGAATTGGAAAATGAATTCTATGATGTGAAAACTACAGATATCAACAGAAGGCGGAAAGTCGCGAAATGTTATCTGAAAAAGGCCAAATCGGAAAAAAATAATACTTTCATTGCTGAAGGGTATGTCATGGCTTATTTTGACGAAACGTTACCAAACGCATTAAAATATTTGGATAGTTTAAAGGTAATCACCAAAAACTCTAAAGAAAATTATTACCCGGCCAGAACCTATTTATTAAGAGGAAATCTTTATTTCAAATTCGACAATCTTCAGGCAGCATTGAATAATTATATCTTAGGTCTGAAATACGCAAAAGAAAAGGAAAACAAAAGGCAGATTGCCATGGCAGACATCAGTATTGCTTCCCTGAATAATTATATCGGGAAACACGATGAAACGGCCAAAACACTTAGATACTATCTGTATAATGCCAGTTATATGCAGGAGGAGGAGCATAATCATATCAGGCTCCAATTGGCGGATGCGTATATAGAAATCAATAAAATGGATTCAGCCTATATATTGATTCAGGAAGGTTTGCGGGCTTCTAAAAAAAGTAAAAATGATTATGTTTATCATCAGGGGCTGGGTTTATTGGGGTATTATTATTTACATTCAAAAAAATACCAGCTGGCTATTGATAATTTATTAGAGTGTAAAAAATTCTTCTTCACTACAGAAAACCCAAGTAAGAGAAACGAAAATTATACGCTCTTAAATTTAGGAAAATCCTATGCAGGGCTTCAGGAAACCGATAAGGCAATAGAATGTTTTACAAAAATTGACTCTATGGTTCTTAAAACAGACTATGTCTATCCTGAACTTAGAGATGTCTATACCTATCTGATAGATCACTATAAAGCAAATAATGATAAAGAACAGCAATTGTACTTTGTAGAACGTTTTTTAAAAGTAGATCATGTACTGGATTCTCAGTTTAGATATATTTCAAGAGAACTTCCCAGAAGATATGATGCCCCTAAGCTGGTACAGGAAAAAGAATCCATTACCAATGAGCTTAAAAAGAGAAAGAACCTTTTTTATATTGTTCTCAGTATGTTATTGATATCACACTTATTATTTATCAACGTTTATTTTAAATATAAAAAATCTGAAAAGAAATATAAAAAAATTGCTCAGGATCTGATTCAGTCCGTTAATGAAAATGGGTTCGGCAAAAGGAATGAATCTGAAATCAAAAAAGAAATTCTGCCTGAACCTCTTTACATAGAAAATACGGGAAATATAGAAGACAGAACATCCAGAACAATTTCTGAAGATATTGCCCAAACCATTTTAAAAGAACTTGAAATATTTGAAAACAAAGATCAGTTTTTGAATAAAGGAATTACATTGGGGAGCCTTGCCAAAAAAATAAAAACAAACTCCAAATATCTGTCGGAAATTATCAATACCTATAAAGGGAAAAACTTTGCAACGTATCTCAATGATCTCCGCATTGATTATGCCATCAGCAGGTTGGCTAATGATAAAAAATTCAGGTCTTATAAAATCCCTTTTATAGCTGAAGAATTAGGATATAATAACGAACAGGCATTCACTTTAGCCTTCAAAAAACGAACCGGAACACCACTTTCTATCTATCTGAAAGAAATTGAAAACATGACTAAGATTTAGGTTTAATTTATTTGTTTTCAATTGTTTACTATTTATAAATTCATGATTTTAGGTATATAAATTTATGAATCTATGAACCATTCACTTGTATCATTATTTCTCTTGCTGCATCTTTGCTTCAGGTAAAAACACAACACCATTATTTTGTATGTGCACAGTACAAGATATCAATTCCAGATTGCTGATCCGTAAAAAAGTAAATCGGGAATTGTATAGCAGAAATTAGTAACGAAACTGATTATTGAGAAATAAAAATCAGTTGCAAAAAACAAAGATGTAAGTAGCGAAGCAATGTTCATAAATTAAAAATGTAAAGTATAGTGATTGTGAAAAATCATGAAACAAGTAAAACAAAACCCGTTAAATCCTTCAGAATGTTTAAAAGTATAGTATAGTCTAAAAATGGATGAATGACCGGTAGTTTACCATCAAATTATCACTTAAAAACTAATAACCATTTCAATACAGTAAAACTAATTCCATGAAAACTTAGAGTAAAAATAAAATTTTATTCTTTCTAAAAGTGATAGTGTAAGTGTGTTAACTCCGTGTCAATACGGGTTTTTATTGAAGTTCAGGATCATATTATGTGGAAGTGTAACCTGAAAATGAAGAAGAGTCTGCAGGAGAAAAAGGTAAATTTCCTGAACTGAAAGTTTAAATACTTGTTAAATGATTTTTAAAGACGGCGCAACCATCAAGTTGCGCTGTTTTTTTGTAACTTTGCAGACATTAATTTTTATATAAAAAATTTATCATCAACAAATGAAAAAGCAAACGATCAAAGAAATCCTAAAGGATTACAAGAAAGTATTACATCATGACATTACAGTTTACGGATGGGTAAGATCATTCCGTGCCAATCGCTTTATTGCACTTAATGATGGTTCTACGATTAATAATTTGCAGATAGTTGTTGATTTCGAAAATTTTGATGAAACAATCATCAAGAATATTAGTACTGCTTCTTCATTGAAAGTGGTAGGTGAAGTGGTGGAAAGCCAGGGAGCAGGACAGTCTGTGGAAATTATCGCTAAAAAAATCATTATTTTAGGAGATAACTTTACGGAAGAACTTCAAAGCACGATTCTTCAGCCTAAGAAGCACAGCCTTGAGAAACTTCGTGAGCAGGCACACTTAAGATTCAGAACAAACCTTTTCGGAGCGGTATTCAGAGTGCGTCATGCAGTAAGCTTTGCAGTTCACTCATTCTTCAACCAAAACCAGTTCTTCTACATCAACACCCCGGTTATTACAGGTGCAGATGCGGAAGGAGCAGGAGAAATGTTTGGGGTAACCAACTTTGACCTGAACAACATGCCGAGAACTGAAGAGGGGGACATCGATTTTGCACAAGACTTCTTCGGTAAAAAAACAAACCTTACCGTGTCAGGACAGCTGGAAGGAGAAACAGCGGCAATGGGATTGGGAAGAATTTATACTTTCGGACCTACTTTCCGTGCTGAAAACTCTAACACGACAAGACACCTTGCTGAGTTCTGGATGATTGAGCCGGAAGTGGCATTCAACAACCTTGAAGATAATATCGACCTTGCTGAAGATTTCTTGAAATATGTGATCCAGTATGTATTGGATAACTGTAAAGATGATCTTGAATTCTTAGATAAGCGTTTTGAAGAAGAACAGAAAACAAAACCAGAAAAAGAAAGAGCGAAAGAAGGTCTTATCGAGAAACTTCAGAACGTAATAGCGAAGCGTTTCAAGCGTGTAAGCTATACAGAAGCCATCGAAATCTTATTGAACTCTAAAGAAAATAAAAAAGGAAAATTTGCTTACCCGGTTGAAAAATGGGGAACAGACCTTCAGTCTGAGCATGAGAGATACCTTGTGGAGAAACATTTTGAAAGCCCGGTAGTATTATTTGACTATCCGAAAGAAATCAAAGCTTTCTATATGAAACTGAACGATGACAACAAAACCGTTGCTGCTATGGATGTTCTTTTCCCTGGTATCGGTGAGATCATTGGTGGATCAGAAAGAGAAGCGAGATTGGATGTTTTAAAACAGAAAATGGCAGATATGCATGTAGATGAGCACGAACTTTGGTGGTATCTTGATACCAGAAAATTCGGTTCTGTACCTCATGCAGGCTTTGGTTTAGGATTGGAAAGATTAGTTCTTTTCGTAACTGGAATGACGAATATCAGAGATGTAATTCCTTTCCCTAGAACACCGAAAAGCGCTGAATTCTAGCACAATAAAAAAGCCTTAATCACAGATTAAGGCTTTTTTTTATTCTTTAATAGTTTATTATATTAGGATAAGTAATGCAAAAATCATGCTAAATGTGTTTTTTATCAAATAAATTTATTAAATTCGTAGAATATGTTATGTTAAAACGCAAATAAGAATATGCTTAAACAACACTTACAACTCAAATTAGGACAGAAGCTGGCCCCTCAGCAGATCCAGTTGATGAAGCTTATTCAACTTCATACTCTTGAATTTGAAGAAGAGTTAGAGAGAGAGTTAGAAGAAAACCCAGCTTTAGAAATTGCAAAAGAAGATTCTAAGGAAGATGAATATTCTTCCCTGGAAGACGCTTACCAGGATGAGGGTACGGAAAGCATTGAAACAGATTTCGACGTCAATGAATATATCTATGACGACGAACCAAGCTATAAAACCGCATCCAGTAACTATTCTCCGGATGATGAGGAATTTGATAACGAAAGTCTTCTGACAGAAGGACAGTCCTTATATGACTATCTTACAGAGCAGATTCACCTGGTGAATATCAGTGATGAAGATCTGAAGATTGCAGAATATCTTATCGGAAACTTAGATACAGACGGATATCTGAGAAGAGAGATCAAATCTATTGTGGATGATCTTGCTTTCTCACAGGGAATTTATACAACGAAGGAAAGAGTAGAGGATATCCTTGAGAACTATGTTCAGAAACTGGATCCATCCGGCGTAGGAGCAAGAGGTCTTCAGGAATGTTTACTACTGCAGATTGAAAAGAAAGTAAGCTCTGATAAAGCAGTTTCTTTGGCTGCCAATATCTTAAGACATCAGTTCGAAGCTTTAACGAATAAGCATTATAATAAGATCATTCAGAAATATGATATTGAAGAAGAAGATCTGAAAGATGCCCTGGATGAAATTTCAAAACTATCTCCTAAAGTAGGAGGGAATTTTGATACCCAGACGATTACAATTAACCAGGAAATTATTCCGGATTTTGTGATTCAGGTAAAAGACGGGATGGTAATTCCTATGTTGAATAGCAAAAATGCACCTACTTTAAGAGTTTCTGAAGAATACAAAGATATTCTGACAACTTATTCTCATGATAAAAATTCATCAGAACATAAGCAGGCTGCATTATTTATCAAGCAAAAGCTGGATGCTGCAAAATGGTATATTGATGCAATTAATCAGCGTCAGAATACCTTATTACAGACGATTACAGCCATTGTAAAGTTCCAGAAGGATTATTTCATCACCGGAGACGAAAAGTCTCTGAAACCAATGATTCTGAAAGATATTGCTGATATTACAGGATTTGATATCTCCACGATTTCAAGGGTGGTAAAAAGTAAGTATGCAGATACCTCTAACGGGATTGTATATCTTAAAGATCTATTCTCAGACAGCTTAACAAATGATGATGGAGAGGAAGTTTCTACCAAAGAAATCAAAAACCACCTTCAGGAAGTTATCAGTAAAGAAAATAAAAGGAAGCCGCTTACCGATGATGCATTAGTGGTTATTCTAAAAGAGCAGGGCTATAATATTGCAAGAAGAACGATTGCAAAATATCGTGAACAGCTCAATATTCCGGTCGCAAGATTAAGAAAAGAACTTTAACAGATAATACATAAAAAGGTGAATAGACATATTCACCTTTTTATGTATTTTAAATTCATCTGATACCACTAAGAAATCAGAAATATATTGTCACTTATCCTTTTGAAGAGATTAAATGTATTGATCTGTTTTCCGTATTCTTTGCTTTCCCAATATACTTTTCCGTCTTTATAATCATTCATCAATACAAAGATTCCTCCATTGATTTTTAAAAAAGCAATCGCCGGGAAACTGAGTTCTTCAATATCTTCCCAGTCATCCAGCCTTATCACCATTGCTTCAATATCAAAATCATTCTGTAATATATTGTAAAAGCTAAGAAAATTATAATCATCTACCGATAAGGTATAGTCTTGTATTTTTCCTGCCTTTTTATGCTGCTGTACAAATTTTTTCAGCAAAAAATTAAAGGATAGTAAATAATCATATTTTGCAATCATAAATGCTGAAGTTTTTTAATAGATATAGTAGGCATTCTCTGTGATACGATTCTTTATACTCTTTATGCTTATTTTATAGGGAATATCTTCCTGGTTTTTATAATGAAAATCAATCGTGCTGATATTCTTTTTGCTTACTCCTATCCACTGGTTGTCCCTAAGCTTATAAAGAGAGAATTGATTGTAATGGAGTACGTTTTCGCCTTCGTTAATAATGATGAGTTTGTTCTTATCCTGTGGATAAAAGGTAATATGTGTTTTTCCAATTTTGTAGGACTGTTCTTCCAGAAAATTGACATGATGTTTTTGGGTATAAGCGAGAAGCTTAGATTTCAGAAGTAAAAATCTGTAACGAGCATTGGTCAATCTTTTCTCTATTTTTCTCCTGATCTTTTTTAATGGGTAAGAAATTGTGTTAGATGTATAATGAATCCCCTGTGGAGAAATTGAAAAATTGCCCTTTGCTTCAAAAGGATCTATAAAGAAATACGGATTGTCCTTAAGATTGATAAGGTGAATCAGCAGGTATTGTTTTTCAGTTGCGGTATTGAAAATATTACCTTCTACCCAATGATGGGTTACATTGGAATAAACAAACTCCTGAACAATGTTTTTATGATAATATTTAATTTCTTTTTGAAGCTCCAGCCTTCTTACAACAAGAGTGAAACTTTCAATTTCAGTCGTTATTTCTGTAATATCCTTGGTATGAACAAGATTAAATTCAAAGTTGCATTCATCAAAACAGAAATGACGTGTATTCTGTAGAACATGGGCGTAATCTTTACTCTGTTTGAATAGATTAATACACTGTTCATTGTTTTTCAATAAGGTGAAAAATCCGGCAGGATAGTTTTTATGGGGTGAAATAACATCATATTTTTCCAATAATTTCTCTGTGATGAAATATCGGATATTCCCGAAAATAATATCAATGTCACAGTATCCCCAAAAGTCATATTCCTTTAAATATTCCTGAAATATTAATCCATAAGTAGGCTTAAAATCACACAATTTGTAGCCATCCAGAATGTTGATGGATAAATTAAGTTTCTCGCTTGCTATTGTACTGAATTCACCAAGATTACTGATCTTTATAAAATGAACATTCGGTAAATGAAAAGGCGCTTCCAGGTTGGTGAATAATAAAAAATCAACATCCGGATTGTATTTGCAGCTGTATAAAAAATGGGTGAAATATTCAGGCCAGCTTTTGCCAAAATAACAGTTTATTAATGCGATTCTGGTCATCTTACGTCAGTTTTTTAATATTCAGCAATGAGTCATAGCTTTTATGTAAAAAATAATACAGGATAGACTCATGGATATTCGGTTTCGAAGCAAATGTTCTGTTGATAAACATATGGATATAACTTACCACCAATGATTTTACCATCTGCGGAGACTGCAGTTCCTTAATTTCAGCAATGTAACGAGCTGTTTTTTTAGTTCTGGTATTCAGAACTTTAGAGAACTCATCTGTACCTGCCAGAAGTTCCAGTGTCTGATGTCTGTGATCTCTATACTTATCTTTCAGTGCCTGTTTAGAATGATCATCCAGCATGTTCCCATATCCGCTGGCGAGCTGGTGCAGAATATCTCTTTTTTCCGTTATATGGTAACCGAAATCATCAAGAATACGGTTGATTCCTGCTACGGCAGCTTTCCAGGTGGGAGTTTCCGTGTATTCAGCTTCTTTTAGTAACTGGCAGACACATTCACTATCGAAGTGAAAAATACTTTCCATCTGGTCTATTGTGGTTTCGCCATATCGCTCAATCTCCCTGTTGTAGGTATCCAGAACAATTTTATGTATAATCATTTCTCGGGTCAGATATTTGTCAAGCAACTGATAGATCTGGCTGGAAAGAGTATGGTCCTGCGATGTCGTCAGGAATCTTATTCTGATGTGCATATCCGGATCGCTATAACGGATAAAGAACCATTTTTGTATAATTCCTTTTTTAACAAGTCCATTGGCGAATTTATAGATGGTATCTTTAATAATCTGATCCGAAACTTTTGTACTGCAATAAATTTTATAAAAAAGCCACTCACTTCCAGGAACAAAATTTCTAACCACTGTATTTTTTACAGGGAAAAGGGTAAGCTTATCCTTCTTTTTGCTACTGGAATTATGCCATGGAATAAGGAATTCATTGCTGTGTTGATTTCCGTTCTCATCCTTAGTTACAGTTTTGTATTGTCCGGAAAGGTTTTCCAGCACTCTGATCTGCTTTTCTTTCAATAGATGGTCAAAGAGAATTTCCAGTGACAGCGCATTGTTTGTAAATACGGGAAGTTCCATGTCTTTTTCTGTGAAAACACAGATTTCAGGAATGTTTTTCTCCGTTAAATACTCTTTAAAAACCTGAATAGAAGCCTTTTTACCTTTGAATATTTTATCATAATCCAACAACCATGAAGCTCTCGACAGAATCACGTTATGGATCATTATTCTGGGTAGATATTCATAATTGACAAACATGCCCCAGTTCCAGTTGTAGGAAGGCGTCATGTGCTGGTACTGAAGATCACAGAGAAAATGATACATTGGTACTTTATGCAGGTTATAATTATGTGCAGATGAAAGACTTGGAATAACTTCTTTATTATATTTTTTAGAACGAAGAACAATTCTGTCATTTTTCACAGAAATCATAATGTCATTCAGATAGATGGGTTCGCTATCTGCGTTGTGACGGTTAATGATTGGGATTTCATATTTCCTCAAATGCGGTCTGATCGTAATATTCCCGACCCTCGGCTGCGGATTGTGTACCACTTCAGCAATGATTTGCTCGTCAAAGAAAGACTCTTCTTCAGACAGCGCATTTTTTACTGATTCCTCCAGCTGGTCATCCATATGACAAAAGCGTCCCAGATAAGTGGAAGATGAAGGTCCGTCACTGAATTTATGGAAAATAACCGGCTGTCCTTCCTGATCTTCATAGATATGTACCAATGAAGACATTGAGAAAGGAATATTTTTATTTTCTTCTAAAAATGGATTAACTTCTTCTTGTGCAATTTGTATTACATCTTCATTGTTTCTCAGAGCATTAATTAATTTTTCTCCTAAAAACTGGTTCCATTTCAGGGATCCCTGAATGATATTGGTGGTATTTTCAGACTTAAATTGAATTCCGTCTGTCAGATTAGAGCTGTCATTATCCGAATGTAAAGGGTAATTGATGCCTGATAACGGATCAAGGGCTAATAGTATCGGAATTTCCTGCTGGTCATATCTTGCCGTAAATTCTTTTTTAAAGTTATCCAGAGAATCAATTGTGTCAGCTGCTCCAATCTGAAAAACCGTTGAAAGTACTTTTTTAAAATCTTTAAAAATCTTCTTATCAAGCGTATTGGAAGTTTTGCCTTTCAGTAAATCGGTCTGAAGGATATTCTTTTTGTGGTTTTTAATCCCGATTGAGGTTAATATTTCAGAAATCTGATCAACAGCAAGAAATGTGTTATTGGTTTTGTTGGCTTTTTGTACAATTTCAAAGATGGTAATCAGGCTGCGGATCAATTCTTCATCCTCATTATTTTCTTTATCTGAAGGAATTTTCAAATCTTTCAAAAACTGATACATAAAATCCTGAAAATTCTTGTCAGTAACCTTGGGTGAAAGTTCACTGACAAGAATTTTTGAATCTATCAATTCGTTGATATAGTCGAAACTGTCTTCATAAGAAATGTCCTGATTAACTAGTATTTCTATAATCGCGGAAAGCTTTAAACCGTCCTGGCAGGCTTTTATGATGGAATTCAGATATTTGTTTTTTTCTGTTGAAATAATTTCATATTTCAACCCTGAATCCTTTATGGTAGGCTCAATATAACGGTACTTATTTTTAATGCTGTATATCGTGTTGTTGGTATAGAATTGAGAAACCTTTCTCACGTGCATATTCTCTTCCAGCTTTACCGTAATATCATGTAAAAGCTGCATATCCAGTCTTGCATATATTGTATCCAGTTCTTTATCCAGGATAATGCTTGTGCTGTCATTCCATTCACCCATACTTACACCGGCATTGGTTCCAAAAGGGATGGTTCTGAAATGAGTCCTCAGCCAATATTTAAGCAGAGATTTTTTTATTTTATCAGCTTTTTCTTTGGACAGTTTTTTTTCGTCCCAGTTGATAAGCTGTTCATACAAATCCGGTGATGATAAATAAATAGTATTGCGGAAGCCTTCTGTATTGATATCCTCTTCCCACTGATCAATATTTTTCTGCGGAAGAAGTGGTGTTCTCAGCAGATAAAAGTTCAGTTTTTCTATATCGTTGTATTTCATCCTATGTTCATTAAATAAATTTTATCCCAATCTCTGGCTTTATCGGGATATTGATAGTCCAGCAATACCATTCCTACTCCGGAAATACCTTCCAAAAGTCCAGTGTGCTCTACCCATTCGTCATTCTTAAGGTCATAAGGGAATTTTACTCCCTTATCCAGTTGTTGTAAGGTTAAGGACATCCAGTAATCGTGTGCTTCTTTCAGTTCTGGATTTTGGAATATCCTGTAGAATTTATTAAATATGTGAGAGATACCGGATGTTCCGTGGCATATTCCTGTGTCTATACATTCATTTTTTTTGCTATAAAAAACTCCAGATCTGTCTGCTTTTACTTTCGATACATTCAAAATCATGGAATGACACATCGTTTTCAGCTCCTCATCCTGCAGAACAGTGTAAGCTTTCCAGATGCTTATAGAAACTCCTAAGTCTCCATAGCACCATGCGAGCCTTTCTGATAATTGCTTTTCTCCTGTAGCGATATTGAGTTTTGAAGGAAATATGAATTGTGAATCTTTATTTTCTTCGTAAAGTTCCTTTAGAAAGTTGACACTTCCCCTGATCAGTTTTGCACACGTCTCTTTCTCGCAGCCTTTATGATAGCATTCGGCTAAAAAGGAGATGATAGAAGGCTGGCCATGGGCAAGACCAAGGTCAATGATATGGTCTTCTTTTACTATATGATCAATCCAGAAAAAGGATTGGTTTCTTTCATGTTTTAAATGGTCTATATAAGACACTATTTTGGCCGCAGCATCGAATTTTTTAATTTCAAGAAAATAAATTCCCAATCCGATCAGCCCTGTGAATAAATCGTACTCCTTTCTGTCTGCAGCAGCAGAAAGCAGTTCTAAGAAAAATTCAATAGAATCTTCTTCTATACCTTCAATGTCTTCATCCGTAATAATATTGGCATTATGCAAAAGCCTCATGAAGTAGATGATGGCTAAGCTGCCGGTAGCAAATGAGGAATAAGAAGCTTCTGAAGCCATGTCAATGAGTTCCTCAATTTTTTCAATCTCAACATCATTGTTGTAAAATAATGAGTAATACCCATTTCCCAGGCTAAATGTAATGTTTTCACCTTGGTCTTCATTGCATTTTTCTGAAATTTGGGTCAAAAAGAAGTCAATTTTATCTTTATACATATTGGCTTAATATTTCTATAGCTGTTAAAGAATCTTTGTGTGATTTCGAGATATTATTAAACATAAATTCATTATATCCGTAGAGCTCTTTAAATTCCAGCAGTTTTTCCTGAAAGAAACTTCCATCTCCTACAAGGCTTATATTGCTTATATCATTGTTGGTACTCTTTTTAGCAACATTGATCGCCTTTTGTTTTGTTTTATGACAGCAGCCTGAAAAAGTAAGTACCATTGATGGTTCTTTTCCATGTTTTGCTTTATATTCTGTTCTAAAATTTTGTAATTCTTCTTTAAGATAATCTTTGTTTGATTCTCCATGAAAGATGGATCTTGCAAAATTAAGATCATGCTCTAAAGCGACTTTTAAGCCTGAGTGTGAAGATCCCATATACCATACATCTGGAATATTTCCTTTGTAAGGAGGGATAATTAAATCTTTTTTTAGAAATTCACTTTCCTCTCTCAGAAAGCTTAATGTAGATTCCAGTTTTGGAAGAAATGAAGAAAAGTAGTTTTCTTTATCTACATCCACATTAAAATACTGAAGATCATATTCACCAACGAGGCCTTTAACGAACCCTAAGTCTAATCTTCGGGGATATAAACTGGATAACAACTTATAATTGTGAGCCACTCTGAATGGGCTTTGTAGGGGTAAAATAACTCCGGCGATTCCTATTTTTATTTTTTCTGTTAATCCTAATAAAATGGGAATCAGCATTTCAGGAGTAGACCAGGCCATGTCATGTGCTTTTGAAAAATAGTTTTCAGTAACCCAGAATCTGGAGAAACCGAGTTCATCCGCTCTTGTAGCATAGTCAATGATATCGTATAATGATTTCTTAGAATTGTTGAGTGAGTTTTCTCTTATGCCAAATTCTAAAAGGCCTATTTTTAATTTATTTGCCATAATAGAGCTATTAAAAGCAGCTACCCCTTACGGAGTAGCTACAATTTTTGTAAAATGTTTCTGATTTACTAAGCAGGACAAACGCAAAGGTTTGTAGATCTGCTGCTCCCAGCTGTACATGTCCAGTGTGAACAATCAAAAACAGATGTTACTAGCTCTTTTCCAGCTTTTACAGATTTCATTTCTTCAGAGTTTAAATGAGATAACTTTTCTTTTTTAAGAGTTAACTTTTTTGTAAGCTTTTTGCTCATGGTGTAAAAATTTTAATTTGTACCTACTCGTTAGCTTTTCGGTTTCCGCTTTATTATCAATTAAATTATATTTTTAAAAAGTTGATGATTGACTTATTAAGTATGTCTGGTTTTTCAAACGGAACATAATGAGACGCATCAGGAACAATCAATAGCTTTGAGTTTGGAATACTGCTATTGATCAATTTTGTATGGTCCTCCTTAATCACATCATTACTTCCTGCGATAACCAAAACAGGATTTTTAATTGTTTTTAGCTGCTCTGTTTCTATATGAGGATGCTGAACCATCAGTTTTATTAATCTTTGGTTAGGAGCATCTTTTATTTCTAGCTGTTTTTTGAAGATATCCAGGGTTTTGGGCTCTATACCTTCGGGATTGGTATTCGCTCCAATAACGATCAGCTTATTAACTAAATCAGGATGATTAATGGTAAATAACAAACCTGTAATTCCACCGTCGCTCCATCCTACGATATTGAATTTTACTATATTAAGTTCTCTTGTTACAGCTAATAAATCCTCAGAAAACTCTTCATAGGTATAATCCTCTGTGGAAAGATCTGTACTTCTTCCTTGTCCTCTTGTATCCAATACAATCACTTTGAATTGCTTAGCCAAATCAGGAATCTGGTTATAGAAATCTGATATACTGCCATTGTTCCCATGAAGCAGGACAAGTGGTTCTCCGCTTCCGTATTCTTCATAATATATTTTAGCATTCTTGAGGTCAATATATTTTCCGGATTTATTTTTTCCATAAACAGTTTTCTTGGCCCTCTCTTTATTTTGATAATAATCCATCAGCATTTTATCCTCAGGGCTGTTGTCTGTTGGGCTTACATTATTAGAAACACTTTCCTTTTTATCCTTCATGTAATTAATATCAATATTGGAGATAAAGCTTCCCCCGCTGGTTTCCCATTTTCCCTGACTTTGATAACGGAACAGCAAGTCATTGGACAATGTTTTTTTTGCAGAGATTCCAAATACGAAATCTATATTATCCTGAGGCACATTTTCAACAAGCTGTAAGGTAATCGCCAGCTGGTCCAGGTCATTATAAATGAGTTTATATTTTTCCAGGTCAATGGTTTGCCAGCCCGTAGTATTGGTTTTAAATATTATATTTTCCTGAAGGAGAGACTCATCCGGTAAATTATTCTTTACAGAATATATATTGAGCTTTAAAGTAATTTCCTTGAATTTAGAGCTCGGAATAATAAAAAAATTATAGCTGTTAAGTTTAGTCCACTTATAAATGTTGAATATTTGTCCCTGTTCAATAGTGGGAACATTTTGATCAAACATTTTAGAAAAAGTGAGCATTGGTCTGCTTTTAGTCCCCAGAACGTCTTTCTTTGTTTTTTTTCCGGTTATATTAATTTCCTGAATGGCATTGGTCTTTTTGCTTAATCTGATATTGGCATCTGTGGCTATTCCTTGTAGGGTAAACTTTTTATCTTCATAACCATTAGATTCAAAAATGATAAAATCACTTTTTTTTGCATTTTCAGGGATTTCTATTGAATAGTTACCATTGATGTCTGTAATTGTACTTGTATTTATATTTTCCAAGCTTACTGAGCAGTAAGAAACCACTTCATTATTTTCATTGACAACCTTCCCGGAAATTTTCTGTGAATAAATACTTATACTAAGCAAGAGAGCACTTAGTACCAATACAATTTTCATGTTTCAGCTTTTTTGTAAATATATTATTTTATTTCATATTAATCACCTAATAAGGAAAAAAATGGAATAAAATATTTATCATATTTATTACTTTTGTTTGTATTTTGTGGTTATTTGTAGTTTAAGTCGAAAAATAGATATCAAATTTATATTTAATTTAGAGTTTGATAGAGTGTCTGTTTTTGGTGTTTTTCACTTTTTGGTGTTTTAATAACTCTAATTTTTTGAATAAATCAGAGTTATTAATTTTTTTTTTCGACAAAATGCAGTTTTAGCTATGATTTTTTACATTTTCCATCCCCAATTCTCTCATAGAAATTTCCCGCATCTCCACCTTTCTTATTTTTCCGGAAATGGTCATTGGAAATTCATCTACGAACTTCCAGTATTTCGGGACTTTATAGTGGGCTATTCTTCCTTTGCAGTATTCCTGCAATTCCTCAACAGTGATCGTAAATCCTTTTCTCACTTTTACCCAGGCCATTACTTCTTCCCCGTACTTTTCACTCGGAACTCCAATGATCTGAACATCCAGGATGTTGGTATAGGTATATAAAAAATCTTCAATTTCTTTGGGCGAAATATTTTCTCCACCGCGGATGATGAGGTCTTTTATTCTTCCGGAAATAGTAATATAGCCATCTTCGTCCATTACGGCCATATCTCCGGTATGCATCCAGCGGGCATCATCCAGTACTTTTTTCGTATTTTCAGGATCATTCCAGTATTTCAGCATCACAGAATACCCTCTTGTGCAAAGCTCACCATGTTCCCCGCGCTTCAGGGTTCTGCCATTTTCATCAATGATTTTGATCTCAAGATGATCCTGAACGGTTCCTACAGTGCCCACCTGCTTTTCCAATGGTGTTCCTATTAAAGTCTGAGTAGATACAGGTGAAGTTTCCGTCATTCCGTAGCAAATGCTCATTTCTTTAATATTCATAAGATTCTCCACCTTTTTCATGATTTCCGGCGGACATACTGAGCCTGCCATAACTCCCGTTCTTAAGCTTGAAAAATCATACTTTTCAAAATCTTTTACTGCCAGCTCAGCAATAAACATGGTAGGTACCCCATACAAAGAGGTGCATTTTTCGTCTGAAACAGCTTTTAAGGTAATGTCGGGATCAAAACTATCGTTAGGAATAACCATACAGGCGCCATGGGCTGTACAGCACATATTTCCGATAATCATACCAAAGCAATGATAAAAAGGAACAGGAATACAGACCCGGTCTTTTTCAGTATATTTTAACCTGATACCAATGAAATATCCGTTGTTTAAAATATTGTGGTGAGAAAGAGTAACTCCTTTCGGGAAGCCTGTAGTTCCTGAAGTATATTGAATGTTAACAGGATCGTCAAACTGTACATGTTCTTCAAAGCTGTGAAGGAATTCATCTGAAATATCCTGTCCGTTATTGACAAACTCTTCCCAGTTTTCATCAAAAAATATTTCATGTTCGAGGGATGGACATACTTCTTTAGCATATTCCACCATTTCTTTGTAATTGCTTGTTTTGAAGCTTAAAGAAGAAAAAATAAAACGAATTTCAGATTGATTAAGAACATACGTCAGTTCATGGGTTCTGTAGGCCGGGTTGATATTCACTAAAATAGTTCCTATCCTCGCAGTGGCATACTGGAGAAGTACCCATTCATATCGGTTGGAAGACCATATTCCGATTCTGTCACCCGCTTTTGCTCCTAAAAGTAATAAGGCTTTTGCAACAGCTGTTGTTTGATTGTAAAATTCTTGGTAAGTAGCTCTGTAATTCTGATGAACACAGACTAATGCTTCCTGGTGGGGGTATTTTTCGACAGTCCTTTTAAGATTGGCTCCAATGGTCTGTCCTAATAATGGAACGTCTGAAGTTCCATAAACATAAGATAAGGGCATAGTTTAAGATTTGGTGGGCTAAAATTAATAATTATATCCCGAACTATGCCTATGAATATTAACTTTCCTGAGAATCTATCTCTTTAAGTTGTTTTAAATTTTTATCAAGCTTTTTAATAATAGTACCATATACAAGTCGATAATACAACCAGATCATGGATATGGCCAATAAGGTGCTCACTACTATGCCTACGATAATAATGGTAAGATTAGAGCTGGTAGGCTGTATATTCTGAGAATTCAATGTATAGAAGATGAAAGCGGACAATACAAAGGTAAATGCAATCAAGAGTACAATACTGATGAGGATAAATGCATTAACTGTTGTTTTGAACTTAATAATTCGGGTAATAAGCCCTTTGAGGTTTTCCTCAATCTTTATTCTACGATAATTCTGATAAAATTTTAGAACGAAATACGCTGTGATCAACAAGCTTAAAACTTTTATCGCCAAATAAACATGACCGAAGTTGTTTTCTACTTCAGGGGCTTCCTGTGCTCCCAGTCTTTCCAGCATTTTACGGAAACTTTCAGATTCCTCTTCCTGAAAAAAGTAAAACAGACCCAATACGGAAAAGAAGAGAAATTCTACAACGCTGATCCAGAAAATATACTTGATGTAGTTGCGTGACTTTCTATTCAACATCTGGAGAATCTCCTTGTTGTCATATTTAGGCTGAACAGCTTGTTCCTGCCAGGTTTTCTTAAAGCTATCTAAATCAAATTCAGGCATATTTTTCCATCTGTTCTTTAAGGGTTTTCTTTAATCTGTTCATTTTCACGCGTGCATTGACTTCAGTGATTCCGAGGTTTTCTGCAATATCCTTGTAAGGCAGATCGTCAAGATACATCGTGACAATAGCTCTTTCCACATTAGGGAGAGTCTTGATTACAGTATACAAAAGTGATACCTGTTGCTGTTTTTCATCATCATCTTCCACAAAATCTTTATGGTTGATGTCCAGTTCGTTGGTAGGAAGACTTTTGCTTTTTTTTCTAAAGAGGGTAATGGCTGTATTGAGCGCTACACGGTACATCCATGTGGAAATTTTGGAATTTCCTTTAAAGGAATCATAACTTCTCCAGAGTTGTAACACGATTTCCTGAAAAAGATCCTCTTCATCCTCCAGAGAATTGGTGTACAGACGCGATACTTTAATAATCAGTCCCTGATTATCCTTGATAAGCTGCGCAAATTCTTTTTCTCTGGAATCCATAGATATATAATGGCACGAAGATAATAATAAAGTGGTAATTGGTGAAAATTATAATTCAAAATCGTTAAAAGATAAAATAAAAGAAGAGGAATTAGTGAGATTCCGCTTTTTGTGTTCTTAGCTTCCTTTACCTCTTCGCCTTTTTACCACAGAATTTATGTATCTTTGCCTCCGCGAGAAAATCGGCTTGTTGATTTCCTGTTTTGCAGGAGGTAGGAAAGTCCGGACACCATAGAGCAGCAAAGCGGATAACATCCGTCACCCGTGAGGGTAGGACAAGTGCAACAGAAAGCAAGTACAGTTCGGCTGTAGTGAAACCAGGTAAACTCTTTGCGGTGCAATGGTAAGTATATCGGTTCTTTTCAGTAATGGAAATAGGGGCGGCTCGTCCTGAAAACCGAGGGGTAATCAGCTCAAGTGTTGCAGTAATGTAACACGTAGATAAATAACAGGCACTTCTTCGGAGGTACAGAATCCGGCTTATAGATTTTCTCGTGATTTTTTGACTTAAAGAAAACAGAAGCTTGAGGTTAAAATAAACTTTTTTCTTCAAACTTCCATTCTTTATTCTTTCTTTGAACTATTCGCTTTCCAATTGTTTTTTTGCTTCCAGTAATTCCTGTTGGTCTTTATCAGAAAGGGAAGGATATTTAAGATTCATTTTTTCAAGGGTATCAATGATGATCTGTATAGCAGCAACTCTTGCAAACCATTTATTGTCAGCAGGAAGTACATACCATGGGGCGCGATCCTTTGATGTTTCATTGATCGCGGTTTCGTAGGCTTGCATATATTGATCAAATAATGCTCTTTCCGGAAGATCAGCGGCGGAGAATTTCCAGTTTTTTTCCTGTTCATCAATTCTGTCCAGAAGTCTTTTTTTCTGCTCATCTTTAGAAACATTTAAAAAGATTTTTACAACAGTTGTTCCATTCTGTGAAAGGTGTTTTTCAAAATTCCGGATACTTTCATATCTGTTTTCCCAGAACTTAGCATCAAAGTCTTTTACAGAAGACCATGTTTTTTCACTTAAATTATATTCTGGATGTACTTTGCAGACCAAAACACTCTCATAATGGGAACGGTTGAAAATTCCAATCATTCCTTTCTGAGGCAATGCGAGATAATGTCTCCATAAAAAATCATGAGAATATTCTTTAGAACTTGGTGTTTTAAAGCTGGTCACATTACACCCTTGTGGATTTACCCCTCCGAAAACATGTTCTATCATACTGTCTTTTCCTGCGGCGTCCATGGCCTGTAATACGACCAGAAGAGACTGGCTTCCGTCTGCATATAATCTTTCCTGCAGCTCACGAAGCTTTTCTTTCTCCTGGATAAGCATTTGTCCCCCTTCTTCTTTAGTGAGTTTTCCTTTATATGAGGTTGATGTTTTTTTAATGGAAAATTTTCCGTTTACCTTAAAGTCATCTGAGAAATTGGTGTCCATATATTTTTAAGATTAAAAATTAAAAAAATGTAGTGATTAAATTCAATAGGGGTGGGCTTTAGCCGCCTTCAAAATATATAAATATTCATAGGCCTTTAGCCAAAACTTAATAGGTGTTTTCTACCACCTGCTACCTAATGAAACATAAATGTAATAAAAAAACCGCCTCTATTGAGACGGTTTCTTTATTTTTTGAGTAGAGATTAATTTGCAGCAGCCTTTTTAGCTAGTTTTGCAGCTTTTTTCTCAGCTTTTGCAGCTTCTTTCTGCTCAGCAGGAGTCAATACTTTTGGCTCAGGAGCGTTAGCATCTACGTTACCTTTGATGTAAATTACACTTCTGTTATTTGCAGGGTCGTTAGAGAAAACCTCAATCATTTTGTTGAAAGGACCAGGGATAGCAGTGTTGTATCCAACCTTGATCTTAGCGGATTTACCCGGCATAATAGGATCTTGGCTGAATTCAGGAGTTGTACATCCACAAGAAGGTTTTACATTTGAAAGAATCAATGGTTTGTCACCAGAATTCGTTACCGTAAAAAATCTTGTACCGTCAGCGTTAGGCTTAAGATTACCATAATCGAAAGTTGTTTTATCAAATGTAATTGTTTGTGCAGATGCTAGAGCAAATGTCCCGAATAATGCAATTCCTGCAATTAGTTTTTTCATATTCTTGAATGTTAATACGTTTGTTAGATAAATTTTGCGAAACAAAGTTAAAAATTATTTTAATTCATGCTTAAAAATTTTTTTCTTTAGACTATTTTTGCAAATTGCAAGCCAAAGAAATAGAATTTATGCAGATTTCAGAAAAGTACAATCCACAGGAAACAGAACAGAAATGGTACAGCTACTGGCTGGAAAATAAGTATTTCCACTCAGAGCCTAATGACAAGCCCCCTTATACAATAGTAATTCCACCGCCAAACGTTACAGGGATATTACACATGGGGCATATGTTGAATAATACCCTTCAAGATGTTCTGGTCCGTCGTGCAAGAATGCGCGGATTTAATGCCTGTTGGATTCCGGGAACAGACCACGCTTCAATTGCTACTGAAGCTAAAGTTGTTGCTAAATTGAAGTCTGAAGGAATCAATAAGTCAGATATTACCCGTGAAGAGTTTTTAACCCATGCCTGGGACTGGACCAATAAATATGGAGGAACAATCCTTGAGCAGCTGAAAAAGCTGGGATGTTCATGTGATTGGGACAGAACCCGTTTCACTTTGGAAGATAAACTTTCGCAGCAGGTTATCAAAAGCTTTGTAGATCTATATAATAAAGGTTTGATCTACAGAGGCTACAGAATGGTAAACTGGGATCCTGAAGCGAAAACCAATATCTCTGATGAAGAAGTAATATTTAAAGAACAAAACGGAAAATTATATTTCCTTAAATATAAAATCGAAGGATCTGAAGAATTTCTTTCGGTTGCAACGACGCGTCCGGAAACTATTTTTGGGGATACCGCCGTATGTATCAATCCTAATGATGAAAGATATGCTCACCTGAAAGGTAAGAATGTAATCGTACCGATCGTTGGCAGAGTAATCCCGATTATTGAGGATGAATATGTTGATATTGAGTTCGGAACAGGAGCTTTGAAAATTACTCCCGCACACGATATCAATGACTACGAAATCGGACAGAAACATCAGTTAAAAATGATTGATGCTCTTGATGATGACGGAAATCTTAATGAACACGGTTTACATTATGCGGGGAAAAACAGATTTGACGTAAGAAAACAAATCGCTAAAGAATTAGAAGAAAAAGATCTTTTGCTTAAAGCTGAAGATTATGTAAATAAAGTAGGAACTTCTGAAAGAACAGGTGCTGTTATTGAGCCTAAAGTTTCAGTACAGTGGTTCCTTAAAATGTCTGAAATTGCTAAACCGGCTTTGGATGTAGTAATGGATGATGAGGTTAAGTTCTATCCTGAAAAGTTTAAAAATACCTACAAGCACTGGATGGAAAACATCCGTGACTGGAATATCTCCCGTCAGCTTTGGTGGGGACAGCAAATTCCTGCGTATTACTATGGAGAAGGAGATGAAGATTTTGTAGTAGCTGAAACTAAGCAAGAAGCGTTAGAATTAGCGAAACAGAAAACAGGAAACCCTGATCTTACTGCAGAAAATCTTAGACAGGATGATGATGCATTGGATACATGGTTTTCATCATGGTTATGGCCAATGTCTGTATTTGATGGATTGCTTGATCCTGAAAATAAAGATATCAACTATTATTATCCTACATCTGACCTTGTTACCGGTCCGGATATTATTTTCTTCTGGGTAGCCAGAATGATCATGGCCGGATTGGAGTACAGAAAAGAAGTTCCGTTCAAGAATGTTTATTTTACAGGAATTGTAAGAGATAAGCAGAGAAGGAAGATGTCAAAATCTTTAGGAAACTCTCCTGACCCGATTGAACTCATGGATAAATATGGAGCAGATGGAGTTCGTGTTGGAATTCTATTGAGCTCTGCAGCAGGAAATGACCTTCTTTTTGATGAAGATTTGATGCTTCAGGGAAGAAATTTCATGACGAAGATCTGGAATGCATTCCGTTTGATCAACATGTGGAATCATGAAGATAAACCAGCGATTGCTACAGATCATCAAGCTATCGAATGGTTTGAAAACAAGCTTAATAAAACAATTGCTGAAATTAATGATCAGTTTGAGAAATTCAGAATTTCTGATGCCCTTCATTTGATCTATAAACTAATTTGGGATGATTTTTGCGGATGGTATCTTGAAGCGATTAAGCCAAACTACGGAGAAGGAATTTCTAAAGAAGTATATCATAAAACAATATATTTCTTTGAAGAATTGATGAAGCTGCTTCATCCTTTCATGCCTTTCTTAACAGAAGAGCTATGGCAGACTATTTCAGAAAGAAGTATGGATGAAGCTTTAGTGGTTGCTCAGCAGAAAGAAGCAGGGGCATTTGATGAGACAATTATTAAAAACTTTGAAACTGCAGCAGAATTGATTTCCGGAGTTAGAAATTACCGTCAGACAAAAGGAATTTCACCAAGAGAAGCTGCTGAAGTATATACCAATGCTTCTGAATTTGCCAATGAAGCAGTAATAAGAAAGCTGGCTAATGTTTCTGAAATCCATTTTGGGCAGAAAAC
This sequence comes from Chryseobacterium sp. GW821-FHT04C04, assembly GCF_059420365.1. NCBI lineage: Bacteria > Pseudomonadati > Bacteroidota > Flavobacteriia > Flavobacteriales > Weeksellaceae > Chryseobacterium > Chryseobacterium sp. GW821-FHT04C04. The sequence goes on along the minus strand of NZ_JBWKTO010000002.1, from coordinate 184,447 downwards.
AGATAAACCAAGTTTTACCTTCCTGGTTGGAGCAACTGAAATTTCTATTCCGTTAAGTGAAAACTTAGATCTGGGAGAAGAAAAGGCGAAAACTGAAGAAGAAGTGAAATATTTAAAAGGATTCTTAATTTCGGTAGATAAAAAGCTTTCCAATGAAAAATTTGTTGCCAATGCGAAGCCGGAAATTGTAGAAATTGAGCGTCAAAAACAAAAAGATGCTCAGGATAAGATTGCGATCCTTGAAGAGAAACTGAAAAGTTTGTAAAATATTAATACTCCTTAAAATATGGAAGACAATAGGGATATTTTAACATTAGATAGTAGAACGGTTGCTTCAAACCCTGGAAGAGTTAGAGTAATACCATTTGTATTGATAAAATACATCTATAAACCTATTTATTTGTTAATTGCTTTATTGTTTTCATTAGCTTTTGCATGGGATGTTTCATGGTTATGGGGAGGATTCGCTTTTATTATTCTTTTACTGGTAAACATGTTTTACTGGAGAAGACAAAAAGAACATTTTAAATATGGAGATTCTAACGGAGCAATAGTGATTTCTGAAAAACCTAAGATGATTGCAGTCACTACCAATCTATCCAAAGGTTTTGGAGGTAGCTTTCCTGTTATAAAGGTTTTGCCTTATAAAGGAAAAGGTAAATTCAATGATAGGGTAGGAACAGTTGCTCTTTATGAAAATTCTGAAGAAAGACCCCATTGGAATGACTTTTTTCCAGTCCCCATAGACTATGTTAATAATAATAAAGAGGAATTGAATGCTGTTTTGGAATCATATTCAGAAGAAAGCTGGGAAGTTTTGGAAAGCAGAATAAAGCAGCTAAAGCAACCCTATAGAGAAGGATTATTTAAAATATTTGATGAAACAAGCAGTTGGTAAAAAGTATAGATATTTTTATCCTTGAAGAGAAACTGAAAAGTTTGTAAAAAATAACCTAATAAATAGGTGAATACGTCAAAATATCAGGCTGGATACACGAATACAATTGTATCCAGCCTGATGGTTTAAAAGAATAAATAGAATGACACATATAGAAAACATAAAAAAACTATTCTCGAAAGATTTTGTAGAAAGTCCGCTATTAGAAAGTTTTGCAGTAGGAAAGATTTATCTTTCCAGTGGAAAGCTGGTTACCTGTGATCCATTGATCACCAATGATATGCTTGCTTTCACTACAGAATTTCCTAAAGGAGATTTTTCTGTCATGTTACATAAAGAAAGAGAAAGTAACTGTGTGGCCTATGCCGAAATTATATTCAGTAATTCTGAAATTAAAGAATGGAAACTGGCAACCACAGCAGGACAGAATATAAAAGACCTGGCAAAAGAAGAAGTTTTTGGATATCCTGTAGAAAGTGGGATGGGATGCTTCATGGACGTTGATACTCAAAATAGTCTCAATGAATTGGAACAAAAGTTATACAACAATAAAGGGGGAGATTTTATGGGAATCTATGAAGAATTCTTTCATGATTATTTCTTTGATGAAAAAGGAGCTATTGACCAGTATGCTTTTCTAAAACCTGCAAAAGAACACCCGGGAACTATATTTGCTTTTGAAACCGGATATGGAGAAGGATTTTATGCCAGTTATATAGCTTATGATAAAGATCAATCACCGGTAAAGATAATTACAGAATTTATTGAAATAAGTTAATTAAATTTAATTATTTTTGAGGTACCATTTTTGTAAAATATTAAACTTAAAAGACAATACTGAAACACAATGAACTTCTTATCAGAACAGCCCCGAATTATTGTTGTAGGCAGCTCATCTATTGACCTTGTCCTTGAAACCGAAAAACTTCCTTCACCAAACGAAACCGTTTTGGCTATTAATTCAGATAGCTATTTCGGAGGGAAAGGAGCCAATCAGGCAGTAGGTACAGCAAGATTGGGAGCAAGTGTGTACTTTATAGGATGTGTGGGGATGGATCCCCTCGGACAACAGATTATGAGAAATCTGGTGGGCGAAAATGTGAATGTAGGTTTTGTTCATGAAACAGATAAAGAATCTACAGGTACAGCTTATGTAACGACCTCCAATGGACATGCTGCTATTGTTGTAGTGCCGGCTGCGAATAAATATCTCAGTAAAGCACATATAGATGAAGCGGAAAAATATTTTCATACCACAGACCTTGTGCTTGTGCAGCTAGAGGTTTCTATGGAAGTCGTGGAACATACTGTGAAAAAAGCCAAGCAATATGGTAAGAAGATAGGATTGTATGCTTCTCCTGCAATGAGAGTCAGTGAAGAAATCTTAGATAAAGTTGATTTTATTATTGCCAAAAGCAATGAATTATATGTTATTTTCGGGGAAGAAAAAAGAGAGGATGTTCTTAAGAAATATTTCAATAAAGTTTTTGTAAGAGATGACACCAATTCAACCATTTATTTTGATGGTACAGAGATGAAGTATTACAGAAATGATAAAGATGAAACTGTTTATAAAATGGGAATGGGAGATGCATTTACTTCAGGATTTGCGATAGCCCTCTGCCACGGAAATTCTATTGAAGAATGTGTGAAATTCGGAAATGAAGTTTCATCAAGAGTTTCTGGAGGCAAAGGATCTCAGACAGGGCTGCCAAGAATCTCAGATTTCTTTTCTTAAAGCTATTTACGACATATCAAAAGTTTAAAACTTAACATAAAAATATAAGTAAAATGTCCACTTTTATAGTGGATTTTTTCTTTTTATACTATGGAAAAACTAATATTGACCACAGAAGACGATGCTCCCCTGACTGTTCATCTTTTTAAACCGGAAAAAAGCAATGGGAAACTATTGCTGATCAATTCGGCAACAGGAGTGAAACAACAGGTCTATTTTTCCTTTGCGAGCTATTTTTCTGAACAGGGATTTACAGTAATTACCTATGACTATCGGGGGATAGGACTTTCCAAACCAGAAAATATGAAAGGGTTTCATGGTTCTATGAGGCTGTGGGGCTCAAAAGATTACAAAGCGTTAACCCAATATATCAAGGCGAATTTTAAAGAGTACAGAAAATATTGCCTGGGGCATTCCGTAGGAGCATTAATTCTGGGAATGAATCAGGATTCTGAAATGTTTGAAGAATTTGTTTTTGTAGGAACGCAAAATGCTTTTGTAGGAAACCTTAAAGGAATCACAAAAATTGAAGCTTTTCTTGGCTTTGGAATTGCCCAGCCGGTAACCACTTCATTATTAGGATATTTTCCGGCACATTGGTTTGGGCTTGGAGAAAGTCTTCCAAAAAATTGCGCATATGACTGGAGAACCTTAATTTTAAACAAGAAATCAACCAACAGACTGTTGGAGAAAATTGATGACTACTCTAAAAATTTGACGCAGAAAGTATTTGTGATTCGGGCAGAAGACGATATCTGGCTCACAGAAAAAGGAGTGTTAAGCTTGCTGAATGATACCTATACTAATCTAAAACCCACCTACAGACTGGTAAACGTTTCAGAATCTGATAAAAAAGAAATCGGGCATGTCAATTTTTTTAGAAGTTACAACAACAAACTCTGGGATATTATTTTAAATGAATTGATAGATACATGAAAAGTACAATTGAGAACACAATAGCATTTGTAAAAGAAAAATTAGAAGGAGCAGAAGCAGGACATGACTGGTTCCATATTGAAAGAGTCTGGAAGCTGTCTGCCCAAATAGCAGAAACAGAGGTTTGTGATACAGAAGTGGTAGAATTGTCTGCTCTTCTTCATGATATTGCCGATCCTAAATTTCATAATGGAGACGAAACCATCGCTCCCAAAATATCCAGAGAATTCCTTGAACAGCAGAATGTTTCTGAAGAAATCATCCAGAAGGTTTTATTTGTCATTGAAAATATTTCTTTTAAAAACAGAGATCAGGCACCTGTAGATCCCCCAATAGAGCTTAAAATTGTACAGGATGCAGACCGCATTGATGCAATTGGTGCCATAGGAATTGCCAGAACATTCAACTTTGGAGGTTTTAAGAACAACCTGATGTATCATCCGGATATGAAACCCAAATTGGGAATGTCGAAAGAGGAATATAAAAAATCTAATGGAACCACTATTAATCATTTCTATGAAAAACTACTCCTTTTGAAAGATATGATGAATACCAAAAAAGGCAAAAAAATGGCCGAAGAAAGACACCGTTATATGCTGAATTTCCTCGACCAGTTTTATAAAGAATGGAATGTAGACTAGAAAATATTATATCCTATAATTAAGGAAACATATTTAAGGTCTGCAGTAGCAGCATTTCTTTTTTGATCCAGCAGATTAGTACTTGTATTGTACCTTGCTTCGATACTGTATTTATTCTTATAGTTGAAGCCTACACCAAATACAGCACTTTTAAAGCTTTGGGACGGGGATAATTGTAATTTATCAAAAACCGTCCCATCATAATCTAAATCAATGGTTTCAGATGAACTGGTTTTAATCGAAAGGATGTTAATACCAGCATTGATGAAGATTTTTGAGTCATCATTGATAAACATATAATGTCTTAAGCTTAGCGGAAGACTGAAGAATGAATAATTCTCCATATGCATATTATATAGATTATCATTTGTTTTAATAACGGACTTATTGTTGTAAAGAGAGAAGGTAGGTTCCAGAACTACTGACCATTTGTTTTTGTTGAATGGTAATACAATTTCCGCTTCTACCCCTATTCTTACGCCCATTTTAGAAGGGAATCCCTCGTTGCTGTATGTTTGCTCTATTTTCAGCGGAGAGTAGAAATTAAGCCCCGGTCTTACGCTCAGGTTAAATTTTGCCTTCTTTTTGGCTTCAGAGAATGACTGTTCATTGGAAGATGTTGCTCCTGAAAATTTACTGTTATATAAGCTGAATACTTTTTTTAAATCACTTTCAGTATATTTTGTCTTTGTGGCTAAAGCTCTAGCATTGCTGTCATCAGAAAAAATTGTTTGCAGTTGATTGATATAATCGTCATTGGTCGCAACCTGAGAACTACTTCCGTTGAAATAATATTTTTTGTAGATCAATGGCTGAATAGAAGAATCGGAATCTGAATAAAAATATCTTCCAAAATTTTGTTTCTGATAGAAATAGAGACTTTTATTCCCCTTCACAACTTCTTTTAAAAAAACTAAGCCTTTTTTTAGTTCAGGAGCTTTACTGTTAGAAAGATCATCAAGATGATCTGATGAATAATCAATATCACCATTGTAACTGATATATTTAATTTCATTATAGATGCCAAATTCTTTAATAGTGCCTGGAGTACCGGTGTTTTCAGCTGAGTTTTCATCTGTCTTATAGACGAAATTGTCAGGTGTACTTACCCATCCCTGGTTTTTGATGAGTACGTCTTTTTTTACATCATTACTGTTGATGATGTAGCCTTTTTCGAATTTTACCTGAGCGGAGATGAGTGCGATACAAAAAGAAAGGAGTACCGATAGCATTTTTTTCATGGTTAGTTAGGATTAAAAATTTGAGGCCAAATATAGATAAAATAGAGATAAGAAGTATCTTTGTAAAATATGACACTCATTATTTTTATAATATTTCTGGCATCAGTGCTTTCTTTGATCTTATTTAAGATAAAATCAGGAAGTATGGCGAAGTGGGCGAAGCTGTTTCGTATTGTAACGGTCGTTTTTTCAATCTCAGTTTTTACGTATTGGTTTATTAAGAAAAGTGCTGTGGCATTCGTGGACAATTCCGTAGGGCTGCAAGTCGTGAATAAACTTCCGCAGGCATTGGATTTTTACCTGATCAACGTAAATAAATCTGATAAAACTACAACCCTTGAACCCAAACATATTGGGAAAATACGTCCGGAATATTACAGAGTAGAATATCTGAAAATGGATAAATCCGATGAATACTGGATTGTAGGGTATCTCGGAAAGAAAAATCTTGTATATTTTTCCCAACATTCTGTACCTAACAAAAATATTGATCAGATTGTAGAAGTACAGAACTACATCAACCAAAGTATGAAGCTTTCTGATGCAGCAAAAAAACAAGTAGATGCTTACAACTATGAAAATACAAAACTAGGGATCTGGATTGCATTGGACTTCCTGCTTTTATTTCTCAATCTGGTATTGCTTCTGAGAAAAAATAAATAAAAAACGGTAATGAGATTTTTGATGCTCATTACCGTTTTTGTTTTTTAGGGGTAATCCAGAATTTGCATAACCTGCTCCTTACATTCCTCAGGACAGGATCTGATAAGTTTGTCCTTATTCTGTTTACTAATCTCTTTCGGGGTGACCCATTCAATTTTATTAGAATTTAGACTGTGATGATCATATATTCTTTTTATGGTGTGATTTTCATAAAAAATATATTCATCACTAAGCCAGTTACTGGCAATACTGATTGTACAAATTTCCTTTTCCATGATTTATGTTTTAAAGCATAATGTTTAGTGAAATACATTATACTCTAATATACGAAATTTTTCTTTATGAAAAGGAGATGTATGCTATTTAGAAAAAAAATAAAATAGAGTCTGTTTAATTTTTTTATCCTGAAATAAATTCTGTTTTTTTGAATAATTGCTATAAACTTTATATCATTTAAAAAAGGGTTCCTGTACTTTCGGTAGCCATTTGTGGAAGATGAATATCAGTTTTCCACTCTTCATTCAGTTTTTTGATAAAATAGGCAGATAATAAAGGAGATGCTTTTTCAATATTCTGATGTACAAAAAAGTAAAGATTCTGAAGACCATCTTTCTTCCATTGGGTAAGATGCTTCAACCAGTCATCCAGTCTTTCATAGTCACTTTCCGCATTCGCTCCTACGTATCGGATGAACGCATTGGGAGTTGTAAGGCGCATATGAAGCATATCTCTTCTTCCGGCAGTATCTACGATAATATTGGTGATATGATGAGCTTCAAAAAGATCACACGTTGTATTAAGGATTTCCTCATCGGTAAACCACTCTGTATTTCGGAGTTCTATAGCCAAAGGCACTTCTTTAGGCCATTCCTTTACAAATTTTTCCAGCCTGTCATAGTCCTTGGGCTTAAAATTATCATGAAGCTGAAGGAAAGCCATTCCTAGTTTTTCATCAAAATTCATAACAGCAGAGGCAAAATGAGTCACCGGATCAGTCACATCAATCAATCTTCTGAAATGAGAAACTGTATTGGTGATCTTAGGGAAAAATTTAAAATTTTCCGGAGTTTTTTCTTTCCATGTTTTTACCTGATCAGGAGTTGGCATTCCGTAGAAAGTGGCATTCAGTTCAATAGAATTAAACTGAGTAGCATAATAAGTCAACTCATCTTTGGTCCCTTTTGGGTAAAATCCTTTAAGGTCGGTTTTGTTCCATTTGGCACATCCGATAGAAATATTTTCCAGTCCTTTTTTATTAAGGGCCAGCATTTCCTTGGTTTTAGGATGGTCTTTAGGTAATGTGAAATCTATTTTTGAAGGGTCTTCTACTTGTCCGAATTTCATATCTGTAGTTTTGGTATTAAACAATAAACACAAATATAAACCAAAAATCTCAGAGCATTCTATGATTTTCAAGCAAAGTAATTGCTATGGAAAATGATTGCCTTGCCGCAAATTCGTAAAATTATATAGCTTATAAAATGGTACTTTTCATCTTCTTAAATATGCTTGAAAATCTTGAAAATAGAATGGTTTTTAATTTTTTATAGGAATTTTTTTAAGTCTATCACTACGTTTCTATTAAGTTTTTTTTAAGGAAATGTTAAACATTCTGTTACGTAATGTTAATTCTATGTTACCATACTTCATTCTTACTAGATCTAATTTTACACCAAGTTTATAGCGAATAAAATATGAAGAAAAAAATCATCTGTGCTTTTGCTTTGTTATCGTTTGGGTTTGCATTTTCACAGGAAACCAGTTCTAAAATTTTTGGAAGATTAAAGGGAATTTCTTCCGAAGTTACAGTAAAGGTAATACACCTTCCTACTAATAGTACCTTTGAAACGAAAAGCAACAGCAAAGGGCAGTTCAGTTTGGATAATCTTCAGCCGGGAGGACCTTATAAAATTGAAATTTCTGACGGATCACAGGTTATTTATGAAAATCCGAACCTGCAGCTTTCTCTAGGTAGTAATGATTTACCCGTAGTAGATGTAGGAAGTAAAGAAAAAACAATTGATGAGGTGAAAATTACTTCTAAAAAGACCACTGCAAAATATGGGGTGGGAATCAGCCAGGCTCAGATTTCCGGCCTTCCGAATATCAACCGTGGAATTCAGGATGTTACGAAACTGGTTCCTCAGAGTGCTAACAACTCTTTCAACGGGACCAATTTCCGATACAATAATGTGACGATAGATGGTTCTATTAATAATGATGCTATTGGCTTTAGTCCTTCACTAGGCGGGCAGACGGGGAGTTCAGGGATGCCTGGAAGCAGTACGCGTTCCAATTCTATAAGTCTGGATGCCATTCAGGATGTACAGGTTTATATCGCTCCATATGATGTGAAGCTCGGAAATTTCCTTGGAGGAAGTATCAATGCGGTAACACGAAGCGGGAGTAATGATGTAACAGGATCTATCTATGCTTACGGAAGAAATGCTGCGATCACGGGTAACAACAGAGTAGGCGATAACTCTAAAATGCCCAAAGATTTTGAAGATTTTATTTATGGTGGAAGAGTAGGTCTGCCGATTGTACGGGATAAAGTATTCCTGTTTACAAATCTGGAATATACGAAAAGAACAGATCCGGTATTCTATAATGCCAATGATCCGGGAGCACTAGTCAATGAGCAGGTGGCTCAGCAGATTTCAGATTTTGTACGAAATAAATATGGTTTCAATGTGGGAAGCTTTAATCAGTACAATAATTTCTCTGAAAGTTCTAAACTTTTCAATAAGTTAGATTGGAAAATTAATGACAAGCATACTTTATCCATTAAAAACAATACGGTATTTTCACAAGCGTCCAATCTTGAAAGGGATGGGGCCAACTTTAGGTTCTCCGGTATGGACTTCATTCAGAAAAATACAGCATCTACTACCACACTTGAATTGAAAAGCCGTTTTAATGATAAATGGAGCAACAATTTAGTCGTAGGATATTCTTCCATTCATGATTATAGAGATCCTACTTCCGGCAATGCTATGTTTCCACAGGTTGAAATTGCTTATAATGGAGGAACAATTCTGTTGGGAAATGACAGAGAAGCTACTGTCTTCAATATGAAACAGAAAACGTTTGAAATCACAGATAATCTTACTTATAAAAAAGGAAATCATACTTTCTTATTAGGAACTCACAATGAGTTGTACAATATTAATTATGGTTTTGTAAATGCGCTGAATGGAAGAATTTCCTATAAAAATTTGACCGATTTTTATAACGGGACGCCTGCAAGGATAAGAGGAACTTACCCTTTTAACGGAGACAGCAGGCAAACGCTTTTTGATAATCCGTATGCACAGTATAAGGTGAATCTGCTCTCCCTTTATCTTCAGGATGAAATCAACTGGGGAAGAGTAAGACTTTCGCCGGGAGTAAGAGTAGATTATACAGATTTACCGAATAAACCACAGTCGAGTCCATTGGTCAACAATTCTCCTCAGGATCCTAACTATGGAAATACCTATAGTTATACTCCGCTGAGCCAGCTTACGAATAACTACCTGAATAAACCAACCTTCTCTCCAAGACTTGGATTTACCATTGATCTTACAGAAGACAGATCGATGGTGCTAAGGGGAGGATCTGGAATTTTTGTGGGAAGAATTCCGTTTGCCTGGTTAGGATATGCTTATTATAATGATGGAGTTGGTTTTGGAAGTTATGACTACAATGCACCTACTGCAGGACAGCTTGCGGCTAACGGAGATCCTTTAGTGAGTTCCAACTTCCCAAAATGGCAGAATTCTTCAAAAGTACAGGTTGACCTTGTTGATAATAACTTTAAAATGCCAAGAGTATGGAGAAGTTCCTTAGCTTTTGATTATACTCTTTCAGGATATAAACTGACTTTGGAAGGTATTTATACAAAAGTGTTGTATGATCTGAAATTCCAGCAGGTAAATAAGACGGATAATGTAACGTATTACAGCTATGATGTGAATCATGAGATGCCAATCTATACAACAAACATCAATAGTAATTTTTCCAATGCTTATCTTTTATCCAACACTAAAGAAGGGTACCGCTACAACCTGACGGCTCAGCTGTCAAAGTCGTATAACTTCGGATTCAATTTCTTTGTGGCATACACTTACGGTGATGCTAAAGATATTACCAATGGTATCAGAAACTCCATGGAAAGTAACTGGCAGATGAACCAGTCTCTGACTCCCAATGATCCGAAGCTGACCACTTCTAACTTTGCCATCAAAAATAGAGTGGTAGCCAATCTTGGATATACCTTTACTATTTCTGACTCCAACAGGTTATATACCAACGTATATTTCAATGCACAATCAGGGAATCCTTTCTCTTGGGGATTTGTGAATAGTACTATTGCCAATACAGGACAGGCTGCGGGACTTGCCTATATTTTTAAAGATGCCACAGAAGCTTCCAAATATATTGTTCCTATAAAAGATGCTGCAGGAAACGTAGTGGTCACTGCCCAGCAGCAGATTGCAGACTATGAAAACTTTGTCAACAGCAATGATTATCTGAAATCCAGACGAGGGAAGTTTACGGAGCGAAATGGTGATGTTACCCCTTGGAATATTCAGGCAGATATCAGAATTATGGATGAAATCAGATTGAGTCCTAAGTCTAAGAACAATATTCAGATCTCATTGAGTATCATCAATTTTACCAATCTGCTAAACAAAGATTGGGGTAAAGTATACTTTGTACCTAATACCTTCAATTCTACAGCGAGTGTCGGGTTGACAAAAGTGGGAAATGTAGCAACAGGACAACCTTCAGCGGGAGATCCTACCTACAACTTTAAAACACCTGGTTTGCCTTATACCATAGATCAGTTTGCCTCAAGATTCCAGGCGCAGCTGGGTGTTCGGTATAATTTTTAATAACACTTTTATTTTACTTCATATAATTCTTTTTCAAAGGTTCGGATTTTCTTTCCGGACCTTTTTTATGAATGATAAATGGTAAAGGATGAAAGATGATTTTTGAATGTAAAATAATATCAATTTATTTTTTTAAAATATTCAATGAATAAGCTATTTTGTTTTAATAATCAGTGGATTATGAGAAAAGCAATTACATGGAAGTTGTAATTATTCCATAGAAATGGGCTTTAGCCCGTTTTTACAAAAAAAATCATCCAGCGGCTTTAGCCAAAACTTATCAACATTATAAGAATCATCTGTGAGAATCTGTTGACAAATAAGCAAAACTATTATATTGAAAACGACAAAAGCACACCTTTCGGCATGCTTTTGTAAATATAGCGTGTTTATTACTTGGTCCTATGCCTCGCAGCTTGAGCATGATACGAAGTTAACCATCATTTCTTTTGAAACAGATGAACTTCTTTGGTAGTAAAGCGTTTTTACTCCTTTTTTCCAAGCTTCAATATAAAGGTAGTTTACATCTTTTACAGGCATTGTAGAAGGAATCTGAAGATTCAGTGACTGCGCCTGGTCAATGTATTGTTGTCTCTGTGCTGCCTGAGAAATAACCTCCATTGGAGAGATTTCTTTGAATGTTTTGAATACTGCCTTTTCTTCAGGAGAAAGCTCATTCAGGTGCTGTACAGATCCGTGGTTCAACATGATTGTTCTCCATGTTTCTTCGTTATCCAATCCTTTTTCTTTTAATAATTTTGCCAGGTATTTGTTCTTACGCATAAAGTTTCCTTTAGCAAGACCTGCTTTATAATAGTTTGAAGAGAAAGGTTCGATTCCCGGAGAAGTCTGTCCTAAGATTGCAGAACTTGAAGTGGTAGGAGCGATAGCCATTGTTGTGGTGTTTCTTAACCCATATCCTTTCAATACTTCCGGCTCTCCGTATATGTTGGCAAGTTCTCTTGAAGCCTGCTCAGCCTGTTCTTTAATATGTCTGAATGCTCTTGCATTGAATTGAGTTGCCTCAAAGCTTTCAAACGGAATCATATTTTTCTGTAAATAAGAGTGGTATCCTAAAACTCCTAGTCCAAGAGCTCTGTGACGCATTGCAAAAGTTCTTGCTCCCTGCAGGTAATAGTTACCCTCAGTTTTATCAATAAACTCAGATAAAACAGCATCCAGGAAGTATACCGCTAGTTTTACAGCATCTGTATCTTTCCATTCGTCATACAGTTCAAGGTTCATAGAAGACAGACAGCAGATGAAAGATTCTTCCATAGTAGACGGAAGCATGATTTCAGAACAAAGGTTACTTGCATTCACCGTCATTCCTAGGTCTTTATACACCTGAGGTTTATTTCTGTTCACGTTGTCTGTGAAGAAAATATAGGGAAGACCTTTTTGCTGGCGGCTTTCCAATACTCTTGCCCAAACTTTACGCTTCTCCATATCACCATCTATCATATCCTGCATCCAGTAATCCGGAACACATACTCCGGTAAACAGGTTCTGAATAGGGCTACCAATATCTTTAATGGATAAAAATTCTTCAATATCTCCGTGGTCAATATCTAAGTAAGCTGCAAAAGCTCCTCTTCTTACACCCCCTTGCGAAACAACATCCATAGCCGTATCGAAAAGCTTCATAAATGAAACTGCTCCTGAAGATTTTCCGTTATCAGTTACCGCTGTACCTCTGTTTCTCAATTCACCAAAATATCCTGAAGTTCCTCCTCCGATTTTAGTCTGCATGATTACTTCTCCCATTTTGTGAGTAATCCCTTCAATACTGTCTGGAATATGGGTGTTAAAGCATGAGATAGGAAGACCTCTTTCTGTTCCCATATTAGCCCATACAGGAGAAGAGAAACTGATCCATCCTTTCGTGATCATTTCTTTGAATGCCTGTTGAAGTTCCGGCTTGTATAATCTTTTTGCAGCAGCAGTGGTAATTCTGTCGATCGCTCCGTCTACCGTTTCACCTTTCAACAGATATCCTCTGTTCAGCATTTGCTCAGACTCTTCATTGAGCCACCATATATTTGAATTTTGCTCTTCCATAGATGTTATATTTTCGAATTCCGGAATGAGAGAATCACTCCGGAATTTTGTTTTTTTATATTATTGATTGTAAAATTTCTACTTTGTGGGAACCGTTCAGCCCGCTTTCATCTCTTAATCTCTGAAATTCTTTAAAAGATGGAACATTCAAAACCTCATGCTGAACTTCTTCATTGATGTAGTTTGAATAATGTACAAAAGTAACACCATCTTCTTTTACATAGACTTTATACTCAAAGGTGGAAGGATCTATATTTTTGAAGTCCTCCAGAAACTTTTGGATATTAGTTTTGTTGTTCGGAACAAATTTGGGGTTTACCGTATAGGTTACTATTACATTGATCATCTTTTTATATTTGTGCTTTATTAATGAACAGTATTCCACTAAATGGTCAGTAAGGAATAGGTCCTGATACTGACTGCTTTGACGCTCGCTTCGCTCGCGCCTCAGTATTAAAACAAATCGTTTGCTGTAATACTCTTATCGTGCTTCGTATAGTCTACAGGTCTTTTTGCAAAGAAATCATCTAATGAATTCGCGAAAACTTCTTCTTCGAACCATACCATTGGTTTGTATTGTTCCGGAGTAATGTTATATCTTGTTTTCATATTGATTTTTTTCAAACTGTCGTCTACACGGTACTTCATGAAGTTTAACAGATCTTCTTTAGAAACATTGTCGATTTCTCCCAATTCGAAGATCCAGCTAAGGATATCTCCTTCTCTTGCGATAGACTCATCTACTAACGTGTAGATATCTTCGATATCGCTGTCTGTTAATAAGTCAGGCTGCTCCTCACGGATTTTGTTGATCAGATAGATTCCTGCATTAGCGTGAATCTGCTCATCGATTGAAGTCCATGCGATGATATTGGAAACGTTCTTCATGAATCCTTTAAACCTTGTGAAAGAAAGGATGATGGCAAATTGCGAGAAAAGAGAAACGTTTTCCACCAAAATACTGAACAACAATAATGCTGAAACATATTCTTTTGGAGTGGCAGAATTAGCATGCTTTAAAGCATTTCCAAGAAATTCTATTCTTCCTTTTACGGCAGGAATTTCGATTACGTTAAGGAATTCGTCATTATATCCTAATACCTCTAATAAACGGGAATATGCTTCAGAATGACGAAACTCACATTCTGCAAAAGTAGATCCTAATCCATTGAATTCCGGCTTTGGTAGGTGGTTGTATAAATTTCCCCAGAATGTCTTTACAGACACCTCGATCTGTGCAATGGCTAAGAGCGCATTTCTCACAGCATGCTTTTCATGTGGTTCCAACTGCGAATGAAAATCCTGAACATCTGCAGTAAAGTCCACTTCCGAATGCACCCAGAACGATTTGTTGATGGCCTCTACAAATTGAAGCACCTCCGGGTATTCAAATGGCTTATAACTTACTCTTTTATCAAAAATTCCCATATTAAATATCTTTATAATTAAATAATTTAGATCTCTGTGGATAACGTTCCGGAAATACTTAAGTTTTTGTTTGTCTGCAGATTGTGAATTGAAGTTATTCACTTTTGCAAATCCATATTTCTTGTAAAGAACTAATGACAAAGTTCGAAAAAAAGAACTGATTTTGAAAGGGGTAAATACTAATCGTCTGACTTTTAGCCGGAAAAGTTTTCCACATTTACATGGAACAGGCTCGAATAATAGGCTAGACCGCAATATTGAGGATAAATGGGTACAAATACCTAGTTACAGTTAAACAGGAAAATGTAAAATGTTATAAATAAAGGATTAATGTATTAAACAAAAAAATATTTGAATAAATTTTTATTCTTGTAACAATTTGAAAATATCATCTACTTATTGGGTATAAAACATACATCACTTAATGTTAGTAATTCAGGATTTAAATAAGTCATACGATACAGGGAAAAGCAAACTTCATGTTCTTAAAGGAATTAATCTGAATATTTCTGAAGGAGAGTTTGTTTCTATTATGGGAAGTTCCGGTTCGGGAAAATCTACGCTTCTTAATATTATTGGGATTCTGGATGAAAAAGATACAGGAACTTATGAATTGGATGGTGTTCCTATTGAGCATTTATCTGAAATAAAAGCCGCAGAATACAGAAGTAAGTTTTTAGGATTTATTTTTCAATCTTTTAATCTTATCAATTATAAAACAGCTTTGGAAAACGTAGCGCTTCCTCTGTACTATCAGAATGTACCGAGAAAAGAACGAAATCAGAGAGCGATGGAATACCTGGAGAAAGTAGGGCTTGCACAATGGGCAGATCACCTTCCCAGTGAGCTTTCGGGTGGACAGAAACAGAGAGTGGCTATTGCCAGAGCTTTGATTACGAATCCAAAAGTAGTATTGGCAGATGAACCTACAGGAGCATTGGACTCCAAAACTACTCATGATATAATGAAACTTCTTCAGGATATCAACAACGAAGGAAGAACAATCATCGTTGTAACCCACGAGCCCGATGTTGCTGCACAAACCAAAAGAAATGTAATACTGAAAGACGGGATTATTGAAAGTGACGAGTTTATTAAGCAGATTGTGCTTTAGGAATTTGATAATTTGAAAATGAGATAATTTAAAAATTTAATGATTCGGTTTTAATCTTTAAATTTTTCAATCTTTTAATACCAATAAAAAATGTTTGACCTAGATCGTTGGCAGGAAATATTCAGTTCGATCCGTAGTAATGTACTTCGGACAGTACTTTCAGGGTTCACAGTAGCTTTGGGACTGTTTATTTTTATTGTACTTTTTGGAATTGGAAAAGGACTTCAGAATGCTTTCTCTGAAGGGTTTTCAGGAGATGCCAAAAACCTTATTTCCATTACCACAGGGAAAACTACATTAGCTTATAAAGGATTGCAGTCAGATCGTACTGTTACGTTGAATAACAATGACTATGATTTTCTTATTAATACTGATAAGAAAAATGTAGGAGCTTCAAGTCCAAGATATAATGCCAGCTTAATGGTGAAGTACGGAAAAGAAAGCGGAATTTACCAGGTACATGGAGCGGAACCGGGTGAACAGATCATTGAAAACCGGAAGATGATTGACGGGAGATACATTACCCCCCGGGACTTGGCAGGAAAGCAAAATGTTGCAGTTATTGGAAGGATGGTGCAGAGAGATTTGATTAAGAACGGAAGTCCTGTAGGAAAGGAGCTTGATATCAACGGAACCATGTTTAAGGTCGTAGGAGTATTTTCCGATGATGGAGGAGATTGGGATGAAAGACATATTACAGTTCCTATTACGACTTTGCAGCAAATGAAAAAAGGGTCTGATACCGTGAGTATAGCTTATATTTCTTACAGTGACAAGCTGACTCCTGAGCAGGCTATCAAATATGGAGATGAATTAAAAGATAGATTAAAATCAAGAAAAAATGTTTCTCCTGATGATGAAAATGGGGTACGCGTCTGGAACAATGCCAAAAACATGAACGATACATTCGTTTTTATGGCAGTGCTTACAGCGATTGTTGGATTCATTGGATTAGGGACATTACTGGCCGGAATTATCGGGATCAGTAACATTATGGTGTATATCGTAAAAGAAAGAACCAAAGAGATAGGAGTGCGAAAGGCGATTGGTGCAAAACCAAGCGGAATTGTAGGCTTGATTGTTCAGGAAAGTGTTGTGATTACAGTGGTTTCCGGGCTTATCGGAGTTGGAGTAGGGGTTTTGGCATTAAGTCTTATTGGCAATAGCCTTGAAGAGTTCTTTATTAAAAGCCCAAGTGTAGGATGGGGAGCTATTCTAATGGCATTCATTGCACTGATCTTTTCAGGATTAATTGCAGGATTTGTTCCAGCATACAGAGCTTCAAGAATTAAGCCGATCGAAGCACTAAGAACAGAATAAAGGATAGGCTAAAAGGCGAAGAAAAATATCGTCAGATAAAACAAATTGATAGAATTCATAATTTATAACATATAATTCAAAAAGGTGAATATCATATTTAAAAAAGATACTTGGCAGGAGATCTATTATTCATTGAGGAATAATAAACTCCGAACATTTCTTACCATGATTGGTGTAGGATGGGGGATGTTTTTGTATGTAAGCCTTCTTGGAGCAGCAAAAGGGATGGAGAATGGTTTTGATAAACTATTTTCAGGTTTTGCAACCAACTCAATCTTCCTTTGGGCACAGAAAACCTCTATTCCCTATGAAGGATTTCCGAAAGGAAGAGAAGTTCACCTGAAGCTCACCGATATGGAAATGCTGAAAAGGAAAGTAACAGCCATAGATTATATATCACCCCAAAATGCCAGAGGAAGCTTTACCGGAACACCAGGAGAAGCTATGTCCAGGAATGGTAAAAATGGAACATATTCACTTACAGGAGACTACTCTGTAGGAAATAAAATTTCAGAAAAAAAACTGATCTTTGGACGCTATATCAATGATGCAGACGTTTCCGGAAATAAAAATGTAGTAGTGATCGGGGAAGAAATTTATAAGAACTTTTTTGATTCCAAGAAAAAGGAAAACCCAATTGGACAGTCGATCAATATAAAAGGATTATTCTTTAATGTCATTGGAGTATTCCGTGTAAAAAAAGGAGGCGGATTTGAAAATGACCAGACTGCTTTCATTCCACTTTCTACGTATACGAAAGTGTATAATGCGGGAGATCAGATTGATATGTTTGCTATTGTAAGTAAGCCCAATGCTAATGTGAACTCAGTAGAAGAAGATGTAAAGCAGGTTCTGAAAACAAAGAACAAAGTTTCACCTGAAGATACGAATGCTTTCGGGAGTTTCAATTTGGGGAAAGAATTTAAAAAACTGACAGGCTTTCTTACAGGAATGCAGCTGTTGACCATTATAGTAGGAACATTAACGATCCTTGCAGGCGTAATTGCTATTTCCAATATCCTGTTGATTACAGTAAAAGAAAGAACGAAGGAGATTGGAATCAGAAGAGCGTTGGGAGCGAAACCGGCTGAAGTACGAAATCAGATTTTGCTGGAAAGTGTTGTGATCACACTCTCCTCGGGATTATTAGGCTTTATGTTTGGAATCTTTGTGCTGATGATATTAAATGCAGTCACCCAGGGCCAGGATTCATTCCCTTTCTATAACCCGACGGTCAACTATGGAAATGTATTTGCAGCTATGGCAGTAATGGTGATTTTAGGACTGATTATCGGAATGATCCCTGCGCAGAGAGCGGTAAAAATCAGACCGATTGAAGCATTAAGAACAGAATAATTAATTTGAAAATAAAACTCATTTGAACGTTTTAAAATAAAGAGGAACAGGTTCTCAACAGTCTGGCTGGATGAATCTTTTAATTTTTAAATCATTCAATCTTTTAATAAAAAATAAACTATACATATGAAAAAGAAATTCACTTGGAAAAAAGCCATTTATATAGTGTTGGGGCTTTTCTTTGCAGTGGCATTGTTCTCAGGGATTAGCTATCTTGTAAAATCTAATTCTAAAGAAAGTGAAGCTTTCCTTACCCGTAAACCTTCCGTTCAGAACATGGATGATAAGGTAATGGCTACAGGAAAAATAGTTCCCAAAGAAGAAATTGAAATTAAGCCCAATATTGCCGGGATTATAGATAAAATCTTAGTAAAAGAAGGAGATAAGGTAGAAGTGGGGCAACTGATTGCTACCGTGAAAATTGTTCCAAGTATCTCTGAAGTAAACGCTGCTCAGCAGGAAGTTCAGAATGCACAGATTCAGATCAGCAATGCACAGATGAACGTAGGAAATATGCAGAAGCAGTTTGAAATGCAAGAGAAATTGTACAAGCAGGGAGTAGCTTCTAAACAGGAGTTCCTGAATTCTCAACAGCAATTGTTTTCTCAACAGCAAACTCTTAAAAATTCTCAGCAGCAATTGAATACGGCTCAAAAAAGATTACAAATTGCTAAGACAGGAGCAACTCCTGAACTTCAGGGACAGGGATTAGCTACTACCGAGATCCGTTCCAAAGCTTCAGGTACCGTACTTGAAGTTCCTGTAAAAGCGGGAAGCCAGGTGATTGAAGCTAATAACTTCAACGCTGGAACAACTATTTGTTCAGTGGCAGATTTGAACTCACTGATCTTTAAAGGAGAAATTGATGAAGCACAAGCTGGAAAGCTAAGCCAAGGTATGGATATGAACATCGTGATCGGTGCATTACAAAATAAAACATTTCCTGGAAAACTGACGATGATTGCTCCTAAAGGAAAAGATAATGCAGGAACTATCAAATTCCCGGTAGAAGGAAATGTAAGTAATCCTAATAATGACTATATTAGAGCTGGTTTTTCTGCGAATGGTGAAATTGTTTTGAGTTCTCAGAAAAATGCACTATTATTGGATGAGTCTTTGGTTCAGTATGAAAAGAAACAAGGTAAAGACGTTCCTTTTGTAGAAGTAAAACAAAAAGACGGAAAATTCAAAAAAGTATATGTGAAACTTGGAGCGAGTGACGGTATCAACGTTCAGGTTCTTCCAGGATCAAATATTACAAAAGACACTGAAGTGAAAGTTTGGAACCCGTCCGATAAAGACAAAGAAGAACTAAAAGAAAAGTCTAGCAAGAAATAATAAACTACACTATACACTTTTAAACTGTGAATCCCGGAGGAATTTTTTCTCCGGGATTCTTTTTGCATAAAGCTTTTGCTAATGCTGTGGACATCTAAATTCTTAACATTGAATCGAGAAGTCATTTAACAAACATCAAATAATTTCCTACATTTGATGTAAACATCAATTGAAAAATGTGCCGATACGCTGTAAAAACTTATAAATCACACTATGTATGCTTTAAATGCCGAAAATCATTTAAACAACCTGATATAGATGATATTTTACGACGGATTAAAAAAGAAAAAATATACCACGAACCAGATGGGGAATCGATTCGTAAAGTAGGACCTGTTTTTACAAAAACAAAAACAGAAGAATTAAAAGAACTCGTTTCAGAGATAGGAAGCAGAAGTATAAGATGTCCTGAATGCAGAAATATAATGGCCGACCTTGGAAAAGATTTCAAAGCTCCTAAAAAAACGGCAGTAAAGGAATGGAAAATTGTAGAAAGTCTTTTTAAAACAGGAAAGTGCTTTCATAGCTGTGGTTGCGATGGGATAGGATATATTCCCAAAAATACAAAAGACTATGCAATTTATTTGAAAACTATATTACAGACATATGAAGAATATTTGATTTCCTATCAGAATATGTCTATAATAGAATGTCCCGATAAAAATGAAAGAATTAATTACTGGTCTGAAAATATTCAAAAGGTAAAAACTGAAATTATTGACAATAAGTTTGAGACGGTATGAAAATGTAATATAAAATAGGTTCAAAATGTCTTAATTTTAAATTAAAACAATACCCCATGAAAAAAGACTATTGGATTTTATTTCTTTTCATTATTGCAAAATTTGTACTTCAGTATGTGTTGATCAGCCCAGAATATGAATTGCAGCGGGATGAATATTTACATCTTGATCAGGGTAACCATCTTGCATGGGGCTACCTCTCTGTTCCTCCTGTAAGCTCATGGATTTCCTGGCTCATAAAAATATTGGGTAATTCCGTGTTTTGGATCAAATTTTTTCCGACATTATTTGGAGCATTAACAATGATTGTTGTCTGGAAAGCTATAGAAGAATTGAAAGGGAATCTTTTTGCTTGTACATTGGCATCTTTTGGATTGCTATTCTCCGTTTTACTTCGTTTGAATATGCTGTATCAGCCCAACTCACTGGATGTTCTTCTATGGACCGCTTTTTTCTATATCCTGATCAAATATGTCAGTACAGAAAGTATAAAATGGCTTTATTGGGGAGGAATTATTTTCGGAATTGGTATTTTAAATAAATACAATATAATTTTTCTTGCAATGGGTTTTATTCCTGCGATTTTAATGACAAAGCAAAGAAAAATCTTTATAAATCCGCATGCTTATGGAGCAGTACTTCTTGCTTTAATAATCGTTTTACCCAATCTTATCTGGCAGTATCATAATGGATTCCCTGTGATTCACCATATGAAGGAGCTTTCTGAAACCCAATTGGTCAACGTCGATAGATTTGATTTCCTTAAATCCCAGCTTCTGCTCTTCATTGGGGTGGCCTTTGTAATACTTTTTGCATTGTATGCCTTGCTATTTTATAAGCCCTTTTCTAGATTTCATTTTTTCTTTTGGGGCTATGTGATAACAATAGGATTGTTTTTATTTTTCAAAGCAAAAGATTACTATGCCATTGGACTTTATCCTATTTATATAGGTTTTGGAGCTGTTTATTTAGGCAATATTTTACAGTCAGGATGGAAGAAGTTTCTTAAACCTGTTTGTATTTTGCATCCGATAATTCTCTTTATACCTATATACAATATCGCATTTCCTAATAAAAGCCCTGAGTTTATTGCCAGTCACCCTGAATCTTATAAAAAGTGGGGCCTCTTGCGCTGGGAAGATGGAAAAGACCATGCCTTGCCTCAGGACTTTGCAGATATGCTGGGCTGGAAAGAATTGAGCCAAAAAGTAGATGAAAAATATTCTACATTGGCAAAATCCGGCAATACGCTGGTGTTATGTGATAATTATGGCCAGGCTGGAGCTATTAATTATTACTCGAAAAAAGGAATAAAGGCTGTGTCATTCAACGCAGACTATATCAACTGGTTCGATTTGAGTAAAAAATATAAAAACCTCATTAGAGTTAAAGATCGTCCGGAAGGTGAACTTGAAGAAACAGGACCTTACTTTGAAAATTCCTCAATAGTAGGATCGGTCACCAATCCTTATGCAAGAGAAATAGGGACTACCATTTTTAGTTTTGAAAATGCAAAAATAGATGTCCGAGAAAAAATTCAGGATGAAATTGATGAAGATAAAAAGCAATGGAAATAGTATTCCATTAAGTTCTATTGGTTGAAAAACTTTGATAATAGTTGCTTTCACTTTGAAAAAGGAAATTTGATAAAATATTATTGCAACTTTATTGCATTAATGAAAATTATCTTAACTTTGCACTATCAACTATCAACTATCAACTATCAACTGAAATATGGAAAACAAAAACTTTGATGTCATTATAATAGGAGGGAGCTATTCAGGATTATCCGCAGGAATGTCTTTAGGGAGATCTCTAAGAAATGTTTTGATTATTGACAACGGAAAACCTTGCAACAGGCAGACCCCTCATTCGCATAATTTTATTACCCACGATGGAAAGATACCGGCAGAAATCGCTCAGCTGGCAAAAAAAGATGTTGAAAAATACAAAACGGTCAAGTTTTATAACGGAACTGTTGCAAAAACAATAAAAACAACTGAAGGTTTTGATGTTGAAATATCATCCGGTGAAAAATTTCATACTAAAAAACTGATTCTGGCATCTGGGATAAAAGATATAATGCCGGATATCCCAGGATTTGCAGAATGCTGGGGAATTTCTGTTTTACACTGCCCCTACTGTCATGGCTATGAAGTGAAAAATGAAGTAACCGGAATTCTTTCTAACGGAGATATGGCCTACGAATTTTCAAAACTGATTTTTAATATGACCAAAAATCTTACATTATTTACCAATGGAAGGGCTACACTTACGAATGAGCAAATCGAAAAACTGAATCAGAATAAAATCGCTCTAAACGAAGATGAAATTACAAGAATAGACCATGAAAACGGCTCTATTCAAAAAATAGTTTTTAAAAATGGGAAGGAGATTGCTTTACAGGCTTTATATGCCAAAATTCCTTTTGAACAAAATATAAATGTTTCTGATGACCTGGGATGTGAATTGACAGAGCAGGGATTTATTAAGATAGACATGATGCAAAAAACAACTATTCCAGGAGTTTTTGCCTGTGGAGATAATGTGACGATGATGCGTTCCGTAGCGAATGCTATTGCACAGGGTAATTTTACAGGTGCTGTGGTGAATAAAGAACTGTCGGATGAAGAATTTTAATGGCTTTCTTATCATAAGGTTGTTGAAACTTTATAAAACCACAAAAGTCACAAAACCTTTCATTTTAAAACACTTTAGTCCACTTAAGTAAGTTGAAATGACTCCGCAGAAAAGTTCACATAAGATGAAAATCAAAGATTTTTATAAAACTTAGGGGCATTATATGCATAAAGCTTGAGCCTAAAAAACTTAAGTGTTTAAACTTTTGTGTCTTTTATGGTTAAAATAATCATTACAAAAGTTGGCATGGCCTCCATATAAAAGCAGGTATTTTTTCATTTTTAGCGGTTAAAAATCTTTTTTTTGATATAGAAATCTCGACGAAATTTCCGTACATTTGGGGTGGAAATTTCAAAAACTAAAAGTAAAATGGATATTATTTTCGACCTGATTGAAAAAGAAAGACAAAGACAAACTCATGGATTAGAGCTTATTGCATCAGAAAACTTTGTTTCTGAAAACGTGATGAAAGCGATGGGAAGTGTACTGACAAACAAATATGCTGAAGGATATCCCGGAAAAAGATATTACGGAGGATGTGAAGTCGTAGATGAGGTTGAAACTTTAGCAATCAACAGAGCAAAAGAACTTTTCGGAGTAGACTATGTGAATGTTCAGCCACACTCTGGTTCTCAGGCGAATGCAGCCATTTATCTTGCAGTTTTGAAACCTGGTGATAAGATCATGGGGATGGACCTTTCAATGGGAGGACACCTTACTCACGGTTCAGCAGTGAATTTTTCCGGTATTCAATATAATGTAGTTTCTTACGGAGTTCAGCAGGAAACAGGTCTTATCGACTATGACCAAATGAGAGAAGTAGCACTAAGAGAAAAGCCGAAAATGCTTATTGCTGGTTTTTCAGCTTATTCAAGAGATTTAGATTATGCTAAATTCAGAGAAGTTGCAGACGAAATTGGAGCTACACTTTGGGCAGACATCGCTCACCCGGCTGGTTTGGTAGCAAAAGGATTATTAAACTCTCCATTTGAACACTGTCATGTAGTAACTACTACGACTCATAAAACCTTAAGAGGTCCAAGAGGAGGGATGATCATGATGGGGAAAGATTTCGAAAATACATATGGCCACAAAACTCCAAAAGGAGAAATCAAAATGATGAGCCAGGTATTGGACGGAGCAGTATTCCCAGGTATCCAGGGAGGACCACTTGAGCATGTGATTGCCGGTAAAGCGGTTGCTTTCGGTGAAGCTTTGGATGGTCAGTTCGAAACGTACGCAAAACAAGTTAAAGCAAATGCTCAGGCACTATCAAAAGCGATGATTGACAGAGGTTTTGATATCGTAAGTGGTGGCACAGACAATCACTTGATGTTGGTAGACCTTAGAAATAAAGGAGTAAATGGTAAAGAAACAGAAAAAGCATTAGTGCTTGCTGATATTACCTGCAACAAAAATATGGTTCCTTTTGATGATAAATCACCATTCACAACATCTGGTATCAGATTAGGAACTGCTGCAATTACAACAAGAGGACTTAAAGAAAATGATATGAATACTATTGCAGAATTAATTTCTGAGGTGGTAGACAATATCAAAAATGAAGAAGTTCTTACATCAGTAAGAAAGAAAGTTAACGAATTAATGGAAGGTAAAGCTTTGTTCAATTATTAACAAGCACTCCAATATTATATAAAGAATGAGCAGTCTGCTCATTCTTTTTTTATACAAAATGGAAAAAAAATCTTACACTTTCGAGGAAATCAAACAGAAACTGGTCAATTACTGTGTTTACCAGGACCGCTGCCATGCAGAAGTGGAACAGAAGATGAGAGAGTTTCTGCTTATTGAGGAAGCAAAAGAAGAAATTATTTTATATCTCCTAAAAGAAAATTTTCTGAACGAAGAAAGGTTTACGCGAAGCTATATCAGAGGAAAGTTTTATATCAAACACTGGGGCAGAACCAAAATAAAAATGAATCTGAAGCAAAAACAGATTTCCGAGAGACTGATCAATTCTTGTTTTGATGAGATATATGAACCTGATTATGAAAAGACGATCAGAAAGATTTTTGAGGATTATTATTCCAAACAAACCGGCTTGAAAGAATATCAAAAAAAAGCTAAGACAATAAAATATTTGATGAGCAAAGGTTTTGAATATGAGAAAATAATTGATATTTTTGACTGAAAATAAAATATCCCAGCACAAAAAATTGAAAGAAAATAAAATATGGTTATCCCCTCCCCACATGGGCGGAAACGAATTAAAATATATACAGGAAGCCTTTGAAACAAATTGGATTTCTCAATATGGAAAGAATATAGATGAGTTTGAAAGAACACTGGAAACTTATTTAGGAAATAACTCATTTGTAACAGCTTTGTCATCTGGTACTGCTGCAGTACATCTCGCATTAAGGTTACTGAATGTTGAGGAGGGTGATTTTGTAATATGTCAGTCATTCACTTTTGTAGCTTCAGCAAATCCCATTCTTTATCAAAAAGCAATACCCATATTTGTTGACAGTGAAAAGTCTACATGGAATCTGTGTCCTGAAGCAGTGGAAGATGCCATTAAATATTGCCTGAAAATAGGTAAAAAGCCTAAAGCTATAATTGCAGTTTCTTTATACGGAATGCCATTTATGGTTGATGAAATATTAGAAATATCCAGGAGATATGAAATTCCAATTATAGAAGATAGTGCAGAAGCTTTGGGAAGTAAATATAAGAATAAACTTTGTGGAACTTTTGGAGACCTCTCTATTATTAGTTTTAATGGGAATAAAATTATCACGACATCAGGCGGAGGTATCTTGATATCTCAAAAGAAATCTGTTAAAGATAAGATTCTTTATCTTGCAACACAAGCCAAAGAAAATAAAGACTATTATAGCCATTCTGAAATAGGATATAATTATAGGATGAGCAATATTTCAGCGGGAATAGGAAGAGGGCAATTGGAAGTTTTGGAAGAAAGAATTTTAAAAAGGAGAGAAAATCATAATTTTTATCAGAAAATTTTTAAAAAAATTGAAAATATAAATTTATTAGCAGAACCAGATGAAAAATACTTTTCTAATTATTGGTTAAGTACTATCATTATTGAAGAAAATAATATAGATATTTCAAAAGAAAATTTCAAAAGAAAATTTTCAGAAAATAATATAGAAACCAGATATTTATGGAAACCAATGCATTTACAAACACTTTATGAGAAAAATAAATTTTTTGGAAGTAATGTTTGTGGTATGCTTTTTGAAAAGGGTTTATGTCTGCCATCAGGAACAAATTTAACTGAATGGGAAAAGGAAAAGATAGCAGCTATCCTTAAAAGGTATGTTAATTAAAATTTATTGTGAAAATCTATAGAAAAGATGGGATTTTATTTTAATTTTGCAGAGCTACTAAAATTAATAACCAAGATCGTACTGTATTAAATAATATATGAATACAAATAATGACAATGTATAAATCTCTTAGGAAAAAAATATTTGGAGGAGATAATGTTGTCAATCTTTCAGATGTAAGGTATCTTCCCAGATGGATAGTACTTATAATAGATATTGTTATTCTGGGTATCTCGTTGTTTCTTTCAACATATATCATTGAAAAAATTACACGAAGTGAGTTTATTTATCACGAAAATAAAAGTATTGTTTTTGCTTTTATATTCATAGTAAATGTGACTTTCATGTATCTTTTTAAAACTTATGCAGGGATTATAAGGCATTCTACTTTTATAGACCTTTTTAAACTTTTGGTATCATGCTTCTGTACTATGTTTACAGTTGGCACCATAAATATTTTCTATTTCTGGACTTTTGGAAGTAAAATTATTCTTACTCCTTACCTGATTCTGTATTTTATTATTTCTTTTATGGGATTATTTCTCTTTAGACTTTATGTTAAAGAATTTTTTCATATTGTTAGGGAATATAGACGAAGTGCATTGAAAAAAAGAATTTTGGTATTGGGAATTGATGAGCAATCAATTGCAATTGCACGTGCTATCCTAGATAATCCAAGTTTGCCTTATCAGGTAGTAGGTTTTTTGACTCAAAGGACAGACTCCAAAAGAGCTTCCTTATTAGGGAAACCTATTTATGAGAAACAAAGAATAGAGCAACACACAAAGGATGATCTCCTTATTGATGGTGTCCTTATCGTTAAAGAGATGATGGCAAGAGATGAGGTTAATTCTTGGGTAAACTTATTTTTAGAAAAAGACCTTAATGTTTTTAAAGCACCTTCAGTACAAAAACTGAGAGATAGTGATTTGGGAGGTTCTATTAAAAATCTACAGATTGAAGATTTGTTGAATAGAAAACCTATTAAAATTCAGAATGAAAAAATTAAAAGCAGGCATTTTGAACGAACTGTACTGGTAACTGGGGGAGCAGGTTCTATAGGAAGTGAGATTGTAAGACAAGTCGCATTGGTTAATCCGTCTTTGATTGTTGTATTGGATCAGGCAGAAACACCGCTTTACGAATTTGAGCTTGAGATGAGAGAGAAATTCCCTTACATTGCATTCAAATTTGTTTTAGGGGATGTTTCAAATCAACACAGAATGGAATCTCTATTCCAGTTCTATAACTTTTCAATGGTTTACCATGCTGCTGCGTATAAACATGTGCCTCTGGTAGAAGAAAATCCACATGAAGCTATTTTTGTTAATATATTAGGATCGAAGATCGTTGCAAAACTATCAAGCAAGTATAATGTGAACAGATTTGTGATGATATCTACTGATAAAGCAGTAAACCCAACAAATGTAATGGGAGCCTCTAAAAGAGCAGCAGAGCTTTTTGTACAATCGCTTCAGAATTTAGAAGGAAATACAACCAAATTTATTACAACCAGATTTGGAAATGTATTAGGCTCAAATGGATCAGTGATTCCACATTTTAAAAAACAAATTGAGGCAGGAGGTCCTGTAACAATTACCCATCCTGATATTGTAAGATATTTTATGACCATTCCTGAAGCCTGTGAATTGGTTCTTCAGGCAGGGACAATGGGTGAAGGAGGTGAGATTTTTGTTTTTGATATGGGAGAACCGGTTAAAATATTAGATCTTGCTAATAGGATGATAAAGCTTTCTGGATTTGAACCTAATATAGATATTAAAATAGTTTATACAGGTCTAAGGCCAGGAGAAAAATTGTATGAAGAGCTTTTAAGTGATAATGCGAAAACACTCCCAACTCATAATGAGAAAATTATGATATCAAAAGATCCATCAATAGGATTTGACGAAATAGATTTGCTAACAAAACAAATAACTAAAGCTTCTTTACGAAGAGATAAAGTAGATGTTGTAAGACTTTTAAAGACAATTGTGCCAGAATTTAGGAGTAATAATTCCATATATGAGGCATTAGATAAGTAGAGAAATATAAATGTATATTTGTACAATTTTAAGATATAATGAAAGGAAAAATATTGGCAGTAGTATTAGCATCCTCTTTAGTGGTTTCCTGCAAAGTTAATCCCAATGCTAAGAATGATTTAAATTATATGCAGAATATAGAGCAGGTGGCTATTAATGCTTCTGCTAAAAATTCAGGCAATACAATCCAAATTGGTGATCAGCTTATAATTCTTATCACAGCAAAAGATACGGATGTTGTAAAACCTTTTAATCAAAACTATTCTTCATCTGAGTTTATTCAAACCAATGCTTTAGCAGGTGGAAATACTCCAAATCAGGGAGCTTTGACAATTTCAGGACCTATGTATATTGTAGATACTAATGGAGATATTGATTTTCCAATTTTGGGGAAAATAAATACATCAGATAAAACTTTAGTTGAACTTAAGAATGAGCTAAAGGATAAAATGACAAGATATGTTATTAATCCAACAGTCAATATGAGACTTGCTAATTTTAAAGTAACTATTCTGGGTGAAGTAAATAGACAAGGAGACTATACAATCACAAATGGACAAGCAACTATTTTAAATGCATTAGGTCTTGCAGGTGACCTTACCAGTTATGGTAAAAGAAATGATATTTTAATTATAAGAACAGAAAATGGAGTGGTTTCACATGGTCGTATCAATCTTTTAGATGCTAATCTTATTAATTCTCCTTACTATAATCTTAAGCAGGGGGATGCAATTGTTGTTTCTTCTAATAACACTAGAGATCTCATGGCAAAACAAAATCCAAACACCGGTCTTTACCTGACAGGAATTTCCATTGCTGTAACAGCGATAGCAGTAGTAATAAGTTTATTTAATAAGAAATAAAAATTGATGGATAACCAACAATATTCAAAAACTTTAGAATTAGAAACCAATTCAATTAATATTAGTGAAATTATACAGCCATATTTGCGAAAGTGGCCATGGTTTATTGTAAGTGCGTGTATAGCGCTGATGATAGGCTATTTATGGCTTAAGCTTATGACGCCTGTCTATAATATTCAAACTACAATTCTCATTAAAGATGCAAAAAACTCATCAAATCAAATGATTGGGAGTGATATAGGAGTTTTACCAGATTTATCAGGAATAGGAGGATTAAAAACAAACAGCATTGCTAATGAGATAGAAATATTGAAGTCAAAAAGAATGATGCGTGAAGTCGTTGTCAATGAGAACCTTCAAGTTAATGTTGTAGGAAAAGGGAAAGTTACAGCTATAGAACTATACAAAAAATCTTCACCGATAAATGTTAAAGTAATAGAAGAGAAAGCTCACAGTAATCCTGTAAATACAATAAAAATTTCTGTTGAAAAAGATAAATTAACTCTTTTTTCGGAAAATTTACAAAAAGAGATTATTACTACATATGGGAAAACTATAAGTTTACCTTTTGCAAATATTATTATCACAAAAAATAAGGAATTCGATCCTAAAGAAGCCAAAGGTGTAGATATGAAGAACCTTGAATTACAGATTTCTTCTGTAGATGCCAAGGTAAATAGTTTACAAGGTTCTTTAAGTGTTGATTTAACTAGTAAGGAAGCTACGGTTCTTAAATTAGGGTTTAACTATCCCCAAATTTCAAAAGCTGAGGATATTTTAAATAATCTTGTTGTTGCTTATAATAATGATGCTATTTCCGATAAAAATTCAGAATCCAAAAAAACCCTTGATTTTATTGAAGATAGAATTAAAAAGCTCTCTGGAGAGCTTGGAGAAGTTGAAAACCAAAAAGAAAGTTTTAAATCAAAAAATAATATTACTGATTTAGAGACTGAAGCTAAGATAGGTTTAGAAAGTTCGGCTGCTGCAAGAGCGAAACAACTGGAAGTTGATGCTCAATTGGAACTTACAATTGCCCTAATTGGTTACGTATCTAAGCAGGGACAGTACCAAGTTCTTCCTTCGAATGTTGGACTTAATAATGCTGAAACTACGAGTGGAATTTCTACATACAATCAGTTAGTATTGCAAAGAAATAGACTTTTAGAATCTGCCACTTCGGAAAATCCTGCTGTTATTGATGTTACAAAACAAATTGGTACTATGCGTGGTGCGATCATGCAGAGTCTTCAAAGAAATAGAGTAGGGCTTGAATTGGCAAGAAATGAATATGTAGGTGAACAAAATAAAGTTTCTGGGAAGATTTCAAAGCTTCCATCTATAGAAAAAATGTTCAGAAGTATTGAAAGACAACAGCAGATAAAAGAAAACCTATATCTTCTTTTGTTACAGAAAAGAGAGGAGACAGCTATTGCACAATCTATTAATGCACCTAAAGCTAAAGTGATTGACATCGCTTATGCTTCTGCTTTTCCGGTTTCGCCAAAGAGAAATATAATCCTTATTGTTGCACTCTTATTGGGGTTATTAGTTCCCTTTATTGTTATCTATTTACTGCAGCTTTTCAATAATAAAGTCGTTACTAAGCATGATTTAGAGAAACTGGTACATGCGCCTATTATTGCAGAATTACCTAGTCTTGAAAAAGGAGATTCAGATATCGTTAAAGTAAATGATATTACTCCTATGGCTGAAGCATTTAGAATTCTTATTACCAATATGAACTTTATGCTTCCTAAAGAGAAAAAAGGGAAAGTCGTGTTTGTTACATCCACGGTAAAAGGAGAAGGGAAAACTTTTGCTTCCGTTAATTTGGCTTTAACATTAGCTAATCCTAAGAAGAAGGTAATAATTATTGGTTCCGATATCAGAAATCCGCAGCTTCAAAGATATAATCCCGCCAGAAAAGGACTTATAGGGCTTACTGAATTTCTTTATTCTGACAATACTAAACTTGAAGATATTATTCATATCTCATCTTTTAATCCTCATCTGGATGTTATTTATTCAGGAATGATTCCTCCTAATCCAACAGAATTATTATCTAACGGACGCTATGAAATACTTTTGGATGAGTTGAAAGGTAAATATGATTATATTATTCTGGATACAGCACCATTACTTCTGGTTACGGATACTTTCCTTATTTCTGATTTATCTGATGTCACCATCTATGTTTCTAGATCTAAATACACTGAGAAAGCATTACTGGAATTTGCAAATATTAATATTGATCAGAAGAAGATCAGAAATGTAGGATTTGTACTTAATGATGTAAACAGAGAAAATCTAGGGTATAGTAATAAATATGGCTATGGATACAATAATCACGTTGAAAAATCTTGGTTTCAAAAATTCAAAAATAAACTTAGTAAATGATGAAAACATATAAAATAGCAGTTATTGGACAAGGCTATGTAGGACTTCCTTTGTCATTGGAATTTGCAACTCATTATCCGGTATTAGGATTTGATATCAACACACAACGTGTTGGACAGCTAAATGACGGACAGGATATTACTCTTGAAGCCGACCTTGACAAACTGAACAACGGTCTTGAAAGATTTAAAGAATCAAATGGAAGTATTGGATACAGATCCACAAGTCAGCTTTCCGAAATTTCAGATGCTAATGTTTTTATTGTAACTGTTCCAACACCAATTGATAAATATAATGCACCAGATCTGAATCCTTTGATTTCTGCTTCAAAAATGCTGGGAGAAATCATTAAAAAAGGAGATATCATTATTTATGAATCTACAGTTTTCCCTGGCTGTACAGAAGAAGAGTGTGTTCCGGTTTTGGAAAAATATTCAGAACTGAAATTTAATGAAGACTTTTACGTAGGATATTCTCCTGAGAGAATCAATCCGGGAGATAAGATAAACACCCTTACCAGTGTAAAAAAAGTGACTTCCGGTTCTACTGAAGAAATTGCAGAAGAAGTGGATCATCTTTATAAAAAAATTATTACTGCCGGAACTCATAAAGCACCGAGCATTAAAGTAGCAGAAGCTTCTAAAGCTATCGAAAATGCACAGAGAGATGTTAATATCTCTTTCGTAAACGAATTGGCCCTAATTTTCGATAGAGTGGGTATTGATACCAATGATGTATTGGAAGCTGCAGGAACAAAATATAACTTCCTGAAATATAAACCGGGATTAGTAGGAGGACACTGTATTTCAGTAGATCCTTATTACCTGGCCCACAAAGCAGAACAGTTAGGATACCATCCTGATGTTATTTTGTCGGGTAGACGTGTAAACGATTCTATTGCAAAATTTGTTGCTTCCAAAGTAGTAAAACTTCTTATTGCAAAAGGAGGAGTAATCAAAGATTCAGAAGCTTTAATCTTAGGGGTTACCTTCAAGGAAAACTGTCCAGATGTAAGAAACACGAAAGTTGTAGATATCTACAGAGAGCTTTCAGACTTTGGAGTGAATGTAGATATTTATGATCCTTGGGCAAGTAAAGAAGAAGTACGCCATGAATATGGTATTAATATTCTTGATCAGCTTATAGCAGGAAAAAAATATGATTCTCTTATCATTGCTGTTTCCCATAATGAGTTCCTTGAGATGGATCTTAATACGCTGAAAAAAGAAAATGCAGTGGTGTTTGATACCAAAGCATGCTTAGACAGAAATTTGGTTGACGCTAGATTATAATAGAGAATGAATTATGATATTGTAATTGTTGGTGCAGGCTTAGTAGGATTGGCAACAGCTTATCAGACTAAACTTAAAAATCCTGATTCTAAAATCCTCATTTTAGAAAAAGAAAAAGATGTAGCATTACACCAGTCTGGGCACAACAGTGGAGTCATTCATAGTGGGATCTATTACAAACCTGGGAGCCTTAAAGCAACAAACTGTATAGAAGGATACCATTCAGTGATCAATTTTGCTGAAAAATATGGAATCAAATATGACCTTTGCGGTAAAATTATTGTAGCTACATCACAGGAAGAGTTGTCTCTTCTGGATAATATCTATAAAAGAGGAGTAGAAAACGGACTTCAGGATCTGAAATATCTTTCCAGAGAAGAATTTCGCGAAATTGAACCCCATTGTGAAGGTCTGAAAGCGATAAAAGTACCACAAACCGGAATTATAGATTATCCGGGAGTTGCCAAAAAGATCAAAGAACTCTTTGAAGAACTGGGTGGAGAAGTTAAATTCAATAATGAAGTAAAAAGCATTATTAATGCTAATTCTGAAGTGATTATTGCAACCAGTCAATCAGAATTCAGAGCAAAGAAATTGATTTCATGTGCAGGACTTTACTCAGATAAAATAACCAAAATGACCAACGAAAAGAATGATGTAATTATCATTCCTTTCAGAGGAGAGTATTACAAGATAAAAGATGAGAAAAAACATCTTGTAAAACACCTGATTTATCCTGTTCCGGATCCTAATTTCCCTTTCTTGGGCGTTCATTTTACAAGAATGATAGATGGAAATATTGAAGCTGGCCCTAACGCAGTTTTAGCTTTCCGAAAAGAAGGATACAAATTTTTTGATTTCGATTTCAATGAAACAATACAGACCCTTACATGGCCTGGTTTCAGAAAAATCGTCGCAAAATATGGTAAAACAGGTATGGGAGAAGTTCATCGCTCTCTCTCAAAATCTGCATTTACAAAAGCTCTTCAAAAATTGATGCCTGAAATACAGGAAAATGATCTTGTAACAGGAGGGGCAGGAGTAAGAGCACAGGCTTGTGACAGAAATGGAGCATTGATTGATGATTTTGATATCGTGAAAAATGGAAATATCATTCACGTGAGAAATGCACCTTCTCCAGCTGCAACATCTTGTTTTGCCATCGGGAACAAAATAAGTGAGCTTATTCAAAAATAAAACGACTTTCTGTGTGATATCCAAAACAGATATAAATATGAAAATTCAAATGGTTGACCTTAAAGGTCAATATCAGAAAATAAAAACTGAAATTGATGCAGGAATTCAAGAATGTATCGATAATACCGCATTTATCAACGGTCCTGCAGTAAAAGAATTTCAGCAGGATTTTGAAAAATATCTAGACGTAAAACACGTTATTCCTTGTGCTAATGGTACAGATGCATTGCAGATTGCAATGATGGCTCTGGATCTGAAACCTGGAGATGAAGTACTTTGTCCTGCATTTACTTATGTGGCAACCGCTGAAGTAATAGGATTATTAGGTCTCAAACCTGTGATGGTAGATGTAACTGAAGATACTTTTGAAATACAACTTGAAAATCTGGAAGCTGTTATGACCCCTCGTACGAAAGCCATTGTACCTGTTCATTTGTACGGACAAAGTGCAGATATGGAAAAAATTCTGGCATTTGCACAAAAGCATAATCTTTTTATAATAGAAGATACAGCACAGGCAATTGGTTCCGATTATACTTTTTCTAACGGAACGATTAGAAAATCAGGAACCATCGGACATATAGGATGTACCTCATTTTTTCCCTCAAAAAATCTTGGGTGCTACGGTGATGGAGGAGCTTTAATGACAAATGATGATGAACTTGCTTTAAAAATCAGAATGATAGCTAATCATGGACAGGAAAAAAAGTATCATCACAAAGTTCTGGGTTGCAATTCAAGGCTAGATACTATTCAGGCTGCTATTTTAAAGGTTAAACTTAAATATCTTGACGAATATTCTACAGCCAGAAACAAAATGGCGGATTACTACGATGAAAATCTTGCAAATATTTCCGGATTACAGATCCCTCATAGAGCTTCAAACTCCACCCATGTATTTCATCAATATACACTTAGAGTGAAAAACGGAAAAAGAGATGAATTGCAAAAGTACTTGGCTGAAAAGAATATTCCTAGTATGATTTATTATCCGCTACCACTTTATAAACAAGAAGCTTTTTTTCAATATGTAAAAAATGGCTTTAGACTTCCTGTTACTGAGCGACTTTGCTCAGAAGTGATTTCTCTTCCAATACATACAGAATACGATGAGAAAGTATTGAATCTAATTATTACTGAAATTAAAAACTTTTTTAATCAATAATGAAAATTGCATTATTTGCCTATAATTTTGAGCACAAAAAAACTCAGGATATTATATATTATTTGTTAGCTAATAATTACAAAGTTGATGTTATTTTAGCAGCAGACCCAGTGGAACTTAATATAAAACCAAGTTCTATCAGAACCAAAATAAAACATGATTTCTTAATACACCCCCGAAAAATAGCAGAAAGTTTTGGTATAAGATATGAGGTGGTAGAACATAATTCAGAGAAAACAGCTGAAATCTTAAAAGAAAACAATATTGATCTGGGAGTAATATCAGGCGCACGAATTTTAAAAAAACATATTATAGAATCGTGTAATGTAGGTATTCTTAATTTACATCCTGCTATTTTGCCTGAATGCAGAGGCCTGGATAGTTTACTCTGGTCTCTTGAGAAGGATATTGATTTAGGAGTTACTGCTCACTTAATACAAAAACAAGTGGATTCGGGTAAGATTATCTTTAAAGATACAATTGGTATCAAAAAAGATGATACCATACTGGATTTAAATGAACGACTATATGATAAGCAATTAGATATTTTAATCAAATCTCTAAATATTATTCTATATCAAAAAGAAGATTACAATGACTTTGAAGTAATAGATCTTACTTATCCAAACTACGGTAAAATGGAACATGACGAGGAAGTAAGCGCCATAGCAAAACTTGAAACATATATTTCAAAAAGAACATCACTATGAAAGATGATATAAAAAAGGAAATATTTAGATTATTAGAAGAAGATAATTCCTCAGAATTAAGCAATTTTCTTTCCTTTCATGACATAAATATTGATCACAGATTTGATAATGGAAGGACATTATTGCATACTGCTTGCTATCTGAAAAAAAGCAATGTAGCAGAGATGCTGATAAATCAGGGTTCAGATATTAATGCGGGTAATATGAATGGTACAACAGCCTTCATGTATGCTAAAACAAATATAACTGATGGGGAATTTGATTTTTTAGATTTTTTAATTGAGAAAGGAGCAGATATCCGGCAAAAAGATAAGTTTGGAAAAACCGTCTTGGATTATATTGCTGAGCAACATAATACTAATCTCATAGAGTTTATAGAAAAGAAGCAAAATATTATGGAAAAAAAAATAAAATTCGTCGTTGTAGGATGTGGGCATATAGGAAAGAGACATGCCGAGATGATCGTAAGAAATACTGAATGTGAGCTTGTAGCATTAATAGATATCAAAGATAAATCGGAGTTAAATATTGACAATTTTGATGTCCCGTTTTTTAATTCATTGGATCTGTTTCTTGATTCAAATATAGAAACCGACATTATAAATATTGCTTCACCTAATGGCTTTCACTTTGAACAGGCTTACAAAGTAATTAACTCGGGTAAACACGTTGTTGTTGAAAAACCAATGACTTTAGCAAAGAATGATGCCGAAAAACTTATTTTTCAGGCTCTTCATAAACACAAGCAAGTTTTTGCTGTGATGCAGAATCGTTATTCACCGCCGTCAGCATGGGCTAAGGATATGATTGAAAGTGGTAAACTAGGAAAGATATTTATGGTGCAGCTAAACTGCTATTGGAATCGTGATGAAAGATACTACAAACCAGAGTCCTGGCACGGTAAAAAAGAGTTAGATGGAGGTACTTTGTTTACACAATTTTCGCACTTTGTAGATATTATGTACTGGTTATTTGGTGATATTACCAATATTCAAGCTAAATTTGCAGACTTTAATCACGAAAAACTGACAGACTTTGAAGACTCAGGATTTATAAGTTTTGATTTTGTAAACGGAGGAATGGGCTCATTGAACTATTCTACATCAGTATGGAACCAAAACCTCGAAAGTTCAATGACCATCATTGGAGAAAATGGATCCATAAAGATTGGAGGCCAATATATGGATAAAGTAGAAGTATGTAATGTTAAGGATTATGTGATGCCGGAATTACCTCCTACTAATCCAGGAAATGATTACGGGGCATATAAAGGCTCTGCTGCAAACCATCATTATATTATTGACAACGTCGTTGATGTATTAAAAGGTAGAAATACAATTACGACCAATGCTTTAGAAGGAATGAAAGTTGTAGATATCATCGAGAGAATCTATGCACTGAAATAATATGTTACTACAGTCTTGAAGAGTTTATTTAATAAAATTACACAGAATCCTTTCGTAAGAAATGTTACAACACTAGCATTGGGAACTGTTATTAGCCAGCTTATAGTTTTGGCTAGTTCACCTTTGTTGTCCAGATTATTTTCTGTCGAAGATTTTGGTATGTTGTCGGTTTTTACTAGTGTTTCTGTATTTTTTGCTGTATTATCTACAGGAAGATATGAGTTTGCAATAGGTTTACCAGAACAAAACGAAAAAGCCCGCCATATTTTTTCATTAATTGTAAAAATTGGTTTTATAGTATCGTTTAGCTATTTGCTTATTATTTTTCTTTTAAAAAATGTTTTTAAATTTGAAGATAGCACAGGTTTTTTAAAAGAAGGAACATCTTTATTTGCGCCACTGTATATTTTTTTTATTGCAATATATTCAGGACTTCAATATTGGTTTCAACGATTTAAAAAATATAAGGAAATAACTTTAGCTAATGCAATTCAAGTAATTTCTACTGTGTTAATGAGCTTATTGTTTGGATTTCTACATATTAAGTCTGGGATGATTTTTTCTCTGATTATAGGAATAATTACTTCTTCCATATTTTTATTATTACGAGAACCAAAGATTATAACCAAAGACTTTTTTAGATTCCCATCGTTAGTTGTTGCCAAAGAATATAGTTCTTTCCCTAGGTACATGATTTTATCAGATCTATCTCTCACAGCAAGCCAGCAATTTATACCTATTATTTTTTCAATACTTTATAATACAACTATAGTAGGTTTTTTTGCTATGGCTAACAGAATGTTAAGACTTCCAAATATAGTTATTACAAGCTCTATAGCAAATGTATTTAGAAATGATGCTATTGATGAATTTAGAGAAAAAGGCAATTGTAGAGAGCTATATATACTTACATTCAAAAAGTTAATAGTAATATCATTTCCTATCTACACAATAATTTTCATTATATCACCATTTGCTTTTGAGTGGTTTTTTGGAAAACAATGGCTACAAGCAGGTTATTTCTCGAGGATTTTATCTGTTTTACTTATGGTTGAATTTGTAGTGTCTCCTTTAAATAGTATATTTTATATAGTACAGAAACAAAAGTTACTAATGAAAATTCAAATTTTAGTGGCTATAGGAGGGATCATTATGATATATCTGGGATACATTATTTTTAAAAGTCCCTACTATTCTTTGATATTATTTTGTATTAATTCTTTATTTTTTAATATGGTATTTTTATACTATTCATATAATTTTTCAAAAAAGAGATTATGAAGATATTGGAGAGCAAGACTTTTAATTATTGTATAGCCCTGATATACGCTGTTTTTTTTTATCAAGGATATATTACATTTCTTAATCCATTCTTTGGTTATGCCGGATTTGAAATAAATGAACCAAGGCTAGTAAATTATACATTTATGGTTTATACATATGCCTTGGCCGTTTTGCCTATTTATTTCTTTCGTGGTGTCAATACAATTTCAGCTTTTATTTGCATTTTTATTTTCTTTTTACTTTACATACCTATACAGGTAACATATTTTATTGATTTTGATGGTGATGATTTATATGTAGCTTATCTTCAATTTTTATACTTTATAGGGATGTGTTTGCTGTTCTATGCTGATCGGGTAAATTTTAAAACTAAGATAGTATTACCATCTAGAATTGACTTTTTTAAAGTTACTTTGTTGCTTACAATTTTTTCAACATTGTACATGATTGTTAAATATGGGAGTAATCTA
The DNA here is from genome assembly GCF_059420365.1 of Chryseobacterium sp. GW821-FHT04C04. Lineage (NCBI taxonomy): Bacteria > Pseudomonadati > Bacteroidota > Flavobacteriia > Flavobacteriales > Weeksellaceae > Chryseobacterium > Chryseobacterium sp. GW821-FHT04C04. The sequence goes on along the minus strand of NZ_JBWKTO010000002.1, from coordinate 145,304 downwards.
AAGCTAGTTGCTTTTGAAGATGTATATGATCAGCGTTTTGCTACATCAGACCTTGGTTCTGATATTTTTACCGCTTACATTTCATCCTGGTTAGCATATATGTATATACCTGTATGTCTTGCTTACGGATTGTTTGCTAAGAAGAAAATATATTTTTTGACAGGATTAGTTGGAAGTATTGTCGTTTATATGGCTATTGCTTCAAAAACAGCACTTGTATTTCCAATTGTAATTTATGCGATGTACAAGGCTCTTAAAAACAGAAGTTTGAAGTCATCTTTTGCTTTTATGGGAATAGGTTTGATTATCTTTATGTTTATAACTTTAATGTTTGATTTTAACGTAGTTACAGCATTGTTCTGGATGCGTACTATTGGAAATAGTGGATCATTAACACTCCATTATCATTATTTTTTTGAAACACATCCTAATACTTATTATAGTCATATTAATATTATCAACTTTATTAGCCAGTCTTATCCATATTCAGGCAAAAGCCTTGGGCAAGTGGTTGGAACTAATTATTGGGGAGATGATATGAATGCTAATGCTAATTTTTGGGCTACAGATGGGATAGCTGCAGTAGGGGATCTAGGAATATTACTATCTAGTGTTTTATTATTTATAATTTTTATTGTTTTTAACCGTATAAGTAAAAATTATAATTTCCTTTTTTTGGTGTTAACATTGATACCATATATTATGTCTATTCTTAATACATCATTATTTTCTTCTCTGTTTACAGGGGGAGCACTGTTTTTATTTTTAATGTTAATGTTTAATACATCGGTAAATAATCCATATATAAATGAAAATCTTAACAATCATAGGGGCTAGACCTCAATTTATAAAAGCGGCTGTACTAAGCCGCATAATTAGTGAACAGAATGATGTAGAAGAAGTTCTTATTCATACTGGACAACATTATGACAGTAATATGTCAGATATCTTTTTTGAAGAGATGAATATACCTAAACCTAATTATAACTTGCAGGTAAAGAGTAAATTTCATGGAGAAATGACTGGTAAGATGATGGCTGAAATAGAAAAAGTTGCTTTACAAGAAAATCCTGACTGGATTTTAGTATATGGTGATACAAACTCTACTCTAGCTGGAGCTTTGGTTGCGTCAAAGTTGCATATTAAATTGGCACATGTAGAGGCAGGACTTAGGTCATTCAATAATAAAATGCCTGAAGAAATCAATAGAATCTTGACAGATAGAGTAAGTAACATTCTTTTTTGTTCTACAGATACAGCGGTGAAAAATCTTACGAAAGAAGGTTTTAATGAATTTGAGGATAAAAAAATATTTAAAACAGGGGATATTATGTTGGATGCCTCTATTCATTATGACTCCAAAAGTCGTAAACCTGATTTTGAAATCCCTTCAGAATTTATTCTGTGTACTATTCATAGAGCTGATAACACAGATAATTCTCAAAAATTATTAACTATTTTTGAATCTTTAAATGAAATTGGTTTTGATACTAAGATTGTATTACCAATTCATCCTCGAACAAAGTTTCTCTTATCCCAATTAAAGCCAGACTACGAAAAAGAATATCCTAATGTTTTATTTTGTGAGCCATTTGGATATTTTGAAATGATTTGGTGTTTACAACATGCAAAATATGTTATAACAGATAGTGGGGGGCTTCAAAAGGAAGCTTATTTTTTCAAGAAATTATGCATAACATTACGTGATGAGACTGAATGGACAGAATTAGTAGACTATGGATATAATTTATTGTCTATAATAGAAAAAAATGAAATACTGCGTAATTACAAGCTTTTAGATACAATAAAAAAGGATTTTAATGAAGAGCTGTACGGGAATGGAAAAACAGGAGAATTAATTTTAAGAGAACTTCAAAATTATTAAAAATGAGATTTGTACATGTTGAAGATTTCGTACATCCAAATGCGGGTTACCAAATAAATTTACTTACAAGACTTCAGGTACAACAAGGCCATGAGGTTATTATTGTTGCTGGTGAACTGGATAAAATACCTGTTTTTCTGACTTCATTTTTTGGAAAAGATAATATAGAAGAAAAAGATAGAAAATTTGAACAAGAAACAGGCGTTAAAATTATTAGACATCCATTATATGCTTATTATAGTGGACGAGCCATTTATAAGCCTGGATTACATAAATTGATAAAGTCCTTAAATCCTGATGTGCTTTTTATTCATAATGAAGATACAGTGATGGGAATGAAGCTTCTTTGGGATTATAAAAAAATGAATGTTCCTTATGTCTTAGATTGTCATATGCTTGAAATGGCTTCCGAAAATCGATTTAGAGATTTTTTTAGGTTGTTTTATAGAAAATTCGTTACTCCAGTTATTCTCAAAAATAATATTCCTCTTATAAGGGTAGTGGATACTGATTTTGTCCAGAAACATTATAATATTCCACTTTCTAAAACTAAGCTTTTATCTTTTGGTACTGATACAGATTTTTATAAACCGGATTCTAAAATAAAAGAAGAATTTAGAAAAGAATTAGGAATTGAAAACACCGATTTTGTTGTTATCTATGCTGGGAAAATGGATCCAGCAAAAGGAGGAGAGTTTTTGGCAGAGAGTTTGAAAGAAAAAATAAATATTGAAGGAAAGAGAGTGAAATTTGTTATCATTGGAAACCCTCCGAAAGATGAATATGGAACAAAAGTAGATAAATTATTCTCCCAATCTGAAAATGATATTATAAGATTTCCTACTCAAACTTATTTTGATCTTGCAAAATTTTATCAAATTGCTGATATTGCGATATTCCCTAAACAATGTAGTATGAGTTATTTTGAAGTTCAGTCTTGTGAACTTCCAGTTGTATTGGAAGAAAACGAGATTAATAATTCTCGAGTGAGTAATAGAAAAGGGATATTATTTTCACAATCATCAATATCTGAATTTAGATTGGCAATCGAACAATTTGGAAATATGGAAAAAGAAGAATTTGAAATTTACAAACGAAATGCAAGAAAAAACATCGTGGATAATTATAATTTTGTTCCTATTGCACAACAATTTACTGATATAATGATAGACGAGTATAAAAAATTTCATTCAAAATAGCTATTAATTTTTGTTTGTTGACAAATAAATGATCATGGTTAAAAATCCTAAAATTAAAATAATGATTGGATTTTTGATATTGGAAAATTGTAACTTGTGTGCTTAATAAAAAATAACCATGATCAATCAAATACGTAGAATTAAGATAAAAATAACAACAAAACTCAATATTCTAACAGGAAAGGTATTCAATATTAAAAAAGATGTTACCATTCCCCACACGTGGTATGGTAATGATTATGGAGGGTTTTATGTTTATGATAAAACATTAAATGAGAATTCAATAGTTTATTCTTTTGGAATTGGTGAAGATATTTCCTTTGATGAAGCATTAATTAAACAATTTGGTTGTAATGTCTTTGCTTTTGATCCTACCCCAAAGTCTATCAGATGGGTAAAGAACAGAGAAAATCCGGAAAAATTTATTTTTCATTCTTTTGGAATTGATCAGCAATCAGGAATTGTAGAATTTTTACTTCCTAAAAATGATGATTATGTTTCTGGAAGTGTGATTAATCAAATCAATGTAGATGAAAAGAAAAAATTACGGGTCCCAATGAAATCTCTTTCTGATATAGTAAAAGAATTGGGACATAAGCGGATAGATATAGTGAAGATAGATATTGAAGGGTCAGAATATAGCGTTATTGATAGTATATTATCTGCACCAGCAGAAATTGATCAGATATTAATTGAAATTCATGAACGTTTTTTTAATGACGGTAAAGAGAAAACCAATAAACTCTTGAATACATTAAATAAACATGGATATAAATTATTTGGAATTTCCGATGGAATGGAAGAATTATCATTTATAAAAAATAAAATATGAAGCAAACAGTAGTTATAATAGGAGGGAATGGATTTGTAGGGAAAAATTTCACATCATACTTTGCTGATAAAGGATATAAAGTTATTGTTGCTGATCATAGCATAAAGAAGGTTGATAAAGTAAATTCTGATATTGAATTTGCTGCAGTAGATATACATCATACGAAAGAACTTCTAAATATAGCTGAAAATGCAGATTATGTAATATGGCTTGTTCATGCTTCCGTACCTTCTACACAAGATGAAAGTTTAGTAGATGATTTTTCTCTAAATGTATCACCGATAGTTAAGTTTTTAGAAAAGGCTGGAAGCTTTATGAACCTTAAGAAATTTATATATCTTTCGTCAGGAGGTACTATATATGGTGATATACTTGATCACGAGCCCGTTAAGGAAAATCATTATCAAAAACCAATTTCCAATTATGGGTTGTCAAAATCAATTGCCGAAAAATATATAGAATATATTACAAAAGGTAAACCGTATGAAACCGTGGTTCTGAGACCTTCAAATGTTTACGGGCCTTATCAAAATCTTGTAAAACCTCAAGGTATCATAGGATATGCCCTCAAATCTATAAAAAATAATACTATTCTGGATTTATATGATGATGGGAGGGTGATTCGTGACTTCATTTATGTTGATGATTTAGCTGATGCTGTGTGGAAATTTTTTACAAATGATTCTACGCCAGGAGAAGTGTCCTTTTATAATGTTGGAAGCAATGAAGGTTATTCTATCAAGGATGTATTAAATAAAATAGAAAAAATTACAGAAAAAAAACTCCAATTAAACCATAAATCTTCACGTAATTTTGATTGTGAATATAATGTTCTTGATATCTCAAAATTGAATAAGGACATATCTTGGTCTAAAGAAACATCTATTGAAGAAGGTCTTACTAAAGTATGGGAGTGGATTAATAAAGAAAAGTAGAATGAAAATATTGTTTATTGCACCAATACCTCCACCTATTAATGGACAAAGTAAAGCTTCAAAAGTCTTTTTGGATGCTTTGGCTGACCAACATGATGTAAAGGTTGTTAATTTAAGTAAATCTAGCTTAAAAAATGGGGCTAATTCCTTTCACCGACTTTTTGAAATTTTTGAAATTTTAAAAGAAGTTAGGAGAAATAGAAAAAATAATGATTTAATTTATATTTCATTGGCTGAATCATTTGCCGGCAATATGCGAGATCTGATAATTTATAATTTGTGTAAAAAGGATTTACACAAAACTTATATACACATGTTAGGAGGGGCAGGGATGAAAGAGATTTTATCCAAAACAGGATGGCAAAAAAATATGAATGCTAATTTTATGAAAAAATTAGCAGGAGTTTTTGTTGAAGGACCAGCCAATTTTGATACTTTTAAAAAAGTATTACCTGAATCTAAGATACATATTGTTCCAAACTTTGCTGAAGATTTTCTTTTTGTTGATGATCATGAAATAAAACGAAAATTCAACGATTTACAGCGTATTAAAATTCTATTTCTTAGTAATCTGATCCCAGGGAAGGGTTATGATGAGTTAGTTGATGCGTACCTTTCTTTAAACCCAAGAGAGCAAAAGCAACTTGAGATTAGTTTTGTCGGAGGTTTTGAAGATAATGAGAGTGAAAAAAATTTTTTGAATAAAATAGCTGATAACGAAGGATTAAAATATTTAGGAAAGTTTATTGACGGTGCCGAGAAAAGAAAACTTTATTGTGAAAGTCATGTTTTTTGTTTACCCACTTATTATCCCTTTGAAGGACAACCTATAAGTATTTTAGAAGGCTATGCTACTGGTTGTGTAGTGATAACAAGTAATCATAGTGGAATTCCCTTTATTTTTAAGGATGAGAAAAATGGCTTTATGGTAGAGAAAAAGTCGGTTTCATCTCTTACTGAATCATTAAGAAAAGTTATATTAGAAAAAGAAAATTTAGAAAGAATAGCTTTTTATAATAGAGATGAGGCCCTTGAAAAATATAGAACTGAGATCTATCAAAATTCATTAAAATCAATATTTTTTAATAACGTAGAAAAAACTAACCCTTAAAAAATAAATTTTAAAGGTTAATACAATGTTTAGGTCTATTGCTTATAAATAATTTGAAATTTTACAATGAAAATTAACTGTTACAAAAGCCAGATTTTATATAAATATCTTACTATTCTAGTGTGTATATTTTTAGTTGAAAAAATATCTTTTGTTCAAGCACAGACAAAACAACAGCAGATAGAAGAAATAAGGATAAAGCCTGGAAAAAATGATTACTTAACGATTCAACAAGCTCTTGCTCATAACGAATCTGAATATTTAAAAATTATTTTAGATGGTAAATTTGTTATAGATAAAACATTAGTTTCTAAAAGAAACAATACGACTTTAGAATTTACTAAAGGATCACAAATTACTATGACAGCTAGGGATGAGGGAATTCTTTTGATTTTAAATGATAATTGTATAGTTCAGAATGGTAGATTTATTGGAAATGGCCAGTCTACTACTAATTTTTATACCGGATTTGGAGTACAGTTGAGTGATACTGAGAACTCTAAAGTTATTAATTGTTCTTTTGAAAAAATAAGCGGTATACCTATTTTCTTATCTTTTAGCAAAAAGGGATGTAAAAATAGCCTTATCAAGGGAAATCATATATCCCATCCAGCAATGTATATAAAGGAAATTGGAGATGAAGCTGGAATTCTTTTGGGATATTCAGGAAATGATTACTTTCATGAGAATAACATTATTACACTTAATGAAGTTGATGGTAATAATATACTAAAGATTGGTGTTGGTATTATCGGACATGGAAAGAATAATACATTTTCTTCAAATAAAGTTTCCAATTGTTTAAACTACGGGATCATTTCTTATGAATCAGCTTACACAGATATTTCTCTTACAGGTACTAAAATACTGGATAACGAAATCAGAAACATAGGAGAAATAGGAAATAAGCGAACAGTAAAAGGGATGGGAATTTATCTAATGAAATCAATGAATTCTGAAGTAAGAGGAAACAAAGTATATAATACACTCAGAAACTCTGATCAAACCGAAAGTCTTGGAGCAGGAGCTATAGCAATTAGTTGTGCCATAAATGCCAGAGTTGAAAATAATCTTATAGATGGATCGTACATGTATGGGTTTGTTAATGACTATAGTTTTAATTCTAATTTTAATTCTAACTTTGTCAAAAATACAAGAAGGTCTGCTATATTGTTTGTTAATGTAAATGACGTGTTGGTGGATAGAAATCGTTTTGAAAATATTGGTGAAGTCGTATTTAAAGGAAGGTTTGAGAATACCGGATTGGAATACGTAAAGAGTCAATGGAAAATTAAAACTTATTTGAATCAGGTTACAGGGAAAAATATTAAAATAGAAAATAACATAATAGTTTCTGATAAAGATTTATTATTCTTTAAAGGAACAAACAGAAAAGAACAAAATATAGAAAATAAAATTAAAAATAATACTTTTGTAAATAATACTATTAGGAGGAGTTCTCAGGCCCCTCTCACTAATGAAAATGTGGCGTTTCGGGAAGTAGAAGAAAATACAAATATTTCACGAAATAATAAAGTTGAAAAGAAATAAGCACTCATAATGGAACAAACGAGACCGTACCAGATATGTACAAAAACAATAATGGACACTACAGATCCCAACATTATTTTTAATGAAAAGGGTGAAAGTGATTATTATACTAATTTTAAAGAAAATATTGAACCCAACTGGCATACAGATGAAAGAGGATATGACGAGTTGATGAAGATTGCTGATAAAATAAAGAAAACATCAAAAAATAAAGATTTTGATTGTATTATCGGTTTGAGCGGTGGGTTAGATAGCTCTTATGCTGCTTATGTAGCAAAGGAAATTATGGGAATTCGTCCTTTGATTTTTCACGTTGATGCAGGTTGGAATACAGATAAAGCAGTAGGGAATATTGAAAAATTGATTAATGGTTTGAACCTTGATCTATACACTGAAGTAATCAATTGGGAGGAAATGAAAGATTTACAGATTGCATTTCTAAAATCTCAGATTTCTGATCAGGATTTGCCTCAGGATTATGCATTCTTTTCGGGTTTATATAAGTTTGCCAAAAAAAATAAAATCAACTATGTACTTACCGGAAGTAATTTCTCTACAGAGTGTTGCAGAGAACCGGAAGAATGGGGCGGATTTCCGGGAATTGATACTACTTTAGTAAAAGATATTCATTCAAAATTTGGTAAGAGGCCACTCAAAACATTTCCACTTGTTGATATTCTGTCCTACAAGATATACTATAAATATGTTTATGGAATGGAAGTTTTTAAACCATTAAATCTAGTGCCATTTAATAAAAAGGAAGCGGAAACTCTTTTGATGGAGAAATTTGGTTGGGAGCCATTCCAACATAAACACCATGAGTCCAGATTTACTCGTTTCTATGAAGATTATTGGCTACCAAGAAAGTTCGGGTATCAAAAAAGGAAAGCTCATTTCTCTTCCTTGATATTAACAGGTCAAATGACACGCGAAGAGGCGTTAGACCGGGTTTCAAGACCAGAATTATCTGAAGAATTCCTACAAAAGGAGTTTGAATATGTTGCCAATAAGTTAGATTTAACAAAAGAAGAGTTACAGCAAATCTTTGAAGGGGAAAATAAAACGTACAAAGATTATAAAAATAAAATGGGTATCATCAAATTTGGTGCTCAGGCAATGCAAAAGCTAGGTTTAGAAAAGAGACTATTCAGATGATAACAATTATAGATTATGGTGTAGGTAATATCAATGCTTTTGTAAATGTTTACAAAAGAGTAGATGTTCCTGTTAAAATTGCCACAACAAAAGAAGATCTGGAAGGAGCTCAAAAACTTATTCTTCCGGGAGTAGGACACTTTGATCATGCAATGACTCAGCTGAATAATTCAGGGATGAGAGATAAGCTTGATGATTTAGTTCTAAACCATAGAGTACCTGTTATAGGAATCTGTGTAGGAATGCAAATGATGGCGAATAATAGTGACGAAGGTAATATGGAAGGACTGAAGTGGATAGATGCTACTGTTAAAAAATTTGATGAAACAAAAATTAATCAGGCGACAAGGCTTCCACATATGGGCTGGAACGATGTTAAACCTGTAAAAGATATTGAATTATTCAAAGGATTGGAAGATAATTCTATTTTCTATTTTCTTCATACTTATTATTTCCAATGCAATAATGCAGAAGATATTATGGCTGTAACTGAATATGGTGGAGAGTTTGCTTCAGCAGCACATCATGAAAATAAATACGGAATACAATTCCATCCGGAGAAAAGCCACCATTATGGTGAGATTTTATTACACAATTTTGCAAAACTTTAAGAGTCTATGTTAAGACCCAGAATTATACCATCTCTTCTTATTCAAGATAATGGGCTTGTAAAAACAGTCAATTTTAAAAACCCCAAGTATGTGGGAGATCCTATCAATGCGGTAAGAATTTTCAATGAAAAAGAAGTTGATGAGCTTGCTATATTTGATATTGATGCTACAGCTAAGGGATTAGAACCCAATTATAGTTTAATTGAAAGAATAGCCAATCAATCGAGAATGCCTCTTTGCTATGGCGGTGGAGTAAAAACAGTAGAACAAGCACAGAGAATTTTTGGCCTTGGAATAGAGAAAATTGCACTTTCTTCTGCTGTTCTACAAAACCCTCAATTAATTACTCAAATTGCAGAAAGGGTAGGAGCACAAAGTGTTATCGTTGTATTAGACGTGAAGAAAAAGCTGTTTGGAGGTTATGAGGTTTATACTCATAATGGTAAAAAATCTACAGGGATTAATCCTTTTAAATTTGCAGAAGAAGCTCAAAAATTAGGGGCTGGTGAAATTATTATCAATTCAATCGATCAGGATGGTGTTATGAAAGGATATGATATGGGGCTGATTGATAAAGTGCGAGAAAAGATTTCATTACCGCTTACAGTTCTAGGAGGAGCCGGTTCTTTGAATGATATAAAGCAAGTTGTAGATAAGCATGGGATTATTGGGGTAGCTGCAGGTAGTTTATTTGTATTTAAAGGAGTATACAAGGCCGTATTAATAAACTATCCTTCTTTTGATGAAAAAGAAGCAATAAGGCAAAAATAGTTATATGTGTGGAATAGCAGGAATAATATATAAGAATGGAACTTCTGTAACTAAGGAAATTTTATCCAAAATGACCAATAAGATGTTACATAGAGGGCCGGATGCCGAAGGTTTCTATATAAAAAAGAACTTTGGGTTTGGTCACAGAAGGCTTGCTATTATTGACCTAAGCAATTCTGCAAATCAACCATTTTTGTTAAATAATAAAGTCCTTATATTCAATGGGGCTATTTATAATTATATAGAGCTTAGAGATGAGTTGGAAAAGGAAGGCTATTCTTTTTCAAGCAATTCTGATACAGAAGTATTGATTGCTTCTTATGATTTCTGGGGTGAAAAATGTGTGGAAAGATTTAATGGGATGTGGGCTTTCGCCATTTATGATGCAGAAAAAAATAAAATATTCTGTTCACGTGACCGCTTTGGGGTAAAACCTTTTTATTATTATACAGATGAAAAGAAAATGATTTTTGCATCTGAAATAAAGCCTATTCTTGAAATAGAACCCATAAATGAAGTGAATATACAGGTTATGGTTCAGTTTATTGCGGTAAATCTTACAGAGCAGACTCATGAGACTTTTTTTAAAAATATTTATAAACTACAAGGATCCCATAATTTAATATATTGTTTAGATACAAATACTTTTGAAATATACAGATATTATGATATTTCTTTTTGTAAGAAAATATCAGAATTGAATTTAGATGAGTCTATAAAATTGTTCCAGCAAGAGTTAGAAAGGTCTGTAAAATTAAGATTAAGATCTGATGTGAAAATTGGAACGGCTTTAAGTGGAGGATTGGATAGCTCTTATTTGGCAGCTGTTGCTTCTGATATTTTTTCAGCAAATACAGGCCAAAAACTTAATGTAATTTCTGTTGGTTCAGAAAATCCAGGGAATGATGAAAGCAGCTATTCAAAAATTGTTTCCAACCATTTGAACTTGAATCAAGATTTAATATATCCTGATAAAAAAGTTTTTGAAGAAAATATGCTGAAGGTAATTACTACGCAGGAAGAACCTTTTCAGGGGCTCTCCATTTATATGCAGCATTTCCTTATGAATGAAACCCACAGATCAGATATCAAAGTACTTTTAGATGGTCAGGGTGCTGATGAAATTTTACTCGGTTATAGCCGTTATACTGCTGCGTATATCAGAAATCATAATCTGTCTAAAAACATAAACTTTTTACTCAAGGTCAGAAGTCACTACGATATTTCTATGCTGAAAGGTATACTTTCCTATCTATATTTCAGTGTATTCTTTATTAGAAAGTTAAGAATATTATTTAGAGGAAGAAATTTAAAAACAAAATATAGAAAGGGCATTGATTTTACCTTAATGAAAGATCTGACAAAATCCTATTCTGATATATTTAAAATGCAGAGAATAGAACTTTTCTGGGCTCAGATTCCGGAATTGCTAAGATTTGAAGATAAAAATTCAATGGCTTGCTCGGTGGAAACCAGATTACCATTTTTAGACTATAAATTTGTAGAAACATGTCTATCTATAAATAATCATTTTAAAATTCATCAGGGATGGTCAAAATATATCCTTCGAAGAAGTATGGATCGTAAATTGCCGGATGCAATTACATGGAGAAAAAGAAAAATCGGGTTTGAAGCACCTACAGATGAATGGTGGCCATATTCTGATAAAATTTTAGAAAAAATAAATCAGTCAAAAATTATAAAGGAACTTTATTCAAAAAAAATAAAGAAATTAAAGAACAGAGAAATGCAATGGAAGTTATATAATATTGCAATCTGGGAAGACGTGTTTAATATGAAAATAACGAATTAAAGTAAAAAAATGCAAATTAACAATAAAATACTTCTTATTACTGGTGGAACGGGCTCATTTGGTACCGCTGTTTTAAGAAAATTCATAAATACAGATCACTTTAAGGAAATCAGAATTTTTTCTCGTGATGAGAAAAAACAGGATGATATGAGAAATCAGTTTAAAAATGATAAACTGAAATTCTATATCGGTGATGTAAGAGACTATAATAGTATTGAACCCGCAATGAGGGGGGTGGATTATGTTTTCCATGCAGCAGCACTGAAGCAGGTACCATCATGTGAATTTTTCCCAATGCAGGCCGTAAAGACGAATGTGGAAGGAACACAAAACGTTATTGATGCGGCAGCCAGAAATAAAGTAAAAAAAGTAATCTGCTTAAGTACGGATAAGGCAGCCTATCCTATTAATGCAATGGGTATTTCCAAAGCAATGATGGAAAAAGTAGCCGTAGCAGCGTCAAGAAATCTTGAAGAAACAATAGTTTGCCTTACAAGATATGGAAATGTAATGGCTTCAAGAGGATCCGTAATTCCTCTGTTTATCAAACAAATTAAAAATGGAGACCCAATAACCATTACAGATCCTAATATGACCAGGTTTCTGATGTCTCTTGAAGAGGCTGTAGATCTTGTATTGTTTGCTTTTGAGCATGGAAACCCTGGTGATTTATTTGTTAACAAAGCTCCGGCAGGGACTATAGGTGATTTGGCACAGGCTTTAAAAGAAATGTTTAAGGCTGATAATCCTGTTAAAATAATAGGAACAAGGCATGGGGAAAAGCTATATGAAACATTGTGTACCCGTGAAGAAATGCTGAAAGCTCAAGATATGGGGGATTTCTATAGAATTCCTGCAGATAACAGAGACTTGAATTATGCACAGTATTTTTCTGAAGGATTAGAAGATATATCGAAAATTGAAGATTATCATTCTCACAATACAGAACAGCAGGATGTGGAGGGAATGAAAAAGCTGTTGTTGAAACTTCCTCTCATACGGAAAGAAGTATTGGGAGAAGATGTAATGCAATATCCTGATTAAAAAATAATGTGATGGAGATACCAGAAGTTTTTGAAGGAGGAAAATATTCGGATGATAGGGGAAGTCTTTTTTTTAATAATAATTTTGATGCTTCTGAAATCAAGAGAATATATTGTATAGAAAATACCGATCTACAATTCATAAGAGGCTGGACGGGACATAAAATTGAGCAGCGCTGGTTTTCTGCATTACAGGGAAGTTTTATAATTAAACTGATTAAAATTGATGATTGGGTTGTACCGTATAAAAGATCGGAAATTTTAAAATATCGCTTAAATGCAGGGAAATTTGATGTACTTCATATTCCAAGTGGATATGCAAGTGCTATCCAAGCCGACGAAGAAGGCTCAAAACTATTAGTAATGGCAAATTATTCTTTAGGAGAAATAGATGATGATTATCGTTTTCCTATAGATTATTTTGAAAATTTATAAGATGAAAAGAATAGGAATTACAGGACAGAATGGGTTTGTAGGATCTCATTTATACAATACTTTAGGTCTGACTCCTGAAGAATTTGAAAGAATTGATTTTGAAAAAGAATTTTTCAATGACTCAGAAAAATTAGACCATTTTGTAAAGCAATGTGATGTCATTGTGCATTTGGCAGCAATGAATCGTCATTCCGATCCGGAGGTTATTTTTAATAATAATATCAATCTGGTTAAGCAACTTATAGCTTCTTTGGAAAGGACGGGATCAAAAGCTCATATTCTGTTTTCATCTTCTTCTCAGGAAGAAAAAGATAATCTCTACGGAAAATCTAAAAAAGAAGGAAGAGAACTATTTTCTGAATGGGCAAAAATATCTGGAGGTACATTTACCGGTATGATCATTCCAAACGTTTTTGGGCCTTTTGGTAAACCTAATTATAATTCCTTTATAGCAACATTTTGTCATAAACTTACTCATGGAGAAACTCCAAGTATTGATAATGATGGAGAAGTCAGACTTATTTATGTAGGAGAGCTTGTTCAGGAAATTATTAATAATATCCAAACTGGAGAAACCAGAGAATTATATGAAGTTTCCCATACTTCAGTCAATAAAGTTTCAGAAGTACTGGAGAAATTGGAGAATTTTAAACAACTTTATTTTGATAATGGAGAAATACCGGAATTAAAAACCAAATTTGATTTAAATCTGTTTAATACTTTCAGGTGTTATTTTGAGATTAAAGATCATTACCCTGTAAAATTTACACAACATGTAGATCAGAGAGGTGCTTTTGTGGAAGTAATCCGTTTAGGAATTGGTGGGCAATGCTCTTTTTCTACAACAGTTCCCGGAATTACCAGAGGAAATCATTTTCATACCAGAAAAATAGAAAGATTTGCTGTAATAAAAGGGAAAGCTCTGATACAGCTGAGAAAAATTGATACAGATGAAGTATTGGGTTTTTATCTGGATGGAAGTGAACCAGCTTACGTAGATATGCCTATCTGGTACACTCATAATATTAAGAATATAGGAGAAGAAGAATTATATACAATTTTTTGGATCAATGAACCTTTTAATTCTGAGGATTCAGATACCTATTTTTTAAATGTGTAAATATGGAGATAACAAAGAAAGGTAATATTGAATTTTTTTTTATTTTTTTCCTGACTTTTGGGTATATCTTCTTCTATTCATTTTCACGTCAGTTAGATACTCCAAATGAATATTTTGCAGTTCCTTTTCGTGTTATTTTATTTCTGATAAGTTGTTATATTATATTTGTAAACTTTGAAAATATAAAAAAAAGAAAACTATCAGTTATTTTTACTATTCTTTTTTGGCTTTTTTATTTAGTAAAAACTATTTATAGCTTTAAAAATGATAGTTATCAGCAAAAAGTATTAAATAACGAAGAAAAGATTTATATAAGAATTATTTGTCTGAATCTAATTCCTTATATAGCTGTTTTGAGCATTAATTTTTCAAAAGAAATCACTGTGAAACTAAACGCCCTGATCTTTAATTTTTTATTGATCATATTGGGAATAAGCTGTCTATATACAATATTTATATATCAGGCTTTTGAAAAATCAAGCGGAATATTTGCAGGATATTATATCACCACAGGACATTATGGATTATCTTTATTGATCATATCTACGTTTTATTATTTTCAGCTACCTCAAAAGAGATTGAAACCGATATTAGGAATACTTATAGGAATCTTTACGGTTTTTAGCGCTTCTGCAAGGAGCCCTATGTTGACTGCATTTATTATTCTATTTATATTATTAATATATGCAAATAAACTAAAATATTGGATTGCATTACTCTCCTTTGTTCTTCTTTTCATTGTGAGCATCTATATTTTAAAACAATCGTCTGTGGCTGACTTTGAATTTATTACCAGAATGTATGATGCTATTTTTGAAGGTAATGCATATGGAAGAGCTTATTATTTAACAAAAGGTTGGGGTGTTTTTAAAAATAACATTGCTTTCGGAGGACGTATTTTATTTGAAGATGGTTTATATCCACATAATATTTTCATGGAGGTATTGATGAGTATGGGAGTTATTGGTATCATTTTATTTTTTCTGTATTTTAAAGATGTATGGAAATTTAGAATAAAATATATCACAAATAATATATACTATTTACCATTTATTTTGTTTTTTATTCAATACTTTGTTCTTGTTTTAACTTCATATAATATATTTGCAAATTTGGAGTTTTGGACTTTTTCAGCAGTATTTATATCTATAATTTTATTTTGTAATGATGAAGAAATTAAAAGTAATGACAGTCGTGGGTACACGGCCGGAGATCATTAGATTATCAAGAGTATTATCAGCTTTGGATGCATCGGAAGCTGTAGAACATATTATTGTCCATACAGGACAGAACTATGATTATGAACTTAATCAGATTTTCTTTGAAGATCTTGGACTAAGAAAACCGGATTATTTTCTGGAAGCAGCTGGAAAATCAGCTACAGAAACGGTAGGTAATATCCTAATCAAGATAGATCCGCTTTTAGAAGAATTACAGCCTGAAGCTTTCCTTGTTTTAGGAGATACCAATTCTTGTCTTTGTGCAATTCCTGCTAAAAAAAGACAAATTCCAATCTTCCATATGGAAGCGGGTAACAGATGCTTTGATCAGAGAGTACCGGAAGAAACCAACCGTAAGATAGTAGATCATACTTCGGATGTCAATCTAACCTATTCGGATATTGCCCGTGAATATTTATTGAAAGAAGGTTTGCCTGCAGATAGAATCATCAAAACCGGATCTCCAATGTTTGAGGTTTTGAATCATTACCTACCTCAGATAGAAAGTTCAGATGTTTTAAAGAGACTAAACTTAGAAGAAGGTAAATATTTTGTAGTTTCTTCCCACAGAGAAGAAAATATTAATTCTGAAAAGAATTTTACAGGGCTAATGGAAAGCCTTAATGCAATTGCAGAAAAATTTGAATATCCGATTATTGTTTCTACTCACCCTAGAACAAGAAATATGATTGATAAGAAGCAGATGTCGATGAGACCGGAAATCCAGTTTTTAAAACCATTGGGTTTTCATGATTACAATGCACTTCAAATGAGAAGTTATGCTGTATTATCGGATTCGGGAACAATTTCAGAAGAATCCTCAATCCTTAATTTCAGAGCACTTAATATAAGAGAAGCTCATGAAAGACCAGAAGCAATGGAAGAAACTTCAGTAATGATGGTAGGGTTGTCACCTGAGAGAATTTTGCAAGGGCTTGTTCAGCTTCAGCAGCAGAAAGTAGGTAAAGAAAGAAACTATAGACCAGTAGCAGATTATTCTATGCCCAATGTTTCTGAGAAAATGGTGAGAATCATCCTAAGCTATACTGATTATGTAAACCGAGTAGTCTGGAGAAAATAAATATAATGGCTAAAAAAGTATTAATACACAGTATAGTTTTTGCTCCTGATGCGGTCTCAACTGCCTATCTTTATAATGACATTGCCTATAATTTAAAAAAGAACGGATTTGAGGTTGAAGTACTTTCAACAATGCCACATTATAATAAAGTTGATCTGAATAAAACAAAATTTCAGAAGAGATTTTTAGGGCTTTATTATACCAGTGATTACAAAGGAATTAAAGTATATCATGTACCACAAAAGAAATATGAAAGTGTTCTTTTGCGTGGATTTATTATGATTTATTGGCATGTATTATCGTTTTTTCTGGGCATGAAAATAAAGAATGTGGACGTTATTATCAGTCCTTCGCCGCCCCTTACAATTGCATTGGTATCTATTGCTTTAGCAAAACTTAAAAAAGCAAAATTTATTTATAACGTTCAGGAAATCTACCCGGATTTTTTTGTGAATCAAGGTAAAATGAAATCCCAGTTTGTTTTAAAGATTCTTAAAAAGCTGGAAAAGTTTGTTTATAAAAACTCGGATTCTTTAATAACAATAGATCAGAATTTTAAAAATACCCTGGTCCCCAGAATGGAGAACCCGGAAAAGATTGAGATTATTGCCAATTTTGTAGATACAGAACTTTATCACCCAATAGATCATCCGGTAGTAAATACACAATTGTTTCCTGCCAGTGAAAATCTGAAAGTAATGTATGCCGGTAATATAGGTTTTGCGCAGGATTGGGATCCTTTGATAGAAGTTGCAAAAAGAACCAAAGGAATGCCTATCACTTACTTTGTTATCGGAGATGGAGCATGCAGATCCTGGCTGAAAAGTGAAATTGAAACCCATCAGTTGAATAACATCAGCCTTATTGATTATCAGGCAAGGGAAAGTATTCCGCATGTTATAAACTATGCGGATCTGCATTTTATCTTTATGAATAAAAAACTGGAGAAAGATGGCCTGCCTTCTAAAGTGTATACAATTATGGCCTGCAAGAAGCCTTTATTGGTGATCAGTAATAAGAATACCCCTCTTTATGATCTGTTAGAAAATACTGATGCTGCATTTTTAATAGAGAACTCATCCAATAATGTCAATGAAGAATTATTCACTGTTTTATCAGAAGCTTTAAATAATAAAGACAGATTGAAGCACATGGGAGAGAAAGGCTTTGAAATGGTACAGAAAGACTATACCAAAGAAAAGGTCACTGAAAAGTATTACAAACACATAGGTAATTTAATAAACCATTAATCATACGTAGATGAAAATAATTATTATAACTCAGGAAGACTCTTTTGTTGTTCCTAAAAATATTGAAAAGATTCTGCGCTTGGAAAATGTAGAACTTTTAAAAGTAATAGATATTGATTCCAATTACAGTTTGGTCAATAAGAAATCTTACTTTATAAAAGGTTTCGGACTACTGCAAACCATCAAAATGGGACTGAAAGTAGTTACAGCCAAGGTTCTGAATACCATAGATACCGTTACCTCTTATAAACTTGCGATTAAACCTAAAAGTTTAAAAGCAGTTTCAGAGAGATATAATATTCCATTTGACAGAATCAAGAATCCAAATTCTGCGGATTTTTTAGAAGAAGTTAGAGCTTTGCAGCCAGACCTTATTGTATCTTATTCAGCACCTGTAGTTTTTAAAGAAGCCTTATTAAAGATACCCAAGCATGGTTGTATCAATTTACATTGCTCCCATTTACCTCATTATGCTGGGGTAATGCCTAGTTTCTGGACATTGTATAAAAAAGAAAAAACCACAGGAGCTACCGTGCACTATATGGATTCAAAAATTGACAATGGTGCGATTTTAAATCAAAAAGAAATTGCAATTTCTGAAAATGAAACCATGTTTTCGCTAATTTTAAAAAGTAAAGAGATCGGCGGAAATCTGATGTGTGAAACAATCAGGGATATTCAAAATTCTACTGTTAAAATTAAAGAGAATTTTGCTGAAAAAGGGAGCTACTTTACATGGCCTACAGTTGAACAATTTCAGGATTTTACAAAAAACGGAGGAAAATTGATATGAAAAAATATGCTGTACTTAGTATGGATGTGGAAGATTGGTTCCATCTGGACTATTTTACAAAAGAGGACTGTGATCAAAGCCAATCTACTTTAGATGGGTTAGATATTTATCTGGATATTTTAGACCAATATGGTATTAAAACTACTTTTTTTATTGTAGGTGAACTTGTAGAAGTTTTACAAGATAAGATTAAGCTTATTAAAGAGAAAGGCCATGAGATCTGTCTTCATTCCTATGCCCATAAGAGACCTCTTCAACTGAGCCTGGATGAATTCAGAAAAGATACCGTGGAGGGAATGAATTCATTTAAAAAGTTTACAGGTCTTG
This sequence comes from Chryseobacterium sp. GW821-FHT04C04, assembly GCF_059420365.1. Classification (NCBI taxonomy): domain Bacteria; kingdom Pseudomonadati; phylum Bacteroidota; class Flavobacteriia; order Flavobacteriales; family Weeksellaceae; genus Chryseobacterium; species Chryseobacterium sp. GW821-FHT04C04. Next base: position 126,172 of record NZ_JBWKTO010000002.1, on the reverse strand, counting down.
AAGTGGATGGTTATAGAGCGCCATGCTTTAGTTTAGACAGAGACCGTCTGGAGATTTTAAGAGAGCTTGGCTTTACCTTTGATTCCAGTAAAATAAAATTTGATGCCCATGATCTGTATGGAAGGATTAATCTTGATGATTTTGAAGAATTTAATCCTACCATATACAAACAAGGTTCATTCTATGAATTCGAAGCTTCGACTGTTGAAGTGTTCGGAAAAAATTTACCGGTTTCAGGTGGGGGGTATTTAAGGATTTTTCCATGGACCCTGACCAAAATGCTTTTAAAAAAATATTTAAAAAAGAACCAGCATTATTTCTTTTATATTCATCCGTTTGAGTTTTCCAGAAACTATAATATCACAGTTCCTGAAAATACAGACTTCAAAACAAAAATCAGATTTAATCAGGGAAGAAAAAGTGTTGAAAATAAAATGCACAAACTTATTAAACTGTTAAAAGAGAATAATTATGAGTTTGTTACATTTAATCAAATAATTAAAAATGAAGGCTAAACTTCTTTTAACAGGGGCGAGTGGCTTTATAGGTTCTCAACTGTACAAAACCTTGGTATCAGAGTATGAAGTTACTGCTGTTGCTTCAACGGATGCAAATGGATATGTTGCTCTGGACCTTTTGAACGAAAAAGATTGTAAAGACTTTTTTAAAGATAAAAATTTCGATTTTATTATCCATGCAGCAGCAATAGCTCATGGTAAGAAAAAAGGGAGTACGATGGGAGTAGGAGATGCTAATATTCTCATGACAAATAATATTTTTAATGCGCTGGATACCCAAAATACAAATGTCATTTTTCTAAGCTCTGTTTCTGTATATAGTTTTAAAAACGATAAAGAGGTAATTTCCGTAAATGATCAGCCCATTCCTGTTACAGAATATGGTGAAAGTAAACTGACATGTGAGAAACTCTTAAAAGAAAAAAAAACAAAGTCATTGCATGTTTTAAGACTTGCTCCTGTGTACACTGAAAATGATTTGAAGGATTTGGGAAAAAGAGTGTTTCTACCTGGATTGAAGGTTCCTTTCCTTACCAAACAGGAAAGAGTTTATTCTCTATGTCATGTTGATCAGGTTGTTAAAACAGTAATTAATTCAATGGGTTTAAACTATGATTCGATAACAATTGTAAAAGATCTACAAGATCATACACAGGAAAATTTATTGTCTTTTTTTAATATTGAAAAGCCTAAGATAATTATAAACAGAAATCTTGTTAAACCATTATTTTTTGTATTAAGTTTAATTCCTGTTTCGAAATCTAATGTGATCAGAGACATGTTAACGAAGTTATTTTATTCAGTCCGATATACCAATTAATTTGATTTTTGATGAGTGATTTTATTTATTTAGAGATAATTGTATTGCTGTTTCTGGCTGAGTTGATCTATTTCAAAATTGCCGATAAATATAATATTATAGATAAACCTAACCATAGAAGTGCCCATACACAGGTTACTTTAAGAGGGGGAGGTATTATTTTTCCAATTGCTTTTATCCTCTTTTGTCTGTTTAATTTTAATCAAGCGATACATCATTACTGGTCTTTTGGATTAGGCCTTCTTGCAATATGCACCATCAGCTTTATAGATGATATTAAAACGTTGTCCAATAAAATAAGACTTTCTGTACATCTTATTGCTGTTATTTTACTTTTATATTTTACAGGTGCGTTCGATTTGATGCCTTTCTGGATATGGCCTGTTCTTTTTATCATGATTATAGGAACGCTGAATGCCTATAATTTTATGGATGGGATCAATGGTATGACAGGGTTATACAGTTTGGTTACGTTGTGCACCCTGGTTTATATCAATAAAGAAGTTGTCCAATTTACGGATGATAATTTTATATACTATCCGGTTCTGGCATGTATTGTATTCTTATTTTTTAATTTTAGAAAAAGAGCAAAATGCTTTGCTGGTGATGTTGGAAGTATGGGAATAGGTTTTTGGGTAATAGGTCTTATTACTTTATTGGCCATGAGAACTCAGGATTACAAATACATTCTCCTTTTATCTATTTATGGGATGGAAGTTGTTTTAACAATCACAGAAAGATTATTACTTAAAGAAAATATTTTTGAGGCACACAGAAGGCATTTATATCAGCTTTTTGCCAATGAAAAAAAAGTTTCTCACTTGTTGATTAGTTTTGTATATGCTCTTTTTCAATTGGGTATAAATATTCTTTTAATCAAATCAGCATTACTGGTTTGGATGAATATTCTTATCATATTCTTACCGATAGGTGGATTATACCTAATTTTAAAATGGAGCATTAAAAAACAATATAATCTCTAAATTTTTTAGAAATAAATCATGAAAATTAAAGAAACCCCGCTTAAAGATTGCTATATCATAGAGCCCACTGTTTTTGAAGATGACAGAGGCTATTTTTTTGAAAAGTTCAACGAAAAAAAATTCGAAGAATTGACAGGAATGAATGGTCACTTTGTACAGGATAATATTTCCAAATCTGCTTATGGTGTTTTGAGAGGACTGCATCTGCAAAAAGGAGAACATGCTCAGGCAAAATTGGTTTCCTGTCTTGAAGGAAGTGTATGGGATGTAGCGGTAGATCTTAGAGAAGATTCTCCTACATTCGGAAAATGGTTCGGAGTGGAGCTTACTGCTGAGAATAGATTACAGCTTTATGTACCGAGAGGCTTTGGGCACGGGTTTTCAGTGCTAAGTACCCATGCCGTATTTTCTTATAAATGTGACAACTTTTATAACAAAGAATCGGAAGGCAGCGTAAAATTCAATGATGCAGATCTGAATATTGACTGGAAGATTGATGAAAAAGACACTGTGCTTTCGGAAAAGGATCAGAATGCACCCGGATTTAAAGAAAAAAACTTTTAAAGTATACCCTTGAAAACCACTTTTTTAAAGTGGTTTTCATTTTTTAATTCTTAACTCTTCAATATTTCGTATCTTTGCACACTCAAAATCAAAACGATGCGTACAAAATCTGTAGGGAAGAAGAAAATCAATGTAGTCACTCTTGGATGTTCCAAGAATGTATATGATTCTGAAGTATTAATGAGCCAGCTGAAAGCCAACGGCAAAGAAGTGGTTCACGAAGACCGTGGCGACATTGTGGTCATCAATACCTGCGGATTTATAGATAATGCTAAAGAAGAATCTATCAACACCATTCTTGATTATGTAGAAGCCAAAAACAGAGGTGAGGTTGAAAAAGTATTCGTTACAGGATGTCTATCAGAAAGATATAAGCCAGATTTGATAAAAGAAATTCCGGATGTAGATCAGTATTTTGGAACAAGAGATCTTCCAATGCTGTTAAAACATCTTGGAGCAGATTACAAACATGAGCTGGTAGGAGAAAGATTGACAACAACTCCAAAACATTATGCTTACCTTAAAATCTCGGAAGGCTGCGACAGACCATGTTCTTTCTGTGCGATCCCATTGATGAGAGGGGGGCATATTTCAACTCCTATCGAAAAACTCGTTTTGGAAGCTCAGAAACTGGCCAAAAAAGGAACAAAAGAATTAATTCTTATTGCTCAGGATCTTACCTATTATGGTTTGGATCTGTATAAAAAAAGAGCTTTGGGAGATCTTTTAAAAGAACTCGTAAAAGTAGAAGGAGTAGAGTGGATTCGTCTTCATTATGCTTTCCCAAGTGGATTCCCGGAAGATGTTCTCGATATTATCCGTGAAGAACCTAAAGTTTGTAATTATATAGATATTCCTCTTCAGCATATCAATTCAGATTTATTGAAATCGATGAAGAGAGGAACTACGCATGAAAAAACTGATGCTCTTTTAGGGAAATTCAGAGAGAAAGTTCCTGATATGGCCATCAGAACAACACTTATCGTAGGGTATCCTGGTGAAACACAAGAAAGATTCCAGGAACTTAAAGACTGGGTGAGAGAGCAGAAGTTTGACAGATTAGGCTGCTTTACTTATTCTCATGAAGAAAATACAACTGCCCATGTATTAGAGGATGATATTCCTCAAGAAGTAAAAGAAGCAAGAGTGGAGGAAATCATGGAGCTGCAGTCTCAGATTTCATGGGAAAAGAACCAGGAAAAAATAGGTAAAATATTCAGATGTATTTTTGACCGTAAAGAAGGTAATTATTTTATAGGAAGAACAGAGTATGATTCTCCAGATGTGGATAATACAGTGATGGTTTCTGCTGAAGATACTTATATTTCTATAGGTGAATTTGCAGAGGTCAAAATTACTTCAGCTGAAGAGTTTGACTTATATGGAGAATTGGTATAGCTAAATATTTATTAATCAGTTGGATATAGAGTTTGTAAAATTAATATATTAATAAATTTTAACATAGAATTTTCTCTGCTGTTTATTTTTATTTAATTGATAATCAAATTGTTAATATTTTGCAAAATTAAGATTTTTTAATTTTCTTTTTTTATTTATATAAATTCAAAAATTATATCTTAAATTTGCGCAATAAGCAATGTTTTTAACATATGCTATCAATAAGTTTATTATTGGAAATTGGGTTAAGATTCAATCAAAATAGTTAAATTATTGAAGTTAGCTAAAGATAATATTCACAAGTTGGTATGTAATATCCTTTTTGTAAATATTGATGAAAAAAATGTAATTAAAAATCTTTAAAAACTTATGAAAAAATTTTTATTAACAGCAATTATGCTTGTTGGCCTTTCGGCCCTTTCTAAGGCTCAACAGGGGCGAGTGGGGATTAACACAACCACACCTGCCGCAACTTTAGACGTAGCAGCAAATACTACGGATAATACAAGACCTGACGCCTTACTAGTCCCTCGTATGACAGCTGCAGAGCTTAGTGCAAAAGATGATGCTACGCCAACTTCTGCCTATGCTACAGCTCAAAATGGTGCGTTAGTGTACATTACTTCCGGTACAGGAACAGGTCCAAGAAAAGTAAAAATTACAGGTCCTGGATTCTATTATTTTGATAACTCAGTTCCTGAATGGAAACCTATAGGTGGAGGTGCTATCACAACCAATGCCTATACTAACGTTGCACAATCAACTGCTATTAACAAGAATGAATCAATGCTCGTAACTACCAATGTAACTATTGCAGCTCCTGCAGTAGCAACTTCAGTGGCTGGAGATAAATTCAGAATTGTTGATGCTACAGGTGGTGCTGGATTTAGTGTTACTGGTGTTCACTCGAGTACAACTACTTCTCCAGCCGTATCAGGTTCAGCATTAGAGTACACTTTCATTAGCGGTGCATGGTATTGCACAAGTTTATAATTTTAAATAATATTAAAATGAACACAAATAAAAAAATTTCTGCTCTGGTATTATTAGCTGTTGGTATTTTTTCTAATGCACAGATCAAAACAAATAATACAATTAACGCTACGATAGGCGGAGAGTCAGTTTACTTGGATGCTTCAAGTTTCCCTGCATCAAATAACTTAGGAAAAGGTTTATCTGTTCCAAGAACAAACTTAACTACATTCACATTTGTTACACCAGTAACTAATGCATTGAAATTTCCTACAGCTTATGATGGTATGATCGTATATAACTCTGTTGCTGGTACTACTCCCACTACAGGTTCTGGTATAGGTAGCCAAACTGTAGATGTTGGCTTTTACTATTTTAGTAATCCTACCCCAACACCTGCATTCTCTTCTGCATCAGGAAGATGGTTGCCATTAGGAGGCAGTACAAAAGAAAATATTCTTACAACTGAGACAATTACAAATAGACAAATTAATAACGCTCAGATCTATGCTATTAAAGGATCTTTTGCAGTAAACGGATCAACAGCTCCTACTAGTTATACTAATGCCGTAATTATTCCTCCTACAGGAAGCTTATATAGAATTACTATTTATCAGACTGGAACAAACAATGTTTATGCTAACAGTGTGTATTCTTATGATAAAACTAATGGAAACTTTATTACAGGTTCCCCAAGTATGTCTGTAGTGTATCCTAATGGTAACTATGACTATGTTGTAGAATATACTAAATAATAATTTATCTAAGTACAGATAAAAAAACCAATGAGAAATCATTGGTTTTTTACTTTTAAGAGACTTGTGTTCATTTATTTTATCGGGTAATAAATCATTACTAATTCATTTTTTGAACGACTGAAATCAAATATTTGTTGAATAAGTGTTCAGTCTATCCATTTTAACAAAATAAAAGGGTGTTAAAAATGAGTTCAGGAATTGAGCTTTATAAGGTTGAGGGTCTTCTATCAGACTATTTTTTTGAAATCTGATTTTAAGATATTTATTCTTTATGATTGTTTTTTCTAATCAATTCTTAACATTGTTGTTTTTGTTAGTGTATTGATTATCAGCTTGTTTTGAAATTGTAGATTTTAAATTATATAGGAATTAGTTAATTATGTTAACTTTTTGGGTGTTTTTTTAACACTTTTTAACACCTTGGCTTAAATCCCCTATTCATAGGAGCTTACAGGATTGTTTAACATTTATTTAATGTTTTGTTAACTGTTTTTAACATATGGAGTAGGGTTTTATAAAGATTCCTGATACTTTTGCTCTGTCAAAAACCAATAAAAGTTCAAAATGATGAAAAGATTCATTCTCGTAATCATAATGATGATTTCAACCTTAGGTGTTTATTCTTTTACGAGTAATGCCTTAGATGCGAAAAAAACAAGTTATGCATCGTACTACCACGATAAATTTAACGGTAGAAAAACTGCTAGCGGAGAAATCTTTGATAACTCAAAGTTTACTGCAGCAAACAGAACGCTTCCATTTGGAACAAATGTTAAGGTTACGAACCTTAAGAATGGTAAAGAGGTAATAGTGAGAATTAATGACAGAGGGCCTTTCCATTCATCAAGATCTTTAGACATGTCTAAAGCTGCGTTCGATGAGATCGGAGATATCAGCCATGGTACAATTCCGGTCGAATATGAAATTGTCGATTAATCTTATGATTTAAATTATGAAAAGCCAGCTGATTCAGCTGGCTTTTGCGTTTATAAGTATGTTTATTATTATAAATCCAATTCCAATAAAGCAGGGCAGTGGTCTGAATGTACTGCTTCCTTTAATATAACAGCTCTGCTAAGTTTGTCCTTTAAACTATAAGAGGTAAAGTTATAATCCAGTCTCCAGCCTTTGTTTCTGGCCCTTGAATTTTGTCTGTAACTCCACCATGTATAATTGTCAGGATCATTATTGAAAAATCTAAAGCTGTCAATTAGCTCACACTCATTCATGAAATCCGTCATCCATTCTCTTTCCATAGGAAGAAATCCTGAAACATTCTTTAAGCCCTCAGGATTGTGAATATCGATGGCTTCGTGACAAATATTAAAATCACCGGATATAATCAGATTAGGAATTTCTTTCTTTAAATTTTTGATATATTCTAGAAAATCATGGCAGAACTGCATTTTAAAGTCAAGCCTCTCAATATTAGATGCAGAAGGAACATATACAGAAATAGCAGAAAACCCGTCAAAATCCGCACGGATGATTCTTCCTTCATTATCGTAGCTTTCTATACCACAGCCATATTCTACATGATTGGGTTTGATTTTTGAGGCAATTCCGACCCCGCTGTAGCCTTTTCTTACTGCGGAGTGCCAATAACTGTGATATCCTAATTTTTCAAGACTTTCAATATCTATCTGGTCATTTCCAGCCTTACTCTCCTGAATGCAGATAATATCCGGATCGGCACTCTTCAGCCAGCCCAAAAAATCTTTCGTAAAAGCGGCTCTGATTCCATTGACATTGTAGGTGATTAATCTCATAAACAAATGTAATTTTTTTCAAATGTAAGGAAATAAAAAAGTCGGTTTTGAATTTCAAAACCGACTTTTTTATTTTTACTAAGAGATTTTATTTTTTAAAAACTGTTTTACCGTCTTTTGTCAACTCAATTTCTTCCCCTTTACCTCTAAGCTCATAATGGTCATTTTTATACCAGATTCCAGATGCAGGCTTTTGCCCCTGTAATTCAATCGTTTCTTTGTTAAAAACTACTGTAGCAGTGTTTTTAGTGTTATTGAACGTCATATCCAATGTTTTTCCACTACTGTCTTTTGATGTACTTTTTATAATTTCATCTTGAGTACCGGAAACTGCTGCTGAATCAGATGGCTTGGATGCAATACTGTCTACAGAAACCGGCGTAGAATCTGTTGCTTTCTTTTCTTTATTACATGAAGTCAAAAATAGTGCTGCTAACGCTGCCGTGATAAAAATGTGTTTTTTCATAAGTTGATATTTATTTATGGATGTCTTTCAGTATGCAAAATGAATGCCTTAAAAAAAGCGGAAAAAATCATTCGATTTTTTCCGCTTTAAACCCAAAATTAAATAAACTATGAAAAAAACTACTTGGGTTCTAAAATACTGATAGGAATGATACACTCTTCGAGTGAAATTCCACCATGCTGGTAAGTTTCTTTATAGTAATTAACAAAGTGATTGTAATTCTTAGGATAAGCCAGGAATATATTGTTCTTTGCAAAAATATATTTTGAACTTAAGTTTCCTTTTGGAAGGAACAGTTTCTCAGGATTGGTAATTGCCCATACATCACTGTCATCATATGTTAAACTTTTACCTGTTTTATATCTGATATTGGTAGATGTTTCTCTGTCACCCACTACTTTACTTGGCTTTTTCACATAGATTGTTCCATGGTCTGTAGTAATCACCAGTTTGTATCCATTTTCTGCCGCTGTTTTGATGATCTTCAAAAGTGAAGAGTTTTCAAACCAGTTGAAGGTAAGGGAACGGAATGTTTTATCATCACGGATTAGTTGGTCTACAATATGGTTGTCTGTTTTCGCGTGAGAAAGAATATCGATAAAGTTATAGACAATCACCAAAAGATCATTGTTTTTATGCTGATTGAAATCATCATAGATCTTTCTTTCAAAATCAGCATTCAGTACTTTAAGATACTTCATAGATTTTGATCCAAGACCTATTCTCTTCATCTGATCTTCAAGAAAATCACGCTCGAATTCATTTTTATTTCCTTCTTCATTATCGTTAAACCATTTATCCGGGAAACGTTTCTCAATCTCAGACGGCATTAGTCCCGCAAAGAAAGAATTTCTTGCATATTGTGTAGCCGTAGGAAGGATGCTGTAGTAATAGTCTTCCGATATTTTATTGTAGTATTTTGTAAATAAAGGCTCAATCACTTTCCACTGGTCATAGCGAAGATTGTCTACCATCAGTAAAAGAACCTTTTCCTTTTCAACTTCCGGTTTTACTTTTTCCTTGAAAAGGGTATGGCTCATAAGAGGCTTGTCAGAATCAATAAGCCAGTCTGCATAGTTCTTCTCGATAAACTTAGAAAACTGAATATTAGCTTCTTCTTTCTGAGACTGCAGAAGATCTGCGAACTCATTATCTGCTACCTTATCAAATTTGATCTCCCAGCTAAGGATTTTTTTATAATATTCTGCCCATTCCTGATACGTTCTCAAATAAGAAAGTTCCATAGAAAGGTTTCTGAATTCCTGCTGGTATTGTAAAATAGTTTTTTGTTCAACCAGATTATCCTCCTGAAGATTTTTCTTTAATGAAAGTAAAATCTGGTTAGGATTTACAGGTTTTAATATATAATCGGCAATCTGTGAACCAATTGCCTCTTCCATAATGTGTTCCTCTTCACTTTTGGTAACCATTACAATCTTTAAGGAGTTATCTTTTTCCTTAATCATAGGAATGGCTTCCAGTCCGGAAATACCGGGCATATTTTCATCAATTAACGTTAAAGCAAATTTCTCTGAATCCATAAGTTCCAAAGCCTCATTCACATTATTTACAGGAGTTACCTGGTAACCCTTTTTTTCTAAAAATACGATATGAGGTTTAAGTAAATCTATTTCATCATCGATCCATAATATCTTTTCTGACATAATTTATTTTTTACATGGTTATTCTATCAAAATGTTGACCAATTCCTTTTAAAATCTCACAAAATCGAAAGATTAAAAGTTAAATAATAGTTAAATGAAAATCCCATTAGATATTTCACTATTTTGCTTTATTTAATCGGTACTTTTTATATACTCCAAAGCTCTTTCCAGAACTTCATCTTTTTCGTTTTTAAGCCCTTTCACACTGGTTTTTACAAGAATATCAGGAATAATGCCTATCCTTTGCGTTTCTCTGCCATCAGGATAATAAGCACCAAGCCCTGTAAACCGGGTGTCAAGATCTGCTATTGTAAACATGATGACATCTCCGTTGGCCCCCGAAGTATTACTGCCGATAATTTTAGCTTTCGGATGTTGTTTCAACATCATTGTTGTGGTCTCTGCCTGGCTCTGGGTACTCTCATCTACTAGAACGATTACATTTCCTTTATAGTATTCAGGATTCTTTCTGCCTGTAACATTTTTTCTGCTGTAAAATTTGCCAGGGTAGCCAGCGTCAGGAAAAATAAACTGATAATAAACAGAAGGCTCCGGAAGAAGCAGATAACTTAAAGGGATAATGATTTGTTTGGGATAATTCCTAAGGTCAAAGATAATGGATTTTGCAGATTTTAAATTGCTGTACATTTCATCCAGGTCTCCCTTTTCTATAATTCCCATGTCAACATACCCGATTGTTTCTTTCTCGTCAATGAATTTCCATTTTGTGGGTGTTTTATTTTTCTCATGAATAATGTCTTTGAGAAAATACGTTTTGGTTTTAATTTCCAGATTTTGTCCCTCTCTTTCAATCTTTACAGAAATAGAATCCCTGTTGCTGAAGAGAAGCTTATCCTTTATTTTATTAACTTTCCCCCAGGAATTGGATGCCGGACTATACTTTCCCAAGCTGTTGATCATTTGCGGAATCGTTTTACCTTCAATATCATAAATGACATCTCCTGTGTGCAAAGGACTTTTATTTCTGGGTCTTGTGGCATTGATTTTTGTAACCACCAGTTTTCCTTCAGCGTAGGAATAGTCTACGGGTATTTTTCGGCTTCCGTATAAATTATTCTGAATTTCTTTTGAAGAAAGATAGGCATGCGAGTCATCTGTTTTGGTGACCAGTTCAGCTAATGTTAAATGATACTTTTCGGTATTGTCTACCCCAAGAAACTTAGGGATCATTTCTGTAAGAACGTCATTCCAGTTCTGATCGGTTTCATATTTATAAGGAAAAAAGTACTCTATATAATTCCAGTATCTGAATAATTCTAATAGACTAATGGTCTTGGAAGTGAATTTTGAACCATATGATTTCTCATTTATGAAATATATTTTTCTCCCCCATTTCCCCAAATAATGATTATCTCCAAGATTCCGATTATTTTCAATATCATGAAATTTTTGAGAGAGTTCTTTGGAGAAAATAAGAGAATTATCCATCCAGCTCAGGTCAAAATTTTTAAGAAAATACACTTTATTATCTTTTGCTGAGCACTCTTTACATGGTGGAACTTCTCCAAGGCTTTTGATCCAGTCGGCATAAAGATTATTTAAAGATTTTTTATCATTAATATATTCAAGTTCATTAATTTTCTGGAAAAGCTGTTCGTCCCAATTCAGACTTCCTTTTGCTACATGAGGGTGATAATATTTCAGAAATCCCCAAACTCTGCATAAGGATTCCAATTTTTGTGTCTCAGATACAATTTGGGCGGAAAAATTTAAACTTAAAAATAATAAAAGAAAAAGAGAGCAGTTTCTCATTAAGAGTGGGTGTGTTTTCTCTCAAAGATAATCCTTTAATACAACAGATGCAAAAGGTTTTCAAGAAAATACTGAACTAAAGATAAAAGTGCACCATAGAGATTTTTAAACCATCAGTATAAGGGTGTTATTTGTGAAAAATATTTGCGTAATCAGAGCTTAATCCTCATATTTTAATAGTAATTTAATAAAAGTCTAAATTTTAAAATGCCTAACTTTGTTTACTAATATTGACGTCTCAATGCAGAATAAGCTAAAAATTATCAACGATCCTGTTCACGGGTTTATCAAAATTCCACACGAAATTTTATTTGACATCATTGAGCATCCTTACTTTCAAAGGTTAAGAAGAATCGGTCAGACCGGGCTTTTGAATCTGATATTTCCCGGTGCTACCCATACCAGATTTCATCATGCTCTGGGAGCGATGCATCTGATGTTTACTGCTTTGGAAACGTTGAAACAGAAAGGGGTGAAGATTTCTGAGGAAGAGGAGAAAGGAGCGATGTTGGCTATTCTGATGCATGATATTGGTCATGGTCCGTTTTCCCATGCGCTGGAAAGTATGCTGATGGATGACTGGCATCATGAAAATCTTTCTTTATTGTTGATGAATAAGCTAAATAAGGAGTTCGGCGGGCAATTGTCTATGGCTATTGAGATGTTTCAGGGGAAATATCATAGAAAATTTTTCAATCAATTGATTTCTTCCCAGCTGGATGTAGACCGTTTGGATTATCTGAAAAGAGACAGTTTTTTTACCGGAGTGTCAGAAGGAAATATTAATACGCAGAGAATTATTTCCATGATGAATGTTTGTGAAGAAGGTGAGCTGGTGATTGATGCAAAAGGAATTTATTCCATTGAAAATTTTCTGACAGCCAGAATGTTTATGTACTGGCAGGTTTATTATCATAAAACTTCGGCTTTAGCAGAATTTCTTTTGGTTAAAATCCTGGAAAGAGCAAAATATCTGATTTCTCAGGGAATTGAGCTTCCGGCAACAGAGAACTTAAAATACTTTTTGTACCGCGGAAAGAGTGCTGCAACGGATGAAGATATAGAAAGATTTACTAAACTTGATGATAATGATGTGATCCAGGCGATGAAAGAATGGCAAAACTCGGATGATTTTATTTTATCTTACTGGTGTCAATGTGTCATTCAGAGAAACTTACCTAAAACAATTATTTCATCACATCCATTTAGCCAGGAAGTCATTGATGAAAAAGTAAAAAATATCAATGAATTTTTCAAAATTGATAATGGGAATGAACTGGTTCACGAAATAAAAAGAAAATTATTGCCCTATCACGCAGAAAAGCAGCCAATCTATTTACTGCATAAAAATGGTAAGAGAACAAGGCTTCATGAGTCAGAAGATCAGCTTTTATCAGGGTTGATGATAAATAAAACAACCCGCTATATCCTTATGTTTCCAAGAGATATGTCATGGCTAGACTCTTAAATAATATTAAAATTTACGATCTGAAACCAAAAAATGTTTGCAAATTATAGAATTTCTTATCTTTGCAGAATATGGAATTTACAGCTTCGCAAATTGCAAGTTTTATTGACGGAAAAATAATAGGTGACGAGAATGCACTTATTACAGGGGTTTCACCAATTGAAAATGGGGAATCAGGACATCTTTCTTTTATAGCACAAGATAGATTTTCTCATTTTTTAGATACCTCAAAATGCTCTGTTATCATCGTTTCGGAAAAACTTCTGGAAAAAAATAATTATAACTCTACCTTAATCATTGTAAAAGATGCTTATCTTTCTTTTCAGGTTCTGATGAATTTATATCAGGAAATGCAGGGAAGAAAAGAAGGTGTTGAAGATGGTTCATCCATTCACGATACAGCTGTGATAGGAGATAAAGCCTATATCGGAGCATTTACGTATGTTTCCGAGAAAGCCAAAATCGGGGAGGGTTCACAGATCTATCCACATGTATATATTGGAAAAGGAGTGAAAATTGGTAAAAACTGTAAAATAGACAGTGGTGCCAGAATTTACGACTACTGTATCATTGGAGACAATTGTGTGATTCATTCTAATACGGTAATTGGAGGTGACGGTTTTGGTTTTCAGCCAACAGCCGAAGGTTTCAAGAAAATACCGCAGCTTGGAAATGTAATTATTGAGGACGATGTAGAAATTGGCTCAAACTGTAGTATAGACAGAGCTACAATAGGATCTACCGTTATAGGAAAAGGAACCAAAATTGATAACCTGATCCAGATTGCTCACAATGTGAAAATTGGTCAGAACAATGTCATTGCTGCACAGGCGGGAATTGCAGGTTCTACCATAATCGGTGACTGGAACCAAATTGGAGGTCAGGTAGGAATTGTCGGACATATCAAAATAGGAAATCAAGTGAAAATTCAGGCCCAGAGTGGTGTGAATTCAAGCGTTAATGATAAAGAAACATTGTATGGTTCACCAGCAATCAGTTACAATGACTATTTGAGAAGCTATGTTCATTTCAGGAATTTACCTGGAATAGTAAACAGAATAAATAATCTTGAGAATAACTCAAAAGATAATACTAATGAGTGATATGCAAAAAACACTTCAGCAAGAGGTAACTCTTTCTGGAATTGGCCTTCATACTGGTAAAGAAGTAAAATTGACCATTAAACCTGCAAAAGAAAATACAGGTTTTGTATTTGTAAGAACAGACTTGGAGGGACATCCTCAGGTAGAAGCAGATGTAAATTATGTTGTAGCAACAGAAAGAGGCACTACATTAGAAAAATTAGGGGTAAAGATTACCACATGCGAACACCTGTTAGCAGCCCTTGTGGGTTGTGATATTGATAACGCAGTTTTAGAAATGGACGCCTCTGAGCCGCCAATTTTGGATGGATCTTCAAAATACTTTGTTGAAGCGATAGAAAGTGTTGGTGTTGCAGAACAGAGCGTAGCGAGAGAATATCTTGTTGTAAAAGAAGTTCTTACATACAGTGATCCGGCTACTGGTTCGGAAATCACAATCATTCCTTCAGATACTTACGAAGTAACGACAATGGTAGATTTTGGGACTAAAGTATTAGGTACTCAGAATGCTACACTTAAAAATATTTCAGAATTTAAAGACGAAATCTCATCAGCAAGAACTTTCAGCTTCCTGCATGAATTGGAAATGCTTTTAGATCACGGTTTGATCAAAGGTGGAGATATTTCCAATGCTATTGTATATGTAGATAAAGATCTTACTCCTGAAACTACAGAAAAATTAAAGAAAGCCTTTGGGAAAGACAATGTATCGATCAGACCAAACGGTATTCTTGACAATCTTAATTTAAATTATCCTAACGAAGCTGCAAGACACAAATTACTGGATGTAATCGGTGACCTTGCTTTGGCAGGAGTGAAAATAAAAGGTAAGGTTATTGCCAACAAACCGGGACACTATGTGAATACTCAGTTTGCGAAAAAATTAAATCGTCAGTGGAAATTGCAGAAAAAGAAAAACGTTCCAGATTTTGATCTGACAAAAGAACCCGTATTTGATATCAACGGAATTATGAAGCTTATGCCTCACAGACCTCCGTTCTTATTGATCGATAAGATTCTTGAACTTTCAGACTCTCACGTAGTGGGACTGAAAAATGTGACAATGAACGAGCCATTCTTCGTTGGACACTTCCCTAAAGAACCTGTTATGCCTGGAGTTCTTCAGGTAGAAGCATTAGCACAGACAGGAGGTATCTTGGTACTGGCAAGCGTTCCAGATCCAGAAAACTATTCTACATATTTCATCAAAATTGATAAGGTGAAATTCAAAAGAAAAGTAATTCCTGGAGATACGCTTATATTCAAAATCGAATTGATCGAGCCTATCAGAAGAGGGATTGTTCATATGCAGGGGTATGGATATGTAGGAGATGCAGTGGCAGTAGAAGCAGAGCTTATGGCTCAAGTTGCAAAAAATAAAGTTGATTAAATGATTCATCAATTAGCAGCCGTAGATAAACGTGCGAAAATCAGCAAAAATGTAATTGTAGAACCGTTTACTACAATTGCCGGAGACGTGGAAATCGGAGAAGGAACCTGGATTGGTCCTAATGTTACCATCATGGATGGGGCAAGGATAGGGAAAAATTGTAGAATTTTCCCCGGGACTGTAATCTCTGCAATTCCTCAGGATCTGAAATTTGATGGTGAAGATACCCAGGTTATTATCGGTGACGAAACTACAATCAGGGAATGTGTTACCGTAAACAGAGGTACAAAAGCTTTAGGATATACTAAAATAGGTGCCAACTGTCTTATTATGGCTACTACACATATTGCACATGACTGTGTAATAGGAGATCACGTTATCATTGTAAACGGTTGTGGTATTGCAGGACATGTCGAGATCGGAGACTATACTGTAATGGGAGGATTATCTGCTGTACACCAATTTGGTAAAATCGGAAAACATGTAATGATTTCCGGAGGTACTTTGGTAAGAAAAGATATTCCGCCTTATGTAAAGGTAGCAAGAGAACCAATGTCTTATGCAGGAATCAACTCTGTTGGTTTAAGAAGAAGAGGATTTACCAATGAGAAAATTTTTGAAATCCAGAAAATCTACAGAGCGATCTTCCAGATGAAAATGAACGTTTCTCAGGCTATTTCCCACATTGAAAAAGAAATGCTTCCAACAGCGGAAAGAGATGAGATCCTTCAGTTTATTCAAAACTCACCAAGAGGTATTGTAAAAGGATACGGAACAACTAAAGAGAGTAACTAAACAATAAAAACACAAGCATATTTATGAAAAAAATAATTTTAACAATTGCCTTTTCGTTATCTGCTATTGTGTTTGGACAGCAAACAGAAAAGTCTGAAACTGGAAAAAAGGAAAAACCTTTTACTATAGAAAGAAAACTTTCCGAAGTAGCTAATGATAGTATTGCAAAAAATAACTTAAATAGTATTCTGAAACAGAAAAATACCGGAAGTTCAATTTTAGGAACTACCGATCAGTATAAAACTGATCTTCAGATGAATGTAAACAGATTAAATAATAATGTGAATACGTTCAATAACAATACATTTAACAGGATGATGCCCCAAGGGCAAGGAATACAGTTGAATAAAAGAAAATAAATATTTACAAAATTAATGGCAACAAGTAACGATATCAGAAAAGGTCTTTGCATTGAATATAGCAATGACATTTTTAAAGTAATTGAGTTTCTTCACGTAAAACCAGGAAAAGGTCCTGCTTTCGTAAGAACAAAACTGAAATCAGTAACCAACGGAAAAGTTCTTGATAATACTTTTTCTGCAGGACATAAAATTGATGAAGTAAAAGTAATCACAAGAAAGTTCCAGTATCTTTACGATGATGAGAACGGTTTCCACTTCATGAATAACGATGATTTTTCTCAGTTATATTTAAATAAAGAAATGATTGAAAACTCAAACTTGATGAAAGCAGGTGAAGAGGTAACAATCATTTTGAAAGAAGCTGATGAAACTCCACTTTCTGCTGAACTTCCACAGTCAGTATATCTGGATGTAATTGAAGCTGATCCGGGAGTAAAAGGAAACACGGCAACAAATGCTCTTAAAAACGCTATCGTTGAAACAGGAGCAAGAGTAATGGTTCCTCTATTCATTGAACCGGGAGACAAAATTAAAGTAAGCACTGAAGACGGCAGCTACTTAGAAAGAGTGAAATAATAAATACAATTTACATAAATTCGGTTTGCATCAGCAGTCCGAATTTTGTTTTATAAAAATCTATTGTTATGAGATTCCATTCTCCGCAAAAGCTTAAAACGATTGCAGATTTAATAGGCTCAAAATTTGTGGGCCCTGAAGATTATGAAGTATTGGGAACCAATGAAATTCACATGGTAAAACCAGGTGATATTGTTTTTGTGAACCATCCCAAGTATTACGACAAAGCATTACACTCTGCAGCTACTATTATTTTAATTGATAAAGAAGTAGAATGTCCGGAAGGCAAAGCACTTTTAGTGTCTGATGATCCTTTCAGAGACTTTAATAAAATCAATACTCATTTTACCAGAATATATAATTTCACAGAAGAACTTCACGATGTTGAAATAGGAGAGGGAACAAAGATTCACCATTCTGCAGTGATAGGAAACAATGTGAAAATCGGAAAAAATACCCTTATCTTCCCAAATGTTGTGATCGGAGATCGTACTGAAATCGGAGATAATGTTGTTATCCAGTCCAACACTGTTTTAGGAGGTGATGCTTTTTACTATAGAAAATTAAATGGAAACTTTGACCGTCTGATTTCTGTAGGAAATGTGATCATTGAAAACAATGTGGAGATCGGAAATGGCTGTACCATTGATAGAGGAGTTACAGACTCTACGATCATTGGAGAAGGCTCTGTTTTGGATAACCAGATTCAGATCGGACATGATACTGTTATCGGAAAAAAATGTCTTATTGCTTCTCAGGTAGGAATCGCAGGATGTTGTATCATCGGAGATGAGGTGACATTATGGGGACAGGTAGGAATCGCTTCCGGGAATAGAATTGAAGCGGGATCTGTGCTTTTGGGTAAAACAGGAGTGAACAGAGATCTTGAAAAAGGAACCTATATTGGGATGTTTGCAGAAGATTTCAAGACTTATCTGAAAAAAGAAGTAAAACTGAGAAATCTCAAATAAACAATTCCAAAGGTTTTATCCAAAATCAAAGAAATTTGAGTAAATTTGTGAGCATTAATAAAATAATAAATAAATTAAAACAACAATAAAATGTCAATTTTAGTAAACAAAGATTCTAAAGTAATTGTACAAGGATTTACAGGGAACGAAGGAACTTTCCACGCTGGTCAGATGATTGAATACGGAACCAATGTAGTAGGTGGTGTTACTCCAGGAAAAGGAGGTAGCGAGCACTTAGGAAAACCTGTATTTAATACTGTGGCTGATGCTGTTGAAAAAGCAGGAGCAAACGTAAGTATCATTTTTGTACCACCGGCATTCGCAGCAGACGCTATCATGGAAGCTGCTGAAGCAGGAATCAAAGTAATTGTATGTATTACTGAAGGTATTCCTGTAGCTGATATGGTAAAAGTAAAAGCTTATATCGCAGACAGAGACTGCAGATTAATCGGACCAAACTGCCCTGGAATCATTACTTCTGAAGAAGCTAAAATTGGTATTATGCCAGGTTTCGTTTTCAAAAAAGGGAAAGTAGGAATCGTTTCCAAATCAGGTACCCTTACTTACGAAGCTGCTGACCAGGTAGTAAGAGCAGGTTACGGTATTTCTACTGCTATCGGTATCGGTGGTGACCCAATCATTGGAACAACGACAAGAGAAGCATTAGAATTATTCATCAACGACCCTGAAACAGAAGCTGTTGTAATGATTGGTGAAATCGGTGGAGGTCTTGAAGCTGAAGCTGCAAGATGGTACAAAGCAAGCGGATCTACTAAGCCGGTTGTAGGATTTATCGCTGGACAAACAGCTCCTAAAGGAAGAACAATGGGACACGCAGGTGCTATCGTAGGGGGTGATGAAGATACAGCTCAGGCTAAAATGGAAATCATGAGAGAAAACGGTATCAATGTAGTAGATTCTCCAGCGGATATCGGTGCTACTGTAGCGAAAATTCTAGGATAACATAAATCACAACATATGAAAAAACTTTTATTAGCCTCAGCTTTGACTCTTTCCGCATTATCCTTTGCACAAGTGCAGTGGAATAATACAAGATTCGGTCTTACAGCAGGTTTAAACTACTCAAGAGTAGCCAATGCCCACAATCCCTCTGGCCCAAGATATACCTTTCAAGGTGGAGCTTTGGCTTTGATCCCCGTAGGGAAGGCAAATCAATTCTTTATACAACCCGAAGTTCTGTACTATGGTGCAGGAGAAACCGGGAAAGATAAGGATGCTAAAGGAAAAGATGGTTATGATGCTGTATATGCAAACAACTATCTTAGTGTGCCTCTTTATTTTAAAGGATACTTTTCAGAAGCTGAATCGGAATTCTTTGGAATGATTGGACCTAGATTTAACTTTTTAGTAAGTCAGGATGTTAAGAATGCCCCAATAGGCAGACCTTACTATGATCCGGATGTTACCGATCCTGCACAACCAGCCGGTGTAAACGGTAAAGCGAAAAGCTTTAACTGGGGACTTGGTCTAGGAGTAGGATATAGCTATAAGAGACAACTTGAAGTAGCTTTAAAATATGATTTAGGACTTTCCGACACTTACCCTGGTCTTGTAAAAGAAAAAGGAGGTAGTGACAAGAAAAAATCAGAGCAGGTAATAGCACTTACTTTAAGCTATATATTCAAATAGAATATTTCAAATATAAAAAATCCCGGAAAGTAAATTTCCGGGATTTTTTTGTTTATATATTTTTTATTGCAAAATTGAGTAAAGCTAAAAAAGCAAATAAGCTTAGTGTACTTTTATCTTTTCGCTTAGCCTCTAATCCATTTCCAAAGCTCTTTTAACGTCGCTTTATTTCCATACATCAAAATCCCTACACGATAGATTTTTCCGGCCAGGAAGATCATGAAAACAGTGGTTCCCAATAACAATGCAATAGATAATGCAATCTGCCATGCAGGAACTCCAAATGGTATTCTTGCAATCATCGCAACGGGTGACGTAAATGGAATGATTGATAACCAAAAGCCTAATGGTCCATCCGGGTTATTCATTAAAGTGAAACTTCCATACATTCCCAATGTCAAAGGTAAAATAGCAAATAAAGTAAACTGCTGTGTCTCTGTTTCGTTGTCAACAGCAGAACCAATGGCTGCATAAATAGAACTATAGAAGATGTATCCCAAAAGGAAAAAAACGATAAAAACGAAAATAATCAGTGGGAAATTAAGCTCCAGTAAACTGTGGGAAATCTGAGTAACAAGCTGTCCCATATCCAGTTTACTTGTAATCTCTTCATTTCCACCAGGGATATTTTTCTGAAGAGGAGAGAATCCGGTATTCAGAACCAATGCTCCAATGACAGACATAGTAATCCAGATCAGAAACTGCGTGAGTGCAACCATTGTTACCCCTAGGATTTTACCCATCATCAGCTCAAAAGGTTTTACAGAAGAAATGATGATCTCTACAACACGGTTATTCTTTTCCTCAAGTACGCTTCGCATTACCCTTACCCCATAAATAATGATAAACATAAAGGTAACATACATCAGGACCATACTCAGACCTGATCTGACTCCGAAAGCAAGATCAGAATCCTCTTTGTTGTTATCTGTTACATTAATCGTCTTTAGAGTGAAACTTTTATCAAGATCATCTAACTGAGTTTCCTGGATACCCAGTTGTTTGATCTTTTCCTTTTTAACAATATTACTAATGTCGGAAACAATTTTCTGTTTTGTATCGAACCCTATTTTACTATTGATCACCAGCCTTGTGTCTTGTTCAAGCGCATCAAAGTTCTGGTTTTTCAGTTCTGGCAGAATTAGAATACCATCCAGGGATTCATTTCCCTTTAAATTATTGATTTTGGATTTTTCGTCTGCAGCAGAAACAAAAACGTAATTTAATTTGTCATTAGATTTCAGCTGGTTGGTAAACAACCCGCTTTTATCAACCACTTCTATAATACTGTGTGACTCATTCGCCTTAAACATTAATCCTACTACCGCTCCAAAAGCAATAATCATGACAGGTGCCAGCAAGGTCAATACAATGAAAGACTTTTTCTTAACCTGTGTAAGAAATTCCCTCTTGGTAATTAAAAAAATATTATTCATAAAATTAAGAATGGTTGCTTACAGCATTAATAAATACTTCATTCATACTAGGAATTTTTTCGTCGAATGATCTCACTTTGCCCACCTGTACAAGGTCGAGAAGAACATTGTTCTGGCTTTCCTCATTTTTCAGATCAAAAGAAACAAGGTTGTTCTCATTCGATAAATTGAAGATCTCATATTTGTTTGTGAAATTTTCAAACTCATCGTTGCTGACTTCAGAAAGCGTAACTCCGAAAATATTTTTCTTGAATTTTTCTCTGACATCAAAAACCCTTCCGTCAATAATTTTTTTAGAATTGTTGATCAAAGCAACATAATCACACATTTCCTCCACACTTTCCATTCTGTGGGTAGAAAGAATAATCGTTGTTCCGTTATTTTTAAGATCAATGATCTGATCTTTGATTAAATTGGCATTTACAGGGTCGAAACCTGAAAAAGGTTCATCAAGAATTAAAAGATGAGGTCTGTGAAGAACGGTTACCACAAACTGTATTTTTTGTGCCATCCCTTTGGAAAGCTCAGAAAGTTTCTTCTTCCACCATTGATCGATGTTTAGCTTTTCAAACCATTTTTTGGCTTCATTCAGCGCATCATTCTTACTCATCCCTTTCAATTCTCCGAAATAAAGAATCTGATCCCCGACACTCATATTTTTGTACAATCCTCTTTCTTCGGGCATATAACCGATATCTTTGATGTGATTGGGATTCAGTTTTTCTCCATTGATGAAGATATCCCCTGAGTCTGCCTGAGTAATTTGATTGATAATACGGATAAAAGACGTTTTTCCGGCTCCGTTGGGTCCTAAAAGACCGTAAATACTACCTTTTGGAACATGGATGCTAAAATCATCCAGTGCGACCTTTTTTCCGGCATTATAGGTCTTTTTAATATGTTCAGCTTTTAGCATTAAAATGTTCTTTTTACAATTAGTATTAAAAAGTCCCGAAAGTTACGGAAATATTAAAACAGAATTAATGTAAAAGAAAAAATCCTGATGATTATCAGGATTTTAATTTATTGTTTTACGATTTGAGTAACTTTCTGCGTGTTGTCACTTAAAATATAGCGGATCATATATTTTCCGGGTTTTAATTTTTCAATATTAATCTCTCCGGAATTCATATTCACTGTATAATTAGCAACCTGCATACCCAAAATTGAATAAAAAGTCACACTTTTGATCCTTAAAGAAGAATCTTTTGCCTTAATGATAAGGAAATCCTTTGCCGGATTTGGATAGGCAAGTAATACTCCATCATCCGCCTTTTGGGTGATGGAACCCGGCTCTCTCAGCTGAGCTTTTAAATTGTTGGAAAATCCAACAAAAGTGCCTACAAATAGAAATAAAAGTAAAAGTTTTTTCATCAAATTTATAATTTCTCGGATATATATAACAAATGTAATAAATTCTATAATTTCATACAATAGTTTTTTGCAGAACTTATATTAAATTTGTAGAAACTTATTCAAAAAGTATTCCAAAATGATACATTCAAGAAATAGAAGACTTAGAGTTAATGAATCTATCAGAAGTTTGGTAAGAGAAAATGTGCTTACAACTGATGATTTTGTAATGCCGATCTTCGTAATGGAGGGCGAAAACAAGGAGGAGGCGATCCCGTCTATGCCGGGAATTTTTAGGCGGAGTATAGATTTAACAGTGAAGGAATGTAAGGAATTATTTTCTTTGGGAGTAAAAGCTGTCAATTTGTACATGAAAGTGTCAGAACACTTGAAAGACAATACAGGAAAAGAAGCCTGGAACAAAAACGGATTGATGCAGAACACGATCAAAGCCATCAAAGATGCCGTTCCCGGAATGATTGTGATGCCGGATGTAGCTTTAGATCCTTATTCAATCTACGGGCATGACGGAATCATTGAAAACGGAAAAGTTATCAATGACGCTACCAATGATGCCCTGGCAAGAATGTCTGTATCCCATGCAGAAGCAGGAGCAGATCTTGTGGCACCAAGTGATATGATGGATGGCCGAGTAATGGTTATTCGTGAAGCATTGGAGGAAAGCGGATTTGCAGATGTAGGAATTGTAAGCTATGCTGCCAAATATGCAAGCTCTTTCTACGGACCTTTCAGAAGTGCTTTAGACAGTGCCCCGAAAGATGATATGGAAATCCCGAAAGATAAAAAAACCTATCAGATGGATTTTCACAACTCCCGTGAAGCATTGAATGAAGTGTTCAAAGATATTGATGAAGGAGCCGATGTGATCATGATCAAACCGGGACTTCCTTATCTTGACATCGTTTCCAAAGTACGTGAAGCCATTGATCTTCCGATCGCAGTATACAACGTAAGTGGAGAATATGCTATGGTAAAAGCGGCTGCACAGAACGGCTGGCTGGATAATGACAAAACGATTATCGAAAGCTTAACATGCTTCAAAAGAGCAGGAGCAGATATGATCTTTACTTATTTTGCTAAAGAAGCGGCTATCCTGTTGAATAAATAATAGCTATAGAATCATTGATCTGACATAAAGGTTAATGTTAGGTTAATAACCGGAATTGAGACTTTCGAATACATAAAACTGTTATTTTTGAGTAAAACTAATTTCGAAAAACGAAATCATTACAACATCAAAAGAACTTATTTATGAAAAATCTTAAGAAGATTGAAAGAAATCAATTAAAGGAAATTAAAGGAGGTGAAGTGATTATTGATAATCCAAACTGTGGAACATGGTGCAAAGGAATCTGGTATCCATGTGTTATGGAACACTTAGCTTGTCCTGATTAATATGATTCAAGATAGAAAAATAATAGGCTGTTCGAATAAGAACAGCCTATTTTATTTTAATTAAGCGTATAGTGATTAATGTTATAACCAACCCTTTTTCCCATGCACATAAGTATCGTCAAATTGTTTATCACTCATAAAGAGATATAAAATCCCCTCAATAAAAGGAATAATTGAGGCTGCTCCTAAAGTAACCACATTCAGAACCAATTGAATGATTCCCTCTTTCGTATATCCCAGATAAAACTTATTCAAAGCCAGCCAGCCCACAAGAATTCCCAATAAAGCCGCAGGAATTTTCTTTTCCGAATGGTAAGGGGTATTACTTTGCTGATTGTGTACATTTTCTGTTTTTGTATAACCGTAATTTTCCATTTCTTAGTATTTATAATTGATTGTGATGTTTTATGATAAGTAGCGTAAAGTTGTGAAAAGTTACAATGATGTGGATCCGAACAAATTTACATGTAAGGTAAACAAGTTTATATTAACATATAAGTGAAGTTTATATTTTTGATATATTTGCCCTATGATTTTACGAGGAGAAAACTTAATCAAGGAATATGGTCCTAAAAAAGTTGTAAAAGGCGTTTCTGTACAGGTTCAACAGGGAGAAATTGTTGGTTTGCTAGGTCCGAACGGAGCGGGGAAAACCACATCGTTTTATATGATCGTAGGGTTGGTTAAGCCCACTTCAGGAAAAATTTTCCTGGATAAACAGGAGATTACTACCGATGCTATGTACCGAAGAGCCCAAAAGGGAATCGGATATCTGGCTCAGGAAGCTTCGGTTTTCAGAAAACTTTCCGTAGAGGAAAACATTATGGGAGTATTGCAGCTGACTAAGCTTTCAAAGCGTCAACAGCAGATCAAATGTGATGAACTGATCGAAGAATTCTCTCTACAGCATGTCCGTAAAAACAGAGGAGACCTTCTTTCCGGTGGAGAAAGACGTAGAACCGAAATTGCACGATGTCTTGCCACAAGCCCGAACTTTATTCTTTTGGATGAACCTTTCGCAGGGGTAGACCCGATTGCTGTGGAAGATATCCAGAAAATTGTAAGAAGTCTTGTAGACAAAAACATCGGAATTCTGATTACCGACCATAATGTACAGCAGACGTTGGCGATTACCAATAAAACCTATATTATGTTTGAAGGAAAGATCCTGAAAGAAGGACTTCCGGAAGATCTTGCGAACGATCCGCAGGTAAGAGAAGCATATCTGGGTGAAAACTTTGTTTATCAGAGTATTTTAGACAAACCTAAAAAGAAAAAATATGCTTACAATATCTGGGCAGGTAACTTTGATTCAAAATCTCAGTTCCAGGGGTTTGTAGATGAAAATTTCAAACAGTTTGATGATCTGAGACTGATGTATGGTTTTGAAGATATCAGCTTTGCTTCATTAGCTAACTCTGAAATCGAGCATATCTTTAATGATGTGGTGGATAAGAATGCCAACAACTCATTTGTTTTCCAGAAAAAAGAAATCAATAGCCAGTATTCTCTGGAGCAGGCAGGAGCAGAGTCTAAAGAAGCCAGCAGAAAAGAACTGCATTACCTTACGACTTATATGTATGAAGGATAGGCACAATGTTGGGGCAAAAATTCTTTAATGTGTGTCTTTATTTTTTCTGATGGCTTTCCAATAAGGAAAAATGAAAATATTGAAAACTAAAGTTATAGTTAGTGCAACGCACCAGGACTCCAACCAGTTATAAATAAAATATTGATCATAGATCTTTTCATTATGGTGTAATGAAGTGAGTGTAAAAGTAATGATCGCTGTGATAAACAGACTCTTAAGTATTGTTTGCTGCATTCTTTTGATTGGCAAATATAATTTCCCAATTATTAAAAGCGAGGTCAGATAAATGATGCTGATTCATACTGTTGATGAAAGCTTGATAAGCGGTATCTAAAAATGATTTTAGTTTGCATTCATAGGAGACAAATACACACGATTTTGAAAAACAATTGATGATTGGGGTATCGTCTTGTTCCAATACATGTATAAGATCGCCTAATCCTGTTTTATTTGCTTTTTCAGAAATGGTAATTCCGCCATTTTTCCCTCTTTTTGTTATGACTAGCTCTTTTTGAGATAGAAATTGAACCACTTTAATAAGATGATTACGAAGGATATCAAGTCTTTCGGACAATTCATCCAAAGAAGATGAAGAGGCCTTATTATTTTGATTTAAATAGATTAAGACCCGTAAACTATAGTCAGTAAAATGGTTCAGTTTCATTGATTGTTAATTTAGATGAAGCAGTTGAGGCCCAAATTCTTCATAAAGGATATCTTCTTTGGCAATGCCTAGCTGTAGTAAAGAATTATATTGAGCTTTAATAAATGCTTCGGGGCCACAAATATAATACTTTGCATTATCAATAAGAATTTCCTCCTTGATTTCATGTAAGTCTATTCTTCCTTTTTTGACAAGATCAGAATGGTTGTCAACGGTTTCATAAAAAATATGTGTGGTTAGCCACTGATTGTTTGTATTCAAATGGTTTACATGATCTTTAAAAGCATGTACTTTTTCATCTCTGCAGCTATGAAGCCAAACGACAGAGTTATTTTGCAGCGTGTTTTTTTGAGTTTCCAGCATACTCAATAATGGAGTAGCACCTACACCACCGCTTATGAGTACTAGTGGATCTTCAGATACCGGATTGGCATGAAAAACTCCGGCTGGAGCACTTACCCATATTTCATCACCTATTGCCTTTTGATGTAATAGATTAGAAACAACCCCATCAGGTAAATTCGGACTATTTTTTTCTCTTTTTACCGAAATTCTATAATGTTCAGGATTAAAAGCTGAAGACAAGCTATATTGTCTGGGTTGCTCGTGTCCTAAAGCAGGAATAAATGTTTTTACCGAAATATATTGACCCGGCAGGTAATCTGCAATTGATTTATGATCCATGGGTTTTAGATAGAACGATTTTATTTCATCGCTTTCCTCTACAATATCTGCAATGACAAAAGCTCTCCAGCCTTTCCAGCCTCCTTCTTTTTTCAGGGTAGATTCATAGAGTTCATGTTCGATAGAGATCATAATCTGAGCTAATTCATTATACGCTTGTGTCCATGCTTCGATAAGCTCATCGCTAGCTGCCTCTCCTAACACTTCCTTTATTGAGGAAATCAAATGGAGACCTACAATATCGTATTGTTCCGGAGTAATATGTAAGCTTACATGCTTATTTCCGATAGATTTTAAAACATTGATAAGAACTTCCGGATTTTCAATTTGTTCAGCATAGGCGAGTACTGCTCCGGCTAGGGCATTTTGCTGTTTTCCACTCGCTTGATGGCTCATATTAAAAATGTTTTTCAGTTCAGGGTTATGCGTAAACATTCTTGTATAAAAATGTTTTGTTAAATCTGTTCCATTGGTTTTTAGAACTGGAACTGTTGCTTTTACAAGTGCTTTTTGGTTAGTATTCATCTGGTATTTTTTTATATGATGGTACAAATGTATTAAAAAAAACCCTAATTGTTGTATTTTAAATACAACAATTAGGGTTGTAATGTTTCCATCACAAATTAGATCATACAATAAGCATATGGATTTGGTGGATCTGATGATATTATTTATACAATTTCCAAAGAATGTGTTTTCAAAGGAGGGAAGAGGATATTGTATTTTCCATAATGATTGCATGGAATGATGAAGATCAATTTGAAAACAAGGAATTAAAAATTTTTAGTCCAAATAGAAAAAACAAGTCGTATTAAGTTGGCTATTTCTATGGATTGTTTTAAAAAAGGTTTAATTTTACTAGGTTCTATAAACAATATTAATGGCAAAACCTTTCAACAGAACCGTTACTTTATTCGGAATCTATAAACAGCTTGTTCCATTCATCAGACCTTACCGGCTAATGATCTACGGAACCCTGTTTCTTACTTTTCTGGGAGCTCTGGCAGCGCAGGTGAACCCGATTGTTTTGAAATATACAGTAGATGAGGTCACCAAACTTACCCACCTTCCACACCCGATGACAGAAGGAGTTCATATTCTCATTATCATTTCCATTATTTTACTGGGAAAAGAACTGTTGAATATTTTTATCAATTTTGGACAGAAATTTTATGGGGAGAAGATCAGAATCAATGTAAGCTCTGTATTGGCTCAGTCCGCTATTGATAAGATTTTAACCTATCGAGTCGCCTATTTTAACGATGAAAATCATGAATCCGGAAAATTACAGATAAGAATAGACCGAGGTATAGAAAGCCTGACAAGATTGGTTCAGAACTTTTTCATAGATATTCTTCCTCTGTTTTCCAATGCGATCATTGCACTGATCATTATGTACATGCAGAATGTGTACGTGGGGCTTGTTTCCACGATTATTGTTCCTATTTATTTTTACATCAGCTCCCTGCAGGCTAAAAAATTAGGAGGAGTACGCCGTCAGCTTCGGAACCAAAGAGAAAAAAAGACATCGGGACTTCTGAACCTGATCAATTCCATTATGGTGATCAAAAGTTTTGTCCGTGAAAAATTTGAAGGAAAAAAACAATACGATCTTCAGATGCAGTTGATGGAAAGCCAGATGATCACCCGCAGAACCAACTTTATTTATGATGGTTTAAAAACATTTCTTGAACAGTTTGGCGTTGTTCTGATTATCCTTCTAACCGTTTATCTCGTTCTTGACCAGCAAATGACAATTGGTGCGATCATGCTTCATATTATGCTTTTTAACAATGTTTCAGCACCTATTCGCCAGCTGCACAGGATTTATGATGATATGAACGATGCCATGATTTACGCTGAAGGCTACTTTGATATTTTGAATGCAGATAACGAAACCGAACAGAATGGAAATTTTACGGAAAAAGAAATCAAAGGAACTTTTGAATTGAAAAATGTAGATTTTACTTATCCCAATGGCACAAAAGCCTTGCATGAGGTCTCCATGAAAATTGAAAATGGAAAGACTACAGCTTTGGTAGGATTGAGCGGTGCAGGAAAGTCAACGATTATTAATCTTTTATGTAAATTTTATCTTCCCGATTCCGGAGAAATTCTATTGGATGGAGTGAACCTTAACGAATATGACAATACTTTTCTAAGACGTGATCTGGGGCTTGTACTTCAAAAAAATCATATTTTCCAGGGAAGTATTGAAGATAATATCCGCTATGGGGATATGAATGCAAGTTTTGAAGAAATTCAGGAAGCTGCAAAAAAAGCTTATCTGCATGAGCAGATTATGGATCTTCCCGAGAAATATAAGCATGATGCTACTCAGCTTTCCGGGGGACAGCAACAGAGAATTGCCATTGCAAGGTTATTCCTCAAAAATCCTCCAATCATATTTTTAGATGAGCCGACAGCCAGTCTGGATGCCATTGCCACAGAACAGATCAAAAACTCCCTGGATGCGATAAAAGAAGGAAGAACTGTTGTCATTATTTCCCACTCGCTGTCCCAGATTCTGGATTCCGATATTATTTATGTGATGAAAAAAGGGAGAGTGGTTGAAAATGGAACGCATGATGAACTTTACAATAAAGAAGGAACCTACCGTGAGATTTTCGATGCGTCAGCCCGTAGTTTGAATCTCGATAAACTAGTGAATACTTTTAAAGAAAACTAAATAAAAAACTCAGCCCGACCGCTGAGTTTTTACATTTTTATAACCGTGATTAATGCGCTTTTTCCGGAACCTGATAAGTGCCTACATCTGCTCCGAAAGCAATATTGATCCTGTTGTAGCTATTAATAGCAATAACAGCCATGGTTAAATCTACTATTTCAGTTTCAGAAAAATGATGACTTACTTTTGAATAAATTTCGTCATTCACTTCTTTACCATTTAAAGCAGTTAAAGTCTCCGCCCATAGCAACCCGGCTTTTTCCTTATCTGTATAAAACGAACATTCTCTCCATGCACTTACCAGAAATATTCTCTGTTCGGTTTCTCCTTTTGCCATTAATTCTTTAGAATGCATATCGAGGCAAAAAGCACATCCGTTCATCTGTGAAACCCGGAAATACATCAGCTCCAGAAATGAATTGTCCAGTGATGAATTCTGTACCTGAAATCCCATGTTGTGAAGTGCATTTATAGCCTTGTTTCCGATCGCAAATGCGTTGATTCTTTGTGACATAATATTTGTTTTTGTGATTAATTATGTGACAAATGTAGAACTGTATTTTCCTGAATTTTTTTACAAATGATAAATAATATAAGGAAAGAAGTTAGAAGCTGGAGGATGGAAGCGGGATGCTGGAAGTTACTATTAGGCAGATGATATATATTCAGTCTTTAATAATTTCCCTCTCCCAACTTTCTGTATCCTTTCTCCTCAAAATTTCTGCGCTCTGATTCTGCTTAAAGAAACCTGTGTGATCCCGATATAATCAGCAAGATCTCCAAGGCTGATACGTTGAATAAGGTCAGGTCTTTGTTTCAGAAAATTATGATAACGTTTTTTTCCGTCGTCTTCAAGCATCTCACTGATCCTTCCCATCATATTTACCGGAGCTTTGGAATAAAGCTTACTGAAAAGTGTTTCTGCTGTGTGATATTTTTTACATAATCCTTCAACCACATCTCTGTGTACGCGGAGGATTTCAGTAGGTTCCAGAGCAACGATCATATATTTTGACGGCTGTCCCGTAAGAAAACCGCTCAGCTCAGCGAAAAAAGCACTTTCAGCAAAAAAAGTCATGATAAAATCTTTATCCCCATTATCAAAAAACAGTTTGACAAGCCCCTTTTCAATAAAATAAAAATACCTGCAGGTTTCATCTGCTTTTAACAGAAAATCTCCCTTTCTGTAAGTTTTGGTTTCCAGATGAGAAACAAGTTCGTCTATGACTGCCTGTTCCGGTTTTAAAATTTTTTCAATAGACTGAACAAAATGAGTATGAAGCATAAAGAAGAGACTGTTTGGTGAAAAATAAAATTAATAAAAAAAGCCGTCCCATTTCTCAAAAAAGAATTTTAGCTTTGTTACATAATGAATGATCACTACCTTAAAAAACTCGATCGGGTGACGGCTATCCTTACCCAATTACAGTCGAAGCCCATTGTTCGGGCACAGGACCTGGCTGAAAAGTTTGATGTAAGTATCAGAACCATTTATCGTGATGTAAAAACCCTTGAAAATGCAGGTATTCCTATCGTAGGAGAAGCAGGTAACGGCTATTCTTTAATGGATGGCTATAAGCTTCCCCCGATTATGTTTACCAAAGAAGAGGTCTTAAGTTTCATTACTGCTGAAAAGCTGATGCAGAAATTTTCACACCAAAGCTTAGGAAACCATTATCAGGCGGCTATGGAAAAAGTACGCTCGGTGCTAAAGCATTCTGATAAAAATTTGATTAAAAATATTGAAAAACAGATCGATGTTTTCAGTTTTCATACCGATTCCGGGGACTCTCTTAAAAATGTGATTCCTATTATTCTGGAAAGTATTGCAGAGAAAACTCAGCTGACTATAAAATACCAGACTGTAGACGGAAGAGTGAACAACAGAACGATAGAAACAGTGGGGATGTTTTTTGAGTTTAATTTTTGGTATATCATGGCATTCTGTACGCTGAGAAAAGATTTCAGACAGTTTCGTATCGACAGGATTTTAGAAATTTTAAAAACCCCGAATCCTTTTCTGCAGGAATATGGTCAGGTGAATGACTATCGGAAAAAATCAAATGGAAATAAAGTAAAAGCTAAACTTTTGGTAGACAAAAAAATCATGTCTCATCTGGTAAATTCTAAAAAATACTACGGATTAATAGAAGAAGAAGAAACAGAACAAGGGGTAGAGCTTACTTTTGAAACTGAATGGATTAATGACGGATTTCCCCGCTGGCTGGTTACTTTTGCAGATTATGCCACTGTTTTGGAGCCGGAAAGTCTTCGTACACGATTGAAAGAACTGCTCGTAAAAATGGTCGAAAGACATCAATAATAAACCCCAACAAGACAGCTGTTGAGGTTTAAAGGCTTAATTGAGGCAAATAAATGAAATGGTTAATAAGTTAAGGGTAAAAAAACAAAAAAACTAAATTTGTTGTGTCACAAAAATGAAATAAGCTTTGTTTAAATTGAAGAAAAATCACAATAATAAATGACATTGCAATTGTAATTTTTCTCAGTAGTTTTAGCCTTTTTGCAATTTTACCTTTCTGTTTTTTTAGAATCTTTCCCAGAAAAATGGCGGTTCGATTCCCAAAGCTCTCAGATAAACATATCCTTGTCCACGGTGATGAACTTCGTTGTCTACAAAATAAAGAACATTTTGGTATACCGGGAATTCATATTGTCCGAATAAATTGAAAGTCTCCTGAAAACGCTCTTCAGAAATCAAATTGAAATAATGGTTGATTACTTCTGTTTCTTCATCCCATTTTTTTAAGAGTTCTTCTTTAGTCTTTGGATTGAAAGCCTCTTCATTGTAAGCTTCCATATTTCCTTCAACAATTCCTTTTAAAGCGGGGCCGCCAATGTTGATCAGTTCTAATGCCAGTTTGGCAAATGGTCTCATGCCACCTACTGAAAATTCAAATAAATCCTTTTCAGGAAAAGATTCAATCACTCTTCTTGTTAGGTTTCTATGGCCTTGCCAGTCACTCAATAGCTGTTCAGAAGTCATAAATTGTTTAGTGGCAGTTGCTGTAGTTGTCATAATTGTATGGTTTTTGTTTGTTGTTGATACAAAGGTAAGAGTGGGTAGTGACAACAGTTTGTCAGCAGTATTTTTGATATTTAAAAAATATTTTTTCTTTGCTAAAATATCCGGACCTACTTTTCCGTTAGAAGAAAGGATATTAATAAATGAAATCGCTATTATTAGAATTATGAAGAAGTATATTTTGCCTGTTATCACCACTTTTTTATTAGTATCATGCAATAAGATTGAGGAAAAAATTGACCAGACTGTCCAAAAAACGACAGAAACAGTGCAGCAAAAAGCACAGCAGGCTGTAGAAGAAACAGTAAAAAAAACAGTCAATGAATCTATAAATTCTTTAACCAATTCCGAGGATGTTAAGTTTAATGCAGTTTTTCCTGGCACAGGAGCTTCCATTGTTTCTGAAGAGAAAGGAAAAAAAGTTAAAATTCCCGGAAGACCTGAAGGCTATATTTTTAAATATAAAGCAGACATTGCGGTGTTGCTTCCGTTTTTAGAAGGCCAGCCTACTTCAAATGAAAGTAAATCAGATAAAACTGCCCGTAAAATTGACGGACAAAACATTGTTGATAAAATAAGTTTTATGTCCAAATTCCTTCCTGACAATACGTTTGATACAAGTATTCTGGAAGATATAAAATCCGATAAAAATATTCAATACTATAAATTGAAAAGATTTCCAAACAGCAGTACAATGATCTACAACCCAAAAAATCAGACCATCATACAATACGTAGAGGTAAATAAATAATTTGGATATGGCCGGTTTCCCGGCCATTTTTTATTCCCACTCATGGCGAGCCATAGGCAAGCAATCTCAACCCGTTGAAAACTACTTATCAGAACGAATAAAATCATGTTTATTTCTGATGGCAACTAATTAATTTTTTTATACATATATGATATTATTGCTTTATTTTTTTTCATATTATTAATAAATCGATTTATGTTTTATAAATCAATTATCGTTTTTATGAAATGATATGATTTTCGCTAATATGTAAATGGATTGTTATTATATGTTTTGTTTTTATGTTTAATGTTAATTTTTTCACTAGATTTATTAAATAATTAACAATTGATATGGAAAAGAATTTATTTAATAGAAAAATCTATGCATTAGTATTAAGCGGAGTCGGTGCTATGGGATATGCTCAGGACAGCATAAAACAAAATAAAATAGATGAAGTGGTGGTTACCACGGGTAGAACCAAGCCCAGAACCATCATTACTTCTGCAATTCCTATTGACAATATTTCGGCAGTACAGTTAAAATCCACAGGACAGGTTACTTTTGATAAAGCTTTGACGTACGCTGTACCCTCTTTTAATTCATCACAGCAAACTGTTTCTGATGCAACGGCTCACTTTGATCCTGCAGATTTAAGAGGATTAGGACCTTCCAGAACATTGGTTTTGGTGAATGGTAAAAGAAAAAATCAAAGTGCTTTAATTTATGTAAATGATACACCAGGAAAAGGTGAAGTAGGTACGGATCTGAAAAGTATTCCATCTGCCGCTTTACAAAACGTAGAAGTATTGAGAGATGGTGCCTCAGCACAATATGGTTCTGATGCTATTGCTGGAGTAATTAATATTATTCTTAAAAACAGTGTTGGAAAAAGCACTGTTAATCTCTTTTCCGGTATTACTTCAAAAGGAGATGGCTTTAATGTTGGAGCAGATTTTAATACAGGAATCAGAGTTGCAAAAAACGGAAGTCTGAATCTTACATTGGGATATTCTTCCCAAAATAAAACGAACCGTGCAGGTTCTATTACAAAAGATGAACTTTTTGGTGTGGATAATGCCTGGACGCAAGCTAATCCTGGTTTAGGAATGATTATAGGGCAGCCGGAGACAAGAGTTGCGAATATGTTTGTAAATTTTGAATTGCCAACAGGTGAAACGGGCAAGTTTTACGCTTTTGGTGGTACAACTTACAGAAAGGGAACTAGTTTTGGCTTGTATAGAACACCCTATTGGGTAACTTCAGATTTTGGTTTATTAACTCCAAAAGGGCAACCTTATAATGGATTTCAACCGCAATTTAAAACAGATGTTTACGATTATAATTTAACCTCCGGGTGGAAAGGCATGTTTGGAAAATGGAATTTTGATGGGAGTGCAACCTTTGGCTCTAATGCCGTAGATTATGTTGTAGGAAACACCATTAATACATCTTTGGGTGGAAATTCACCAACAAGTTTTAAAGCAGGTGGTCATCAGTTTAGCAATATTATTGGAAACATAGATATCAATCGAGATTTTGGTGCGTTTGTTTTAGGAGCTGGTGTTGAAGTGCGGAATGAAAACTATCAAGCGAAGGCTGGAGAGGAGGCATCTTATATAGGAAGTGGTGCAGAATCATTTCCAGGACTGCAGCCTCAAAATGAAGTCAATAAAAACCGTCAGAATATAGGAGCTTATATGAATGCTGAATGGGATATTACGAAAAACCTATTGATTGGAGGAACGGTGAGGTATGAAAACTTCAGTGATTTTGGAAATAATGTTTCCTGGAAAGGAAATGCAAGGTATAAGTTATTGGATGATAAATTAGTTTTCCGTGGGTCTGTTTCTACAGGATTTCGGGCACCTTCATTACACCAGATTTATTATTCCAATGTTCAAACCAAGATTACAGGGAATACTGTAGCTAATCAGGGTACTTTTAATAATGATTCTCAAATTGTAAGATCTGATCTTGGTGTACCCAAATTAAATGCTGAAAAAGCCTTTAACATTACTGCGGGATTTGCTGTAAAACCTTTTAAAAACCTGACTATTACAGCAGATTATTATAGAATAAAAATTAAAGATCGGGTACTTTTCTCAGGAGATATTGGTTACAAAACCGGTGCTCCCGGTAGTCCGGATACAACAAACCCTGTGGAAGTAATATTAGACAATAATAAAATAACCTCTTTGAAGTTTTTCACCAATGCTGTAAATACAGTGACTGAGGGGATAGATTTCGTAACTAATTATTATACTTCCGCTATTGGCAAAGGAAGATTGGGGATTATTGCTGCTTTCAATTATAACGAAACTAAAATAGTAGATAATATTGCCGTTCCACCTATTTTGGCTGAAAATGGTTATTCAGAAAACTTTTTTGATAGAAAAGAACAATCTAGAATTACATCTGCAAGGCCAAAAACAAAAACTATTCTTAGCCTTTCGTATGACATTTCAAAGTTTAATTTTAATCTTAATAATACTTACTTTGGTTCTGTTACATGGCAGCACGCAACTGATCCTGCCAAAGATCAGACATTTTCTGGTAAGGTAATTACAGACATCGTTTTAACATATAAAATCACGAAAGACCTTAAAGTTTCCGGAGTCGTCAATAATTTATTTAATATTTATCCGGATGTAATAGATAGCAAAGGAGATGTAGTAACAGATCTTGGAGGAAGGTTCAAATACCCTTGGGAGGTGAATCAGTTTGGATTTAACGGAACAATTTTTCAGCTAAATGTTAATTATACTTTTTAATCTATAAATAAAAGAATTGGCATTTACTTTATCATACTTAACAAGGGGGAAGCAATCTCAAAAGATATAGAACCCACATATGCAACTATTAGCTGACATTAATTTCCTAATGTCAGCTAATTATTTTTCAGGTAGAATAGGCAGTTATTGCTACTTTTTACATTGTACTTTATACAAAAAAAGGTATTTTAGTACTATGAAAATTTATACAAAAACAGGAGATAAAGGTCAGACGGCACTATATGGCGGAACACGGGTTTCTAAAGCCAGTGCCAGAGTAGACAGTTATGGAAATATAGACGAGCTGAATTCATTCATTGGGATTGCGAAAAGTCATATCGAAGATGAAGAAGTATTGAGACAGCTGAAGAAAATACAGTTTGATTTATTCACAGTAGGTTCCGAAGCGGCAACGCCTGTGGATAAGCTAATGCTTGCCAACGGAAAATCACGCCTTCCAATCATTATTTCAGAAACAGAAATTGAAGAGCTGGAGCGATGGATGGATGCTTTTGAAGATAAACTGGAACCCCTTCAATATTTTATTCTTCCGGGTGGTGGGAAGTCAGCGACTTTTTTACATGCGGCAAGAACCATCTGCAGAAGAGCAGAACGTTCATTGGTATTTTTGAATGAATCAGAAGAAGTACGTCCTGAATTGATTAAATATTTAAACAGACTTTCAGATTATCTTTTTGTATTGGCAAGATATATTTCAAAACTGAACAACGAACCGGAAGAATACTGGAATCCGAATGAGAGATAAAGCATTACTTTTCATCAACGGAGACGCTCCGAAATCGTTACCCAACCTTGAAAATTATGGCTTGATCGCTTGTACAGATGGTGCTTTCCACTATTTAAAAAGAATGGAATTGCCATTGGCTCAACTCGATTTTATTTCCGGCGATTTTGATTCACACTCTGGTTCGGATGAAGATATGTATGAGGAAAAATTTATCCTTACATTGGATCAGGATAAAACAGATTTTCACAAAGCTTTGGAAATTATTCAGGAAAGAGGTTTTTCGGAGATTGATGTTTTTGGAGGAAGTGGAGGTGAACAGGATCATTTTTTGGGAAATATTACCGTTGCTTATGCGTTTAAAGATCGGATGAAGATTAAGTTTTATGATGAGTTTTCAGAATATTACTTTATTCCCAATCATTTTAAATTGAAAGGAGCGAAAAATAGAATGATTTCTCTCTATCCATTTCCATCAGTAAATAATATAACCACTCAAGGACTCAATTGGCCTTTGACGAATGAAACCCTAAGTATTACCTCAAGAATAGGAACCCGAAATTTCGCAGTTGAAGATGAGATTTCCGTGGAATACGAATCAGGTGATGTTTTATTATTTGTAGGAATCCATGAAATAGAATATCCGACAATCTATTAAAAGGATCTAATTATATATCAAAACAAATGGGCTTTAGCCCATTTGATAAAAAATATACGAATCCACTGGCTTAGCCAAAACTTATTAAAAACAATTGAATACATTAATCAAAATATCAGTTTTCACCATTTCATTATGCTGTATTTTCTCATGCAAAACACAACATTTTGAAACCCCTGAATATGGGAAAAATGAAACTGAAAAAGTAATTCAGATTAAAAAAGTGAATAATTTCCGAACGGTAGGAAATATTAAAAATACAGAAGGAAGAACGTTAAAATCAGGTAAGCTGTACAGAAGTGCCCATCTTCATAAGCTGAGAAAGAGGTCTTTTGATGATATTGAAAAACTGGGCATAAAAGAAGTCATTGATCTTAGAAATTCCAAAGAAATATCTCAAAGCCCGGATCAGCTTCCGTCAGAAATTGTTTATAAAAAATATTCAGCATTTGAAGATGAAGGTGATCAGCTTGCTCAGGCGAAAAAACTTGTTCTTAAAGGTAAAGTGAACGCTTCCGATGCAGACAAAAGAATGATCGATTTCTACCGCGAATACGTTACAGAAAATCCCGAAATTATAAAAAAGATTATCACAGAAATTCTGGAATCCAAAAATCCTGTTCTTTATCACTGTACAGCCGGAAAAGACAGAACAGGAATTACAACAGCATTGATTCTTACGATTCTGAAATTTGATAAAGAGACTATTTATAATGAATACCTTTTATCCAACAACTATAGAAAAGAGCTTGTTCAGAAGAGACTCCGCCTTGCCAATAACCTACATTTCCTTTATCCAAAGATGGATCTAAAGGTGTTGGAAAAACTGAGCTGGGTAGAAAAAAGATACCTTGATGCCGCTTTTGAAGAGATCAATAAAAAGTATGGCTCTGCAGATGCCTATATTCAGCAGGTACTGGGCATTTCAGACGCCAAAAGGAATGAATATATTCAAAAGTTTACTTATTGATTATCAGAGATAAATTTTTGCAGGATGCAATATTGGGGTCTAAATTAAAATTATAATAATTTTAACACCTAAAAATCAAACTTTTTTAGCAATTTTGCATTTCTTAATTCACTTGTTTAGAAATGAAAATAAAGTACTCGGAACTTATTGATCAGACATTATATTTTCCTACAGAGGAATTTAATGTATCTGAGAACAATTTGTTGTTTCACGACGTTCCATTGATGGATGTAGTTGAACAATTTGGCACTCCGCTAAAGATTAGCTATCTGCCGAGAATTTCTCAAAATATCCAGAAAGCCAAAAGCTGGTTTAAAGAAGCTTTTGAAAAAACAGGATATAAAAAGAATTATACCTACTGCTATTGCACAAAATCCAGTCATTTCAATTTCGTGTTGGAAGAAGCATTGAAGAATGATATTTCGATAGAAACATCGTCTGCTTATGACATGGATATTGTAAAATCTCTTTATGAAAAAGAGAAGGTAGATAAAAACATTGAAGTAATCTGTAATGGTTTCAAGACTGATGATTATCTGACAAAAATTTCGGATATGATCAACAGCGGTTTTGAAAACATTACTCCGATACTTGATAATTACAGAGAGCTGGATAAGCTTACAGAAAGCATCGATTCTACCTTTAATATCGGAATCAGAATTGCATCAGAGGAAGAACCGAAGTTCGAATTCTATACTTCAAGACTGGGAATCGGATATAAAGATATTATTCCTTACTACAGTCAGAAGATTGCTGAACACCCGAATGCAAGACTGAAAATGCTTCACTTCTTCATCAATACGGGAATTAAAGATACTTCATACTACTGGAATGAATTATACAAATGTCTTCGTGTATACGCACGTTTGAAGAAAATTGCTCCTGAAGTAGATTCATTGAATATTGGTGGAGGCTTCCCAATCAAAACTTCATTAAACTTTGATTACGACTATCAGTACATGGTAGAAGAGATTGTTTCTCAAATCAAGAAGTTCTGTGAAGAAGAAGGGGTAGAAGAGCCCAACATCTATACTGAGTTCGGTAGCTTTACCGTTGGAGAAAGTGGGGCTAACCTGTATAAGATCATTTCTCAGAAACGTCAGAATGACAGAGAAAAGTGGAACATGATTGATTCTTCTTTCATGACAACGCTTCCTGATACATGGGCGATTTCAAGACACTTTATCATGCTTCCGCTCAACCGTTGGGAAGATACTTATGAAAGAGTATTCTTAGGTGGATTAACATGTGACTCAGATGATTATTATAACTCTGAACAGCATACCAATGCCATTTATTTACCGGTTTTCAGTGATACAAAACCTTTATATATAGGATTCTTCCATACAGGAGCTTATCAGGAAACAATCGGAGGATATGGTGGTGTTCACCACTGCCTGATGCCTCAGCCAAGACACGTTCTGATTCAGAAAGATGAAAACGGTGAATTACAATACGAAATTTTCCGTGAGAAACAAGAACCGGAAGATATATTGAAA
Organism: Chryseobacterium sp. GW821-FHT04C04; assembly: GCF_059420365.1. NCBI lineage: Bacteria > Pseudomonadati > Bacteroidota > Flavobacteriia > Flavobacteriales > Weeksellaceae > Chryseobacterium > Chryseobacterium sp. GW821-FHT04C04. The sequence goes on along the minus strand of NZ_JBWKTO010000002.1, from coordinate 85,917 downwards.
ATTCTTGGTTATAAATAATTTTGTTATTAATATAAAACGGGTCTGGCCTGGTTACAAAATATAATAAATCAATTGGCCTTAGCCAGAGATTGCTAAAAAAAGACTGTCCTTATAAGACAGTCTCTTTTTTTGATATTACCAACCAGTTTATTGTACGATAATTTTTTTAGTTATGATCTTTTGTCCTTCTGTTTGAAGATTGCAGAAATAGATTCCTGCTACCCAACCTGATGTGTTTAAAGATTCTTTATAAGTTCCCTTATTCTGAGTTTCCTCTTTTACCGTATGTACTAAAGCTCCGGTAGCACTTGTAATATACATTTTTACGTAGCTTGATTGAGTCAGCGTATATTCTATAGTTGCGTTATCTTTTACCGGGTTAGGGTATACATTTAGAGCCGGAGTTTCTGTAATTTTAGAAATTTCAGTGGCTCTTCTTGATGCTGTAACCTTAGAATTCTCATGATCAAAAATTACGTTTGCTGACCATAAATAATTGTCGGGGAATGAAGGACCATCTTCATTGACGGAGTTCTGTGTAACATAAGTATATCCGCCTGTAACATAATTTGGAATGAGTACATATGCTCCATATCCATTGGTAATTCTTATAAGATACAAAGGTTTTCCATTAGGATCATTTTTAACAAAACACAACTGAAAAGATGCCGGACTAGAGCTATCCAACCACAAATACCCCTGGTTCGTAGTCGATTTCTTTCCATCCGTAAGTGATAAAGCAGATGATTGGGTAGAATTATAAAATGTATAATCTTCAAATCCATATTTATAATCACCCGAAGAAAATCCGTTTTCTTTAGCTTCCAATGACATAGCTTCGTAATTGCTTGGATGCTGATACAAATAATATTTGGAACCACTCGAATTATAAAGATTCATACTCTGCTTTGTCCCAAAGTTTGTAAAACGTATTCCTTTTTTGCCGACTGTTGTAAATCTTTCTCTTACAGCAGAATTAAAAGAGCCCTGAATAGACCAATTATCATCAGGTTTATTGGCATTTTGTAAATACACGTCATTACCGTTCATTCCTAACTGATAATTATTTGATCGGTATTCATTGACCAGGAAAGTAAATGAATTTTGTTTGAAATCAATCAGGTTATTAGGATTACCTGTGATATGATTAGGCTCAAAAAGTTGTCTTTCAGATCCATAATCGGCATTTTCCTGATAAAAATAATTTCCTGAATTGGCATTCCAACGGGAAATAGGTTTAAATGATTTGGCATTAAGAAAATGGATAAGCCCTTTGCGGTTAGAAGCACTTTTTGTAGGGAGGAACCATCTTGCACCACTGTATATTCCTTCGTAGGGGTTAAAAGAACCTATAGATTTTATATAACCGTTAGTGTAGGTATTTCCTTCAGGAGCAATAGGTTTATTCTGGTAATTTCTCACAATATAAGATCTGGACGGATATAAAGGAGACTGAACCAGAAAATGATTATTAGCCAGTTCAGGAGTTAGCATCTCTTTATATACCATAATGTCATCTACTGCATTAATGATGGCTCCCTGTTGATGATTAACGGTTCCAAAAGTAATATTATGATTATTGGAAAGCACATCAGATAGACCAAACCAAAAATAGTTGGCATATAAACGACCGCCGGGACGGCTAAAATATAGACGGGTAGCATTTTTATCTGAACTTAACATAAAATAGATGTATCCTGCTCCATATTCGTCCGGTCCGGGAAAAATCTCTTCATTTGTATTGTCATTCTTATAGTTTATTTTGTAACGTGCCTGTCCCATTACAACTTTTTTCTGTGCAACAGCAGAGTATCTTAGTATCTGGAAATATCCGTCTTTCATTCTAAGCTGAATGTCTTCTCTGTTTCCGTTAGATGGATTTGTAAAGCTTAAAATCTGGCAATCTTTACCATTTTCAGGGACTTTAATCCATGCCGAAAGAGAAAATCCTTTATTATTACTGACTATATCCTTAACAACGGCGGGAGGTATAATAAGATTTTGATACTCGCTAAACGACAATGCCTGAGATGAGTTGGCAAACCGGTCACTAGTAATTGTAATTGCATTTCCCTGTAGTGTATATGCCGAGTTGTCGGGGTTTTTAAAATCATTTTGCCAGGAAGAGTTGCCTAGGGTAAGATCGTATAAGTTGGTCACTTGTGTATTGACTGTGTAATTGCCTGTAGCTGTATTGTCAAAAACTTCCTGAGCAGAAAGCTGCTGTATAAATACAGCCAATAAAAAAGAAAAAAGAGATCTGACAACGGTAAAAATAGAGTTGTTTTCCATTGAAAAGGAAGTTTTCTTTATAAAAAAAGTGGTATGTTTCATAAAAATTATTTTAAAGTTCATGAATGATGTTTTTATTTTAAGGACGTTATTGAATGACTCTGTTGGGGAAAAATTCCAGAAAAGTAGTCACTTCATCAGTAATGATATAACCATTAATTCCGGCATTTTTATTATTATTAGGAGCAAGGATAAAATCAAAGTCTCCTCTTCTGTCATTTTCAGGATTATTTGCGCAACATTGATTAATATTGACATTTCCCATGTATCTACCCAGATAGTATTCAGGCTGGGCAGAGAAAATACCTAATCTTTTCCCTCCACTTCTTATTTTTTGAGCCACTTCGAAAAGACTGGTGTCTGCTGGAGTCCTGAATACCATTTCATATAAACCTGCTACTCCTGTGTAGCTGGGGTTGTTTTCTCTCCAGGATTCCCATTGTTCATAAAATTTCATTGGATCTGCAGATGTTTCTTCGTCAGGAGTTGAATCTGGTTTTATAAAAGGAGCAAAAATGATTTGTTTTTTTTGAGCTTCTGTCAACAAATTAAAGAAAGGGGTAAACTGATTAGGAGTTTTATTTCCTTTAAACATGACAAGAGCAAAAGCGTCTTCTGTTTTCACTACTTTTATAGCTTCCTGAAAAGTTCTGTCATCATTGATATCAAGCTGGAGAAATACTCCGGCTCCCTTTGCAATTGTAATTGCGTCTTTTAACAATGGAATTTTTTCAGTAGTGTACGTCTTTTCTTCATTCTTTAATCTTAGCCTGGATAATTCACTCCAGGAATATTCACTGGCCTTTCCATAGTTATCTTTTCCTGTGCCATATGTATTAGGGTACATATCCAGAAAATTTGTAGTACGCTGAAGATAGTCATCATGCATTAAATAAACCAATCCATCCTTACTCGTTTTAAGATCAATTTCTATCATATCTACATTCCTGTTATTAGCAGCTTTGGTTACCGCCATTATAGAATTTTCAGGAGTACCGTCAATCCATGCCGCTCTGTGGAGTGCAAGAAATACATAGCCCGGATTTTTATTTCCGCTCAATAAAGTTTCCCTCAGTTTATCCACACTGGGTCTGGCTGTCGTTGGAGGAGGTGTTGTCGTGTAGAAACCTTGTGCCTGAATGTGCAGGTTCGTTCCTAAATAAAGAAGCAAGGCAAGACTGCTTCTCAAAATTCTTTTGCTGAAAAATGGTTTTGAATTCATAATAAAAATTTAGGTTTAAAATGTATTCAAATTTATAATTTATCACACTTTATTGAATTGTTTATGTGTTAATTTTTATTAATATATCTTTGATTGTCAATTAGTTGTGGTTAATAAAAAACATCTGTTTAATAATTTAAACAGATGTTTTTTTATTTTTTTTAGTAATACTATGTACTAAATAATTTAGTTTTGTATAAAACAGTAAAGATTTTTCTTTTTTAAAAATTCAATCAGATCTTTAGGTCTGTCGGTCTGTATTATATTTACATAATGATCAGGATACCAATTATACATATTCGGATTTTCAAATATTTTATCATCATTATGACCTGCAGAAAGTTCGGGCCATAGAGAATTAACCCAAACTTTTACATGACTTTTTCTAATTTCTTTGAAGTCGATCAGATGGCTTTCGTCTGGTCCCAGAGTAAATTCAAAACCATATACCTTATAATTTTTTAAATAAGTATTGATTTTATCCCAGCCTTCTCCTGATGCCAATCTTATAATAGGCATATAATGAATTTCATTCTTTATTGTTCCATATTTTTGATCAAATTCATCATATTCTGCGGCACCTTTGAAAAGAACCTGATCAAACATTTTTCTTTTCTTTAAAAGAGGATAGACCTGATCAAAATAGTCGAATGCCTTATCAAGATTAATAAAAATTTTACCATCAGTGACCTCCAAAACCTCGGTGAGAGTAGGGACCTTCATTTGAGTGGGAACTCCTAAACCGTCTCTCAGATATAATTTTTTAATCTCTTCCAAAGTATAATCTGAAGGTTTTCCTTTTCCGGTAGTTGTTCTGTCAATTGTTTTATCATGCATTAAGATCAGAACATTATCTTTTGTTAGGGCTAGATCTATTTCTACCATATTTACCCCCTTTTCAATAGCTTTCTTTATAGCCATAATGGAGTTTTCTGGTGCTTCACGCCAGTCTGCCCGATGTGCTACAACCATAATCTTATCATCCGGAAATTTCCTTAACGATAGTTGGGAATGCACGGCAACGGAAACACATAGTAGCAATACACAAAAAAAGGATGTGTAATGATTTGAGTTTGTTTTTTTTATCATATTAATATCCAGGGTTTTGTTTAATAGCAGGGTCTGTATTAATCTGGTTTTGCGGAACAGGCATAATGAGATGATAAGGTTTTATTATTGCTGTACCATATCCAGGTGTATTTTGAAAATGAGCAGTCATTATCTGAGTCGCCTTTCCGGTTCTCACCAGATCAAACCATCGGTGACCTTCTCCTACCAGTTCTTTTCGTCTTTCCAAAGCAATTTCATCTAACAGCTGAACCTGATCGGAAATACTGACAGAAGGAAGTCCTGCTCTGTTTTTAATCTTATTCACATATACATTTGCATTGAGAAGATCGCTGGCATGGGCATAACATTCTGCTATAAGAAGATATACATCTGCTAAACGAAGGATTACAACATTACTTCCTCCATCTGCGGGAGCTGTAGAGGGTTTTGTTAGTTTTTTTGAATAAGGAACTCCATTATTGGTCAGGCCAATGTAAGCATCTCTTCTTTTATCACCTGTTGTAAAAATATTGTAGATCTCTTTTGTAGGAAGATTATGCCCTTTTGCTCCTGAAGAAAAGCCGGAAGGGCTGAACATCTGATGTGCCTGGCTTCCTTCCGAATTTCCGTTTAAGCCTGAAGCAAACTGCACATCAAAAATAATTTCAGTATTATTCTTATTGGTCACGTCAAATATTCTGCTCACATCTGTTAATAAGCTGTATCCTAAACCTTCCACTTGTTTCAGATAAGATAAGGCCTCACTATATTTATTCCTGGTTATTAAAACCCTTCCCAATAGTGCCAGACTGGCTCCTTTTGTTACTCTGCCTTTTTGTGCAGCAGTTTCCGGAAGCAGAGGAATTGTATCTTTGAGCTCTGATTCAATAAAATTATAAACCGTTTCTGCTGAAGTTCTTCCTTGTCCGAAATAGTCATTCACATTCACACTTTCTTTGGTTACCAAAGGAACATCACCAAAGATACGGACCATATTAAAATACATCAATGCTCTCAAAAACCTTACCTCACCTATGCGGATGTTTTTCTGTGCCTGACTCATAGAAATGTTTCCAATTCTGTTTAAAACGATATTGGCTTGCTGAATTCCTATATAGTTTTCTTTCCATGTACTTGCCAGTAGAGAATTATTGGGTTGAACTGTAAAAAAGTCAAGTTCTCCGTAAGTAAAATTATCATTGGCCGGAACTTCATCATAAGTGTTGTCAGAAGGGATTTCACCAATAGCCAGCATGGCCAGTTGATATTGCCCGACATATTGAAGAGAACCATATACTGCATTGACACCTTGCTCCAGTTGAGCTTCGTCTTTGTAAAAATTATCTGTTTGTTTAATGCTTTCAGGGCTTGTATTTAAAAGGTCTGACGAGCATGATTGCAGTAAAAGCAATGAAATTAAAGGAATATATAATTTTTTCATTTTTTATTATCATTAAATTAAAATTTCATATTCATCCCAAATGAATATACTTTTGCCACCGGGTAATATCCGTTGTCATAGCCTTGCGTTAAAATACTTTCAGAGGTTGCATCAAGATTCTGTCCTTTGTAAGAAGTTAAGGTAAGGAGATTGTTTCCCACAAAATACAGCTGAATTGATCTTACTTTTAAGGCGGAAACCAGATTTTGAGAAAGGTTATAGGCTAATCGTAAAGATCTTAATCTCACATAGTCACCATTTTTAAAGAAAATACTTGAAGTTCTGGCTTCTTTTCTGTTATTTGAAAAGTTCATATTAGGCATTGCATAGATGCCATTAGGATTGGTAACCGGATTATATCTGTTGTCAAAATAATTTTGTGTGGCTATTCCGAAACCTTCTCCTGATTCTGTAGAATTTACCTGATCACCATTGTAAATTTTTCGGCCAAGTTCGCTGTATAAAGTAAAGCTCAGATCAAAATTTTTATACCGGAAAGAATTGGTGAATCCCATTATATATTTAGGAGCTCCCGAACCAAAGCTTTTTTTGTCATTGGCATCAATTTTCCCATCCCCATTGAGATCTTCCATGATATAATCTCCCACCAGCGTTCCCGCAATATGCGGCGAATTATCAATTTGCTCTTGGTTTTTGTAAATTCCAAGAATATGATACCCGTACATTTCAGCAATGGATCCTCCAACTTTTGTCACAGCAAAATTATTCGCTCCAGCTACAATTTGTTCCTGTCCGTTGGCAAGTGCCAGTACTTTATTTTTATTGGTAGAAAAGCTAAAATTACCTGAATATTCAAAATGATTACCTATATGGAGTGGTTTTAAAGAAAGTTGAATTTCTAATCCACTGTTTCTGATTTTACCAATATTTTGGAGTAAAGTAGAGTAGCCGGATTGTTGTGGGACGGGAACATCCAGTAACAATCCGTTTCTGTTCAGGATATAATAATCTGCCGAGACACTTAAGTATTTATTAAACAAACTAAAATCAATTCCGAAATTTGCGGACTTCGATTTTTCCCATGAAAGGTTAAAGCTTGTTGCTGTAGATGATCTGTAACCGGGAACTAAAATTCCTCCAAAAACATAATTTTCCTTTTCCATCAGAGATAATGAACCAAAATTAGGAATTTGATTATTTCCGTTTGTTCCTAAGCTAAATCTTAACTTCAGAGGATCTATCCACTTGTTTTGAGGGAAAAAATGTTCTTTACTTACTGTCCATCCGAATGATAAAGCATAAAAATTTCCCCATTTGGAATTGGCTCCAAATCTTGAAGAGCCATCTCGTCTGTAAGATGCCATTAAACTGTATTTGCTGTTGTAGGTATAGTTGAATCGTGTAAAATAAGAGATCAATGTCCATTTATATTGATTCAAATCCACTTTAAATGATGTTCCTCCGGAAATATTTTCCAAACTGTTATCCGGAAAACCTGTTGCCAGTGTGGTAGTCTGAGTGGAAGTCTCTTCCTGATATGACTGTCCTAGAATAGCATTAAAAGAATGATTATCAATTCTTTTATCATAAGTCAGTAAATTTTCAATCAGGTAATTTTTAGTTATATATTCTGTTCTGCTTGCTATGGTCACATCCGGAGCGGGAGTACGATAGCTGCCAACAGTTGAAGGATCAAAGAAATTATATTCATAATTGGTGTAATCGCCACCAGCTGAAAGTTTGTATTTAAAACCTTTTAAAAAATTCCATTCTCCAAAAATATTTCCAAATGTTTTGAAGAGTGTATACTTTCTTTTAGTCATTTCGGCAATACCAACGGGGTTTTCCACCAAAGCACCATCAGTGGGGCCATTTATTTTTATTTGTTGTGAAATAATAAGGTTTCCATCCGAATCTCTCGGAGCAAAGAAAGGATACATTGTCGTTGCCATTTGGAGTAAATTATATGTTCTTCCTCCATTTACCATATCAAAAAGACTTCCTTTTGAAAAAGAAGGGGTTATGGAAACTCCAAATTTCAGTCGGTCTGTAATAGTACTGGCAAGATTGATATTACCTGAATATTTTTCATAATCAGTTCCTATTAAAATCCCTTTTTGATTCAAATAACTTCCTGTAAACGAATATTTCGTATGGTCGCTTCCTCCTAAGATATTGAGAGCTGTATTACTCATAGGAGCCGGTTTTAATACAGCTGAGTACCAGTTGGTATCAATCAGGCCAGGTTGTCTATTCAAATAAGGAATTAAATAATCAGGAACCAGTTCTCTCAGAGTGGCCCCTTTTGATATTCTTGTTGCTGTATCATCTGATGCATTTCTGTTGGCTCCTTTTGACAGGTAATTGTTATCCCTGGACTCTTTCATGAAAATTGCCATATCATAAGCATTGACAAATTTTTCATTATCACTTCTGGTCTGAATACCATAATATGAATCCAGAATTACTTCAAGCTTTCCTTTTTTTCCTTCTTTAGTCTGGATCAGGATAACTCCATTGGCTCCTCTGGAACCATAAATAGCAGTTGAAGCCGCATCTTTAAGAACATCTATAGAAGCAATGGAATTAGGATCTATGGAGTTTAAATTGGTTCCTTCTGTTAATGGGAAGCCATCAACGACAATTAAGGGATTCGCACCAGCAGTCAGTGTCCCGATTCCACGGATCCGTATATTAGGTGAAGATCCGGGACTTGCGTTGGCAGAAGTAGTCTGGATTCCTGTGACTTTTCCCGCAATCATTTCTCCAAAATTACCTGAAGCCACATTTTTCAGATCTTTTTCTCCCAGAGATGCAATAGAACCTGAAACGTCTTTTCTGTTTTGCTTTCCGTATCCCACCAATACAACAGCATCAATCTTTTTTTCTTTATCAGTAACGGTATCATTTTTAGCCGTGCTGTTTGTTCTACTACTGTTTTTCTGCTCCATTTTTCCGGATATTCTCCGGACAGATACGGTATTATTATGAATGGTAAATTCAATTGGGTAATTTTTCTCAAGATAAGCCAGAGCAGGACGTAATGATGTATAATCAATGTTTTTATCATCCACCAGAATACCCGCAAGGTCTGACACGGAATAAAAAAATTGGGTTTGGGTTGTTCTACTCAACTTTTCCAATACTCTTGTTAAAGGTGGAGCTGTTGTGTAAGCTGTATGAATAGGAGTATATATTTTCGCAGCAGATAAAGGCTGAGAAACATATAAACTCCCAAGCATAGCAATACTAATTGCTGTTTTTTTCATAAATTCGCAATATTAATTTTTAAACTTTCTATAGGTTTTTAAGTTGATTAAACTCGCATCGATAACCCCCATTATCGATGCTTTTTTATTTTAGTTGTATTTCTGTTGCATTATTTTTTTCTATTTTTAAATTAAACGGATAGCTGATTATGGTTATAATATCGTTAAGATTTCCTGTAAAAGAGCCACTTACGATACGGTTTCTGTACTGATCAGGGAAAGATATTCTGACATTGTATGTGTTTTCCAGCTGTTCAATTGCATCAGCATATTTTGAATGATCAAACGTGAAACTCTTCTGCTTTTCCCGGTGGTAATAATGATAATCGGAATAACCATTACCACTGATCCATATTTCCTCAGGCAAGAGATAAGTTACCTTTCCCAGATGTTCTACTTTCACTTTCCCTTCAAATAATTCTACCTTTTTTTCTATAGATTTCTGATCTAAAAAGAAATGAGTTCCCAAAACCTGTACATGAAAATCTTCAGCATGGATTCTGAATGGTTTTGTTCTGTCTTTAGCAATTTTAAAATTTCCTTGTCCTTTAAAACTTATTTCTCGATCTTTACTTCCAAAATTCTCACTCAAAATCAGCTTACTATAGGGCATCAACCGAATTATGCTCCCATCAGGCAGTATGATGTTTTTGGAAGACTTAAAACTTTCATAAACCAGATTTTTTTCTGGAATGCCGGTTCCCTTTTGGCTGTGATTATACAGTATTAAAAAAATAAAAAAAGGGATTATAGCGGCTGCAGTCCAATATAGATTTCTGATTCTTTTTTTCTTTCTGATCGTATAAGTGATCTTGGCCCAGATCTTTTTATCTGTGACGGGATCTATTGTATTTTGTTCTTCAGAAACCGTTTTCCAGTTTTTTTCAAATTCTTTTTCCAGGCTCATACAAAAGTAGATGATGGTCTTTTTTAATCGTTTTAAAGTAAATACGCAGGAAAACAAAATCGTTCACCTCAAAATCAAAGAGTTAACAATTTGTTCATATTGGAAAATAGCGAAAAGTTAATGCATATTACCCTTCAGAAAGGTTATTGCTTTGTGGATTTGTTTACTGATAGCCGATTTTGAAAGATTATTTTCTTTGGCTAATTGAGAATAGCTTATATTTTCAATCTTATGTTGAATAAACAATTCTCTGGTCTTTTGTGGTAATTTTTCCAAAAGATTTTCTACTTTGGAAATTCGTTCTTCTTGCACACCTTCATCGGAAATTTCTTCCTCGATCACGATATTTATTTCTTGTTCCGGAAGGGTAAATAATAATTTATTTTTCCGATAAAAATTAGAGACTTCCTGTTTACAGGTTTTAAAAATAATCGCTTGATGAGGAATTTGGGTCGTCTTATCCATATGTTTCCAAATATGTATGAAAATCTCCTGGACCACATCTTCTGCGTCCTCTTCCTTTTGAATGTATTTTCTGACAAAGAAGTAAACCCTATGTTTATATTCAGAATATATTTTCTCAAACGAATCCATCGGATAATAACAAATTACTGATACATTTATAAAGCCATTAAAGTATTTAAAAATTCTTTTAAACACTTTAAAGATATATTAATTTTAAAAACATGTGATAGAAAACAGATGATAGAGTGATGAATAAGAAAAACATAGTGAATTATTCCGAAATGATAGAATATTTTTAATTTATTTTGGATATTGGAACAGAAAATATTTGTAATAATTCCTATCTTTAGTACTGATACTCCGGATGTATATATTGGATATCCGGAAATCCCCGATATTATTTGTTATAAAGCAATCTGCAAAAACTTCGGAGGGACTATATAGCCCTTTATTATACTCATATAATGATCATGGAGCTCCCTCCTGTAGAAGAAACAATTTCAGTTTACGATGAGATTATCATAGCGGTAAAAGTACACGATAGCGCTGTCTCCAGTCTGTTTGAACTATTTGAAGCTCCTGAAAAGAATAATCTTCTCTGCTTCGCATAGTCTGGCTATGAGGAGATCAATAGAAATGAAAACTATTGCAGTTTACATTGTAATATATAAATCAAGCAGAAATTTTAAAGGTACTGTTTATGGAAAACTTTATTATTTAAAAATATTTTGAAACTTTATCCAGTTCGAGATCTTCATAATCCGAAATGACAGTATCTGCCAATGTATAATCCTGATTTTTTGAATGGGGGCTTCTGTAAGCTGCACAGAAGATCTTAGCTCTGTGGGCTGCCAGAATTCCATTGGTAGAGTCTTCAATTACCATACAGTTTTCTACCGATTCACCAGCCATCTCCGCAGCCAGTAAGAAAACTTCAGGATGAGGTTTGGATTCTTTTAAATCAGCACCACTGATCTTTCCGCTGAAATATTTCTCAAGCCCGAACTTTTCGAAAACCATATTGATGGTTGTCATCGTAGCAGAAGAAGCCAGTATCAGCTTGATACCATTTTCATGATAATGCTCAATCAGTTTTCTGACCCCCGGAATTAAATCAAATTCATCATCATTATAAAAGTATTCTTTGAAATGAGATCTTTTGATCTGTGCAATGGTTTCGTAAGTTTGATGTAAATTGAATTCATTAATCAAAGTTTCGGAGACTCTTTTGGTGGAAGCCCCGGTAAAAGAGGTGTACAACTCTTCGGAAACGGCAATTTCCAGTTCATCAAAAGTTTTGAAATAAGCTTTTCTATGCAATGGTTCTGTATCTACAATTACTCCATCCATATCGAAAAGAACAGCTTTTAAAGGCATATTATGAGTTTTGTACAAAAATAGCTATTTGAGTTGAAAGTGGAAAGGGAAGAGGTAATAGATGATGGGTAACAGGTAGTCAGGGGATAGTCTGTAACTCATAAACTCTCCAACACTCTTACTCTCCAACTCGTAAACTCTTCGTATCTTTGTGACCAATATTTCAATTTTAAAACATTAAAATTTTTAAATAAAGCATGAGAACATACGCAGGAATTCCCGAGGAAAACGCAACGTTAGAGAATTCGAAAGTAATGTTGGTAACTGTTCCTTATGATGGAACTTCAACATGGGGTAAAGGAGCTGATAAAGGTCCGGAATTATTTTTAAACGCTTCTGAAAACATGGAGCTTTATGACATTGAAACACAAACAGAACCTTACCTTCAGGGAGTTTATTTAGCAGGAGATGTTTCTGAAAACTCAACGCCGGAAGCGATGACAGAAGCTGTTTATCAAAAAACTAAAGAGCTCTTGAACAATGAAGGAAAAGTTTTCACATTATTCGGTGGTGAGCATTCTGTTTCCATCGGTTCTATCCGTGCAGTAGGGGAGAAATTTGAAAACCTTACCGTTCTTCAACTAGATGCTCACACAGACTTACGCCCTGATTTTCACGGATCTACTTCAAACCATGCTTGTGCTGTATTTGAAGCTAACCAGAAACATAACCTTGTACAGGTGGGAATTCGTTCTATGGATATTGAAGAAGCTCAGTATCTGCCGGAAGGAAGAGTATTCTTTGCTCATGAAATCGCGAACAACGAAAACTGGGTGAATGATGTATTGGAAAAAGTTTCAGGAAATGTATATATTACCATTGACCTTGATGCTTTCGACCCTTCTATCGCTCCTTCTACAGGAACTCCTGAACCGGGTGGATTACAATGGTATCCAACATTGGAATTATTAAGAAAAGTATTCGAAAAATGTAATGTAGTGGCATTTGATATTGTAGAATTGATGGATTCTCCAATGGCTAAGCCAACCGCTTTCCTTGCGGCTAAGTTATATTATAAAATGCTTGCTTATAACGATATTTATAACAACGATAACTAATATTCCGCAAGAATCGGATTTTTTCTGCCGTATATTCTTTGGAAATTTGTGAGGTAAAACAATACGAAATGTCCACACAAAGTCAAATAGATTACAACAGAATTGCTAAAGCGATAGAGTATATCCAGAGCAATTTCAGACTTCAGCCGAGTTTGGAGGAAGTGGCAGAGAATATTCACTTAAGTCCGGCCCATTTTCAGAAAATCTTCACTGATTGGGCAGGAACAAGTCCGAAAAAATTTTTACAGTTCATCAGTCTTGAACATGCTAAAAATTTATTGAAGGAAGAAAAGGCAAGTATTTTTGATACCGCTTATGAAACGGGACTTTCCAGTACAAGCAGATTGCATGATATGTTTGTAAAAATAGAAGGAATGTCTCCGGCAGAATATAAAAACGGGGGGAAAAGTCTTGCCATCAATTATAGTTTTTCAGAAAGTCCGTTTGGAAATATCCTGGTAGCTTCTACAGAAAAAGGAATTTGCCATATGGCTTTTGAAAACGATAAAGAAACAGCATTAGGGGAGCTGGAAAAGAAGTTCCCCAATGCTTCTTTTATTGAAAAACAAGATGCACTTCAAAAGAACGCATTGTCCATATTCGATAAAGACTGGACGAAACTCAACACAATAAAATTACACTTAAAAGGCACCGATTTTCAGCTTAAAGTCTGGGAAAGTCTGTTGACGATTCCCATGGGGAAACTGTCTACATATGGCAACCTGGCAGAAAAAATAGGAAATCCTAAAGCTTCAAGAGCAGTTGGAACAGCTATTGGAAGTAATCCTGTAGCATTTCTTATTCCATGTCATCGTGTAATACAGTCTACCGGACATCTCGGCGGGTATCGCTGGGGAATTGAAAGGAAACAGCTGATGATGGGTTGGGAAGGTTCGCATATGTACTCTGAAAATTCTATTTTACCATAATCTATTACTAAACAAGGAATTCATAAACTTAGGTTTTGGCTAAAACCCTTCTGGTGATGAATTTTTTAGTATCTATCTTTGAAAATTATTTGTTCGATTTATGTTTTGTATTACCTTTAGATTGTCAAAGTGTGTAATATTTCGAATTGACATTCATCACCATGAATTTTGAAATTAAAGAAGGGCCCAATTTACTTTCCATAAGTTATGAACCTAAATACTATAGTGAAAGTCTTACGATAGGAAACAGTCCGGTACTTTTTCTGTGGGATGACTGTGATGATCCTGGAGATGAAAACCTGGTATTGCTTCCTATAGATAAAGAAAGTAAACACTTAATTCATAATAAACTGCAGGATATTGATCTTGATGTAGATTATACAGACCGGAAAGAGGATTTGTTTGATATTTTGAAACCTTTACTGCTGGTATTAAAAAACGGGAAGTACCATCTTGATTTTACTGTACACAAAATACATAAGGATTCTGGTCGTATTGCTGCTTTTGCAGAAGAAAGGCTTGACAGGCAAGACGTAGAAAAAGAGATCAAAAAATATGACGACAAGTTAGAACAGAATATCATATACGATTATACTTTTCACGGAACTTACAATGGTACTCATCGTTTCAATGAATATGAACAGCCTTTTGTAGCCTGGAAATCCAAAGAAGAGATCAATATCAACCTTATAGAACATTATGAAAGCCTTATTTCATCTGGTGCGCGGCCGTTTGCCATTCTTTTTACTGGAAAATTTTTAGAAGATGATTATTCGCACGAATATATTCTGGATGGGCATCATAAGCTTTGTGCATACAGGAACCTTGGAATTGATCCGCCTTGTGCTGTTATCAAATTTGTACCGGAACACAAATCAGAATTTGAAATCGATCTGGAAGATATTTCAAGACTCATCTTTCCGTGGCAGTTTAATCATTTCTACGAAAACTGGCATGGAAAAAATAACTATTTTAAGAATAACCCTGAAAGTTCCCTTAAAAAATATTTCAAGAACGGGCTAGTTACATTTTTATATCCTGACGACAGAAAAAGAGCAGAGGGATTCTATATCAATGATCTTCCGGATGGCGATTTTAAGCATTGGTACGAAAACGGAAAAGTAAGTAATATCAAAAGCTTTTCTCTTGGAAAACCTACAGGAAAGTCAGTATATTATTATGATGACCAATCAGATTCCAGTGACATTGAAAATCCCTTGGATCACCGGAATATCGGTTATGAATTTATCTATAAAAATGGAGAACTCAGGTTGACAAAAAACTGGAATAGAGAAGGTAAAATAGAATCCATTGCCATTCATGATTTCAAAAGCATAAAACAGATTCCTTTAACGGAGGAGATTATTTGGGAGTATTCGATGGAAAGTTACAGGAATACAGTAAGGCAAAAGGAAGATGAAGAAAAAATAAAAGAACTTGAAAAAAAAGCCAGGGATATTCAAGGGACAAAAATAAAGAAGGATGAGATCTTATATGAACGGCTGAAGTTACTTCTGGTCGTTGTAGTTATTCTGGTCGTTATAATTTTCTGTATATAAAATTTTAAAATAATGATGAGTCTCTTCGAAGAAATATCCGACTATCCTCTCAGCATACTTCCGTATGACGGAACCGTTCATTATTATGGAAAGGTTTTCTCTAAAGAAAAATCTGACCATTTTTATAATTACCTGCTCAATCAGATTCCATGGGAAAATGATGAAGCATTAATCTTTGGAAAATTGATTTTAACCAAGAGAAAAGTTGCCTGGTTTGGAGATAAACCTTTTGAATATACCTATTCAAAAAGAACAAAATATGCCAAATTATGGACTCCGGAATTATTAGAATTGAAGAAGAAGTGTGAGGAAGTTTCCGGAGAAACCTATAATTCATGTCTGCTCAATTTATACCATGACGGAAGCGAAGGCATGGCGTATCACAGCGATGGTGAGACAGATTTAAAAAAGCATGGTGCAATTGCTTCTCTTACTTTTGGAGCGGAAAGAAAATTTTTATTCAAGCATAAAACGACCAAAGAAAAGGTAGAAATATTCCTGGAAAACGGAAGTTTATTAATTATGAAAGGAACCACTCAGGACAATTGGCTTCACAGGCTTCCACCCACTACAAAAGTGAAAACTCCCAGAGTAAATCTGACCTTCAGAACGATTGAAGATTAAGTGTATTGCTTCCGGATCAATAGGAGTGGGATTTAGCCCACTTGAACAAAAACAACAAATTCATTTGACTTTAGACAAAATCTAAAAATAAACTTCAAGTTCTCAAAAACAAAAAAAGCTGTTCAAACGAACAGCTTTTTCAATTTATTTTAAAACTTCAGCTTCAATAGAGCTGTCATCATATACTTTGATAAACGCTTTGGTGTAATCCTCTTTCGTTGCAAAATTTGGATTATCCATGAATTTCTGCGGATTGATAGCGAAAAGCGGGAACCACGTACTGCTGATCTGAATCTGGATTTTATGTCCCTTTTTGAATGTATGAACTACATCCTGAAGTCTGAAATTAACAGCCGTTTTCTGATTAGGAACCAGAGCTTCTCCCTTTTCTCTCGTATTTCTGAATCTTGCAGGCATGATTTCACTTCTTACCATCTGATGATAGTTACCATAAATAACTCCATCTTTCTTTTCTGCAGGTTTGAAATCTTCAGGATATACATCAATTAATTTTACTGCAAAATCGGCATCTGTAGATGTGGATGCAATATTCAGTTTGGCCATGATTTCTCCGGCAAAGGCAATATCATCAGTCAGCACATCTGTAGTGAAGGTTAATACATCAGGTCTTCCTACTGCAAATCTCTGGTCTTCTGACATGTAATTTCTTGGAGTGAATCCGTTGAAATCCTTTAGATGATCTGAACTTAAAACAGGATTGTTAGGATCACTGTAATATTCAGAATATCCCTGGCCTGAAGCCTTTTTCAAGGTTTTATCTGCCAGATAGAAGTTAACTTTCTGTGCATTTTTAGGTGGATAAGATGCAAATTCTTTCCATTCTTTAGCTCCTGTGTCATACATCAGCGCTTCAGGAAGTCCGGCATCTTCTTTTGTGTTGCCTTTCAGGTAGTGGTTGAAGAATTTTGTTTCAACATTTTTCTGGTAATAAGTTGCAATGCTGTCACCAAAATAGGTTTCACTATGGAAATGTTTTCCTTGTTCCTGTGACCAGCCACCGTGAGAGAAAGGTCCCATTACAATGGTGTTTTTTGCTTTAGGACTTGTTTTTTCGATGGTTTTATAAATATTCAGAGGACCGGAAAGATCTTCAGCGTCGAACCATCCACCCACAGTCATTACAGCATGATTGATATTCTTCAAATGAGGCAGAAGATTTCTTTTTTGCCAGAATTCATCGTAGTTGGTATGATTCATAATTTCTGTCATAAAGAAATTATTCTTATAATATTTTTCATAAGCATCTTTCAAAGTTCCAAGATCTCTGTAAAACTTTAAGCCATCTTCAGAAGTCTGTTTGATGAAAGAATCCATATACCAGGCTTTGTCTTCCGGTTTTGTTTTCTGAACTCCAAACACAGGAAAGGTTCTGAAATATCCAAGCATAAATCTCCCGTTGTGAAGGAAATCATCATTCCAGAAATCAGAAATTGGAGCCTGAGGAGAGGAAGCAACCAGAGCAGGGTGCTGCGCAAGTGTCCCTACAGCCGTATAGAATCCAGGGTAAGACGTTCCAAACTGACCCACTTTAGCATTGTTGTCTTTGATATTTTTCAAAAGCCACTCTATGGTATCATAAGTATCTGTACTTTCGTCAACATCTTTTTTGGTTTTACGCTCTACCTGAGGAGTCATATTCGTAAATGTACCTTCACTCATATATCTTCCACGTACATCCTGATACACGAAAATATACTTGTCTTTCATAAGATAGGCGTTGGGACCTACCTTTGTTTTATATTCATTTTCTCCGTAGGGTGCAATGCTGTAGCAGGTTCTCTGCATCAGAAACGGATATTTGTTCTTGTTTGATATATCTTTCGGGATATACACAGCTGTGAAAAGCTTCACTCCATCACGCATCGGAATATAAAATTCTTTCTTGGTGAAATTGTCTTTAACGAAAGTATCTTTCTGCTCTGTCTTCTGAGCTTTTCCAAGAATGAAAAAAAGAATACATAATATTGAAATATGGATTTTCATAAAAAAAATTTACTGCTAATTTAAAAATAAAAAACTTTTCTGGATAAATCTTCTGTTAAAAAGGGTTTTGTTATGAGCTTTTACTAAAATGGGATACTCTATTGTGGTAAATCACTCCGTCAAATTTGTCAATTTCCCTCTTCCCGACAGAGAAGATTTTCACTGCATTAATTGTAATTTTCGTGAATATCGAAGTTTTTCAAAAGCGTATGCATATCCATAAAAATAACCGGAAAAGTCCGGCTATTATCAGAAAAAAATATAAGTAAAAGTTGATTCTTTTACATTTTTTTACCAGCAAACTTATTCAGTTTCATACTGATGGAGAACATGATGTATCGTTTCAGGATAAGATCTTCACGGTCTTCGAAATAAGAATCTGTGATGGTTCTTTTTATACTTTGGTTTTGATTTAATACATCATAGATTTTCACTTTCGCTGTAAACTGTTTTTTATAGAATGAGTAGCCCAGACTGGTATTCCAGAAATAAAAATCCTTTTTAAAGCCCGGAGCAATATTAGAATTGGTATTGTATTCAAAATCATTTCCAAATACAAATCTACCCTGCAGCATATAGTTGGTCAGTTCCAGTTTCAATGCCTGATTGGCGGTATTGACACTCTTCACATTGTAATTGGTATAATTTGAAAAGCTGTATCCAAGTCTGTAGGAAGGTTTAATGGTCATTTTATCCTTGATTTCATAGATAAGATTAAGACCGGGATTAAGGTTGTAAGAATTACTGGTAAAAGATTGTCCGTCAATAAAACCATTATTATAAGCATAATTCATGCTGAATCTCGGGTTGATGGTCAGCTTGTTATTTTTCCATTTCAGAGTCTTACTGAAACCTCCGCCGGCGTTGATGCTTTTATTTCCACTTACATTATCATAGGTAACAATTTGTTTTCCGGCATTATCATATTTGGTAAAATTGATAATGTCATTATTTCTGTAGGTAAAACCAATATTAAAATAGTAGCTCAGATCTTTTACTTTGTTATAATTGTTGAAATACAAATAAAGGTTGTTAGTCCATGTATTTTTCAAATCAGGATTTCCCTGAAAAGTAGCCAAAGGATTAGATTCATCTTTATATGGAGTCAGTTGCTCTGCAGTAGGAATTGTAAAGTTGGAATAGTTGTAAACACTTAAAACTTTCCCTTCTCCCAGTGTGTAATAAAGGTTTAGATTATATTCAGGCAATACAAAACTTTTCTGAAGGTCATATTGTTGTCCGTTATAGATGGAGTTTACTTTCATATCCGAAATATCAAGATTTGCAGTAGCCCAGAAATTTAATTTGTTTTTGCTAATCTGGTAAGTGATTTCAGGAGAAATTTGATTGATTCTCTGCTTCATATTGTTGGATAAAAGCTGGTTGTATTTGGTGTAATCTCCGGTAGCATTATCAAAATCGTTCACGTTCCTCAGATCTCTGGCTGATCTTGTTTCGTATTTTACTTCAAAACTTACGCTAGATGAATCGGAAACAGGTTCTGTATATCCTGCCCTGAAATTAAAAGTACTGTTCTGGTTCTTATTTCTGGCTAATTGATCTCTGTTGTCAACAGTCGTTGCATTTTCCTGATAGAATGTGTTCTGTGATTGGTTGAGATTATCCCTTGTAGACTCAGAAATTGCACTGTTCATATTGGCTGAAAGTACTCGTCCTTTTTTCTTGAATTTTCTTGAAAAATAGATGTAAGGATTAAATGAGTTGTTTTCTGAATCATTGCGGGAATAAGAATTACTTTCATTCAAAAGACTGCCATTCTTTAAAGTAGATGATTGTGAATTATTAAAACTGAAACTGCTGTTTTTGCTAAATCTTGGTGAAATGTAAATACTTGTCAGAGAATCCAGTCTGATTTTGGCTGAAGTATCGAAGCTGTATTGTTTGGATTCATTTTCACCGTTGCTTTCAGAATTGGTCTGAAGAGTATAGCTGGGCAGAAGTGTAGATCTTGAAACTTTGGATCTTGTTTCGGTATTAGAATCCGAATGCATGAGACTGAAAGAGTCCAGATCGGCATCTTTTCCCAGCTTGTCACTGTAGTTTAACCCAATTGTTGTAGACCTTTGAATTCCTTTTGTACTGCCTCCCTGATTGTAATAGGTAACATTTCCAGTCGTAGAGACAGATCCTCCCTGCATCATCCAGGCATTCCGGCCGTTCCCCATACTGTCGAAAACCTCATCTCTGGAAAACCCCTGAGAATTGATATTATTGGAAGAGGCAAGAATACTTACTTTCGTGTCGCCTTTAAAATAGCTGGCCAGTCCGCTTCCTTCATACCTCTTGTCTGATCCGTAGCCGACTGTAAGCCTTGTCAGCAAGCCTTTATTTTTCTTTTCGTCAATATTAAAATTGATGGTGGTATTCTGAGATTTGGCAGTTTTCCCGCTAAGCTCTTCTTCCTTTGTTTTGGTCGTTGTAAACTGGATATTCTTAATGATATCTGCAGGTAAGTTCTGAAGGGCAATTTTACCATCTTTATCAAAGAAGGGCTTTCCGTTGATCATGATCTGATCTACCTCTTTTCCATTAACTGTAATCTTCCCTTCATTGCTGATTTCTACACCGGGGATCTGCTTCAGAAGTTCCTCAATTTTACTGTCAGGGCGAACTTTTATAGCGGCTGCACTGAATTCAATGGTGTCTTTTTTAATCTTTACAGGAGATACGGTGATCTTCACCTCATCAATAGTATTAACGATACCCTGCTTTTCAAGTTGAATATCTCCTAAGGATAACGACTGATCTATTTTTTGAAATTTTTTAGAATAGGAAGATAATTTATCGGCGTCAATTTTCAGAATAGAAGGCTCTTTTATATCATCTAGTTTCAGTGAGAATTTACCTTCTTTATTGGTGGCTGTGTAGTTGACAATGGATGAATCTTTTTCTTTTAAAAGATAGACGGTAGCATTTTCTATCGCTTTCTTTTCAGAATCTAAGATTTTTCCGTCGAGGTGTAATTTTTGTGCATGCAGGATAAAGGCAGTGAACATCAAAGCCAATAACAACAGAGTTTTCTTCATTAGTTTTTTTTTCAGAGCCGTAAAAATATAAAAACATCCCAAAGTTGGGATGTCTCTATGCTTTTTTTGTGAAAATTTATTATTTTTTAATAAAAATTATGCTCTTAAATATCTTGAATAAGCATATCCTTCCTGACCGTCAGCCGTTTTTACTTTCCACCAGTCATCAGAAGTTTGTTCGATCAGCGTTACAGAAGCACCTTTAGCAGCTTTACCTACAACGGCAGCTTCAGTAGAAGGTTCCTGTCTGATATTCAGGTTAGAATCTTCAGTAGCAACAGTTAAAGAAGCTCCTGAAGTAAGACCTGCAACCTGCACATCAATATTAATATCTGAAGCAGAATAAGTAGAATCAATAGCTCCTAAAGCATTCCATACAGCATCTTTAGCCGCAGTATTGGAAGCATTTCCGGAAACATAAAGAATTCCGTCCTGCTCCTGAACCTGAAGGTTTGAGATTCCTGCAGACTGCGCCGCTGAAACTACGCTTGAATATTTATCTTGTAATTCGCCCATTTTAAATTATTTTACGATTAGGTTGTTGTTATACTTTCCGATTTTCAAAGCATCTACAGATTCCTTGATCTTTCTAGCCTGTAGGCCGGAAACGTTTCCTGTAAGAGTAAGCTGTCCGTTTACAACTTCTACTTTTACAGAAGGGAAATCCTTCACTGCATCCTGAACTTTTTTCTGAACAGCAGGGTCTACAGCAGAAGAAGTTTCAACAGGTGCTACAGGAGTAGCAACTGCAACAGTAGACATATCCATTACGTCTTTTACACCGTTGATCGCTTTTAATTTTGCAATCATTGCATCTTTAGATTGTTGATCTGCGAAAGTTCCGCTTAAGTGAGCTACACCTTCTTTTACTTCAACAGAAGCGTTGGGATTAGTTGTTACTACCGTTGTAGCCTGAGTCTGAAGATCGGCATCAGAAACTTTCTTTTTACAAGAAATAGCACCGAAAGATACAGCTACAGCTAATGCAGCCATTGCAATAGTTTTTTTCATATTGTATATTTATTAATGTTGTTATACAATCAAATGTAATAATAAAATTTGTACCAAAAGAATAAAAATTCAATAAATGTTTCTTAATTTTTTTACAATATTTTCTAAATCAAGGTTTTAATTTTTAGGGATCAAAAACTTAATGTAAAATTCATCCCATTTGAAGAAAATCTTCTGCCAATTGAAAAACCATTATATTTGCGCAAATTGAACTATATATATGAAAGGACAGAATAAACTTTTTATAGCAATTATCATTGCCCTTCTTGTGGGAGTAGGAATTGGAGGTATTGTACATGTGAAATATCCTGAGAATGCAGAACCCTTTTCCAAAAACATAAAACTGTTGGGAACGGTTTTTATCAGGTTGGTACAGATGATTATTGCTCCTTTGGTTTTTACGACTTTGGTGGTGGGTATTGCCAAAATGAGTGATATTAAAATGATCGGAAGAGTAGGAACAAAAGCCATGCTTTGGTTTATTTCAGCTTCTCTGGTTTCCCTTTTTATAGGGTTGATCCTCGTTAACTGGCTGGAACCGGGACATGTCACAAAATTACCGATTCAGGACGTAGCCTCTGCTGATGAACTTCTTAAAAGCAGCAAAAGTTTTTCCATGGAAGACTTTGTAAAGCATATGATCCCTAAAAGTTTATTTGAAGCCTTTGCTACCAATGAAGTATTGCAGATCGTGATATTTGCTGTGATGTTTGGAGTGGCACTGGCGAATTTAGGTGAAGAGTATTCTAAACCTGTAGTGAAGCTTTTTGATATCATTGCTCATGCTATCCTTAAAATGGTAGGATATATCATGTGGTTTGCTCCGTTGGGAGTATTGGGAGCTATTGCAGCAGTAGTGGCTACCAATGGTTTTGAAATCTTCAAAGTATATGCTATTTATCTGAGAGACTTCTTCTTTGCTATAGGAGTTCTTTGGCTGGTTCTTTTACTGGTAGGATATTTTATCTTAGGAAACCGTCTTTTTGACCTGTTAAGAAGGATTAAAGAGCCATTACTGATCGCTTTCTCTACAACGAGTTCAGAAGCTGTATTCCCGAAATTGGTGGAAGAGCTTGAAAAATTCGGGTGTAACAGCAGAGTAGTATCCTTTATTTTGCCCTTAGGATATTCATTCAATCTGGATGGAAGTATGATGTATATGACATTTGCTTCAATCTTTATTGCACAGATCTACGGAATCGAAATGAGCCTTGGACAACAAATTACTATGCTTTTGGTATTGATGCTTACCTCAAAAGGGATTGCCGGTGTTCCGAGAGCTTCTTTGGTTATTATTGTGGCAACATGTTCTATGTTCGGTATTCCACCGGAAGGAATCGCTTTGATTTTACCAATTGACCATTTCTGTGATATGGGTAGAAGTATGACGAACGTATTAGGAAATACATTGGCTACTTCAGCAGTTTCGAAATGGGAAGGACAATTAACTGAGCCATTAGACAAAATTTAAATATCAATGAGTTTAAATAACTTAGAAAATAATAAAAGCCATATTCTTGAATATGGCTTTGCTGTTATCAATGCTATGTTTTCACAGAAAGAACTTGAAGAAATAAACCATGTTCTGCAGCATATAGATACCTCAAAAGAGAATTTCAGAAAGTCTGAAGACCTGTTTGCGATAAGACAGTTTTTAAAAGAAGTTCCCGAAATCAAAGACCTTGTTTTCAATGACAATATTCAGAAAGTGGTGAAAGAAATCTTCGGAGAAAAATATTTTGTGGTCAAAAGCATCTATTTTGATAAGCCTGAAACCTCCAATTGGTATGTAGCCTATCATCAGGATCTTACTATTTCTGTGGATAAAAAACTGGAGCTTGCCAATTTTGGTCCATGGACAACCAAACAAAATCAGTTTGCCGTACAGCCTCCACTGAATATTTTGGAAAACATTTATACTATCAGAATCCATCTGGATGATACTGATGAAAATAATGGAGCTTTGAAAGTAGTTCCAAAATCTCATGCAAAAGGTATTTACAGACCGGAAACCATAGACTGGACTGTAGAAACAGAAGAAATCTGCAACGTAGAAAAGGGTGGAATCATGATTATGAAGCCTTTGACTCTTCACGGTTCAAACCGAACCACCAACGGAAAGAAAAGAAGAGTAATCCACATCGAATTTTCTGATAGGGAACTTCCGGAAGTCCTGCAATGGTCCGAAAGAATGAATTGATAAAAAACGCGCCCTTCGAATTTTCGAAGGGCGATTTTTTATGGTTGGATGCTGAAAGAAGGAATTATTTTAGTCACAAGATACGACTTTACCGTATGGGTCATTTATATTTTCTTTGTTGTAAGAGAGAAAGAGCAGAGCTTCTTTTGGGTTGGGATTCCAGAAAGATACCGGCGTGGAGACGATCATATTAGTTTTCAGTATCTTTTCTATCGTACTATCCTTACTTCCAAAAGTTGTAACAGGAGTAATTTCCTGAATTTTTGATCTTTCATTTATTTTTACTTTATAAATGGCAAAAGGCTGCTTAGGTTTAAATCCACTGATTTTTGATAAATCAGATTTATATTCAGTTTGGAATTCATCATAGCAACGGGTAAACTGTAAGCCCATAAACCTGAATTTATTATTATCTAAGTAGGTAAAGACTTTTTCCTGATTTTTCAGCCACGATTTTTCAGCTTTTGTTGGTCTACTTCCCAATTTTGATTTTGGAGTACAGGATGAGATGGAGTAGGTGTTATTGGATTGGTTTAAAAAGATCAAATATCTTTCATTGGGCAATACATCAACTTCACAAGCTCCGGAATAGGAGTTTCCAATTAGCCCTCTTACATTCATTGTTTTAAATGTTGTTGTTCCCTTGTACACTTTTTCAAATTCAATATCTGCTTTATATGTTCTTTGCTCGGTGTTTTCATCATACACTCTTACAATTTTAATAATGCCCACAATGCTGGCATTTAAATAATTCTGTGATAATGTTTCATATACACATTTACAGGCTGAAACTTTTATGGTACTTAAAAGTAAAAAGAGTAGTAATGATAATTTTTTCATGTGTAGCAATAGTTTTTATTTTGCGGAAATTTCGTCAATGAAAATATAAGCATCTCCTCCGGCACCCTGGTGCCATTCCGGAAGTTTTCCAAAGTAGTAGGCTTTTACTTTGATGTATCGGGCTTCGGTAGGAAGAATTTCAGTAGAAAAATCTTTGATCTGTACCTTCTCATCTTTAGCATCAATGTCATTTTCAATGGTTTTCAGAAGAATAAAATCTTTCCCGTTCATAGAAGCGTAGTATTCCACTTTTTTAGGCATCAGAATCCATGCTCTGCTGTCCTGAAGATAAGAGGAAGATAATGAGTTAATCTGCTTGGGAGATTTAAAATCAATGATGGCTTCAAAATTCTGTCCCTGATATCCATGCCATTCCCCTTTTCTCCAGTTGACATCCCCTGTGATTCCGTCAATAAGAGCTAGTTTTCCGGTAGCGCTATACTGTGGAGTAACTTTTGAAAGGATATTGATATCCCAATAATTAGGTCTTCTGTTGAAATTGGCTCTTGTTACAGAGCTTTTTTCTCCGTTTCTTTCAGCGTAAGCCATCACCTGGGTTGTTTTTGTGATAGAAAATGGTTCTTTGTAGGTAGAGAATGTCTTTCTTTTGTTACTGTCACTATCATCCATGGTCATATAATATACCTTGTCATTAGGGTTCAATGGAGTGATCTCAACTTTAGTAGAAAAATCGAAGATTCTGTCGGCTGCAATGACCGGTGAAGCCGTTTGTTCTGTATATTTAAAATCCTTAGCAGGTTTTACATTTTCAAATCCAAGTTTTTTTAGTTCCGCTCTGCCTGTGTTTTTAGTAATCGTTCGGGTAGTACCGTCTTCAAGGTGAATTTTAATTTCATCAAAATAAGGCGTTGTCGTTTCCCATTCAGGAAGCCCCGGGGTAACAGAATAGATTCCTATTGAGCTTAAAACATACCAGGCGCTCATCTGCCCGCAGTCTTCATTTCCAATGAGTCCGTCAGGGGTGTTTTTATAAAAATTGTCAAGGATGTATTTTATTTTGGCATCTGTTTTTTCAGGTTTGTCTACAAAATTGTACAGGTAAGCAATATGGTGGCTTGGCTCATTTCCCTGAGCATATTGTCCCATCAATCCTGTGATATCTACCTGCTCTCTTCCTGTTGTTGTATCCGGAGCAGTGAAAATGGCATCAATGAACTGCTCAAATTTTTCTTTTCCTCCATGGGCAGCAATAAGCCCTGGAATGTCCTGCTGTACAGAATAAGAATAATGCCATGAGTTTCCTTCTGTATAATTGTTATTCACTTCTCTCGGATCAAAAGGTTCATACCAGTTTCCGTTCTTTCTTGGCTGCATAAAACCCGTTTTGGGGTTATAGAGATTTTTCCAGTTCTGAGAACGTTTCATGAAATACTGATAGTCTTCTTTTTTGCCTAAAATTTTTGCCATCTGGGCAATACACCAGTCGTCATAGGCATATTCTACTGTTTTGGAAACACTTTCATGTTCATCATCGATACTGATATAATTATTCTGTTTATAAGCATTCAACCCGAAAATATCCTGCATCGCTGAGCCTTTGGCTGCCTGAAATGCCTTTTCATAATCAAATCCCTGAATTCCTTTAGCCATAGCATCTGCAATCACAGAAACGGAGTGGTACCCGATCATGCATTCTGTTTCATTGGAAGCCAGTTCCCATACAGGAAGTTTCCCTCCCTGTTCGTATTGTTTAATAAAGGTATTGATAAAATCAGCAGTCCTTTTTCTATCGATTAAAGTCATCAGCGGGTGAGCGCCTCTGAAGGTGTCCCAAAGAGAGAATACCGTATAATAATCAAAGCCCTTTGTGTTATAAAGCTTATTGTCCCTGCCCCGGTATCTTCCGTCAACATCCATATTGATGTTGGGTTGTGTAAACACATGATATAAAGCGGTGTAAAAAACAGCTAATTTATTTTTATCATCGGACTTCACTTCAATTTTTGAAAGTTCTTTGTCCCAATCTGCTTCCGCTTGCTTTTTTACTGCTTCAAAATCTTTGGATTGTCCCTCTGCCAGCATATTTTTTTCCGCTCCTTCATAGCCTGTAGGAGAAATGGACACTTTTACATTGATCTTTTCTCCTTTTTTAACTTGGGTTGAAAATGCCAGCGCAAGCTTTGTTCCGGTAAAAAGATGAGTTTCCTGTTTTCCGTTGACCTCTTTTTTTGAAATTTTCATAGGTTTTGAAAACTCAATTCTGGCATAGATATATTGGTTGGTAGCCCAGGCTTCACTTCTTCTGAAAACCTCAATGGTTTTGTCATCAATGACCTTTACTTCACCTTCCAGAAGCTTATCTCTATGGTTGAGGTCTAAAATGATATTGGCACTTCCAGCATTGTTGAATGTATATTCGTGGTAGCCTACTCTTTTGGTGGTAGTAAGACGAACATCAATATTATTTTTATCTAATTTCACAGCATAAAATCCTGCCGCTGCTTTTTCATTTTTATGCGAAAACTTTGAAGAATACTCTTTACTGTTCAGGCTCGGGTTTCCCATCGTGGGCATCAGCATAATATCTCCGTAATCTGAAACTCCTGTTCCGTTGAGGTGAGTATGAGAAAAACCATAGATCACAGAATCCGAATAATGATATCCGCTGCATCCGTCCCAGCTTCCGTCAATTCTCGTATCCGGAGAAAGCTGTACCATCCCAAATGGAACGATGGCACCCGGAAAAGTATGGCCATGGCCGCCAGTTCCTATAAACGGATTGACATATTGTGAATAGTTTTGTGCGGAAATGATCTGAGTAATAAATAAAGAAAATGCAATAAGCCCTTTTTTCATGTTCTGATTTTATAAAAGCGAAGATATTGAAAAACAGGAAAACAGATGTAATAAAAGAGACGGATAGCTTGTCTTATAGAAAACTATTACATTCATGAAGAAGACCTTACTTTCTCTAATTATGCTGTTGCCGGCAGCTGTATTTGCCCAAACGATAACAGGAAAAATCTCCCAAACTGGAAATGCGGTACCTTATGTTGAGGTAATTGTGGTAAAAGATCAGAAAAAGCAGACTGCTATTTCAGATGAAAACGGAAATTATTCACTGAGACTTTCAGAAAACG
Organism: Chryseobacterium sp. GW821-FHT04C04; assembly: GCF_059420365.1. Taxonomy (NCBI): domain Bacteria; kingdom Pseudomonadati; phylum Bacteroidota; class Flavobacteriia; order Flavobacteriales; family Weeksellaceae; genus Chryseobacterium; species Chryseobacterium sp. GW821-FHT04C04. The sequence continues at coordinate 57,560 of NZ_JBWKTO010000002.1, read as the reverse complement.
GAACCTATAATATAAAGCTTATACAGGATGGTGTAGAAATATCCAATAAAGAATTGATGGTAAACGGAGTCGTGAAACAGGATTTTTTTATTGAAAAAAAGAAAGAAAAGCAGATCGAAGGCGTTACGCTTACTGCCAGAAAAAAACTGATTGAGAGAAAAGCAGACAGACTGGTCTTCAATGTTTCCAATTCTGTTGCTTCACAGGGAATGGATGGGGCGGATGCCCTTGCAACAACACCATTGGTAAAAGTAGATGATAATACCGGCGTTTCCATTGTTGGAAAAAGTGGAGTAGCAGTAATGATCAACGACCGAATTCTGAATTTGTCAGATGCGGAACTTGTTACTTACCTTAAAAGTCTTCGATCTGAAAATATAGAAAAGATTGAAGTTATTACTTCACCTCCTGCTAAGTACGAAGCGCAGGGAAACAGTGGCCTGATCAATATTGTTTTGAAGAAAAATCAAAATCTCGGATGGAACGGAAGTTTTACTTCCAGTCTGCAGCAGACGACTTATACAGGAAATTCAAATAGTGCAACAATTAACTATCAAAATGAAAAATTGCGCACTTCATTGAAGTTAAGACAAAATAAAAATGAAAAGCATTCTTATGAAAATTATTGGATAGAAGGAGCAGACGGTCTTAAGAGCAATGATAACAGAAGAGATTTTGGAGATGGGCTTGGAGCCAATTTGAGTCTGGATTATCAGTTGGGCAAAAAGTCTACTATTGGATTTATTTATGATTTCGGATTCGGGCATTCCAATATGGATATCACGAATACTTCAAACTATTTCCAGAATGGTAATTATACCAATACACTGCTTACTTATGCGGAGCACAGGGCTACAGGTAAACAGCACACGGCCAGTGTGTATTATGATCTTAAATTTGGGAAACAAGACAATAAACTGAGCATTACAGGGAATTATTTCTCTAATGTTCCTGAGACTACTATTGATTTTACAACCACCGAAAGTTCTGGAGATCGGTTTGTTGTAAAATCCCCATCAATGGTCGATTATAAAATCTATTCCGGACAGGCAGATCTTACTCTTCCTTACCCGTTTGCAAAGACCGAAACAGGAGTGAAATTCACAAATTTTGATAATAATTCTAACATTTTCTATCAGAATCTAACGAGCGGAAATTACGTTACAGATCCTCTGAAAAGCAATGAGTTTGAGTATAACGAGAAAAACTATGCGGCTTATATCAGCTTTGAAAAGGCTTTCAATGAAAAATGGTCGGCAAAAGCAGGACTTCGCTATGAATACTCTGTTGTGAATGGAAATTCTTTAACCTCCGGACAGCAGACTGAAAATTCTTACGGAAAGTTTTTTCCTACCGCTTATGTTTCCTATAAAAGCAATGAAAACCATACTTTCAACCTGAATTATTCCAAAAGGATCAACAGACCGGGATTTCGGGCGATCAATCCGTACCGATGGTATATCAATATCAACTCTTACTTTACCGGAAACCCTTTCCTGAAACCCTCTATCAATCATAATTTTGAATTTTCCTATGTCTATAAAGGAAAATTATCAGCATCAGCTTATTTTCAGAGAACCGTAGACGCATTTGGTCAATTGGCTAATCTGAAAGGTGAAAATAGAGTGAGTACCTTTGAAAACTACTATAATCAGAACAGCATGGGAGTTTCATTGAACTATTCAGATACTTTTTTCAAAAAATGGGAGGCTAATTATTCGGCCAATTACTCTTATATGAACACTGATGTTTTTGCGACTGATGCCCTTTCAAGAAAAGGAAACAGCTATGATTTCGATTTTCAGAATAATATCTCGCTCAACCCAAGCAAAACAGTGCAGCTGATTCTCAACTATTGGTTTCGTCTGCCTTCCAATTCGGGAAATTCATATATGAAGTTTGCAGGAAATTTTACATCAGGCCTTAAGTTGAACCTGATGGAAAAAAGTCTTCAGCTGAATATTTTTGTGTCCGATATTTTAAAGCAGGGAAAAAGTGTGGGTGAAATATATTATACCACAGGAACACATTCTTATAATAATTATTACGATGCCAGAAGACTTACGGTATCCGCCACTTATACTTTCGGAAATAAAAAAGTAAAAGGGATGGACCGCAATGTAAGGTTTGATGAGAAAAACAGAGCTAATTAATCGTTTAGATTTAAGTTGTGAAAAATTAAAATACTTAAGTCGTTTTATGATGTATGTCATTCCGACGAAGGAAGAATCTTATTAAAGATGAGAGATTCTTCCTTCATCAGAGACCGAAGGTTCGACATAGTCAATGACAATACAGAAGTCGTTACACTTCTCCTTCAAAGAAATCATTAAGATATTCCTTTTGGTCTTTTTCTTCCCGTCCGGAGCCAAGATATTTCTTCCAGGACTGGGATTCATGATATACAATACCCATTTCCCATACGCAGTAAGTCGGGAGGTGGGTTTTGTTTCTGTCCCATATTTCAAACTTCCCGGAACCGTCATAGTAGACGCTTTCCCATAATTCATTTTCATTTCGCCATGTACAAACCAAGAGAAGATAGTTTTCCCCACAACGATGCATAATGACGAATCCCAGATCATCCCTGTTCTGAAAATTTTCCTCAGCATTTTCAATACACAGTTGGGCATTATGAATATCCTGCGAAGAGACTTCTGCGGGATTATTTGCGAGATCATACCACTTGAATTTTGTTTTTCCTACCGTGAAAATTCCTTTTGGTAGTGCATATTTGGAAGGATAAGATGTAGATTTCATATAGGTTGTTTTCTGTGGGTTTGTAGGATATCATGATGAAAAATCAGAAATAAGATATTTTTAACGATCTGATTTATCACCTGATATTATAGATTTTATTGATTCTAAATTACCGAAAAAATGCGTAAATTTGTAAACAATTTATATTTATATGTTGACGAAAGAAAAGGTTCAGGATTTCCTTAAAGAAATAGAAGTAGACGACTTGGTGAGTAATCTTCAGATTGTGGGTAATGATGTTTATATTGACATGACCGCTCATTCGCCTGCAATGCACGAAAAGAAAAAGCTGGAAGCTGCAATGAAACAAGCTTTTGCCAGCGAGTTTGGAGAAGAGGTTCATTTAAAACTTAAAATCGTTTCTCCCGAGCCTAGTGAAATTCAGAAAAGTCAGATCAAAGGAAAACAAATTCCGGGAATTCAAAATATCATCGCTATTGCTTCCGGTAAAGGAGGAGTAGGAAAATCTACAGTGGCTGCAAATATGGCAGTAACATTGGCTAAAATGGGTTTTAAAGTTGGACTGTTAGATGCCGATATCTACGGACCATCTGTTCCTACCATGTTTGATACAGAAGGTGAAAAACCAATTTCTGTAGAAGTGAATGGAAAAAGCTTGATGAAACCTGTTGAGAATTATGGAGTAAAAATGCTTTCGATAGGATATTTCTCAGGAGCTAATCAGGCAGTAGTGTGGAGAGGTCCTATGGCTTCAAAAGCATTAAACCAGATGATCAGAGATGCTGCATGGGGAGAATTGGATTTCTTATTAATAGACCTTCCTCCGGGAACGGGTGATATTCACTTATCCATCATTCAGGAAGTTCCTGTAACAGGGGCCGTGATCGTAAGTACGCCTCAGCATGTTGCATTGGCAGACGTAAGAAAAGGAATTGCCATGTTCCAGATGGAAAGTATTAACATTCCGGTTCTTGGATTAATCGAAAATATGGCTTATTTTACACCGGAAGAACTTCCTGACAATAAATATTATATCTTTGGAAACCAGGGAGCGCAATATTTAGCTGAAGATCTGGGAATTCCGGTATTAGGAGAAATTCCATTGATTCAAAGTATCAGAGAGGCAGGAGATGTAGGAAGACCAGCTGCGCTTCAGGAAGGATCTAAAATTGCAGATATCTATACAGAAACCGCCAGAAAAATGGTAGAAAGCTTAGTGGAAAGAAATAAAAGTCTTCCTCCTACTGAAGCTGTAAAGATTTCCACAATGGCTGGATGCTCACCAAAAGCAAAATAATTATAACTTTCAATACAATTGAAAAGAACCGAATTGAACTGAAAAATATGGAAACAAACATAACGCACGAAGACACAGTAACAAGAGTAATGGAAGCTCTGGAAAGTATCAGACCGTTTTTGAATAAAGACGGAGGTGATATTGAGCTTATTGACGTGAAAGATAATCAGGTTTTTGTGAAACTTTTAGGTAACTGTTCCGGATGCTCATTGAACTTTTCAACCCTTAAACTTGGTGTTGAAAATACGATCAAACAACATGCTCCGGAAATTGAAAAGGTAATCAACGTAGAGTAAAATTATCTCTGAGATATTTTTAAAAGACAGGCTTTTTTAAGGCCTGTCTTTTTTTGTTCAAAATAATAAGTGGAATATAAATTAAACCTCACAGGTTTTCAAAACCTGTGAGGTTTTTTGATGGTAAATTTAATTCAATAGAACCTTTATATTATGATTTTCAAAGATCTCTACAATTTTTATAAACTTCGTTTTGAGTATTATTTTACTTCTTTTATGATTTATCCAATTGAGTTCTGAAATAGATATTACTCCAAAATCTCCACGAAGACAATCATATAAAGCAGGTAAATTACGCCCAAAATATCCTGCAATCCCATGGATTTCCTCTCCAAGTGTACAGAAAAAACCATCTAAACTATGAAATTCATTTCCATCAATCTGAATGCTGATATTTTCTCTGATTATTTCGGGTTTACAAGAATGTAAAGCATGTATAAGCCATCCTTGTAATTTATCTTTTCTGAAACTTTTCCAGATATTTTTTTCAATCATTTGATTATTGAGTTTCATATCCAAGGCTTTTTGATATCCTTTTGGACTACCCCATACAAAACCGATTAGAATGATATTTTTTTTTGATTTGCTTATTTTAATATTACTGATAAAAGTACTGGAAACGATATTATTCTGCTGATCAAGTTTATAAATAAAGCCATTGTTTTCATAAATTTTAGATGCATTTTCTATAGCAGAAACAAGAGCAGTAATGTTGTGAACATTTATTAATCTGACTTTTTTATAAGTGATAGGATAAGATCCTTCGATATTGCTTATCTGGTCTATAAAAGTGATGATCTCAGATTCTTCACCTGTGTCTAATGCAAATCCAAACATGTAACTAATCTTTTCTAAATGTTTTTATTGCTTCACCAGCTTATTGTCTACCCCTTCAATAGAGACATCCGGTTTTCCCGATTTTGTTCCCGAAGTTCTGTAGTAAATTACATTACCGCCTCCTTCTAAAATAACTTTGTCTACCTTATCAACATATACTTTATTGCCGGTTCCTGAAACGGAGATCTTCTTTGCGCTGCCTTTAATTGTTACCGTATTATCGGCTCCTTCAATCTCGGCAATTCCCCCATTGAGGGTATAGTTGAGCTTATGTCCTACCCCTTCTACCTGTATCATTTTATTATTATCCGACTTTTCTGACCCATTGGCAGATTCTGTTTTTCTGGATTGTGAAAAGGCTGTACCTGTTCCAAGTAAAAGGATAGCCAAAATTCCTGCTGTTTTAATATTTTTCATTGTGAAATTGGTTTGTTTGGAGTAAATATAGATATAAAATCATTTTTTTTACCCATGTTAAAAGTTAAATACATCTTAAATAATAAATTTTTATGATGCAGTTTTTTCAATAATATTTTTTATAATCTTCAATACTTCAGTAGATTTTTCCCTAACGATTAATGAATTTTTTTTATTTCTGATCAGGTCTGTAAAATTGTTATCCTCTGTATTGATATCTACGATAAAGGCTCCATATTTAAGAGCTGTTTCTGCAATGGCAATCGGAAGACTTGTTGCTCCGGAAGTCCCAACAATAAAGAGAACTCCACTGTTTTTGGCAATTTTTAGGGCACTGAATCTTTTGTTGGTTTTTTCATCATAATATTCATCAAACCATAAAATATTCGGACGCATCCAATGGCCACATTGAGTACATGTAAGAAGTTCTTTATCATGAGCTGTAAGGTCTTCATTCAGGTCTTTGCCCTTTATTTCCGTAGGAAGATCCAGAATTTCTTTACAACCGTTTGAGCATTTGATTTCTCTGTTGTTTCCATGAATTTCATAGATTCTTTGACTACCTGAACGACGATGAAGATTATCAATATTTTGAGTAATGAGATGAAACCTGTTCTGAAGTTGAGTTTCAATGTCTGCAAGTTCAAAATGACTTTCGTTGGGAGAGGCATTTTCAAACATTTTTTTTCTGAAAAGAGAATATTGCAGAACTTCTTCAGGATGTTGTCTGAAATAACGTAAAGTTCCAAACTCTTCAGGTTTATGGAACTGAGTTCCCTTTACCCAGATTCCATCTATTCCACGGTAAGTGGGAATGCCACTGTCAGATGAGATTCCAGCACCAGTAAGAAAGGTAAAAAGATTTCGTTTTTCTTTATGCCAGACTTGTTGAATAATATGTTCTAATTGATCTTCCATTGTATTATAAAAGTTTAAAACTAATGAATTTCCCAATAATAAAAAAAGCTCCGGAATCTCCGAAGCCTTTTCAATCAACTAAATACTATATTTTACTTTACAATAACTCTTTTTATCTGTCCTTCTGAGGTTTTTATAAGATAAACACCTGTAGAGAGATTGGACGTATTTATTGTTAAAGCATTCTTTTCTTTTCCGATTAGTTTTCCGGACATATCATACAATTCGTAATCCTGTTTTCTGTTGAAGTAAAGTGTATTTCCTTTATTCACAGGATTTGGGAATACGTTGAATGTGGCCTGTTCAGTTTTTGTTTCCCCGGTTCCCAGAGTAGCCGGCATCGCAACTTCGTACATGGATAAAGTTCCGCTGATCTCATTGGCAATAATTACATAACCTGTATTGGTGGTTGTATTTTCAGGAGCTATGTAGATGATTCCTTCAGGACCGTTGTCTCCTCCGTAAGCGGAAGTAGAGCGGGAGTGTTTGTAATCTGTGAAGGTAGGATTATTAGGATCTGTGATGTTATATGCCATAACGCCACCGGTTCTTTCTAATGTAATGAAAGCATACGTTTGCCCGTTGATATTTCCTAATGCCACTCCTTCCGGTTCAGGACCTTTGGCACGGCTTCTGTTTTTAGCACCATTGGATTCATTATCCGCATTGAAAATTAATGGATGGTTGGTGGCAATATATCTTTCAAACTGATCCCCACTGTCATATACAATCTGCTTGGTATCTGCATTGAAAATAGAGAACGAGCGGGCTCCTAACGCTGCCATTTCTTCAAAGTCGGCATCTCCGTCCGTATTTCCGGTGGCAGAAGAAACCCTGAATCTCCCAAGGTTATAGGAAGCCTTTAAAATTGACGAATTCGGGAATAGTACAGGATCTAAAGTATAGTTATTAGCCCCCACAGTTGTTCTTTCGCTGTATCCGGAAAGATCCTTTTCATCTCCTTCGTTAGCTGTTACGATATAATGGGTACTTCCTACTTTGTAATTTTGGACCGCATCCGGAACATAATAAGCTTTCACCGGCCAGTTAGCAATCAAAACCTCACCATTATTGTCCGAAGCATCAAAACCATTCCCTGGAAGACTCATGTCTTTTTTACCCAATCCCCAGATTCCAGTGATGGTTTTAGTGGCGAGGTTAATCTCTGCAACAGCATTATTTTCCTGAAGTGTTACCCATGCTTTCTGACTGTCAGAGCTGATGGTCACATATTCAGGTTCCAGATCCTGAGAAAGGGTATTATTGGTTCTTACTTTTCTTAATCCGGTAGCAGTAAGAGCGGCTACTTGAGAATCAAAATTGTTGAAATTAAGGGTGGTCACATTACTTTGTGTAAGGTTTCCGATGCCTCCGGAGATATCGATAATGCTGATCGTTCCTTCAGGATCTACGGTGTAAGCATCATTAGGTTCCCCTTCATTAGCAGTAACCACTTTTGTGCCGTCTGGGGAGAAAGTTACCATATCCGGTAAAGCTCCTACAGTTACCTGCTTCAGAAAGTTTCCGTTAATATCGAAGAATACGACAGACCCGTTTTGCTGAGGATCAGTATTGGGAGAAGAAGCGGCTATAATTCCGTTTTTCACAGCGATACTTGTGATACCGCCATAAGGAGCCATATTTACAGTTTTAATGACTGAAGGAGTATTCGGTGTGCTGAAATTAATAATATCAAAAGCATCCGTGATAGAACTGATTGTGAACAAACGTTGCGTTGATGGATCGTGAACCACTATTTCTGTAGAACTGGTACTGTTTCCTGAAGGATCAAAGCTTCCAAGATAATTCAGCTGGATCTGATGGGAAGGAATCGGTGCCGGTTTATCATTATCTACAATATAAACGGTTGCAGAATTGTCACCTGAAATGGTTGCTCCAACAGGATTTTCAAGGCTTACGACAAAATATTCGGCCTGTTGTTCTGCCACTGTGTCATCAATAATCGGAATATTTACGGTGTAGCTTGTTGTAGATGGAGTAATATTAATCGTCTGATTGGCTAAAGTAAAATCATTGGCATCAGCGGTACTGAATGGCGCTGGTTTTACAACAAGATTTACTGTAGCAGTTGAAGGATTGGTGATATTGATTTTGAAAGCAAGATTTCCTGCATTTTCATCGACTTTAATGAAATTCTTTTCTAAAGAAATTGTAGTTCCGGCAGTAGTAAAAGTACTGGACGTAACGGCAGTAACTCCATTATCACTGAAATCTTCCACGGTATTGGGCTTAAGCGCTACATAATAAGCCTGCCCCGGTACTAAACCAGAAGTAGGGATCACTGTGATGATATTGTTGCTGAAAGTGGTCGTAAAAGGAACTTGAATACCTGAAGCATTTCCTAGTCGGAACTCTATGAGATTTTGTGCATTAGAATTACTAATTGCTGAATTATCCGTTAATCTTACATTTTCATTAAAAGATAAAGTGGGATTTACAGTTGTTGAAGCATTATTGGTGTTATTGGAAGGCAGATAAGTGACTGTTGGCGGAGTGGTATCAACTCCTCCTACAGGTGTTGCATCTACGGTAAAATTATCAAAACGGTTGTTCCCTCCGGTTCCTCCTCCAGTGGCAGAGAAATCAACTTTTAATTTAAAGTTGGGGTTGTTGTTAGCTCCCTGTATGGCAGAAAAATCCAGAGTAGTCAGCTGTGGGTCGGCATCCTGAGGACTTACACTCTGGAACTGTACAAAGGTAGTGCCGTCTGTTGAATAAGACCATGTCTGCGTTCCTGCTCCCTGGGCAGATCTTCTGGTAGTGAATTTAACAATGACATTGTTGTATCCTGTTGTAGGAAGATTAAATTGTAAAGCTCCTCCTATCGGATTATTGAATCTTAAATGGGTTCCGGATGCATCACCGTTTCTTGCATTTAAATTTTGCAAATTAAAATTCTGTGCAGTACCGCCGGCAAAATCGATGATACTTGTACCTCCTGCTATTGCTGCAAGAGAACCATTCACCAAGGTAGAAGTAGGTGTGGTGATTGCTGCTGCAGAAGCATTATTGTTAAAATTCCAGTAATGAATCAGTGTCTGTCCAAAAAGACCGCTCTGCAAAAAGAATGCGGCAATCACAGACCCTTTTAATAGGTAGTTGTTGATCATTTTTACTTCAATTAGATAAATGCAAAAATGAACTTTCTGTTTCGCAACTATTTTAATGGAATCTTAAGAAATGTTTAAAAAATAGGTTTGTTTCCGATAAAAGATAAAATGATGTTTGAATGAGGAACATTAGAATGAAATTATTTCCCTGATTTTCCTGAAAAATTTAAAATCGTACCTGATTTATTTCCTTCCAACGGATGTTTCTGCATGTAAAAATATCCTGAAACTGCAGTCAGAAGCAAGAGTACAAAAATAACCAGAACAATTCTTTTTAACATGTCTCTCATATTGCTAAATTTTTAATATCTCTAATTTCTAAAGTGGAAGTAGGGTACCCTTTGTGTGTTGCATTGATCATTGCTCTACCTACTTCGTGTAAAGTTAATGATTTTGACTGAAAAAAAACAGGAAAAATCCAAATAAAAGGTTTAAAAAACCATTTTACATTCACTTGACCATCAACAGGTTTCATGAATCCGGGACGAAAATTATAAGCTCCTCTAAAGTTCATCTTTTTTAAAGAATTCTCGGTTCTGCCTTTTACTCTTGCCCACATAAGTTTTCCGCTCTCTGTACTGTCAGTGCTGGCTCCCGAAACATAGTTGAAAACCATTTCCGGATTTTGATTCAAAACAGCCTTTGCAAAATGCAGGGTTGTATCATAAGTGATTTTGGTATAGTCTTCTTCATTCATGCCTACACTGCTGATTCCTGCACAGAAAAAACAGGCATCATAACCTTTCAGTTTCTCATCATGAAGGTCGATTGATAAAAAGTCGGGGACGAGATATTCTTTCAGTTTAGGATGTGTTTTTCCAGAAGGTTTTCTGCTTACGCTCAGGATTTCAGAAACATTCGGATTGTCAAGACATTCCATGAGAACACCTTCGCCTACCATTCCTGTAGCTCCTGTAAGAATTATTTTGATTGAGTTCATTGCTTTGCTATTGATAATGGTATGACGAATGGGAGAGAGGTTTTACTTTAAAATTTGGAAATTTTTTTAATAAAAAAATATTTCCATTGGCTTTAGCCAAAACTTAATAATATAGAGATTGCTTCGTCGCGTTGCTCCTCGCAATGACAATACAGCGGAAAGCGGGAAAAGCTTCTAAAATAAAAAGCCAGCTCAAAAATGGCTGGCTTTATATCGTGTTGAATGTTGTTATTTATGATGTTGTAACTGACTGTAGATATTATGTATCAATCCGTCGGCAACAGAAATTTTAGGGACAAAAATTCTGTTGATGTCAGACCAGGACATGACATTGTTGAAAATGCCCAACGCATGTGCCAATACATCGGCACGGTCTTCTCTCAGGTTGTGTCTTGTCATTCTTTCTTCCACAGACAGCTCATTCAGCTCTTTATATGTTTTTTTCAGGTGGGCCAAAGACATGGGCTTTCCGTCCTTGGTTTTGCTCATGGAGAATGCTTTATTGATGTTTCCTCCTGACCCGATAGCCACAATGGGCTTTTTGCTGACGATGTTTGCTTTTATCTCCTCCTTCATTTCATTCCAGTTGTCCACCGTAACGAGGTTATTGAGAAGTCGGATTGTTCCGATATTGAAAGATTTTTCGTAAACCATTTTACCGTTTTCGTAGAAGGTAAGCTCGGTAGAACCTCCGCCTACATCAATGTATAAATAGGCAAATTCTTTGTCAAGGCCTTCTGCTACGTGATTTTCATAAATCAGGGTAGCTTCTTCATCACCGGAAATAATCTCGATATTGATTCCTGAGGCTTCTTTTACCTGACTGATAATTTCATTACCATTGGCCGCATCACGCATAGCACTGGTAGCACAGGCTCTGTAATGCTCTACTTTGTATATTTTCATCAGGTCACTGAAAATTTTCATGGAATCGATGACCATTTTTTCTCTTTCCGGACCTATTTTTCCGATGGTGAAAACATCCATTCCCAGTCTCAGAGGTATTCTGAGAAGGTTCAACTTGATGAATTCCGGTTTTCTGTTGTTTACTTTTACTTCATTGATAAGTAGTCGGGCTGCATTACTCCCTATGTCTATCGCTGCTATCTTCATTTTTTGATTGTTTTAGCTTTTAAATATTTATAGGTTTCTATTTGTGAACGGCATTCTTTTTTATCATTTTTTATATACTCATTACTCAGTCTTTTGTCTAAAATTCTGGCTTTTACATTATCTCTAAGCTGAATGTCAAGAATATCTTTTAATTCTTTTTTGAGATTTTTATCCGTGATTTTAGCCGCTGCTTCGATCCTGTAATCCAGGTTTCTGGTCATCCAGTCTGCGGAAGAAATGTACATATCTTCGGCCCCTTTATTGTAAAAATACATGACTCTGGCATGTTCCAGGTATTCATCTACAATACTGATAGCTTTTATTTTCTCTTTAAAATCTTTCTGGTTTACGGCACAATAGATTCCTCTTACGATCAATCTGACCACCACTCCTGCTTTGGCTGCATCATATAATTTTTCAATCAACAATCTGTCGCTCAGAGAATTTACTTTTACGATGATCTCTGCTCTTCGTCCTGCCTTAGCTTCTTCGATTTCTTTATCAACATGGTGAACAATCTTTTCACGCATAAATTGAGGACAAACTAATAAATTTTTACAAGTTTTCAAAACCGGAATAAAGTCATCTTTTGGTTTTTTCAAAACATTGAAAACTTTATTGATGTCTGCCATGATGCCACGATCTGCGGTCAGCAGCAAATGGTCACCATATATTCTTGCCGTCTTCTCGTTGAAGTTTCCTGTACTTACAAATCCATATTGAATGGTTTTGTTGTGTGCCCTCTTTTTGATAATACACAGCTTGGCATGTACTTTTTTGTTTGGAATTCCTACAAGGACAGTAATTCCTTCAGGTTCCAACATATTTCTCCATTCCAGATTGGATTCTTCATCAAACCTTGCCTGAAGTTCCAGCATTACGGTTACTTCTTTGCCATTCCTTGCAGCATAGATCAATGCATTGATAATTTTTGAGCTGCTGGCAAGACGGTAAGCCGTGATCTGGATAGATTTTACATCCGGATCCATTGCCGCTTCACGCAGAAGGTCAATGACCGGATTATATTTATGATAAGGGAAGGTAAGAAGTATATCTTCTTTTAATATAACATCTGTCACTCTTTCGCCATGTTCAAATGCCTGGTGGGTAAAAGAGGTTCTTTCCACAGGTCTTTCATACTTTTCAAAAACATCAGGGAAATCCATGAAATGCTTGAAATTATGAATTTTTCCTCCAGGGATGATACTGTCTTTCTTAGTTAAATTCAGCTTTCTGATAAGAAGTTCCAGCAACGCTTTATCCATATCTTTATCAAAAACGAAACGGGTAGGCTTACCCTTTCTTCTGTTTTTGAGTCCTTTCTCTATCTTTTCTGCAAAATTGGTTCGGATGTCATTGTCCAGATCCAATTCGGCGTCTTTTGTTACTTTAAAGGCATTAGCTGCAAACTCGTCATATCCGAAATAAGAGAATATATGAGGAAGGTTGAAGGTAATCACATCCTCCAACAGCATTACATTTTTTTCTTCCGGATCTTCTGTAGGCAGCAATACAAAACGTCCCACAAAACGGGAAGGAATCTCAATAATGGCATAATTGCTGGAATACTGCCAGTCTTTCTTTCTCATCGCTACCCCCAAATACAGACTTTTGTCTCTCACGTAGGGCATCGGTGTATTTTCATGAAGAAGGATAGGAATGACATTAGATTCTACCACTTCATCAAAATATTGTCTGACAAACTCTTTTTGTTTTGCTGTCAGATTTTTAGAATTTTTAATGGAAACCTTGTGATCAGCCATTTCAGTCTGGATTTTTTTCCAGGTTTTGTCGAAATTCAGCTGTTGTCTCATGACTACCTCATTGATTCTCTGAAGGATTTTGGAGGGTGGCTGATAAAAAGATTCAGCAATCACTTTTTCCTTAAAATCCATGGCGCGCTTTAATCCGGCAACACGTACTCTGAAAAATTCATCTAAATTATTGGAGAAGATTCCAAGGAAACGTATTCTTAAATGTAAAGGAACTTTTTCATCCATGGCCTCCTGTAAAACTCTTTCATTAAAGGCAAGCCATGTGATATCTCGTGGATTAAAGTGTACTGACATTCTAAATGTGTATATTTTATCAAAAATAATAATTCGTAAAGATTCTGTCTCTATTTCTTAGGTTAAACTTTAATTAATTTTTAAATGTTGGTGAATTAATTTGTTTTGTTAATGGTAATTGTATTGATAGTCAGTTTGTTTTATGAATTGAGTAATGCGGGATCCTATTGCTTTATGGAGAAAATAGTACAATATAACACTATAATAATGTTTGTCTGTCATAGCTGTATGACAGTGGGACAGAAGCAGATTTCGTCATTTGATAATATTTCTATCTATAAACTGATTGATACCTCTGCAGTTTATCTGATGTCAGAAATGATGGGGTAACCTTTATTTTGTTAAGTTTACATCAGATACAGTGATGTTGAATATTATAAATAAAGGACTTAAGTTCTATAAAGAAGGAAACGTGTTTACATTTGATAGTCAAACATCCAAAAGCAGAGTATTAGGAGTTTATTGTATAAATAACGAAAAGAAAGCAATACTATTAAAATAAACATGCATAGGCTGAAAATAAGAAATGATACCATTATAAGCCATATTCTTCCTTCTCCTCAGACAAAAGGCTATACTGTAAAATAGGTCAGAAAAAAGTAAAAACTTAGGTTAATTTTTTTTCTTGTTCTATTTAATAATGTTTAATAAATGTAAATGCCTACAATTGGTTTAGTGTAAAATATTCATCTATTGCAGGAATTGTTATATTTGCCGATAATTTATAATATTTCCATGAAAAAATTTTTACTATTGGCAGCTGGCTTTTTAATGGCTAATGTGTATGGTCAGAGAGAATGTGCCACTGATTTGAAAATGAAAGAGTTTTATGCAAGAAATCCACAGGCTCTGGCAAAAAAAGAAGATTTACGAAATTATTTAACCAGTAAAAATGCTGCGGCTAATGCAATGGCTAAAAATGGTCAGACTGTTGTTACGATTCCGGTTGTAGTGCATGTTCTTTATGGAAGTGCTGCCCAGAATATTTCTGATGCTCAGATTGCATCACAGATTGCTATTTTGAATAATGACTTCAGAAAATTAAATCCTAATTTCAGTTCTGTAGTTCCTGATGCCTTCAAGCCTTATGCTGCCGATATGGAACTGACATTTTGTATGGCAACAAAGACTCCTGCAGGTGCTGCAACTACAGGAATAGAGAGAAAATCTGTAGCTGCAAATTTTGATTTTGCAAACCAATATTATTTAGCATCGGGACTTACAGCCTGGGATCCAACTAAATATCTGAACATATGGGTAGGGAATATGCCTAATCCTTATCTTGGTTGGGCTTATCTGCCTGATGCTGCTGGTTTTCCGGAGGACGGACTTGCTATTGGGTATAGATATTTCGGAACTACAGGAGCTGCTCAGTATCCTTATAATGGAGGACGAACTGCAACGCATGAAATAGGACATTATTTCGGATTGCTTCACCCTTGGGGAGAAGATGGCAGTCTTTGTAATACACCGGATAATGATGACGGCTGTGCTGATACTCCTGCTATTAATGATGCTCATTACGGTGGTAATGTTTTCCCAGATAATTCTTTTATGTGTACTCCGACGGCAAACGGTGCTATGTTCATGAATTTTATGGACTATGTGACAGATACGGAGATGGCATTCTTTACCAATGATCAGAAAACAATCAAAACGAATACGATGGCTGGCCCAAGAGCGAGTCTTTTGAATTCTAACGCATGTGCATTTTTATCAGTAAATGATGTACAAAAGGTAAATTCTATCAATCTTTTCCCTAATCCTACTACACAGTATATTTCTATTGCTTCGCCTTTAGCACCTATTAACGAGGTGGAAATTTTCAATGCAGAAGGAAGACTTGTGAAAAAAGTATTTATTAAAAATGAAACAGATAAAATTGATGTGAAAGATTTTATCAGTGGTGTTTATTATGTAAGGACTTATAATGGCAAAGACTTCATAAAATCTATGAAGTTTATCAAAAAATAATGAAAATATTTCCATATTAAATCATACAAACCCCCGATTTTATCAGGGGTTTTGTTTTTATTGTGTCATTTTGTCATAATTCTTTGAATGGTACAGATATTGAGAAATTGAGAGTGTAAATTAAATTAAAAATAGAAAAAATATAAAATATTATGAGTAAAATAATTGGAATTGACTTAGGAACAACCAACTCTTGTGTTGCTGTAATGGAGGGTAAAGACCCTGTTGTTATTCCTAACGCAGAAGGTAAGAGAACGACTCCTTCTATTGTAGCTTTTACAGAAGACGGAGAAAGAAAAGTAGGTGATCCTGCAAAAAGACAGGCTGTAACGAATCCAACAAAAACTGTTTACTCTATCAAAAGATTTATCGGAACGCACTTTAAAGATGATGCTTCTGAAGTTTCAAGAGTACCTTATAAAGTGGTTGCCGGACCCAATGATACTGTAAAAGTAAAAATCGACGATAGAGAATATACACCACAGGAAATTTCTGCAATGACGCTTCAGAAAATGAAGAAAACTGCTGAAGATTATCTTGGACAAGAAGTAACAAGAGCGGTAATTACTGTTCCTGCCTACTTCAACGATGCACAAAGACAGGCAACTAAAGAAGCTGGAGAAATTGCAGGTCTTAAAGTAGAAAGAATTATCAACGAACCTACAGCTGCAGCGTTAGCTTACGGTCTTGATAAGAGTCATAAAGATCAGAAAATTGCAGTATATGACCTTGGAGGGGGTACTTTCGATATCTCTATCCTTGATTTAGGAGATGGTGTATTTGAAGTATTGTCTACAAACGGTGATACACACTTAGGAGGTGATGACTTTGATGATGTGATCATCAACTGGATGGCTGATGAGTTCAAAGCTGAAGAAGGTGTAGATTTAAAAGCGGACGCTATTGCTCTTCAAAGATTGAAAGAAGCTGCTGAAAAAGCTAAAATCGAATTATCATCTTCTGCTCAGACTGAGATCAACTTACCTTATATCACTGCTACGGCTACAGGTCCTAAGCACTTAGTAAAATCTTTAACGAAAGCTAAGTTCGAGCAATTATCTGCTGATCTTGTAAGAAGATCTATGGAGCCGGTTGCCAAAGCATTAAAAGATGCTGGTTTATCAACTTCTGATATCGATGAGGTAATCTTGGTAGGAGGTTCTACAAGAATCCCAATTATCCAGGAAGAGGTAGAAAAATTCTTCGGTAAGAAACCATCTAAAGGAGTTAACCCGGATGAGGTTGTAGCTATTGGTGCAGCAATCCAGGGAGGTGTATTGACAGGTGATGTAAAAGATGTATTATTACTTGACGTTACTCCACTTTCTTTAGGTATCGAAACAATGGGATCTGTATTCACGAAATTAATTGAAGCGAACACGACTATCCCAACTAAAAAATCTGAAGTATTCTCTACAGCTTCTGACAATCAGCCAGCTGTAAGCATCAGAGTAGGACAAGGTGAAAGATCAATGTTCAACGATAACAAAGAAATCGGTAGATTCGATCTTCAGGATATTCCACCAGCACCAAGAGGAGTTCCTCAAATCGAAGTAACTTTCGATATTGATGCTAATGGTATTCTAAGTGTATCTGCTAAAGATAAAGGAACTGGTAAAGAGCAGACGATCAAAATCCAGGCTTCTTCTGGTCTTTCTGACGAAGAAATCGAAAGAATGAAGAAAGAAGCTCAGGAAAACTCTGCAGCGGATGCTAAGAAAAAAGAAGAAGTTGAAATCTTCAACAAAGCAGACGGATTGATCTTCCAGACTGAAAAACAATTGAAAGAATTCGGTGAAAAACTTTCTGCTGACAAAAAAGCAGCTATCGAAGCAGCTCACACAGAATTAAAAACAGCTTTCGAAGCTAAAAATGTGGATGACGTAAAAGCTAAAACTGAAGCGTTAGATGCAGCATGGATGGCAGCTTCTGAAGAATTATATGCAGCTGGTCAACAGCCAGGTGCTGATGCAGGTGCTGGAGCTCAGAACGCTGGTGGAAACGCTGGTGCTGAAGATGTACAGGATGCAGACTTCGAAGAAGTAAAATAATTATTGATTAATTTCAGTTATAAATAAAAAAAAACAGCAAACAATGTTTGCTGTTTTTTTTTTATTCCTATTTCTTTTACAATACAGAATTCATCATTGTGAGTTATATCTGTGTTAAAGATTTAAGCTATACCTTCGTTAAGCTGAAAAATTTTTTATAGTATTTAAAGGAAAGGAATAAGCTGCTTTCATTAATTTTTTGATGAAAAGATTTGGCTTGTTTTATGCTATATCCACTAAGTTAATTTAAAAAAAATGACAATATGAAAAAGAAATTATTCACCTTATTAGCTTTTGGATTATTTGCAATAGCTATTAATGCTCAGGAAACTGTAAAACAGGGCGCAAAAAATGTAGGCAATGCCATTCAGAAAGGCGCAAAGGCAACAGAAAAAGGAGTGAAAGACGGCGCTGAATGGGTTGGAGATAAAACTCAAAAAGGGGCAAAAGCTACAAAAAAAGGTGTTAAAAACAGTACAAAATGGGTTGGAAAAACGGCTACCAAAGGTGCGAAAAATGTTAAGAATGTTGCTGTAAAAGGAGCAGATGCAGTTTCAGATGGTTATAAAGATGTAAAAGCAGATTTAAAAAAATAATTTTTCTGAAGAATAAAAAAAGAAACGACTCTAATAATAAGAGTCGTTTTTTTATTAACATTGCTTATTCAGATTAAATAAAAACCACTTTCAAACCATAGAAGGTGGCTTTTATTTATTGTTTTTTCTAGAATACATTTTAGAAAGGAAACTTAAGTATATTAATTGTAGTAAGCCTTAAAAGTAACTATTAAGGATGATTTACTTTATTATTTTATTCTTTATGTAGGGATTTATATGTAAATATTCTTTTATTTTAAGTTAAAATAACTTTAATTATTTCGTAAATCTACTTTTTATTTAGAATGATTATAATTAATTTTGCCGTCTAAATATTTTAAGGGTGAAAGTATCGTTATTAGTTGGTGCTGTTTTTTTAACAGCAGGTGGATTCTTGTCTGCTCAAAAAGTAGAATTTTATCATAATGGGCAACTCAAAAAAGGAGAACTTGTTAATGGTGGTTTGAAAGAGTGTAAAGAAATTCATAAGAAAGATAATTCTATGGTTCTTAAAGGGAAATGTCAGATCGTCTTCCTAAATACCAACAATAAAGAAGAAACTATTATCATAAAAGAAGGAGATGAACTACAGCTTCAGATCCTGTCACCTAAAAGCTCATCCCGCGAAAGATCAGAAATCAGAATCGAAGGTGTACAGCTTACTGCAAGAAAAAAACAGTTTTCAGAAATTTCAATTCAGCAGGAAGCACTTCAAAACCTGCAATCATTTTCTATCGGAGATGTTTTGCAGCAATTACCAGGTCAATATGTACAGCAGTTTGACAATACCCAGTTTAAAAATATTGTTTTCAGAACAGCCAGTGGATCACCTGTAACAGGATCAGGAAATATCCCTGGTGGAGATGATTTTGGGAACAGAGCGTTTGGAGTACAGTTGATGGTCAATGATATTGCCCTATCCAACAATGAAAATATGCAGAGCTATGATTCTGCCAACAGCGGTCCTTTCGGAATAAGCTTTAATACTACCACTAATGGTGGAAACTTAATGCCCAGCCAGCCAAATTATGGTGTCGATTTAAGAGAAATCCCGACTGAGAATATCGAAAGTATTGAAGTAATACAGGGAGTTCCGGATGCCAAATATGGAGATTTAACGTCAGGACTTATAAAAGTGACTACCATTGCAAAAGCATCACCGCTCCGTTTGGATGCATCTCTTAGAGAAGGTACTTATCAGGTAGGGCTTACAAAAGGTTTTAAGCTTAAAAACAGCAACGCACTTAATGTGTCTGTAGACTACATGAATTCACTTTCTGATCCAAGAACCAGTCTGATAGGATATGACAGAACAAATGTGAATGTACTTTGGTCAGCAAGAAGTACTAATGGATTCAATAATAAACTTTCAGCTTCATTTTCTACCAATACCAGTAAAGGAAAGAGAGATCCGGATGATCTTGACGGAATGATTATCAATGTAGACAACAAAAGCTTTTCATTAGGAAATAACATCAGTTATAATTTTTATCGCAACGGAAGAAAACCATTTTTCAGAACGATAAGTGCAGATGTAGGAATCAGCTATTCAACACAGCTTACAGAGCGCAGATACTGGCTGAATCAGGGTGCCCGCCCTTATGGAAACTCAACAACAGATGGCGTTTATTATGCTCCTTATACACCTCCAAGTTATGAGAATCAGGCTTTCTCGGATGGTAAACCCCTTAATGTTTTTACTGATTTAAGCGTAAATGGTACTAAATTAACTGCTTCTAAATGGGTTCATACATATAGCTTCGGGGCTAATTTCAGATATGGAAACAATTTTGGAAAAGGACGTTATGGAACAGCAGGACAGTTTACAACATTTAGTGCTGCAGGACAGGGATCCAATGGAATGAGAGATTTTAATTATCGTGATAATGTTTTTGCTACCAAGCAGTATGCATTTTATATCCAGGATAATATTACAAAAGCTTTTGCCAATAAACATATCTTAAGAACCAATCTGGGACTTCGTTACGATCTGCAGAATTCATTTTCTACTTATTCACCAAGGGTTAATACCTCATATCAAATGGGAAAATTTTCTGTGAGAGGAGGTTTTGGGCTTACTTCTAAAGCACCTTCATTGAATCAGATTTATACCGCACCAAGATATTTTGATTTCCTTCTGGGTGATTATCGTCTTCCGGGATATTATTCCGCCGCTATTATGCAGACCGTAGTAACTCCGGGAGATAATGCTAATCTGAAACCTTCCAGAAGCTGGAAAACGGAAGTAGGAGTGGATTATAGATTTCCTTTTGCAACGGTTAACCTTACGGCTTATTATAACAGATTATTTGACGGATTTACTACAGCAAGCGTTCATAAAATCATGGACAAAGCGAAAGTGAATGTCAATATATCAGGAACAAACGTACCTACTTTTGAAATTGTAGGTACGGAAAAATTTAATTATCTCCAGAATCGAATTATCAACGGATATTCATCAGTGGATAAAGGTTTGGAACTGATGGCAAGTTTCAAAAAGATAGAAGCTTTAAATCTTGTTATTGGTTTCAATGCCAGCTATGTAGAAACTTCCGGTCATAAAGATGAAGGTCTTTATAAAATCAGTGCTCCTGCTATTGTTGATAAAGATTATGAATACGGAATTTACAATGATTCAAGAAATAAAAGTTCTATGGCCAGAGCAAGTTTCAGTTTTGATTATCATCTTGCTTCATCAGGTTTGATCATTGGTCTTAGAACAGACCATTTCCTTTCAGACAGAAGACTAAACGGTGCCAACGATATTTATCCGATAGGGTATATCAAACATGATGGAGAATCACAGATGATTCCTGAAAACGACCGTACCAATCCGAAATATCAGGGGCTTTTCCTGAAACCTTCAGAAGAAAAACTTTCAGGGTTATATAACAAAACCCTGCATAATATCCACTTGAGAGTAACCAAAGATTTCTTAAGCGGTTTCAGATTGTCAATATATGTAAGTAATGTTTTCAATTTAAAAGCATATGATGAAAGAGGAACTGCATATGGCAACTTTACTTCTACCTCATTCGGAGGAAATATTTCATACAGATTTTAATACTATTAAAAATAAACTTGAACATAATGAAACGATTAATACTATTACTAATAATTCCTGTCCTTGCACTTATAGGGTGCAACAGAGACGATGACTTTGGAAAAAATAATGAAATCAAGCCTGTTCCGTTTACTGTAAATATTAAATATGATGCATCCAAATATCCATCTGTTGCAGATAAAGGGGTAGCGAATGTAACCGTTATCATGAAGAATACAGCAACAGGAGATCAGATTACAGGAAAAACAGACGCTAATGGTGATCTTAAATTAAATGCGGTTTTACCAGGAAACTATAGCGTTCAGGCAGAACTGCAACTAAAACAAAGTGAATATGAGCAACAGATTGGAGAGGAAACCAGCTATGAAATCGTACACTTTGGAGGTTTTGATGAGAAAGTAACTGTTAATGCCAATACTTCTTCAAAATTGGTTAGAATTACTAGTGGAAACCTTGGAGATCTTGTTATTAAGCAATATTATTATGCAGGTTCTGATACAAAATTAGGGGCTAATTTCAGAGATCAGTTTATTGAAATTCATAACAACTCGGACCAGACTATTTATGCTGACGGTTTATATCTGGTATTTCTGGAGGGTAATACAAATAACAACCCAACTACCTATACTTTATCTAACGGACAGTACGACTGGAGCAAAACTGCTGGTGGCGGATCTGCGGCCAATACAGACTATGTGTATTCCAATATCTTCATTAAAATACCTGGAAATGGAAGCCAATATCCAATTTTACCTGGAAAAAGTATTGTTATCGCTCAAACAGCCATTAATCATAAAATGCCTTTTGATGATATTAACGGTGCAGGAGTCGCAATTCAGGAACCAGACAGAACGGTAGACCTTAGCCATGCAGATTTTGAGACCTATATGGGAGATTATAACACAAGTATTGGTAAAAAGCCGTTTGCATGGGACATTCAAAATATTATGGTACCGGATATGCTGGTTTCATACTGGAGTATTGCCTCTAATGACTTAATTCTTAATGTAACTTCAATGTTGGGAGTTGGAATTCTGAGAGCAACAGATGCAGAAGTGGCAACATGGAAAAAAGTAGCAGCTCCAAAAGCGCCAACCGGAACGCTGTTCCTGCAAATCCCTAAAAGCTATATCATAGACGGAATTGATATTACAGACAAAGAGCAAAAAGCCCCTAAAGACTTTCCAGCGGACATAGATGCCTCGAGAATTTTCATAGTCAATGCAGTGGGACAGGCTGAAGCTACTTTTACCGGACTTTCTGTAATCCGTAAAACGAAAGAAATTATCAATGGCCGTGTGGTATTGCAGGATACAAACAATTCTGCCAATGATTTTGTAACGATTAAAGCAAACCCTCGAGGATATGCACAATAATAAAAATAAGACAATTAAAGCTTTTCAATACAGTATATTGGGATTGGCTGCATTAGGCAGTCAGTTCTTTCATGCTCAGGCAACTCAGTTAGATAGTATTAACATCAGTTCTGTAGAAAAGAATATCAGAATCAATGATCCTTATATTGCATTTTTCCAGCCTCTGGATTTTTCGCGCACAACTTTTCAGTATTCTTCTACAAAACAAAATTTTAAAAGAGTACAGACTGCGGGAGAAACGGGAAGCTTTAGTTTCTTGTCTGAAGGTGTTTATAAACTCAATGATAAAATTGCATTATCAGGAAGACTTAAAGCAGATAAAACTACCGAAGAAGATGTACCTTATATTCTAAATGATGAGAGAACCACTAATTCTTCTTTTATCTATAACCCCTCTTATTATTGGGTTCCTCGTACGGCAAGATGGCAGAAACAAAATTATTTTATCAACGGACAGTTTGCCTATAATCCTGTAAAACCTGTAATCCTGCAGTTGGGAGGAGAAGGGAGCTATTCCAAATCTTACCGTCAGAATGCCGATCCAAGACCGAAGGTAGATGATTACAAATATAAAGCCTTTGCAAAATTGGGTTTAAAATGGAAACAGCATGCCATTTTTGGAAAACTGAGCTATGTAAATCATTACAAGCGAAATGATATCATGTTTGTGAATATGAAAGGAAATGTACCTGCAAATGACAGCATTTATATCCGTTACAATGAAGGTTATGGTAATCAGTATATCGGAAATACCGAGTATAAAACTTCCGAATATAAAATGGGAGGGTATATCTGGGGAGGAGAATATGCGTTCAACAGTGCTGATACCCATTTTTCTGCCGGATATGATTATAAAAATCTGATTGAGCGCTTTTACAGAGTCTTCGAATATCAGGATGAAAGCTTTAACTGGCAGAAAGACTATACAAAATATTCCGGCTTGAAAACTGATCTGCATAGTTTCTACCTTAACTTTCTAGGGAATTATAATGGTAAAAAATGGGCTTCCATGATGACTTATCAGGATCAGCTGGATACCAATTACAACTATCCTTTGGAGTACAGAACATACCGTCTGGAGCAGAAAAACTTTTTCTGGCAGAACAGTGTTGTCTGGTTTAATCACAAAAATGAGGCATTTAAGATTCTTTTTGATGCTGCATATGGGAAAAATCATGTGAAAGACGCATCGGTAGTAATGGACAGAAAACTTTCCTTTTTCAATTACCGTGTGGGAGCAGAAAAAGAATTTGCTTTAAAACCTTCACATAAATTAGCGGTCGGTCTTTCGCAGAACCTGTATGTTCCATTGGAAAAAGAATTCAATTATCAGCCTTACCAAAGCACAAAAGAGAATATCTTTGCAACTAAAATAGCTCAGCCGGATTTTGCTTATGACGCAACTCCAAAAATTGGTCTTAATTTTAACGCAAGTTATATCTTTGATCAGAACAAAATCAGATATGAGCTGTTTGGAAGTTTTTCTCAGACCTGGCTGATGAACAGTACTTATAAAAATCAGGTAGACTACAATGGCAGAGCTAATCATGTTGCTTTGGTAGGACTCAATGTTTATTATTAAAAAAAAATGAAAGACAGATATATCGCTTTTCTGGCAATTGCCGGAATGATATCTTTATTAAGTTATACTTCTAATGACCCCACGGGATATTCTGTGGAAGAGCTTCGTACTTTATACAGCAGCGGAGATCAGAGCAAATGGCCGGCTGCACATTTATTTGATGAAGCTAAAGAAGGTTTTCAGGATATTGGACCTTTGTCTGCAATGAATTTTCCTGAAAATAATCCCTATTCCGAAGACAAAATGGAGCTGGGGAAAATGTTGTTTTTTGATCCAAGATTGTCCAAAAGCGGACAGATTTCCTGCGCGAATTGTCACAATCCAGAAATAGGCTGGTCAGACGGAAGCAGGGTTTCGTTTGGGCACGACAGACAGACGGGAGTCAGAAATGCTCCTACTTTGGTGAACATCGGGTATGCGAAGACCTTCTTCTGGGATGGTCGTTCAGCAACACTGGAAGAGCAGGTGAAAGCGCCTATCGAAAATCCGGTGGAAATGAATCTTCATATGTCAATGGCGACAAAGAACATCAAGAAGATCAAAGATTATAAACCATTCTTTGTAAAAGCTTTCGGAAATGGGGACGTTACAGAAGAGAAAATTGCAAAGGCCATTGCAACATTTGAACGCTCTCTGATAAGCCCACCATCGAAGTTTGATAAATTTGTTTCCGGGAAAAAAGATGCCTTAACAGATTCTGAAGTCAACGGACTTCATTTATTCCGTACCAAGGCCAATTGTATCAATTGTCATAATACCCCTTATTTTTCTGATCAGAAATTCCATAATCTTGGACTGACGTATTATGGAAGAAAGTATGAAGATCTGGGAAGATATATCGTAACTAAAAAGAATGAAGACGTAGGGAAATTTAAAACTCCTACACTGAGGGAAGTTTCAGAGAACAAACCTTACATGCATAATGGACTTTTCCCCGAACTGGCTAATATTGTCATGATGTATAATGCAGGAATGGGCAGAGAAATTCCCAAAGGTGATCAGATCAATGATCCTAAGTTTCCTCACAAATCAGGAATGGTAGAAAAACTGAATTTAACCGATGATGAGGTTTTTGATATTGTAGAATTTTTAAAAACCCTGAACAGCTATAAATACAAAATGCGTCCACCGGAATTACCGAAATCTTAATCGTTATAATAAAACTCTTCCAATCGGAAGAGTTTTTTATGTAAAAGATAGTAGTCATTTCATTTTTGTGAGATTCCATGACCAATTATTGGTTTGGATATAGGTAAATATTTTATCACAATTGTTCATTAATGCTGTAATAAATATTTAAGTATTAATATTTTATGAAAATTGATCAATGAATTATAAGAAGTGGTTTTAATTTGTATATTTGATTTTTATTTAGAATAAATAAAAATATTGTTTAAAAAATAATTATGATTACAATTTTATTCATCTAATCCACAATTTTCTCTAAAACTATGGAACAACAGAACAAAAGAATCCTCACTCTGGATTTAATAAAAGGTATAAGTGTCATAGGAATGATCATTATACATACCTTGTTGGTGTATGCCAATGTAAAATCACAATATGAAACGGCCATTGGCAGTTTTATTGTTTTTCTCGGAAGAGGAACTTCCATTTTCCTGATCTGTATGGGAATCACCTTCATGACCTCCAGCCATCAAAGTCTTAAGAGCGCTCTGAAGCGGGGTGTTTTACTGGTATTTGCAGGTCTGTTCATGAATTTTATGAAGTTTATGATCCCCGTGATTTTTAATTTTGCTCCGGATAATTTTATGCAAAAATACGGATGGCATGCGCCTATAGAGCAACAGTATGTATATCTGGTACAGCTGGGAGATATTTTACAGCTGGCAGGGATGTCTTTATTGTTCGTTGGGTTTATCAGAGCATATGTTAAGAATAAATATATCATGCTGGCTATAGGTTTATTCGTTGCCCTGATCTCCCGAGAAGTGAGTGTAATTAACCTGGACTATCCTGTGATCAATTATGTTCTGGATCTTCTTTTCAATACTGATTATCCGGCCTATGTTTATTTCCCTGTTTTCCCATGGATGGCTTTTATTATTATCGGAATGTTTTTCGGCAAATGGTTTCAGGAATTGAACTATAATACCAAACAGGTCTTTAAAAATATGCTGTATGTAGGATTGTTGTTCATTATAATCGGAGCACCGTTGGTTTTTCTGTATGGTGATTATAATTACAACGGGTTTTATCATATGGGACCTGGAGGGGTTATTTATTTTGCAGGCTGGACATTGTTGTTTTTATGGCTCATCAATACAATTACTGCTAATGCTAAAGAAAATAGCTTTATGTGTGTTCTGAAATACTGCAGTAAAAACTTAACCTCAATGTACATGATCCAATGGATACTGATCTCATGGGGAAAAGGTATTTTCGGATACAGACAGCATGAAATCGGCTATGTCTCAGTGCTGATTGTGTTGTATATCATTCTCACTTTTTCAGTGCAGACTCTGGTGGATCTTATAAGAAAGAAAAAAACTTTAATTAATTTCAGACCCATTTCACCAGATAAAACAGCCTTAAAGTAGCTCCAATATTATTTTTTTTAATTATGATTAACCACAGTAATTTTTTACTGTGGTTTTGTTTTGTAAATGGTTAAAGAATTTCCACTTCTTCAGGCACTATAAAGAGGATGGTGCAGCCTTGTTCAGACTTCACAGAATGTTTGAAATTAGGCGGAGTATACAAATAATCACCCTTTTCTAGCTGGGCACCGGCAATAGTGGCATCACCTTCCATGATAAAAAGTTCTTCTCCTGCAGGATGATTGTGATAAGGATAACTGGCTCCCGGATCAAACTTTAAAAGAATGCTGGTAGAGCGGTTTTTCTCAGGATCAAATTTTAAAGATTTTACAAAAATACCTTCATAATGAATCCCTTTTTCAATTAGAGGCTGCCATTCTTTTTGTTCTGTTTTTACGATGTAATCGTGGATGTTGGTGTTCATGATATATAAATTTTAATTGTTATTGATCTAGAAGCTGGTCTAAGCTCCATGCGTAGCGGGAAAAAGTACTCAAAAGAAAAGCTCCCGCACTGAATGTAAAAACCGAATAATCCAGAGGTTCTTTAATTCCAAAAGAAATGCTCATAGCAATAGCAAAAAATAAGGTGAGAACAGATGCACACCATGCAGTTCTTTTTACCTGAAAACCCAGAAGAAGCAGAATCCCAATTGACAATTCAGCAGCAGTAGATAATACGGCAATAGAAGATGCCAACGATTGTGGCAAAAACGAATTGGTTTCAGCAGTATAATGAACAAAATTTTTCCAACCGGAAGATCGTACTCCCCAAAGATTCAGTCTGCTTGCCACAGCAGATAAAAATCCGCAGGACAGAACAATTCTTAATAGAAAAACGGCGGTATCCTGTTGACTTTTCATACATCTAATTTTTAAGTCTTAATTATAGTACAAAGTTCAGCGAAAGCCGTTGTCTAAAGAATAGACAATTCCGGAAAAAGCATATAATATTTAAAGAATAAAAGGACCTTCTAAATTTCTTTTACCGTTTTCTGATAATCTTTAGGAGATCGCAAAGTATGTTTTTTGAAGAAATTCGAAAAATAAAAAGGATCATTGAAACCAAGCTGATAAGCGATTTCCTTTACCGTTAGCTTTTCATAAAGCAAAAGTCTCTTCGCTTCTGAAATAATTAGGCTGTAGATCACATTCTGAGCAGTTTTGTTGGTGTGAAGTTTTGATACCTCATTCAGTTTTGCTTCAGTGGTTCCCAAGATATCGGCAAAATGAGAAACCTGATAATTGTTTTTAAAATGGTCCCTGACGCTTTCCAGAAATTTTAAAAATAAAGCATCCGGTTTCCAGATTTCATCACCGTTGGCAATTTTACTGCGGTTGATTTCCACCAATAGCAATTCAACCAGAGAATGCGTAGAGATCAGATACTGGTAAGGCTGCTCCTGAATTTCTTTTTCTATGGTGTTCAATGTTTCAGTGAAAAATGCCGGATTTTGTACCGTAATCATTTCATTCATTCCGAAATGACAAAATAACCCGTTGTGAAAAATAAGTTCGATGTCACTATCACTTTTAGAGAAAAAATCCAGGGTAAATTCCAAAGCAGTAATTTCTCCTTCTACAGATTTCAATTGATGAAATTGTCCGGAAGTAATCGTTACAACCTGTCCTGTTTTTAAGACAAAAATATTTTCGTCAATCAGAATTTCAGCATTTCCGTGATGACACCAGAATAAAGTATATCTGATGACCCTCCTTGGCTCAGGATGCCCTGACTGATCAGAATATTTTTTTATTTCAATCATTGTGTGAATCTGTTACAGGTTTATATTTCTTTTTTTACAATAGTAAAGGAGCGCTTTATTATAGACTAAATTACGAAATGTTTAACTAAATTGATTAATCCATGAAGTTATATTGTTAGAGAAAAATACCTAAATTCGTGTTGATTTAAAATAAAAATTCAGAATGAAATACTCTAAAATTATTGTTATTGTTTCCCTTTTACTGTTTCAGTTGGGAGCAGCACAGGAAAAAGCAGATGTTGTATTAAATAAGGCTTTCACGGAAGCTAAAGCAGGGAAGAAAAATATCTTATTGATATTCCATGCGTCATGGTGCAAATGGTGCAAGATGATGGAAAAAAATATGGATCTTCCTGAAGCTAAACCCATTTTTGATAAAAGATTTGTCACAGCTTATCTGGACGTTCAGGAAAGAGGAGATAAGAAAAGCCTTGAAAATCCTGGCGGACAAGAGCTGATGAATAAATATAAAGGTGAAAATGCAGGACTTCCTTTCTGGCTGGTTTTAAGCCCAAAAGGAGAAGTACTCGCTGATTCTTTTGATGACAAAGGCCAAAACCTTGGATCACCGGCAACCCCGGAAGAAGTAACCGCTTTTATTGCTAAACTGGGGAAATCTTCAAAACTGACTAAAGAAGAATCTCAGACTATCGAAAAGGTATTTGTGAAAAAATAAACACGATAAAAAATAGAAAATAGGCTATCTCAAAATCCAAATAATCGGGCTCTTGAGATAGCCTATTTTTATTATATTGATCAGTTGTTAAAACTTTTTATAATAATACTCAATATTACTCCATAAAACCTGATCTTCAGATTTTGTCATTTCAGACGGAGTGGTAAAAAGTGCTCCAAACATATTTTCATATTGGGTGGTACCGAAAGAGGCATTTTGAACAATGGTTAATCCATCACCGATATTTCTCGATTCTCGTTTCGTATATCTAAAGGTTCTCTTTAAAGTAAAAGTGGAATTTTCTTTATTAAAATCACCAATATACGTCGGCGTATTCGCATTATTGTCATTGACTAAAATTGAATCATTGACGATTTTAAAACTGTATGTCAGATCAGCTGAATTTCCGGCTATTAATTGGATAGAATTGCTTTTCAGATCAAGAACGATCTTCTTCCATGCTGGTTCTTTGTACATACTCCAGTAATTGCCCAGATAGGACTCATCAGGAGTAGATTTGTTGCCGGCTGACCCTTTATAAAGTATGGTTCCTTTTACAGCGTAACTTTTGAATTCAAATTGATAAATTTCTTTATCGATCGGTCTCGGATCATCATTTGTATTGTCATTATTTCCGCATGAGATTAGTAACATTAACATCATTACAGCATAAAAAGAGTTTTTCATCGGTTTTTTCACAAAAATAGAGGTTTTGTACGTATTGGTAAAGTAAAATAGCGTAAAAGTTGCCTATAAATAGGTGAAAAAGCGAAAAAAAAAGAGGAAAGGGCAAATTTGTGAAAAAACGGATTAGTTTTTTCTGTATGAGTTATAATTTTTGTGTACCAAGTAGAGAACACAAAGTGTTTAATCTTGCTTTTTCTTCTCAACCTGCAAAAAATACAGCCATTTATGGTAAGATATAAAAAGAGCGAATAGGCTATTTGTCTATTCGCTCTTTTATTATACTTATTATTTTCCAAAATACATCTGATCCTGCTTCTGCTGCTCATTATAAATGATCTGGAAGCTGACAGGCATGTATTGATAAAGGAGTTTCCAATGTTGGATTCTTGCGTGCTTTTTGAAACTTTCGAAAGATCTTACAAACATGTTTTCAATCATGTCTCTTACATAAGAATTACCATTTCTGTAAAGCCAATCCATCAGCTTGATGTGATGGGCTATGACACTGATCTTTGATTCTTGTAACAGATTCTTCAGATAATTTACGGTTGCCTGCATGATCCCAGCAAAATTGTCCTGAACAGACAACTGTGTGATTTCATTGCGAAGTGGCGCATAGAAAAATTTTAAGTATTCAACAGCTACTTTTTGATTAATAGTTTGCATTTGTACTTTCATCATAATTAAGAATTTTTCAAACACTTTTTATTGCAGCGAAATGTATACCAAAATTTAAAGGCAGGCAGCAAAAATAAATACACCTACTATCACAGCAACGTGAGTGAGTAAAATCTCTGTATTGTGTCTGTTAGTCGTGTTTTTCCAGGTTTTCCAGTCTGAAATCCTTCTGATTTTATTTTTCATAATCAATTGATTGTGAGTTATTTTAATTTTTGTTTAATTTAAACACTTTGTAATGAAACGGTTCAATAATGTAATAAAACCTTTATAGACCGTGGCTGTAAATTTGTCTTGAATATACCTTCTGAAGGTTAGCCGAAATGTGACTAAAAATCACCTTTCTGTATTCTTCACTGCAGAAAGCGGTAGAATTGTCCAGAGAATAAATGAAAGTAGTCTCAATAGCATTTTTTAATACAGTATCTCCGTCAGTATAAATTTTGTCCATTTTTTGTAAGCTTCTGAACAGCAGATTTCTGTCATTTTGGCGGATCATGTTTTTAATACGTTCCGTGAAGGTCCGGATGATGCTGTATGAGTTTTGAATTTTGATCTCTTTTACTTCTTTTTCAAAATCGGGAACCACATCTGTGATTTCCTGTACGGCTTGTAGGTAGTTCATAATAATATAATGTTAATTGTGTTCAAGCATTTTGATGATGGCCCCAAAGAGGAAAATGGTTAAAAAAGCAAAAAAAAGCATATGATAAGGCTTCAGCCACTTTGGAGTTTCAGGTCCTTTGCTTTTTAATCTTCTGAGCTTGTCTATTCTGTTTAATGTTTTTAAGTCCATATTCTATGTTTTCAAATCATGATGCCAATGGTATTCCGTTAGAAGTGGCATTGATGTAATGTGTTGATATTTAATGTATTGTTGTTTTTAAGTCTGGTTTTTTAAACAAAAAAGCATGTCAAAATGATAAGGTTTTTATCAATTTGGAAAATAAAAGACAAAATGCGTCAGCTGTAATGCCAATCACAAAATGAATGAAAGGGAATTAGCAAATGGTTGGGCCATTGTCATTGACTACATCGAATCTTCGATTTCTGAAGAAGTAAGAATCTTATTGATATTCAGGTGTATGAGATTCTTCACTACATTTCATTTCATTCACAATGACATGGGATGGTAAAATTCCCCAAGTCTAAAATGACATTTTTTAAGTTTCGCAGAAAGGATAAGAATGAATATCTTTGCAGTCCAAATATTCAGAAAAATGTTTTCAAAAATAATAGTACACAGAGTCGGAAATAAGATCAACGGAGATTCCTTGACACTTTCACAAGAGGAATTGAAGCTGGAAGAAGGAATGGCAGAACTGCTTGAGAATTACTTTTTAGGATCATTCAAATCGGAAGAGACCTTCCATTTTTACAGTGATACTTATCTGGTGAATAACCCAATTTACAGTGCTGTTTCAGAAATTTTTGAAGATAAATCCAAGTTCATTTGGGAGTCTGAGAATATAGCAAAACATCTTTTCGAAGCGGCTGAAAACCCAAGGGTTCAGAGTGGAGAACTTTTCATCGTACTTTTCGAAGATGAAAGTGACCGCCCGGACAGAGTGGACAAGATTGGTATTTTCAAAACGGAAAAGAGAGAATCCTTCCTGAAAATAAATCCGGCAGAAGAAACATTTGATATTGAAAAAGATCAGGGAATCGGGTTATCTAAAATTGATAAAGCGGCTTTGATCTATAACAATAATAAAGACACAGGATATGTGCTTTCCGTAGTTGACAACAACAAAAATGGAGACATGTACTACTGGTTTGAAGATTTCCTGAAAGTAAAACAGCGTGATGACGAATATTTCCACACGCAGGAGGCGTTGATGGTCTATAAAGATTATATCACAAAACAGCTGCCTCAGGAATTTGAAGTTTCCAAAGCGGACCAGGCAGATTTTCTGAATAAGTCAATCAATTTCTTCAAAGAAAAAGAAGAGTTTAAACTTGATGAATTTGCCACTGAAGTATTGGGAGACGAACATGTGATAGAAAGCTTTGTGAATTTTAAGACAGATTACGAGCAGGACATGCAGGTAAATATTGCAGAAGAATTCCCAATCAGTGAAGCGGCGGTAAAAAAGACACAGAGACACTTTAAAAGTATTATTAAATTAGATAAAAACTTCCACATCTACATCCACGGAGACAGACAGAAACTCGAAATGGGAGAGGATGATAAAGGAAAATACTACAGACTTTATTTCGAAAAAGAGGTGTAAAAAAGAAAACGTCTATTCAATAATAATATCATAACTTTATTGCGCATCACAAAATAGTAGTTATGAAATTCATGATCATTTTCTGGGGAGCTTTACTCTTCTTTTTCTGCGTCCCGTTTCCTATTTTCATTTATATGATGAGTGATGAGTTCGCAACAGAACCGAGAAATTCATTAGCCGTGAGCTATGGATATCTCGGTTTTTCTTTGCTGATATGGATCTATGTGATTGTTTTCTTTATCAATACCCTTTTCGTAAAAACTTTTAAGGAGAAAAATACCATGCAGTCAATTCTGCAGAACGGAATTCCAAGAGAGGCAAAAATCATCGATTATAAACTCCTGAAATACATTCCCAAAACCAATATAAACGTCATTCAGATTGTTCTTTCATTTCCTAACCTTAGAAATATATTGATTGAACACGAAATGATGTTTCAGGATTCCAAACCACAGGAAAAAAGATTCAATGCCGGAAACAAGGTAAAAGTATTGTTAAATCCAAACCTGTCACAGGAACCTTATTTTATTTTAAGCGATCAGAAAGTCAGGTTCAATACATTAGGAATCGTTTTAAGAATCGTTTTTGTTATATTGTTAATTGCTTATGTAATTGGGTTATACTCTTATTTCTATACAAGGAAATCTTTTGATTTTGGATGGAGATTTCTGACATTCATGCATCCTATTATTTTTAGCGGAGTAATGACGATTATTTATGTATTGGCTTTTCAATTGATTGTCGGGAAATTTTTTAAAAATAAAAAAGAAGAATATATCCTCTTTTCCGGAAGAAATGCGGAAGCCAATATCATCAGTGTAAGCCAGACCGGTCTTACAGTAAATGATCAGCCACAGATCATGTTTCAGGTGAGCTTCAAAGATTTCAGAGGGGTTGAACATATCGCTGTTTACAAGAAAATTGTCACGCTCCTGAATCTCTCCTCCGTTCCTAAACAGGGAATCGTTGAGATCATGTATGATGAGAATAATCCTAAGAAGATTATGATTCCAAAGTTGTTTTTTTAAGGTAAAAAGACAGTCTACTTACGCAAAAAAATAAGTAGAGCAAATTTACTTTTTCTTCCATCTCCCTATTTGCTATCTTTGTCTCTTTAGCCTACATCATATGAAAACAACAATCGTTGATCTATCTAAACCCATTCAATACAATGCAGGAGACCCATGGTTCATGCGGGTGAAAATCAAACATAAACCCCATAGAAAATCACATTGGCTGATTCGTCTGGCGCTGAGGCTTCCAGCGAGGCTTTTTCCTAAAAACTGGACAGGCTGGGCAGATGATACCATCAAAAATATGGGACTTCATGCCACAACCCATATTGATGCTCCGTGGCATTATGGCCCTGTAGTAGAAGGGAAACCTGCAAAAACCATTGATCAGATCCCTTTGGAGTGGTGTTATGGTGACGGTATTGTAATCGACTGTACTCATAAAGAAGACTTTGTTGCCATCACGGTTGATGATCTGAAAAAAGATCTTGATAAAAACGGAATCACCATACAGGAAGGAAATATAGTGCTTATCAGGACTGATCGTGATAAGATGATGGGAACTGCAGATTTTGTAGAAAAAGGAACAGGAATGAGCAAAGAAGCTACAGAATGGCTGATCGACCAGGGTGTAAAAGTCATGGGAATTGACCAATGGGGTTGGGATCTTCCTTTACGATATATGGCTAAAAAAGCCAAAGAAATGAATGACCCCGAATTTTTCTGGGAAGGTCACCGTGTAGGAATCGAAAAAGAATATTTACATATAGAGCAGCTTACGAATTTGGGAGCCTTGCCTCCATCCGGATTTAAAATATGCGTATTTCCCCTTAAAATTGTGGGGGGATCTGCAGCTCCGGCAAGAGTAGTGGCGATGATCAATGGATAGTTGAAAACATTCTTCTAAAAAAACAAAAGCGCGAATTTATTTATGTATAAATTCGCGCTTTTATCTTTTCATTCTTTGAGCTAATTCTTCTTTTTGAAAAACAATGCTCTGTTATACTCAAAATTCATTCTGGCAATATTCAGAACGGAAATTCCCTGAGGGCACTCCACTTCACACGCTTCTGTATTAGAGCAGTGCCCAAATAGCTCGGTATCCATTTGAGCGATCATGTCCAAAACGCGTTTGCTTCGTTCTTCTTTCCCTTGAGGAAGGAGCACCATATGGGTGATCTTTGCAGATGTAAATAAGGCTGCACTTCCGTTTTTACAAGTCGCAACACAAGCTCCACATCCGATACACGCTGCAGAATCAAAGGCTTCTTCAGCAGTCTGATGGGTAATCGGAATAGCTGTTGCATCAGGAGCCTGACCTGTATTTACCGATACAAAACCTCCTGAAGATATAATTCTGTCAAAAGCAGACCGGTCTACCTTTAAATCTTTCTTCACAGGGAATGCTCCGGCACGGAATGGCTCTATCAGAATAGTTTCCCCATCTTTAAAAGACCGTAAATGAAGCTGACAAGTCGTTGTGTTTTTTAAAGGACCATGGGCAATACCGTTAATCATCATTCCACATTGTCCACAGATCCCTTCACGGCAGTCGTGATCAAATTCTACGGGTTCATCGCCTTCAATGATCAGTTTTTCATTTAAGGTATCCAGCATTTCCAGGAAAGACATATGGGAATTCAATCCTTTCAGGTCGTAGTTGACCAGTTTTCCTTCACTTTTTCTATCTTTCTGTCTCCATATCTTAAGATGTAAATCCATAATTTTCTGTTTTTTTATTTGTAACTTCTTACCGTTGGCTGAATTTCTTCAAAGGCTAAAGGTTCCTTAATCAGCTCAGGTTCTCCATTTTCACCTTTCCATGCCCATGCGGAGATAAATTGGTATTCCGCATCATTTCTCATGGCTTCTCCATCCGGAGTCTGGAACTCTTCCCGGAAATGTGCTCCACAGGATTCGTTACGGGTTAAAGCATCATAGCACATCAGTTCTCCGATTTCGAAATAATCAGCAACACGGCCTGCTTTTTCCAGTTCGGTATTCATTTGGTCTCCCTGTCCGGAAACCCTTACGTCTTTATAAAATTCCTCTTTTAGTTTTCTGATTTCCTGAATGGCGTATTTCAGACCTTCTTCGTTTCTGGCCAGTCCGCAGTAATCATACAGAAGCTTTCCTAACGTTTTGTGGAAATAATCAACGGTTTTGGTTCCCTTGATATTCATAAAGCTCTGAATCTGGTTTTTTACTGCATTTTCAACTAGCTCAAATTCCGGAGCATCCGGTGAAATTTTCCCGGTATGAATGTCATCAGCCAGATAATTGGCAATCGTATAAGGGGCAATAAAATATCCGTCTACAGAAGCTTGCAGAAGAGAGTTTGCACCCAGTCTGTTGGCTCCATGATCCGCAAAATTAGCTTCCCCTAAAGCAAACAATCCCGGAACGGTAGTCATCAGTTCATAATCTACCCAAAGTCCACCCATAGAGAAGTGCGCTGACGGGGAGATCATCATAGGTTCTTTATACGCGTCGTATCCTGTTATTTTCAGATACATATCGAATAAGTTGCCATATTTTTCTTTAATCTTATCTTTCCCCTGTTCCTGTATGGCCTTTGAAAAATCAAGATATACAGCATTTTTTAAAGGTCCGATTCCGAAACCGGCGTCAATTCTTTCCTTGGCTGCCCGGGAAGAAATATCCCTTGGAGCAAGGTTTCCGAAAGCCGGATATCTTCTTTCCAGATAATAGTCTCTTTCATTTTCCGGAATATCATTCGGGAGTCTGTTTTCACCTTCCTTCAGAGGTACCCAGATTCGTCCGTCATTACGTAATGATTCGGACATTAATGTCAGCTTAGACTGATAATCTCCGGATTGAGGAAGAGAAGTAGGGTGTACCTGAATCCAGCTTGGGGAAGCCATTAAAGCACCCTTTTTATGAGCTCTCCAGATTGCCGACCCGTTACAGCCCATGGCAAGGGTAGACAGGTAATAGATTTTTCCATAGCCTCCCGTTGCCAGTACGACAGCATGGGCTGCATGTCTTTCAATTTCTCCTGTGTCTAAATTCCTTACGATAATACCTCTGGCTTTGCCGTCAATAGTGACCAGATCAAGCATTTCATGTCTTGAAAACAATTGTACAGAGCCTTTTCCCACCTGTCTCATTAAAGCTTGATAGGCTCCAAGAAGCAGCTGCTGCCCGGTCTGTCCCCTTGCATAGAAAGTACGGCTTACCTGAACCCCTCCGAATGAACGGTTGTTCAGATATCCTCCATATTCACGACCGAAAGGAACTCCCTGGGCCACGGCCTGGTCGATGAGGTTCAGAGAGCATTCTGCCATACGGTATACATTGGCTTCACGAGCTCTGAAGTCGCCTCCTTTCAAGGTGTCTACAAACATTCTGTAGACACTGTCACCATCATTTTTATAGTTTTTTGCAGCATTTACCCCTCCCTGCGCTGCTACTGAGTGCGCTCTTCTCGGGCTGTCCTGGAAACAGAATGATTTCACATTGTATCCCATCTCTCCTAAAGAAGCAGCGATAGAGCTTCCCGCCAGTCCTGTTCCTACTACGATAACATCTAGTTTCTTACGGTTGGCAGGATTCACCAGTCTGGCTTTCTTTTTATAATTTTCCCACTTATGCTCCAATGGGCCTTGTGGTATTTTTGAATCTAAAATCATAACAGTCTGTTTATTGATAAGTAAAGAATACATACACCGGCATCAATGCAAAACCGATACAGATAATGATTGAATAGGCAATTCCGATAGTTTTGAACCATTTGACAAACTTAGGATGATAGAGTCCCAATGTTCTTACAGCACTATTAATCCCGTGGATCATATGATAGCATAGAGCAATCATTGAGAGTACATAAATGATAACATACCACCATTCTTTGAAAACATTCACTACCAGAATGTATAAATCTTTATTTCCGTTCTCATCCAAAGGAGGATTTCCAAATTTGTAGATATACCAGAAGTTCTGGAAGTGGATCACCAGGAAGATCAGGATTAATGTTCCGAGGATTCCCATATTCCTGGAAGCCCATTGGCTGGCTCTTCCACGTCTGTCCGACTGATAACCGCCGCCAGATTTTTTATTTTTTAAAGTAATAATCAGCCCGTCTACAGCATGCAGAATAATACTGGCATACAAAACGTAAGACACTATTTTGATAATGATATTTCCTGATAAAAAATGCGAATAGGCATTAAACTGCAGGTGTGCCTGTTCTTGTGGCAGAAAAAGCTGAAGATTTCCAAGGAAATGAATCAACAGGAAGAATCCCAAAAAGAGTCCTGTAAGGCACATCAGCATTTTTCTTGACAATGTTGATAACATATTTTTGATTTAAAAATTAATAATATCCTAAGACTTTCATCCATAATCCTCCTACAACCATATAAATGATCAGCAGAACGATTCCTATTTCAAGACCTCTGACCCACCAGGCTTTCAGATCTACATATCCGCTTCCAAAGAATACCGGAGCCGGACCGTGCCCGTAATGGGTAAGCACTCCATAAATTGAACCCATGAATCCAAGCATCATAGCCAATAACATAGGAGGAATTCCCAGAGAAACCCCTACACCAAGCAATGCTGCATACATAGCCGCTACGTGAGCAGTAGCACTTGCAAAGATGTAATGGCTGAAGAAATATACCAGAATGATTACAGGGAAGGCTACCTGCCAGCTCAGACCACCGATTTTTACTTTGATAAGATTACTGAACCAGCCAATGAAGCCCAATTCGTTCAAAGAACTTGCCATCATTACCAGAACGGCAAACCAAACAATGGTATCCCATGCTCCTTTTTCTCCTTTTACGTCTTCCCAAGTGAGTACTGAGGTTAGCAGCAGCAATGTTAATCCAATGAATGCAGTGGTTGTGGCATCAATAGAAAGTGCTCCACCAAATATCCAAAGGGCTAATAGAATGAAAAATGCTAATAACATCAGCCATTCATTTTTAGAGATAGGCCCCATTTCTTTTAACTTTTGTGCGGCCATTTTTGGAGCATCACCGGTTTTTTTCAATTCAGGCGGGTATAATTTGTACAATACCAGAGGAACGACAAAGAATGCTACTGCACCGGGAAGAAATCCGGCTGCTGCCCATGACATCCAGGTAATATCAATACCAAGGTTGGCCGCAAATTTCTGACACATCGGGTTACTCGCAGTACCGGTAAGGAACATAGAAGAAGCGATGAGGTTCATATAGTAGCTGTTCAATGTTAAGAATGACCCTAATTTTCTATGGGTTTCCGGTTTTTCAGGAACGGAATCAAAGCTTATGGCCATAGATTTCATGATCGGATAGATAATTCCCCCTCCTCTCGCGGTATTACTCGGAATAGCAGGAGCCAGACAAACATCGGCAAGCCCTAGTCCGTATGCTAATCCCAATGAGCTTTTACCAAAAACTCTTATGAATACGAAAGCGATACGGTTTCCAAGCCCTGTTTTGATAAATCCTCTGGCGATAAAAAATGAGATCCCGATCAGCCAGATCACTTTATCTCCAAAGCCTGAAAGTGCTTTTGTAATAGATTTTCCGGCATCTCCCGGAGCTACCACCTGTGTAAGGGCTGTAAAGCCAATGGCCATCATACACATGGTGCCCATAGGAGCTGCCTTAAGGATGATTCCTAATATGGTGGCTGCAAAGATGGCAAACAGATGCCATGCATTTTCGGCAACGCCCTCCGGGGCAGGAATGAACCATATGATCAACGCAACGGCAAATGTGATCGCTACGTTTCTGATATTAATTTCTTTCATGATACTAACTATTTAGTGGGTTAAAATCTACTTTGTACTTGCACTATGAATAGATTGTTATTGTATTGTGAGGTATTTTCTACCTGATATTTGTAACGGTCAAACTGTACTCCCAGCTGAATTCTTGCTCCGTAATTTTTCAAAAATTCCAACCCGAACATCGGGGTAATCGTCTGTCTTGGGTTAGAAGCCAGTCTGAAATTGGTGTCAAGATATTCGTATCGGCAGGATAATTCAAAAGCACTGAGATTTCTATGGTTGATCTCATATCTTAAATTGGGAAGGAAATAGGCTCCGCGTATCAGGTACTGATCCGGATTATCCGGACGTAATTCCGGGGCAATGGAATTGTATAAAACGTGGTTGGTGGCTTGTTTGGCTTCCAGCTGCATATCCAGACTCCATTTTGGATCGAACTGAATCAGTGAGCTCAGATCTATTCCCAGAGCATATACCTTTTTGCTGAAAACTTCCCCGGTACCTCCATTCAGACCTACATTGAAATGGTATTTTTTTGAGATTCCGAAAACCAAACGGGTCGAATACTGTTTTCCGTTGTCGTTATCATTGATCTGGTTCTTTCCGTTTCCATTAACGATGGAAACTGCATATTGGAAGGGTATTTCTCCAAGTTGAAGCTGTCCTGTGGCAGACATCCCGATCTGGAAACTTGTCCAGCCCAGCTTCCCAAATTCTGTATACTGATTGGACCAGTCTAAGGATTTAATAATGTCAATAGGGTAAGTTTCTTCAATACCGAACCAGGGTCTGAACTGTCCTACTGTAATGGCTAATTTGGGGTTGAAAGTGTACTTCAGATAAGCATTTTCAAGAACTCTGCTTTTAGGATCATTTTTAAAATCGGCAAGGTTGGCCAAGACAACAACTTCTGTACGTTTACTGATTTGCGCCCGAACCTGAACTCTCATGTATTTGAGCATGAAATTATTATCAGTTCCGGAGCCATCGGTATGATGAAGTCCGTTTACATCAACATCCTTGGACATCCCTACCAGATAACGCGCCTGAAAAAGGCCTTTGATCTGCAGTACCGGATATTTTACATTGTCTTCTTCCTGTGGAGGAGGTGTGGTCTTCAGAGAATCCTGATTTTGTGCATAAGCTGATAACCCGCAGGCCAGCATGCACAGGATCAGGCTTTTCTTTTTAATCGAAAAAAAGGCCATATCTTTTTTGTTTTTTTATTGTGGAACTTTATGTTACCACTAGTTTCTTACTGTAAATGAATTTGAACGTATTTTAAACCACCCATCAAATCTTTGACTTGACACTCCTTCCGGAGAAAGAGAATGATCACCCATTCAATCATCGTGTGGCATACTTACGTCCTTTCCTCTGCTGAAAACAGATTATTTTACTTAGCGTAAGCGTCTTTGTGGTGAAATATTTATTTTAATCCTAAGAATGTGAACGGTGCAGATTCTTTAAAATTCGCATTGGATTTACCATTATAGGTGTTGTTATTACTCAAATCCAGTTTCATCACTTTTCCTTTAGGGCTCAGATCAAAGTCTTTAAGATCTACCCAGAACGTGTTTGGAGTGAAAACGGTTTCAAAATAATACACCAGGTTTTTCTGATCTGATACAGAGCGCCATCTCGTTGATGAAATATTAGGCTCCGTTTCAGAAGTGATTCCATAAGGGACCGAGCAGTTTCTGATGACACTGAAAACACTCGCCACCGCTGTACGGGTATCGGCAGTCTGTGGTATTGCATTGATATAGTAAGATGCTCTTACGAAGCGGTCTGCAGCACGGTTGGTTCCCGGAAGCATCACCGTTCCCGGAATCCCTTTCCAGTAATTGTTAAGGGCAAGCTGTTCTTCAAAAACAGGAGAATTGGTCATTACTGTATAAGAGGGATCATGATGAATTACCAGTTTTCCGTCAATATATTCAAATACCGCATTGTCTCCTGAAGCGTCCGAAATGGAAAGATGAACTGTTGTAAACTTCTCTGTTCCCGGAATATAATCACTTACAATGACAAACGGTTCTTTTCGTGAAAATTCTACAGCTTCTTTTACTGTAGCAAAATTATCAAGATAATATTGTGCCCATAATGAAATGGCAATTCCTTTTTTACTTCCTTTTCCATCAAATTTCGGATACTGGGATTCTCCCAGCCAAAGCATGTTGGCAACCAATCCTTTTTCGTTCATCCCATCGGCTGAAGCAATGTCCCAGGAAGAACTGATGAGGCTTCCGTATTTAGAAGTCCATTTTACAGATTTAGAGCCTACCTGTCCGTTACGGTCAGCTCCTTTTGGGAAAACCCAAAGGTTGGCCGGGATTTCATCGCGCCAGTCCATAGATCTGGCTGTGATAACGGTATTCTGAGGGCCTTTGTAAACCACCCTTGTGCAGGCTTCTGATGGATTCCATAATCCTATAGAAAGGACTAGAGAAAATAAAATTAATGGGAACTTTTTCATAATAGTATTATTTGAATTTAAATTTTACTTTGAATTTATTGTGAATAATTCAAAGTATTGTGGCTGTATTCATTATTTGGTGACATAAATTTAGAGAAATTTGTTTAAATAACATAATATTTGCAGTTAATAATCCGTAATTCATGTCATGAATCATGGTTAATGG
Organism: Chryseobacterium sp. GW821-FHT04C04; assembly: GCF_059420365.1. Taxonomy (NCBI): domain Bacteria; kingdom Pseudomonadati; phylum Bacteroidota; class Flavobacteriia; order Flavobacteriales; family Weeksellaceae; genus Chryseobacterium; species Chryseobacterium sp. GW821-FHT04C04. Next base: position 15,173 of record NZ_JBWKTO010000002.1, on the reverse strand, counting down.
TAGTAAAGTATTCTAATTGGATTTTTTTTCGTATCTTTTAGTGATATCATATAAAAATGAGGTTAAAATGGAGAATACTTCAATGTATTTTTCAACCTTTATTTCTAATAAAATATTCGATGGATGCAGGCTGAAGGGCTCTTAAAATTAAGTACCACAAAAGAGAATGCTGTTAAGAAAAAATGTTATATTTGGTTAATAGACTGAAGAGATATATGAATTTTATAGAATGCCATGAAGAACCTATCCATATTCCGGGTTCTATTCAAAGTTTTGGTTATTTGATTGGCATTGATGCGGAGTCCCGTACCATTACTTTTTTTAGCAGGAATATTTCGGATATATTTACAATCGAGAGTTCAGATGAGCTATTCGGGAGAAAGATTACGGACTTTCCCCATAGTTTTCATAGCATTATTGATTCAGAGATCTATACTTCACTGGACAGGTTTACGAGGCGAAAAAATGAAACCTACTTTGACAAGATTTTTATTAATGATAAAGAATATCACTTTTCTGTTTTCAGGAGTGATCTTTATATTTTCCTAGAATTTGAGGAGGTTCTGATTAACCCCAATAAGCGGATTTCAAATAAGTATGATAATTTTTACATCATCGATAATGAAAAAGAGCTTTGGGATCATCTTTTGGAGACCCTTTCAAAGGTGGTGAATTATGACCGGATGATGGTTTATAAATTCATGATGGATGGTTCCGGAAAGGTCATTGCCGAGAAGAAGAATAAAAATATGGAAAGCTTTCTGGGACTTCATTACCCGGAATCTGATATTCCGAAACAGGCAAGGGATCTTTATCTTAAAAAAAGAAAAAGAATCTTCAGCAATGTGTATGCTGATATGGTTCCCATTCTAAGCAAGAACCCTGAAAATATAGATCTTACTTTTTCTGCATCCAGAGGGATGTCGCCTGTTCATGGGCAGTATCTTAAAAACTCTGGTGTAGCTTCCAGTTTCAGTGTATCCATTATTATTGATGATCATCTCTGGGGATTGGTTACCTGTCAGAATGTCGAACCTAAGCATATTGATCTTGAGGACAGGGTACAGGCGGGTATTTTTACGGCTTTAGCCGCGAATGCCTATTCTTCTTTTAAGTCCAAACGTGAACTCAACTACCGTCTGGAGCTGAATGAAAAAATATCTCAGCTGAAAACAAAATTTTTAAAACACAATCATCTTTTTGACTCTCTTATTGAAAGTAAAACAGAGATTCAAAACCTACCGGAAGCCGATGGGCTGGCCATTATTTCGGATGGAAGTATTGTAACAGCCGGAAGTACTCCGGATCTCAAAAGTATTGCAAAGATTGCACAATGGGGATTGGCAAATACAAATGACCGTATCTATGTAAGCAGAAGTTTCCTTAAAGATTACGGTGAAGAACTTCAGCTGTCTGAAAATGCAGCCGGAGTGGTTATTTATTTCATTGAAAGGGATAAAAATGAGATGCTGATCTGGTTCCGTAAGGAGTTTAATGAGCATATCAACTGGGCTGGTAATCCTCAAAAAAGAGTAGCTGTTTTTTCTCAAAACGGAGAGGAAAAACAGATGATATCACCAAGAACGTCTTTCCGTATCTTCACAGAGAATATTAAAGGGTATTCCACAAGATGGAATTCACGAAATATAAGTGCAGTGCATGCTGTAAGGGATTTGATTTTAGAAACATCCCACAAAAACTATAATGCGATCAAAGGTCTTAATGATGAGCTTAAAAAAGTGAATGAAGAGCTTGACAGTTTTTCTTATACTATTTCTCATGATTTAGGAACTCCATTGACGGTCATGAAGCTGAATGCCCAGATGCTGTTGGGAAATCTAATGGCTGATGCTGAAAAGAGCAAAACCAAGATCAATACAATTATCGAGGAGATTGATAATATGGCTGAAATGATGCAGGATGTATTACAGCTGAGCCGCGCCAAGCACAGTGAAGTTCAGCTTGAAAGTCTGAAAACAGCTCCTACGATCTATAAAATTTCTGAAAATGCAAAGATGACGTATGGCAGCGCAGCGAGCGAAGTTATTATTAAAGAATGTCCGGATGTCTTGGCTGATAAAACCATGCTTCATCAGGTATTTCTCAATATTATCAATAATGCCGTGAAATATTCTTCCCATCAGGATCATCCGAAAGTAGAAATTGAAGGAACGGAAAACGGGCAGACTATTATCTATAGGATTTCTGATAATGGAATTGGTATTCCTGAAGAAGAGAAGCATAAAATGTTTAAAATCTTCAACAGGATGGATAATGCCAAGAAATTCAAAGGAAATGGAGTAGGGTTGTCTATTGTGCACCGTATTATGAAAAGAATAGGGGGGAATGTAGATTTTGAGAGCAATAAAGAGGGAACTTCCTTTATTTTAACGTTTAAAAAGCCTTACATTTGAGAAACTTTTAAAACGTTATGTATGGTATCAGAATATCTTAAACAGAATACAGCAGATTATCACGATGCGGCAGAAAAACTTTTTAATTCTGAAAAGATTTTTAATAAAACCTTCACTTTAGAGGATTATAAAAAGATTATTCACACGAATTATCTGATGCTTCTTCACAGTGAAGATAAAATATTCAGCAGCCTTTCTGATAAGTATTCAGAAAAACTTCAGCTTGATGCTAGAAAGAAGCTTTCTCTTATTGAAAAAGATCTTAAAAGTCTTTCTCTGGAAAACCAGATGGAGTCTCACGATCTTGAATTTGAGAATGAGCATGAAGCACTGGGAGCGATGTACGTGATTGAAGGTTCTACGCTGGGAGGGAACGTTATTGCCAAGCAGCTTTCCAAAACAGAAGGTTTTGATGAGGTTACTTTCAATTTTTTCGGATGTTATCAGGAGAATACGGGACCTATGTGGAAGAATTTTAAAGAAGTTCTGGATACCGAAGTCGCTGAAGAAAACTACAACGACGTGCTTTCCGGGGCGAAAAAACTCTATACGTTTTTACTGAACGTCAACTAATTTATTTTAATTCTAATTAAATTCCTGAAAGATTGCGCATTTTTTCAGGAATTGTTAAATTTGGGGAGTTTCAAATTTAAACTTAACTAACAAAAAATAATTTTTAAAAAGTAACAATATGAAAGTAACTGTAGTAGGTGCAGGCGCTGTAGGAGCAAGCTGTGCAGAATACATCGCAATGAAGAACTTCTGTTCAGAAGTAGTTTTGGTAGACATTAAAGAAGGGTTTGCTGAAGGAAAAGCAATGGATTTGATGCAGACAGCATCTCTTAACGGATTTGATACAAAAATTACGGGCACAACAGGAGATTACAGTAAAACTGCAGGTTCTCATGTAGCAGTAATCACTTCAGGGATTCCAAGAAAACCTGGAATGACAAGAGAAGAATTGATCGGTATCAACGCTGGTATCGTTAAAGAAGTTACTGAAAACTTAGTAAAACAATCTCCGGAAGTAATCATCATCGTAGTGTCTAACCCAATGGATACTATGGCTTATTTGGTACACAAAACTTCAGGTCTTCCTAAGCACAAAATCATCGGAATGGGTGGCGCATTAGACTCTGCAAGATTCCAGTACAGATTGGCTGAAGCATTAGAAGCTCCAATTTCTGATGTAAACGGAATGGTAATCGCAGCTCACAGTGATACAGGTATGCTTCCTCTATTGAGCAAAGCGACAAGAAATGGTGTTCCTGTAACTGAATTCCTAGATGAAGAGCAACAAAAATATGTAATCGAAGAAACTAAGGTAGGAGGAGCTACTCTTACCAAATTATTAGGAACTTCAGCTTGGTATGCTCCAGGTGCAGCTGTTTCTGTAATGGTTCAGGCGATTGCATGCGACCAAAAGAAAATGATCCCTTGTTCTTTAATGCTTGAAGGAGAATACGGACAAAACGATATCTGCTTAGGAGTTCCTGCTATCATCGGAGCAAACGGAGTAGAATCAATCGTAAACGTAACATTGACTGCTGAAGAGCAATTGAAGTTCGCTGAAGCTGCAAACGCAGTAAGAGAGGTGAATGGAGATCTTAAATTCTAATAATTGACCGGCTTTTAAGCAGGTACTACAATAGATAAAAACAGGCTGTTTCAATTTGAAACAGCCTGTTTTGTTTTTTGAAGTTTTTTATAATTTTAAACCATTAAGAAAAATGAAGAGGGTAAGAATAATTATTTGATTTTTTAAGTTGAGGTTTAAAATAACTCAGTATGTATTGTTTATTAAAATATAATAAAGTTAATCCTCTTTTTTTCTAGTAAAGTAAATTATATCAATTAATTACGACTGTTTTAGCTATGCTTTCCCAACTGTTTTTTTTGTAATAATCTAATTTACTATAGCCGTTTATATTGTTGATGATGTAAACGGCTTTTATATTTTTCAAATCTTCTTCTTCCATATAAAGTCCTGTTAAAGGATTGTTTGGAAATCTTACATTATTTGGGTTTTTAAAAAACACTAAAATTTGGAAATATCCTTCAGTATAATTAGACTTAGCATTCGAACAATAGGCTTTTAATTGATCAAGACTAATACTATTATTGACTACAAAAAGAGTCATTTGATTAAAATTGCCATCATTTCTTGCATCCTTTTTACTGTCGATTTTTTTTATTTTACTATTATCAGGTTTTAATTTTTCTGTTGATTTAATAGTATTGATTTCTTCCTTTCCATCAGATATCATAGCAAGACTATCAACAGGACTTGATATTGAGTCTGGATCTTTTTTATTATTAGTACAATTCAAAGCTATTAATGTTATAGCAGACAGAAGTATATTGAATTTTATTTTCATGATTATCGTTTTATGACTGTTCAAAACTAAAAATTCTTAGAATTCCATGATTATGGGAAACCATAATTGACCATTCATTATTAAAAAGACTATTTGTGCCATTTTCAGAACGGTCTACCCCCTTTAGTAAGTCCCGCTACCCCCTTGGGTAAGGGGGATACCCGGTTGTGTAAGGGGGTACAGGTAGTTCGGAAGGGGTGATAGCCCCTATGATAAGTGGTGACAGGGACTTATAGAACGGGCTAAAGGCAGTTAATGAAGGGGTTGGAGGGTGTTTTGAACGGGGTATAGCCCGTTGCGGAACAGGCTACAGGGGCTTGTGATAATGGGGGGAGGTCTTTATGAACCGGTTAGATGCCGTTTATGAAGTAGCAAGAGAGGCTTTGGTAAGGGGTAGTAAGGGTTTTGGCGCGGCCGGAGGCCGCGCCAAAACGTAGTATAATAAAATTGTCAATGCAATATCACTTGGTTGTATCCACGAAATGGGTGACAGCCTTCACAAAGTCTTTATTTTTCTCATAATACAAAAGATGTCCGCCATCAATGGAAACTACTTTCTGATTGGGAAACTGAAAGGTTTTATAATGCTGGGTTCCGACTGCCTTATCCTTCTTTCCCGTGATGATAAGTACAGGGACATGAATATCTTTTGTGGTAGGGGCATAATCGGCATAGTATTCCGGGAAATCTTTGGGTTTTGAGATTACCGCCATTCCGAAGTCGATAATGCGGGGATGAAGAGAATCAATCTTATCCGATTGTTTTATGGTTTCGATATCTTCGGTCAGGAATTTATATCCTATTCTTTTCTTTCTTAATGCACTGCTGATTTTTGAAAGTTCAGAAGAAAGACTGTCTTTAGGAACCGCTCTGTTTTTTGCTTGTAAGAGGCTGTTGCCGTATTCAATCTGTTCTTTGACAGATTCATCATTCAGGAAATGGAGCGTGACATTGGCAAGGATAAGTCCTTTGGTATGCTGGGGATACTTTTTTGCATAACTGACTGCAATGATTCCCCCAAAGGAATGTGCCAGCAGAAAGATTTTTTTCAATTTGAGATGCTGTCTCAGTTCCTCAATGTCCTGAACCATTTTATCGAGATGATAGTTTTCCGAAGTGCCGGATTCCCCGGAACCCCGTTGATCCATATAAACCATCTGCATGTTTTTTTCCAGACTATTTCCACCCATCAGTTCAAACGACGGATATCCCTGGCCGGGACCTCCGGGAATATAAAAGCAGGTTTCTCCTTTTCCGGAGATTTTATATTTGATTTTGACATGATCAGAGGTTTCATAAAAGCCTTCAGAAGAATGATTCTGAGCTGAAACAATAGTCAAGGAAACGAAAAAGAAGAGGAGGAAAGAGATTGTTTTCATATATTCATAACAATTGTAAAGGGCTGTTTATTACTAAAATAAAAAAAATCTTCCTTTTGTCTTATCCCATCTTAAAGTCATGATGGTCATCTTCACTATTTCATTGATCCCGGAAGAATTCTAACTTCATAAGGAATATTCTGTTTCCCCCAACTGCAGAGCTGGTGCATCACCTTTGTCAATTCTGATCCGCTGGGTGTAATGTGATATTCAACTTTTAGAGGAACCTCATTGAATATTTTCTTGGTGATCAGATTTGATTTAACCAATTCATTGAGTACTGAAGATAATACATTGTCTGAGATTCCTGTCAAAGTTTCTTTCAATTGAGAGAAACGAGAGACATCATGGGTAATCAGTAATAAAACTTCTGCTACCCATCGCTTACCAATAATCTTTAGTACTTTGTTCAGGGTACATCTGTCGTCCAGGTAATGCTCATTGATTGTATTGGTAGAACTCAGCTTCTTTTTACTCATACTCATTTATTTATTAGTAGCTCACAATGAGCTATAGGTTATTCTTTGTGACTTTTTCAGCATACATTTGTATTATAAAATTACGGTTTTTTCTATAGTGTAACAATTTTAAAATAAGTAAAATGAAAGCATATCAGGTAAATAAAGAGTACAGTATATCTTCTCTTGAACTGGTTGATAAATCCTATCCAAAACTTTTACCCAATGAAGTATTAGTAAAAATGAAAGCGAATTCTCTTAACTACAGAGATTTGATGGTGGTAACAGGTTATTCTTCCTGGAAACCTCCGGTAGGAAGGGTGCCAGTCTCTGATGGAGTGGGGATTATTGTCGAAAAAGGAAGTGCAGTCACAACTTTAGCCGTAAATGACCGTGTTGCCGGATTATTTTTACCCAAATGGATAGATGGAAATCTGACTGATGAAAAGACAGGTGGTTCTCTTGGCGGTGCAAAAACAGATGGTTTGCTGCAGGAGTACGCTGTATTTGATGAAAATGAAGTCATTAAGGTCCCGGATTTTTTAAGCGATGAGGAAGCTGCAACTTTACCTTGTGCGGGATTGACAGCTTGGCATGGCGTAATGGAGAAAGGAGATATTAAACCTGGTACTACAGTACTCATTCAGGGGACAGGAGGTGTTTCTTTATTTTCTGCTCAATTTGCATTGATGGCTGGTGCTGAAGTGATCTTATTATCAAGCAGTGATGAGAAACTGGAGTTAGGTAAAAAGATGGGAATTAATCACCTTATTAATTACCGTCAAATTCCCGAGTGGGAAAGAAACGTTATGGATATCACCAGTGGAAGAGGGGTAAACCATATTGTAGAAGTGGTTGGAGGCAGTAATATCAACAGATCCATGAATGTAATTGCCCTTGATGGAACCATCTCTGTTATTGGTTTGATTGGTGGATTAAGTGCTGAACTGAATACTGTAAAGATTATGTCCAGACAAATCAGACTGCAGGGAATAGAAGTGGGTTCTAAAGAAATGTTTACCCATATGAATGAAGCTTTAGCAGCGCATGAAATACACCCTGTCATTGATCGTGTATATCCATTTGAAGATACAAAATCTGCTTTTTCTCATCTGGAAAAGGGTGCAACAGGAAAAATTGTGATAAAATATTAGTATTATTTTGGAAGGGGAATCTGTTGATGTCGACAAAATAAAACAGGTAATCGTTAACGATTACCTGTTTTAAATTATTTATTTCAAAATTCCTTTGAAACAGGCTATAAAAAAGAGCGGTAAAAACCGCCCCCCACAAGATTTTATCTAACAAAATATTTTACATATAAACGCATCCGCATCCAGTTTCCCATTCCTGGCAAAGACGCATTGGTTCGTTGCATCCAGGGTTGCCACCACCGCCTCCGGAAACTCTGTAACAGGTACCATCGCTGCAATAGTAAGAACCTATAGTTGGCGGGCAATTACCATCCATATCACATATTGCATAGGGAGTGTCACCACCACTGATCAGAACAAGCTGGCTTCTCTTTAATTTTTTTACATTTTTCATAGTAATCATGTTTTAATTTGTTGATTACTAATGTATAGAAAAATTAGCACACCTACAAGTGTTTTAATTAACAAGGAGTAAAAGATTTTATCATAATACCATTTTTATCATGTATTTATTACACATCTAAGGTCATAAAAAGAGCAATTTCCTCAGTATTATTGTATAGTCTTGTATTCAGCCCTGTAATATTGAATCCCATTCTTCTGTAAAACTGGATAGCAGGGTAATTGGTATTCTGTGTTTCGAGTTCAATAACTCTGCAGTTTAATTTCCGGGCTTCTTTGATGGCATTTTTAATCAGCATAATGCCTATTCCTTGCCGTCTTTGTTTCTCGTCGATCAGAATGTTTTCTATATAAAAACTGTTGTTCCATGTTCTATGTTCACAGATGATCCAGCCTGCCAGTTCTTCATTTATAAAAGCTCCAAAAGAATTTCCTTTTTCAATGATGATATTCAGTTCTTCAAGGTCTTCAGAAGTGGTTTCCCAGATTTTGGTATAGGGTAAAGACTTTTCTTTTAAGCTAAATTCAAAAGAACCTCCAAATTCAATGGAAGAAACTGAATATATTCTGTCTGTTGTATAGCCATTATATCCCCAGTCTAAGCTTTGATTAGAAGCTAATTGTTGTAATTTTCTTATTTCCACATCAAGTATTTTTAAGCTTATTGAATTTCAGTACATATTTCTATCAGATAATTGTCCGGATCTTTGATATAAGCTGTTTTTTGTCCCCATGGTTTTACTGCAATATCTTCATAAAGAATGGCTCCATTTTCTATTGCTTTTTCAACTAATGATTCTACATCATCAGTTACAAATCCCAGTTCCATTCCAAAAGGTTTGTCTTCAGCTTTTGAGGTTAAAAAGCTTTTTTTGATATTAGAACTTGCAAGGCTGACGGAAGCAAATGAAAGACTGGTTTCTCCAGTAAATAATTCTCCATAGTCTTTTTCCGGAGTGACGAATTTTATTTCAGTACCAAAAGTATTTTTATAAAAACTCATGGACTGTTCTACATTTTCAACATAAAGAATGACATATTTGAATTTGATCATATTTTTGAATTAAAATGGTTTTATTTTTTATTTATAATGTATTCTTCATCTACCATCAGCTCTATATGAGGACCCTGTAAAGGATACTCTTTGAAACTTCCAAAATGACCGAAATGAAGAGGGTATTTCTGGGCAAGCTGCCGTACTTTACTTCCAAAAGAATTAATATCCACCTTTTGAATACTTTCTTTCTTCTGTCTGCCATTGGTGAAAAAGAGCATCAGGTTGCAATGATTTTCAAAATCGAAATCAGTATAGTAGAATACATTGAGGTTTTCTTCATGACATAGCTGTGTTAAGTCATTAATAAAGCTTCTTTTATCCTGTAAAGGCATGTTACAATCGATTCTAATTGAAAAATTTTCAGCATTGTACTTTTTAAAACCTGAACCCACCATTTGAATGAAACGATGTTCAATATCTTTGAATCCTTCTCTGTCCGGTGCATAAGTTTTGTTGGATTGAATAGTAAAAGGAGCACTGGAATCTAATAATACAGCATTTCCACAGAACAGCAATTCTTCAATTTCTAGGGCAAACTGAAAATGAAAATCAAAAAGCAGATGGTCTCCGATATTGATGATCAGCTGATTTTCATCGATGTTTACATGTAAATAGGTTTCTTTGAAATCTGTTTTCAGTTCTTCCAGTTTTCGGATGAAATCATCTGTATTTTCAACCTGTACTCTTGCTGCCAGCTCGGCGGGATTATCAGCATGCCCACCATATCCCGGATAAAATTTGAAAAACTTAAAATCATATAAATGATCCGGAAATTTGAAATACCAGTATACGCCTAGAATCATAGAGGGTTTATTGATGAATTGTACAATAATCAAAATTAAATAAAATTTCACACTCCAAAACTTTCAAAACCCTTAAATTTGTTGTCAATAAAAATTTACTTGGATGCTTAGGAACATTTCAATTGCGGCAGCTACTTTTTTGTCCGTAGTTACAATCAATGCGCAGAAGAACAGAAATACCCAACTTGAGAGACCCAAATTAGTCGTAGGTCTGGTCGTAGATCAGATGCGTTGGGACTATTTATACCGTTTTTATGGTAAGTATGGAAATGATGGTTTCAAAAGACTTTTGAATACAGGATATTCTTTGAATAACGTACATATTCCTTATGTACCTACCATTACAGCTTTGGGACATACATGTATCTATACAGGATCGGTTCCGGCTATTCACGGGATTGCAGGAAACGACTGGACAGATAAAGAAACGGGAAAAGGAGTGTACTGTACTGCGGATGAAAGCGTTCAGCCCGTAGGAACTACCAATACAAAAATCGGGAGCCACTCTCCTAAAAACCTTTGGTCGACCACAGTAACTGATGAATTGAGGCTGGCTACCAATTTCCAGGGAAAAGTAATTGGAGTTTCTTTGAAAGACAGAGCTTCTATTCTTCCTGCAGGACACACACCAAACGGAGCTTTCTGGTTTGATGACAGCACAGGAAATTTCATCACAAGTACATGGTATATGAATGATCTTCCTCAATGGGTAAAATCATTCAACTCTCAGAATCTTCCTGAAAAATTAGTAGCCAATGGTTGGAATACCTTACTTCCAATCAACGAATATACAGAAAGTGCACCCGACAATTCTCCTTGGGAAGGTCTATTGGGAAGCTCAAAAACACCTACTTTCCCTTACAGCAATTTAGCGCAGGATTATCAGAAGAAAAAAGATAATATCCGTTATACACCTTTCGGAAATACACTGACATTGAAACTGGCAGAAGCTTCTGTAGAAGGTGAAAAACTGGGTGGAGATAATATTACAGACTTTTTAGCAATTAACCTTGCTTCTACAGATTATGCAGGACATAAATTTGGTCCGAATTCTATTGAAGTGGAAGATGTTTATATCAGATTAGACCAGGACTTAGCAGAATTCTTCAAATATCTGGATTCAAAAGTAGGAAAAGGAGAATATACAGTTTTCCTTTCTGCTGACCACGGTGGAGCACATTCCGTAGGATTTCTTAAAGAACATAAAATCACGACAGGTTTCTTCGGTGAAGATGCAGAAAAGAACCTGAACCAAAAACTGAAAGATAAATTTGGTGCAGATAAGCTGATTAATGCGATCGATAACTATCAGATTTATTTTGACAGAAAAGTATTGGCAGACAGCAGGCTTGAATTGGATGATGTGAGAAACTTTGCAGTAAAAGAACTGGAGAAAGATCCTACCGTTTTATATGCTGTTTCAGTAGATAAAGTTCAGGAGTCAAGTATTCCGGAGCCGATCAAACAAAGAATTATCAACGGAATCAACAGGCAGAGAAGTGGAGATATCCAGTTAATTTCTCACGATTCTATGCTTCCTCCGTATTCTAAAACAGGAACTACTCACAGCGTATGGAATTCTTATGATTCTCATATTCCGTTGATCTTTATGGGATGGGGTGTGAAGCAGGGAGAAAGCAACAAGGCGTATCACATGACAGATATTGCTCCTACAGTATCTTCTTTATTGAAAATTCAGTTCCCAAGTGGAAATGTAGGAAACCCGATTACGGAAGTTATTGGTAGATAAATTGAATACAATTATTCTATGATATATGGCTGCTTTCGATTGAAAGCAGCTTTTTTTTGTGAATTATTTCTTCAAATTTTTAATCTGCCACACGCCAATCTCACTTTTTGGCGGATACATATAAAAAGCTATCTTTGCAAGAAATTTGGTTTCCAGTATATTGGAATGAAAAGGGAATCGGGTGTAACCCCCGGACTGTCCCCGCAACTGTAAATCGCAACAAAAGTTTCTGCAAAAAACCACTGCCTAAAAACGGGAAGGAGCAGAATGCGAAAGTCAGGAGACCTGCCAACATTATAATAAAAAAAAACATATTGCTTTCGGAGGAAAAGTAAAAAAGTATGGATATAAAAAGATCTTTAGTACTGCTTTTTTCATCTTATGGCTGTTTTCTTTTTGGACAAGAGAAGACCATTGACACTATTTATGTCTTCGACAACCAGATGAATAGGGTGAAACTTTTTCATCCCGTAAAAACAATTTCGGCAGAAGAGGCAGAGAAAAACTCCAGTAACCTTTCAGAACTCCTGAGATTTCAGTCACAGGTTTATATCAAAGAAAATGGACGTGGTGCTGTTTCTTCACCGTCTTTCAGAGGAACTACTGCTCAGCAGACGGCTTTTGTATGGAACGGAATTAATATCAACTCCAATTTTTTAGGACAGGGGGATATCAATAATATTGCTTTGTTCGGATATGACCAGATTGGTATAAAAGCCGGCGGTGGAAGTGTAGTGTATGGAAGCGGCGCGATCGGGGGAAGTATCCACCTGAATAATACCCTCGATTTTAATAAAGGTCTCCATGGTTCATTATTTTCTGAAGTAGCTTCTTTTAATACCTATAATAATTTTGTAAAAGGATCTTACAGCAATGATAAGTTCAGCTTTAAAGCTTCCGGAAATTATTCTGTAAGCGAAAATGATTATAAGGTAAGTGATCTGAATTATATCAACAGAAACGGAAGTTATTACAATACGACATTCAATGTAGGAGCATCCTATAAAATAGCGAATGATCATAAAATTTCGTGGCAGAGCCAGTTTTTTGATTCTTCACAGCATTTTCCTGTGTATGAAGAAACGGGAACCAAAACGAAATATAAAACTCAGAGTGTAAGAAGTCTTCTTTCCTGGGATTGGAACAAAACAAAATTCAGTAACTCCTTGAAAGCGGCTTATACCGAAGAGAATTTTCAGTATTTTGGGTCGTTAAATCTTCCTAAATCCAGTGGCGGAACAGGTAAAAATTATATCTTTAAAAATGATTTCAATTATTTTCTGAATTCAAAGTGGAATTTTAACCTTATTGGGGAATTTCAGCTCAATAAAGGAGAAGGGTACCAGAGCGGAATATCCAGCGTCAGTAGAAATATTGGTTCTGTTTCTGGATTGTTGAGGTATTTTGCAACAAAAGACCTTCGTTTTGAGGGTGGATTTAAGAAAGACTTCGTGGAAGATGTAAATTCACCGTTTTTGTATTCATTCTCCGGAAAATGGAGCGCCGCAAAATGGTATGATGTGAGCATTAATGTATCAAAGAATTTCAGATATCCTTCATTTAATGACATTTATTATGAACCAGGAGGAAACAAAGATCTGAGGCCGGAAACATCTACTCAGGTGGATATGACGAATGAGTTCAAAGCGGGAGATTTCAGGCTTACTTTGTCTCCTTATTATATGAATGTGACCGATCTTATTGTATGGCTGCCTACAGCATTGGGATATTGGCAGGCATTCAATGTCAATAAATCTGAATCTTACGGATTAGAATCTCAGCTGTCTTTCAGTAAACAATTGGGCAGTCATAAGATCCGAGCCAATGCAGGATATTATTATGCAAGATCTATCGATAAAGAAACGAATATGCAGAGACCTTATGTTCCTATGCACAGAGGAACTGCCAATATAGATTATGAATATCGCTTCTTTAAGTTTTTCGCACAGGGACTGCTGAATGGTGTTACCTATACGACAAGTGATGAAAAGAGATCAGATGCTATTGATCCTTATTTTCTTTTGAATATGGGTGTTTCTGCAACCTTAGCAAAAAAATATACCTTAGGGTTCAAAGTGAATAATCTAACGGATACCTACTATAAAACAGCTTCTTTTTATCCTTTACCCAAAAGAAACTATAGTGTGTATGCCGCAATAAATTTTTAAAAAATTAAAATTGAGTAAATATGAAAATAACTAAACTTTTAACTGTATTATTTGCAGTAGTGTTATTGTTTAACATTTCTTCATGTTCAAGTGATTCTGCAGAGTTTGAAATGTCCCCGATCACATATCAGAACGGATATTTTATCTCTAATGAAGGGAACTTCAACAGCCAGGGGGCTAAAGTAACCTTTCTGACAAGAGATTTAAGCTTAAAGCAAGACGATGTATATGGCTATAACAACAATAAAGATATTTTGGGTGACGTACTTCAGACCATCGGTCTTAATGGAAATAAGGCTTATCTTGTAATCAATAACTCTAACAAAATTGTTGTTGTTGACCGTTATACATTTAAAAGAGTAGGAGTAATTACGGATCAGATTGATAACCCAAGAGGGATTACTTTTGCTAATGGATTTATTTATGTTTCCAACACGAATTTCACTGCAAATACTAAAAGTGTAACGAAATATAAAATTTCTGACCTTTCATTTGTAAGTAAAATCAACATGACTGAAGTTTCTGATAAAGCAGTAGAAGCAGGAGGAAATGTTTTCATACAGAATGCTTCATCTGGGTTTGGAAATAAGATTACTTATATCAATACCTCTAATGATGCTAAAACTGAAATTGCGGTTCCGAATGGTAGTGTTAATAACACCGTTTCATATAACTCTAATGTGTACACAATTTCTTCAACGGCTGCAGATTCTTATATCTATAAGATTACAAGTACAGGAACAATGACTCCAGTAATTACACTGACAGGAATTCCAAACGCTACAAATCTTCAGATTGATAACGATAAAATTTATTTCAGCTCAGCCAATAAAGTGTATACAACGAGCTTAGCTGCTCCAACCGTTCCTACAGCTCCATTATTAACAGCTGCTGATGGTGGTCAGTATTATACTCTTTATGGATTTAACGTTATTGATGGAAGAATCTTTGCATCAGATGTTAAAAAGTTTACAGAAAATAGTGAAATGGTAGTGTATTCAGCAACTACAGGAAGCAAGATCATGTCTGTTACAACAGGAGGTCTAGGTGCTAATGGTACTGTTTTGAATCAATAATGCTTCACAGCATATAAAAATATAATTTTTTATTTTTTCATCATTTGTGTTTTTTTCCGGCCGGTTTCTTTGAAACCGGCCGGCTTTGTTTTTATACTTGAACAAAAAAAGCCCGGCGGGATGTTCCATCCCGC